>NZ_SLWW01000001.1 GCF_004342445.1 Rhodovulum euryhalinum
TCAATGCCCTCGGCACCGCCGAGATCGTCCGCGTGGCCTGAACCGGAAGGGGCAAGGGGAAGTCATGCCTCAAGCCACCTTTATGCAACAACGCCTCCCACGGGCCATCGGCCTTGACCGCCTCCATGAAGGCGTCGCTCACCAGCACCGAGAGGTTGAAGTTGCGCAGCCGCGCCGGATCCTGCTTGGCAGTGATGAAGGCCTCGATATCCGGATGGTCGCAGCGCATCGTGGCCATCATCGCGCCCCGGCGGCTGCCCGCGGACATGATGGTGCGGCACATCGCGTCCCACACGTCCATGAAGGACAGCGGCCCCGAGGCGTCGGCCCCCACCCCCAGCACGTCCGCCCCCCTGGGACGGATCGTCGAGAAGTCGTAGCCGATGCCACCGCCTTGCTGCATCGTCAGCGCGGCTTCCTTCAGCGCCTCGAAGATGCCGCCCATGCTGTCGGGAATCGTCCCCATGACGAAGCAGTTGAACAGCGTCACCGCACGGCCCGTGCCCGCCCCGGCGGTGATCCGGCCCGCGGGGAGGAAGCGGAAATCCTCAAGCGCGGAATAGAACCGCTCTTCCCAGCCGGCCTTGTCCTGCTCCGGCTCTGCCAGCGCGCGCGCGATGCGGCGCCAGGTGTCTTCCACCGTCAGATCCACCGGCGTGCCGTCGGCCTTCTTCAGGCGGTACTTCATGTCCCAGATCTGGTCGGCGATGGGGGCGGAGAAACGGCTCATCTTGGGTGTCCTCGGGGGCTCGGGGAAGGGTGTCAAGAATAGGATGTCGCCTTGAACTCCGCAACAACTAGACTAAGCTTGACGTCCATCAACAGGATCTTGGGGCACAGCATGGCGGGCGGCCACGTCAATCTGGTGAAGCTCTGCGTCGGGGCCGAGCGGGTCGAGGACCTGATCGACTGGCAGAAGACGGCGCGCGCCAAGGGCCCTGACGGGCTGCCCCGCCACGTCACCCGGATGTGGCCGAAACGGGTGGACGAGCTCTTGGCGGGCGGCTCGCTCTACTGGGTGTTCAAGGGCGTGATCCTCGCGCGCCAGCGGATCGTCCGGCTTGACCAGGTGACCGGGGCGGATGGAATCGACCGCTGCGGGATCGTGCTGGACCCGGCGGTCCTGCGGACCGAGGCTATGCCGAAACGGCCCTTCCAGGGCTGGCGCTACCTGCGGGCGGCGGACGCGCCGCGCGACCTGCCCGAGGGCCGCGCGCAGGAGGACGACCTGCCGCCCCGCCTGATGGCGGCGCTGGCCGAGATCGGGGTAAGGTAAGGCGCAGGGGCCGGGCGCCACGTCTTGGGCACCATGCCCCGTCGAAAATGCCCGGCGTCCCTCAGGCGTCCAGCCCCAGACGCGCGGCCAGCGCGCGAAAACTGTCACGCGCCGCATCGTCCCACATGGCCTCGCGCGACTTGAACAGCGTCGCCTGGCTGCGGTGGATCAGCCCGTCCGACAGGATTTTCAGGTGGTTGGCGCGCAGCGTCTCGCCGGTCGAGGTGATGTCGGCGATCGCCTCGGCGGTCAGGTTCTTCACCGTGCCCTCGGTCGCGCCCTGGCTGTCGACCAGCTGGTAATCGGCCACACCGGCCTCGCGCAGGAAATCCCGCACCAGCCGGTGGTATTTCGTGGCGACCCGCAGCCGGTGCCCGTGCGCCGCCCGGAACGCCGCCGCCGCCGCGTCGAGATCGTCCAGCGTGTCGACATCGGCCCAGCAGCGCGGCACCGCGATCACCAGGTCGGCAAAGCCGAAGCCCATCGGCTCCAGCGCCACGACCCGGCTTTCCCAGTCGGCGATCCGTTCCTGCACCAGGTCCGACCCCGTGACGCCAAGGTGAATCCGCCCCGCCGCC
Organism: Rhodovulum euryhalinum; assembly: GCF_004342445.1. Taxonomy (GTDB): domain Bacteria; phylum Pseudomonadota; class Alphaproteobacteria; order Rhodobacterales; family Rhodobacteraceae; genus Rhodovulum; species Rhodovulum euryhalinum. The sequence goes on from NZ_SLWW01000001.1 coordinate 1,855, forward strand.
AGTTCGCGCGGGATCTCACCCGCCGACAGCAGCACGAGTTCCATGCCCTCGACGCCCTCGACCGCGCCCGAATATTCGCGCTCGGACCCGGTGCGGCGGATGTTGACCCCGTGACCGGCGAACCAGTCGAAGGTCTTTTCCATCAGCCGCCCCTTGGACGGCACCCCCAGCTTCAGCGTCATTGCCCGCCCTCCCGGGTCAGCGCCAGCACCAGTTCGGGGCGGATCACGCCGCCGACCGCGGGCACCGCGCGGCCCTGCCCCAGGATGCGGGTCAGCGCGTCATAGCGCCCGCCCGAGGCCACCGGCGGCAGGTCGGGCCGGGTCTCGGCGAAAAAGCCGAAGACGAAGCCGTCGTAGTATTCCATCGTGGTGCGCCCGTAGCTGGCCTCGAACTCCAGCAGGTCCACGTCGATCCCCAGCGCCGCAAGCGCGTCCAGCCGCGCCTCCATCAGGTCGAGGGCGGGGGCGATGGCGGGCAGGTCCACGGCGATGTCGCGCATGTGGGCCAGCGCGTTCGGGCAGGTTTCGCGGATCGACAGCATGTCGTCCAGCAGTTCGACCTCGGCGGGCGAGATCGGCGGCTCGGCCGCGTCCTGCGCCAGGGCATCAAGCCGCGCGGCCACATCCGCGCGCGAGCGCAGGCCGATCTCGGGACCGGCGGCATCCAGGATCGCCTCGGCCCCCTTCGCCTCCATCTCGGCCAGCAGGCGCCTGCGGGGCTCGGGCACCGGGGCGCGGCCGCCGAACCGGTCAAGCAGCGCCCGGAACCGGCGCGGCCGCCAGACATGGCGCCGCAGCGCCGCCTTGCGCCGGGGCGTCATCGAAAGCCCCCCGACAGCCGCCAGCAAGAGCCCGATATCACCGGTCGCCGCGCGCAGCCCCAGCGGCGACAACACCTCGGAGAACAGCGCAAAGACCTCGGCATCGGCCTCGGCCGGATTCTCGCTGCCGAAAAGCTCGTAGCCCACCTGGATATATTCGTTCGGACGGCTCGGATCGCGTTCCTGCCGGCGGAAGACCTCGCCGCAATAGGTATAACGCGCCGGGTCGCCGCCGGCCTCCATGTGCATCTGCACCACGGGCACGGTAAAGTCCGGGCGCAGCATCTGTTCGCCCCTGAGCGCGTCCGAGGTCACATAGGCGCGCGCGCGGATATCCTCGCCGTAAAGGTCAAGCAGCGTCCCGGCCGGCTGCAGGATCGCGGTCTGCACCGGCGCGGCGCCCGCATCGCGAAAGAAGGCGTGCAGCCGTTCGGCCTGCGCCAGCACCTCGGCCTTGGACGCCATGCGTTCAGTCCCCGTTCTGGGCCAGCAGCCGTTTCACCTGCGCCACCAGTTCGGCGCGCGGGGCCTCGAACTGGGCGGGCTGGGATTTCCATTCCTCGAGGCTGGCGCTTTCGGCGATCCGGGCGCCGAGGACCAGGTCCTTGATCTGCACGACACCGCGCGCGGCCTCGTCCCCGCCCTGGATGACGGCGATGGGTGAATTGCGCTTGTCGGCGTATTTCAACTGGTTGCCGAAATTCTTGGGGTTGCCCAGGTAGACCTCGGCGCGGACGCCCGCGGCGCGCAACTCGCCCACCATCGTCTGATAGTCGGCCATGCGGTCGCGGTCCATCACGGTGACAATGACGGGGCCCTGCAAGCTCTGCCCCGCCCGGCCCTTCGCGCGCAGCGCGGCGAGCAGCCGGTCGACGCCGATGGACACACCCGTCGCGGGCACCTTCTGGCCGGTAAAGCGTTCCACGAGGCCATCGTACCGCCCGCCCCCCGCGACCGAGCCGAACTGCCGCGGCCGGCCCTTTTCGTCGAGGATCTCGAAGGTCAGTTCGGCCTCGTAGACCGGGCCGGTGTAATAGCCGAGGCCGCGGACAACGGAGGGGTCGATCACGATACGGTCGGGGCCGTAGCCTTGGGCGGCTAACTGGCTGCCGACTTCCAGCAGTTCGGCAACTCCGTCTTGGCCAGTTTTCGATCCAGTTACGAGGTCACCCAGATACTCAACTACCGCGTCATTCCACAGACCATATTCGGGCCATTCAGTAAAATCTTTGCCCAGAACCTGCTGAAACTGACGATCTGTTGCATCGGCGGCAATCAGAAACTTCGCCGTACTATTTTTGTCGACGCGCCCGGCCCAGCGCGCGAAGTTGTCTTTGACACTTCGCTTTGCCGAGACGAAGCGCATCACAACCTCGGCCTGCGCGTTCGATAGCTTGGCCCCTTGTGTGAAATCCCCAGAATCGTCTTTGCGGCCTTCGCCCAAGAGCTCCCGAATGCCATCCTCACCAAGCCGGTCCAGCTTGTCGATGGCGCGCAGGACGATGCCGCGTTCGTGCTCGTGTTTCTCGGGGTCGGCGGGATCGAGGATGCCCGCGACCTCCATCACGCCGTTCAGGACCTTGCGGTTGTTCACCCGCACGATGTAGTCGCCGCGCGGGATGCCGACCTCTTCCAGCGCGTCGGCCAGCATCGCGCAGATCTCGGCGTCGGCGGCCACCGAGGCCGCGCCCACCGTGTCGGCATCGCATTGATAGAACTGGCGGAACCGGCCCGGGCCGGGTTTCTCGTTGCGCCAGACCGGCCCCATCGCGTAGCGCCGATAGGGCGTGGGCAACTCGTTGCGGTATTGCGCGGCGACGCGGGCGAGCGGCGCGGTCAGGTCATAGCGCAGCGCCAGCCAGTCGCCGTCCTCCTCCTGCCAGCCGAAGACGCCGGCATTGGGGCGGTCGACATCGGGCAGGTACTTGCCCAGCGCGTCCAGCGTTTCGACCGCCGAGGTTTCCAGCGGATCGAAGCCGTAGCGGTCATAGACCGCGGCGATCCTGTCCAGCATCGCCTTGCGCTCGGTCACGTCTGCGCCGAAATAGTCGCGAAAGCCCTTGGGCGTTTCGGCCCGGGGGCGCCGGGGTTTGGTATCCTTGGCCATGCGCGTCTCGCCGCCTGCCTCTCGCTGTCCGCGCGGGGTCTAGCGGATGGGGGGACGCGGGGCAAGGTGGCGCGGGAGAGCAGGCATGACCATGGACACGGAACTGACGGCGCTGGAAGAGCGGATCGCCCGGCTGATCGCCGAGGCCGAAGACCTGTCCGACGAGGTCGCGCGGCAGGGCCGCGAGATCGCGGTGCTGCGCCGCCAGGTGGACATGCTGCTGGGGCGCGAGGCCCAGCGGGAATACGAGGATGGCGGATCGGTGCCGCTGGCCGATCAGAAACCGCCGCACTGGTAGCGTCGGGCGCGACGGTCAGAAATCGTCTACCATCGCCACGCCCGGCAGCGACTTGATCGCGCCCTTGACCTGCGGCGTGACCGGATAGCGGCCGCCCAGCCCGAGGCAGCAATCGCGCACCTGCATCGCGCCATCCACGTCAAGTTCAAGGTTCAGCACCCGCAGCCGGATCGGCCCGCCCGTCCGGCCGCGCGGCACCGCGCCGATCTGGTCCAGCAGCTTGCGCACGCCCTGCACCGCCTCTGGCGTCTCGACCGTGATCTCCAGCCCGGCGGGACCGGCATCTGCGATCGAGGCATCCATCGGAACGATCCCGCGAATCATCGGGTCGAACTGCCCTTCGTTGAAGCGCCCCTCGATCGTCGCCACCACCTTGTCGGTCGTCTCGAAGACCTTGCGGGCCGCGATCAGGTCGGCCTCTTCGCGCGGGAACATGGCGACGCCGGACAACTGGCCGGTGGGGTCGGACAGCTCCATGCGGAAATAGCGGGTGCCCTTGGCGCTTTTCATCTCGCGCAGGCCCGAGACGAGAACGCCCACCTTCATCACCGCCGCGCCGCTGCGTTCGGCCGCCTCGCGCGCCCCCGCGATGCTGAGCACGCCCTTGCGTTTCAGCGCCGAAAGGTAGTCGTCCAGCGGATGGCCCGAAAGGTAGAAGCCGATCGCCTTGTGCTCTTCGGCCAGCCGCTCGGCCGGCAGCCAGTCGGCGGCGGGGGCAAGCCGCGGCTCGGGCAGGTCGTCGCCCGCCTCGCCGAACAGCGACACCTGCGCCGAGGCACGTTGTTCGTGGACCGCGGCCGACCATGCGGCCAGCGCGTCGAGGCTGGCCATCACCCGCGCCCGGTTCGGATCGAGCTGATCGAAGGCGCCGGCGCGGGCCAGCATTTCCAGCGGCCGCTTGCCGATCCGCTTGAGGTCCACCCGCCGGGCAAGATCGAACAGCGTGGCGAAGGGGCGATCCCCCCTGCCCTCGACGATCAGCCGCATCGCCTCGACTCCGACATTCTTGAGCGCGCCCAGCGCATAGACCAGCTTGCCGTCCCTGACGTCGAAAGCGGCCTGCGAGCGGTTCACGCAGGGGGGCACGATCTCGATCTCCAGCCCGCGCCGCACCTCTTCGGCATAGATCGCCAGCTTGTCGGTCAGGTGGATATCGCAGTTCATCACACCGGCCATGAACTCGACCGGGTGATTGGCCTTGAGCCAGGCAGTCTGGTAGCTGACCACCGCATAGGCCGCTGCGTGCGACTTGTTGAAACCGTAATTGGCGAATTTCTCCAGCAGGTCGAAGACCTCGCCCGCCTTCTTCGCGTCGACGCCATGGGTGGCCTTGGCGCCCTCGATGAACTTGGGCCGTTCCTTGGCCATTTCCTCGGCGATCTTCTTGCCCATGGCCCGGCGCAACAGGTCCGCGCCGCCCAAGGAATAGCCCGCCATAACCTGCGCGATCTGCATCACCTGTTCCTGGTAGACGATGATGCCCTGGGTCTCGGCCAGGATGTGGTCGATCGTGGGGTGGATCGATTCCAGCGGCTTCAGCCCGTGTTTCACCTCGCAATAGGTCGGGATGTTCTCCATCGGCCCGGGGCGATACAGCGCCACCAGCGCCACGATGTCCTCGATGCAGGTCGGTTTCATGCGGCGCAGCGCATCCATCATGCCCGAGCTTTCCACCTGGAACACCGCGACCGTGCGCGCGCTGGCGTAAAGGTCATAGGTCCTGGCGTCGTCCAGCGGGATATGCCCGATGTCGTTCGCCGCGCCGGGCGCGGGATCGTAAAGCCGCGTGCCGTCCGCCGCCTCGTGCAGCTGACGCCCGCCCGCGCGGATCAGGTCGATCGCGTTCTGGATCACCGTCAGCGTCTTGAGGCCGAGGAAGTCGAACTTGACCAAGCCCGCCGCCTCGACCCATTTCATGTTGAACTGGGTGGCGGGCATGTCGGACCGCGGATCCTGGTAAAGCGGCACCAGCTCGTCCAAGGGCCGGTCGCCGATCACCACCCCCGCGGCATGGGTGGAGGCGTTGCGCAGCAGCCCCTCGACCTGCTGGCCATAGGTCAGCAGACGGTCCACCACCTCTTCGGCCCGGGCGGCGTCGCGCAGGCGCGGCTCGTCGGCCAGCGCCTTCTCGATCGAGACGGGCTTGACCCCCTCGACCGGGATCAGCTTCGACAGCTTGTCGACCTGACCATAGGGCATCTGAAGCACCCGGCCCACGTCGCGCACCGCGGCCTTGGACAACAGCGCGCCGAAGGTGATGATCTGCGCCACCTTCTCGCGGCCATAACGCTCCTGCACGTAGTGGATCACCTCTTCGCGGCGGTCCATGCAGAAGTCGATGTCGAAGTCGGGCATCGACACCCGCTCGGGGTTCAGGAAGCGTTCGAACAGCAGCGAATAGCGCAAGGGATCGAGGTCGGTGATCGTCAGCGCATAGGCCACGAGGCTGCCCGCCCCCGAGCCCCGCCCCGGCCCCACGGGGATGCCGTGATCCTTGGCCCATTTGATGAAATCGGCGACGATCAGGAAATAGCCGGGGAAGCCCATCCCCTCGATGATCCCGAGTTCGAAATCGAGCCTTTTCTCGTACTCCTCCACCGAGGCGGCATGCGGAATGACGGCCAGCCGCGCGGCCAGCCCCTCGCGCGCCTGACGGCGCAGTTCCTCCACCTCGTCCTCGGCAAAGCGCGGCAGGATGGGTTTCCGCTTCTCGGCCTTGACCGCGCAGCGCCGGGCGATCTCGACGGTGTTCTCGACGGCCTCGGGCAGGTCGGCGAACAGCGCGGCCATCTCCTCGGGCGACTTGAAGTAATGCTGCGGCGTCAGGCGGCGGCGGCCCTGCGCTTGGTCGACATAGGCGCCCTCGGCGATGCAGATCAGCGCGTCATGCGCCTCGTACATGTCGGACTTGGGAAAGTAGACGTCGTTGGTGGCAACAAGCGGCAGGTCCATCCCATAGGCGATCTCGACATGGCCGCGTTCCGTCGCGGCTTCGGCCTCGGTGACCTGCCCGCCCTCACCCGGGTGGCGCTGCAACTCGACGTAAAGCCGGGCCGGAAAGGCCGCGGCGAGCCGCGCGACCAGCGCCTCGGCCTTCGCCCGCTGGCCCGACTGCAACAGCCGGCCCACCGGCCCGTCGGGCCCGCCGGTCAGGCAGATCAGCCCCTCGGCATGGGCCTCCAGTTCCTCGGGCGTGACCTGCGGCAGTTGCCCCTCCTTGCCCAGGTAGAGGCAGGAGTTGAGTTTCATCAGGTTACCGTAGCCCGCAGCGTTCTGCGCCAGCAGGACCACCGGCGCAGGTTGGCGCGGGCGTTCACCGGGCGCGGCGGGATCGTAGGCCAGATCCAGTTGGCAACCGATGATCGGCTGCACCCCCGCCCCTGCCGCCAGAACCGAAAATTCCAGCGCGCAGAACATGTTGTTGGTGTCGGTCACGGCCACGGCGGGAACGCCGGCCGCGCGGCACAGATCGGGCAGTTTCTTGACCCGCACCGCCCCTTCGAGCAGCGAGTATTCGGTGTGCAGGCGAAGATGGATGAATCGGGGCGCGGCCATGGCGCCGACTCTAGCCCGGCACGCGGACCGGGGGAAAGGGCCTGATGGCCGCCCGAACCGCGCGGGCGAACTGCCCCCTTTTCGGGCAGATGCCCGCAGACCGGGCGCAATCTGCCCCTGCATCCGCCCGAGACCGTTGCAGCTTGCCGCGGCACCGGGCTACTAAGCAGGGAATCCACGAACAGGCCGCGGGGGACGCCGCCGGGTGACAGCACTTTTGACAGTCGAGGGCCTGACCAAGGCCTATCCCGGGGTGGTCGCCAACGATCGCGTCAGCTTTGATATCGCCGAGGGCGAGGTCCATGCACTGTTGGGCGAGAACGGCGCCGGCAAGTCCACGCTGGTCAAGATGATCTACGGGCTGGTGCAGCCCGATGCGGGCCAGATGACGCTGCGGGGCACGGCCTATGCGCCTTCCGAGCCCAGCGCTGCGCGGGCTGCGGGCGTTGCGATGGTTTTCCAGCATTTCTCGCTGTTCGACGCGCTGAACGTGGCCGAGAACATCGCGCTGGGAATGGAGCACCCGCCGCCGATGCGCCGTCTCGCCGCCCGCATCCGCGAGGTCAGCGAGACCTATGGCCTGCCGCTGAAGCCCGGCCGCCTGGTGGGCGATCTCTCGGCCGGAGAACGCCAGAGGGTCGAGATCATCCGCTGCCTGCTGCAGGATCCGAAACTCCTGATCATGGACGAGCCGACCTCGGTGCTGACGCCCCAGGAGGTCGGCATCCTCTTCGCCACATTGCGGAAACTGGCGGCCGAGGGCACCGCGATCCTCTACATCTCGCACAAGCTGGAAGAGATCCGCACGCTCTGCGACCGCGCGACGATCCTGCGCCGGGGCCGCGTCGTCGACAGCTGCAACCCGCGCGAAAAGTCCGCCGCGGAACTGGCCGAGATGATGGTGGGCGCAAAACTGACCGCCCCTTCCCGGGCAGGCGTCAGCCCGGGCGAGGTGGTGCTTGAGGTGTCGGAACTGTCCCTGCCATCGGCCAACCCCTTCGGCACCTCGCTGCGCGACATCTCGTTCTCCGTGCGGGCGGGCGAAATCCTGGGGGTGGGCGGCGTCGCGGGGAACGGACAGGACGAGTTGCTGGCCGCGCTGTCGGGCGAGGCGCCTGTGGCGCCCGGCGCGGTCAGGCTCAAGGGCCAGCCCATCGGGTCGCTGGGCCCCAGCCCGCGGCGGCGCATCGCGGTGCTGGCCGCGCCCGAGGAACGGCTGGGCCACGCCGCCGCCCCGGACATGAGCCTGACCGAAAACGCCCTGCTGACCGCCGCGATCCGCGAGGGGCTGGCGGCGCGCGGCTTCCTGAAATGGCCCGCGGCGAAAGCCTTTGCCGAGAAGGTGATCGAGGCCTTCGACGTGCGCACCCCCGGCCCAGGCAATGCCGCGCGTTCGCTTTCGGGCGGAAACCTGCAGAAATTCGTCATCGGCCGCGAGGTGCTGCAACGCCCCGAGGTACTGGTGGTGAACCAACCGACTTGGGGCGTCGACGCGTCCGCCGCCGCGTCGATCCGGCAGGCGCTGCTGGACCTTGCGGAATCAGGCACGGCGGTCATCGTCATCAGCCAGGATCTGGACGAACTGATGGAAATCTCGGACCGCTTCGCCGCGCTGAACGAGGGCCGCCTGTCGTCCCCGCGCCCCGCCAAGGGGCTGACGCTGGAAGAGATCGGGCTGATGATGGGCGGGGCCCATGACATGGAGGTCGCCCATGTGGCCGAGTGAGGGGCGCCCATGATCCGACTTGAAAAACGCCCCCAGCCCTCGCGCGCCTGGACCGTTGCGGCGCCCCTGCTCGCTGTGGCGTTGACCATGGTGGCGGGCGGGCTGATGTTTGCCCTGCTAGGCAAGAACCCGGTCGACGCAATCCGCACCATCTTCTGGGATCCGCTCTTCAACCAACAGTTCGCCAGCTATTCGCGCCCGCAATTGCTTGTGAAGGCGGGGCCCTTGATCCTGATCGCGATCGGCCTGTCGCTGGGCTTCCGCGCCGGCATCTGGAACATCGGCGCGGAAGGCCAGTACATCATGGGCGCTCTGGCGGGCGCAGGCGTGGCGCTGGCGCTTTACCCGCTGGATACGTGGATCCTGTTCCCGCTGATGGTTCTGGCCGGGGCGCTCGGCGGCTGGGCCTGGGCAATGATCCCGGCGCTGTTGAAAACGCGGTTCCGAACCAACGAGATCCTCGTTTCGCTGCTGCTCGTCTATGTCGCGCAACAGGTTCTGGCCTCGATGTCGCTGGGACTGATGCGCAACCCCGAGGGGGGCGGCTTTCCGGGCAGCCGGAACCTGCAGCAATACCCCGCCGCCGCCAATCCCGAGCTTTTCGAGGGCACCGGCATGCATTGGGGCGTGGTCGCAGCCTTCATCGCGGTGATCGCGGCCTATGTCCTTCTGAACCGCCACATGCTGGGCTTTCAGATCCGGCTGACCGGCCAGTCGCCCCGGGCCGCGCGATTCGCCGGCGTCGACACGAACGCCCTGGTCCTGTTCTGTCTCGGCACGTCCGGGGCGCTGGCGGGCCTTGCGGGACTGTTCGAGGTCTCGGGCCCCGCCGGTCAGGTCAATATCGACTTCAATGTCGGCTACGGCTTCACCGCGATCATCGTGGCGTTTCTCGGCCGACTGCATCCGGTTGGAATCCTGCTGGCGGGGCTCTTGATGGCGCTGACCTATATCGGTGGCGAACTTGCACAATTCATGCTTGGCATCCCGGCAGCCGCCATCCAGGCCTTTCAGGGCATGCTGCTTTTCTTCCTGCTGGGGGTCGACGTCTTGTCCAATTACAACATTCGGCTTGGCCGGAGGGAGATCGCCTGATGGATTTCGGCGCGATCAACCCTGTGGTGCTGTTCGCCTCGTTGATGGTGGCGTCGACACCAATCCTGCTGGCTGCGATCGGGGAACTGGTGGTCGAGAAATCCGGCGTTCTGAACCTTGGCGTCGAGGGGATGATGATCACCGGCGCGATCTGCGGCTTTGCCATCGCGGTCGAGACCGGCAGCCCCACGCTGGGGTTCATCGCGGCCATGGCGGGCGGCGCGGCGCTGTCCCTGGTCTTCGGCTTTCTCACGCAGGTACTGATGTCGAACCAGGTGGCAACAGGGCTGGCACTGACGCTGTTCGGACTCGGTTTCTCGGCACTCATCGGGCAAGGCTATGTCGGCACAAAGCCGCCCGCGACGGACCGGCTGAACCTCGGGGTCCTTTCGGACATCCCCATCCTCGGGCGCATGCTGTTTTCCCACGACCTGATCGTCTATCTCAGCCTCGCGCTGGTCGCCACGGTCTGGGCCTTCCTGCGCTTCACGCGGGCGGGGCTGATCCTGCGCGCGGTGGGCGAGAACCACGACGCGGCGCATGCGCTGGGCTACAAGGTCGTGCGCATCCGTCTTGCGGCCATCGCCTTTGGCGGCGCCTGCGCAGGGCTGGGTGGGGCCTATCTCAGCCTGGTGCGCGTGCCGCAATGGACCGAGGGCATGACCTCGGGTGCGGGCTGGATCGCGCTGGCCATCGTGGTCTTTGCCAGCTGGCGCGCGGGGCGGGTCTTGCTGGGTGCCTATCTTTTCGGCGGGGTCGCGGTGCTGCAGTTGAACCTGCAGGCCGCGGGGCTTGCCGTTCCGGTCGAGCTCTTGTCGGCCTCGCCCTATCTGGTAACGATCCTCGTGCTCGTCATCATGTCGGCCGACCGGGGCCGCGCCGCGCTGAACGCGCCCGCCTCGCTCGGCCGGGTCTTCCACGCCTCGACCTGAGGCTCTGCCAACCGGCGGCCATGCGGCCCGCCACCAACAGGGGATAGAACCATGAACCGCAGAACGCTTCTCGCCTCCGCCGCGCTGGCGCTGGGCCTGGCCGGGACCGCCCTTGCCCAGGACAAGACCAAGGTCGGCTTCGTCTTCGTCGGGCCGATCGGCGATGGCGGCTGGACCTATGAACACAACCAGGGCCGGCTCGCCGTGGAAGAACATTTCGGCGACGCGGTCGAGACCGTCTACCAGGAAAGCGTGCCCGAGGGCGCGGATGCCGAACGCGTCCTGACGCAGATGGCGCTGTCCGGCGCCGACCTGATCTTCACCACGTCCTTCGGCTACATGGATCCCACGATCAACGTCGCCCAGAAATTCCCGAACGTGAAATTCGAGCACGCCACCGGCTACAAGCGCGCGGACAATGTCGGCACCTATTCCGCCCGCTTCTACGAGGGCCGCGCGGTGCAGGGGCTGATCGCCGGGCACATGACGGAATCGAACATCATCGGCTATATCGCCTCCTACCCGATCCCCGAGGTCATCCGCGGCATCAACTCGGCCTATATCCATGCAAGAAAGGTGAATCCGGACGTCCAGTTCAAGGTGATCTGGGCCTATACCTGGTTCGACCCGGCCAAGGAAGCAGACGCCGCAACAGCACTTATCGAACAAGGCGCCGATGTGATCCTGCAGCACACGGATTCGACCGCGCCGCAAGCCGCGGCCGAGAAGGCGGGAAATGTCTATACCTTCGGGCAGGCCTCGGACATGGCGGAATACGCCCCGAAGCCGCGGATTTCCTCGATCATCGACAACTGGACGCCCTACTACATCGACCGGGTGCAGGCGGTGATCGACGGCGCCTGGACAAGCGACGACACCTGGGATGGGATCGGCGCGGGCATGGTCAAGATCGGCGAGATCACCGACGCGGTGCCCGCCGAGGTCAAGGCCGAGGCCGAGGCGCTGATCGAGGCGATCGGGAGCGGGGCCTATCATCCGTTCACCGGCCCCTTGAACAAGCAGGATGGCTCGGTCTGGCTGGCCGAGGGCGAGACCGCCGATGACGGCACGCTCCTGGGCATGAACTTCTATGTCGAGGGGTTGACCGGCGAGATTCCGCAATAACGCAGGCCGGGGTCGGGGCGCGGCGCCGCCCCGGCGTCGCACGGACAGGAAATGGGCGCGCGGCGGGGCTTTCCCTTGGCCGCGCGCTCTGGTTATGTCGGGCGCATGGAGACGGATTTTCTGGTCATCGGTGGCGGCATCGCCGGGGTCTCGGTCGGGGCAAGACTGTCGCATCTGGGGCGGGTCGCACTGCTGGAGGCCGAGGCGGGGCTTGGCTACCATGCCTCGGGGCGGTCGGCGGCGCTGTTCGACGAGTGTCTCGGCGCGGCGCCCATCGTGGAACTGAACCGGGCCAGCCATGCCTATCATGCGACGGCGAATGGCGGCGTGCTGTCGCCGCGCGGGCTGATGGTGGTAGGGCGCGCCGAGGATGCGGCGGCCTTCGAGCATGACGTCGCGCATATGCGGCTGTCCCGCCTGACGGTCGACGAGGCGCGGGCGCGGATGCCCATCCTGAACCCCGATGCCGTCGCCTTTGCGGGCTATCATGGCGACGCCTGGGATCTCGACACTGACCGGCTGATCCAGGACTTCGCCCGCGACATCCGGGCCAATGGCGGCACGGTCGCGACCGGCACGCGGGTCACGGCAATTACCCGAACCGGGACAGGCTGGCGGGTCGAGACCGGCAGAGAAACCGTCGCGGCGCGGGTGCTGGTCAATGCCGCGGGGGCCTGGGCCGACGAGGTGGCGCGGATGGCCGGGGTGGCGCCCCTGGGGATGACACCGATGCGGCGGTCGATGGCGCGGCTACCCGCACCGGGGGGGCAGGATATCCGGGCCTGGCCGATGGCCGTGGGCGCAGGCGAGCGGTGGTATTGCAAACCCGATGCCGGCAAGCTGCTGGTCTCTCCCGCCGAGGAACATCCGATGCCGCCGCACGACGCCTTTGCCGACGACATGGTGCTGGCCGAGGGGCTTGCCCGCTACGAGGAGATGGTGACCGAGCCGGTCACCCGGGTCGAGACGAACTGGGCGGGGCTGAGGACCTTTGCGCCGGACCGTCTGCTGGTCATCGGGTTCGATCCGCTTGACCCCGCCTTCTTCTGGCATGCCGGTCAGGGGGGCGTGGGGTTTCAGACCGCGCCAGCCGCAAGCCAGCTGGCCGCCGACATCGTCGCCGGGCGGCCGCCCGAGATCGGCGCGGCGCTGGCTGCCGCGTTTTCGCCTGCGAGGTTCGCGACATGTCCCGCCGCCTGAGCTTGCCGGACACCGCCTCGGTGGCGATCCCCGGCGCAGACGGGCGGATGCACGCGCCCTCGGCGCTGCGCAATGCCGAAGCGATCTGCGCGGTCATCCGCGAACGGGGCCCGGCGGCCGGTCGCGCACTGGAGATCGCGTCGGGCACCGGCGAACACGCGGTCCGTATCGCGGCCTGCCAGCCCGGGCTGGACTGGCAACCCTCGGACATCGACGCGGACCGGCGCGCCAGCATCGACGCCTGGACCGCGCATGCGGGCCTGCCCAACATCCGGCCCGCGATCGCGCTTGATGCCTGCGCACCCGGCTGGGGGGCGGTACAGGACGGCTATGACCTGATCTTTGCCAGCAACATCCTGCATCTGGTGAGTGTCGACGAGGCACAGACGCTGATCCGCGAGGCGGCGCGCGCGCTCGCCCCCGCAGGGGTGTTGATGATCTACGGACCGTTCCGGCGCGGCGACAGGTTTGCCAGCGAGGGCGACGCGACATTCCACACCAGCCTCGTCGCACAGGATTCCGCGATCGGCTACAAATCGGCCGAAGAGGTCGAAGGCTGGATGCGCGCAGCCGGCCTGGTCGCCGAACCGCCAGCGGAGATGCCCGCGAACAACCTGACCGTGGTTGCCCGAAAGCCCGCCGCACCTTGACCCGCATCAAGGCAGGCACCCAAGAAAACTGGTGTTTCCGACTCGAATTTCGATCTCAAAGGAGAAAAGAATGGACTGGACCGCGAAACGTGACGCGACCAAGGATCAGCTGCGGCGCCTGAACAAGGCGATCCCCGAGCCGGCCAAGGCGTTCAGCGGCCTCGGCAAGGCCGTGAAGGAGGGCGGCGAGCTTGACTTCAAGACCAAGGAGCTGATCGCGATGGGCATGGCGATCACCCTGCGCTGCGAGGCCTGCATCGTGCTGCACATGGAGGCGCTGGTGCGCGTCGGCGCCACCCGCGAAGAGGTCGGCGACGTGCTGGCAATGTCGATCCAGATGGGCGGCGGGCCCGCGATGATGTATGCCGCCGCGGCGATGGAATGCTACGATCAACTGATGGAAGAGAAGGCGGCCGCGGCCGAGTAACGCGGCCCCCGGGCGTGCCGTCCCGCGGCGGCACGCGCTTCCGCGGCCAAAGGCTGTGCGGCATGGGCAGAGGCCCGCTGTTGCCTGAATCGCGCCACCGTCCTATTCCTTGTGGGCTGAACGCCCTCGAAGGATCTGTCCCATGCTCCGTATCGTCCCGGCTGCCCTTGTCCTTGCCCTTCTGGCCACCGCCGCCCACGCGGGCAGCTATTCGGGTATGCCCGGCAGCGTCTTCGAGGAACGGTTCGTTGCCGAATGGGACCGGAACGGTGATGGCGTCATCACCCGAGCCGAGATCATGCGCATGCCCGAGGCGGTCTTTGCCCGGTTCGACCGCGACGGCGATGGCCTTCTCGACCCGCACGAAACGGCCCGCTTCGATGCAGCGCGGCAGGCCGACCTGCGCAATCTGGGCGGCCGGTATCGCGCCGAGGTCGCGCGGATGGCCGGGGGCGTGACGCTCCGGCGCAATGACATCGACGGCAACGGGCGGATCAGCCGGGCGGAATTCCGGCTGGGCGGCGCCGACTGGCTGGCGCTGCTGGACCGCGACGGGAACGGCGCGGTCAGTGCCGTGGATTTCGCCGCCCGCTGACGGCTCAACCGTCCGCGCGGATGCGGGCGTTCGTGGGGTCGTGCGGGCTCTCCTCGACGATCTCGGCGGGCCAGCGCCGGTCCAGCATCTTGACCTGGAGTTTCGTGCCCGGGACAGCGAGTTCGGGCCGGACATAGCCCATGCCGATCGACCGGCCAAAGACCACCGAATACCCGCCCGAGGTCAGCCGCCCGACCCGCGTCTCGCCATCATAAAGCGCCTCGCGGCCCCAGGGATCGGCATCCTCGGGCCCATCGATCAAGAGCGTCACGCATTTGCTGCGGATACCGGTCTGCTCCATCGCCGCCTTGCCGTGGAAGTCCTTGGACAGGTCGACGAACCGGTCCAGCCCGGCCTCCAGCGGCGTCGCGTCGCGGCCAAGTTCCGTGCCGAAGGCGCGATAGGATTTCTCCTGCCTGAGCCAGTTCTGCGCCCGGGCGCCGACCAGTGCCATACCGTGCCGTTCGCCCGCGCCCATCAGCAGATCCCACAGGTAGGTCTGCATCTCGATCGGGTGATGCAGCTCCCAGCCAAGTTCCCCGGTATAGGCCACGCGCAGGGCGCGCACCGGGCACATGCCCAGCTCGATGTCGCGCGCGGACAGCCACGGGAAGCGCTTGTTGGACAGCACCGTCGCCGGGTCGGCGTCCTTGACCACATCGTTCAGGATCGCGCGCGCGTTCGGCCCCGCCAACGCGAACACACCCCATTGGGTCGAGACGTCGTGGATGTCGATCCAGCCGAATTCTTCGCGCTTGTCCTCGGCGGCCTTGACCAGGAAATCGTGGTCATAGGCCGCCCACGCCCCGGCCGAGACAAGGTAGTATTCGTGCTCGGCCAGCCGCACGATGGTGTATTCCGTGCGCACCGTGCCCGCCGAGCTCAGCGCATAGGTCAGGTTGACCCGGCCGACCTTGGGCAGCGCGTTGCAGGTGAACCAGTCGAGGAACGCGGTCGCCCCCGGCCCCCGAACAAGATGCTTGGTGAAGGCGGTTGCGTCGATCAGCCCGGCGCGTTCGCGGATCGCACGGGCCTCGTATTCCGCATGCGGCCACCAGCCGCCCCGGCGGAAGCTGCGCGCATCGTGGTCGAAACTGTCGGGCGCGTCCTCGGGGCCGTAATAGTTCGGCCGCTCCCACCCGTTCACCTGCCCGAACTGCGCGCCAAGCCGCCGCTGCCGGTCATAGGCCGGCGAGGTCCGCAGCGGGCGGCAGGCGGGACGCTCCTCGTCGGGGTGGTGCAGGATGTAGACGTGTTCATAGGCCTCCTCGTTCTTGCGGGCGGCGTATTCGGTCGTCATCCAGTCGCCATAGCGGCGGGGGTCGAGCGAGCCCATGTCGATCTCGGCCTCGCCGTCCACCATCAGTTGCGCAAGGTAATGTCCGGTGCCCCCGGCCGCCGTGATGCCGAAGCTGAACCCCTCGGCCAGCCACATGTTCCTTAGGCCCGGCGCAGGACCGAGCAGCGGGTTGCCGTCGGGCGTGTAGCAGATCGGACCGTTGAAATCGTCCTTCAGACCCACCTGTTCCGAAGACGGGATCCGGTGGATCATGCTCATGTATTCCTCTTCGATCCGCTCCAGATCCAGCGGGAAGAGGTCGGCGCGGAAGCTGTCGGGGCAGCCATACTCGAACCGCGCGGGCGCGCCGCGCTCATAGGGGCCAAGGATCCAGCCGCCGCGTTCCTCGCGGACATACCACTTGGCGTCGGCGTCGCGCAGGACCGGGTGCTGGGGATTGCCCGCGTCGCGCCACGCGACCAGCGCGGGGTCGGGCTCGGTCACGATGAACTGGTGCTCGACCGGGATCGCCGGGATCTTGATGCCCAGCAGCCGCGCGGTGCGCTGGGCGTGGTTGCCTGTGGCGGTGACGACATGTTCGGCGGTGATGACGGCCTGCTCGTCGGTGGCGACGAGGTTCCCGCCCTTCTCGGCCATCTTCGTGACCGTGACGCGCCATTCGGACCCGGTCCATTCGTAGCCGTCCACCTGCCACTTGCGTTCGATGGTCGCACCGAACTGGCGCGCGCCCTTGGCCATCGCCTGCGTGACGTCGGCGGGGTTGATATAGCCGTCGGTCGGGTGGAACAGCGCGCCCTTCAGGTCGTCGGTCCGAACCAGCGGCCAGCGCGCCTTGATCTCGTCGGGGGTCAGCCATTCGTAGGGCACGCCGCAGGTCTCGGCGGTTGTGGCGTAAAGCCGGTATTCGTCCATCCGCGCGTCGGTCTGCGCCATCCGCAGGTTGCCCACCACGAAGAAGCCGGGGTTCAATCCCGTCTCGGCCTCAAGCCCCTTGTAGAACCTGATCGAGTAGTCGTGGATGTGGGTCGTGGCGTAGGACATGTTGAAATAGGGCAAAAGGCCCGCCGCATGCCATGTGCTGCCCGAGGTCAACTCGTCGCGTTCCAGCAGCATCGTGTCCCATCCGCGCTTCGCCAGGTGATAGGCGATCGAGGTGCCGACGGCACCGCCGCCGACGACAAGGGCTTTGACATGGGTCTTCATGGGCCGCGACTCCGCGTTGAGCGTCCGTTTCGCGCCCAGTTACGCAAAATCGGCCACGCGGGGCGAGGGTCATCCGACTTCACGTGACACGAAAGCGACCTCTGGCCGCTGAGCCCGAAGCCACCGACACCCCGGAAGCCGCAGGATTTCAGGACGCGATGAGGGCGGCGATCTGCGTCAACCTCGGCAGCATCGGCATCGGGCAGGTCTTCGGCGCGCGGGGCTCGCCCGTGCCCACCCCGTCACAGCATCGCCGGTACCACCAGATCGGGCGGCCGGTGGCCGTCGGCGAAGGTCTTGATGTTGATGATGACCTTCTCGCCCATCTCGACCCGACCCTCCACCGTGGCCGAGCCCATATGCGGCAGCAGCACCACGTTCGGCAGTTCGCGCAGGCGGGGGTTGATCTCGTGGCCATGCTCGAACACGTCAAGCCCCGCGCCGCCCAGTTCGCCCGCCCGCAGCATCCGGGTAAGCGCATTCTCGTCGATCACCTCGCCGCGCGAGGTATTCACGATCACGGCGTCGGGCTTCATCAGCTTCAGCCGCCTTGCGTTCATCAGGTGGAAGGTCGAGGGCGTGTGCGGGCAGTTGATGGACAGGACATCCATGCGCGACACCATCTGGTCAAGACTGTCCCACCAGGTCGCTTCCAGGTCCTCCTCGATCTCGGGGCGCAGACGCTTGCGGTTGTGATAGTGGATCTGCATGCCGAAGACACGCGCCCGCCGCGCCACCGCCTGTCCGATCCGTCCCATCCCGAGGATCCCCAGCCGCCGCCCGCCGATCCGCCCGCCCATGAAGGCCGTGGGCGCCCAGCCCTTCCAATGGCCCGTCTGCATGACATGCAACCCTTCGGGGATGCGGCGCGTGACCGCCAGCATCAGCGCGATGGTCATGTCGGCGGTGTCCTCGGTCACCACGCCCGGCGTGTTCGACACCAGAATCCCCCGCTGCCGCGCTGTCTGGATGTCCAGATGGTCGATCCCGGCCCCGTAATTCGCGATCAGCTTCAGCCGGTCGCCTGCGGCGGCCAGCATCGCCTGGTCGATCTGGTCGGTCACGCAGGGCACGATCACGTCGGCCCGCTGCATCGCGTCGACCAGTTCCTCCCGGCTCATCTTGACGTCGGCTTCGTTCAGCTCGACGTTGAAAAGCTCCTTCATCCGGGTCTCGACCGGCTCGGGCAGGCGTCGCGTCACGACAACACTCAGGCGTTGAGCGGGCATCCCGGGGCCTCCTCCTGCTTTCCAACCCGTTCCGTCAGTGGCAAACTGTCCGAGATCGGGGCGCGGCACAAGACCCCGGGGCGTGAACGGGCAGAACAGAGATGGCGCAACGGGCAGCCGGGCGGACCGCAAGGATGGCCTTGGCGTTTTTTCTTTGCATGGCGACACTTTCCGCGCCCCTCCACGGGGCCGAGCGGGGGCAGGTCACGAACCTGCCGCTGCCGCGTTACGTGTCGCTCAAGGCCGCCGAGGGCAATGTGCGCCGCGGCCCCAGCCTCAGCCACCGGGTGGACTGGGTCTATACCCGCCGCGGCATGCCCTTGCAGATCACCGCCGAATACGGCCACTGGCGCCGGGTGCAGGACCGCGACGGCGCGGGCGGCTGGATGCACTATTCGCTGCTGTCGGGCGTGCGCACGGTCATTGTCGACGAGGACATGCTGCCCCTGCGCCGTCAGCCCGACGCGAACGCCCAGGTGCTGGCCCAGGCCGAGCGCGGCGTGATCGCCCGGCTTGGCGAATGTCGCCCCGACTGGTGCCGGATCGCGGCCGAGCGACAATCCGGCTGGGTGCCCAAGGCCGCGCTTTGGGGCGTCGACCCGGGCGAAACGCGCGAGTAAGCTTGCGGCCCCGGCACCAGCCTTGCTAGTCCGGGGCCGAACCGCGCCAAGGGATCCGCCAATGCCGACCGCGACCCGCCTGAACCTTTCCGCCGGGATCGCCTCGGTTGTCACCGCGTTGCTGCTGGTGGCGCTGAAGCTCTGGGCGCTGGGCGAGACGCAGTCCCTGTCGGTCGCGGCTTCGCTTGCGGACAGCGCGCTTGACCTGATGATGTCGCTCGGCGCGCTGGCCGCGATCCTTTACGCCGCACGCCCGCCCGACGATGACCACGCCTTCGGACATACCGCGGCCGAGGATCTTGCGGCGCTGGGCCAGGCGGTATTCATCCTCGCCTCGGCCGGTGTGATCGCGTTCGCCGCCATCGGACGGCTGACCGCCGCCGATCCCGTTCCGCTGGCGGCCGAGGGGCGGGGGATCGTGGCCATGACGCTTTCGATCATCCTGACGCTGGCGCTGGTGCTCTGGCAGCGCGGGGTGGCGGCACGGACAGGAAACCGGGTGGTCCGCGCCGACTCGCTACACTATCTTGGTGATCTGCTGCCGAATCTTGGCGCGATCCTGGCGCTCTGGGCCTCGGCGCAGTTCGGGCTTGTCCGCCTTGATGCCGCGATCGCGCTGGCGGCCGCCTGCATGCTGGCCGTGGGGGCGGCGGGCATCGGCAAGGATGCCTGGGACGCGCTGATGGACCGCGCCGCCGCCCCCGAGGTGATCGCCCGGATCGAGACCCTCGCCCGCACCCAGCCCGGCATCCACGGCTTTCACGACCTCAAGACCCGCCGCTCGGGCAGCCGTCTGTTCATCAATCTTCATGTCGAGCTTGACGGCGCGCAAAGCCTGGACGCGGCCCATGCCATCGGCGCCGCGCTGAAACACGCGATCCTTGCCGAGTTCCCGGGCACCGACATCATCATCCATTTCGACCCGGTGCGGGACAGCGGCGATCACCGCTGAACGGTCTCGCTGGCCTGGGTGCGTTTCGGTGGATGGCGCGCAGGGCGCCCTCAGCCCCGCCCGCAGACCGGACAGCCCGGCCGCCGCTTGAGCGCGATCACCCGCGTGTCTGCGTAAAGCGCGTCATAGATCAGCATCCGCCCGCGCAGCCCCTCGCCCGCCCCGGTCAGCGCCTTGATCGCCTCGACCGCCATCATCGTCCCCATGACACCGGGCAGCGGCCCGACCACGCCCGCCTCGGCGCAGGAGGGCGCCAGCCCCGGCGCGGGGGCCTCGGGAAAGATGCAGGCATAGCAGGGCGTGCCGCGGGCGGGATCATATAGGCTGATCTGTCCTTCCCATTGGGCGATGGCGGCAGCGACAAGCGGCGTGCCTGTTTCCACCGCGACCCGGTTCACCAGATAGCGCGTCTCGAAATTGTCCGACCCGTCGAGGATCAGGTCATACTCGGCAAACAGCAACCGCGCCGTCGTCTCGTCCAGCCGCCGGTTATAGGGCCGGACCTCGACGAAGGGGTTCTGCCCGAGGATCGCCTCCTTGGCCGAAAACACCTTGGGCAGGCCGATCCGTGCATCGGTATGGATCACCTGGCGCTGGAGGTTCGAGTTCGACACGATGTCGTCATCGACCACCCCCAGCGTGCCTACGCCGGCGGCCCCCAGATACATCAGCGCCGGCGAGCCGAGCCCGCCTGCACCGATCACCAGCACCTTCGCCTGTTTCAGCCGCTTCTGTCCCGGACCGCCGATCTCGCGCAGCACGATGTGGCGGGCATAGCGGTCAAGCTCGGTGGCGCGGAACGGACCCGACGCCACGGGCGCCTGCCTGGACGCATGCCGCGCTGCCCGACGCCGCAGCGCGCGCAGGCCCGCACGGTAACCCAGCACCGCGGCCACCGCGCCCCCCAGAGCGAGCCAGCCTTCGGGCGATCCACCAATCGCGCGTTTCAGGGGATGGGGTGCGGGCAATGCCAGTTGAACCGCCAGAACAGCGGCGTACAGCGCCGCGATCATCGCCCAGCGCCCCGGTGGCGGCACCTTCATCAGCGCGCCAATCGCCCAGAGCGCCAGCGCGAGCCCCAGGACCAGCCCCATCAGCCCCGCCCCGTCGAGCCGAAGCCGCCCTCTCCCCGACCGGTCGGATCCAGCGTGTCGACCACCGCGAAGGCGGCCTGCACCACGGGGGCCACGATCATCTGCGCGATCCGGTCGCCGTGGTGGATGGTGTAGGGCTCGGCTCCGAGATTCACCAGCAGCACGCCCAGCGGCCCGCGATAGTCGCTGTCGATGGTGCCGGGCGTGTTGGGCAGGGTGATCCCATGCTTCAGCGCCAGCCCCGACCGCGGCCTGATCTGCACCTCGAAACCGGGGGGGAAGGCCATGCGGAACCCTGTCGGCGCGATCCGGCGCTGCATCGGTTGCAGGGTGAAGCCAGCCGCGCGAATGTCGGGCGGCAGGTTGGCGCGAATGTCCGCGCCAGCCGCCCCCGCGGTCTCGTACGAGGGCAGCGGCAGGTCGCGGTCGGCCCAGTCCTCCCACAGGATGCGCAAGGTGGGTCTCATGCCAGCGCCTCGGCGATCCGCTGGGCAAGGCGCTGGGCGACCTCGTGCTTGGTCAGCCGCGGCCAGGTCTCGGCGCCCTCGGCGGTGATCAGCGTCACCTCGTTCTCGGCCCCGCCCATGATCCCGGTCGCGGGCGAGACATCGTTTGCCACGATCCAGTCGCACCCCTTTCGGCCGCGCTTGGCGCGGGCATGGGCCTCGACGTCATGCGTTTCGGCCGCGAAACCGACCACCAGCCGCGGGCGGCCCTTGGACAGCCCCGCGACGGTCGCGAGGATGTCAGGGTTCTCGGCGAACTCCAGCGCCGGGGCCCTTCCCGACCCGTCCTTCTTCATCTTCTGCCCGGCCGCGTTCGCCACGCGCCAGTCGGCCACGGCAGCGGCAAAGACCGCCGCCTCGGCGGGCAGCGCGGCCTGCACGGCCTCCAGCATCTCGCGTGCGGTCTCGACCCGCACCACCTGGACGCCCGCGGGCGGGGCCACGGTCGCGGGGCCGGTCACGAACACGACCTCGGCGCCCAGCCCCGCCAGCGCCCGGGCAATCGCCGTGCCCTGCGCGCCCGAGGACCGGTTGGCAATGTAACGCACCGGGTCGATGGGCTCATGCGTCGGCCCCGAGGTCACGACGATGCGCCGCCCCTTCAGCGGCCCATCGGCCAGCGCCGCCTCGATGGCGGCGAGGATCTCGGGCACCTCGGCCATGCGCCCGGGCCCGAACTCGCCACAGGCCATGTCGCCCTCGTTCGGGCCGACGACGCGGACGCCATCGCCGCGCAAGGTCGCAAGGTTCCGCCGCGTCGCCGGATGCTGCCACATCCGCACGTTCATCGCGGGCGCGACCAGGACGGGCGTGTCGGTGGCCAGCAGCAGCGTGGAGGCCAGGTCGTCGGCATGCCCGCCCGCCATCCTGGCCATCAGGTCTGCCGTTGCAGGCGCCACCACCACCAGATCGGCCGAGCGCGAGAGCTGGATATGCCCCATTTCGGCCTCGTCGGTCAGGTCGAACAAGTCACGAAAGACCTTTTCCCCCGCCAGTGCCGACAGCGACAGGGGGGTGACGAATTCCGCCGCGGCCCGCGTCATCACCGGGGTGACCGCCGCCCCCCGCTCGCGCAGGCGGCGGATCAGGTCCAGAACCTTGTAGGCGGCGATGCCGCCCGAGACGATCAGCAGAATACGTTTGCCGGACAGCATGGGATCCGCCCTCGGATTAGCGCCTGCCAGACTGTCTAGGCCGCAGCCGGGGTCGAGACAAGCTCAGTTGCCCCTCAGGCCTTCGCACGGGTCGGGCCGCTCGGCGGGATCGGTCACCAGCCACAGGTCGAAGGGCGGGGTCTCGCCGGGGGGCGCCTCGAGCTGGCCGATGGCAAGCACCCGCGCCCCGGGCGCGACACGGGCCAGCGCCCGGCCCATGCCCCAGTCGGTGCGCGCATGGCCGTTGCCGGTGATGACCGCGACCGGGCCACCGGTGTCGTCCAGTGCGGCCCGCGCGGCGCGGGCGAGCGCGGCGTCGCGCAACCGCTGCGCCTCGACCATGCCGCCCATCATCTCGGCGGGCATGGCGTTGCAATGGGCCTCCATCTGGCCCGCTTCGCGGGCGGCCTGCTCGTCCCCGGGCAGGGGATCGGCCAGCCCATAGGCCGACGCCTCGTCGCCAAAGACCACCGCGGCCCCCTCGCCCACGGACCGGCGCACCTCGCCGCGGGGCAGCGCCGCACCGTAGACGGCCGCCCCGGGCGCGGCGGTGAAGATCGGGTGGTACATCGCGAAATCAGGCCAGCCGGACTCTGCCCAGCCCAGCGCCGCGCCCAGCGCCGATGCATCGCCACGGATATCTGGTGTTACCCGCGCCGCCTGCTCGGGCGTCAGCATCTCGAAGACCAGCGCAGCGGGCCGGATCGCCGCAACGGCGGCGGCCTGGTTTGCATGGTGAATCGGGTTGTCGTGAATCTCGCCCAGGATGACCACATCGGCAGGCGGAAGATCGGAAAGAGACGCCGGGGCGATCTGCTCGGCCCCGGCGGCGGTGGCGAAGGACAATGCGGCAAGCGCGGATCGGAAACAGAGGTATCTCACAAGAGGAAGTGATGCACCTCGGGCGATTGGGTTTCAAGGCTCTTGCGCATCTTGCCGAACGCCGCCGCCTCAAGCTGGCGCACACGCTCCTTGGAAAGGCCCAACTCGTTGCCGAGACTTTCAAGCGTCCGGGGCTCTTCGCGGAGCTTGCGTTCCTGCACGATGAAGCGTTCGCGCTCGTTCAGTTCCGACAACGCATTGACCAGCCAGCCGCGCAACTGCGCCCGGTCGCGCCCGGTCTCGACGATGTCGGCGGCCTGAACCGAGTCGTCTTCGATCGTCTCGATCCACTCGCGGCCCTCGTCGTCGGTCGACTGGGTGGCGTTCAGCGAGAAATCAGAGCCTGCAAGGCGCCCCTCCATCATCTCGACATCGGCGAGCGGAACGCCCACCTCGGTCGCGATCATCTGGCGCAACTGGTGACGGTCGGGCAACTCGCCGCGCGCGCTTGCCTCGCGTTCCAGGCGCGCCTGAACGCGGCGCATGTTGAAGAAGAGCGACTTCTGCGACGAGGTCGACCCGGTGCGCACCATCGACCAGTTGCGCATCACGTAGTCCTGGATCGACGCCTTGATCCACCAGACCGCATAGGTCGAGAAACGCACACCCCGGTCGGGGTCGAACTTGTCCGCGGCCTTCATCAGGCCAAGGCTTGCCTCTTGAATCAGGTCGTTCATCGGCGCGCCATAGCGCTTGAACTTGGCCGCCATGGAAATCGCCAGCCGCATGTAGGCGGTGATCAACCGGTGCAGGGCTGCCTCGTCGCGCTGATCGCGCCATGCATAGGCAAGCGCCAGTTCGGTTTCCGCATCCAGCAGTTCGGCCTTCATGGCCTTCCGTGAAAGCGCCGTCGAGTCGTATCCATCGAGAGCCATGCTAACCCTCCCCGTTCTGGCTATGTGGTCTTCGGTTCCCGGATCGTTTTTGTTTCGTTTACGCAGCAGATTTCGAATTGGATCACAGAAGATTTGATTCCTTCCAGATCGACACGCAGGACTTGTGTGCACAAACGCACACATTTGCGTGAGGCAGCGACCGCCGGGCGGTCTTGCACAATGCGGCGGTACCGCGTGAAGCGCCGTTCTGGTGGCCTGTTCGCCGGGCTGTGGAAAAACCGTCGCGCCGCACACCGGCGTTTACCATTCGGTAACCATGCGGGCGTAGCCGTTAACCATTCCTGAGTGCGGGAGCGGGTGATGGTGTCGCGGGCCTATACGGTTGCCTTCGAAGGGATCGAGGCGAGGGTGGTCGAGGTGCAATGCTCGGTCTCGGCCGGCCTGCCCGCCTTTTCCATCGTCGGGCTGCCCGACAAGGCCGTCAGCGAGGCGCGCGACCGTCTGCGCGCGGCGCTGGTAGCGATGGGCGTGGCACTGCCGTCGAAACGGATCACGGTGAACCTGTCGCCCGCCGACCTGCCCAAGGAGGGGTCGCATTTCGACCTGCCGATCGCTGTGGCGTTGCTGGCCGCGCTGGACGTCATCCCGCGGGATGCGGCCGAGGGCACCGTTTCGCTGGGCGAGTTGTCGCTCGACGGGCGGCTGGTGCCGGTCGTGGGCGCCCTGCCCGCCGCGATGGCCGCCGCCGAGGAGGACCGCGCGCTGCTCTGCCCGCGCGCCTGCGGGGCCGAGGCCGCCTGGGTCGGCGGCACGCAGGTTCTGGCCGCCCCTGACCTGACCGCGGTTGTGCGCCATTTCACCGGCCAGGCCCCGCTGGCCCCGGCCGAGCCGGGCGAGGTGCGCACCGAGGCGCTGTCCCGCGACCTGTCGGACGTCAAGGGCCAGGAACGCGCCAAGCGCGCGCTGGAAATCGCGGCGGCCGGGCGGCATCACATGCTGATGGTGGGCGCACCGGGGTCGGGCAAGTCGATGCTGGCCGCCCGTATGCCGGGTATCCTGCCGCCGCTCTCGCCGGTCGAGGCGCTGGAAACCTCGATGATCCATTCCCTCGCGGGGCTTCTGGACGAGGGCGGCATCTCGCGCCACCGGCCCTTTCGCGAGCCGCACCACACCGCGTCGATGGCCGCCATCGTCGGCGGCGGGCGGGGGGCGAAACCGGGCGAGATCAGCCTCGCCCACAATGGCGTGCTTTTCATGGACGAGTTCCCCGAATTTCCCCGCGCCGTTCTTGAAACCCTGCGCCAGCCGATCGAGACCGGCGAGGTCGTGGTGGCCCGCGCCAACGCGCACATGCGCTATCCCTGCCGCTTCCTGCTGGTCGCGGCCGCCAATCCCTGCAAATGCGGCTATCTGGCGGATCCGGCGCGCGCCTGCGCCCGCGTGCCCCAATGCGGCGAGGACTATCTCGGGCGCATCTCGGGGCCGCTGATGGACCGGTTCGACCTGCGCGTCGAGGTGCCGCCGGTCGCCTATTCCGATCTCGACCTGCCCGCCACCGGCGAGCGGTCGGCAACGGTCGCGGACCGCGTTGCCGCCGCCCGCGCGACCCAGACAGCCCGCTTCGAAGGCCACCCCGGCGTGCGTGTCAACGCCGAGGCCGAAGGTGCCCTGCTGGAGCAGATCGCGACGCCCGATCCCGAGGGCCGCGCACTGCTGGCCAAGGTGGCCGAACGGTTCGGTCTGTCTGCGCGCGGCTATCACCGGGTACTGCGGGTTGCCCGCACAATCGCCGACCTCGATGGCGCCGCGACCGTCGCCCGCCCGCACGTGGCCGAGGCGGTCAGCTTCCGGCTGTCGGTGGGCGACGCCTGAAGGCGTCAGGCGTACCCCATCAGTCGGAACGGCGGGGCCGCAGCGTCTCGCCCAAGGCCGCCATAAGCGCCGCGTCGGGAAACACCGTCGCGATCTCGTCCAGCGCATGCTCGACCGTCGTGCCCCGTTCGGCAAGCCTCGCGGCAGCCTGGTCGGCCGCGTGCCGATCGCCGCCAAGCCGCGCTGCAGCCAGCGCCAGCACCAGCCCGCGCGTGTCGCCGCTCTCGACGATGCGCCGGGCCTCGGCGGCAAAGTCCGGTGCATCGCCCCGCTGGAACGCCCCAAGGGCAAGCGGGATGCGATACCACCCCGGTGCGACCGGGAAATCCGCCAGCACCGCGCGGATCTCGGCCTCGCCCCCGGCCCAGTCGCCGGTCAGGCAGTCGAGCCAGCCACGCTTGACCCGGATCACCCGGTCTGACGGGTTCAGGTTCGCCGCCCGCGCCAACGCCCTTCCCGCCTCGTCAAAGCGCCCGAGCGCAGTCAGGATGGAGCCGAGCGACTCGTAGCCGTCCGCCCCTGTGGGATCGAGGAACACCGCCCGGTTCGCGGCCTCGAGCGCGGCGTCGATGGCGGCGCGCGACCGGGTCGGCCCGGCCTCCGACCAGTCGAGGAAACGCATGAAGGCCGCCGCCGCCCAGATCTGGCCCACACCGCTGGCCTGTGCCGTCAGCGCGTCCAGGCAGTCGCGTGCCCGTTCCCGCTCGCGCGCGGACTTCGTCAGGTCGAAGCTTTGCCATATCAGGTAGCACTGGAACTCGGAGACGCGGCCACGGCGCCAGTCGAGGCGGCTTGCCTCGAGCCGCGCCCGGCCCTCGGAATCGATCGCGCCCAGCGGTCCGGCGATCCGCACGACCAGATCGTCAAGCTGGGCGTGCAGCGCCTCGGCACCCAGCATGTCGTCCTCGCTGAGCGTCACGCGGGACGCCCACAGGATGCTTTCGTCCTCTCCCCGAACAAGGTGCAGGTTCAGCATGCTTCCGCCCTCGGCCGGCTCAAGCGTCCCGGCCAGACGGAAATCCGCCTGCCGCCCGACGCCCTGCCCCGCGGCATCCGGAAGGAATACTCGAAAGCTGCGGAAATGCGACAGCTCGGCGCCGAGAAACCCCGATATACCGACAGCGGGATAAACGCTTTCGGTGGCGGGGCGGTGGTCCTCGATCGGCTCCAGCCGGACGAGAGGATACTCGCCGCCCGGCACGTTCCGCAGGAGCGGCAGCGCCAGCACCAGCGCGACCACGCCCGCCGCGGCAAACGCGACCAGACCGCTTGCAGCCCGGCCGAGACGCCCGAACGCGGGACGCTGTCCCGGCGTTGCGGGCACCACCTCGATTTCGTATTGGCCGCGCGGAATCCGGATTGCCAGGGAGTCGTTCCTGCCCGGTCCGTCGAAATAGGCGTCGAGGGTCTTGCGCAGCCGGGCGATCTCGACGCGGACGATCCCGTCAGAGGCGGGATCAAAATCCGCGGGGCGCCCCAGAACGTCGACCGCGACCGCGTACTCCTTGAGCTTCGTCCCCGGCGCAGTCGAGAGATGATGCGCCACGAGGTAGTCGAGCAGCCTGTGCCGCCGCGACCCCCGGTCAAGAACGCCCGCGCGAAGCAGACGCTCGACCTGCGCCGGAAGACCGTCCGTCGCGCATGCTCCGTCTGGATCGGGTCTGTCGGGGGAACCGGGCAAATGGGACATCGCACAAAAGGGACAAGACTATCTGAAACCAAGGATAGCTTGGCCCCGTGCAAAGCGGCAAGGCGACAGATGGGCAGGTTCAGCCCCGCGATCCGGTCCTTCCCCGCCCGGCCGTCAGGTCCGAGAAGATGCGCAACGCCTCGAGCGCAAAGCTGTCGAAATGGTGGTGCGCCGCGGGATTGTCCGACAGACCCGACACTTCGATGGTCTGGTCGAGCAGGCGCAGCAGGCGATCGAGGGCCTCCAGCGTCTCGGTACCCAGGTCGACGGGCGGGGCGGCAAGCGGGCGCGGCAGTGGAATCACCGTCGCCACCCCGCCGCCCGGCCTTGCCGCGGACCCGTCCGCACCCGCGGCAGGCCCAAATCTTTTCATGCATGCGCCATCCATACTGTTCACTCCGTCCAATCGGTCCGCATATTCTTCTTCGCGCTGCCACGCGAAGCGGCCTATCCGAAAGGTCGGGTTTCGCAACGTACGTGCGGGTACTTGCGGTACAATGCGCACCCGGCGTGCAGGCGGGCGGACCGCGTCAGGCGCGCCTTGCCTCGATCCGCTCCCAAAGATGGGCGGCCAGGTTTTTCTGGTCGAAGCGTTCCAGTTCCTGCAGGCCGGTCGGTGAGGTGACGTTGATCTCGGTCAGCCAGTCGCCGATCACGTCGATACCGACGAACATCTGGCCGTGCTCGCGCAGCGTCGGGCCGATCGCTGCGCAGATTTCCAGATCGCGCGCGGTCAGCGCCGCGCGTTCGGCGCGCCCGCCCACGTGCAGGTTCGACCGCGTCTCGCCCTCGGCGGGCACGCGGTTGATCGCGCCCACCGGTTCGCCGTCGATCAGGATCACCCGCTTGTCGCCCTTCTCGACCGCGGGCAGGAACTTCTGCGCGATCAGCGGCTCGCGGCTCATGCCGGTGAACAGCTCGTGCAGCGAGGCGAGGTTGCGGTCGCCATGCTCCAGCCGGAACACCCCCGCCCCCCCGTTGCCGTAAAGCGGTTTCAGGATGATGTCGCCATGCAGCGCCTTGAAGGCACGCAGCGTGGCGAGGTCGCGCGCGATGATCGTGGGCGGGATCAGCGCGGGGAACTTCAGCACCAGCAGCTTTTCGGGAAAGTTGCGCACCCAGAACGGATCGTTCAGCACCAGCGTGCCGGGGCTCAGGTGCTCCAGCAAGTGGGTCGTGGTGATGTAGCCCATGTCGAAGGGTGGATCCTGGCGCAGCCAGACCACGTCGTAGCCGCCCAGATCGACGTCCTGTTCCGGCCCCAGCGTGTAATGGTCGCCCACCACCCGGCGCAGTTCCAGCGGCCAGCCGCGCGCCATCACCCGCCCGTCGTTCCAGTAAAGCCGGTCGGGCGTGTAGTAGAACAGGCTGTGGCCGCGCGCCTGCGCCTCTTCGCCGATCCGGAACGTGGTGTCGGCGGCGATGTCGATGGGCCCGATCGGGTCCATCTGGATGGCGACCTTCAGCGGCATGGGCGACCTCTTTCTGTTCGGCCCCTTCATGGCCGAGGCCGCCGGGCTTTGCAACGCCGCTCAACCCGCGAAGGCGTTCTCGACGATCTCGACCCGGCCCACCCCGTCGACGAGGGCCACGTCGAAGCGGATGTCGGTCAACTGGCCCCGCGGCTCGCCGTCGAGGAATTCCTGCGCGGCGGCCATGATGCGCGCGGCCTGACGCGGCGTAATCCGCTCGGCGGCGCGGGCAAAGCTGCGGCTGGCCTTGACCTCGACGAAGACCACCGTCGCGCCCTCGCGCAGGATCAGGTCGATCTCGCCGCCCTGCCCGCGCCAGCGCCGCGCGGCGAGGGTGGCGCCGCGGGCCGCGTAATGCCGCGCGACGATGTCCTCGGCCGAGGCGCCCGCGTGATAGCCCGTGGCCCCGGTCATTCGCCCGCCTCCAGCTTCAGCGCCGCCTGGTAGACCTGCCGCCGCGGCAGGCCCAGCGCCGCGGCGACCTCGGCCACCGCATCCTTGACCGAGACCCGTGCCAGCGCCGAGCGGAGCGCGGCCTCGACCTCGTCTTCGCCCGCCGCCGCGGCCACGCCGCGGCCGACCAGCACCACGATCTCGCCCTTCACCTCGCGGTCCGCGAAGGCGCGCGCCAGTTCCCCCAGCGTGCCCCGCGCGACCTCCTCGAAGCGCTTGGTCAGTTCGCGGCAGACCGCGGCGGGGCGGTCCGGCCCCAGCGCCGCGGCCAGGTCGGCGAGGAACCGCGCCACGCGCTTGGGCGATTCGTAGAACACCAGCGTCGCGGCAAGGCCCGCGACCTCGTCGAACATCGCCTTGCGCGCCGCGCCCTGCTGCGGCGGAAACCCTGCGAACAGCACCCGGTCGCTGGGCAGCCCGGCCACCATCAGCGCGGCCAGCATCGCCGACGGCCCCGGCGCGGTATGGACCGGAACCCCGGCCGCGATGGCGTCGCGGGCCAGCGGAAAGCCCGGATCGGCGACCATGGGCGTGCCCGCCTCGCTGACGCAGGCGACCGACCTGCCTTCGGCGGCCAGCGCAATCAGCCGCGCGCGCACGCCCGGGCCGGAATGGTCGTGATAGGCGATCAGCGGACGGTCGCCCAGCGCGATGCCGTGGATCTGCATCAGGTGGCGCGCGGTGCGCGTGTCCTCGGCGGCAATCACATCGGCCGAGGCGAGGATATCCAGTGCCCTGAGCGTGATGTCGCGTGCCGCGCCGATGGGCGTGGCGACGAAATGGATGCCGGGGGGCAGGGGTGTGCGCAGGATGTCCAGGACGGGCCTCTCGGGGAATTGTCTGACGTTTACTTGGGCGGCCGATCCGCATAGGCTCGCCCCGACCCGAGAGACGATGCGAGGAAGCCCAATGATCGCCGTTTTCCGCGCCGCCCGCAAGCGACTGGCCGTCCTGACGGCCGCGCTCGCCATGGTGGCCGCCTGCCAGCCCGTCGGCCTGGGCGGCGGCCCCAGCATCAATGCCAGCCGTCCCGTTCCGGTGGCGCTTCTGGTGCCCGGCGGTTCGGCCGAGGCGGGCGACCAGGTGGTGGCGCGCGCGCTGGAAAACGCCGCGCGGCTTGCGATCGCGGATCTGCAGGGCGTGGCGATCGACCTGCGCGTCTATGACACCGCTGCGCGGCCCGAGCAGGCGGCAGCGGCCGCGAAACAGGCGGTGGCGGACGGCGCCAAGATCATCCTCGGCCCGCTCCACGCGCAATCGGCGAACGCCGCAGGGCTTGCCGTCGCCTCGCGCGGGATCAACGTCCTCAGCTTTTCGAACAATACCGGGATCGCGGGCGGCAACGTGTTCGTCCTGGGGCCGACCTTCGAGAATACCGCGAGCCGGCTGGCAAGCTATGCCGTCGCCCAGGGGCGGCGCAACTTCATGGTGATCCACGACCCGGACGTGTCGGGCCAGACGGGCCGTTCATCCGTCGAGGGCGCGGTCGCGCGCAGCGGCGGACGGATCACGGCCACCGGCACCTACGAGCTTTCGCAGAACGGTGTCGTCCAGGCGATTCCGCAACTTGCGACCAAGGCGCGGAGTTCGGGCAGCGATGCCATCTTCTTCACCGCCTCGACGGCGGGTGCGCTGCCGCTGCTGGCGCAGCTCTTGCCCGAGAACCGCATCGATCCCGAGACCGTGCAGTTCATCGGCCTCACCCGCTGGGACATCCCGCCCTCGACGCTGGCACTGCCGGGACTGCAGGGGGGATGGTTCGCCCTGCCCGACCCCAACCTGACGGCGCAGTTTGCCTCGCGCTACATGTCCGCCTATGGCGAACCCGCGCACCCGCTGGCCGGGCTTGCCTATGATGGCATCGCAGCGATCGGCGCCCTTGTCGGCCAGGGCATGTCCGATGCGCTGACCACGGGTGCGCTGACCCAGCCCTCGGGCTTTGCCGGGGTGAACGGGGTGTTCCGGCTGCGCGCCGACGGCACGAACGACCGCGCGCTGGCCATCGCCGAAATCCAGAACAACCAGGTGATCGTGATTGACCCCGCGCCCAGAAGCTTTGGCGGCGCCGGCCTTTAGCCGCGCCTCCCCCCGACAGGACGACCCGGCGCCGGACAGCCTGATCTGTCCGGCGTCCGATATTTTCGACCGCGCGGGCTTTGCCGCTGAACTCGCCCGCCAGATCGCCGCGGCGGATGGTCCGCGGGCACTGCGCGAGACCATGGTGCGCCACCTGCGCGACGCCCGCAGCCGCGGCCGGGACGCCATCGCCGCCGCCTTTGCCGAACGCCCGTTCGATGCCGGTGCCACCGTGCGCGCCTACACCTGGCTGACCGACTGCCTGGTACGGGCAGCGCTGGAGATCGCCGCAGAGCATCTGCACCCGGGCCCCGGCCCGACCGAGGGCGAGCGGCTGGCGGTCTTTGCCGTCGGTGGCTACGGGCGCGGCGAGATGGCGGCCTATTCCGACGTCGACCTGCTGTTCCTGACCCCCTGGAAGATCACCCCCTGGGCCGAGAGCGTCATCGAGTCGATGCTCTACATGCTGTGGGATCTGCGGCTGAAGGTCGGGCATGCCAGTCGCACGGTGAAGGATTGCGTGCGCCTTGGGCGCGAGGATTACACGATCCGGACCGCGCTTCTGGAAAACCGCTTTCTCGCGGGTCACGAACCGCTGGACCGCGAACTGAACGACGCGCTGTGGGATGATCTCTTCGACGGGACCGAAGCCGATTTCATCGAGGCCAAGCTGGCCGAGCGGTCCGAACGGCACCGCAAGCAGGGTGGTCAGCGCTATGTGCTGGAACCCAATGTCAAGGAGGGCAAGGGGGGCTTGCGCGACCTGCAGTCGCTCTACTGGATTTCGAAATACATCTACCGGGTGGACCGGGCCTCGCAACTGGTCCGGCTGGGCGTGTTCACCGAAGAAGAGTTCAAGGGCTTCCTCAACGCCGAGCGCTTCCTCTGGGCGGTCAGATGCCATCTGCACCTGATCACCGACCGGGCGATGGACCAGTTGACCTTCGACATGCAGGTCGAGGTGGCGGCGGCCATGGGCTATGCCGACCATGGCGGGCGGCGCGCGGTGGAACATTTCATGCAGGAATACTTTCGCCACGCCACGACCGTCGGCGATCTGACGCGCATCTTCCTGACCAAGCTCGAAGCTGCCCATGTCAAGAAGGAACCGATGCTGCTGGGCCTGTTCCGGCGCAAGCGCAAGATGCCAAAGGGCTACGAGATCGCGCAGAACCGGATGAACGTGGCCGACGCCGCGGCGTTCCTGGCCGACAAGGTGAACCTGCTGAGAATCTTCGAAGAGACGCTGAAGACCGGCACGCTCTTGCATCCGGACGCGATGCGGCTGGTCAAGGCCAACCTCCGGCTCGTGGATGACAGCGTGCGCACCGACCCCGAGGCGCAGCGCATCTTCCTGGACCTGATGCTCAAGCACGGCAACCCCGAACGCGCGCTGCGCCGGATGAACGAGCTTGGCGTGCTGGCGGCCTTCATCCCCGAATTCGAGCCGATCGTGGCAATGATGCAGTTCAACGTCTACCACCACTACACGGTGGACGAGCACATCATTCAGTGCATCTCGACGCTGGCCCGGATCGAGCGGGGCGAGCTGGTCGAGGAACTCCCCATAGCCAGCCGCATCCTGAAGGAGGGCGTGAACCGGCGGGTTCTTTACGTGGCGCTGTTGCTGCACGACATCGGCAAGGGCCGGCCCGAGGACCATTCCGTCCTCGGCGCGCAGATCGCCCGCAAGGTCGCCCCGCGTCTGGGGCTGAAGCAGGACGAATGCGAGACGGTGGAATGGCTGGTGCGCTATCACCTGCTGATGTCCGACATGGCGCAGAAACGCGACCTGGCCGACCCGCGGACGGTGCGCGACTTTGCCAAGGCTGTACAGAACAAGAAACGGCTTGACCTGCTGACCGTGCTGACGGTCTGCGACATCATCGGGGTGGGCCCCGGCACCTGGAACAACTGGAAGGCGCAACTGATCCGCAGCCTTTACCGCGAGACGGCGACGGCGCTGGAAAAGGGGCTGGAGGCCGTCAACCGGCGCAACCGCGAGGACCACGCCAAGCGCGCGCTGCGCGAGGCGCTGTCCGACTGGGACAAGAAGGATCTGCGCACCGAGACCCAGCGCCATTACCCGCCCTACTGGTCGGGCCTGCCGACCGAAACGCATGCGATCTTTGCCCGGCTGCTGCACCGGATCGAGGATGACCAGATCCTGATCGACCTGGCGGAGGATGCCGACCACGACGCGACCCGCGCGTGCTTTGCGCTGGCGGACCACCCGGGGATCTTTTCCCGGCTTGCGGGCGCCCTGGCGCTGGTGGGCGCCAATGTGGTCGACGCGCGCACCTACACCACCAAGGACGGCTACGCGACCGCAGTCTTCTGGATCCAGGATGCCGACGGCACCCCCTACGAGGGAGCCCGCCTGCCCCGCCTTCGGCAGATGATCGAAAAGACGCTGGCGGGCGAAATCCGCCCGCGCGAGAAACTGGCCGACCGTGACAAGCTGAAGAAGCGCGAGAAGGGCTTTCGTTTCCCGACCTCGATCACCTTCGACAACGAGGGATCCGAGATTTACACGATCATCGAGGTCGACACCCGCGACCGGCCCGGCCTGCTGTACGACCTGACGCGGGTCTTCGCCGACAGCAACGTCTACATCGCCTCGGCGGTGATCGCGACCTACGGCGCGCAGGTGGTGGACAGCTTCTACGTCAAGGACAGCTTCGGGCTGAAGCTTCATTCCCGCTCGCGCCAGGAATCGCTGGAGAAGAAGCTCCGCGCGGCGATCGAGCGCGGTGCCGAAAGGGCGCACGCGTGACGCAACCGATCCGGCTGGTCTCGGGTTTCCTGACCGTTGGGGTCTGGACGCTGGCCAGCCGCGTCCTGGGCTTCGTGCGCGACATCCTGATCGCGGCCTATCTGGGCGCGGGTCCGGTGGCCGAGGCGTTCCTGATCGCCTTTTCCCTGCCCAACATGTTCCGCCGCTTCTTTGCCGAGGGCGCGTTCAACATGGCCTTCGTGCCGATGTTTGCCAAGAAGGTCGAGGGCGGCGACGATGCCCTGGGATTCGCCCGGGACGCCTTTACCGGTCTTGCGACGATCCTGATCGTCTTTACCCTGATCGCGCAGGTGGCGATGCCGTTTCTGGTGTTTGCCATGGCTTCAGGCTTTGCCGCGGACGAACGCTTCGACATGGCGGTGATCTATGGCCGGATCGCGTTTCCCTACATCCTGTTCATCTCGCTTGCGGCACTTCTGTCGGGCGTGCTGAACGCCACCGGGCGCTTCGTGGCGGCGGCAGCGGCGCCGGTGGTTCTGAACATGCTGTTCGTGGGCGCAATGGTGCTTGCCGGTGCCGCCGGCTGGCCGGTGGGCGATACGCTGGCCTGGACGGTTCCCATCGCCGGGGTGGCGCAACTGGCGCTGGTCTGGTGGGCCGCGTCGCGCGCGGGGTTTCGGCTGACCCTCCGGCGGCCGAAGATGACGCCCGAACTGAAACGGCTGGCCATCATCGCCGCCCCCGCGGCGCTGGCGGGCGGCGTGGTCCAGGTGAACCTTCTGATCGGCCGGCAGGTGGCAAGCTTTTTCGACGGCGCGGTGGCCTGGCTGTCCTATGCCGACCGTCTGTACCAATTGCCGCTCGGCGTCGTCGGGATCGCCATCGGCGTGGTTCTGTTGCCCGACCTGTCGCGCAGGCTTCGTGCCGAGGACACCGACGGCGGGCGTCATGCCTTCAACCGCGCGGGCGAGTTCGCGCTGGCGCTGACCGTGCCTGCCGCGGTGGCGCTGGCCGTCATTCCCGGCCCCATCGTCAACGTGCTGTTCCAGCGCGGCGCCTTCGATTCGGCCGACGCGGCGGCCACGGCGCTGGCGGTCGCGGTCTACGGCGCGGGGTTGCCGGCCTTCGTCATGCAGAAGGTCCTGCAACCGCTGTTCTTCGCGCGCGAGGATACCCGACGGCCGTTCTACTATGCGCTCGGCGCGCTGGCGGTGAACGCGGGCCTCGCTGTCGGGCTGGCACCGCTGCTCGGCTATATCGCAGCGGCCTGGGGCACGACGCTGGCGGGCTGGGCGATGGTCGCGCTGCTCTGGCGCGGCTCACGCCACTATGGCGCGGCGGTCGAGCTTGACGGCCGGTTCACCCGGCGCATCGGCAGGATCGCGGTCGCCTCGGCATTGATGGGTGCGGTGCTCTGGGCGGCGGCCTGGGCGCTGGCCCCGTGGCTCTCGGCCGGGTCTGTCCGCTACACCGCGCTCCTGGCGCTGATCGGCGTCGGAATCGTGGTCTATTTCGGGATCGGCCACCTGATCGGCGCGTTCCACCTGGCCGAGTTCCGCCGCGCGATGCGCCGTCAGCGGTGACGCAACCGCGCCCGGACATGGCCCCAGCCGCCGGGGCTGACCACGAAGGACAGCAGGAACCCGGTCGCAAACCCCGCGAGATCGGCAACCCAGTCATTGCCGCCCCCGAACAGCAACCCGAACACCAGTTGGATGCCCAGCAGGAACCCGATCAGGGTGAAGGCGCGGAACTGGTTCGTACCGGTTCCCGCCAGCCGGACCCACAACAGGAAGGTGAAGGCGCCGATCAGGCCATAGACCGCCGGATAGCCCCCCACCAGCGGCACCGGATCGTTCAGGATCAGACCATAGGCCGCCGCCCCCACGATGGCCGATCCGAAGAACACGGCCAGCACCGCCCAGGCTCGGAACACCTCGCCCACCATCTTGCCAAGCGCCAGGATGAACACCACGACAAAGACGGCGTGCGTCACGCCCGCGTGGAGGAAGGGATAGGTCACGAAGCGCAGCAGTTGTTCGGGCGGAAAGCGCCCGTTCGCCAGCATCCAGTCCAGAACCTGCCCCGAGAACGCATAGTCCTGGAACGCGGCCATCCGCCAGCCTACTGCCGCAGGACCGCCAAGGATCCCCTGTTGTCCGAGGCTCAGGATCGCCTCCATGGCGATGACCGGCAGGACCAGGGCCCAGACGACCCAAGGCAGCGGATTGATCGGATGCGCGTTCGGGTCATAGGACATGCGGCACGGGCCTCGGTTGACGGTGTTGCCCCGCATGGGTAAGCGAGCAGGGCAACGAATTCCAGACGGAGATGACCCCATGGCCGAGGTGGTCCACACACCGCGCGTCTTTTCCGGCATCCAGCCCTCGGGCGGGCTGACGCTGGGCAACTATCTCGGCGCGCTCAAGCGCTTTGCCGAGGCCCAGGACAGGGGCGGCATCGAGACGGTCTATTGCATCGTCGACATGCACGCGATCACCGTCTGGCAGGACCCTGACAAGCTGACCCGCGCGACGCGGGAACTGGCCGCGGGCTTTATCGCCTCGGGCGTCGACCCGGTGCGCTCGATCCTGTTCAACCAGTCCCAGGTGCCCGCGCATGCGCAACTGGGCTGGATCTTCAACTGCGTCGCGCGGCTGGGCTGGATGCAGCGGATGACCCAGTTCAAGGACAAGGCCGGCAAGAACTCGGAAAACGTGTCGCTGGGCCTGTTCGCATATCCGGCGCTGATGGCCGCCGACATCCTGGTCTATCACGCCACCCATGTTCCGGTGGGCGAGGACCAGAAACAGCATGTCGAACTGACCCGCGACATCGCGGCCAAGTTCAACAACGATTACGGCGTGGAGTTCTTCCCCTCGCCCGAGCCCGTGATCGAGGGCGCGGCGACGCGCGTGATGAGCTTGCGCGACGGCACGAAGAAGATGTCGAAATCCGACCCCTCGGACATGAGCCGGATCAACCTGACCGACGACGCGGACACCGTCGCCAAGAAGATCCGCAAGGCCAAGACCGACCCCGAGCCCCTGCCCGAGACCATCGAGGGGCTGGAGGGCCGGCCCGAGGCGCGCAACCTCGTCAACATCTATGCGGCACTGGCGGACCTGACGCCCGAACAGGTGATCGCCGAACATGGCGGCCAGCAATTCGGCAGCTTCAAGCCCTCGCTAGCCGATCTGGCGGTGGCGCGGCTCGCCCCGATCTCGACCGAGATGAGCCGCCTGATGCAGGATCCCGCCGAGATCGACCGCATCCTCGCCGACGGCGCCGAACGCGCCAACGCGATCGCCGCGCCGATCCTGAAACGGACCTGCGAGATCGTGGGGATGGTCGGCGCGCGCTGAGCTGTCGCGCGCGTTTCCCGGGACAGTGGACCAAAGCCATGGCAGGCTTCCGGCAGACCTGCCCGGAGACCTGCCATGCGATTCCGCTACACCATCCTCTACGTGCCCGACGTGCCAGCCACGCTCGACTTCTACGAACGGGCCTTTGGCTGCGAGACCGAATTCCTGCACGAGTCGGGCGCGTATGGGCAATTGCGGACCGGCGACACCCGCCTTGCCTTTTCCTCGACCGAACTGATGACCCAGTTGGGCAAGCGGCCGGGCCGCCCCGATCCCGCCGCGCCGGTCTTCGAGATCGCCTTCGAAACCGATGACGTGCCGGGCGCCATCGCGCGGGCGCGGGCGGCGGGGGCGCGCATCGTGCAGGAGCCCCGCGAAGAGCCCTGGGGCCAGACCACGGCCTATGCAATCGATCCGAACGGCTATCTGGTCGAGATATGCTCGCCTGTGGCGGGTGAAGACTAAACGCACGTCCGATGCGCCCGATCGGCGGCACGGACAGGTTTCACAAAACCGATTCCCGCCGTTCACGAAACGGAGTCGCGGCGCGGGCATCCTCGGTCCACCCGGTCTTGTCCGACCGGTCCCCGGGGAAGCGCCGCGTCCCCAAGTCCGGCGCAGGCCGTCCGCCCGCGCCTGCCCCCGGGTTTTCGGCGGGCCGCCCACGCCCGGGTGGCTTCGCTTTCAGCGCCCCCGGCCGCCCCGCCGGGGGCGCGTCCTTTGTCGTCTGGACGGCCCTGCGCCCCGGGTCTAGGGTGCCGGAGTTTCCACGAGAGGGGTGATCCATGGCCACTGGCAGCAATATCCGGACCTATTTCGAGGGCACCTGGCACCGCACCGACCTGGCCGTGATGCGCGCCGCCGACCACGGCAGCTGGCTTGGCACCACGGTATTCGACGGGGCGCGCTATTTCGAGGGAATCGCCCCCGACCTTCTGGCCCATTGCGACCGGGTGAACCGCTCGGCCGAGGCGCTGATGATCACGCCCACGGTCGGTCCGCAGGAGATGCACGACATCATCTGGGAAGGGCTGAAGACCTATCCCGCCGACGCCGCGGTCTATATCCGGCCGATGTACTGGGCGCTCGAGGGCGATTTCCTGGGCGTGGTGCCGAAACTGGGGGCGACGGGCTTTGCGATCAGCCTCGAGGAAATCCCGATGGCCGCGCCGGGCAGCGCCACGACGCTGACCACCACGCGCTTTCGCCGCCCGACGCTTGATTGCGCGGTGGTGAACGCCAAGGCGGGCTGCCTCTACCCCAACAACGCGCGGATGCTGGCCGAGGCGCGCGCCAA
Organism: Rhodovulum euryhalinum; assembly: GCF_004342445.1. Taxonomy (GTDB): domain Bacteria; phylum Pseudomonadota; class Alphaproteobacteria; order Rhodobacterales; family Rhodobacteraceae; genus Rhodovulum; species Rhodovulum euryhalinum. The sequence continues at coordinate 41,126 of NZ_SLWW01000001.1, forward strand.
GGGCTTCGGCAACGCGCTGGTGGCCGATGCCCTGGGCAATGTCGCCGAGACCGCCACGGCGAATGTCTTCATGGTGAAGGACGGCGCGATCTTCACCCCCATCGCCAACGGCACCTTCCTGGCCGGCATCACCCGCGCGCGCCACATCGCGAACTTCAGGGCCGAGGGGATCGAGGTGCACGAGAGCGTGCTGAGCTTTGACGATTTCCGCGGGGCGGACGAGGTTTTCCTGTCCGGCAACATGATGAAGGTGACGCCGGTCAAGGCCTTTGACGACGTGCAGTACCAGGCGGGGCCGGTGACCCAGAAAGCGCGCGAGCTTTACTGGGACTGGGCACATTCGGGCGGCTGACAGGGCACTCCCGCCCCCGGCCCGCGCGGGGCTTGCGCCCCGCTTGTCCGGCGTTGGGCCGGGCCGCGCGCTTACGCGCGCGGTGCCTCCGGCGGGAGTATTTGGGCCAAGAAGAATGCCGTATCGGCCAGAAAACCGGACCGGGGGCGCGAACCGGCGGTTGCGGCAACGGCATCGCCGCACGGGAGTTGCCAGCGGGCGGCTGGTCGGTCATGCTCGCGGCGGTTCCAGGGAGGGCGCCCATGCGCAAGTTCCTCGTCGTGCTCGACGACAGCCGCGAATGTCTGAACGCGATGCGCTTTGCCGCGATGCGCGCGGCCAAGACCGGTGGCGGCGTACAGATCCTCTCGGTGATCCCGCCCGACGAATTCAACCACTGGATCGGGGTGGGCGACCTGATGCGCGAGGAGGCGCGCGAGCGGATCGAGGCGCATTTCGAGGTTTTCGCCAAGTGGATGCGCGACCGGCAGGGGATCGACCCCGAACTGGTGATCCGCGAGGGTGAGCCGGTGCCCGAGATCCTTGCCCAGATCCGTGACGACCCGCAGATCGGCGTTCTGGTGCTGGGGGCTGGCGTCGACAAGAAGGGGCCGGGGCCGCTGGTCGCGCAGCTGACGAGGAGTTCGGGCACGCTGCCCGTGCCGATGACCATCGTCCCGGGCGGGCTGTCCAAGGAGGGGTTGGAGGCCGTGTGCTGAGCCGTCTGGAATCAGTCGAAATGTTGACATTGCCGGCGCAGGGGCGCATATCCGACTGCAAAGCTAAGGAATAGACTCATGTTCATCCAGACCGAATCCACGCCGAACCCGGCGACGCTGAAATTCCTGCCCGGCCAGGCGGTCCTGGAGGCGGGCACGGCGGACTTTCCTTCGTCCGAGGGGGCCGAACACTCGCCCCTGGCCAGCCGCATCTTTGCCGTGGAGGGCGTGCGCGCGGTGTTCTTCGGCACGGATTTCGTCACCGTGACCAAGGAAGACGGGGTGGAGTGGGACCACATCAAGCCCGCGATCCTCGGCGCGATCATGGAGCATTTCCAGTCGGGCCAGCCCGCGATGATCGGTGAGGCAGAGGCGGGAGGGCATGCCGACCATGACGGACCAGACGCCGATATCGTGCGCCAGATCAAGCAGTTGCTCGATACTCGCGTGCGCCCGGCCGTGGCGCAGGACGGCGGCGACATCACCTTCCACGGGTTCGACCGGGGCGTCGTGTACCTGCACATGCAGGGCGCATGCGCGGGGTGCCCGTCGTCCACGCTGACGCTGAAGATGGGGATCGAGAACCTGCTGCGCCATTATATCCCCGAGGTCACCGAGGTTCGCCCGGTCGCCGAACAGGTCTGATGGACCCGGCACCGACGATTCTTGCCTTCGACACGTCGGCCGCGCATTGTGCGGCCGCTTTGCTGCATGGCGGCCGGATTGTGGACGAGCGGCACGAGGCGATGGGGCGCGGTCAGGCAGAACGGCTGATGCCGCTGCTGGCAGATATCCTGAAAGATGCCGGGCTTGGCTGGGGCGATCTGGACGGGATCGGCGTCGGCGTCGGACCGGGCAACTTCACCGGCATCCGCATCGCCGTCGCGGCGGCGCGCGGGCTTGCGCTGGGTCTGGGCGTGCCTGCGATCGGCGTGACGGGCTTCGAGGCACTGGCCCATGACGAAGGAGGCCCGGTGCTGGTGGCGCTGCCTGCCCCGCGCGAGACGCTCTACCTCCAGCTTGTCGGCGGCGGCACTGCGCCGCGCCATCTGGCCCCGGACGAGGTTTCAGGCGCGTTCGACCTGCCGCCCGGAACGCGAGTCCTTGGCCATGGGGCCGAGGCGCTGGGCCAGGCGCTCGGTATCATGGCCCTGCCCCGCCCGCTGGCAGGGATCGCCCCCGCCATAGCGCGGATCGCTGCCGACCGGCTTGGGCAGGCACAGCCGCGCCCTGCCCCGCTCTATCTGCGGCCGGCCGATGCCGCGCCCCCGGCCGATCCGCCGCCGGTGATCCTGCCGTGACGCCCGATGCCCTGTCGGCCCTGCATGCGCTTTGCTTCGGTCATCCGCGACCGTGGTCCGGCCCCGAATTCGTGGCACTTCTCGAAAGCCCCGGTGTCTTTCTGGTGGGGGATGGCTCGGCCTTTGCCCTTGGACGGGTCGTGCTCGACGAGGCAGAATTGCTGACGCTGGCGGTCCACCCCGGGGCACGGCGCCGGGGCCTTGGCCGGGCGCGGCTGGGTGCGTTCGAAACCGCGGCGCTGGACCGCGGCGCCGCGCGTACCTTTCTCGAGGTGGCGGCCGACAACGGGCCCGCGCGTGCCCTCTATGCCAGCGCGGGCTATGCCCTGACCGGCCGCCGGCGGGGCTACTACGCGGCCCCCGATGGCCGGCGGATCGACGCGCTTCTGATGTCACGGGCGCTGGCAGGCTAAGCCCGCAAGCCTGCCCAGAATCCGGTTGACGCCTTGTCGGGGCTGCGGCCTTAATCGGGCGGAAGCCAGGCCCTTGCGGGCAGCCCGTGACGATCCGCACCCTGTCCGACGACCAACCGGGAGAGATTTCAATGACGTTCCTTGGGAAAACCCTAGCCGCCAGTGCGGCGCTGGCCCTGATCGCCGGTGCGGCGCTGGCCGAACCCGCGATGGTCTATGACCTTGGCGGCAAGTTCGACAAGTCGTTCAACGAGGCGGCGTTCAACGGCGCCGAACGCTGGAAGGCCGAGACGGGGGGCACCTACCGCGAGATCGAGCTGCAATCCGAGGCCCAGCGCGAACAGGCGCTGCGCCGCTTTGCCGAGGCTGGGCTGAACCCGATCGTGATGGCGGGCTTTGCCTTCGGCGCGGTGCTGGGCGAGGTGGCGGCCGACTATCCCGACACGAAATTCGTCATCATCGACACCAAGGTCGAGGCGCCGAACGTCCGCGCGATCGAATATTCGGAACATCAGGGCAGCTATCTGGTGGGCATGATGGCCGCAATGGCGTCGAGGACCGGCACCGTGGGCTTCATCGGCGGCATGGACATCCCGCTGATCCGCAAATTCGCCTGCGGTTATGCGCAAGGTGTCAAGGCGGTGAACCCCGACGCGACCGTGATCCAGAACATGACCGGCACCACCCCCGCCGCCTGGGCCGACCCGGTGAAGGGGGGCGAACTGGCCCGTGCCCAGATCGCGCAGGGCGCCGACGTGATCTATGCCGCCGCGGGTTCGACCGGCGTGGGCGTGCTTCAGACCGCAGCCGACGAGGGCATATTGTCGATCGGGGTGGACAGCAACCAGAACTACCTGCACCCGGGACAGGTGCTGACCTCGATGATCAAGCGGGTGGATATTGCCGTCTACAATGCCTTCACCGCCGGGGCGGATCTGGAAACCGGGTATTTCGTCCTCGGCCTTGCCGACGACGGCGTGGGCTATGCGCTGGACGAGCACAACGCCGCACTGGTGACCGCCGAGATGCAGGCCGCCGTGGATGCCGCCAAGGCCGGGATCATCGCGGGCGAGATCGTGGTGCATGACTACATGTCAGACAACACCTGCCCGGTGAACTAGGCCCGATGGCGGGGGCAGAGGCCCCGGCAGCGGGGCGGCACCCGGACGCCGCCCCCGCCATCGAACTCAGGGGCATTTCCAAGGCCTTCGGAACGGTGCAGGCGAACCGGGACATCTCGCTCAGGGTGATGCCGGGCACGATCCATGGCATCGTGGGCGAGAACGGCGCGGGCAAGTCCACGCTGATGTCGATTCTCTACGGCTTCTACAAGGCCGATGCGGGCGAGATCCTGGTTGGCGGCCGCCGGGTCACGATCCCCGACAGCCAGGCCGCGATCCGCGCCGGGATCGGCATGGTGTTCCAGCACTTCAAGCTGGTCGAACCCTTCACCGTGCTGGAGAACGTGATCCTCGGGGTCGAGGAAGGGCGGCTGTTGAAGCCCGCGCTCGCCAGGGCGCGGGACACTCTGCAACGGCTGGCCCGGGACTACGAGCTGAACGTCGACCCGGATGCCAGGATCGAGGACCTGGGAGTCGGCATGAGGCAGCGCGTCGAACTCCTCAAGGCGCTGTACCGGCAGGCCGATATCCTTATCCTCGACGAACCCACAGGCGTGCTGACGCCAACCGAGGCCGACCACCTGTTCCGGATATTGAAGAACCTCAAGTCCGAAGGAAAGACGATCATCCTGATCACCCACAAGCTGCGCGAGATCATGGCGATCACCGACACGGTTTCCGTCATGCGGCGCGGCGAGATGACCGCCACTCTTGAGACGGCAAGGACCAGCCCCGAGCAATTGGCCGAGTTGATGGTCGGCCGGAAGGTATTGTTGCGTTTGGACAAGAAACCCGCGACCCCCGACCAGACGATACTTGAAATCGAGAACCTTCGGGTGACGGATGACGACGGGGTCGAGCGGTTGAAAGGCGTGTCGCTGAGCGTGCGCGCCGGAGAAATCCTCGGGATCGCGGGGGTGGCGGGAAACGGGCAGTCGCAGCTGCTGGAGGTGCTGGGGGGCATCACGCCCGCAACGGGCAATGTCCGGGTCAAAGGCGCCGAGATCGACCTGACGGGGCGCCATTCCGACGGCCGGTCGCGGCGCGCGCGCGGCATCGCCCATGTGCCCGAGGACCGCCAGCGCGAGGGGCTCATCATGGATTTCTTCGCGTGGGAGAACCTCGTCTTCGGCTATCACCACGACCCGGCCTGCCAGAGGAACCGCGCACTCATGGACAACGCCGCGATCCGCGCGCGTGCCGCCGAGCAGATGGCCCGGTTCGACGTGCGCCCGCCCGACCCGGACCTTGCAGCCCGCAACTTCTCGGGCGGCAACCAGCAGAAGATCGTGCTGGCCCGCGAGATCGAGCGCAATCCCGACCTGCTGCTGGTCGGCCAGCCCACCCGCGGTGTCGACATCGGCGCAATCGAGTTCATTCACCAGCGCATCCTCGACCTGCGCGATGCAGGCAGCGCGGTGCTGCTGGTCAGCGTCGAGTTGGAGGAGATCCTGTCGCTGTCCGACCGGATCGCCGTGATGTTCGATGGCCGCCTCATGGGCGAGCGGCGGCCGGACCAGACCGACGAGACCGAGCTTGGCCTGATGATGACGGGCATGCGGACGGAGGTGGCCTGATGCGGGACGTGATGCCGCGATGGGCCGATGTGGTGCTGATCCCGCTCATCAGCCTGGTGCTGGCCTTCCTTCTGTCCGCGGTGGTGATCGTCGCCATCGGCGAGGATCCCCTGGCCGCGGTCAGGATGATGGTCACGGGCGCACTGGGATCGACCTATGCCTGGGGCTACACGCTTTATTACGCGACGAATTTCATCTTCACCGGGCTCGCCGTGGCGGTGGCGTTTCACGCGCGGCTGTTCAACATCGGTGGCGAGGGGCAGGCGACGCTGGGCGGCCTTGGCGTGGCGCTGGTCTGTCTGGCGCTGCCCTGGCCGCACTGGGTGCTGGCGCTGCCCGCGGCGGTGCTGGCGGCAGCGCTGTTCGGCGCGGCCTGGGCGGCGATCCCGGCCTGGCTGCAGGCGAAACGCGGCAGCCATATCGTGATCACCACGATCATGTTCAACTTCATCGGCGCGGCGGTGCTGAACTACATGCTGGTGAATGTCATGCGCCCGCAGGGGTCGATGGACCCGGCGACCGAAAGGTTTCCGCCGGGCACCCACCTGCCGACGCTGCACGACCTGCTGGCCCTGGTCGGCATCCCGTTTTCCAAGGCTGCACCCGCCAACATCGCCTTTCTCATCGCGCTGGCCGCCTGCCTGCTGGTCTGGCTGCTGATCTGGCGCACGCGGCTGGGCTATGAAATCCGCGCCTATGGCCATTCCGAACCCGCCGCGATCTATGCCGGCATCCGGCCCGTCCGGGTCGTGATGCTGACGATGCTGGTCTCGGGGGCACTTGCCGGCCTCATGGCGGTCAACACCGTGATGGGCGAGGCCGAGCGGCTGGTGCTGAACTCGGTCGAGGGGGCGGGCTTCATCGGCATCGCGGTGGCGCTGATGGGGCGCAGCCACCCGTTCGGCGTCTTGCTCGCCGCGATCCTGTTCGGTTTTCTCTACCAGGGCGGTGCAGAACTGGCACTCTGGACCGACATCCCGCGCGAGTTGATCGTGGTGATCCAGGCCTTGGTGATCCTGTTCACGGGCGCCCTCGACAACATGGTGCGGATGCCGCTGGAGCGGCTTTTCCTCGCCTTGCGGAAAAGGCGCACATGATGGACTTCGCCACGATCCTGCAGGTCCTCGACTCGACCGTGCGGCTGGCCGCGCCCCTTCTGCTGGCCTGTTTGGCCGGGCTCTTTTCCGAACGCGCAGGCATCTTCGACATCGGGCTCGAAGGCAAGATGCTGATGGCGGCCTTCTTCTCGGCGGCAACCGCGGCGGTCACCGGCTCGGTCTGGCTGGGGCTGGCCGCCGGCATCGCCGCGTCGATGGTGCTGGCCGGGGTCCACGGGCTGGCCTCGATCACCTTTCGCGGCAACCAGCTGATCTCGGGGGTGGCGATCAACTTTCTCGCGGCGGGGCTGACGGTGGTAATCGCCCAGGACTGGTTCGCACAGGGTGGCCGTACGCCCTCGCTGCTGGGCGGCGCACGGTTCGAGGCGATCACCCTGCCCCTTGCCGACACGGTGCGGCCGGTGCCGATCCTTGGCCCGATCTACCACGACCTGATCTCGGGACACACGATCCCGGTCTATTTCGCCTTCTCCATGGTGCCCCTTACCTGGTGGCTTCTTTACCGCACGCGCTTCGGGCTGCGGTTGCGCGCGGTCGGCGAAAGCCCCGAGGCGCTGGACACCGCGGGTGTTTCGGTCGTCGCGACGCGCTATGCGGCGGTGGCGATCTGCGGGGTGCTGTGCGGGATCGCGGGGGCCTATCTTGCCACCGCGCTGCAGGCGGGGTTCACCAAGGACATGACGGCGGGCCGGGGCTATATCGCGCTGGCGGCGCTGATCTTCGCCAAGTGGCGGTCGTGGCACGCGCTGTGGGCCACGCTGCTGTTCGGGCTCTTGCAAGCGATCGCACTGCGCTATCAGAACCTTCAGATCGGTGGCGTGCCGCTGCCGGTGCAACTTATGGATGCGCTGCCCTATATCCTGACCGTAGTGATCCTGGCGGGATTCGTCGGGCGCGCGATCCCGCCGCGTGCAGGGGGCGAGCCCTATGTAAAGGAACGCTGACGGCCGCGCTGCGGCTTGCCAGCCGGGGGCAGAAGGCTCTAGGGACCATATATGCAGATCTACCTGCCCATCGCCGAGGTCTCCGTGAACGCCTTTCTTTTGTTGGGCATCGGCGGCATCGTGGGCATCCTGTCGGGCATGTTCGGGGTGGGCGGCGGGTTCCTGATCACCCCGCTGCTTTTCTTCGTGGGCATCCCTCCGGCCGTGGCGGTGGCGACATCGGCCAACCAGACCGTCGCGTCGTCCTTTTCCGGCGTTCTGGCGCATCTGCGGCGCAAGACCGTCGATTTCAGGATGGGAACCGTGCTGCTGATCGGCGGCCTGATCGGCGCGGCCGCCGGTATCGCGATCTTCAATCTGCTGCGCGCACAGGGCCAGGTCGATCTGCTGGTCAAGCTCTGCTATGTCGTCTTTCTTGGCGTGATCGGCGCGCTGATGCTGGTCGAGAGCCTGCGCGCGATCCGGCGAAGCCGGCGCGGCAAGCCCGCGACCAAGCGGCGCCAGCGCGGCTGGATCCACGCCCTGCCGTTCAAGATGCGGTTCCGCACCTCGGGGCTCTACATCTCGGTGATCCCGCCGCTTCTGGTGGGCGCCGCGGTGGGCATCCTCGCCGCGATCATGGGGGTGGGCGGCGGGTTCATCATGGTGCCCGCCATGATCTATCTGCTGGGGATGCCGACCAAGGTGGTGGTGGGCACCTCGCTGTTCCAGATCATCTTCGTTACCGGCTTTACCACGCTGCTGCATGCCGTGACGAACTACTCCGTCGACCTTGGCCTGGCGCTCGTGCTGCTGATCGGTGGCGTCGTGGGGGCGCAGATAGGCACCCAGATCGGCCTTCGGCTCAAGGCCGAGCAGGTGCGCATCCTGCTGGCGCTGCTGGTGCTGGCCGTCTGCGGCAAGATCGCGCTCGACCTGCTGCTGGAACCGGCCGAGCTTTACTCGATCGCGGAGGCGCAATGAGGCTGGCGACCTTGTTCCTGCTGTGCCTGATCCTTGCCCTGCCTGCCCGGGCCGAACAGGTCGTGGCCGGGCTCAGCCAGACCCGCGTGGCGATCACCACGAATTTCGCGGGCTCGGAGATCCTGATCTTCGGCGCAGTCAAGCGCGAAGCGCCGCTGCCCGACGGGGCGCTGCATGTGGTGGTCACGGTCGCGGGGCCGTCGATGCCTGTCACCGTGCGGCGCAAGGAACGGCGCCTTGGCATCTGGGTGAACACCGAGGCGGTCGGGATTGGCGCGGCCCCCAGCTTTTACGCGGTCGCTGCAACGGCGCCCCTGTCCGAGGCGCTGACCGAGGATCAGGACACGCTTCACAAGGTCTCGATCCCGCGCGCGATCCGCGCCGTCGGCCCGGCCGGCGCGGCCGATGAGGCCAGCGAAGTCGACAGCTTCGTCGAGGCGCTGATCCGCATCCGCAGCCGCAAGGGGCTTTACCAGGATCTGCCCGGCGCAGTGGCACTGTCCGAGGACACGCTGTTCAGCACCTCGATCGCGCTGCCGGCGAACCTGACCGAGGGCGACTATCGCACGCGCATCTTCCTGACCCGGGAAGGCGAGGTAATCGACGCTTTCGAGACCGCGATCGGCGTCCGCAAGGTGGGGCTGGAACGCTGGGTCTTCCTGCTGGCCCACGACCAGCCGCTGATCTACGGCATCCTGTCGCTGGCGGTCGCGATCGCCGCGGGCTGGGGTGCCTCGGCCGTGTTCCGGCTTGTCCGGGGCTGAACCTATACCTCGTCGATCTCGGCGGACAGAGTCAGCGGCGCGGCGGTTGCAACCAGATCGTCGGTCGACAGCGGCCGCGCCGGTCGGGCCAGCCGGTAACGGGTGACCCATATCAGCCGCCTTTCGGCCCGGGTGATCGCGACATAGGCAAGTCGCTTCCACAGCGGTTGGCCGGCCTCGCTACGGCCCGCCCGCGCCGCGGCATAGAGGTCGGGCGCAAAGACCTGCACATCTTCCCATTGTGACCCCTGCGCCTTGTGGATCGTCACCGCCGCCCCGTGCAGGAAGGCCGCGCCCATGGTGGCCGCGAAGGGGATGAAAGGCTCCTCTTCCTCGGGCAGTTCGATCTTGACGATCGAGGCGGCCGAGATCTGCGGCTCTTCCGCCCCGATGACGTGCAGCCGCGAAAACCCGGGTTTGCGGCCGGGCCCCAGATAGATCACCTGCGCCCCCTTGATCAGCCCACGCGCCTCGAGGTCCAGCCGCTTCTTGCGATGCTTCAAGGGCAGTTCGATCCCGTCGCAAACAAGCGGCTCGCCCGGCAACAGCGCGTCCTCGGGCGCCCCGTGGGCCTGGCGGAAGGCGTGGATCAGCCGGATTCGGGTCGCGTTGCGCCAGACCAGCACCGGCGAGCGTGCCATCAGGTCGGAATCGACCCGCGGCGCCACCTGAACCCGGGGATCGCGGGCGGCCGCTGTCTCGATCATCCGTTCGAACGCCTCGAAATCGAGGCCTGGATCGGACAGGGCGTGGGCGAGGTCGAGGATCGGGTTGTCGTCCGCCTGCCGGTGGACCCGGTGCAGCGTCAGCTTGCAGTCGGGTGCCAGGTCGTCGAACACCAGCTTGCCCGACTGGTTCACCGGGGCAAGCTGGGCGGGATCACCGAACAGGACCAGTGTCGGGAACAGTTCCTTCAGGTCCTCGAACTGGCGCTCGTCCAGCATCGAGGCCTCGTCGACGAAACCGATGTCCAGGGGCTCTTCGCGCCGCTTCCAGCCGCGGATGAAATCGCTGCCGCGCAGGCCCGCCGCAGCCAGCGCCCCGGGCACGGACTTGACCCCCTGGTAGAAGGCAAAGGCCCGGTCGAGGGCGGCCTCGGTCAGACCCTCGACCGACGGGCGCGCACCCTCGCCGGTCAGCCACTCGGCAATCTTCTCGTATTCGGGGTCGTAGACCGGGGTATAGATGATCCGGTGAATGGTCGTGGCGGGCACGCCGCGGGTGCGCAGCACGCTCGCCGCCTTGTTGGTCGGCGCGAGGATCGCAAGCGTCCGGCGGTCGCGCCGCCGCCGCCCCTCGTAATCGCCCGAGACGGTCTCGACCCCGGCGTCCGCCAACGCCGCGACGAGGCGTGCCAGCAGCATGGTCTTGCCCGACCCCGCCTTGCCGGTGATGGCAAGCAGTGCCCCTGTTCCGTCCGCCCGAGGGCTCAGACGTCCGGCGTCGATATCGATGCCCACGCCGTGCAGCATCTCGGCAACCCGGTCGTGCGCCTCGGCCTGGTCGTCGGAAAAGGTAAGGGGGGCAAGCGTCATGGGCGGAGCCTACAGGCCCCGCCCGCGGGGTGCCAGCGCGATCAGGCCGCCTCGAGCATGCGCTTTTTTTCGGGTGCGTTCGCCGCGAAAGACGTCCGGAACCAGTCGAGCGAGGTCTCGCGGGTGATCCCCAGCCGCGACAGCGTGCGCGGCCAGGCCTCGGGCTTCATCTCCCACAGACCGACGCCGATCTGGTCCTTGCCCTCGCCCGCTTTGCCGATCACATCGGGTTCGACACCGTAGAGGCGGTAGATGCGCTCCATCCGCGGATCGAACACGCCCACGAAGTGTTCCAGCGCGAAATTCGCCATCAGTTCGCCCGCGCCCAGCACGAGACCCGCGGCGACCTCGCGCCCGGCATCCGGCGACAGGCAGAACCGGGTACATTCCCAGATCAGCGGGCTTTCGATCCGGACACCGTCGGTGGCGAACAGGAAATGCTCGTTCACCATGGTCCGCCCCGTGGTCGGCAGGAAGCGCATCGAACCGCCATGCCGCCCGTCGGGCTGTTCCCAGATGACGTAAAGCGGGTTCAGCGCATCGTACTGGTCGCGCTCTTCGCCCTTGTCGTTCACCGACACGTCCCAGCCCAGACGCTCGTGGAACTGGATGGCCCGATCGCGGAACATCGTGTCGCGCAGAAGGGGATGCTTGTGCAGGTCGGAACCGTAGATGTAACGAAGCATGTGGAGTAGCCTTTTACCAGCCGCTGACAGGCAAGAAACTACGAGGGGGGTGGTTACTATTGCCCTAAATCATCGCGCGCACGAGAACAAAACGTGAAAAAATTGCGATTCGATCTCGGGCGGTTGTCAATCAGAGCACGATCAAGCCGGCACTGAGCGCCCGTGCCACTGCATGGGTCGTGTTCAACGCGCCAAGCTTGTGCCGTGCAGCCTCGATATAGACCCTCAGCGTGTGCTCGGAGATGTCCAGTTGCTCGGCTGCCTGGGCACGGCTCAGTCCTTTGGCAAGCAGCGTCATCGCCGCCAGTTCACGGGGCGAGAGCGCCGCGGTGGGGACCGGGTTGGTCCCCCGCTCGAATTCCAGAGCCTTGCGGTTGAAGTCGTGCGCGACCAGGATCAGATCGCGCTTGTGGGTGGCGATGAACGCCTCCCATTCGGTGTCCGGGCAGGCATGGTTCATTGTGAACAGGGCGAACTGCCCTTTCGGGCCGTGTATCGGGACCGAAAACCCCTGATTGCCAAGCCCGTGGGCGACCGCATCGGCAAAGAAGGCGCGCGCCGATCTGGTCGTCCAGTCCAGTTGCTTCCAGTCGACCGGGTGGAATCGCTGGAAACAGCCAAGGATGACCGGGTCCATCCTGAGATAGTCGCACTCGAGATAGCGGTCGACCCAATCCGTGCTGTATGTGCCTGCCCCGTAGCGTTCTCCGACGCTGTTCACCCAGTGATAGACGACGTGAGAGACGCCGTAATGGTCCCGAAGGTCCTCGGTCGCAAGTTGCAGATGCTCAAGCGTCGTTGCCTGTTGCAAGCGGTCGAGGAACGATTCTAAGACGTCTTTCATCTCCCGACTTCACACCCAACGGCGCCCTGTAGGCACCGCTTCCCCCGACCTCTGCCCAAGCGGGCGCTTCATCCATCGAGGAGATCTCGACCGCCGCCAGCGCCTGGCAGGTAGTGAGTTCCTCGGACAGAGCGGCCAACCCGTTCTTACGGGCATAGTTCCTGAGGTCCCCGAGAATGTCGATCAGCCACTCGTGTTTCATCGTTTTCGTCTCCAAGTGGTTAATGAAACGTAAACACAAGCATAGCACGAGTTAACTTTCCTCGAAATTCGCTGATTTTTTCTCCCCAGAAATGGTGAGGGGGCGGTTTGGCAAGGCCATGATTTGCCGAGCAGCCGACGATTCGGCAAAAGCACCAGGGTGACAGAAGGGCCCGGACCGGGCTTTGCGCCGGTCCGGGCCATCACGATCAGGTGTTGGGGACGGTGAGTCGGGTTCGCGGTTCAGGCGCCCGCGCCTGCCTCGAGCACGTCCTCGAAGGTTCTGAGTCCCGTACGCGGCGCCTGCACCAGCACCGCCATGTTCCCGGGCTTGTGCTCGTTGCGCAGCATCTTGACATGCGCCGCAGGGATCTCGGCCCAGGTAAAGACCTCGGACATGCAGGGATCCAGACGGCGCTGGCACATCAGCCGGTTCGCGGCGGCGGCCTGCTTCAGGTGTGCGAAATGGCTGCCCTGGATGCGCTTCTGGTGCATCCAGACGTAGCGCGCGTCCATCGTCAGGTTGAATCCCGACGTCCCGGCGCAGATCACCACCATGCCGCCGCGCTTGACCACGAAGGTCGAGACCGGAAAGGTCGCCTCGCCCGGATGCTCGAACACCATGTCGACGTTCACGCCCTTGCCGGTGATGTCCCAGATCGCCTTGCCGAACTTGCGCACCTCACCGAACCAGGCCTTGTACTCGTCGGTGTTCACCTTGGGCAGCTGCCCCCAGCACTTGAAGTCCTTGCGGTTGATGACGCCCTTGGCGCCCAGGCCCATGACGAAGTCGCGCTTCGATTCGTCGGAAATCACGGCGATGGCGTTGGCGCCGGCGGTGTTGATCAGCTGGATCGCATAGGATCCCAAGCCCCCCGAGGCGCCCCAGACCAGCACGTTCTGGCCGGGCTTGAGTTCGTGCGGATGGTGGCCGAACAGCATCCGATAGGCCGTGGCCAGCGTCAGCGTGTAGCAGGCCGATTCCTCCCAGGTCAGGTGCTTCGGCCGCGGCAGCAACTGCTGCGCCTGCACGCGGGTGAACTGGGCAAACGATCCGTCCGGCGTCTCGTAACCCCAGATCCGCTGGCTGGGGCTGAACATCGGGTCGCCGCCATTGCATTCCTCGTCGTCGCCGTCGTCCTGGTTGCAGTGGATCACGACCTCGTCGCCCACCTTCCAGTTCTTGACCGCCGAGCCGACCGCCCAGACGATGCCCGAGGCATCGGAGCCGGCGATGTGATAGGGCGCACCGTGGCCGTCGAACGGCGATACGGGAACGCCGAGACCTGCCCAGATGCCGTTGTAGTTGACGCCCGCAGCCATCACCAGGACCAGTACCTCGTGGCTGTCGATCGAGGGAGTTTCCACCACCTCGACCTGAAAGCTCTTGTCGGGCTCGCCGTGGCGCTCGCGGCGGATTGCCCAAGCATACATTCTGGCCGGGACATAGCCCAAGGGCGGCATTTCGCCGACCTCGTACAGATCCTTCTCGGGCGCGTCGTAGGGGACGACGGACGTGTTGGTGTCGAGTGCCATCGGAGCCTCCATGTCGCTCATGTTTTCGCCGCGGCGCAGAATCGCACCCCGCGTCACGGTCAGATAGAATTCAACACGCAACTTTGCAACAGGGAACAGGCCTCTCGGAGCAATTTTATGTCTCTTTCGCTGCGCCGCGTGCCGCAACGCAGCGAATTGACATGGCCAGATTCTTTCCCGTATCACCGCGAGAGCGTAATTTTCTTGCCACCCGACATGCGAGGCGCGCCATGACCGAGACGACCAAGGACAGACCCTGGCTGTTCCGCACCTATGCGGGCCATTCCACCGCCAAGGCGTCGAACGCGCTGTACCGCGGCAACCTCGCAAAGGGCCAGACCGGGCTTTCGGTGGCCTTCGACCTGCCGACCCAGACCGGCTATGACAGCGACCATGAACTGGCACGCGGCGAGGTTGGCAAGGTCGGCGTGCCGGTGGCGCATCTCGGCGACATGCGCACATTGTTCGACGCCATCCCGCTGGAACAGATGAACACCTCGATGACGATCAACGCGCCCGCGCCGTGGCTGTTGGCGCTCTACATCGCGGTGGCCGAGGAACAGGGTGCGGATGTTCGAAAACTGCAAGGCACTGTGCAGAACGACATCATCAAGGAATACCTTTCGCGCGGCACCTATATCTGCCCGCCCAAGCCCAGCCTGCGGATGATAACCGACGTCGCCGCCTATACACGCGAGCACCTGCCCAAGTGGAACCCGATGAACGTGTGTTCCTACCACTTGCAAGAGGCGGGGGCGACGCCGGAACAGGAACTGGCCTACGCGCTGGCAACCGCAACCGCGGTGTTGGACGATCTCAAGGGCAAGATCGCGCCCGAGCACTTCCCCGACATGGTCGGCCGCATCTCGTTCTTCGTGAACGCCGGGATCCGGTTCGTGACCGAGATGTGCAAGATGCGCGCATTCGTGGAACTCTGGGACGAGATCTGCCGCGAACGCTATGGCGTCGAGGACGAGAAATACCGCCGCTTCCGCTATGGCGTGCAGGTGAACTCGCTCGGGCTTACCGAACCGCAGCCAGAGAACAACGTCTACCGCATCCTGATCGAAATGCTGGCGGTGACCCTGTCAAAGAACGCCCGCGCCCGCGCGGTGCAACTGCCGGCCTGGAACGAGGCGCTCGGCCTGCCGCGGCCGTGGGATCAGCAATGGTCGCTCAGGATGCAGCAGATCCTGGCCTACGAGACCGACCTTCTGGAATATGGCGACCTCTTCGACGGCAACCCGGCGGTCACTGCGAAAGTCGAAGAACTGAAAGCCAACGCACGGTCGGAACTTCAGCAGATCGACGCGATGGGCGGGGCGGTCGCGGCCATCGAATACATGAAGTCCCGCCTGGTCGAGAGCCACGGCGAACGCATCGTCGGCGTAGAGACCGGCCAGACCGTCGTGGTCGGGGTCAACCGCTGGACCGAGGCCGAGCCCTCGCCGCTGACTTCTGGCGACGATTCCATCATGGTCGTGGACCCCGCGGTCGAGGCCGAGCAGATCGCCCGGCTGAACGCGTGGCGCGCGGCGCGCGACGAGGCCGCGGTCCAGGCCGCGCTGAAGGCGCTGCGCGAGGCCGCCGCCGCCGGCGCCAACATCATGCCGCCCTCGATTGCGGCGGCCAGGGCCGGGGCGACGACGGGCGAATGGGGCGACGTGATGCGCGCCGTCTTCGGCCAGTATCGCGGCCCGACGGGCGTCTCGAAAAGCCCCTCAAACCGCACCGAGGGCCTGGACGAGATCCGCGCGGCGGTCGACGGGTTGACCGGCCGGCTGGGCCGCCGCCCCAAGCTGCTGGTGGGCAAGCCGGGCCTCGACGGGCACTCGAACGGGGCCGAACAAATCGCGGCCCGCGCGCGCGACTGCGGCATGGACATCACCTACGAGGGCATCCGCCTGACCCCGGCCGAGATCGTCGCCGCGGCCAAGGAGGGGGGCGTTGACATCGTGGGCCTGTCGATCCTGTCCGGCAGCCACATCCCGCTGATGGAGGCACTGATGCGGTTGATGAAGGACAACGACCTGATGCACATCCCCGTGGTGGTCGGCGGCATCATCCCCGACGAGGACGAAAAGCGCCTCAGGGCGATGGGCGTTGCCAAGGTCTATACGCCCAAGGATTTCGAGCTGAACCGCATCATGTTCGACATCGTCGGTCTGATCGGCCCCGAACCCGTGGCGGCGGAATAGCCGGGGGCGGCATACCGCGCCGTCGTCGCCTTGCCTTGGGGGCCGTTTCGGTGCTAACAGCCCCGGCTTGGAACAATCTGCGCCGGCGGCCATGCTGAAACGGGTCTGGAATACGCTCATCCTGCCGCTGCTGGGGCGCCCCGCGCGCTTCCAGGTGGCAGCGCTGTGCTATCGCGGCCCGAGGGAGGCCCCCGAGATCCTGCTGATCTCCTCGCGCGACACGCACCGCTGGATCCTGCCCAAGGGCTGGCCCAAGGCCGGTTTCGGCGCCTCGGACATGGCCGCACAGGAAGCCTGGGAAGAGGCGGGCGTGCGACCGCGCCATGTCCGCCCGGATGCGATCGGCCGCTACCGCTATACCAAGCGCCTCAAGGGGGGCGTGCCGGTCGCGACCGATGTCAACGTCTTCGCCATCGAGGTCGAGACGCTCGAGGACGGCTTCCCCGAGGCGGCCGAACGCACGCGCTGCTGGATGCGCCCGGACCAGGCCGCGGACGCGGTCGACGAGCCCGAGTTGAAGGCGCTTTTGAGAAACCTGCCGGCGGTGCTGTCCGCATGAGGCGCGGGGCGCCTGAGACGCCCCGCTGAAGACCCCGAAAGGCCGCGCACATGGTGTCGGACACACACAAGACGAACCAGTGGCGCACGCTCGACAAGGACCTGAACCGGTTCTCGCGGGTCGAATATGCGACGATGCACGTCTCGCGCCCGCTGGTGGGCGTGGGCATCTCGCTGGCCTTCATCGTGCTTGCGGCACTGGCAGCCATGGTCATCACGGGCCAAAGCCCCGGCACGCTGTTCATCGTGGCCGCGGCCGGCTTCGGCGCCTACATGGCGCTGAACATCGGTGCGAACGATGTCGCCAACAACATGGGCCCCGCCGTTGGCGCGAACGCCCTGTCCATGGCGGGCGCCATCGCGATTGCGGCGGTCTGCGAGAGCGCGGGCGCGCTGATCGCGGGCGGCGACGTGGTCTCGACGATCTCGAAGGGCATCATCGACCCGGCCGGGGTTGCCGATGCGCAGGTCTTCACCTGGGCAATGCTCTCGGCGCTTTTGTCCGCCGCCATCTGGGTGAACATCGCCACCTGGCTCAGCGCACCGGTGTCGACCACCCATTCGGTCGTGGGCGGCGTGCTGGGGGCGGGCATCGCCGCGGCGGGCCTGTCGGCGGTGAACTGGCCGACCATGGGCGGCATCGCGGCAAGCTGGGTGATCTCGCCGCTTCTGGGCGGGGCGATCGCGGCTGCCGTGCTCGCCTTCATCAAGTGGCGGATCATCTATGTCGAGGACAAGATCGCCGCGGCACGCCTCTGGGTGCCGGTTCTGATCGGGCTGATGGCCGGGGCCTTCGCCGCCTACCTCGCCCTCAAGGGGCTGAATCGGGTTGCCGATATCGGCCTGGGCCACGCGCTTGCGATCGGCCTGGCCGTCGGACTGGCCGCCTGGCTGGTCGCGATCCCCGCGATCCGCCGCCAGTCCAACGCCATGGAGAACCGCAACAAGTCGCTCAAGGCACTGTTCGGCTTTCCGCTGGTGATCTCGGCCGCGCTTCTGTCCTTCGCCCACGGGGCGAACGACGTGGCCAACGCCGTGGGGCCGCTGGCCGCCATCGTCCACGCGCAGGGCGAGGGCGATTTCGCCGCCACGGTGGCGCTTCCCGTCTGGGTCATGGTGATCGGTGCCTTCGGCATCTCGTTCGGGCTGGTGCTGTTCGGGCCCAAGCTGATCCGGATGGTCGGCAGCCAGATCACCAAGCTGAACCCGATGCGCGCCTATTGCGTGGCCCTGTCAGCCGCGGTCACGGTGATCGTGGCCTCGTGGCTGGGGCTGCCCGTCAGTTCGACTCACATCGCGGTGGGGGGCGTGTTCGGCGTCGGGTTCTTCCGCGAATGGCATGTCGAGCGACGCGTCCGCAAGGCCAGCATGACCCAACCGGCCACGAAACGACTGCCGCCCGAGGAACGACGGCGCCGCAAGCTGGTGCGGCGGTCCCATTTCATGACCATCGTCGCGGCCTGGGTGGTCACGGTGCCCGCGGCGGCGGCGCTGTCAGCGGTGACATTCCTGGTGATCCGGGCGCTTCTCGGATAGTGCCACGCCGTGCGGGCAAACGGGCAGGAACCGTCCAGGCGTATCTTGCCGCTCAGACCGCCGCACCCTCGTCAAGACGATCGAGGAATACACTTGCATCGCGCAGGATCTCGGCCCGCCGCCCCGCGTCCATCCGGTCCCATGTTCGGTACATCTGCACCATGCGCGGGTTGCCCGCGAACCTGATGCGGTGGCGGTCGAGAAAATGCCAGTAGAGCAGGTTGAACGGGCAGGCCCCCTGCCCCGTCTTCGCCCTGACCGAATAGGCGCAGCCCCGGCAGTAGTCGGACATCCGGTCAATATAGGCCCCGGACGAGACATAGGGCTTGGACGCCACGATCCCGCCGTCGGCGAACTGGCTCATCCCCACGGTGTTCGGCGCCTCGACCCATTCATAGGCATCGGCGTAGACCGCAAGATACCATTCGTGCAGTTCGGCCGGATCGACCCCGGCCAGAAGCGCGAAATTCCCCGTCACCATCAGCCGCTGGATGTGGTGGGCGTAGGCCTCGTCTCGGGTCTGGGCGACGACCTGCGCGAGGCAGTTCATGCGCGTCCCGGCCCCCCAGTAGAACGCGGGCAGGCTGCGCCGGTGGCCCAGCGCATTGCGTCCCGGATAGCCGGGCCCTTCGCGAAAATAGATGCCGCGCACGAATTCGCGCCAGCCAAGGATCTGGCGGATGAACCCTTCGACGGCATTGATCGGCGCGCGGCCTGCCAGGTACTCGGCCTCGGCACGGCGGCAGACATCCAGCGGATCCAGAAGCCCCACATTCAGGTAGGGCGAGATCAGGGCGTGGTGAAGGAACCGGTCGCCCGCAAGCATCGCGTCCTGCGTATCACCAAAGCACGGCAGATGGTGGCGCATGAAATGGTCAAGCGCGGCCTCGGCCTGCCCGGTATCGGTCGCGAACCAGAACGGCCGGAGCCGGCCGAAATTGTCGGGGAACCGCTCGTCGACGAGGTCCAGCACCTCTTTCACGGTCTCACCGGGGTCGAAGCGCAACGGCCCCGCGCGAAAAAGGTCGTCCCGCGCGGGCTTGCGGTTCTCTTGGTCAAAGTTCCACTTGCCCCCGGCCGGAGCGTCGCCCTCCATCAACAGGCCGGTCTTGCGCCGCATCTCGCGGTAGAAATACTCCATCCGCAGCACCTTGCGCCCCTCGGCCCAGGCATCGAACCCGGCATGGGAACACAGGAACCGGTCGTCGGGCAGTTGGCAAAGCGCCAGCGGCAGTTCGCCCAGCGCCCTGATCAGCCGCCATTCGCCGGGCTCGGTGGCCAGCACCGCGTCCGTGCCATGCTCCGCCGCGCGGCGGAGCAGTTCGCCGGGGATGCTCTGGCTGTTCGCAGGGTCGTCGAGCCTTGTATACGCGACGCGCCAACCCTCCGCCCGCAGACGCGCGGCGAACTTGCGCATCGCGGCGAAGGTAAATGCGATCTTCTTGGGGTGATGGCGGACATAGGACGCCTCTTCCATCACCTCGGCCATCACCACGAGATCTTGCGCCCTGTCGGCCTGGCGCAGGGCGGACAACCCGGGGGACAGCTGGTCTCCGAGAACAAGGACGAGCCGGCTCACCACGGCACCCGTTGGCCCGACCAGTCGAAGAACCCGCCGGTCTGCTCTGGTCCAAGCCCGTCTATAACCGCCAAGAGGTTCGACGCCGCCTCGGCGGGCGCGACCGTCCGGTGCCGCCCGGCATATTCGGCGGTAAACCGCGTGGCGACCGTGCCCGGATGCAGCGCAACGCAGACCGCATGAGGATGGGAGCGCGCCAACTCGATCGCCGCGGTGTGCAGCCCCTGGTTCAATGCCGCCTTGGCCATGCGATAGGAATACCAGCCGCCCAGCCGGTTGTCCCCGATCGAACCGACACGGGCCGAAAGGGCGGCAAAGACCGCGCGACGCTCGCGCGGCATCAGGCGAACGGCATGTTTCAGCACCAGAAGCGGGCCCACCGCGTTCACAGCGAACTGGTGGGCCAGCGCCTCGGGGGCAAGGACCTTCAGCGTCTTTTCGGGCGGCTGGCCCGCGCCGTCGAGCATGCCGGTTGCGACAAGGATCAGGTCGAACGGGCCGCTCAGCGCGCCCAGCGCTTGGGCGATGCTGGCCTCATCGGTGAGGTCCAGCCCGTCATCGCGGCGCGACAGGGCCGTGACCGCGCCCGGACCCAGCCGGTCGGCAAGTGCCGCGCAGAGGGCGGTGCCGATCCCGCCCGAGGCGCCTATGACCAGGGCCCGTTCCATCGCGGCCAAGCTAGGGCGGACGCGGGCGGACACAAGCCCCGGCGATTCCGCTTTCCTTTGGTGTCGGCATGCCTATACTGGTCGCCATGGAACGTAAGGCCCACATCATTGCCGCCGCCCGCGCCCCGCGCGCGCTGCCGCTTGGCCTGCTGCTGCTTAGCCGCCTCTGAGCGTGCCGTCCCGGCGCGACCGCTCAGAGGATCCCGTTCCGCGCCACGACCCTTCCGGCTAAGACCAACACGAGAGATTCCACAATGACCGACAAGACCGAACAGGACCGGGTCCTGATCTTCGACACGACGCTGCGCGATGGCGAGCAAAGCCCCGGCGCGACGATGACCCACGACGAAAAGCTCGAAATCGCCGCGATGCTCGACGAGATGGGCGTCGACATCATCGAGGCGGGATTCCCAATCGCGTCCGAGGGTGATTTCGAGGCGGTGCGCGCCATCGCCAGGCAGGCCCGGACCGCGGTGATCTGCGGGCTGGCACGCGCCAATTTCGCCGATATCGACCGCGCGTGGGAAGCGGTGCAGCATGCGCGCCGTCCGCGTATACACACTTTCATAGGCACCTCGCCCCTGCACCGCGACATCACCAAGCTGACGCAGGACGAGATGGTCGAGAAGATCCAGGCCACCGTCACCCACGCCCGCAACCTCTGCGACAACGTGCAATGGTCGCCGATGGACGCGACACGGACCGAACACGACTACCTGTGCAGGGTGGTGGAGACCGCGATCCGCTGCGGCGCGACCACGATCAACATTCCGGATACGGTGGGCTATACCGCGCCCCGCGAAAGCGCCGACCTGATCCGGATGCTGCTGGAGCGCGTTCCCGGCGCCGACGAGGTGATCTTTGCCACCCATTGCCACAACGACCTCGGCATGGCGACGGCGAACGCGCTGGCGGCTGTCGAGGCGGGCGCCCGCCAGATCGAATGTACGATTAACGGCCTCGGCGAACGGGCCGGCAACACCGCGCTGGAAGAGGTGGTGATGGCGCTGAAGGTGCGCAACGACATCATGCCGTTCCGCACTGGGATCGACACCACGAGGATCATGGCGATCTCGCGCAAGGTCTCGACCGTGTCGGGCTTTCCGGTGCAGTACAACAAGGCGATCGTCGGCAAGAACGCCTTCGCCCATGAGTCCGGTATCCACCAGGACGGTGTGCTGAAGAACGCCGAAACCTTCGAAATCATGCGCCCCGCCGATATCGGGCTGAACGCCACCAACCTTGTGATGGGCAAACATTCGGGCCGGGCGGCCCTGCGCGCCAAGCTCAAGGAACTGGGCTACGACCTGGGCGACAACCAGTTGAACGACGTCTTCGTGCGGTTCAAGGCGCTGGCCGACCGCAAGAAAGAGGTCTACGACGACGACCTGATCGCGCTGATGCGCGACAGCGACCTCGACGCCGAACACGACCGCATCCAGGTCAAGTTCCTGCGGGTGATCTGCGGCACCGAGGCGCCGCAATCGGCCGACCTGATCCTGTCGATCGACGGCATTGAACAGCGGGTCACCTCGCAGGGTGACGGGCCGGTGGACGCCACCTTCAACGCGGTCAAGGAACTGGTCCACCACCACGCGCATCTGGAGCTTTACCAGGTGCACGCGGTCACGGGGGGCACCGATGCCCAGGCCACGGTCAGCGTTCGGCTGCGCGAGGATGGATTCATCGCGACCGGCCAGGCGTCGGACACCGACACCGTCGTGGCCAGCGCCAAGGCCTATGTGAACGCCCTGAATCGCCTGGCGGTACGGCGCGAAAAGACCCGGCCGGATGATACCAGGGCGGCCGTCTGAGACCGGCAGCCAGGTCCGGGGTGGGACGCGACATCCCGCCCCGGAACATCAAAAGCAGGAATAGTGATAGTAAATTTCGGCAGTCAGGCGGCATTGACCAGTTCGATTGTTCGATAAGTGCAAGCGGCGAAAATGCGCCGCAGCGGCGTGCAATGCGCCCTTTACCCTTGTGGCGCCAAACGCCTATAACGTGACGCGGCCCGACATACGGAATCGCGGGCAATCTCCTCAAGCGCTGGATGTCTCCATGGTAGGTTTTGGCGGTCTGTTCTCGTCGGATATGGCGATCGACCTCGGCACGGCAAACACGCTCGTCTATGTCAAGGGACGCGGCATCATCCTGAACGAGCCCTCGGTGGTGGCCTTCCACGTCAAGGACGGGCGCAAGCAGGTTCTGGCCGTCGGCGAGGATGCCAAGCTCATGCTCGGACGGACCCCCGGCAGCATCGAGGCGATACGGCCGATGCGCGAGGGCGTGATCGCCGATTTCGACGTGGCCGAAGAGATGATCAAGTATTTCATCCGCAAGGTCCACAAGCGCACCACCTTCACCAAACCCAAGATCATCGTCTGCGTGCCCCACGGCGCGACCCCGGTCGAGAAACGCGCGATCCGCCAGTCGGTGCTGTCGGCAGGTGCCCGACGTGCCGGGCTGATCGCCGAACCGATCGCGGCGGCCATCGGCGCGGGGATGCCGATCACCGATCCCACCGGCAACATGGTGGTCGATATCGGCGGCGGCACGACAGAAGTTGCGGTTCTGTCGCTGGGCGACATCGTCTATGCGCGGTCGGTCCGCGTCGGCGGCGACCGGATGGATGACGCGATCATCAACTATCTGCGCCGCCAGCAGAACATCCTGATCGGCGAGGCGACAGCCGAACGCATCAAGACCTCGATCGGTTCGGCGCGGATGCCCGATGACGGGCGCGGCGCCAGCATGCAGATCCGCGGCCGTGACCTGTTGAACGGCGTGCCCAAGGAAATCGAGATCAACCAGGCCCAGATCGCCGAGGCGCTGGCCGAACCGGTGCAGCAGATCTGCGAGGCGGTGATGACCGCGCTGGAGGCCACGCCCCCAGACCTGGCCGCCGACATTGTCGACCGCGGCGTGATGCTGACGGGCGGCGGCGCGCTGCTGGGCGAGCTGGATCTCGCGCTGCGCGAGCAGACAGGGCTGGGCATTTCGGTCGCCGACGAGTCACTGAATTGTGTGGCGCTCGGCACCGGCAAGGCGCTGGAATACGAAAAACAGCTTCGGCATGTGATAGACTACGAGAGCTAACCCGGACGGCCGCGCGCGCCGCAAGCGAGGCAGACTTGGCCGCTGATCGCAACGCACAGCTAGACTACGCCCGCCCGATCCGGCGCATCCTTTTCGGGGGAACGATTCTTTTCCTGATGGCGCTGTTCGCGCTGTGGCGGATCGACAGTCCGCGCGTCGAAAGGTTTCGCGCTGCCCTCGTCGACACGGTCATTCCCAGCTTTGACTGGGCACTTGTCCCCGTGACCCGGATGGCCGAACTGATCGAGGGCTTCCAGTCCTACGCGCGCCTTGCCGAACAGAACCAGGAATTGCGCCGCGAATTGCGTCAGATGAAGGCCTGGAAGGAAGCCGCCCTGCAACTCGAGCAGGAAAACGCCAAGCTGCTCGACCTGAACAAGGTGCGGCTGGACCCGAAACTGACCTATGTTACCGGCGTTGTGATGGCCGATTCCGGTTCGCCCTTCCGGCAGTCGGTACTGCTCAACGTCGGTGCGCGGGACGGCATCCTGGACGGCTGGGCCACGACCGACGGGCTTGGCCTTGTCGGCCGAATCTCGGGGGTCGGACAGAATACGTCGCGGGTGATCCTGCTGACCGATTCCAACAGCCGTGTGCCCGTCACGATCCAGCCCTCGGGACAGCGCGCGGTGCTGGCCGGCGACAACTCGGCCGCGCCGCCTCTCGATTTCGTCGAGGATCCCGCGCAGGTCCGGCCCGGCGACCGGGTCGTGTCATCAGGCGATGGCGGGGTATTCCCGGCGGGCCTTTTGGTGGGCCATGTCGCGATGGGCCGTGACGGGCGGCTGCGGGCGCGGCTGGCTGCCGAGTACGACCGGCTGGAATTCCTGCGCGTGCTCCGAAGCCATGCCAACGAGGTGATCCGCGACCCCGGCGCGCTGGTAGCCCCGGCCCCGATCGGTCCCGACCCGGTGCCCGGGGCCGCGCTGGGAACGGAGGCGGGGGATGGTTGATCCGCTGACGCTCGACCGCTGGATCTACCGGCTGATCTTCGTCGCGGTAGCGGGCGCGGCGGTCTTCATCCAGATCCTGCCGTTGGAGACCCGGGCGGGGCTCTTGCCGGGCCCCGAGTGGATGCTCTGCCTCACCTTCGCCTGGCTCCAGCGGCGGCCGGACTACCTGCCGCCCTGGCTGATCGCGGGCGTGTTCCTGATGCTGGACATGCTGTTGATGCGGCCGCCGGGCCTGTTCACGGCGCTTGCCCTGATCGGCGCCGAATTCCTGCGCTCGCGCCAGCAGGTATCGGTCGAGACGCCTTTTGGTCCGGAATGGCTGTTGACCGCGGGCACGATCGCGGGCGTGTTCTTGGCCGACTGGGCGGTGCTTGCGATCTTTTCCGTACCCGAGGCAAGTTTCGGCCTTCTGGCCGTACAGGCGGTGATGACCGTCCTGGCCTACCCGTTGGTGGCGCTGGCCTCGCGTTATCTGTTCCTGGTGCGGCGGGTCACGCCCGGCGATCTGGACCCGAGGGGACTGACCCGATGAAACGCTCGCCCAGGGATACCGAGGAAAGCGGCCGCCGGATCACCCGGCGCGCTCTGGTTCTCGGCGGCGCGCAGGCGGTGTTCGCCACCGCGCTGGCGCTGCGGATGCGCCATCTGCAGGTCACCCAGGCCGACGAGTTCCGCATGCTCGCCGAGGAGAACCGGATCAACATCCGCCTGATCCCCCCGGCGCGCGGCCTGATCTACGACCGGGCGGGCCATATCGTCTCGGAAAACGAGCAGAACTATCGCATCGTCGTGGTGCGCGAGGATGCGGGCGACCCCGAAGAGGCGCTTGCCCGGCTGACACGTCTCGTGCCGCTCGACCAGGACACGATCGAGAGGGCGCTGAAGGAAATCGAGCGCCACAGCCCCTTCGTGCCCGTGACCATCGCGGACCGGATGCGCTGGGAGGACGTCGCCCGTGTCGCCGTCAACGCCCCGGTCCTGCCCGGCATAAGCCCCGAGGTGGGGCAGTCGCGGCACTACCCGCTGGGATTCGATTTCGCCCATGTGGTCGGCTATGTCGGGCCGGTATCGGACTATGACCTTGCGCAGATCGAGGATCCCGATCCGCTGTTGCAGATCCCCCGGTTCCAGATCGGCAAGACCGGCGTCGAGGCCAAGTACGAGGAACTGCTGCGCGGCAAGGCGGGCACGCGGCGGATCGAGGTGAACGCCGCCGGACGGGTGATCCGCGAGATCGACCGGATCGAAGGCGAGCCCGGGGCCGACCTGCAACTGACCGTGGATGCGGGGCTGCAGAACTTCATACAGGCGCGGATGGGTGAGGAAAGCGCGGCGGCCGTCGTGATGGACCTCGAACAGGGCGATCTGCTGGCGATCGTTTCGTCGCCGAGCTTCGATCCGAACCTGTTCGTCCGCGGCATCTCGGTGGCCGATTACCGGGCCCTGACCGAGACCCCCTACCGGCCGCTGTCGAACAAGTCCGTGCAGGGCGCCTATCCGCCGGGATCGACCTTCAAGATGATCACCGCGCTCGCCGCGCTCGAGGACGGGGCGATAACGGCGGACGAAACGGTCTGGTGCCCGGGCTTCCTCAAGCTCGGCACCCGCCGGTTCCATTGCTGGAAACGTGGTGGTCATGGTCACGTGAACCTGATGGAAAGCCTCCAGCAATCCTGCGACGTCTACTACTACGACATCGGCCAGCGCATCGGGATCGACAAGATCGCAGCGATGGCGCGCAAGCTGGGCCTGGGCGAGGCGCAGGACTTGCCGCTGTCGGCGGTCGGCGCGGGGCTGGTGCCCGACCGCGCGTGGAAACGGGCGCGCTACGGCGAGGAATGGCGGATCGGCGACACGCTGAACGCCGCGATCGGCCAGGGCTACGTGCTGGCCACACCGCTGCAAATGGCGGTGATGAGCGCGCGGATCGCCACCGGCCGGGCGATCGAACCGCGGCTGGTGAAATCCATCGACGGGGTCGAGCAGCCCGCCCGCCCGGGCGAACCGCTCGACATAAATCCGGCCAACCTTGCCCGCATCCGCCAGGCGATGGACGCGGTGGTAAACACCCGCCGCGGCACGGCGTTCAACAGCCGCGTGGTTGCCGCCGAGATGGCGATGGCCGGCAAGACCGGCACCAGTCAGGTGCGCAACATCACCGCCGCCGAGCGCGCCGCAGGCGTGTTCCGCAACGAGGACCTGCCCTGGGAACGGCGCGACCACGCGCTGTTCGTCGCCTTCGCCCCGGCCGAGGCGCCGCGGATCGCCGTCGCGGTGGTGGTCGAACATGGCGGCGGCGGGTCGACCGCGGCCGCCCCCATCGCGCGCGACATCACGCTCAGGGCACTTTACGGCGAGGTGCCGCCCCTGTCCGCCTATCCCGAGCGGCAGCGTTGGCAGGTCGACGAGAAATTGCGCAACCTGCCGCTGCGCGACCCGGGCAGCGCGCCTTCGAGCGGACGGAGCCGCGCGTGAGCTATCTTGAATATACCGTCAAGCGGGTACCCACGGGCCTGTCCAAGGTACTCTATGTCAATTGGGCGCTGGTGCTCTTGCTTTGCGCGGTGGCCGCGGTCGGGTTCCTGATGCTCTACTCGGTCGCAGGCGGCACGCTCGACCGCTGGGCCGAGCCGCAGATCAAGCGGTTCGCCCTGGGGATGGCGGCGATGTTTCTCGTCGCCTTCGTGCCGATCTGGTTCTGGCGCAATATCGCGGCGCTGGCCTATGCGATTTCGGTCCTGCTGCTGCTGGCGGTCGAATTCTTCGGCGAGGTCGGCATGGGCGCCCAGCGCTGGATCGATCTCGGCTTCATGCGGCTGCAGCCATCGGAACTGATGAAGATCACGCTCGTTATGATGCTGGCGGCCTATTACGACTGGCTCGACATCAACAAGGTTTCACGCCCGCTCTTCGTGCTGATGCCGGTCCTGCTGATCCTGACCCCGACCTTCCTGGTGCTGGCGCAGCCCGATCTTGGCACGGCACTCCTGCTGATCGCGGGCGGCGGGATCATGATGTTCCTCGCGGGCGTCCACTGGCTGTACTTCGCCGTCGTGATCGCGATGGGCGCGGGTCTCGTGAGCGCGGTCTTTCTCGGCCGCGGGACGGGCTGGCAGTTGCTGCGGGACTACCAGTACCGCCGGATCGACACGTTCCTCGACCCGGAATCCGACCCGCTGGGGGCGGGCTATCACATCACCCAGTCGAAGATCGCGCTGGGCTCGGGCGGCTGGTCGGGGCGCGGCTTCATGCAGGGCACGCAGTCGCGGCTGAACTTCCTGCCCGAGAAGCATACCGACTTCATCTTTACAACGCTTGCCGAGGAGTTCGGCTTTCTCGGCGGCTTTTCGCTGCTGGCACTTTACATCCTGATCATCCTGTTCTGCGTGAGTTCGGCCCTGAAGAACAAGGACCGGTTCTCGTCGCTGCTGACGCTGGGGATCGCCGCGACCTTCTTCCTGTTCTTTGCGGTCAACATGTCGATGGTGATGGGCCTCGCCCCGGTGGTGGGCGTACCGCTGCCGCTTGTGTCCTATGGCGGTTCGGCGATGCTGGTGCTGATGGCGGCCTTCGGGCTGGTGCAGAGCGCCCATATCCATCGGCCGCGGGGGCGCTGATATGCTGACCTTGCTGTTCTCGGCCCGGGCCGGGCTCTGGCCGAAATATCAGGCGCCATTGGCGCAGGCACTGGACCAGGCCGGGATCAAGGCGCGGATCGTCACCGAAACGGATGCGCCCGGGACGGTGGATTACATCGTCTATGCCCCGAATGACCGCCTGTCGGATTTCACGCCCTTCAGCCGGTGCCGCGCGGTGCTCAGCCTCTGGGCGGGGGTCGAGCGGATCGTGACCAACCGGACGCTGACTCAGCCCTTGTGCCGGATGGTCGATCCCGGTCTCGAGGAAGGCATGGTCGAATGGGTGACCGGGCATGTGCTGCGCCATCACCTGGGGATCGACCGGCATGTTCTGCGCCGCGAGCCCGCCTGGGATCCCGTGGTGCCACCGCTTGCGCGCGACCGGCAGGTGGCGGTGCTGGGGCTCGGCGCGCTGGGGCGGTCCTGCGCGCAGGCACTCTCCGCGCTGCGGTTCCAGACGCTGGGCTGGAGCCGGACGCCACGCACGATCGAAGGGGTAGCCTGCCACCACGGCCCCGAGGGCCTGCGCCTTGTGCTGGAGCGCGCCGAGATCGTCGTGCTCTTGTTGCCGCTGACCGCCGAGACCGAGGCCCTGATGAACGTCGAACGGCTATCCTGGCTGCCCGAAGGCGCGGTCCTGCTGAACCCGGGCCGCGGGGCGCTGGTGGACGATGTCGCGCTGCTGGGCGCGCTGGACGGGGGGCGGCTGGCGCATGCGACGCTGGATGTGTTCCGCATCGAACCCCTGCCCGCCGGTCACCCGTTCTGGGCGCATCCGAACGTGACGATCACCCCCCATATCGCGGCCGAAACCAGGCCCGAAAGCGCCGCGCGGGTGATCGCCGAGAACATCCGCCGGGGCGAGTCCGGCGCGCCGTTCCTTTTCCTCGTGGACCGAGCGCGGGGGTATTGAGGGGGCGCTCCCGCCCCCGGCCCGCGCGGGGCTGACGCCCCGCTTGTCCGGCGTTGGGCCGGGCGCGCGGCCGTTGGCCGCGCGCGCCTCCGGCGGGGGAGTATTTGGACCAAGAAGAAGGCTCAGCGGAGCCGCGGGGGGGCGTCTGGGTCGGCCAGCGGTACCGGCCGGGCAGGCTCGGGGGCGGGCAACTCGATCCGGAGCCCGATGCGGGCAAGGCGCGCGGCAACCGGGTCATCCGCCCTGACGAAGCCGACATCGAGGGCCGCCTCGGCCAACCCGCAGAACCGGACCGCCTCGCCGATCGCGCGGGCAAGCACGGGCTCGGCGCCGGGCCGTGCATCGACGAAGGCAAGCAGGAGCCCCCGGCCGCCATCCGCATGGCAAAGCCCCCCGAGCCAGGCGCCGGACGCCAGCCCCGCCACCCCGGCAAGCCGCGAATCAAGAGCGGCGAGAAGCGGTTCGGAAAGCCCCGGCGGCGGCGTCACCGCCTCGGCCCGCAGGTTCTGCGCCTCGGGCGCCGGAGCAAGCGCCTCGGCCCACCAGACAACCGCCGAGGCGGGCAGGAGTTCCGCAGCCTCGGTGCCGAGATTGACCCCAAGTCCAAGCCCCTGCCCGGCCAGCATCCCGGCAAGCGCCCGGCCCGGCAGAGCGGCATAGGGCGCCGGGGCCCCGGTGAAGTCGGTGAGCCGCGACTCGCGGTCGAAGGCCAGGACGACGGGCCCCTCGTCGAGCGCGAAGACACGGGGGGCAAGGCGGCCTTCTTCCGCCTCGCGCTCGAGCAGCACAACCAGTTCCGCCGCCGCCAGCGCGCCGTACCAGCGCAGACGCGGGGCGGGGTCATCCGGGGCGGCCGCCAAGGCGCGATGGGCGAGGTCGAGGGGAGTCGGGTCGGTCATGGGAGTACCTCTTGCACCCGGGCGCGCAGCGCGGGCAGGAGTTCGTCGTCGAACCAGGGGTTGCGTTTGAGCCAGGCGGAGTTGCGCCAGGACGGGTGAGGCAGCGGGAAGACCCGGGGCGCGTGGGTCCGCCACCCCGCCACCGTCGCGGTGACGCCACCGCGTGCCGCAGGCCCCAGATGCCAGGCCTGGGCATAGCCCCCGATCAGCAGCGTCAGCGGCACCTCGCCCAGCGCGGCCATCACCCGGCCATGCCATACCTCGGCGCAAAGCCGGGGCGGCGGCAGGTCAGCCCCCCGAGCGTCATAGCCCGGGAAACAGAAAGCCATCGGCAGGACGGCCACGCGGGACAGGTCGTAGAAGCGGTCCGCGTCGATCCCCATCCAGTCGCGCAGGCGGTCCCCCGAAGGATCGAAGAACGGCCGCCCCGCCTTGTGGACCCGCATCCCCGGCGCCTGGCCGCAGACGAGGATGCGCGCCCCGCCCGCGAACCACGGGACCGGCCGCGGCGCATGCGCGGTCTTTGTCGCCGCGAAACGATCCGCGCAGAGGCGGCAGGCGGCGATCTCGTCCCTGAGGCGATTTGCGGAGGCACTCATTTCCCCGATCTAGGCCGGTTCGGACCGGGGTTCAATTCAGGCTTGTTATCATTTCGATATTTCTAGTAAAATACAAATATGAACGAGATTCCACAGGATGACATCACCCTTGCCCGCATGGCCTCGGCCTTTGCTGCGCTGGGATCGGAGCAGCGGATCTCGGTCCTGCGGACTTTGGTCCGGGCGGGCCCCGAAGGGCTGCCGATCGGCGAGCTTGGGGCGCGGTCGGGGATCACCGGCTCGACGCTGACCCACCACATGAAGATCCTGGCCCAGGCCGGACTCGTGCGCCAGACCCGGCAGGGCAGGTCGATCATCTGCGCGGCCGCATCCTATCCCGAGATGCGATCGCTGTCGGAATTCCTGCTGTCGGAATGCTGCGCCGATGCCGTTCACCCGCACGAGGAGGGACACCATGGCTGACATTACCGGATCCCCGGGCGGGCTGCCCGGGCTGTGGCGGCGGTCGGACAAGGCGTGGATCGCGATCCTGCTGATCCCGCCCCTTGTGGCGGTCGTGGATCCGGCGCAGGCCTGGCCAACGGTGCGCTTCGCTCTGGCGGCGCTGGCGCATACCGCGCCCTTCATCGTCTTCGCGGTGGTCGCCGTGGCCTATCTCAAGGCCAGCGGGGCCGAGACGCTGCTTGCCCGCGCCTTCGAGGGGCGCACGGCGCGGATGATCGTTCTGGCCGCCCTGCTGGGCGGGCTTGCCCCTTTCTGCTCGTGCGAGGTGATCCCGTTCATCGCCGCGCTGCTGGCCGTCGGCGCACCGCTTTCGGCGGTGATGGCCTTCTGGCTGGCCTCGCCGCTGATGGACCCGGCGATGTTCCTGATCACGGCGGGGACGCTGGGCACCGGGTTCGCGGTGGCCAAGACGGTGGCGGCGGTCTCGATCGGGCTGATGGGCGGCGCGCTGACGCTGGCGCTGGCCAAGAGCCCGATCTTCGTCGACCCGCTGCGGCCGCGAAAGGGCGCGTGCGGTGCCGGCGGCTGTGGTTGCGGCACCCGGCCCGCGTTCTCGGGTAGGCCGGTCTGGCGGTTCTGGACCGAAGCGCCACGGCGCGCGACCTTCGCCGAGGCCGCCATGGAAAACGCCCTCTTCCTTGGGAAATGGCTTCTGCTTGCCTACATGATCGAGGCGCTGATGCTGGAATACGTGCCGGCCCAGGCGGTCGCGGCGGTGCTGGGCGGCGATGGGCTGAAACCGATCCTGATGGGCACGCTGGTGGGCGGGCCGGCCTACCTGAACGGCTATGCCGCGGTGCCGCTGGTCGACAGCCTGCTGCGCCAGGGGATGAGCGACGGGGCCGCCATGGCCTTCGTGATCGCCGGCGGCGTAAGCTGCATTCCCGCCGCGATTGCCGTCTGGGCGCTGGTCCGGCCCCGGGTCTTCGCGGCCTATGTCGGCTTCGCCACGATCGGCGCGATACTGGCGGGCCTGGCATGGGACACCATCGCCTGAGCCCGCCCCCGCGCGCGGTTGCCCCGACTGCCCGGTTCCATTAACCAGCGGTTAACGACTCCCGGCGGAAGGACAACCGAGGATGTACCGCGTCTGGGACTACGTGACGACCTACTCGATCCTGTTGATCGGCGGCGCCATTGCCGCGCTGGTCTGGGTCAATCTGGACGCCGCCTCCTACCACGATTTCGTCGAGTTCGTCCTGCTGGACGACGCGCCGGTCGGCCATGCGCACGAGGTGGACGGCGTGATCCACCGGACGTTGACCCTTCATTTCCTGGTAAACGACGTTCTCATGGCGTTCTTCTTCGCCATTGCCGCCAAGGAGGTATGGGAAGCGATCATTCTCAGGAATGGCGCGCTCAGGGGCAGGCGGGCCGCGACGCCGCTGATTGCGACCGCCGGGGGCATGCTGGGGCCCGTGGCGGTCTATCTGGGCCTCGCAACGCTGCTGGGATCGGACATCTACGACGCGGTCGCCAATGGCTGGGCGATCCCGACCGCGACCGACATAGCGTTTTCCTACGTCGTGGGGCGGATCGTCTTCGGGGCGGGACACCCGGCGGTTCGGTTCCTTCTGTTGCTGGCGATCGCCGACGACGCGGGCGGTCTGCTGATCCTGGCGCTCTTCTATCCCTCCGGAACCGTCAACCCGGCATGGCTTCTGTTGTCCGTCGGGGCGGCGGGCGCGACCTTCGGTCTGTTCAACTGGCTGCCCCGCATCCTCGACCGGGGCAATCAGGTGCGCCCCAGATCGACCTGGGTACGGCGCAATCTCGGCCTTTGGCCCTATGCCGCCGCGGGCGCGGCAAGCTGGTTCGGCTTTCAGCAGGCGGGGCTGCACCCGGCACTTGGGCTCTTGCCAGTGATCCCGGCGATCCCGCATGCCGATCGCGCCTTCGGCATCTTCGCCGAGGCCGAACGCTATCTGAAGGACCTGTTGAACCATGCCGAGCACCTGCTGAAAGTGCCGGTCGAGATCGTCCTGTTCCTGTTCGGCCTCTGCAACGCGGGAGTCGAATTCTCGTCGATCGGCGCGCCCACCTGGCTGGTGCTGGCGGCACTTGTCATCGGCAAGCCGACGGGGGTGTTCCTGTTCGGCTGGATCGCCGCGCGTCCCATGGGCCTGGGGCTTCCGCGCGGCATGGGGCTCGGCGATCTGTTCGTTATCGGGTGTGTCGCCGGCACCGGGTTCACCGTCTCGCTTTTCGTGGCCTCGGTCGCGTTCAACGGCGGGCAGACGCTGGACGGCATCGACGTTCAGGCCGCGGCCAAGATGGGTGCACTGCTCAGCCTTGGCGCGTCTTTCGTGGCAATCCTTGCCGGACGCGTCGTCCGCATACGGCGACAGACCGCCTGAGCACTAACGCTCCGGTAATGGAAATGGCGCCAAGCGGGCAGACTACACGGCGCGGTTTCAGAACACGAAACGCTTTCGCGTAGCGCCTTCGTAGCATGGGACATAATATGGCCGCAAAGGCCCGTTAGGTTACGAAACGGAAACAAACGCCCGGGAAAGTCCGGGCTTCGGGCCGAGGGGCACGAACGACGGATGCTGGAGTTCATCGAGGTCAGCAAAAGCTTCTGGACTGGCAAGCAGCGCAAGGTGATCCTTGACCGCGTGTCCTTCCGCGTCGAGGTCGGAAACTCGCTGGGCATCCTCGCGCCGAACGGCACCGGCAAGACCACGCTGATCAACATGATGGCGGGGCTCGAAAAGCCTGATGAGGGCCGCATAAACCGGCTATGCCGCATCTCGTTCCCGCTGGGCTTCATGGGCGGTGTCGTCAACCGGCATACCGGCACAGAGAACGCCCGCTACATCGCCCGGCTCTACGGGCTTGACCCCGACTATGTCGAGGCATTCTCGCGCTGGCTTTGCGGGATAGGCGAGTATTACGACATGCCGCTGGGCACCTACAGCCAGGGCATGCGGGCGCGTTTCACCTTTTCGCTGATGCTGGCACTCGATTTCGACATCTACCTGATCGACGAGGGCATGCCCTCGACCACCGATGTAGAGTTCAACCGCAAGGCCGGGGCGATCCTGCGGGAACGGCTGGAAAGCACGACCGTCGTGATCGTCTCGCACCAGCCGGCAACGCTCGAGAAATTCTGCCGCTCGGCGGCGGTGCTGCATCACGGGCAACTTCATCTGTTCGACAGCCTGGACGAGGCCAAGGTACTTTATGACTACGAAACCCAAGGCTAAGAGGTTCCGCATACGGCGGAGCGAAACACCGGGCCTGCGTGCCGGAGATCCCGGTGCGCGGGCCGGTGCGCCCGTCGAGGATGGGTTCGGAGATGCGCCCTTTCCGACCGCCCGCCCAATCGCGCCCCAAGGCCAGCCCCACCTGCCCGACGCCAGGGGACAAGCCCCGGCAGGCCTTGCCACACCGGCAACCGGTCCGCTCAGCCCCGATCAGGAAATCGACGCGATCCGGCGCGAGGGCCTGACCGGGCGACAGTTGCGCATGGCGCGGCGCGTCGCGCAAAAGCACGGGCTGGTCCCCGCCTCGGATTTCGACGCGGTGCGCCTGCTGCGGCGCCAGGGCATCGACCCGTTTCAGCGCGCAAACATGCTGGAACTGGTACGCAGCGAGGCCAGTGCCGGCGAGGGTGGCGCAGGCCAGGTTCAGCCTCCGCGAACCATGCCGGAAACCACGCGCAACCTACCCTCGGCGAGGGCCGGGAATGGCGTTCCCGCCGGCACCGCCCCCCCCCCGCGGGGCGAAAGCCGGATGCGCGAGGTCCGCGAAATCCAGATCGACATCGCCAGGCGCCGCCGCCGCGCCTTCGCCCTGATGATGGCGCGGCTTGCGGCGTTTGTGCTGCTGCCGACGGCGATCGCGGGCTATTACTATTTCGTGATCGCGACCCCGATGTTCGCGACCAAGTCGGAATTCGTGATCCAGCAGGCAGATGCCCAGAGCGGTGGCGGCCTTGGCAGTCTGTTCCAGGGCACCGGCCTTGCGATGCAGCAGGATTCCATCGCGGTGCAAAGCTATCTGCAATCCCGCGACGCGATGCTCCGCCTCAACGAAGATCTCGGTTTCCGCAGCCATTTCAGCCAGGATTTCATCGATCTGGTCCGGCGTCTGCCGCCGGAGGCCAGCAACGAATCCGCCTACAAGCTCTATCAGAAGACCGTCAAGATCGGCTACGATTCGACCGAGGGCATCCTCAAGATGGAGGTGATCGCCGCCGATCCAGACACCAGCGCCGCCTTTTCCGAAGCGCTGATCTCTTATGCCGAAGAGCGGGTGGACGGGCTGACACAGCGCCTGCGCGGCGACCAGATGGCCGGCGCCCGTGAAAGTTATGACACCGCCGAGGCGCGGGTCGCCGAGGCGCAGCAGAAGGTACTCGACCTGCAGGAGAAGCTGGGGGTGCTCGATCCGGCCAGCGAGACCAGCGCGCTGATGAGCCAGATCGCCACGTTCGAGATCCAGCTCCGCGAGAAGCGGCTGGCCCTTCAGCAGTTGCTGGACAACCCACGTCCCAGCCAGGCCCGCGTCGACGGGGTCGAGGGCGATATCAGGCGGCTCGAGGACCTCGTGACGGACCTGCGCTCATCGATGACCGAAAGCGGCCGGCGGGGCGACTCGCTTGCCCGCGTTTCCGCAGAACTCAGGATCGCCGAGGCCGATCTCGCGAACCGCCAGCTCTTGCTGCAACAGGCGCTCCAGCAGATGGAAACCGCGCGGATCGAGGCCAACCGACAGGTGCGCTACCTGTCGCTCGGGGTCAGCCCCGTGGCGCCCGACGAGGCCACATATCCGCGCGCCTTCGAGAACACGGCCCTTGCGTTCCTGATCTTCGGGGGTATCTACCTGATGATCTCGCTTACCGTGTCCATCCTTCGCGAACAGGTATCTGCCTGACATGAACAACGTCACCATCGGCGGGCTGACCGTCGGCAACGACTGCCCTCTGACCGTCATTGCTGGCCCCTGCCAACTGGAAAGCCTCGACCACGCACTGATGATCGGGCACGCGATGCAAGCCGCCTGCGCGGCGGCCGGGGCAGGATTTGTGTTCAAGGCAAGCTTCGACAAGGCGAACCGCACGTCGCTTTCGGGCAGACGGGGGGTCGGCATGGCGGCGGGGCTCGCGATCCTCGCCGAACTGCGCGAAACCCTGGGCGTGCCGGTCCTGACCGACGTGCATGCCCCCGCGCAATGCGCACCCGCCGCCGAGGCGGTGGACATCCTGCAGATCCCGGCGTTCCTGTGCCGCCAAACCGACCTGCTGCTTGCCGCGGGCGAGACCGGCGCTGCGGTCAATGTCAAGAAGGGCCAATTCCTCGCCCCCTGGGACATGGCGAACGTGGTTGCCAAGATCGAATCGACAGGCAACCGGCGCATCCTGCTGACCGAACGCGGCACCTCCTTTGGCTACAATACGCTGGTTGCAGACATGCGCGCGCTGCCGATCATGGCGCGCACCGGATATCCGGTGGTGATGGATGCGACCCATTCGGTGCAACAGCCCGGCGGTCTTGGCGGGGCGTCTGGCGGCCAGCGTGAATTCGCCCCGGTGATGGCGCGGGCGGCAGTGGCGCTGGGCGTCGCCGCGGTTTTCATCGAGACCCACGAAGATCCCGACCGCGCGCCCTCGGACGGACCCAACATGATCCCGCTCGCCGAGATGCCCACACTGGTCGACACGCTTATGGCCTTCGACCAGCTGGCCAAGGCACATCCCCTGCGGATTTGACCAGCACCCCGGGCAGACAACCCCATGCATTTTTTGCAGAATGGGGGCTTGCGGCGCCCGCGCGACCGGCGTATCTAGCCGCCCAGCATTGGGGAGTGGCGCAACGGTAGCGCAACGGTTTTTGGTACCGCAGGTTGCAGGTTCGAATCCTGCCTCCCCAGCCATATTTCACTCTTCGCTGAATTCGCCTGACTTCTGGCGACTGCACGCACTTCAATGACACGCGTTTGATTGTGTTTCAGCGCATGGTGCAGGAATGCCGACCCTCGGAGTCGTCCGAGTTCGATCAGGTAGCCCAGCGATCACGCCGGGCTGCCGCGATGAATCCCTTCAGTCCCTGATTGTGGAAAAGCGCCCGTCGTAACGGATCACGTGTTGAACAGGAAATGCATCACGTCGCCGTCCTGGACGACATAGCCCTTGCCCTCGGACCGCATCTTGCCGGCATCCTTGGCCCCCTGCTCGCCACCGAAGGCCACGTAGTCGTCAAAGGCGATGGTCTCGGCACGGATGAAGCCGCGCTCGAAATCGCCGTGGATGACGCCCGCGGCCCTGGGCGCAGGCGTGGCCTTGGGAATCGTCCAGGCCCGCGCCTCCTTGGGGCCGACCGTGAAATAGGTCTGAAGGCCAAGCAGCGTGTAGCCCGCCTTGATCAGCCGATCCAACCCCGCCTCGGCCAGACCAAGCTCTGCCAGGAACATCTGTGCCTCCTCGGCGTCAAGCTGGCTGATCTCTTCCTCGATCCGGGCCGAGATCACCACGCTGGCCGCCCCCTGTTCGGCCGCCATCCGCGCCACTGCCTCGGAATGGGCGTTGCCGGTCGCGGCCTCGGCCTCGGCGACGTTGCAGACATAGAGCACGGGCTTGGCGGTCAGCAGTTGCAGCATCCCCCACGCCCTGCGGTCGTCCTCGGCCACGTCGACAGAGCGCGCGGGACGCCCCGCCTCCAGCGCGACAAGCGCGGTCTTCAGCAGGCGCTCCTGCTGGATCGCCTCCTTGTCGCCGCCCTTGACCTTGCGCACGAGGTTCTGAAGCCGCTTCTCGATCGACTCCATGTCGGCGATCATCAACTCGGTCTCGATCACCTCGGCATCGGCGACCGGGTCCACCCTTCCCTCGACATGGGTCACGTCGCCATCCTCGAAGCAGCGCAGCACATGGGCGATGGCGTCACATTCGCGGATGTTGGCCAGGAACTGGTTGCCCAGCCCCTCGCCCTTTGACGCGCCCTTCACCAGGCCCGCGATG
This sequence comes from Rhodovulum euryhalinum, assembly GCF_004342445.1. GTDB lineage: Bacteria > Pseudomonadota > Alphaproteobacteria > Rhodobacterales > Rhodobacteraceae > Rhodovulum > Rhodovulum euryhalinum. The sequence continues at coordinate 79,248 of NZ_SLWW01000001.1, forward strand.
TCGACGAAGGTCATCCGCGTGGGGATGATCTGTTTCGACCCGGCAATCGCCGCCAGCTTGTCGAGCCGCGCATCGGGCACCGCAACCTCGCCCACATTGGGCTCGATCGTGCAGAAGGGGAAGTTGGCCGCCTGCGCCGCCGCGGTGCGGGTCAGCGCGTTGAAGAGGGTCGACTTGCCCACATTGGGCAGCCCCACGATTCCGGTCTTGAAGCCCATCTGCCGTCTCTCCCGCCGAGGTCCGCGCGCATGTAGGGGGCGGCGGAGGCCGCCGTCAAGCGACGCGGCGGCCAAAGCGCCCATTGATTTTCCCCGCCCGGTGCCGCAAACCGCATCTGCCACGCTCCGGGGGAGGACCGACATGACCCGCATCGATGCCAAGTTCGCCGCGCTGCGCGCCGAGAACCGCAAGGCCTTCGTCGCCTATGTGATGGCGGGCGATCCGGATTACGCGACCTCGCTCGAGATCGTCAGGGGATTGCCGGGTGCCGGCGTCGACATCATCGAACTGGGCATGCCGTTCACCGACCCGATGGCGGACGGCCCGACGATCCAGCTGGCCGGGCAGCGCGCGCTGGAAGGCGGGCAGACCCTGCAGAAGACGCTGGACATGGCGCGCGCCTTCCGCGAGGGCGACGACACCACCCCGATCGTGATGATGGGCTACTACAACCCGATCTACAATCGCGGGGTAGAGCGGTTCCTGAAGGACGCGCAAGAGGCCGGAATCGACGGGCTGATCGTCGTGGACCTGCCCCCCGAGGAAGACGAGGAGTTGTGCATTCCCGCGCAGGCGGCCGGGCTGAACTTCATCCGGCTGGCCACGCCGACGACCGATGACAAGCGCCTGCCCAAGGTGCTGCAGAACACCAGCGGGTTCGTCTATTACGTCTCGATCACCGGGATCACCGGGGCGGCGGCGGCCGAGGCGGCCGATGTCGGCCCCGAGGTCGCGCGGATCAAGGCGCAGACCGCGTTGCCGGTGATCGTGGGCTTCGGCATCCGCACCCCCGAAACAGCCCAGGCCATCGCGGGCGTGGCCGATGGCGCCGTGGTGGGGTCGGCCATCGTCAAGCTGGTCGAAGACCGCCGCCCGGTGCCCGAGATCCTGTCCTATGTCGCGGGACTCGCCGCGGGGGCCCACCGGGCGTAAGGCGTCACGCCTTCATCCGGTAGCCCGTCCTGAGCCAGTACCAGCACAGCGCCATCACCGCGGCGGTACTCGCAGAACAGACCGCCAGCCCCTGCCAGGGCGAGCTGTCCGATTGGCCGATGATGCCGTGGCGCACCCCGTCGATCAGATAGAAGACCGGATTGAAATGGGTGATCGTCTGCATCGCGGGCGGCAGCCGCTCGATCGAATAGAAGGTGCCCGACAGGAAACTCAGCGGCGTCACGATGAAATTCGTGATCGCGGCCATCTGGTCGAACTTGTTGGCGAAAACCGCCGCGACGATCCCCAGCGCCGACAGGAAGGCCGAACCGAGCAGCACGAAGGCCAGCGCCCAAAGCGGATGCGCCACCCCCATTCCCAGCACCAGGATCATCAGCGCCCCGATGGTCAGCGCCACCAGCAGCCCCCGCGCCACGCCACCCGCCATATAGCCGATCAGCAACTCGGCCGCGGACAGGGGCGGCATCAGCGTGTCGACGATATTGCCCTGCACCTTGGAGATCAGGATCGAGGACGAGGTATTCGCGAACGCGTTCTGGATCACCGTCATCATCAGGATGCCCGGCGCAAGGAACTGGATGAAGGGCACGCCCATCACCGCGCCGCGGTCGGGCCCGATGGCCAGCGCGAAGACCCCCAGGAACAGCGCCGCGGTCGCCAGCGGCGCGGCCAGTGTCTGGGTCCAGACCGCCATGAACCGCTGGATCTCGCGCGCGGTCAGCGTGTAGAGCCCCAGCCAGTTGACCCGGCCGAACCGGCGCACCCCCATCGCGGCAGCCCCCTGTCCATTGCGGATACCTGTTGCGTCCATCTGAGCTGCCTCCTGTCTCCGGCTTGCGCTTGTATCCCCGAAGCGCCCCGGATTAGAATAGGGCCTTGATCGAATTCTCCCAACCGGCGGGCAGCCGGGGCGCCCGGCGCGCCCCCGCCCTGAACCGGACAATGCCCAAGGAAACGCCATGTCCTGGACCGAAGAACGCGTCGAGACGCTGAAACGCATGTGGGCCGAGGGCCAGTCGGCGAGCCAGATCGCCAAGGAACTTGGCGGCGTCACCCGCAACGCGGTGATCGGCAAGGTGCATCGCCTTGGCCTGTCGAACCGTGCCGGCGGCGCCGCGGCGCCGGTGAAGCCTGCCCCCGTCAAGGAAAAGTCGGCCAAGCCCGAGGCGCCTGCCGTCCGGGCCGAGCCGCCCGCGCCCGAGAAGAAACCCGCCGAACGGCCGGCGGCCGCCCCGTCGCCCCAGCCGGTGGTCGCCGCCACCGCCCCCGTGCCCGCCACGCGCAAGCCGGTTGTGGTGCCCGCGGGCCAGCCGCTGCCGCCGCAGCCCTCGGCCAACGAGATCAGCCCCGAGACGCTGGCCTCGGTGCGCGAGGTCGAGAAGACGGCAAAGCGCCTGACGTTGATGGAATTGACCGAACGGACCTGCAAATGGCCGATCGGCGACCCGGCGACCGATGATTTCTGGTTCTGCGGCCTGCCGGTGCAGCAGGGCAAGCCCTATTGCGAGGCTCATGTGTCGGTTGCCTTCCAGCCGATGAGCGCACGGCGCGACCGCAAGCGGTAGGCCGCGCGCGGGCCTGCCCGATGCGGCGGGGCGACCCGAGGTTCAGTCCCCGCCGAAGAGCTTTCTCAGCCCCTTGCGCGCCTCCTCCTCGAGCTTGCGTTTGGCCGCGTCTTCCAGGCTTTCGCCTTCCTCGCCCTGGACGCCCAGTTCCTCGGCGACGCGCGCCTTCGCCCGCTCTTCGAGCGCCTTGCGTTCGTCCTTCAGTTCCTGGTCCGCCAGCGCCTCGAGGTCGAGCCGGAATCGGGGGGCTGCCCAGGGGCCGGTGATCGTCAACGGCACCCGAACCCCTCCCTTGCCGTCGCCGCCCGGCAACGCGGCCGGCACCACGCGGTAGTCGAGCGTCCGCGTCCCGACCCCAACCGTGCCCGCGCCGGTCGCGGTCAGCAGCGGCGCGCGCAGGGCCAAGTCGTCATTGCGCAGCACCCCGCCCTCGATGACAAAACTTGCCGTGATGGCATCGAAAATGGTCTTGGCTCCCTCGCCCATGAAGGAGGTGTCGAGCGTCCGCAGCATCCCCACAAGGTCAAGACCGCGCAACTCGCCCTTGCCGAAGCTGACCGAGCCCGAGCCCGAAAGGTTTTGCATGATCGCGGCCATGGACCTGCCCGAACCCAGGAATTTCAGCCGCAGATCGCCCGTGGCGATCAGCCGGTCATAGTCCGCCAGCGCGCTCAGCAGGGCCTGCATCGCAACGCCCGACGCGGCCAGATCGCCGCCCACCGACAGGCCGCCGCGGCCGTTGACCACGAAATTTCCGGTGAGCCGTCCACCATAGCCCTGCACGTCGTGCAGATCGACCACGAGGCGGCGGTCGGTCAGCGTGGCAACCGCCCGCGTGGGCCCGAGCGACACCGTGCCGAGGTCGATGCTCTCGGCCGCAAGCGCGATCTCGGCGTCAAGCGCACCCAGCGCAGACACGTCGATGGGCGCGGTGGACCAGCCCCCTGCCCCCGCGCTGTCGCCCACGGACCTCGAGGCCCCGTCACCGCCGCCAGCGGTAAGGGCCGAGAGGTCCAGCGCCCCGGCAGTAAACTGCCCGGCCAGCCGCGGCCGGTCGCCGAAGGTCAGGTCGGCCGCACCGCGCAGCACATTTTCGTCCTGCCGAATCGTCGCCTCGCGCAGGTGAACCGACCCCTCGGGCGCATAGGTCACCTTACCGGCGACGCCAAGGCGCCGGCCGATGACCTCAGGCAGGTCGGGCGCGGGCTGGCCCAGCGCGGCGAAAAACCCCGCGAGGTCGGACAGATCGGCGTCGAGCGCGCCATCGGCGGCGAGGGGCGACAGCCCCGCCCGGCCGTCGAACAAAAGCCGCGCGCCGCCAAGCGCCGCCTCGACCGTAACACCCGAAACCCCGCCACCCAGGGCATCGGCAAAGCGGGCAACCCTTGCCGCCGCCGTCAGACGCTGCCCGTTCAGCGTGGCCGACAGGCTCAGGTCGGCGGGGCCGTCATGGGCGGGCAGTGCAACCGTTGCATCAAGCCCGGCAAGCTCGGTCCGTGTGCCCGTGGCGTGGTCGATATAGGATACGGTGCCGTCCGAGATGCGGCCCAGATCCAGCGTGACGGCGCGGGCGGACCTGTCCTTGCCCGCCGCAGCCGCCCCCCCGGGCGCAGGCGCCTCGCCCGCGAACACCCAGTTCGCCTGCCCATCCGCCGCCCGCTCCAGCACGATCCGCGGCGATTGGGCGACGATCTCGCGGATCGCGATGTCTCCGCCGATCAGCGCCTTGATGTCGATCCCGATCGACAGCCCCTCGGCCGACAGCATCGGCCCCGCATCGGACCAATCGGCGTTCGACAGGGTCACCGGCCCGGTCGCGACCCCGATCTCGGGCCAGAGCGATGGGGTCAGCCGCCCCGACATGGTCAGTTCGCGTCCCGTCGCAGCGCGCACCTGGTCCTGCACCAGAGCGGCAACCTTGTCGGCGGGCAGCAGGAATACCCCGCCGACCATCAGTCCGGCCAGCACCAGAACCGCAAGAACCAGACGGATGATCCAGCGCATGGCGCACCTCCGGGTTGAGCTGGCCCGAGTCTAGGCGCTACCGCAACGCGGGGGCAAGCGCGGGTTCCGCTTTCCCGCCGCCATCCGCGCCGCTATATGCGGCCCATGGTGACGAACCCGCCCCAGTTGCGCCCGGACCTGGCGCCCCGCGCCCGGATCGCGGACATCCCCCGCCCAGGCCAGCCGACCATCGGCATGGTATCCTTGGGCTGTCCCAAGGCGCTGGTGGACAGCGAACGGATTCTCACCCGGCTCAGGGCCGAGGGCTATGCAATCTCGTCCGACTACGCGGGCGCGGACGCGGTGATCGTGAACACCTGCGGGTTCCTCGATTCGGCCAAGGCCGAAAGCCTGGAGGCGATCGGCGAGGCGCTGAAGGAAAACGGCCGGGTGATCGTGACCGGCTGCCTGGGGGCGGAGCCGGGTTACATCACCGGCGCACACCCGACCGTGCTGGCCGTCACCGGACCGCACCAGTACGAACAGGTGCTCGATGCCGTCCACGCCGCGGTGCCGCCCGATCCCGACCCGTTCGTGGACCTTCTGCCCGCCTCGGGCGTCCGGCTGACGCCGCGGCATTACAGCTATCTCAAGATCTCCGAGGGCTGCAATCACGCCTGCCGGTTCTGCATCATCCCCGACATGCGCGGGCGGCTGGTCTCACGCCCGGCGCATGCCGTGATCCGGGAAGCGGAAAAGCTGGTCGAGGCAGGCGTGCGGGAGTTGCTGGTCATCAGCCAGGACACATCGGCCTATGGGCTGGACCTGAAACATGCCACCGACAAGGGGCACCGCGCCCATATCACCGATCTGGCCCGCGATCTGGGCTCGCTCGGGGCCTGGGTGCGGCTGCACTACGTCTATCCCTACCCGCATGTGCGCGAGCTGATCCCGCTGATGGCCGAGGGGCTGATCCTGCCCTACCTCGACATCCCATTCCAGCACGCCCATCCCGACACGCTCAAGCGCATGGCCCGCCCTGCCGCGGCCGCCCGGACGCTGGACGAGATCGCGGCCTGGCGCGGCATCTGCCCCGACATCGCGATCCGGTCCACCTTCATCGTGGGCTTCCCCGGCGAGACCGAAGCGGAATTCCAGACGCTGCTGGACTGGCTGGACGAGGCGCAGCTCGACCGGGTGGGCTGCTTCCAGTACGAGAACGTCGCGGGCGCCCGGTCGAACGCCCTGCCCGGCCACGTCCCCGACGAGGTCAAGCAGGACCGCTGGCACCGCTTCATGGAAAAGGCCCAGGGCATTTCCGAGGCGAAGCTGGCGGCGAAGGTGGGACAGCGGCTGCAGGTGATCGTGGACGAGGTGGATGCGGATGGCATCGCCACCTGCCGGACGAAGGCCGACGCGCCCGAGATCGACGGCTGCCTGTTCATCGACGAGGGCACCGAGGGGTTGGCGCCGGGGGACATCCTCACGGTCGAGGTCGACGAGGCTGCCGATTACGACCTCTGGGGGCAGCTCGCGTGACGGCCTCGGACCGCGTCGGCGATTTCATTCGCGCGCATTACGAGGTCCACGAATGGAAGCACGCCAGCGCGATCCTGAAACATGACTTCCCCGCGGAATGGGCCGACATGATCGCCATGCTCGAGGCGTTCCGGCTGCGCCGCGAATGGATCGAGGTGGGCGGCGGCAGCAAGTCGCGGGTGGCGGCCTTCATCGACGGGTTCCTGCACGCGCGCGGCTGGCGCGAGAAGGAATTCGCGACCGGCATGATCGTGGATGGCCAGACCTTCGACTCGCCCACCCACAAGGTCGATTGCGTCAAGAACCGCATCGCGCTCGAGATCGAATGGAACAACAAGGATCCGTTTTTCGACCGTGATCTGAACAACTTCCGCCTGCTGTTCGACCTGCGCGCGATCAGCGTGGGCGTGATCGTCACCCGCGCCGACGAGCTTCAGGACATTTTTAACGACCTGGGGCGAAAAGGCTCCTACGGTGCGTCGACGACACATATGTCAAAGCTGTTGCCACGCATTGAGGGTGGCGGCGGGGCCGGTTGTCCACTATTGGTATTCGGTATCACGAAGAAACTATATGTAGCCTAGGAGGCGGGCATGTCAGAGGCGGCGGACGATCTGCTGAGATCGCTTGGCGGCACCCGCTTCGGCACGATTCTGGCCGACCCGCCCTGGCAGTTCCAGAACCGCACCGGCAAGATGGCGCCCGAGCACAAGCGGCTGAGCCGCTATCCCACCATGACGCTGGACGAGATCTGCGACCTTCCGGTCGAGGCCATCGCGGCAGAACGCGCCCATCTCTACCTCTGGGTGCCGAACGCGCTTCTGCCCGAGGGGCTGAAGGTGATGGAGCACTGGGGCTTCAAGTACAAGAGCAATCTGGTCTGGTACAAGGTGCGCAAGGATGGCGGCCCCGACCGGCGGGGGGTCGGCTTCTACTTCCGCAATGTGACCGAGATCCTGCTGTTCGGCGTGCGCGGCAAGGATGTGCGGACGCTCTCGCCCGGCCGATCGCAGGAAAACATCATCTCGTCCCAGAAACGCGAACACAGCCGCAAGCCGGACGAACAGTACGAGATCATCGAAAGATGCAGCTGGGGCCCCCGGCTCGAGATTTTCGCGCGCGGGCCCCGGGACGGCTGGACGGTCTGGGGCAACCAGGCCGACGCGTACAGCCCGGACTGGGCGACCTATTCGAATCATTCGCAGGCAAACGTCGTCAAGATGAAACGGGCATAGGACCGCGCCGATGATCCACGTCTCGACCACCTGCCCCGACCTCGACACCGCCCGGTCGCTGGCACAGGCCGCGTTGGCCGAGCGGCTGGCCGCCTGCGCCAACATCACGCCCGGCATCCTCAGCCTGTTTCACTGGCAGGACGACATATCGGAGGACGAGGAGGTACAGATCACCTTCAAGACCACCGAGGCCGCGCGCGCGGAACTGGTCAAGCTGATCGAGATCGAACACCCTTACGAACTGCCCGTCATCACCTGGGAAACCGTCGGCGCGACCCGCGAGGCCGAGGACTGGCTGGCCTGGGAAACCCGCCGCCCCTGACAGGATGTCGCAGCCGCGACGGGCGCGGCCGGGCGCGCCGTATCACGCCTCGACACTCACAAGGCAGATCGAGGTTTTTCCCATGTCCACCCAGGCCACACTCCGCAAATTCGCCACACCGCTGACCATCGGCGCGTCGCTCCTTCTGGGCGTCACCGGCATCCTGATGTTCTTCCACGCAAATTCCGGGCTGAACAAGCTGGCACATGAATGGGTCGGACTGGCCTTCGTCGCCATCGTGGGGCTGCATGTCGCGGTGAACTGGCGTCCCTTCACCGCGCATCTGAAACGCCCCGTGGGCCAGGCCGCCGCGCTTGCCTTCGCGGCGCTGCTGGCGCTGTCCTTCCTGCCGCTCGGCGGGGCCAAGGGCGGTGGGCGCCCCGATTTCGCGCTTCTGCAGGAGATTCAGGCCGCCCCGCTCGACGCGCTGGCGGTGGTACTGAACGAAAGCCCCGAGGGTCTGGCCGAACGGCTGCGCGGCGCGGGGTTTTCAGCCGCCGATCTCGACAGTTCGATCGTCTCGCTCACGGGCGGCGACCGGCAGGCCGAGATGGAGCTTATCAAGGTGATCGTCGCCGCGCCGCAGGGGTGACGGCGCCTCCTGCCCCGCCCCTCCGGGCGGGTCAGGCCGGTTCCTTCAGCGCCTCCAGCCGGGCCTTGAGCGGGCACCAGTCCGGCACCCCCTCGGCCCCGGCGCCTTGCCGGGCAAGCCAGGGGATACAGCGTTCCGTCCGGTCGCAATGGCAGCATGTCGCCACCAATTCGGCGAATTCGCCGCGGCCCAGATTGCCGGCCCTCAGCGCCTCGTTCACGTTGACGCCTATGGTCCGCGCCATCCCCTGGGTCAGCCAGAAATGTTTCGAAAGCCTGCCCTGGTCTTCCATCGCGCGTCAGGCGGACACAAGCCGTGTCCGCATCGCCTCCAGCAGATCCTTGTTGCGGCAATAGCCGGGGGCATGCGCGGCGTCTTCCTGCTGATCCTCAAGCCAGCCCTTGCAATGGGCCGGATCGGTGCAGCCAAGGCAGCGCGACACGGTCGCCTGCATGTCCTCCGGCGTCCAGTTGCCGGCCATCGCCTCTTCGGTCAGATCGACACCCAGCACCGCCGCCATCTTCTCCACCAGTTCCGTATGTTCGTCGTACTTGCTCTGGCCGGACATCGCGGTCTCCCGTAGCCTCGTGATGAGGACCACTAAACCGCAAGGCGCACGAGCCCACCTTGACACGTGTCAAATCGCCACCCGGCGCTTGCCCGGACGGCCGCAGTTGTTCGGGCGCTTCACAACGGGCGCGGCGGCGGCTAGCCTGACCCCATGTTCACCATCGAGCACGAGTTCGACGCCACCGTGATCACCCTCGTCGACGAGGGACCGCGCCCCTTGCAGGAGGACGTGACGATCACCGCCTTCGAGGATTGCGTGACGATCGAGCAACTGGATCCGCGCACCGACCGGGTGCAGAAGATCACCCTGTCGCTGGCCCAGCTGCACGAACTGGGCGCGGCGCTCGATCTGCCCGAAGGCGTCTACCGCATCCGGCTGGACCGGGAGTAGGCGGCGCCCCTATTCGCCCGCCCGGTGCCGCCGCCGCACGCGCGCGGGTCGCCCGTCCAGCGACAGGTGGCTGTCGTTGCGCGCCTTCTCGGCGACCACCCGGCCCTTCGCGATCACCGCCAGCCGGTCGGGGCGCAGGCGGATCGCCTCGACCGGGTCGCCCGCGTCGAGGATCACCAGCGAGGCCAGCGCGCCCTCGTGCAGCCCGTAATCCGGGAGGTGCAGGATCGCCGCGTTCTCGACCGTCACCATGTCGAAACAGCGCCGCATCTCCTCGGGCGAGGTCATCTGCGCCACGTGCAGCCCCATGAAGGCCACGTCCAGCATGTCGGCGGTGCCGAGCGAATACCACGGGTCGCGCACGCAATCCTGCCCCCAGCCGACCCGGATTCCGTGCGCCTGCATCTCCTTGACCCGCGTCAGCCCGCGCCGCTTCGGGTAGCTGTCGTGCCGCCCCTGCAACACGATGTTGATCAGCGGGTTCGGGATCGCCGCCAGCCCCGCCTCCGCCATCAGCGGCAACAGCTTGGAGACGTAGTAATTGTCCATCGAGTGCATCGAGGTCAGGTGGCTGCCCGCCACGCGCCCCTGCAGGCCCAGCCGCTGGGTTTCATAGGCCAGCGTCTCGACATGGCGCGACAGCGGATCGTCGGTCTCGTCGCAATGCATGTCGACCAGCAGGCCGCGGTCGGCCGCGATCTCGCAGAGCGCCCGGACGGACGCGCGGCCATCCTCCATCGTGCGTTCGAAATGCGGGATGCCGCCGACCACGTCCACGCCCATGTCCAGCGCGCGCAGCGTGTTCGCCCGCGCGGTCGGGTCGCGGAAGAATCCGTCCTGCGGGAAGGCCACCAATTGCAGGTCGAGATAGGGTTTCACCCGCTCGCGGACGTGCAACAGCGCCTCGACCCCCTTCAGCGTGTCGTCGCAGGTATCGACATGGCTGCGGATTGCCAGAAGCCCCATGCTCACCGCCCAGTCGCAATAGGCCAGCGCGCGGTCGACCATCTCGTCGACCGTGGTCTGGGCCTTCAACTCGCCCCACAGCGCGATGCCTTCCAGCAGGGTTCCGGAAGCGTTGATCCGCGGCGTGCCGTAGCTGAGCGTCGCGTCGAGGTGGAAATGCGGATCGACGAAGGGCGGGCTGACGAGGTCGCCCGTGGCGTCGATCACGCGGCCCGCGGTGGACCCGCCGAGGTCGCCCACCGCCGCGATCCGGTCGCCGCGGATGCCGATATCGGCCACCCGCCCGTCCGGAAGGGTGCCGCCCGTCACGATCAGGTCGAACTCGGCCATTCAGCGTTCTCCGCGATTGTAGGGCACCATCAGCGCGGCCGGCACCTCAGCCCGGCGCGACATCAGCACCAGCGCCAGGATCGACAGCACGTAGGGCACCATCAGGAACACCTGGTAGGGGATCTCGGCGCCGAGCGGCGTCTGCTGCATGCGGATCTGCAAGGCGTCGAACGCGGCGAACAAGAGCGCGCCGAGCAGCGCCTTGCCCGGCATCCACGCGCCGAAGACGACCAGCGCGATGCAGATCCAGCCGCGCCCGTTCACCATCTCGAAGAAAAAGGACGAAAACGCCGACATGGTCAGGAACGCCCCGCCCACCGCCATCAGGCCCGACCCCACCATTACCGCCCCCATGCGGATCGCGGTGACCGAAAGCCCCTGCGCCTCGACCGCCGAGGGGTTCTCGCCCGCCGCCCGCAGCGCAAGGCCCAGCGGCGTCCGGTACAGCACCAGCGCCACGATCAGGACGGTGGCAAAGGCCAGGTAGGTCAGCGCGGTCTGGGAGAAGATCGCCTCGCCGAGGAAGGGGATATCCGACAGGACGGGGATATCCAGCGGCTGAAACGGCTCGATCCGCGGCGGGCTGGTGACCTCGGGCAGCGCCAGCCGATAGGCGTAATAGGCCGAAGACGTCGCCAGAAGCGTCACCCCCAGCCCCACCACATGCTGCGACAACCCGAAGGGCACCGTCAGCGTGGCATGCGCCAGCCCGAACAGCGCGCCCGAGGCAAAGGCCACCAGCACGCCGGGCCAAAGCCCCAGCCCCGCGTAAACCGCCATCCAGCCCGCGAAGGCGCCGAACACCATGATCCCCTCGATGCCAAGGTTCAGCACGCCCGCCCGTTCGCAGATCAACTCGCCCATCGTGGCAAAGATCAGCGGCGAGGCGATGCGCAGCACCGCGGCCCAGAAGCTGGCCGAGACGAGGATATCGAAAATCTCCATCAGCCCCTCACCACGCGGAACCGGGTCAGCAGGATCGCCAGCACCATGAACAACAGCGCCGTGGCGACCGAGATATCGGCGATATAGGTGGGCACCTCGGCGGCGCGGCTCATGGAATCGGCGCCCACGAAGATGCCCGCAACGAACAGCGCCGAGACGACGACGCCCAGGGGGTGCAACAGCGCCAGCATCGCCACCACGATGCCCGTGTAGCCAAAGCCGGGCGACAGATCGAGCGTCAGGTTGCCCTTCAGCCCCGCCACCTCGGAAAAGCCCGCAAGTGCCGCCAGCCCCCCCGACAGAAGCGCCGTCTTGACCATGACACGCCCCACCGGGATACTCGCGAACCGCGCGGCCTGCGGGTTCTGCCCGACCGCGCGGATTTCATAGCCCAGCGTCGTTTTCACCTGGATCACCCAGACCACCACCGCCGAGATCAGCGCCAGGCCAAAGCCCCAATGCAGGCGCAGCCCGTCGACGATGCGGGGCAGGCGGGCGTCCCGCGGGATCGCCTCGGATTTCGGCCAGCCCATGCCCATCGGGTCCTTCAGCGGGCCTTCCAGCAGCATCGAGATGAACAGCAGCATGATGAAGTTGAACAAAAGCGTGGTGACCACCTCGTCGACGCCCAGCCGCACCTTCAACAGCACCGGCCCCAGCAGCACCAGCGCGCCGGCCAGCACCGCGGCAATCGCCATCGCCGGAATCGCGACCGGCCCGGGCAGGCCCATCTGCGTGCCGATCAGCACGGTCATCAAGGCACCCGCGTAAAGCTGCGCCTCGGCGCCAATGTTCCACAGCTTGGCGCGAAAGGCGACGGCCACCGCCAGCCCGGTAAAGATCAGCGGCGTCGCGCGGTTCAGCGTTTCCAGGGCCGCGAATTTCGACCCCGCCGCGCCCTTGACGATCAGCCCCAGCGTGGCGAAGGGGTTGGCGCCTGCCAGCATCGCCAGCGCCGAGGCCACGACCACCGTCGCCGCGATGGCCAGCGCCGGCAGGCCCAGCGTCCGGGCCAGCCCCGGGGCGGCAACGGGTTCAAGCCGCATCGGAAAACCCCTGTCCGGCCATCCACTGCCCCAGTTCCGCGGGCGTCTTGCTGCCGCGCGGGAATTCCGGCGACAGGCGGCCCTCGCTCATCACGTGGATCACGTCCGACAGCGCGCGGATTTCATCCAGGTCTTCCGAGATCAGCAACACCGCCGCGCCCGCGTCCCGCGCCGCGATCAGGCACTCCTGCACATAGGTCAGCGCGCCGATATCCAGGCCGCGCACCGGCTGGTTGGCCAGGATGATCTTCGGCCCCGCCTCCAGCGCGCGGCCCAGGATCAGTTTCTGCATGTTGCCCCCCGACAGCAGGCGAATGCGCGCCTCGGGCCCCGGGCAGCGCACGTCGTATTTTTCAATGATTCCCTCGGCATGGGCGCGCGCGCGGGTCCAGTCCATCCAGCCCGCGCGGCTGAAGGGCGGGCGGGCATAGCCTTCCAGCACCGCGTTCTCGGTCAGGGTGAAATCGGCGATCGACCCGGTGGCATGCCGGTCCTCGGGGATGCGGCCGACACCTGCGGCCAGTGCCGCCCGGGGGGACCATCCGGCGACGGTTTGGCCCGCCACGCGCAATTCCCCGCTGTCCGGCGCGATCAGCCCCGACACCAGGTCGGCCAGCGCCCCCTGCCCGTTGCCCGACACCCCCGCCAGCCCGGTGATCTGCCCGGCCTTCAGCGACAGGGTCACGCGGCGCAGGCCCGTCCGGTTGCCCTCGGGCGGGGTGGAGACGTCACGCAGCTCCATCAGCGCCGCGCCGGGCGTGCCCAGCGCGGGGTGGGGCAGGGCGACCTCGGCGCCGACCATCATCTCGGCGATCCGGTGGCGGTCGGTCTGGTCCGTCGCGACCTCGCCCACGACGCGCCCGTGGCGCAGCACGATCACCCGGTCGCTGACCGCCGTCACCTCGTGCAGCTTGTGCGAGATGAAGATGATCGACAGCCCCTGCGCCACCGCCTTTTTCAGCGTCTCGAACAGCGCGTCGCTTTCCTGCGGCGTCAGCACCGCGGTGGGTTCGTCCAGGATCAGGATGCGCGCGTCGCGATACAGTGCCTTGAGGATCTCCACCCGCTGGCGTTCGCCCACCGACAGCGTCTTGACCTTGGCATCCGGGTGGACCGCCAGCCCGAAATCGCGGGACAGCTGTTCCACCCGCGCCCGCGCCGCCGCCCGCCCCAGGCCAGGGGCCAACAGGGGCCGCGTGCCCAAAAGGATGTTCTCCAGCACCGTCATGTTGCCCGCCAGCGTGAAATGCTGGTGCACCATGCCCACGCCCGCGGCCAGCGCCGCGCCGGGCGCCCCGGGCGGCAGGGCCTGCCCGAACACCTCGACCGTGCCCGCATCGGCCGTGTAATGGCCGAACAGGATGTTCATCAGCGTCGTCTTGCCCGCGCCGTTTTCCCCAAGCAGGGCAAGGACTTCGCCCCTGTGCAGGGCGAAGCCGACATCATCGTTGGCGGTAAGCTTCCCGAACCTCTTGGTGATCCCCTCAAGGCGCAGGACGACCTCGCGCGCCCCCATCAGGAGGATTTGGGTTCTTCGTCGTTGATCTCGACGGTGAACGCACCCGCCTTGATCGCGGCCTCCTTCTCCGCCACCATGTCCAGCGCCGCTTGCGGGACCTTGCCTTCGAAGGTGCCCAAGGGGGCCAGCGAACAGCCGCCTTCCTTCATGAAGGAATACAGGCCGTAATTGTCGGCCTTGAAGCTGCCATCGGCGACCCGGGCCAGCGCCGCCTGAAGCGTCGGTTCGAAATGCCAGATCGCCGAGGCGACCACCGTGTCGGGATAGTCCGACTGCGTGTCGATCACGTTGCCGATCGCCAGCACGCCCCGTTCCTGCGCCGCGTCCGACACGCCGAACCGTTCCGCATACAGCAGGTCGGCGCCGTTCTCGATCATGGCAAAGGCGGTTTCCTTGGCCTTGGGCGGATCGAACCACGACCCGATAAAGCTGACTTGGAAGATGGCGTCGGGCCGCGTCTCGCGCACCCCCGCCATGAAGGCATGCATCAGGCGGTTGACCTCGGGGATCGGAAAGCCTCCGACCATGCCGATATTGCCGGTCTGCGTCATCGCGCCCGCGATGATGCCCGACAGGTAGCTGGCATCCTGGATGTAGTTGTCGAACACCGCGAGGTTCGGATAGGCCGGGTCCGGCAGGAACGACGAGCCCAAGAGGAACGCGGTCCCGGGATAGTCGAGCACCACCTCGCGCGCCTCCTGTTCCACCCCGAAGATCTCGCCCACGATCAGCTTGACGCCGCTTTCGGCATATTCGCGCATCACGCGGGGGTAATCGGTGTTCGAGGTGTTCTCGGAGAAGGTGTAGGTGACCTGCCCGGCCGCCTTGGCGGCCTCGGCGGCGACGTGGATGCGGCTGACCCATTGCTGCTCGACCGGCACGGTGTAGATGCCTGCGACGCTGATCGGCGCCTGCGCGAACAGCCGCCCCGGCGCAAGGCCCAGCCCCGCGGCGGCGGCCGCGCCCGCCGAGCCCAGCAGGAGCCCGCGGCGCGTGATGTCGAAGGGATGGGTTCTGTTGGCAGACATGGTCGTTTTCCCCCTGGTGTCTCCGTGATCGTCGGCCCCGATAGGAAACCATTCGCCCGGAATTTGGAACGCCGCGAGAGTGGCATGGCCGCGGGCCGAAGGGAAGATTGCTTGTTCGTCGGGCAGATCGCCTGCGGGCTGCCCGTCTAACGCGCAGGAAGCGGTGTCACGGGGCGGGGTGGCGGGTCGGGCAAAGTCCCGCCCGGAACCAGCAGACGAAGTCGTAGATCGAGTAGACCGGCAGCCCCGTGGCCGCGCGGATGTCGGCGGCATGGGGCGTCATGTTCGTGCATTCCAGGACGATGGCGCCGAGGTCGGGGTGGGCGGCGGCCAGCGC
The DNA here is from genome assembly GCF_004342445.1 of Rhodovulum euryhalinum. Taxonomy (GTDB): domain Bacteria; phylum Pseudomonadota; class Alphaproteobacteria; order Rhodobacterales; family Rhodobacteraceae; genus Rhodovulum; species Rhodovulum euryhalinum. The sequence goes on from NZ_SLWW01000001.1 coordinate 94,750, forward strand.
GCGGGCGGCGTTCACGGTGTCGGCGCGGGCCAGGTCCACGTCCATCTCGGGCAGGTCGTTGAGGATCACGCGGCTGAACTCGCCCCCGGCCTCGGTGGTGCCGATGGGCGTGCCCTTGGGCACGCGGGCCGCCGCCAGGTGGGCCGGGGTCAGGCTCGCGGCCGATATCGTCAGGATCCCGGCGCGGCGCCCCTGCGGCAGGACCCGGTTGACCAGCTCCACCTGCATCAGCGACGAGGTCGCGACCGGCACGCCGACGGCGGTGGCCAGCGCGTCCTGGTAGAGCGACAGGAACCCGCAGGTCGTGGTGATCCCGACCGCACCCTCGGCGACCAGCTCCCGCGCCGCCGCGACGAAGGCGTCCAGCGTGTCGCCCCCGCCCTCGCACACGACCCGCCGGGGCGAGGCGCCGGGGACCACGCGGACCAGCACCGGGAAGGGCCAGGTCGCCGGATGGCCCATGTCGCCCGGAATGCGGGGAAAGCGCGACTCCAGCATCAGGATGCCGATCGGTGCGGTCATGCCGTTCAGTTCCATCCCCCTGCCTCCGGTGCCCCTCACGCCTCGGTGGCACGGGCGGCGCGTCCGTGCAAGCGCCCCGCGCGGGACGGGCAGGGCGCGGCCGCGGGGCGGAGGGCCGCCCGAACATTGACCTTGCGCCGCCGGGCCCGACGCGGTTTCAATGATCGTCAACAAGAACCACACCACAGGGAGAGACGGATGAAGACCCCCGCAACGCTTCTGGCGGCCACCGCGCTTGCCACCCTCGCCACCGCCGCCTCGGCCGAGAAATGGGACATGCCCCTGGCCTATGCGGCGACCAACTTCCATTCCGAGGTCGCCGCCGGCTTCGCCCAGTGCGTGACCGAGGGCACCGGCGGCGCGCTGGAAGTCGTCACGCACCCCTCGGGCTCGCTCTTCGGCGGCAACGAGATCAAGCGCGCGGTGCAGACCGGCCAGGCCAATATCGGCGAGCGTCTGCTCTCGGCGCACCAGAACGAGAACCCGCTTTACGGCGTCGACTCGATCCCGTTCCTTGTCTCGTCTTTCGACGAACACGAGAAACTGTGGTCGATCGCCGAACCGGCGGTGTCCGAGGCGCTGGCCGAGGACAACCTGCATTACCTCTATTCCGTGCCGTGGCCGCCGCAGGGCCTCTACATGAACAAGGCGGTGGAAACGGTCGAGGACCTGAAGGGCGTCAAGTTCCGCTCCTATTCCGCCGCCACCGCGCGGATGGCCGAACTGACCGGCATGATCCCGGTGCAGGTCGAGGCCGCCGAACTCAGCCAGGCGCTGGCCACGGGCGTGGCCGAAAGCTTCGTGTCGTCGGGGGCCACCGGCTATGACCGCAAGGTGTGGGAGCATCTCAGCCACTTCTACGAGGTGGACGCCTGGCTGCCCCGCAACGCGGTCTTCGCGAACATGGACGCCTGGAACGGGCTCGACGACGCGACGAAGGCCGTGATGACCGATTGCGCCGCCAAGGCCGCGGCCGAGGGGCTGCAGCGGTCCATGGATTATACCCAGTTCACGCTGGACGGGCTGAAGGAAGGCGGCATGACCGTCGGCCGTGCCCCCGATGCGCTAGTCGAGGGGCTGAAGGCCATCGGCGAGACGATGACGCAGGAATGGCTGGACCAGGCCGGCGACGCGGGCCGCGCCATCGTCGAGCAATACAAGAGCAGCATGTAGGCGAAGGGGCGGGCCGGGGGCGATCTCCGGCCCGCCCTGCGCCTTGGGCGGGGGGCAGGCGATGGCGGCGGCGCGCGCGCTCAGGCGCATCCTCGATGGTGTCTATCTTGCGGGCGGCGTGATCGCGGCAGGTTTCATGCTGGCGATCCTCGGCATCATCGTGCTGCAGATGCTGGCGCGCTGGACCGGACAGGTCTTCCCCGGCGCCACCGACTACGCGGGCTACTGCATGGCGGGCGCCTCGTTCTTTGCGCTGGCCTACGCGCTGAACCACGGCGCGCATATCCGGGTGTCGCTGATGCTGTCCGCGCTGGGCCGCTTTCGCTGGTGGGGCGAGCTGTGGTGCTTTGGCATCGGCGCGGTCACCGCCACCTTCTTCGCCCGCTACGCGATCAAGGGCACCTACTGGTCGTGGAAGCTGAACGAGATCAGCCAGGGCCTCGACAAGACGCCGGTCTGGATCCCGCAACTGTCGATGGCGGCGGGCGCGGTGCTGCTGGCGGTCTGCTTCTGGGATCACCTGATCCGGCTGATCGTGACCGGCGACCACGGCATCCGCCGCGACCTCGTCGACCAGAGCCGCGGGGAATAGCCGATGGAACAGCTCGCCCCGATCGCGATCTTCCTCTTCGTGCTGTTCCTGCTGCTGGGCTCGGGCGTCTGGGTGGGCCTTGCGCTGATGGGCGTGGCCTACGTGGGGATGGAGCTTTTCACCTCGCGCCCCGCGGGCGACGCGATGATCACCAAGATCTGGTCCTCGTCCTCGTCCTGGACGCTGACCGCGCTGCCGCTCTTCATCTGGATGGGCGAGATCCTCTACCGCACCCGGTTGTCCGAGGACATGTTCAAGGGCCTCAGCCCCTGGATGGCGCGGCTGCCCGGCGGCCTCGTGCATACCAACATCGTCGGCTGCACCGTCTTCGCCGCCGTGTCGGGCTCGTCCGCGGCGACGCTGACCACGGTCGGCAAGATGTCGATCCCGGAACTGAGGCGCCGCAACTACCCCGAGACGATGGTGATCGGCACGCTGGCGGGCGCCGCCACGCTGGGGCTGATGATCCCGCCCTCGCTGACGCTGATCGTCTATGGCGTCACGATCAACGAGAGCATCACCAAGCTGTTCATGGCGGGCGTGCTGCCGGGGCTGGTGCTGGCGGGGATGTTCATGGCCTATGTCGCCATCGCCGCGACGCTGTCGAAGGATTTCGACCCGACGCCCGAGCCGCCGATGCGCCTGGCCGACAAGCTGCGGAACTCGCGCTTCCTGATCCCGGTCATCAGCCTGATCCTGGTGGTGATCGGCTCGATGTATCTGGGCTATGCCACCGCGACCGAGGCCGCGGCCTTCGGGGTGATCGGCGCGCTGGTGCTGGCGGCGGCGCAGGGCTCGCTGACGCGGGCCACCTTCGGCGAAAGCCTGATGGGCGCGGTGCGCACGACCGCGATGATCATGCTGATCCTCGCGGGCGCATCCTTCCTGTCGCTGTCGATGGGCTTCACCGGGCTGCCGCGGGGGCTGGCGGACCTGATCGCGGGGTTCGAACTGACGCGCTTCGAACTGCTGATGGCGCTTCTGGTCTTCTACATCGTGCTGGGCTGCTTTCTCGACGGGATCTCGTCTGTGGTGCTGACCATGGCGGTGGTCGAGCCGATGATCCGGCAGGCGGGCATCGACATCATCTGGTTCGGGATCTTCATCGTCGTCGTGGTGGAGATGGCGCAGATCACGCCGCCGATCGGGTTCAACCTGTTCGTGCTGCAGGGCATGACCCGGCACGAGATGACCTTCATCGCCCGGGCCGCGATCCCGATGTTCCTGATCATGGTGGTGATGGTCTTCGTGCTGATCGCCTTCCCCGAGCTTGCCACCTGGCTGCCCGAGAACATCCGCCAGCGCCCGGGCGGCTGAGGCCGCGATGGACGACGCCGTGCTTCACCTGGTGTCCTCGCCGCTGCTGCTGGTGGCGCTGCTGGTGATCGTCTTCGCGGCCAGCATCGTGCAGGTGGGGCTTGGCCTCGGCTTCGGACTGGTGGCAGCACCCTTGCTGGCGTTGCTGGACCCTGCCCTGGTGCCGGTGCCCACGCTGATCGTCGGGCTTGCCACGGCATCGGCGGCGGCGCTGCGCGAGCGCGCGGGCATCGACTGGGCCGAGGTCTGGACCGGCCTGTGGGGCCGGGTCGCGGGCGTCGCCGTAGCCAGCCTGCTGCTGGCGCGGCTGGCCGACCCTGATACCTTCGCGCTGGTCTTCGGGGCGATGATCGGGCTGGCCGTGGCGCTGTCGGCGCTGGGGCTCGGGATGCGGTTGACCCGGAGGCGCCTTGTGGGCATGGCGGCGCTGTCGGGACTGATGGGCACCATCACCTCGGTCGGCGCGCCGCCCATGGCGATCGTCTACCAGAACCGGCCGGGGGCGCAGGCGCGCCCCACGCTGTCGGCCTTCTTCGCGCTGGGCACGGCGATGTCGCTGGGTGGGCTCTGGGCCGCGGGATGGGCGGGGGCCGAGGACCTTGTCCTCGCCGCGATCATGGCGCCGGGCATGGTCGCGGGCGTCCTAGTTTCGGGCCGCCTGAGGGGCCGGTTCGATGCGCGGTACCGGGCGGCGCTTCTGGCGGTCAGCGGACTTGCCGCCCTGGTGCTGATCCTGAGGGGCCTTTTGTGAAACCGGCGGTGTGCGTTCTCGGGTTGGCCGCGCGGCACGGGCGGCTGTTGCTGGTAGCGGGGCTGTTGACCGGGCTCTTGCTGCCCGCGCTTGCCCAGGCGATGCGGCCCTGGCTGCCGGAACTGGTGGCGGGGCTGATGTTCGTGGCCGCGCTGCGGATCGGGCCGCGGCAGGCGCTGGGCGCGGTGCGCGAACTGCCCGCGGTTGTCGGGCTGGTCCTGGTCTATCAACTGGCGCTGCCGCTGGCGCTGGCAGGTGCGTTCTGGGCGGCGGGGCTCGGGGGGACGGCGGTGGCGACGGCGCTGGTCCTGATGACCGCCGCCTCGCCGATCTCGGGGGCGCCCAATCTGGCGGTGCTGACCGGTGGCGACCCGGCGCCCGCGCTGCGGCTTCTGATCGTGGCGACCGTGCTTCTGCCCCTGACCGTTCTGCCGGTCTTTCTGGTGGCCGAGGGGCTTGGCGGTGCCGGGGCCGTCCTTGCCGCGGCGGGGCGGCTGCTGATGGTGATCCTGTTGGCGGCGAGCGCGGCCTTTGCGCTGCGCCATCTGGCGCTGAAGGCCCCCCAGCCCCCGACCATCGCCGCGCTCGACGGGCTGTCGGCACTGGCCATGTCCATCGTGGTGATCGGCCTGATGTCCGAGGCGGGGCCGACGCTGGTGGCGCGGCCAGCGGAGTTCGCGGGCTGGCTGGCGCTGGCCTGCACCGCCAATCTGGGCGCGCAGGTCGCGGCCGCGCTGCTGCTGAAACGCACCCGGTTCGACGACCAGAGGATCGGCCTGTCGATCGCCGCGGGGAACCGCAACATCGCGCTGTTTCTCGTGGCGCTGCCGCCCGAGATCACCACGCCGCTGCTGGTATTCATCGGCTGCTATCAGGTGCCGATGTACCTGACGCCGCTGATCCTGCGGCGGTTCCACGCCTGACCGCCCCGCGGGCGGCGGCGCTATTCCTGAAGGCTTGCCACCTCGATCTCGCCTTCCTCGCGCGACTTCATGGCCAGCGCCGCGGCATGGCTGCCCGCCGCCGTGGTGTAATAGGGGATGCGGTCCATCAGCGCGACGGTGCGCATCGAGCGGCTGTCCTCGACCGCCTGCGCGCCCTCGGTGGTGTTCATCACCAGATGCACCAGCCCGTCCTTCATCACGTCGACGATGGTGCGCCCGCCCTCGTAGCCCTTGTTGACGATCTGCGCCTCGATCCCGTGCCCGGCCAGGAATTTTGCCGTGCCGCGCGTGGCGAGGATGGAAAAGCCCAGATCGGTCAGGATGCGCGCGGTCTCGATCAGGTCGGGCGTCTTGTCCGAATCCTTGATCGACAGGAACACCGTACCTTCGTGCGGCAGATGCGTGCCCGCCCCCATCTGCGCCTTGAGGAAGGCGCGGGGGAAGCTGCGGTCATACCCCATCACCTCGCCGGTCGAGCGCATTTCGGGGCCGAGAAGCGTGTCGACGCCGGGGAAGCGGGCAAAGGGCAGCACCGCCTCCTTGACCGCGAACCCCTCGATCTGCGGATCGACGAGGTCGAAATCGGCCAGCTTCTCGCCCGCCATGATGCGGGCGGCGATCGACGCGATAGGCGAGTTGACCGCCTTGGCCACGAAGGGCACGGTGCGCGACGCACGCGGGTTCACCTCGATCAGGTAGATCTCGCCATCCTTGACCGCGAACTGCACGTTCATCAGACCCACGACACCCAGTTCAAGCGCGAGCGCCCGGGTCTGCCGTTTCAGTTCCCCGACGATCTCGGCCGACAGCGAATAGGGCGGCAGCGAACAGGCGCTGTCGCCGGAATGGACGCCTGCCTCCTCGATATGCTGCATGATGCCGGCGACGTGCACATCGGTCCCGTCGCAGATCGCATCGACGTCCACCTCGGTCGCCCCCGAGAGATAGCTGTCCAGAAGCACCGGCGACTTGCCGGAGACCACCACCGCCTCCTTGATATAGCGTTCCAGATGCGCGGTATCGCGCACGATCTCCATCGCGCGGCCGCCCAGAACGTAAGAGGGGCGGATCACCAACGGATAGCCGATATCCTCGGCGGCGCGCATGGCAGCCTCGGCCGAGGCGGCGATAGCGTTGTGCGGCTGTTTCAGCCCCAGCCGGGTGACCAGCGCCTGGAACCGTTCGCGATCTTCGGCCAGGTCGATGGCGTCGGGCGTGGTGCCGAGGATCGGGATGCCCTCGGATTGCAGCGCATCGGCCAGTTTCAACGGAGTCTGCCCGCCGAACTGCACGATCACGCCATGCAGCGTGCCGCGTTCCTGCTCGACGCGCAGGATTTCCATGACATGCTCGAAGGTCAGCGGCTCGAAATACAGCCGGTCCGAGGTGTCGTAGTCAGTGGAGACGGTCTCGGGGTTGCAGTTGACCATGATGGTCTCGTAGCCCGCATCGGTCAGCGCGAAACAGGCATGGCAGCAGCAATAGTCGAACTCGATCCCCTGTCCGATCCGGTTGGGGCCGCCGCCCAGGATCACGACCTTTTTCCGGGTGGAGGGGCGGGCTTCACATTCGACCTCGCCCATCACCGGAGTTTCATAGGTGGAATACATGTAGGGCGTCTGCGCCTCGAACTCGGCGGCGCAGGTGTCGATCCGCTTGAACACGGCGGTGACGCCCAGGTTCTGGCGCGCGCGGCGCACCTGCGCTTCGTCCCGGCCGGTCAGCGCCGCAAGCCGCGCATCGGTAAAGCCCATCATCTTGAGCTGCCGCAGGCCCTGCTCGGTCACGGGCAGCCCGTCACGGCGGATCCGGTCCTCGGTCTCGACGATCTCGCGGATGCGGGCGATGAACCAGGGATCGAAGCTGGTGACCGCCTGGATGTCGTCATCCGACAGCCCGTGCCGCATCGCCTGCGCGATCAACCGCAGCCGGTCCGGTGTGGCCTTGGACAGGGCGGCGATGATCACGGCGCGGTCTGGCGCGCCCTCGATCTCGATCTCGTCGAAGCCGGTCAGCCCGGTTTCCAGCGAGGCCAGCGCCTTTTGCAGCGATTCATGGATGGTGCGGCCGATCGCCATCGCCTCGCCCACCGACTTCATCGCCGTGGTCAGTTCCGCCTTGGCGCCGGGGAATTTCTCGAAGGCAAAGCGCGGGATCTTGGTCACGACATAGTCGATGGTCGGCTCGAAGCTGGCCGGCGTCACCTTGGTGATGTCGTTGTCCAGTTCGTCCAGCGTGTAGCCCACGGCGAGCTTCGCCGCGATCTTGGCGATGGGGAACCCGGTGGCCTTGGACGCCAGCGCAGACGACCGCGACACCCGCGGGTTCATCTCGATCACCACCATCCGGCCGTCCTCGGGGTTGATCGCCCATTGCACGTTCGACCCGCCGGTTTCCACACCGATCTCGCGCAGCACGGCGATAGAGCCGTTGCGCATGATCTGGTATTCCTTGTCGGTCAGTGTCAGCGCAGGCGCCACGGTGATGGAGTCGCCCGTGTGCACGCCCATCGGGTCGACGTTCTCGATGGCGCAGACGATGATGGCGTTGTCCGCGCGGTCGCGGACCACCTCCATCTCGAATTCCTTCCAGCCCAGCAAGCTTTCGTCGATCAGGATTTGCTTGACCGGCGAGGCATCGAGACCGGTCTTGCAGTAATGCACGAACTCCTCGCGGTTGTAGGCCACCCCGCCGCCGGTGCCACCCAGGGTGAAGGCCGGGCGGATGATCGCGGGCAGGCCGACATGGTCCAGCGCGGCCATGCATTCGTCCATGGTGTTGGCGATGGTGGCCTTGGGATTTTCCAGCCCGATCCGGTCCATTGCCTCGCGGAACAGCTTGCGGTCCTCGGCCATCTCGATGGCGGCACGGTTCGCGCCGATCAGTTCCACCCCGTACTTGTGCAGCACGCCCATGTCGGCCAGCTTCAGCGAGGTGTTCAGCCCGGTCTGCCCGCCCATCGTGGGCAGCAGCGCGTCGGGGCGTTCCTTCTCGATGATCTTGGCCACCACCTCGGGGGTGATCGGCTCGATATAGGTGGCGTCGGCCAATCCCGGGTCGGTCATGATCGTGGCGGGGTTGGAGTTGACCAGGATCACCCGGTAGCCCTCTTCCCGCAGCGCCTTGCAGGCCTGGGCGCCGGAATAGTCGAACTCGCAGGCCTGCCCGATCACGATGGGGCCCGCGCCGATGATCATGATGGACTTGATATCGGTTCTCTTCGGCATGCGCCCGTCCCCCGGATTGGCAAATTGTTGGGGGTTATAGAGAAGCCTCGTTCGGACGCAAGGGCCCGGGCGCGGGCCAGTGTCCTCGTGCCGCCCGCCCCGCCACGACACTCACCGCCAGCCCGACAGCAAAAAGCGTCAGCGCCGCGGCCGAGGCACAGGTGAACCCGGGGTCTGGCCACATGTTCATTCGTACGACGGTCAGAACACTGCCGCCGAGCACAACGGCAAAGCCCGCGCCAAACCGCACGGCGCGCCCCGCAAGAGCCAGAAGCACCGGCGCGAGGAGGACCTGCACCAGGAAGTAGTGCCCCCAGCTGAACGGCCCGAAGAGCCCGGCGAAAAGCGTGAGCTGGAACAACATATAGGGCAGGCGCCACGCCTCGGACAGTCTGCGGCCAGCATGCCAGGCCACCAGCAGCACCGCAGCCAGCAACACCTTCGACAGCAGCGTGATCGACACCGGCGGACCATGGATCACGGTGTTCTTGATCTCGCCGGAGAGAGGCGCGACCAGACCCAACTGATACCAGAGAGCGTACAGCGTCGAGGAAATCGAGAAGTTCGGGCAGGTGAGCACCATCACGCCACGGATGCGCGAGGTATTCTCGAGGAATGCCGCGTGCAGGTCGCCCCCCGCGACCGCCAGGCCGACGGCCAGCAACGCGGCGGCGGACAGCAGGAAGGCCGCAAGCGCATGCCAGCGCCGTTCGAGAAGGAAGATCACCACCAGCACCGCAGGCGTCAGCTTGATCGCGGCCGCGACAGCCAACGCCACGCCGGCGGCCACGTTGCGGCCATGGGCGAGCCGCTCTACGGAGAGAATGCAGAGGATGGTCACGGCGATCTGCGGCTGCATCAACTCCAGCGCAAAGGCCGGAACAAAGCCCGTCTGGAGCAGCAGCCCCGAGAATCCGGCCCAGGCCCAGAAGGGGATGCGCGCGGCACGACCGGCCAGCCGCCAGGCGAGCCAGACGCCGAGAACCATCAGCGAAACCTGCGCCACCGCGAAGAGATCGTTGAACCCCCGCGGACCGAGCCAGCCGGTCAGCGGCGCCACCAGCACGGCCCATAGCGGCGGGTAGATATAGGGAAAGGCCGTCAGCCCACCGACCCCGAGCCGCGCCATTTCCGGCAGCCAGGCCTCGGGAACCGAATTGACGAAGTTTTCGGCGGAAACAAGGTAAACCAGCTCGGGCTTTCCGATGCGGATCATGTGACCGGCCATGTAGAGCGCGGCCAGATCCTCGCCCCAATCACCCCAGACGCGCCGCAGGGCGACCGCGGCCCACAGGCCGAGCATCAGGAAGCCCAGAAAGTACGAACGCTTCGCTGACAAGACCCGGCCCTTATTGCCCGTCGGGCTGGCGTCGCGCCCGAACACACCAATACAAACATGCGCCATACCGGATCTGCCCCGGAGCATATGCACGATCCCGGCGCAGTTCACACGAGGTGCATTACCAAGCCCTTAAGCGCCGAAATCCGGATACTTGCCGGCGGCGGCCGAAGGTCGAATCTCTGCAGATCCGCGTCACCGCCCCGCCCGCCGCAGACATCAGGATACTCTTCGCCGCACTCCCTTCGCCTGCACACCGTTGCCGGCAACTGCGCAAAGGCGTGCCGGGACCATGGCCCTGCCCCCGGAATCGCCTTCGCCCGGGATCACGCGGCTCGGCCGAATCTCCCCATTACGGTGGCCCCGAACAGGGTGACGGGCTGGGCCACGATCACCGCAGCTTCAGGAATATTGTTTACTTACAGATACCTGAGATGCTCAACTTGGCAAATGCGCAAACCTGACACTGATTTGACTTGTGTCAATTAGAGTTGACAGCGGATGTGTCATGTTGTCCCGCGAAACACGGGGAGTCGATCCATGCGCATTGTCTTTGTCCATCCCAACTACAGGTCCGGTGGCGCCGAGATCGCGGGCAACTGGCCGCCAGCCTGGGTGGCCTACCTGACCGGTTCGCTGCGAACCGCGGGATATGACGACATCATATTCGTCGACGCGATGACCAACAACCTCAGCGAGGACGCTGTCCGCGCCGAGTTCCGGCGGCTGAAGCCCGACGTGGTGGCGTCGACCTCGATCACGCCGTCGATCTATGCCGCCGAACGGTTGTTGCAGATCGCACAGGAAGAGGTGCCGAACGCGGTGCGTGTTCTGGGCGGCATCCACGCCACCTTCATGTTCAAGCAGGTGCTGTCCGAGGCGCCGTGGGTCGACGTGATCGTCCGCGGCGAGGGCGAGGAAATCGTCGTCGAACTGATGAACGCGATCCGCGATGGCAAATGGCCGGAAAGCCGCCGTGACATCAAGGGCCTGGCCTTCCTCGACGGTGACGAGATCGTGGCGACCGCCGCCGCGCCCACCATCAAGGATCTCGACGCGATCAAGCCCGACTGGGACATCCTTGAGTGGGAAAAGTACATCTACATCCCGCTGAACTGCAAGGTCGCGATCCCCAACATGGCGCGCGGCTGCCCGTTCACCTGCTCGTTCTGCTCGCAGTGGAAGTTCTGGCGCGACTACCGCATCCGCGACCCGAAACTCGTCGTCGACGAGATTGAGGAGCTGGTGAACAAGCACGGCGTCGGCTTCTTCATCCTTGCGGACGAGGAACCCACGATCAACCGCAAGAAGTTCATCGCCTTCTGTCAGGAACTGATCGACCGCGGCCTGCCCGACAAGGTCAAGTGGGGCATCAACACCCGCGTCACCGACATCCTGCGCGACGAGGAACTGCTGCCCTTCTACCGCAAGGCCGGTCTCGTCCATATCAGCCTCGGCACCGAGGCCGCGGCGCAGTTGAAGCTTGACCAGTTCAACAAGGAAACCCGCGTCGAGGACAACAAGCGCGCAATCCAGTTGCTGCGCGATGCCGACATCCTGACCGAGGCGCAGTTCATCGTGGGGCTCGACAACGAGACCCCCGAGACGCTGGAAGAGACCTTCCAGATGGCCTGGGACTGGCAGCCCGACCTGGCGAACTGGGCGATGTATACGCCCTGGCCGTTCACGCCGCTGTTCCAGGAACTGCACAACAAGGTCGAGGTGTTCGACTACTCGCGCTACAACTTCGTGAACCCGATCATGAAGCCCGAGGCGATGGACCGTGCGGAACTGCTGGACCGGGTGATGAACAACTATCGCCGGTTCTACATGCGCAAGGCGCTGTTCCACTATCCGTGGCGCGGCACCGGGTTCCGCCGCCGGTATCTGCTGGGCTGCCTCAAGGCGTTCCTCAAGGCAGGCGTCGGGCGGACCTTCTACGATCTCGGCAAAAACAACTACTGGGGGCCGCAGTCCAAGGACAAGGTCAAGTTCGAGTTCGACATGACCCGCCAGCCCGCCCAGGCCCAGATCGCGGATTGGGAATCCGCCGCCGACCGCGCTGCACAGGCGCGCGCCAGGCGGCAATCGGCTGACAACTCGTTCAAGATGCCCGCCGAGGGCAATGCCGCAGAGGTCAAGGTCTGCGGTGGCGGCGACCAGCAACTGGAAGACGCAAGATGAAGGATACCCTGTCCGGCCATTCGGGCCGGATCGGACCGAATGCCGTCCTCCAGTTGCTCCCTGTGCTGGAGACGGCGGGCGGCGGGGCGCTTCGCGACGAGATGCTAGAGGCGGCGGGCCTGTCGGAACCCCCGTCGGACACCGGCCTTATGGACGAGGGACCGGCCGCCGCCATGCATCGCGCCCTGCGCCGCCGCCTGCCCGGCCGCGCGCCCGACCTCCTGCGGGAGGCGGGCGCGCGGACCGGGGACTATATCCTTGCCCATCGCATCCCGGCCGCGGCCCAGAAGGTGCTGAAGGTGCTACCCGCCGCACTGTCCGCGCCGATGCTGGCCAAGGCCATCGCCAAGCACAGCTGGACCTTCGCGGGCTCGGGCCAGTTCCGCATCGTCTCGACCCGGCCGCTGGTGTTCGAACTGACCGACAACCCGCTGATCCGGGGCGAACATGCGCCGCACCCGATCTGCGGCTGGCACGAGGCGGTGTTCGACCGGCTGTTCCAGACGCTGGTGGACCCGCGCCTGCGCACGCGCGAGACGAAATGCACCGCAAGCGGCGCCTCGGTCTGCCGCTTCGAAATCACCCGCGGCTAGCCTCGGGCGCCCCGGCAGGCCGGGGCGCCCCTTGACTTCCCCCGCCATCGGGGGTGTATCGGCGCGGACCTGCCGTTATCCTTGAGGACCCGCCCCATGCATCCCTTCCGCAGCCATACCTGCGCCGAGCTGACCAAAGCGAACGTGGGCGAGAATGTGCGCCTCTCGGGCTGGGTGCATCGCGTGCGCGACCACGGCGGCGTCCTGTTCATCGACCTGCGCGACCATTACGGCGTGACCCAGGTGCTGGCCGACAGCGACAGCCCGGCCTTTGCCGCGGTGGAAAAGGTGCGCAGCGAGTGGTGCATCCGCATCGACGGCGAGGTGAAGGCCCGCGAGGAAAGCCTGATCAACCCCAAGCTGCCCACCGGCGAGATCGAGGTCTTCATCCGCGACGTCGAGGTGCTGGGAAGCGCCGAGGAACTGCCGCTGATGGTCTTCGGCGATCAGGACTACCCCGAGGAAACGCGGCTGCGCTATCGCTACCTCGACCTGCGCCGCGAGGGGATGCAGGAGAACATGAAGCTGCGGTCCGACGTGGTGGCCAGCATCCGGCGGCGGATGTGGGACAAGGGGTTCCGCGAATACCAGACGCCGATCATCACCGCCTCCAGCCCCGAGGGCGCGCGCGACTTCCTGGTGCCCTCGCGGCTGCATCCGGGACGCTTCTACGCGCTGCCGCAGGCGCCGCAAATCTTCAAGCAGCTGATCATGGTCTCGGGCTTCGACCGCTATTTCCAGATCGCGCCCTGCTTCCGCGACGAAGACCCCCGCGCCGACCGCAGCCCCACCGATTTCTACCAGCTCGACATGGAGATGAGCTTCGTGTCGCAACAGGACGTGTTCGACACGATCCAGCCGGTGATCGCGGGCGTGTTCGAGGAATTCGGCCGCGGCCACAAGGTCGACCAGCACTGGCCCCAGATCTCCTATGCCGACGCCGCGAAATGGTATGGCACCGACAAGCCCGACCTGCGCAACCCGATCAAGATGCAGGACGTGTCCGAGCATTTCCGCGGCTCGGGCTTCGCCATCTTCGCCAAGCTGCTGGAGCAGGACGGCACCGAGATCCGCGCGATCCCCGCGCCCGGCGGCGGCTCGCGCAAGTTCTGCGACCGGATGAACGCCTTTGCCCAGAAGGAAGGGCTGCCGGGGATGGGGTATATCTTCTGGCGCGACGTCCCAGGGCCGTTCCACGGAGATCAGATTTGGAGCAAGATTCGGCTCTGGATGAATGGGAAACTCACAGACAAGGAACTTGTTGAGCGCGGTCTTATTCAGACGAGTCCTGAACAGTGGAACCGGCTAGACGAGCTTATGGCAGAGTTCCATGCTGAAGATCCAATCGGAAAAGAAAAAGTTAGAGAGAAGATAGTTCGAGACTTTGGGCCTTCGAGGATGGAGGCAGCGGGGCCGCTCGCCAAGAACATCGGCGAGGACCGCACCGAGGCGATCCGCCAGCAACTGGGCCTCGGCAAGGGCGACGCCGCGTTCTTCCTCGGCGGCAAGCCCGCGGCCTTCGAATCCGTCGCGGGCCGCGCGCGCAACGTCATCGGCGAGGAACTGGGCCTGACCGAGAAGGACCGCTTTGCCTTCTGCTGGATCGTCGATTTCCCGATGTACGAGAAGGACCCGGAAACCGGCGCCATCGACTTCAGCCACAACCCCTTCTCGATGCCGCAGGGCGGCATGGCGGCGCTGGAGGGCGACCCGCTGGAGGTGCTGGGCTATCAGTACGACCTGGCCTGCAACGGCTATGAACTGATCTCGGGCGCGATCCGCAACCATCGCCTCGACGTGATGTTCAAGGCGTTCGCGCTGGCCGGCTATGCCGAGGACGAGGTGCGCGCCCGCTTCCCCAGCCTTGTCAACGCCTTCCGCTTCGGCCCGCCGCCGCACGGCGGCTGTGCTGCGGGGATCGACCGGATCGTGATGCTGCTGGCCGACGAGGCGAACATCCGCGAGGTCATCATGTTCCCGATGAACCAGCGCGCCGAGGACCTGATGATGGGCGCGCCCACGCTGCCCACGAACGAGCAACTGCGCGAATTGCGGCTGAGAGTGATCCCCGAAGAGGAGTGATCCGCCCGGGCGCGGCGGGGGCGGGGAATCAGACCGTCAGAAGGGTGCCGATGACCGAAACCGCGAAGGACGAGACCCCGCCCCAGAACAGCGTGCGGTCGAACAGGCTTTTCAAGGTTTCGGTCGGCATGGCGTCATTTCCTCATCTGCGTTCCGCTCAGGGGTGCCAAGCGAATCGGGCAGGAATTCGACGCTGTTGGCGCGGAACCGGGGCGCTTTCCAGGCCCTTGCCGGACGGACGGAGGCCGCCCCATGACTGATGATCTGCCCCTCGGCGCCGCCCTGCCGGACTGGACGCCGCCGCCCCGCCCGCCACGCGCGCCGATGGACGGCCGCTACGCCCTCCTGGAACCGCTCGATGCGTCCCGCCACGCCGCCGACCTCCATGCCGCCTTCGCCCCCGATCCGGCGATCTGGACCTACCTGCCCTATGGCCCGTTTCCCTCCGAGGCGGCCTATCGCGGCTGGATCGAGGACAAGGCCCCGGGCGCGGACCCGCTGTTCTTTGCGGTCCGCAGCACCGCGACGGGCCGGGTGGCGGGCGTGCTGTCCTACCTGCGGATCGCGCCCGAGGCAGGCTCGATCGAGATCGGCCATGTCTGCCTTGCGCCCGCGCTGCAACGGACGGCCGCCGCGACCGAGGCCGTGACGCTGATGATCGGCCGGGCCTTCGACGCCGGCTACCGGCGGGTCGAGTGGAAATGCAACGCGCTGAACCTTGCCTCGCGGCGGGCGGCCGAACGCCTGGGCTTCAGCTACGAAGGCCTGTTCCGCCAGGCCGGCGTGGTCAAGGGACGCAACCGCGACACCGCCTGGTTCGCCGCGATCGATTCGGACTGGCCGACGCTGCGCGCCGCCTACGCGCGCTGGCTCGACCCGGCGAATTTCAGCGCCGACGGTCGCCAGTTGGCCGCGCTGTCCGACCTGACCCGGCCGCTGCTCGCCGCCCGCGACCCGGTCCTTGCCCCTGGGGCTTGCGCTGCGCCGCGGCAGGGCGGATAAACGCGCGCAAACCCGAACGAGGAGACCCGCGCATGATCGGCCGCCTGAACCATGTCGCCATCGCCGTCCCGGACCTTGAGGCCGCGGCGGCGCAATATTCCGACACTCTGGGCGCCAGGGTCGGCGCACCCCAGGACGAGCCCGACCACGGGGTGACGGTGATCTTCATCGAACTGCCGAACACCAAGATCGAACTCTTGTATCCGCTGGGCGACGAAAGCCCGATCAAGGGGTTCCTCGAAAAGAACCCTTCGGGCGGGATCCACCACATCTGCTACGAGGTCGAGGACATCCTGGCCGCCCGCGACCGTCTCAAGGCGCAGGGCGCCCGCGTGCTGGGCACGGGCGAACCCAAGATCGGCGCGCATGGCAAGCCCGTGCTGTTCCTGCATCCCAAGGATTTCAACGGCACGCTGATCGAGCTGGAGCAGGTCTGAGCCGACCCTTGCCTCAGGCCGCCGGGGCCTGGGGCGCCAGCCGGTTCACCAGATGCGTGAACACCGCCGCGCCCAGGATCGGGATCACCAGGTTCACCAGCGGCAGCGACAGCGGCACCGCCATCAGCAGACCGGCGGCAAAGACCATCAGCCCGTGGCGCTTGCGCAGTGCCACGGCACCCTTGCGCCCAAGCCTGCGCATCGCCGCCATCTGGAAATATTCGCGGCCCAGCAGGAACCCGTTCACCGCCCAGAACAGGATCGGCGCGAAGGGACCAACCAGGAAATAGGCCACCAGCGCCACAAGGTTCACGGCCACCACCACCCCGAAGAACCCGACCGCATCGCGGATCTGGTCCAGGACCGGGATCGGCGCGACCTTGGGCAAATCCGGATAGTGCCGCGCCTCGACCGCCTCGGCGACATCGTCGAGAAAGATCCCGATGAAGGCCGAGGCGACCGGCACCATCAGGAAGATCGAAAGCACCAGCATCAGCACCAGCGAGGCGCCCGACGCCAGATCGTCGACCCACTGCACCTCGCCGATCCACGGCAGCGTGAAGCTGTCGGGCAAAAGCCAGCCGATCAGCAGGAAAACGGCCGCGTAGACAAGCGCCAGCAGCAGCACCGACAGCCCGATACCGAGCAGCAGAACCTTGCGGAAGGCACGGTCGCCAAACTGGCCAAGCGTCTTGAGAAAAGCGGTCAGGATCATTCGGACACCCATGTGGTGATCGTGTCGAGATCGGGGCGCGGGCGATCCGGCGGCGCGGCGGTCTCGGTCCCGATATGGATCACGCCCGCCACCCGTTCATGGGCGGCCAGGCCCAGCCCCTCGCCCGCGAATCCGGCGTCATGGGCGGGCCAGCCCGACAGCCAGTTCGCCCCCCAGCCCGACGCAAGCGCCGCGTTCAGCAGCGCAAGGCAGACGGCCCCCGCGGAATAGACCTGTTCGATCTCGGGGATCTTGTCGGATGGTTTCGGGGCCGAGATCACCGCGACCGCAAGGGGGCTGTCCTCGTAGGCCGACGCGGCCTTGTCGATCGCCTCCCGGGTCTGGCCCAGTGCCGCGCCGCGCTGGCGAACCAGCGCCGCAAGGCGCCGCAGCGCGGGCGCCTCCAGCACGATGAACCGCCAGGGTTCCAGCTTGCCGTGGTCGGGGCTGCGGGCGGCGGCGGTCAGGATCGGGATCAGCGCCTCGCGCGTGGGTGCGGGCGGGCGCAGAGTCTTGGCCGGACGCGAGCGGCGGGTCAGCAGGAAATCGAGCACGTCGGGGCGCGGGGCGGGCATCGGCATCTCCTTGGTCCTGCCCTTCATGTCGGCCATTGCCGCCGCGGGTTCAAGCCCGCTTGACGGACCCCGCGCGATGGGCCAGCAAGTTGCCCATGGACCTGACGCATCTTTCTGCGCCCGGCACCGAGATCGCGCTGCGCGTGACCCCCAAGGCGTCGCGCGACCGGATCACGCTGGAGGCCGGCGTTCTGCGCGTCTATGTCACCTCGGTGCCCGAGGACGGCAAGGCGAACGCGGCGGTGCTGAGACTGCTGGCCAAGGCGGTGGGCGTGCCGAAATCACGGCTCGAGATCGTGCGCGGACAGAGTTCGCGCGACAAGCTTGTGCGCGTGCTGGGCTGAGGGCGCGGGGCAAGGCCCCCTGTCGCCCGTCGGGTTTCGCCCCGGCAACAGCAAGGGCGAAACCCTGACATGCCCGGCTGTCAGTTCCCCATCTTCATCTGGCCACCCATCGCGTCGCGGGTCAGGTCGACGGGTATCTCTACCACCATCTCGCCCGCCTTCTCGAAGGTAAGCGTGACCGTGACCAGATCGCCCTGCGCCAGCGGCCGGGTAAGGCCCAGGAACATCACGTGGTCACCGCCACGTTCAAGCGCGCGGTTGCCACCGGCCGGGATCGGGAATCCTTCCTCGACCTCGACCATCTTCATCACGCCATTCGCGTCGGCCAAGTGGGTGTGCAACTCGACCTTCTCGGCGACGTCCGACGCCGCAGCGACCAGGCGGTCGTCGGCGGTGCCGGAATTGACGATGGTCATGAAAGCCGCCCCCGATTTCGACATCATCGTCGATGCCCGGGCATAGGGGGCCTGGATGGAGATGTCGCCGGCCAGCGCCGGCAGGGCGGGAACGAGCGCGAGAACGCCCGCGAAAAGTTTGGATTTCAGGGACATGATGTCCTTCCTTCGGGTGAAAGCCGGTTGGTCGGTGCGAAACGGTCAGGCCGCGCGCCACGGCGGGCCGCGCGCCCGGGGCGCCAGGGCCGTTCGGCCCGTCCGGCACGTTGCGGTGCGCGGTGGCTCCACGCCGGTCCAGCTTTCTGCCGGGCCGGGTAGCACCTGCCGGTCCAGCGCCAACACGGCCAGCGCTGCCAGCCCATCGGGACAGGGATGGGGCGGTCCGACCGGGTTACCCTCGGCATCGACCGCGATCGTCTGAAGCCCCATCCCGGTACAGACCACCACGACGCCCGCGGGCCCGGCCTCGCCGCGCGCGGCCGCAAGGCCCAGCGAAGCGACCGCGAGACCGAGCGCAAGGCTCAGGGCAAGGACAAGGCGCACATGTCGCATCGTCCTTGTTCTAGGGCCAGGATCGCCCAATGGGCAAACGGAAATCACGCCCGACCAGAAATGGCAGAAACGCGAAAGGCCCCGCGCGCATGCGCGGGGCCGTCATGGGATCGGAAAAGGCAGCGGTCAGGCGGTTGCCTGGGCCTTTTCGATATCTTTCTTGATCTTCAGCGCCTTGGGCGACAGTTCGGCATCAGCCGCCTTGGCGAGGAAGGCGTCAAGCCCGCCGCGGTGGTCGACAGTCCGCAGCGCCGCGGCCGACACGCGCAGCTTGAACGACCGGCCCAGCGCGTCGGAAATCATCGTGACGTCGTTCAGGTTCGGCAGGAACCGGCGCCTGGTCTTGTTGTTGGCGTGGCTGACATTGTTGCCGACCATCGGACCTTTTCCGGTCAGTTCACAGAGGCGCGACATGGGCGTGTTTCCTTGTCTCGAATAAAGCAATCGGCGCCGCATGCGCAGCACCGCGAATTCCGTCGCGGTGCAATACGGGCAATCCCGGGGGGCGTCAAGCAATTCATGGACCGCGGCGGCTCAGTCGCGGGCATAGCGCGCCACAAAGCGGTCCAGGATCGTCTCGGGCACATGCACATCCTCGGCCCGGCACATCGCGACCAGATCGGCGGCGGTTTCCGGTGGAAAATAGCCCCGGTCCTTGTAGATGCGGATGCGAAGCTCGAATCCCGCGCTGTCGGCCTCCGGGTGAAACTGGGTGGCGTAGACGTTCCGCCCGTGCCGGATCATCTGGAACGGGCACGGATCGGACGCCAGCAGGTGCACACAGCCCGGCGGCAGGTCCTGCACCGCCTCCTTGTGGCCGACGAAGGCACGGAACGTGCCGGGCAGGCCCGCCAGCAGCGGGTCGGCGCGGCCGGCCTCGGTCAGGCGGCAGGTCGTGGCGCCGACGGGTTCGCCATAGCGGCGCTTGCTGACCTCGGCGCCCAGGTGATGGGCGAGGATACCGATGCCGTAGCAGCAGCCCATGAAGGGCACGTCGCGGGCGGTGATCTCGGGCATGAGGCCCATAACCGCGGCCTCGATCCGCTTTTCGACGGGGGATTTCGCGTCCTCGGAGTCCGACACGCAGCCCGGGCCACCGCCCACGATCACCCCCGAAAAGGTATCGAGGTCAAGCCCCGACGGCAGGCCCTCGCGGTCGAGGCGAATCCGCAGAACCTGATCCGCACCCAGCCCGCCCTTGCGCAGGATCGCGGCGAATTCATCGTCGGAGGCCTCGGCCTCGGGGCGAAGCTGGAGGACCAAAAACGGCCTCAAGGCGCCGTCCCCAGCAGCGCCAGCATCTCGGCCGCGGCACGGGCAACGGGAATCTCGCCCGCCGCCACCGCGTCGCCCATACGCGCCATCCGCGTGCGCATCGCGGCGTCGTGGTCCAGACGGGCGAGCAGGCCGCGGCGCACCTCTTCGGCGAACCAGTAGCGCGCCTGTTCCGCCCGGCGGGCGTCGAAATGCCCGGTCTCCCGGCGCCAGGCAGCCAGCGCCTGCATCTCGCGCCACGCCTCGGCGAGCCCCGCCTCTTGCAGCGCCGAGACGCAGATCGCCTTGGGAAACCCGTCGGGATCCTGCGGGCGGCGGCGCAGCAGTTTCAGCGCGCCCGCGTAATCTGCCCGGGTGCGTTCGGCGGCGGGTTTCAGGTCGCCATCGGCCTTGTTGACGAGGATCAGGTCGGCCATCTCCATGATGCCACGCTTGACCCCCTGCAACTCGTCGCCGCCGCCGGGCGCCATCAGCAGGATGAAAAGGTCGGTCATCTCGGCGACCATGGTTTCCGACTGGCCCACGCCCACCGTCTCGATCAGCACGATGTCGAACCCGGCCGCCTCGCACAGTGTCACCGCCTCGCGGGTGCGCCGCGCGACGCCGCCCAGTGCCGACTGGCTGGGCGAGGGGCGGATGAAGGCGGCCGGATCGCGGGACAGCCGCTCCATCCGGGTCTTGTCGCCGAGGATCGAGCCGCCCGAGCGCGCCGATGAGGGGTCCACCGCCAGCACGGCAACCTTGTGACCCTGCCCGGTCAGCATCGTGCCAAAGCTTTCGACAAAGGTCGACTTGCCCACCCCCGGCGTGCCCGAGAGCCCGATGCGCAGCGCCGACCCGGGCGTGGCCGCCAGCGCATCCAGCAGCGCCTGCGCCTGCGCCCGGTGATCGGCGCGGCCGCTCTCGATCAGGGTGATCGCGCGGGCCAGCGCCCGGCGTTCGCCGGCGCGGATGCGCGCTGCAAGCTCGTCGGTCTCCATCGGCGGCTCCAGGTTGTGGGCGGGCCTGTCATGCCGCGTGCGGACGGGGCTGTCCACCCCTTTGCCACCCCCTTCCCCACCCCTCTGGCAGGTGCTCGCGAATTCGCGCATAACCCGGGCCATGATCCCCTTGCCCATCGACGACGCCCTGCCCGACCTGATCGCGGCGCTTGCCCGCGACCGGCGCGCCGTGCTGCAGGCCCCCCCGGGGGCGGGCAAGACGACGCGGGTACCGCTGGCGCTGCTGGATGCCGGGCTGACCGCGGGCCGGATCGTGATGCTGGAACCCCGCCGGCTGGCCGCGCGGGCCGCCGCCGAACGGATGGCCGAGACGCTGGGCGAAGAGGTCGGCCAGACCGTCGGCTACCGCATCCGCGGCGAAAGCCGGGTGGGCCGCGCGACCCGGATCGAGGTGGTGACCGAGGGAATCCTGACCCGGATGATCCAGTCCGATCCCGGCCTCGACGGTATCGGCGCGGTGATCTTCGACGAATTCCACGAACGCTCGCTG
The DNA here is from genome assembly GCF_004342445.1 of Rhodovulum euryhalinum. Taxonomy (GTDB): domain Bacteria; phylum Pseudomonadota; class Alphaproteobacteria; order Rhodobacterales; family Rhodobacteraceae; genus Rhodovulum; species Rhodovulum euryhalinum. The sequence goes on from NZ_SLWW01000001.1 coordinate 116,260, forward strand.
ACCGCCGATCTGGGCCTGGCGCTGGTCTGGGAGGTGCGGGGCGCGCTGCGCGAGGATCTGATCCTGCTGGTCATGTCCGCGACGCTGGACGCCGCCCCGGTCGCGGCGATGATGGACGATGCGCCGGTGGTGACATCGCAGGGGGTCAGCTTTCCGGTAGACACCCGCTGGATCGGGAAACCCTTGGCCAAGGGCATGCGGATCCCCGAGGCAACCGCCAACCTGGTCGTGCAGGCGGTAACCGAAACCGAAGGCGGCGTGCTGGTCTTCCTGCCCGGCGAAGGCGAGATTCGCCGCTGTGCCGCGGCGCTTGCGGGCCGCCTGCCGGCCGACTGTCACATCCGCCCCCTGTACGGCGCCCTGCCCTTTGCCGAGCAGCGCGCGGCGATCCGGCCGGCGGGAACCGGGCGCAAGATCGTGCTCGCCACCTCGATCGCGGAAACCTCGCTGACCATCGAGGATGTCCGGGTGGTGGTTGATGCGGGCCGCGCCCGGCGGTCGCGATTCGACCCCAACTCTGGCATGGCGCGCCTGATGACCGAGCGCGTCACCCGCGCCGAGGCCGACCAGCGCCGCGGCCGCGCGGGCCGGGTCGCGCCGGGGATCTGCTACCGGCTCTGGACCCGCGGCGAAGAGGGGGGGCTTGCCCCCTATCCGCCGCCCGAGATCGAGGCGGGCGACCTTGCTGGGCTCGCCCTGGACCTGGCCGCCTGGGGCACCGACGATCCCGGCGCTTTGGCTTTCCTGACACCGCCGAACCCCGGCGCCTTCGACGAGGCGCGCACCTTGCTGGCCGGGCTTGGCGCGCTGGACGGGCGGGGGCGGATCACCGGTCACGGCCGCGCGCTGGCCGCGCTGCCCGTGCACCCGCGGCTTGGCCACATGCTGCTGGCAGCGGGCCGGCAGGCCGCTCCCCTCGCCGCGCTGCTGGAAGAGCGCGATCCGCTAAGGTGTGCGGGCAGCGACGTCGCGCTGCGGCTGCGGGCGCTGGAAGGACGGCGGGCCGATCTGCCGGTTCCGCCCGACCACGGCACCTTGGCCCGTATCCGTGCCGAGGCGCAGCGCCTGGCCGCCCGCGCCCCGGAAAGCCCCCGCGTCATGGGCCCGGGCGAGATGGCCGCGCTGGCCTATCCCGACCGGGTGGGCCTGCGGCGCAAGGGCGAGGCGCCCCGCTACATCTTGTCGGGCGGCAAGGGGGCGGTGCTCGACGAAACCGATCCGCTCGCCGGCCAACGCCTGATCGTGGCACTCGACCTCGACGGCGACGCGCGCGAGGCAAAGGTGCGGCTGGCTGCCGCCCTGACCGAGGCCGAGTTGCGCGCGGTGCATGGGGCCGCGATCGCCTGGCACGAGGTTTGCGACTGGTCGCGCCGCGAGAACCGGGTCGTGGCGCGCCGCCAGGAACGGTTCGGCGCCCTGGTGCTGGAGGACCGCGCCTGGCCGGACGCGCCGCCCGAGGCGCTGGCCCGCGCGGCGCTCGACGGCATCCGGGCACGCGGCCTGCCCTGGACCGAGCCTGCCCGCCGCTTCCAGGCAAGGGTGGAATTGTTGCGCGCAGAGGGGACGGACCTGCCAGACATGTCGGATGCGGGTCTGATGGCGCAGATCGGGGACTGGCTCCTGCCCCATCTCGACGGCGCCCGGACGGCCGAGGACCTGCGCCGCCTCGACCTCCTGCCCGCGCTCGGCGCCCGCCTGACCTGGGACCAGCAACAGACGCTCGACCGGCTCGCCCCGGCACATTTCGAGACACCTCTGGGCCGCAGGCTCGCCATCGACTATTCCGGCGAGGCCCCGTCCATCGCGCTGCGCCTGCAGGAACTCTTCGGAATGACAGACCACCCCACGGTGGGGCCAAGGCGCCTGCCGCTGCGCATCACCCTGCTGTCACCCGCCGGTCGGCCGGTGCAGGTGACCCAGGACCTGCCGGGCTTCTGGGCCAACTCCTATGCCGATGTGCGCAAGGACATGCGCGGGCGCTATCCGAAACACCCCTGGCCCGAGGATCCGACAGCGGCCGATCCGACCCTCCGGGCCCGGCGCCGGACCTGACCGCCGACCATCCGACTGCGCGCCTGCGGTGCAAGCCCTTCCTCTCGGGCCCGGCCCCGCCGGCCGGTCCCTCGGGCGGGCGCGGGCGGTGCCGGTCCGCGCCGTCCGTCCGTTCTTCTTGGCCAAAATACTCCCGCCGGAGGCACGCGCGGCCCTTTGGCCGCGCGCCACGCCCAACGCCGGACAAGCGGGGCGTCAGTCCCGCGCGGGCCGGGGGCGGGAGCGCGCCCTACACCCCCAGGCACCAGCGCAGGATCGCCTTCTGCGCGTGCAGCCGGTTCTCGGCTTCGTCGAAGATCACCGAATGGGGCCCGTCCATGACCGCGCTCGTCGCCTCGTCCTCGCGATGGGCGGGCAGGCAATGCATGAACAGCGCATCGGGTTTCGCCGCCGCCATCAGCCGCTCGGTCACCTGGTAGGGGCGCAGCTGGTTGTGCCGCCGCTCGCGCGCCGATTGCGGATCGTGCATGCTGACCCAGGTATCCGTCACCACCAGATCAGCCCCGGCGACGGCGCGCAGCGGGTCGCGGTCGATCTCGACGGTCACGCCCCTGGCGCGCGCCTCCGCGACGAACACCGCCTCGGGATCGAGCGTCGGCGGGCCGGTGAAGGTGAAGTCGAAGCCGAACTGCCCGGCGGCATGGATGAAGGACGCGCAGACGTTGTTGCCGTCGCCCGACCAGACCACCTTGCGGCCCCGGATCGGGCCGCGGTGCTCCTCGTAGGTCAGGATGTCGGCCATGATCTGGCAGGGATGGGTGCGGTTGGTCAGCCCGTTGATCACCGGCACCGTGGCGTGCTCGGCCATCTCGTGCAGGGTGGCCTCCTCGAAGGTCCGGATCATGATCAGATCGACGTAACGCGACAGCACGCGCGCGGTATCGGCGATCGTCTCGCCATGGCCAAGCTGCATGTCCTGGCCCGACAGCACCATGGTCTGGCCCCCCATCTGGCGCACGCCCACGTCAAAGCTGATCCGCGTCCGGGTCGAGGGTTTTTCGAAGATCAGCGCCACCATCCGGCCGACCAGCGGCTGCGCGTCATCGGGCGCGCCGCGGGGGCGGCCGGCGCGGGCCTCTTTCATGCTGCGCGCCTGGTCGATCATTGCCCGCAAATCGCCCGCGTCGGTCCCGTTGATGTCCAGGAAATGGCTCATGCCCCCGCCTCCTTCCGCGTCACGGCGGCGGCCGCCGCGTCCAGCCGGGCCACGGCCTCGGCAATCTCGTCCTCGGTGATGTTCAGGGGCGGCAACAGACGCACCACGTTGTCCGCCGCGGGCACGGTCAACAGCCGCTCGGCATAGCCCGCCTGCACGAGGTCGGTATTCGGCACCCGGCATTTCAGCCCCAGCATCAGCCCGACACCGCGCACGAGGTCGAAAACGTCCGGGTGGCTAGCCACCAGCCCTTCCAGCCTCTGGCGCAACAGCCCCGCCTTGCGGTTCACCTCGTCAAGGAAGGCTGGGGCGCCGACAATCTCCAGCACCGCCTTGCCCACCGCGCAGGCCAGCGGGTTGCCGCCATAGGTGGACCCATGCGTGCCCGCGGTCATGCCGCTGGCCGCCCCCTCGGTCGCCAGCACCGCGCCCAGCGGAAAGCCGCCGCCGATCCCCTTGGCGATCATCATGATGTCGGGCGCCACACCCGCCCATTCATGGGCGAAAAGCCGTCCCGTCCGTCCCATGCCGCATTGCACCTCATCGAAGATCAACAGCGTACCGGTCTGGTCGCACAACTCACGCAGGCCCTTCAGGCAGGGATCGGGCAGCGGCCGGATGCCGCCCTCGCCCTGCACGGGTTCCACCAGGATCGCCGCCACCGTGTCGTCGATGGCGTTGCTCAGCACCGCGTCATGGGCGGCGAAGGGCAGGTGAACGAACCCGGGCAGCAGCGGCCCGAAGCCCTTGGTCATCTTCTCGGACCCGGCCGCCGCGATCGCGGCCGAGGACCGGCCATGGAACGCGCCCGAAAAGGTGACGATGTTCACCCGGTCGGGCTGGCCCTTGTCGTACCAGTACTTCCGGGCCATCTTGACCGCCAGTTCGCAGCTTTCGGTGCCCGAATTGGTGAAGAACACCGTATCGGCAAAGGTCTTCTCCACCAGCGCGTCGGCCAGCGCCTGCTGTTCGGGAATCCGGTAGAGGTTCGACAGGTGCCAGAGCTTGCCCGCCTGCGCGCCCAGCGCGGCCACCAGCGCCGGATGCGCGTGGCCCAGCGCATTAACGCCGATGCCGGCCCCCATGTCCAGGTATCGGCTGCCGTCCGTCGCGATCAGCCATGTGCCTTCGCCCCGCTCGAATTCCAGCGGGGCACGGTTGTAGGTGGGCAGGACGGACGGGATCATCTGAAAAAATCCTCTTGGGAAGAGGCCATAGGGGTGCCCCAGGCCATCGGTCGAGTCAACGATGTGAGAGAGAGGCGCGTTGGCGCACGCGCGAGCGGCCGTCGGTCAGAGACGGCGGCGGCGTCGGCGCGCGGGGATATGGGCGAACGGCGTCATGGAATGTGCCCTTAGCGTGCTTCGCCGCACCTGTCCAGCGGCAAGGCGCTCAGGACACCGGGGCCACGAGCGCGCCGTATTCCTCGGGGCGGCGGTGCTGCTTGAAGTCGAAGATGTTGCGCCGGATCTCGGCGCAGCGGTCCAGATCAATGGTCGCCGTGATGACCTCGTCGCCCAGTGTCGCGGCGCGGGCAAGAATCTCGCCCGTGGGCGCGACGATCAGGCTGCCGCCGATCAGGTCGCACCCTTCCTCGCGCCCGGCCTTGGCCACGGCGACAGCCCAGAGCCCGTTCTGGTAGGCCCCCGCCTGCACCGACAGCTCGTTGTGGAAATATTGCAGGTGGTCATGTTCGGGCGCAGGCGGATAGTGCAGCGGCGTGTTGTAGCCCAGCACCACCAGTTCCGCCCCGCCCAGCCCCAGCATCCGCCAGGTCTCGGGCCAGCGGCGGTCGTTGCAGATGCACATGCCCAGCTTGCCGCCCAGCGCATCGAAGACCGGAAAGCCAAGGTCGCCCTTCTCGAAATAGCGCTTTTCCAGGTGCTGGAACGGCCGCCAGGGTTCGTGCTCGGGGTGGCCCGGCAGATGAACCTTGCGATACTTGCCGACGATGGCACCGGTTTCATCCACCAGGATCGCGGTGTTGAAGAAACGGCCCTCGGGGGTCAGTTCGGCATAGCCCAGATGAAAGGCGACCCCCAGCCGCGCCGCCTCGTCAAACAGCGGGCGGGTGTCGGACGACGGCATCTCGGTCTCGAACCAGCGGGCAAGCTCGGCCCGGTCCTCGATGAACCAGCGCGGAAAGAACGAGGTGAGCGCGAGTTCCGGGAAGACGACAAGGCGGGCACCGCGCGCGTGGGCCTCGCGCATCAGCGCAATCATGCGCGCGACCGCCGAGGCGCGGGATTCGTCGGCGGCGATGGGGCCCATCTGGGCAGCGGCGACGATGAATCTGCGGCTCATTCAGGGGCTCTCCGGTGGGGTTGGCGCGCGCGGACGGTGGCGGCGTCGGCACCGACCAGTTCGGCGTAAAGGGCAGGATCGGTGTCACCCTCTGTGCCGAAGACGAGCACCCGGGCGGCGGACGTCAGGCAGAGTGCCGCGCGGGCCTCTGCGTCGTCCATCGCGGCGAACAGCGCGGCGAGGCCCGCCACAGCGGATTCCCCGGCGACAAGCGGCGGATCGGCCGCGACGGGGTCGGCCAGCCGGCGCATCATCTCGACGGCGGCCGCGTCGGGCACCGCCATCGCGGCATCGCCATGGGTGGAAAGGATCTGCCAGGCCAGCGCCGAGACCTCGCCGCAGGCCAGCCCCGCCATCAGCGTGTCGAGATCGCCGTGAACGGGCGTGGGCGCGCCCGCCCGGTAGCTGTCGACCCAACAGGCGGACTGATCGGGGTCGGCCAGAACGATCACCGGGCGCCCCTCGCCCCAGCGCCGCTTGGCCTGGGCCGCGACGGCTGCGGCCATGCCGCCCACGCCGGTCTGCAGGAAGACGTGGGTGGGCGGCTCGGACAGCGCCTCGAACGCTTCGGCGGCCATCAGTTCATAGCCCTGCATCACGTCCTTGGGGATCTCCATGTAGCCCGGGTAGGAGGTGTCGGAGACGACGAACCAGCCCTCGCGGCTGGCGGTCTGCTGCGCCTCGCGCACGCTGTCGTCGTAATTGCCCGCGCAGCGGCGGACCTCGGCGCCGTAGGCCGCGATCGCGGCCTTGCGGCCCTCGGAAACGGTGGCGTGGATGAAAATCACGCAAGCACAGCCAAAGGTCTGCGCGCCCCAGGCGACCGACCGGCCATGGTTGCCGTCCGTCGCACAGCAGACGGTAATGCCCGCGACCAGATCGGCATGGGCGCCGGTCACGATCTCGGCCATCGGCACCGGGTGGCCCATGGCGGTTTCCACCTCGCGCTGCAACAGCCGCGCCACGGCATAGGCACCGCCCAGCGCCTTGAAACTGCCGAGGCCAAAGCGGCCGGATTCGTCCTTGTAATGGATCGAGGCCACGCCCGCCGCGCGCGCCAGCCCCGGCAGCGCGACCAGCGGCGTGGGCGCATAACCCGGCCATGACGAGATCGTCGCGCGCGCGGCGCTGAAGGCCGCGTCGCCGAGGATCGCGTTCTGGTCGGCGGTCCACGGCGCCTTGTGCAAGGCCGTGGGGTTCTTCACCAGCGTGAAGGGCCGTGCGACGCCCGGGCCGCGCCGTGAGATTTCGACTGTCATTGCGTCCCTCGTCATGCGGCCGGGGGCAACTCGCCCCCGGCCCTTGTGGTTCCGCACAAGACCCCGCACAAGGGGATCAGAACGCGCCCTTCTCTTCCTCGATCGAGGCCAGCAGCGCCTCCAGCATCGCGATGCCCTCGGCGCCGTACTGCTTTTCGATCAGCGCGCGGACGGCGGGTTGTGCAGCCTCGGCGAACCGCGCCTGCTCCTCGGGGCCGAGGACGTTCACCTCCATCTTCTGGGCCAGGGCGGGCAGCCCGCGGTCCGAGGCCTCGATCACCCGGCTCATCGCACGGCCCGACTCGGTCGCCACCTCGGCCGCCCAGTTCACCAGCGTGCGATGCTCGTCGGACAGGCCGTTGTAGAAGTCGGCGTTCATCGACCAGATGTAGGGCGTGATCACGTGGTTGGTGATCGAAAGGTATTTCTGCACCTCGTCGAACTTGGCAAAGGCGATGATCGGCACCGGGTTCATCTGCCCGTCGGCAACGCCGGTCTGCAGCGCCGTGTAGACCTCGGCCCAGGGCAGCGGCGTGGGCTGGCCGCCCAGCGACGAGACGATCGCCTCATGCGTCGGCAGGGTCATGGTGCGGATGCGCAGCCCCTCCATGTCGGCCACGCTTTCGATCGGCTTCTTCGAATTGGTGAAGGCGAAGAAACCGCCCGAGTCGATCAGGCCCAGGACCTTGAGCCCGGTCTTGCCCTCGAGATCGGCGATGAACTTCTGCCCGAAACTCGAGTCCTTGCTGATCACGCGGCTGGCCACACCGATATTCGGAAAGGCAAAGGGGATGTCGAACACACCCACCAGGTTGTAATGCGTGGCGATACCACCCGCCGACGAGATCGTGCTTTCCACGAGCCCGGTGCGCACCTGCTCGATCACCTCGTCATCCTTGCCAAGCTGACCGTTGGGGAAAAGCTGCACCTCGATCGCGCCGTTAGAGTTCGACTCGACAAGGCTCTTGAACACGGCGGCCATGGTGCCCGAATGGCTCTGGAACGGGTCTTCGGGGTTGAGGTGGGCAAGCCGGATCGTCACGTCGGCGGCAAGGGCCTGGCCCGCCACCAGAACAGCGGCGAGCGTTACGCCCATGGTATTGAAAATATTCATCTTTATCTCCCTGCTGGTTGGATTTGGGCCGCTCAGAGTCCGAACAGCCGTGGAACGAAAAGCGTGAGGCCGGGCCAGAACGCGATCAGCAAGAGGATCGCAACCTCGGCCAGGATGAAGGGCCAAAGCTCGCGGGTGATCGCCTCGATCCGTTCACCGGTGACCGAGGACAGCACGAACAGGCAGGCGCCCACCGGTGGTGTCATCAGCGAGATGTTCAGCGCCAGGATTATCATGATGCCCGCATGCACCGGATCCATCCCGATGCCGAGTGTCAGGGGCGCCAGGACAGGGGCCAGGATGATCAGCGTCGCGTTGATATCCATCACCAGCCCGATCGCCAGCAATAGCAGGACGATCAGCCCGATGATGACCTGCGGGTTGTCCGAGATCGCCAGAAGCCCCTCGGCGATGGCCTGGGGCACGCGGTTGAAGGTCATCCACCAGCCAAGGATCGTCGCGGATGCGATGATCAGGAAGATCACGCCGGTGATCCGCGTGGTGCGCACCGCGACCTCGTACAGATCGCGCCAACTGAGCGCGCGGTAGACCACACCACCCACGAACAGCGCATAGGCGACCGCGATGGCCGCCGCCTCGGTGGGTGTTGCGATGCCCAGCAGGATCGAGCCGAGGATGAAGACCGGCAGAACAGCCGCGAGAAATCCCTCGCGCAACGCGTCGATGACCCCGCGAAAGCTTGGCCGCCCCTCGCCCTTGGGCAGGCCCTTGCGTTTCGCGGTCAGCGCGATCACCGCCATGCAGATGGCGCAGATCAACAACCCCGGCAGGATGCCCGCCGCGAACAGCCCCGCGATCGAGACACCCATGATCGAGCCGTAGATGATGGCGAGGGTGGACGGCGGGATCGTCGGCCCGATGATCGAACCCGCCGCGGTGACCGCGCAGGCATAGGACCGCGAATAGCCCGCCTTCTGCATCGCGGGGACCAGCGTGTTGCCGAAGGCCGCGGCGTCGGCGGTGGCCGATCCGGTGATGCCGGCGAACATCACGCTTGCCACCATGTTGGAATGGGCCATCCCGCCCCGCATCCAGCCGACCAGCGCATCGGCCAGCTTGACCAGCCCCGCGGTGATGCCCGACCGGTTCATGATCTCGCCCGCCAGAATGAAGAAGGGCATCGCAAGGAACGGGAAGAGGTCGAGCCCGGCAAAGACCCGGTCGGGCGCCATCGCCATGAACCTGGGCCCCATGTCGAGGATGCCGACCATTCCCGCGACGCCGATGGAAATGCCGACCGGCATGCCCAGCGCCATCAGGCCGAAGAACGCGATCGGAACGAGGTAGAAACCCATCAGCCGACCCTCGCATCGGGGGTGGGCGCGCTGACCGCCTCGGGCACATCGCGGGCAAAGAAGTCGTGAAGTCCGATCAATGCCAACTGGACGCAGGCCATCGCCGCGGCCAGCGGCACGCCCGCGAAGGCATAGCCCTTGGGCATGGCGTAGATCATCGTCAGCCGCGAAAAACCGCGCTCGGCAAAGCCGAGCCCGTACCAGAACAGCGCGAAGAAGAAGGCAAACCCGATCACGTCGAAGCCGACCGCAAGCCAGCGCCGTGCCGCCGCAGGCAACCGCTCGAACACGAAGGCCACGCCGATATGCTCGCGATGGGCGATACCGCTCGAAACCGCCAGCAGCGCCATCCAGATCATCAGGTAGCGCGCCAGTTCCTCGGTAAAGGTCAGGGGCAGCGGGATCACGTAGCGGACCAGAACCCCCAGCCAGACATCCAGCACCAGAAGCACCAGAAGCGCCACGCAGATCCGTTCCACCAGCCAGTTCACGCGCCGGCTCAGACGTTTGGCGGTGGTGGCGATGTCACCCATCCAGGGCATTTCCCGCTGCAAAAAGGATCGTGGCCTTGATCCCGACGGTGAAAGCAGGTTTTCATTCCGTCAACAAAAACCGAAAATGATTTTTCGCGGAGACCGAGCCTTGCCCGAAATCGAGGCGCCTGGCACATCGCTCGTGCAAAGGATTCACGCGGTCTATGATGCGCTTCCGGCCGGCGAGCGCAGGGCGGCCGACATCGTGCTGGACCGGCCCGGGGAACTGGCGCTCTGGTCGGCCTCGGAACTCGCCGCGCAGGCCGTGGTGTCGAACGCGACGGTCTCTCGGTTCGTTCGGCGGCTTGGCTACGCATCCTACGACGCAGCACGCCGCGAGGCGCGGGCGATGCGCCGGGCGGGATCGCCGCTCGAACTTGCCCGGCGGGTGGCGACGGGCCCCGACAGCGACGATCCCGCCGCCGTGCTGGCGGCCGACACGCAACTGTTGCAGGCCGCCCATGGGCTGCTCGACCAGACCATGACGGCCGAGATCGCCGCGCGGATGGCGCATGCGCCGCGGGTCCGGCTGGCGGGGTTCCGCAACAGCTATATCGCCGCGGAATACGGCCGAACGATGCTGGCCCAGCTACGCCCCGACGTCGAGATGCTGAACGCGCCCGGCCAGACGCTGGCCGAGGGGATCGCGGGCGTCGGACCGGGGGATATGGTGTTGATCGTCGGGCTGCGCCGACGCCCTGCCGGGTTCCGCCGGTTCGTCCGTGCGGTGGCCGGGACCGGGGCGGATGTCGCGTTGCTGGCTGATCCGGGCATCCGTGAAACACCGGCCGAGGCGCGCTGGACGCTGACCTGCCCGGTCGAGGCCGCGCAGGTTCTGGATTCCTATGTGGGGGTTCTGTCGGTGCTGCGCGTGCTGGCGCTGGCGGTCATGCAGCAGCTCGGCCCGGCGGCCCACGATCACCTGTCGCGGATCGAGACACTCCACGACGCGCTGGACGAAATTGGCCGTTAGACCGTCAGATGCCGCGGCGCACCGAACCCGGCCCCGCGGTTTCCCTTGGCGCGGGCGGGGCAGCGGCAAGCAGCGCGAGCGGGCCGAGCAGAACCGTCAGCAACCGGCCATTCTCGCGCCGTGTCACATGCCAGCCGACATAGGGCAGCGTCTGGTTGTCCGACCGCCAGGGATGCGGCTCTGCCCAGTCGTCGGCGAGGCGCAGGCAAAGGAAGACAGGCAGGGTTCCCCGCCGTTCGGGGATCATCACCTTGAAAAGCGTTCTGGGCATCGGTTGGTCCGTTCACTTCGGGGCAGCCCCCGGCTTTGCACAGAAGCTATTCCGACTCAGGGGTTTGACCACAGTCTTTTCGCAGGATGCGGCGTTTTTACGGCATTGGGCGGGCTGCAAGCGCGGACAGATCGCCCGCCGACAGCGCCAGCGTCTGGCCATGGGAAAAGCGGCAGGCCCAGCTTTCGTCCCGGCCCAGCAGGTGCTGCGCGGCCCGCATCAGCCCGGCGTGGGTGACCGCCAGCCAGCCAGCCGCCCCGCCCTGCCCGGCCAGCCAGTCGGCCACCCGCGCGGTGAACATCGCGACGCTTTCCCCGCCATGGGGCCGGGCATTCCAGAAATCAGCGGCCCAGGCATCGAGTTCGTCGCGCGGCACTGCGTCCCAGGCAAGCCCTTCCCACGCGCCGAAATCAATCTCGATCAGCCGGGGCTCGACCTCGACCGGCAGACCGCGCGCCGCGCCGATGTGCTCGGCCAGCGCGCGGCAGCGGATCAGCGGGCTGGTCAGCACGCGGGTCACGGGCGGCATCGCGTCCAGCACCGCCGCCGCCTCGTCCGCAAAGCCGGGCCCCGGCGGCAGGTCGAGCCGGCCATAACAGGTGCCGGGCGCCACGTCGGGCGCGGTGTGGCGCACCAGGATCAGGCCCATGCCAGAAGGCCCAGCAGAATCGCGGTTTCGGAAAGTTGCTGCACCGCGCCCAGCCCGTCGCCGGTATAGCCGCCAAGCCGCCGCCGCAGCATCGCGCCCAGCCAGAGCGTGACCGCAGCGGCGGCAAGCACCGCCGAGACCGCCGCAGCCAGCCCGCTGGCAAGCGCAAGGCCCAGCACCGTCAGGAGGCCGGTGGCCAGCGCGATCCGCATCCCGTCCTGCCCCGGGCCCGCGGTGGAGAATCCCGCCTTGCCGTCGGGCCGGGCATAGGGCATCCGCGCCATGGTCAGCAGAACGGCCAACCGGCTGAGAGCATGCGCCGCGACCAGCGCCGCGACCGCGCCCGCCCCCAGATGGGCAAGCGCCGCAGCCTTCAGCGCGAGCACAAGACCCAGCGCAACCGCCCCATAGCTGCCGATCCGGCTATCGCGCATGATCTCGAGTGCGTGCGCGCGGGTGGTGCCGCCGCCCAGCCCGTCGGCCATGTCTGCCAACCCGTCCTCGTGCAGCGCACCGGTCAGCCGCACCCCCGCGGCCAGCGCCAGCAGCACCGCCACAACCGTCGGCAGCACCAGCGCGGCCAGCGCGTAGACCACCGCCAGAACCGCACCGATCCCCAGCCCCACCAGCGGGAAATACCGCGTTGCCCGGGCCATCCTCTCGGACGTGTATCCCGGATCGGGCGGCACCGGCAGGCGGGTCAGGAACCCGACCGCCAGCAGGATCAGCTGCCGCTCTTCGGCCAGCCGCGTGCTCATGCCGGGCCCGTCACCCCGGCATCCTCGAAGCTGGCCATCTCGGTCAGCATCGCGGCGGCCGCCCTGAGCAGCGGCCAGGCCAGCAAGGCTCCGGTGCCCTCGCCAAGACGAAGGCCAAGCGAAAGCAGCGGCTCGGCGCCCAGTGCCTCCAGCAGCGCCCGGTGCCCCTGTTCCTCGGACTTGTGGGCGAAAACCATCGCGGCGCGTGTCTCGGGCGCGATGCGGCAGGCGGCCAGCGCCGCAGCGGTGGCGATGAAGCCGTCGACGATGACGATCCGGCGCGCGGCCGCCGCGCCGATCATCGCGCCTGCCATCATCGCGATCTCGAACCCGCCATACTCGGCCAGCGCCGCGGCGGGCGCCAGATCGCCCGTGCGCGCCGCCGCACGTTCCAGCACCGCACGCTTGTGCGACAGACCCGTGTCGTCAAGCCCGGTGCCCCGCCCGGTCAGCACGTCAAGACCGATCCCCGTCAGCTTGTGCCCCAGCGCGGCCGCCGATGCCGTGTTGGCGATGCCCATTTCGCCAAAGGCCACCGCGTCCCAGTCGCCGTCCGCGCCCAGCGCCCGGCCTTCGGAAAGCGCCCTGTCGCATTGCTCCGCGGTCATCGCGGGGCCGGTCAGAAAACTCGCCGTGCCCGCCCCGATGCGGCGGTCGATCAGCCCCGCGAGGCCGAACGACGCGCCCGCCACGCCGGCGTCCACCACGCGCAGATCGGCGCCGACACTGCGCGCGAAGACGTTCGCGGCGGCCCCACCCGACAGGAAGTTCAGCACCATCTGCCGCGTCACCTCCTGCGGGAACAGCGACACGCCCTCGGTGGCGACTCCGTGATCGGCGGCAAAGATCGTCAGCTGGCAACGCGCCATCCGCGGCGCTGTGCTGCCCTGCACCAGACCGATCTGCGCGGCCAGCGCCTCGATCCGGCCGAGCGAGCCCGGCGGTTTCGTCTTGATGTCGATCCGGCGTTTCAACTCGGCGGCTAGGGTCTCGGTATCAGTCATGGTCGCTCCGGTCGGTTTGGCCGAGCCGTCATAGGCCCGCCCAACGGCGTCATCAACCGGCAACGGATGCCGCAGGCGGGTGCACCGCCGTTGCCGCATGGCCGCAGTACGATTGATCCCCTTGCCGGGGCGGGCTATGGACCGGCGCAGACAGGCGACAGGGGGCGCGGGCAAGGTGGGACAGGTCATTCTGGTTACCGGCGGCGCGCGCTCGGGCAAGAGCCGCCATGCCGAGGCGCGCGTCCGCGCCCTGCCCGGCCAGCCGGTCTACATCGCCACCGCGCGCGCGGACGACGACGAGATGCGCGCGCGCATTGCCCACCACATCGACCGGCGCGGCTCGGGCTGGATCACGGTCGAGGAACCTTTCGATCTGATCGGCGCGCTGGACCGCAGCGACGGGCAGGGTCCGCGCCTGGTCGACTGCCTGACGCTGTGGCTGTCTAACCTGATGTTCGACGACCGGGCGTGGGAGCCCGAGGCCGAGGCGCTGGTCGCCGCGCTGGCCCGGCAGGCAAGCCCCGTGATTCTGGTCTCTAACGAGGTCGGCATGGGGATCGTTCCGGCGAACGCGCTGGCCCGCGCGTTCCGCGACGCGCAGGGCTGGCTGAACCAGCGCGTCGCCGAGGCCGCGGATGAGGTCGAATTCGTGGTCTCGGGCCTGCCGCTAAAGGTGAAGTAGCCGGGCGCCTCAGTCGCGCACGGCCTCTGGCGGCGCCGCGGCGATACCCCTCAGAAAGACGGTGATCGCCCGGTCGACGCGCGCGCGCGATGTCTCGGGCTGTTCGCCGGCCTTGCCGGCATCCAGCAGCTTGTCCAGCGGGCAGGGCAGCGCCATGGCATGCAGCAGCGCCGCCGCGGTCTCGGTGTCGTCGATGCCGATCTCGCCCGCCGCCACCCCGCGGTCAAGCTCGGCGCGGATCAGGCGGCGGATCGCCCGGGGTCCTTCCTCGAGCATGCTTTCGGCCAGATCGGGATGGCGCGGCGCCTCGGCGATCGCCGCGCGCATCACCTCGAGTGGGACCGATCCCGCGGCGGGCAGCCGGTCGGGCGCCAGCAGCAGACGCAGCCGTTCGGCCAGCGGCCGGGCGGCCTGTGCGGGTGTCAGCGGCGCGACGATTCCCTCGCGCAGCCGCCGAACCAGTGCGGGAAACAACACCGCGCGCCCGTCGAACACGGCGTAGAGCGTGCGCTTGGACATGCCGGCCTCGCGCGCGACGGCGGCCATGGTGGTGCCCTGCAAACCGCGGGCCAGCAGGACCCGCTCGGCCGCGTCGAGAATCATGCGCTCGCGCTCGGCGGGCTGCATCTGGGGCGGGCGGCCCCGGCGTGGCGTGCGGTTGCCCATCGTTGCGGCATTGACCTCTTTTTGTGCGGTTTTGCATCGCCGAGTACCGCGCCAAGCCGATTCCAGCTTGCGCGGAGGCGCCGAAGCGAATAACGAAACGCTTAGGTTTTATAAATGCGCGCGCCGCTCTTTGCCAGAGCTTTCGCCTACCCCAGGAGCCCTGCCATGCCCCGCCTTCTCCGGGTTCTCACTGCCGTCCTGACGCTTTCGCTTGCCGCCGCGACGGCAGCCCCGGCCCAGCAGGGCCCCGCACAGGGTGGCGAGCGACCGCCGACGCCGGTGACGGTGGTCACGCTGCGCGCAAAGGACGTGACGCTTACCACACGGCTGCCCGGCCGCGTGGTGGCCGCGGGCGTAGCCGAGGTGCGCCCGCAGGTCGCGGGCATCATCACCGAGCGGTTGTTCGCCGAAGGCGCCGAGGTCAGCCTGGGTGACGCGCTCTACCGGATCGACGCGGCAAGCTACGAGGCGCAGGTCGCCGCCGCGCAGGCCGCCGTCGCGCAGGCCGAGGCGACGCGGGGCGCCGCCCGGAAAGAAGCGACCAGGCTGCGCGAGTTGCTGGCGCGCAACGTCACCAGCGAACAGGCGGTGGACGACGCCGATGCGGCCCTCGCCGCAGCCGAGGCCGGACTGCAGGTGGCCAAGGCGCAGCTTCTGGCGGCCGAGATCGACCTTGATCGCACCACGATCAAGGCACCGCTGTCGGGCACCGTGGGCCGGTCGCTGACCACCCGGGGCGCGCTGGTCACCGCCGGCCAGGCCGAGCCGCTGGCCGTGATCCGCTCGCTTGACCCGGTTTTCGTCGACGTCACCATGTCGGCCGCGGAGCTGGTGGCCTGGCGGCGCGGGCACATGCAGGCACGGCTGGGCGATGCCGACCGCACCGTCAGCCTGAACTTGCCCGATGGCGGCGGCTACGAGCATACGGGCGAGTTGACCGCGGCCGAACCGCAGGTGGACACGCAAACCGGCGTGGTCGTCCTGAGGATGGAATTTCCAAACCCGGACAAGCTGTTGCTTCCCGGCATGTATGTGCAGGTGGACATGCCGCAGGGCGTGGTCGACAATGCCATCCTGGCCCCGCAGGAAGCGGTCGGCCGCGATCGCAGGGGCCGGCCCACTGCGATGGTCGTGACCCCGGAAAACACCGTCGAAGAGCGCGTGCTGACCGTTCTGAGCGACAGGGATACCGACTGGATCGTGACCGGCGGCCTTGCCGATGGCGACCGGGTGATCGTCGCCGGGCTGCAGAAGATCGCACCCGGCGCGCCCGTCGCGCCCGAGGAACGGGCCGCCCCGGCCCCCGCCAACTGACCCCCGGAGAGACCGCGCCATGGCCCGCTTCTTCATCGACCGTCCGGTGTTCGCCTGGGTCATCTCGATCCTGATCATGGGGGTCGGCCTGCTGTCGATCTTCAGCCTGCCGATCGCGCAATACCCGCAGATCGCGCCGCCCTCGGTCAGCGTGAACGCCTCTTATCCCGGCGCCTCCGCCGAGACGGTGGCCAACACCGTCACCCAGGTGATCGAGCAGCAGATGACCGGCCTGGACGGGCTGCGCTATATCTCGTCCTCGTCTACTTCGGCGGGCCAGGCCTCGATCACACTGACCTTCGAGACCGGCACCGACCCCGACATCGCCCAGGTCCAGGTCCAGAACAAGCTGGCACAGGCCACGCCGCTGCTGCCCGAAACCGTGCAGCGCCAGGGGGTCAGCGTGCGCAAGTCCTCGGCCGGTTTCCTTATGGTGATCGCGCTGATCTCGACCGACGGCTCGCTCGAACAGGTGGACCTGTCGGACTACATGGTTTCGAACCTCGTGGACGCGTTCTCGCGGATCGAGGGTGTGGGCGAGGTGCAGGTCTTCGGCTCGCAATACGCGATGCGGATCTGGCTCGACCCGGCGCAACTGGCTGCCTTCGAACTGACCCCGTCCGACGTGGTGGCGGCCGTTTCGGCCGAGAACGCGCAGATCTCTGCCGGCTCCTTCGGCTCGCTGCCCGCCCCCGAGGGCCAGCAACTGAACGCCACGATCACGGCGCAATCCCTTCTGACGAGCCCGCAGGATTTCGAGCAGATCGTGCTGCGCGCGGAAACCGATGGCGGGCTTGTGCTGCTCAAGGACGTGGCCCGGGTCGAGATCGGCGCGGAAAGCTATGACGCGATCGCGCGGCGCAACGGCCAGCCCGCGGCGGGCATGGCGATCCGGCTGGCGCCGGGCGCCAACGCGCTGGACACCGCCCGGCTGGTCAAGGCCAAGATTGCGGAATTCGCCGAGTTCTTCCCAGAGAACGTCGACTACGTGATCCCCTACGACACCACGCCCTTCGTCGAGATCTCGATCAAGGAAGTGGTCAAGACGCTGTTCGAGGCGATCCTTCTGGTCTTCCTCGTGATGCTGCTGTTCCTGCAGAACATCCGCGCGACGCTGATCCCGACACTCGCCGTTCCCGTCGTCCTGCTGGGCACGTTCGGCATCCTCGCGGCCTTCGGCTTCTCGATCAACACGCTGACGATGCTGGCCATGGTGCTGGCGATCGGCCTGCTGGTCGACGACGCGATCGTGGTGGTCGAGAACGTCGAGCGGATCATCGAGGAAGAGGGGCTTTCTCCGCGCGAGGCGACGCGGAAATCCATGGGCCAGATCACCGGCGCGCTGGTCGGCATCGCGCTCGTGCTGTCGGCGGTGTTCGTGCCGATGGCCTTCTTCCCCGGCTCGACCGGCGTGATCTATCAGCAATTCTCGATCACCATCGTCTCGGCCATGGCTCTGTCGGTGCTGGTGGCGCTGACGCTGACGCCGGCGCTGTGCGCGTCGATCCTGCGCTCGAAGGACGTGGTTCACACCCATCGCGGGCCGTTCGGCTGGTTCAACATCGCCTTCGAAAAGCTGACGGGCGGCTATGCGGGATCGGTCGGCTGGATCGTGCGCCGGCCGCTGCGCGTCGGACTGATCTACGTGATGCTGGCCATCACGATGGGCTGGCTCTTCGTCAAGACGCCCACAGGATTCCTGCCCGAAGAGGACCAGGGCCTGCTCTTCACCCTGATCCAGGCGCCCACGGGCGCGACCGCCGAACGCACACAGGCAGTGGCCGACCAGGTGAAGGACTTCTACCTGAACGCCGAGACCGGGAACGTGAACTCGGTGTTCACGGTCGTGGGCTTCAGCTTTGCGGGCCGGGGCCAGAACATGGGGCTCGGCTTCGTCCAGTTGAAGGATTGGGACGAGCGCGCGCGGCCGGACCAGAGCGTGCAGGCGATCGCCGGCCGGGCCTTCGGCGCGTTCAGCCAGATCCAGGACGCGATGGTGTTCCCCGTCGTGCCGCCCTCGGTGATCGAGCTGGGCAACGTCTCGGGCTTCGACTTCTACCTGCAGGCGCGCGCGGGCCAGAGCCATGAGGAATTGCTGGCCGCGCGCAACCAGTTGCTGGGAATGGCCTCGCAAAACCCGATGATCGGCTCGATCCGGCCGAACGGGTTGCAGGATGCGGCACAGTTCAACCTGGATATCGACTGGCGCGCGGCGGGCGCGATGGGGCTGTCGGCGACCGATGTCGGGCAGTTGCTGTCGATTGCCTGGGCGGGACGGTACGTGAACGATTTCATCGACCGTGGACGGATCAAGCGGGTCTACGTCCAGGGTGCACCCGACGCCCGCGCGACGCCCGAGGACATCGAGATGTGGCGCGTCCGCAATGCCTCGGGCGGGCTGGTGCCGTTCTCGAACTTCGCCACGGCAAACTGGCAGTTCGGGCCGCAGGGGCTGACCCGCTACAACGGCGTGCCCGCGATGCAATTGCAGGGCAGCCCCGCGCCAGGCGTCACCACCGGCGAGGCGATGTCCGAGATCGAGCGGCTGGCAGGCCAGTTGCCGCCGGGCTTCGGCGTGGCCTGGACCGGGCTGTCGCTTGAGGAACGGGAATCGGGCAGTCAGGCGCCGCTGCTTTACGCGCTGTCGCTGGCGGCGGTGTTTCTCTGCCTTGCCGCGCTTTACGAAAGCTGGGCGATTCCCTTTGCGGTCATGCTGGCCATGCCCATCGGGGTGCTGGGGGCGCTGCTGGGCGCGTGGCTGGGGCAGTTCGAGAACGGGGTATTCTTCCAGGTGGCGCTGCTGACCGTGATCGGCCTGACCGGCAAGAACGCGATCCTGATCGTCGAATTCGCCCGCGACCGGCAGGAGGCGGGAGAGGATCTGTTCACCGCCGTCCGCGAAGCCGCGCGGCAGCGGTTCCGGCCGATCATCATGACGTCGATGGCGTTCACGCTGGGGGTGCTGCCGCTGGTGCTGAGTTCGGGCGCGGGCTCGGGCGGACGTACGGCGATCGGCTCGGGCGTGCTTGGCGGCACGCTCAGCGCGACGATCCTGGGCGTTCTGTTCGTGCCGCTGTTCTATGTGGCGATCCGCAAGCTGGCGGGCGGCCGGATGGCCCGGTGATCACCGGACAAACGGGCGCTATCGTCCGGGCGGACAGCCTGACATCGTCGTATCCGTGAAGAAGGACACACAGCCACGGCCACGGCGCTTGGCGTCGTAAAGCGCGACATCCGCTTCGTGGAACAGGCGCACCGGGTCGGAACGGTCGTTCCGCGTCGAGATTGCCACGCCGATGCTGGCCGAGATGCGGCACTCCGTGCCATGCGCGAGGATCGGCCGTTCCAGCCACTCGATCAGCCGCTCACCAATCCGCCGCAGCTGGGCCGGGTCGACGATATCGGCCATGAGGATCACGAACTCGTCGCCACCGAACCGCGCGACAAGGTCCTGGGTGCGCGATTGCGACCGCAGAATCCCGGCGGTCTCGACCAGCACCGCGTCGCCCGTGACATGGCCATGGGTGTCGTTGACCTGCTTGAAGAAATCCAGGTCGATATGCGCCAGCGAAAAGGGCCGCCCCTGCGCGAGGAATTGTTCCAGCGTGGCGTCCAGTCGGCGGCGGTTGGCAAGCCCGGTCAGGGTATCGGTCGCCGCCTCGGTCTCGGCCGAGACGCGGGCGCCGTTAAGCCGCTGGGCGAGGCGCCGCAGCTCTCCCGCGACGGCGGACTTGGCCTCGGTCAGGTACAGCAGTTCGGCCGCAAGTTCGGTCGGGGCGAAGTCCCGAAGCGTCAGGTCGAACCGGCCCACCGCCTCGATCAGCGAGATCCCCATCGAGACGTTGAGAAGCGCGCCGCCCGCGCCGGACAGGCCAACGACCATCCCCTTGAGCGGCAGCGACGGCGCGGCAGCGAGCGATAGCTTCAGCGGCACCCCCGCCAGAGCGAGAAGCCCGGCCATGTCGTCCGCACCGCGTGGGCGACGCAGCGTCACGACATCTGCAAACGGGCGCCCGATCAGGTCGGGCCCGGCCAGCCGCGCAAGCGTAGGCCCCGTGCTGCAGATGCACCCGCACGCGTCGATGCAAAGATGCATCGGCATAAGCTGGCCAAGTGCCAGGGGATCGAACCCGATGGCCTGATCCTCAAGCCTGGTATCGCGCGCCATGTTCATGGGCACCCGGCCACCAGCGAGAAACTGCGCCCCGAATGGAACGTGGCGTCAAGCAGGCTGACGGTCAGCGTCGCACCGTCGCGTCGACGGTCGGTCACGTCGAGCAGCGCCAGCGCGCCGTAATCGTCGGCCATTGCCCGAAGCATGCCCTGGAGGACGAATTCCGCCCCCGGCCAGCCGCCGCGACACTGGATCAGGAACCCCTTCTCCCCGTCCTCGGCGAGTTCCAATTCAGGCATCTCGAGATCGGGAACGGCAAGCCTGGTGCGATCAGGCAGATCCTCGAGTGAGAAAAGAAACTCCAGGAAGGTCTCGCCGCCGAACCGCAACAGCCGGCGCAACGCCTCGTGATCGGAGTGCGAGACGAGATAGGTTCCGAGATCCTCAAGCAGCATCTCGCGCGTCAGGCCCACATGCGCCACCGCGGCGTGGAGAACCGCGTCGGTCAGTGAATCCTCATAGGTCAGCATGGCCTCGAATCCGCCGGGTTCCACCCCGGCGACCCGCGCCACATGCGTCCAGCATTTCCCTCCATAAGTATCGACCAGGAAACACTGAATCGCGCGGTTCAAAAGACCGTGCATAAATGAACTCCGGCAACGGTGTCCTCGTTAACGCGGCCAGATTGCGCAGAAGGAATTAAGAAAATGCAAAATCCGACGGGGAAGCGACGCCTTCCGGTCCGGGAACGACCCTCAGCGGCCGAAAAACAGGCTCCGCCCCTCGACCTCGATCGCGTTCAGCCGCTGCGGCGCAAGGCTGTAGTCGCCTGCGATCAGCGCGTCGATCGCGTCATCCGCGGCACGCCAGAAATCCGTGCCCGCCAGGAATTCGGGGCTGCGCATGGCAAATCCCTCATCCTCGCGGAAATAGGCCCGGACCAGCAGTGCACCGGCCGGGTTGTGGGCGACGATCAGCACCTCGTCGCCCGGCCGGGGTTCCGAGAAATCCGCCAGAACCGCAACACAACCGGGATTGCCGCCCGCGGTACGGTAGTCGCAGGCCCGGCCGATCTGCTGCAGTTCCCACAACCGCAGGCTGGACAGAAGCCCCCCGGGCAACGCCCGGCCCTCGGGCCGTACCGGCAGGCGGGCGGCAAGGTCGGCGGCCAGTTGCGCGACATCGTCGCCCTCGCCCGACCGGTCGAAGGCATAGCGGCTGTCGGCCAGCGCAAGCGCCGCCAGCCGTTCGGCCAGGCGCGCGGCCTCCGGGTGGTCGCCTAAAGCGGCGAGCCGCCCGATCCCGTCCTGTCCGGCCCTGCCCCAGTCCCGCCCGATCGCCCAGAGATCAAGCGCATCGGCCGCCGTGCGGCCATGTTCGAACCGGGCAATCTGGTTGGCCACCGACAGCCGCTGCGGGTCAAGCACCGGCGTGAAGAACGCTGCGATCAGCAGCATCGCCGCCCCCGCCATCGCCACGTTGGCCCGCCGGATGCGCCCGCCCCAGCCCGCGCCCCGCAGAACCGCCAGCGCATAGGCCGCCCCATACCCCATCGCAAGCGCCGCAAGCGCCGCGGCGATCACCCGGTCGGGGCTGAGACCGTATTGCGAAATGCGCATCCAGACCGCGAACCCCGCCAGCAAGGCAAGCGCCGGCAACAAGAGCGCCAGCAGCCGGCAGCACCAGTCGGTCAGCCCGCCCGGCACCCGCCGATCCTCGTCCGCGTCAAGCCCGGTCGAGACCAGCGTCGCCGCGCCGAACGCCATCGCCAGCAGGATGCCCGCCGCCGACAACGTGCCGAACAGGTTCGACAACCCGCGGAACGGCAGCGCCGCAAGGAAGATCGACACCACCACAAGCACCACCGGCAGCAACAGGCGCAACAGCCGGAGTACGAGATCGGGCGAGACATAGTCCGACAGCTCGCCCACCACCGCAAGCGCAAGCCCCAGCGTCACCCCGCTCAGCAGGTAGGGCGCCGCATCCTGGTCGAGCAGCCGCTCGATCACGTCGATGCCGACAAGTTCCAGAAGCGCGTTGGACAGAAACAGCACGCCCCAGACAAGGCCGACGAAAAGCCAGGCCGCGGCAAGGCGGACCACGATCATCCAGGACTGGGTAAACAGCACCCGGTAGTCGCCGATCCGCGTGTCCCGGCCAAGCCCGGCCGCCAGGAAGGGCAGCGCAAGGAACAGCAGGACCGCGAAACCGGCCCCGGGATGGCCGGTGCCCAGGAACGCGGAAACCGCGGCGAAGCGGAAGCTTGCCCAGACCATCAGCCCCGAGAGCGGCAGCGCGGCAAGCACCCCGGCTATCAGCGCGCGGGCAAGCGGCAGGGGGCCGGTCAGCGCAAGCGCCGCTGGGAAGAAGGCCGCCCCGAGGCTGGTCAGGAACAGGTGGCCGCGCGGCGCCGACCCCATCCGGTCGGGCAGCACGTCAAGCAGGAGCCAGGCCGCCAGCCCGGCAAGAAATCCCAACACGCCCAGGGTGATCCGCCCCGACAGGGGCGCCGCCTGTGTCTCGCCCATCGCCCGCCTCCGCCTTGCCTCTGGCGTGACCATAGCCCCGCCCGGCCGGGCGGACCAGTGGCCGGGCGAGCCGATCCCGGGGACAGGGGCGCCACGCAAAGCATCCGCAGACGCCCGATCCCGCGGTCAGGCCGCCGTGCGGCTGATCTCGACGGTGTTGCGTCCCGATGCCTTGGCGCCGTAAAGGGCGCGATCTGCCTGTTCCATCAGACGCTTGACCTCGGCTTCGAGATCGGCGTCCTCCGATGCCGGCGCCCGGTCGCTGCCGAAGGCAACGCCGATGCTGATCGTGACCCCGATCTCGCCTGCCCCATCGGGCAGCACCACCGGGCGCGCCCCGATCTCGGTGCGCAGCCGCTCGGCCGTGGCGCAGGCAAGCTCGAACTCGGTCTCGGGCAGGGCCACCATGAATTCCTCGCCGCCGATCCGTGCCACCAGGTCGACCGGGCGCAGGTTTTCCTTGAGCCGACGCGCCACCTCGACCAGCACAGTATCACCCGCGGCATGGCCATGACGGTCGTTCACCCGCTTGAACCGGTCGATGTCGAGCAGCATCACCGCATAGCCGCGCCCGGTCCCGGCCGCACGCTCGGCGATCCGCGCAAGATGGGGTAGCGCGTAGCGACGGTTGAAGAGCCCGGTCAGAGGGTCGATCAGGGCCAGCCGCAGCCCGTCCTCAAGCGTGGCGCGCAGCCGGTCGGCCTGCTGCTTGCGGCGCAACTGGCTGCGGATCCGGATCGCCAGTTCCTGCGGATCGGCCGGTGCCGACACGAGGTCGTTTGCCCCGAGGTCAAGCGCCATCGCCGCGGTCTCGCGGGCGGTCTCGGGCACCACGACCAAAACGGCGGAATGGCGGGTTTTCGCGTTCGCGCGCAGTTCCGACACCAGGCGCAATCCCGCGCCCTCGGGGGCAAGCCGCGAGTCGATCACGAAGACATCGGGCGTAAGCATGTCCTCGGGCGGGGTCAGCGCCTCGGCCCGGGTGATGGTCGACAGCGCATCCGACAAAAGCGGCGCAAGCGCGGCCCGCCAACTGCGTCCGGTGCGGGGGTCCGCAGAGATCAACGCCACCCGGCCCTGCGGCGCAAATCCCTCGGCCGCCTCGGCAAAGCCGAGCGCACGATGGGTGCCGTTGCGCAAGGCAAGCTCTTCGGCGGTCTCCCGTGCCCGCAGCAGGTTGCGCACCCGCGCCAGCAGGATCATCTCGTCCAGCGGTTTCGACAGGAACTCGTCCGCCCCGGCCTCGAGCGCGCGCATCTTCGCCTCGGTCGAGCGCGCCCCGGTCACCACAATCAGCGGGATGGCGGCGGTTTCGGGATGAGCCTTCAGGCGGCGGCAGAGCTCGGTCCCGTCCATGTCGGGAAGGGTCATGTCCAGCAGGATCAGGTCCGGCCGGTCCCTCCGCGCCGTCGCCAACGCCACGGTGCCATCGCTGGCCTGCAACACCTCGTAGTGCGCCTCGCTCAGCCGGACCTTCATTACGATTCGGTTGGTGGCGACATCGTCGACTATCAGGATTCGCCGGGACATCGGCGCCTCTCCCCTGCCTTGGATCGTGAACTTTTTACCCGTTTTTTCGAGGTTCAGTCTTGGGCAGTAAGTGTTAACAAACCCTTTAACCAACCACGGGAGAAAGCAGGGATGCGAGAATCCGCCGACGTCGTGGCGCTGCGCGCGCTGGCCTGGCTCGTGGGCAATGACGACCTGCTGCCGGTCTTCCTCGGCGCCACCGGCGCAGGAGAACGCGATCTGCGCGAGCGCGCGGGGGATCCGGACTTCCTGGCCTCGGTTCTGGACTTCCTGTTGATGGATGATGCCTGGGTGATCGCCTTCTGCGACGCCGCCGGCCTGAAGGGCGAGGCGGTGATGCGGGCGCGGGCTGCGCTGCCGGGCGGCGCCGATCCGCACTGGACCTGACGGTGCGGGACATCGGGACAACATCAGGCGAACGGAAAAGGGGCAGTCATGGCACGCATCACCGCAATCCTGTTCGACAAGGACGGCACGCTCTTCGATTTCCACACCAGTTGGGGGGACTGGGCCACACGACTCCTCGAAGGGCTCGCCGGGAACGACGGGGCGCGCCACGGGGCGCTGGCCGAAGCGATCGGCTTTGACCGGGCTGCCCGGCGATTCCGGCGCGACAGCGTGGTGATCGCCTCGACCGCCGAGGACATCGCCATGCGCATGCTGCCGCACCTGCCGCCGGACACCGACCTGCCGCGGCTTGTTGCGACGCTGAACGCGGCGGCGGCGGCCGCGCCGATGCAGCCCGCGGTGCCGCTTCAACCCCTGCTGGAGGCGCTGGCGGCGCGCGGGCTTGCCCTCGGGGTGGCCACCAACGACGCCGAACACCCGGCCCGCGCCCATCTCGTGGCGGCGGGAATCGCCGACCGGTTCGACTTCGTCGCGGGATATGACAGCGGGCACGGCGCCAAGCCCGACCCCGGCCAGTTGCTCGCCTTCGCAGTGGCAACCGGGCGGGCGCCGGCAGAGGTGCTGATGGTCGGCGACAGCCGGCACGATCTGAGCGCCGGACGCCGGGCAGGAATGGCGACGGTCGCGGTGCTGACCGGTGCCGCCACGGCTGAAGAGCTTGCCGATCTCGCCGATGCCGTCCTGCCGAATATCGGGCACCTGCCGGACTTCCTCGACCGGCTGGCGCCGGGATAGCCAGGGCCCGGCACGGCGCCCATGCCTGTGGACATTGGCCGCCAACATGACCAGGCGCGTCCTTTCGGACTTCTTCTTGGCGGAAGTACTCCGGGGGGTCGCGGGGGGCAGCGCCCCCCGCGCGGGTCGCCTTGCAAGGCAAGGCGAAACCCGAAGGACCTCCCCACGCATACAGCCGGTCTCCGCCCGGGGGCGCGTTCAGGGCCGCCCGGTGCCGCGCTCCCCATCGCCGCCCCGCGGCGGGCCGCGGCGCAGCACGCGCTCCAGCCGGTCGGCAAAGGCGGCTCGGTCCGCGCCGCTCATCGCGCCGACGCGATCCAGCGTAAGGCTTTGCACCAGTGCCGCCTGGTCCTGCACGCGGGCCTGCTGGGCCTGCACCACCGCAACGACCCGCGCGTGTTCATAGGGCTCGGCCCGGAGCGCCGCCAGCAGGTCGCGGAACCCCTGCCGTACCGCCGCCCGGTTCTCGCGCAGCCGCGGCGCCTCGGCCTTCAATGCGGCGCGCAGGGCCGCGCGGTCCGTATCGGCCAACGCCCGGCCATAGGGCCCGTACTCCCCGGGGGCGAAGGCCGTCCGCGGCGGATGGTCACGCCCCTTGTTCAGCACCGCGCCACCCACGACCCCAAGGATCAGGACATTCAGCGCAAGGCTTGCCACCAGTGCCACGCGCACCCAGGTCCGGGTGCGGGGCGGCACGGCGGTGTTGTCGGTCCCGGCCATCTTCAGCCCTCCGTCAGATATGCATCAAGGCTTGGCACCATGTCGCTCACGTCATAGCCGCCGCCCAGCATCGCCGCGGTCACCGCGTCGAGCCCGCCGGGCGCGGCATAGCCGATCCAGACCCCGACCATGCCGGCCGTGACCAGCCCGCCCATCGCCGGCCAACCGCCCAGCACGGCCACCAGCCCGGCCAGCCCGCCCCGCCGCCGCGGTGCGGCCACCAGCGCCGGGGCGGGCGCGCCACGCGCCTCGGCCTCGGCCATTGCGTCGCCCATCACCCGGGCCAGCAGCGCCGCCGAAGGTTCGGCACGCCGCGCCCGGCCCGCCGTGAACAGCGCCTCGAGTTCCGTATCGCTCATCCGCCGGTCAGACATCCTCGAACCCCAATTCGCTGCGGCGCCCGGCCAGTGCGGCCGAAAGCGCCCTCTTGCCCCGGGCGGTCAGGCTTTCGACCGCCTCGGTGCCAATTTCCATGATCCCCGCGATCTCGGGGTTCGACAGCCCCTCGAGATGGCGCAGGATGACCGCCTGCCGCTGCCGCTCGGGCAGGGCCGCAAGCGCGGTATCCAGCGCCTCGGCCCGGTCCGCCGCGATCAGCCGCGCCTCGGCGCCGGGCGCCTCGTCCACGGGCTCGGGCACCTCGTCCAGACCCGCGCCACGGCGGCGCCGCAGCCGGTCGGTGCAAAGGTTCGTGACGACCCGGTAAAGCCATGTCGTCACCTTCGCCTCGCCAGCCCGCCACTCGGGCGCGATGCGCCAGAGCCGCAGCATCGCCTCCTGCGCCACGTCCTCGGCCTCGGCCGCGTCGCGCAGAAGCCGTGCGGCATAGCCCAGAACCCGGGGCGTCAGCCGCAGTGTCAGGACGCGCGCGGCATGCGCACTCCCCTGGCCATAGGCCACAAGCAAATCCTCGTCGGACCCCTCGTTCTCGGCATCGAAAGGCATCGCCATCCTTCCTTCGGCCTATCCGCCCCCGCCCGACACGGCAATGGCGGCGGGGACGCACCCGCCGCCTGCCCGCGCCTCAGCGGTTGCCCCGCATTGCCCCGAACCGGCCGCCGAACTTCTCGATGGCGGCGTCGAACTCTTCCTTGCTGATCGTACCGTCGCCATCGGCATCGACCCGGTCGAACATCATCTGCGGGCCGGGACGGCTGGCCATTTCCTCGGCGCTCAGCTTGCCGTCGCCATCGGCGTCCAGCATTTCGACAAGGCCCTGGGCGCGGGCCGCGCGATCCTCATCACTCAGGGTCGGATCCCCGAAGCCGCCATAGCCCATCGGCCCCGTGCCCTCCATGCCGCCGAACATGCCGTAACCGCCGCCACGCATACCCTGCCCCATGCCCTGACCGGCGCCCATGCCATAGCCCGGCGCCATGCCATAGCCTTGGCCCATCCCATGGCGGGAACCCATCCCCTGACCGCCCCACTGGCCCTGCATGCCTTTGGCCCCCATGCGGTCGCAATCACGCCCGCCCCGATCGCGGCCCCGTCCGTCACGGTCGCCACGGCCGCGTGCCTCGGCCATGTTGCGACGCCCCGCAGGCCCGAGATTCTGCGCCTCCTCGGCCGAAACCGCACCATCGCCATCGGTGTCGAGTTCCGCGAACCGGGCGCGCGACCGGGCGGTGAATTCCTCGAGGCTGATCGCGCCGTCATTGTCGGCATCAAGCCGGTCGAACAGTGCCGCCCCGCGACCCGTAAGGCCCGCGCCAGCCGCCTGCCCCGCCGCCTGACCGGCCCCGGCATCCTGCGCCGCCACCGGAAGCGCAGTGCCCAGCATCGCGGCCGCGCCGATCGCCAGTGCCGCCATCGAAACGAACCCTCTGTTGCGTGCCATTCTTCGTTCTCCTTTTCCGTCGGTTGTCGTGCGGCCTAGGGGCGGTTCCGCCCGCCGTCAGACCCTGTTACGGACGGGCACGGAACTTCCGTCGCAAATATCCTGCAGCCTTTGCGACATCCCGCCGCAAGGACAGTGCGTCGTCTTTCAACGATTGGCGGATTTACTAGCTTGAACTCGCACGCGACGCCGGAGGCGTGCCCACATGACGACGATTGACCACGCGATGATCGACCTGCACCCGAGGCCCCTCGGCACAGCCCTCTTGCGCGGCTGGTGCAAGCGCTGCCCCAATTGCGGGGCAGGCCCGATGATGTCGGGCTATCTCTCGGTGCGCGAGCATTGCCCCGTCTGCATGGAGGAACTGCACCACCACCATTCCGATGACGGGCCGGTCTATCTGACCGTACTGATCGTCGCTTTCATCGCGGCGCCGCTGATGTTCTGGGCCCATCTGGCCCTGCGGCCCGATCCCCTGGTGCTGACCTCGGTTTTCACCATTGGCTGCATCGCCACAGCACTGTACCTTCTGCCCAGACTGAAAGGGGTGATGGTGGCGTTGCAATGGGCCAAGAGGATGCACGGCTTCGGGGACAGGGGATAGCGGATCCGCCGATCCGGGACGCGGCGACGGTGATCGTCCTGCGCGACGCGCAGCGTGCCCCGAAGGTTCTGATGGGTCAGCGCGGCGCGACCGCGGCGTTCATGCCGAACAAGTTCGTCTTTCCCGGCGGCGCGGTCGACCCGGTCGATGCCACTGTGCCGCTGGCCTGCCCGCTGGGGCCCGACTGTGACGCGCGGCTCAGGGCCGAGGCCGATGCCGCCCTTGCCCCCGCCCTTGTCGCCGCAGGAATCCGCGAATTGTGGGAGGAAACAGGCCTGATCCTCGGCCGTCCCGGCGCCTGGGAGGCGCCCGCGCCGAAGGGCTGGCGCGGATTCGCCGCAACCGGGCACCTGCCCACCGCCGAAGGGCTGCATTTCATCTTTCGCGCGATCACGCCGCCGGGCCGCCCGCGCCGGTTCGACGCGCGATTCTTCCTGATCGAGGCCGAGGCCATCGCCAACGATCTTGACGATTTCTCGCGGGCCGAGGACGAACTTGGCCTGCTGCAATGGATTCCCCTGCCAGATGTGCGCGGCTTCAACCTGCCCTTCATCACCGAGGTGGTGCTGGCCGAGGTGTCGGGCCTGCTGAAATCCGGCCTGTCGCCCGCCAGCGTGCCCTTCTTCGACAATCGCGGCCCCCGGTCAGAGTTCCAGCGGCTGCACTGACGGCGTCAGCAGGGTACGAACGTTCCGGCGGGCGCCCCCGGCTAAAGCCGGATCGCCGAGATCAGCCGCCCGTAGTCGGCCTCGCCCGCATGGACCGAGCGGCGGTAGGAAAAGAACCGCTCGGCATCGGAATAGGTGCAATGCCGCGTCCAGAGCGCCTGGCCGACCCCCGCGGCACGCAGCCGGAACAGGCTGAAGGCCGGCAGATCGAACTGCACCCGGTCGCCCTGCCCCCCGGCGAAGAATCGCGCGTTGTCCGGATCATCCGCCAGAAAGGCGTCAAGGAACTCGGGCCCGACCTCGTAGGCGCGCTGGCTGATCGTGGGGCCGATCACCGCGACGGTATCGGCACGCCGCGCGCCGAGCCGCTCCATCGCGATCAGCGTCGCCTCGAGCACGCCGTCGAGCGCGCCACGCCAGCCCGCATGGGCCGCGCCGATCACTCCCGCCGTGCGGTCGGCGAACAGCACCGGCTGGCAGTCTGCCGTCAGCACCGCCACCGCGAGGCCGGGAACGGCGGTCACCAGCGCGTCGGCGCATGGCCGCTCGGCCAGCGGCCCTTCGACCACGGCGACATCGGCGGAATGGACCTGGTGCGCGGTCATCAGGTGGTCGGGGGCAACGCCCAGCGCCCCCGCGACCCGGCCCCGGTTGATCGCAACCACCTCGGACAGATCGGACGACCCGCCGCCGCAGTTGAGCCCGCTGAAGATGCCGGAAGACGCCCCGCCCCGCCGGGTAAAGAACCCGTGCCGCAGGGGGGAGAGCGCGTCGGAGGTGAGAATCTCCAGCGTCATCGGTCGAATCCTGGCGTGGGCGAACTGCCCTGTCCTGTCAGCGCGAGCGTCTTGAAGAGCGTTCCCATTTCCTGCGGGTGGGTCAAGCGGCGATGTGCGGCAATATGCGACTCTCGCGCCGCCCCCGAGAGGCGGCGCGCGAGCGCCTCGGCTCTGGGCGTGATCCCCAGCCGTTCCAGGAAAACGCCCTGGGGCATCATCGGGCTGGCCGCAACGCCGGCGGCATCGGCGGCACGGACCAGCGCCTCGAAATCGACATGGGCGGTCAGGTCGGCGTCCCCCGGATGGGCGAGCGGCGGCTCGGGCACGTGGCCCCGCACCGCCTGCAACGTGTCGCCGAGCGAGCGCCAGCCGCCATAGTCGACGATCAGCGCCGCGCCGCCATGGGTGGCGATCCGCCCTGCGATGGCGGCGATGATGGTGGCGGCGGCCGGGCAGGTCTCGACAATGTCGCCGGGGCGTGTGTCAGCCAGCCGCTGTTCAAGCGCGGCGAGCGGCGCGGGGGCCGAAAGGCCGAAGGTCAGAGCCCCGTCCCGAAGTCCCACCTGCCTCTCGCGCCAGCCGCCCGGATCACGCTGGAACTGGCGGATCGGCAGCGCGTCGAAGAATTCGTTCGCGACCAGCAACAGGGGCCCCGCTGGCAGCGCGTCCACCGTTTCGGCCCAGGTGACGTCATGCCCCGCCAGCGTCTGGCGCTGGCGGGTGCGCAGCGTGGGCGAGGTTTCGACCAGATGCACGCGCGCCGCATCGAGAAAGCCCGGCACGCCCCGCGTGGCCCGCAGCGCATCGGCCATCAGCGTGCCGCGGCCCGGCCCCAGTTCGGCCAGCGTGAACGGCGCCGGCGCGCCGTGGTCAAGCCAGACCTGCGCAAGCCACAGGCCGATCAGTTCACCGAACATCTGGCTGATCTCGGGCGCGGTGGTGAAATCGCCCGCCACCCCGAACGGATCGCGCGTCGTGTAATAGCCGTGCGCGGGATGCATCAGGCACTCGGCCATGAAATCGGCAACCGTGATCGGGCCAGTGGCGGCAATCCGCCGCGCGAGGACGTCGGCCAGCGGCGTCATGGGTGCCTGCGCGACAGCGCCAGCAGGATCAGTCCCAGCGCCACCATCGGCAACGACAGAAGCTGGCCCATCGTGATCCCGACCCCGCCGCCGTGCAGAACGTAACCCATCGGGTTGTCGGGCGACATGAACTGCGGATCGGCCTGGCGGAAGAATTCGACCGTGAACCGTGCCAGACCGTAGCCCATGAAGAACACCCCCGCCACCCGGCCGGGACGTTTCAGCGCGCCACGCGCCAGCACCAGCCACAGCAGCAGCGCGCCCAGAACCAGTCCTTCGAGCCCCGCTTCGTAAAGCTGCGAGGGGTGGCGCGCGCAAGGGACGGCGTCCCAGCCCGGGCAGTCCTGCGCGCGCAGACCGGGAAAGACGACAGCCCAGGGCAGGTCCGAGGGCCGGCCCCAAAGCTCGGCATTGATGAAGTTGGCGATCCGCCCGAAGAACAGCCCCGGCGGAGTCGCCAGTGCCAGCGCATCCGCCGCCGACAGAAGCGGCACGCCATGCTTCCACGAAAACAGCGTGATCGCCGCGGCGACGCCCAGCAGCCCGCCATGGAACGCCATGCCGCCCTGCCAGAGCATCGGAATCTCCAGCGGATGGGCGAGGTAGTAGCCGGGCTGGTAGAACAGCACGAAGCCCAGCCGCCCGCCGAGGATGATCCCGAGGATGATCCAGGTCAGCAGCTCGTCCACCTGTTCGGCCGTCATCGGCGCGCGGCCGGCGGGCCAGAGCGCGGGGCGGCGCATGGCGGTCACCACGATCCGCCAGCCGATCAGGATGCCCGCGATATAGGCCAGCGCGTACCAGCGCAGCGCAAAGTCCATGCCGAAGAGCGAGATCGAGAAGATCTCGTTCGAGATGTCGGGAAATGTCAGAACGCCCTGCATGCCTCGCCTCTCTTGGCCGGGTGCGCGGCGAAGTCAACCTTGAGCTTGACCCGCCCCCGCGCCATATAGGGGTCGAATGTAAATCCCAGGGGGCCCCGATGCAGACCCGGAACAAGTTTCTCGACGACATGTCGAAGCTGATGACCAACGCGATGGGCGTAGCCCAGGGCGCCAAGGACGAGGCCGAGACGGCAATGAAAAGCATGATCGACCGCTGGCTCGCCGACCGCGATTTCGTCACGCGTGAAGAATTCGACGCGGTGCGCGCGATGGCGCAGAAGGCGCGTGAGGAGAACGAGGCCCTGAAGGCCCGGATCGAGGCGATGGAAGCGCGCCGCTGACAGCGGGCCAAGGCGACGCGCCGTGAACGCGCGGGGCATGGGATCGGGCATCGGGAACAACGCGTCGCCGTGGCGGCGCGTTTTCGTTGCCGGGTCCGCGTCAGAGGAACGGTTCGGTCCGTGACGCTGCGATTTGCTCAGCCCCGGTTCGAGATCCAGCGGCACTGGTAGGGCGCAAACGGTATCCCGGTGCCGGTGGGCGAGATCGTCTCGCCCGACAACAGGTCCACCCAGGTCTCGCCGCCGATCAGGTTGATCGACAGGGGCGAAACCGACAGGTCATCGGCGCTGACATTGTGCAGCGCGAAGATCGACTGATCCCGGTCGGGACTCTGACGCCACAGCCCAAAGAGACGATGGTCGAGATGCAGCGTGAACTGCGTGGCGTTGGGGTGAAAGGCGGGCTGGGCGCAGCGGATCGCGATCCGCCGCTTCATCTGGCGCAGCACCTGCGCCTGCGGGCTGGCCGGGTCGTCGAGCAGGGCGAGAAGTGTCGGATAATCCCAGCGGTGGCGGTTGATCGCGCGCTTGACCCCGGTCTTGCCGACCCCCGCATGATCGTTGGGCGTCGCCAGCAGCGCATGGATATAGAAGGCGGGCACGCCTTCCAGCGCCATCACGATGCTCTGCGAGCAGAGGAAGCGGTCGATCTGGTGGTCATCCTCGCCGGCAAAGGTGCCCTTCATCGCGTCGAACCAGGTGATGTTCAACTCGTAGGGCGCCTCGCCCCCGCCGCCGAGCGTCCGCATCGAGACCTCGCCTCCGAAGGCGCGGACGGCAGCGATGATCTGGCCGATCTCGCCATCGGGCAACAGCCCCTCGACGGGCCGCATGCCGATCCCGTCATGCGACGCGGTGAAGTTCAGGTAGGTGCAGCCAAGCTGGGCGGGCGGCATCGTCGTCTGCCAGCGATGCAGGTGCTCGGCCGTACCAGACAGCAACGCGTGCAGGATCAGTGGCGGCAGCGAGAAGTTGTAGACGGCATGCGCCTCGTTCCGGTTGCCGAAATAGGAGAGGTTCTCGACATTGGGCACGTTGGTCTCGGTCAGCAGGATGACCGGTTCCACCGCGAAATCGCACAGTACCCGCATCAGTTGCACGATGGCATGGGTCTGCGGCATGTGGATCGAGGGCGTGCCGGGTTCCTTCCACAGGAACGCCACGGCATCCAGCCGCACGATGCGGATTCCGTTGTCGACATGCAGCCGCATGATCCGCAGGAATTCCAGCAACACCTCGGGATTGCGGAAATCGAGATCCACCTGGTCGTGGCTGAAGGTGCACCAGACATGGCGCACCCCGTTCGCCGTCTCGACCTGGCGCAGCAGCGGGCTGGTGCGCGGGCGGACCACGGGCGACAGGTCGTCGTCGGGCGAGGCCTCGAAGAAGAACCGGTCGTAGGGCTCGTGCCCTTGCAGATAGGCGGTGAACCAGGGCGACTGGCTGGAGACGTGGTTCAGCACCAGGTCCGACATCACCATGAAATCCTGCGCGATACGGTTGATATCGGACCACTCGCCGAGGCTGGAATTGACCGTGCGGTAATCGGTGACCGCAAAACCGTCATCCGAGGTGAAGGGGAAGAACGGCAGGATATGGACGGAACTGACCGTCCCCGCGAGGTGGCGCCGGAGAAAGTCGTTCAGCAGGTCAAGCGGCTTGTGCTGGCCGTCGACGATGCTGTTGCCATAGGTGATGACCATCGCATCCTGCGGGGACCAGAGCCGGTTGGTCGGCATGCGGGCGCGGCGGCGCAGATGGCTGCCTCCGGGCCAGAACGCCGCCACGATGCCGCTGACAAGATCATCGCGGTCGTGGTCGGGATAGAGGCGGCCGACCAGATCGGCCAGCTTCATGCGCAGGGTCTGCGGTGGGTCGGTCATGGCACCTTGGCAGTTCGCTCACCGCCCAGACTTGCGCGCGGCGCGTGAGGGCGCAAGGCCGGGCGGCGTGGAATCGCACGGGGCCAAGGCCGGGTGCACAGGATTTGGGCGCCCAGCGCCCCGCACGCGCGATCAGCGCGGCGGCAGGATCAGGATCGCCCGGAAATCGTTGACATTGGTCAGCGTCGGGCCGGGGATCACCTGATCGCCCAAGGCGGCAAAGAAGCCGTGGCTGTCATTGGCGGCCAACGCGGCGTCCGCCACGCACCCCGCGGCATGTGCCCGGGCCAGCGTGCCGGGGCCGATCACCGCGCCCGCAACCTCGGCCGCACCGTCCACCCCGTCGGTATCACAGGCGATGGCGTGGATGCCGGGCGCAGCGTTCAGCGCCACGGCAAGCGCCAGCGCGTATTCCGCGTTCGGCCCGCCCACGCCGTCGCCCCGGCGTGTCACAGTACATTCGCCGCCCGACAGCAGAACAAGCGGCGCGTCGCCCCGGGCCATGGCCGCCTGACGGTCCAGCGCAAGCCGGGCATGATCGGCCGCCAGATCGCGCGCCTCGCCCTCCAGCGCATCACCCAGGATCTCGACCCGGCAGCCGGCGGCCCGCGCGATCCCGGCGGCCGCCTCCAGCGATTGCGACGGCGCCGCGATCACCCGGTTCTCGACCCGCGCAAGCCGCGGATCGTCCGGGGCCAGCACGCCGGTCTTGCCCGCCAGAACGCGGGCGACCGCGGCGGGCGGCTCGATCCGCCAGCGCGCGAGGATCGCGCTGGCATCGGCGGGTGTCGTCCGGTCGCCGACCGTGGGCCCCGAGGCGATGAACGCCGGATCGTCGCCCGGCACGTCCGAGATCATCAGTGCCAGCATCCTTGCCGGGAAGGCCGCGGCGGCAAGCTGTCCGCCCTTGACCCGGCTCAGGTGCTTTCTCAGCGTGTTCATCTGCCCGATCGGCGCGCCCGAGGCCAGCAGGTCGGCGTTCACCTTCTGCTTCTCGGCGAGGCTGATCTCGCCCGCGGGCTGGATCAGCAGGGCCGAGCCCCCCCCCGAAATCAGGGCGAGCACGAAATCGTCCTCGCCAAGCCCCTCCAGCAACGCCAGCATCCGCGCGGTGGCGCGGGCGCCGGATTCGTCCGGCACCGGGTGCGCGGCCTCGACGATCTCGACGCCTTGCGTCGGGCGTGCATAGCCATAGCGGGTGATCACCAGCCCCTCACAGGGGCCCCAGGCGCTTTCCACCGCCTCGGCCATCCGCGCCGACGCCTTGCCCGCGCCCAGCACCACCACCCGCCCCGCGGGCCTCGGCGGCAATGCGGCGGGCACTGCGCGCATCGGATCCGCTGCCGCAACGCCGACATCGAAGAGGCAGCGCAGAAACGCCTCAGGGGCATCACTGGGCGAGGGAACGGGATGGGCGGCCGTCTCGGTCACGGGATCGCATGCTCTTGCTTCGGTTGTTCCGTCTTAGCGTTCCGGCCGAAGTCTGCCTAGGGTTCGCGCCCGGCCGGATACGACGGCAGGGACCGCGCCTTACAGAAGACGCGAACCTTTCCCGAACCCTAGTCGGCCTCGGTCAGCATCAGCGCCTTTTCCAGTTCACGGTTGCCTGCAACCAGTTCGGCCAGCGTCACCCCGTCCAGCGTGCGATAGAACGCGTCGATCGCCTGGTGCAGCGTGCCCTTCAGCCGGCAGAAGCACGAGATCGGGCAGGTGTTCGTCTCGGGATCGAAACATTCGGCAAAGGGCACGCCTGCCTCGAGATGGCGAAACACCTCGCCCACGGTGATCTCCTCGGGCGGGCGCTTCAGCGTCAGCCCGCCGTTGCGCCCCCGCGTGGTCTTGACCAGCCCGTGATGCGCCAGCGAGTTGATCACCTGCGCCATGTGGTTTTCCGAAGTATTGCAGGCGCTCGCGATGTCGGACTTGCGCACGGTGCGCTCGCCGTTCACCGCGCAGTACATCAACGCGCGCATCGCGATGTTGGTGCGGGTGGTCAACCTCATGGACGGTTCTCTTTGCCATCCGTCGCGGATAATGATCTATCTCACATACGGGTTCTATCGAGAATAGAGCCTGTTAAAGATCAAGCAAGTCTCTTGCGCCGACGGCCAGGGGATCGATGCAGGCAGTCGGGCGGGGAAGGGTTTGGGCCGAGGACGCGCGAAGAAGGACGACCCCGCAGCGAGGCGGCTGGCCCGGATGACGGCCCCGGTGATGAGCAGGCTCGAACGCGCCGGCGCTCTGGCAACGGGCGCGTCGTTGTTGTGGCTGATCCAGGCGGGTGCGGTTTCACTGGCGATCGGGCACATGCTGGAACCTGACCGCGTGGGCGGCCATGTTGCCGCCTATGCGCTTGTGTTCATTGCGGTGGGGATCGGGCGCGCGCTTCTGGACGACCGGGCAGGTGCGATGGCGTTCCGGGCCGCCGACACGGTTCTGGCGCTGGAACGGGCACGCCTCGTCACCCGCGAATCACGCCGCGCGACCGACGACGCCGCGCGCCCGCCGGCCGCCCGCACCGCCACGCTGGCCGCCGAGAAGCTGGCCGCGATGACGCCTTTCCTGACCCGCTACGCCATTGCCCGCCGCCGCGCCCATGTCGTGCCGCTGGTGATTCTCGCGGTGACCTTCTGGTTCTCCTGGGCGGTGGGTCTGGTGCTGCTGGTGGCGGGGCCGCTGATCCCGGTCTTCATGGCGCTGGTCGGCATCGCCGCCAAACAGGCCAGCGAGCGGCAGATGGAAGAGCTGTCGAACATGAACGTGCTGCTTCTGGAACGGCTGACGGCGCTGGTGGACATCAAGCTGCTGGACGCCTCCGAGCGCACCGTCACCGGTTTCGGTGACGCCGCCGACCGGTTGCGGCGGCGCACGATGGAGGTTCTGCGCATCGCCTTTCTCTCGTCGACCGTGCTGGAACTCTTCGCCGCGATCGGGGTGGCGATGGTGGCGGTCTATGTGGGCTTTTCGCTTCTGGGCGAACTTACCTTCGGTGCCTGGGCGACGCCGCTGACCGTGGCCGAGGGCGTTTTCCTGCTGCTGCTTGCGCCCGACTATTTCCAGCCGCTCCGCGATCTGTCCTCGGCCTGGCACGACAAGGCCGACGCCAGCGCCGTGGCGCGCGAACTGGCCGAGATCGAGGCCAGGGGCGAAAGCACCTTTCTGGGCGTCGGCGCGACGGCAAGGCCGATCGACACCGAGAACACGATTTCGGTGCGCGGGCTGGCCTACCGTCCGCCGGGGGGGCGGCTGATCCGGTTCCCTGATTTCGACCTCGCGCCGGGCGAGACGCTGGCGATCACCGGGCCCAGCGGCATCGGCAAGTCCTCGCTCCTGCGGCTGATCGCCGGGATGGCGGTGCCGACCGAAGGCGAGATCCGGCTGGGCGACATCGTTCTGGGCCCCGAGAATGCGGATGCCTGGCGCGCCCGTCTGGGCTGGCTGCCGCAACAGCCGCGCTTCGTGTCGGGCAGCCTGAGGAAAAACCTGTCGCTCGCGGTGCGCCCCGGCCGGTCGCTGCCGCTGGACGCGGCGCTGGAACTGGCCGCGGCCGACCGGGTGGTGGACACGCTGCCCCGCGGGCTCAACACCCAGATCGGCGAGTTCGGCATGGGCGTCTCGGGCGGCGAGGCGCGGCGGCTGATCGTTGCCCGCGCGGCGCATGCCCACCCCGACCTGCTGCTGGCCGACGAGCCGACCGCCGATCTGGACGAGGAAACCGCCGGGCTGGTGACCGAGGGGCTTCTGGGGCTGGTCGCGGGGGGCGCGGCGCTGATCGTGGCGACCCATGACCCGGCGCTTGCCGGGCGGATGGACCGCCAGATCGCGATGCGCGCGGAGGCCGCGGCATGACTCACCTCCTGCACATCCTGCGGCTGATCTGGCGCGCGCAACCCGCGGCGCTGATCCGCGGCACGGCGCTGGCGGTGACGGTGGTGGCGGCGGGCGTGGCGCTTCTGGGCCTGTCGGGCTGGTTCATCACGGCGGCCGGCGCCGCGGGGCTGGCGGGCATCGGAATCGCCTTCAACGTGTTCCAGCCCTCGGCCGCGGTGCGCTTTCTGGCGCTTGGCCGGACCGCGGCACGCTATGGCGAGCGGATGCTGACCCATGACGCCACGCTGAAAAGCCTCAAGGACATCCGCGTGGGGCTGCTGCGGGGCGTGCTGGACCTGCCGTTCCAGCGGCTTGCCCGGCTTCGGGGCGCCGAGACGATGAACCGGCTGGTGGCCGATGTCGACGCGCTGGACGGGATCGCCCTGCGGCTGTTCATCCCGGCGGTGTCGGCCGCGGTGGTCTATCTTGGCACCTTCCTTGTCCTGTGGTGGCTGACCGACCTGATCCTTGCCGCCTGGATCGTGTTCAGCTTCACCTGCGGCACGGGGCTCGTGCTGCTCTGGACCGGGCGGCACGCACTGGCCCCCTCGCGCCGGGCGGAAAAGGCGCTTCAGGCCTT
Organism: Rhodovulum euryhalinum; assembly: GCF_004342445.1. Classification (GTDB taxonomy): domain Bacteria; phylum Pseudomonadota; class Alphaproteobacteria; order Rhodobacterales; family Rhodobacteraceae; genus Rhodovulum; species Rhodovulum euryhalinum. Next base: position 154,880 of record NZ_SLWW01000001.1, read on the forward strand.
CCGCATCCGGCTGATCGACCTGCTGCGGGCGCGCGACGACCTGGTGGTCTATGGCCGGCTGCCCGACCAGGCCGAGGCGGTCGGTGCCGCCGAACGCCGCCTGCGCGAGAATCTCGACGCGGTCGACCGGCTGGAACGCCGCGCCGGGATGATGCTGGCGCTGACCACGACGCTGTCGGCGGGCACGGCGCTCTGGCTGGGCGGCGCGCTGGTCGAACGCGGCGCGATCTCGCCCGCGCAGGCGGCGCTGGGATTCTTCGCGGCGCTGGCGCTGTCCGAGACGGTGCAGCCGGTGCGCCGCGGGCTGGCCGATCTGGGCCGGATGCTGGACGCCGCCCGCCGGGTGCGCCGGCTGTTGCCCGAGACCGGCGCCGCCCCCGCCCCGGCCGTCCCCACGGGCCCTGCGCCCCGCCCCGGGACCCCGGCGCTGGAGCTGGACGGCACCACCTACCGCCACCCGGGCGCCGAAACACCGGTGATCGACGGGTTCGCGCTGCGCGTTGCGCCCGGCGAAAGCGTGGCCCTGACCGGCGCCTCGGGCCGCGGCAAGAGCACGGTTCTGGCGCTGGCCGCGGGGTTGATCGCCCCCGATGCCGGCCGCATCCTGATCTCGGGCCGCCCGCTTGCCGATCTGTCCGAAACCCAGTTGCGCGCCGAGGTGACCTATCTGCCCCAGCGCAGCATGCTGCTTGGCGCCAGCTTCTACGACATGCTGGCGCTCGGGGTGCCGGGCCTTGACGAGACGGACGCCCTTGCCGTGCTCGAGGCCGTGGCCCTGTCCAGCACGGTCGCGGGCCGGGGCGGGCTTCATTCGCCCCTGTCCGAAAACGGCGCTGGCCTTTCGGGCGGCGAACAGCGCCGCCTGGCCCTGGCCCGCGCATTGTTGCGCCGCCCGCGCCTGTTGCTGCTGGACGAGCCGACCGAGGGGCTGGACCGGCCCACGGCGATCCGCGTTCTGGCGGGCATCCGCGAGGTCCTGCCGCAGGCGGCGATCCTGACCGCCTCACACCGCCGGGCCGAACGGGACTGGGCGGACCGCCTGATTCGCATGACCTGAAACCTGCATCCCAGATGTCTGATATTGATCTGGGTCAAGGTTCGCACACAAAAGTATACCTATAAAAATTCTAATATGTATTGGTGTCGCAACTTTCCGGTACGCCGGAGCGTGCGACTCGATGCAGATTGAGGGAATACGGGTAACGGCCAAAGGAGGCCCGCCAATGGAACTCGACATCGTCGAGCTGTCCCGGCTCCAGTTCGCCATGACAGCGATGTACCACTTTCTCTTCGTGCCGCTGACGCTTGGCCTGTCGGTCATCGTCGCGATCATGGAGACGGTCTACGTGATGACCAACCGCCCGATCTGGCGCCAGATGACCAAGTTCTGGGCCACGCTGTTCGGGATCAACTTCGTCCTTGGCGTCGCCACAGGCATCACCATGGAATTCCAGTTCGGCATGAACTGGTCCTACTACAGCCACTACGTCGGCGACATCTTCGGCGCGCCGCTGGCCATCGAGGGGCTGATGGCCTTCTTCCTCGAGGCGACCTTCGTCGGCCTGATGTTCTTTGGCTGGGACAAGATGTCGAAGGTCGCCCATTGCGTCGTCACCTGGCTGGTGGCGATCGGGTCGAACTTCTCGGCGCTGTGGATCCTCATCGCCAACGGCTGGATGCAGAACCCCGTGGGGGCCGAGTTCAACCCGATGTCGATGCGGATGGAGATGACCTCGTTCTTCGACGTCATGTTCAACCACGTCGCGCAGGCCAAGTTCGTGCACACGGTGTCAGCGGGCTATGTCACGGCGTCGGTCTTCGTGCTGGGCGTTTCGGCCTGGTATCTCATCAAGGGCCGGCACGAGGCGCTGGCGCGGCGGTCCATCGCGGTCGCGGCCAGCTTCGGCCTGGCGGGTGCGCTGTCGGTCGTGGTGCTGGGTGACGAGTCGGGCTATTCGGCCACCCACACCCAGAAGATGAAGCTCGCCGCGATCGAGGGCATGTGGGAGACCGAAGAGGCGCCCGCGCCCTTCAACCTGATCGGCGTGCCGGACATGGAAGAGCGCGAGACCAAGTACGCGGTCAAGATCCCCGTCGCGATGGGCCTTCTGGGCACCCGCTCGCTGACCGAGGAGATGTCCGGCATCAATGATCTGGTCATCGAATCCGAAAAGCGGATCCGAAATGGTCTGATCGCTTATGATGCGCTGATGGACATCCGCGCGGCCAAAGGCGATGCCACCCCCGAGATGACCGCGCGCTTCGAGGACCACAGCGACGATCTGGGCTTCGCCTTCCTGCTGAAGCGCTATGTCGAGGATCCCCGCCAGGCCACCGAGGACCAGATCGCCATGGCCGCCGAGGACACCGTGCCCGGCGTTCCACAGCTGTTCTGGGCGTTCCGCATCATGGTGGGGCTTGGGTTCATGTTCATCGGCGTGATGCTGTTCTTCTTCATCCGCGCCAACTTCTACCGCATGAGCTTCCCGCGGTGGTCGCTGTGGGCGGCGGTCTTCGCCATTCCCACCCCCTGGATCGCCGCCGAGGCCGGCTGGTTCGTGGCCGAGTTCGGCCGCCAGCCCTGGACGGTGGACGGTGTGCTGCCCACCGCGCTTTCGGTCAGCCATCTCAGCGTGACGCAGGTTGCCCTGACGCTGGCGGGCTTTGTCACCTTCTATTCCATCCTGTTCGTGATCGAGATGGGACTGATGGTGAAATACATCCGCAAGGGTCCGTTCATGGACGTACCCGAAACCGACGCCTGGACCAAGCGGCATGAGGGCCGTCTGTCGGGGCGTGACTTCACCCAACCGGCGGAGTGAGACCGATGATCCTTCATGAATTCCTGGATTTCGAAGTCCTGCGGGTGATCTGGTGGCTCCTGCTCGGCGTGCTGCTGATCGGGTTCGCACTGACCGACGGGTTCGACCTGGGTGTGGGCGCATTGTTGCCGTTCGTTGCCCGGACGGATGTGGAACGGCGGGTGGCGATCAACACGATCGGCCCCGTCTGGGAAGGCAACCAGGTGTGGTTCATCCTCGGCGGCGGGGCGATCTTCGCCGCCTGGCCGCCACTTTACGCGGTCAGCTTCTCGGGCTTCTACCTGGCGATGTTCCTGATCCTCGCGGCGCTGATCCTGCGCCCCGTGGGATTCAAGTACCGCTCCAAGCGCCAAAGCGAGACCTGGCGCGCGGCCTGGGACTGGGCACTGTTCGTCGGCGGCTTCGTCCCGGCGCTGGTGTTCGGCGTGGCCGTCGGCAACGTGCTGCAAGGCGTGCCGTTCCGGCTGACCGAAGACCTGCTGTCGATCTACGAGGGCTCGTTCTTCGGCCTTCTCAACCCCTACGCCTTGCTGGCCGGGGTGGTGTCGGTGTCGATGCTGGTCATGCATGGCGCCGCCTGGCTTGTGCTCAAGACCGAGGGGCTCGTCGCCGATCGCGCCCGGACCTTCGGCGCCTACGCGGCGCTTGCCACAATCGCCACCTATGCGTTGGCCGGGCTGTGGCTGGCGGCAGGCATCGACGGCTATGCCCTGGTGGGCGAGGTCGTGACCGACGGTCCCTCCAACCCACTGATGAGCGAGGTGGCGAAAGGCGGGTCGTGGATGGCGGCCTATTCCGAGCGGCCCTGGATCCTGATCGCGCCGATCATGGGTTTCGGCGGCGCCGCGCTGGCCTACCTAGGCTTCAAGGCGCGGAAAGAGGGCTGGACGATGATCGCCTCCAAGCTGGCGATCACCGGCATCATCGCGTCGGTGGGGCTGACCATGTTCCCGTTCATCCTGCCCTCCAGCATCGAGCCGACCTCGTCGCTGACGGTGTGGGACAGCTCGTCCTCGCACCTGACGCTGTTCGTGATGCTGGTCTCGGCGGTGATCTTCGTGCCGCTGATCCTGGCCTACACCGCCTGGGTCTACAAGGTGTTGTGGGGCAAGGTCACGGCCAAGGACGTGATGGAAAACAGCGACTCGGTCTACTGAGAAAGGAGCCGAAAGATGTGGTATTTCGCCTGGATTCTCGGCCTGCCGCTTGCCGCGCTCTTCGCGGTCGTGAATGCGATGTGGCTGGAACTGCACGAGGACGCGTTGATGGAAGAAGGTGGCGACCGCCGGGACTGAGCCGGCTTGTCCCGGGCGGGTGCCGTGGCGCCCGCCCGCGTATCCGGGTCCGTGCGCATCGCGCGCGGGCCCTTTTTCGTCAGACGCCGAGGAAACGGTCGGCCAGGCCCCGGGTCATCGCGGCCATCGGCCCGGCCCATTCGGTGCGGCCCTTCTCCAGGATCACCGCCCGGTCGGCCACCTGCACCAGTTCCTTGAGCGACTTGTCGACCACCAGGATCGACAGCCCGGTCTCGGCCTTCAGCGCGCGGATCGCCGCCCAGATCTCGGCCCGGATCAGCGGCGCCAGCCCCTCGGTCGCCTCGTCGAGGATCAGAAGCCGCGGGTTCGTCATCAGCGCCCGGCCGATCACCAGCATCTGCTGCTCGCCCCCCGACAGCGTGGCCGCATCCTGCCCCCGCCGCTCGGCCAGCCGGGGGAACAGCACGTGCACGCGGGCCAGGTCCCACGGGCCGGGGCGGGCGGCGGCGATCAGGTTTTCCTCGACGTTCAGCCCCCGGAAGGCACGGCGCCCCTCGGGGACCAGCCCCAACCCCAGCCGGGCCGCACGATGGGCCTGCATCCCCTCTAGCGCCTGCCCGGCAAATCGGATGGCCCCCTCGCGATGCGGGATCAGCCGGGTCAGCGCCCGGATCGTCGTGGTCTTGCCCATCCCGTTGCGGCCCATCAGCGCCACGACCTCGCCCTCGGCAACGTCCAGATCGACCCCGAACAGGGCCTGGCTGTGGCCGTAGAAGGCAGTAACGCCCCGCATCTCCAGCAGCGCGGTCATTCCAGCATTTCCTCGCCCAGATAGGCGCGGCGCACCTCCGGATCTGTCCGGATCTCGGCCACGGTGCCGCTGGCGATGATGCGTCCCGAGACCAGCACGCTGACCCGGTCGGCCAGCGCGAAGACCGCGTCCATGTCGTGCTCGACCAGCAGGATCGGCGCCTCGTGACGCAGGTCGTCCAGCAGCGCCGTCATCTCGCGCGCGCCATCCGGACCCATCCCCGCCATCGGCTCGTCCAGCACGAAGGCGCGGGGGGCAAGCGCCAGCGCCATCGCCAGTTCCAGCCGCCGCCGTTCGCCATGCGCCAGATCGCCCGCCGGGATCGTCCGCCGGTCCGACAGGCCCACGCGCGCGATATGCGCCTCGGCCGCCCCGCGCAGTGCCGCGTCGGCCAATGCGGGCCGGAAAAAGCCGAAGCTCTGCCCCCGCGCGCCCTGAACGGCAAGGACCGCGTTCTGCAACACCGTCAGGTCCGCCGCCACCGCCGAGACCTGGAAACTGCGGGCAAGCCCGGCGCGGGCGCGGACGGCCGCGTCCGCCGCGGTGACGTCGCGGCCCGCCAGCCGGACCTGCCCGGCATCCGGTTTCAGGGTGCCCGCGATCAACCCGATCAGCGTGGACTTGCCCGCCCCGTTCGGCCCGATCAGCGCGTGGATTTCGCCGGGGCAAAGCGTCAGCGAGACGCCGTCCGTTGCCCTGAGCGCGCCAAAGGACAATTGCAGGTTCCGAACCTCCAGCACCGGCTCAGTCATGGGCGACCTCACGCCCGGCTATCGTGCCGATCAGCCCGCCACGTGCGAAAAGGACAATTCCCAGAAGGGCGAGGCCCAGGAAAAGCTTCCAGTATTCGCTGAAACCACCCAGCCAATGTTCGAGAAGGATAAACAGCGCCGCCCCCGCAACCGGTCCGAACAGCCGCGCCACACCGCCGAGGATGACAAAAACCATGATCTCGCCCGAGGTCTGCCAGCTCAGCATCGCTGGGCTGACGAAGCGGTTGAGATCGGCAAACAGCGCCCCCGCAAGTCCCGTGATCGCCCCCGAGATGACAAAGGCCGTCAGCTTGACTGAATAGGGCCGGATGCCCAGCGCGGCGCTGCGCAGGGGGTTCTGCCGCGCACCCGCCAGCGCAAGACCAAAGCGCGACCGGGCCAGGACGCGCGAGAAAAGAAGCGCCACCATCAGCACGCCGTAGCACAACGCAAAGAACTGCAGGGGCTCGAGCGTGTTGAGCCCGGGAAAGCCGTTGCGAACATAGATCGACAGGCCGTCCTCGCCGCCATAGGCGGGCCAGGAGATCGCGAAATAGTAAAGCATCTGCCCGAAGGCGAGCGTGATCATGATGAAGTAGACGCCACTGGTGCGCAGCGACAGCGCCCCGATCGCCAGCGCCGCCAAACCTCCCGCAAGGGTCGCGGCCAGCCAGATGATCGGCATGGACTTGGTGCCCGCGACCTCGACCGGCCAGGTCATCAGCGGCTCGTAGGCCTGCACCGGCGCGGCCAGCACCGCCATCGCATAGCCGCCGATGCCAAAGAAGGCGGCATGGCCAAGCGACACCATCCCGCCCAGCCCCAGCGCGATGTTCAGTCCCACGCCCGCCAGCGCGAGAATCGCGACCTTGGTCGCCAGCGTGATGACAAACGGCTCGCCCATCGCCTGCGCGGCCAGCGGCACGGCAAGCAGCGCGATCGCGATCGCCGCGTTCAGAATGGCCTCGCGCCGCATCTCAGGCGCGACCAAAAAGGCCGCCGGGGCGAACCACCAGCACACCTGCCATCAGGATGTAGATCAGCATCGACGCCAGCGCCGCACCGACCGTCGTGGCCTGCGAGGGCGGCATGAAGGCGCCGAACAGAACCGGCAGCAGGAACCGACCCAGCGTGTCTGTCAGCCCCACCAGAATCGCGCCCACGAGCGCGCCCTTGATCGACCCGATGCCCCCGATCACGATCACCACGAAGGCGAGGATCAGCACGGGCTCGCCCATGCCGACCTGCACCGATTGCAGCGCGCCGACCAGCGCGCCCGCCAGCCCCGCAAGGGCCGCCCCCAGTGCGAAGACGATGGTGTAAAGCCGCGAGATGTCGACGCCGAGGGCGGCGATCATCTCGCGGTCGGCCTCGCCCGCCCGGATCCGGATGCCCAGCCGCGTGCGCCCGATCAGCCAGAACAGCCCCCCGGCGATGGCCAGCCCGATACCGATCAACACCAGCCGGTAAAGCGGATAGTCGATCCCGCCGGGCAGCGTGACCGGCCCGGCCAGCGCGGGCGGAATGTCGAGATAGAGCGGGAACGACCCGAACAGCCAGCGCGTGCCTTCCGAGAACACAAGGATCAGCGCGAAGGTCGCCAGCACCTGGTCGAGATGGTCGCGCGCATAGAGCCTGCGAATGACCGTAAGTTCCACGATGGCGCCCGCGGCGGCCGCGGCGGCAAGGCTGGCCGCCAGCCCCAGCCAGAAACTGCCGGTGGCCGCGGCGACGGACGCGCAGGCGAAGGCGCCCACCATGAACAGCGCGCCGTGGGCGAGGTTGATCAGCCCCATCACGCCGAAGACCAGCGTCAGCCCCGCCGCCATCAGGAACAGCATGACGCCGTATTGCAGGCCGTTCAGAACCTGCTCGATCAACAGCATGGCGGACAACGGGCGGCTCCTTGCCGGGCGGGCGTCAGGGATGCCCGCCCGCGCGGCTTACATCTTGCACTCGTCCTCGTAGGCGTGGCCGCGATCCTCGATCGCGACACCGACGATGCGGTTGGTCAGGATGTCGCCGTCCCGCACCACCTCGCGGACATAGAGATCCTGGATCGGGTGCTGCGAGGCGTTGAAGGCGAATTCGCCACGGACGGAGTCGAAATCGGCCTCGCGCAGCGCGGCACGGAAGGCGTCCGCATCCGTGACGCTGGCCTTGCCCATCGCCGACAGCAGCAGGTTCGCGGTGTCGTAGCCATAGGCGGCATAGACCGAAGGCAGCCTTCCATATTCCTCGGCGAAACCGGCGACGAAGGCGGCGTTGGCCGCATTGTCCAGATCGGGCGACCAGTTCGCACCGTTCAGCACGCCCACGGCCGCATCCCCCATCGCCTGGATGATCGACTGGTCAAAGCTGAAGGCCGGGCCGATCAGTTGCAGGCCGACGCCGGAATCGGCGTATTGCTTGACGAAGGAAATCCCCATCCCCCCCGGCAGGAAGATGAAGACGCCATCGGCGCCGGAGGCGCGGATCTGCGCGATCTCGCCCGCATAGTCGGTTTGGCCAAGCTGGGTATAGACCTCGCCCACCACCTCGCCCTCGTAGAACCGCTTGAAGCCCGCCAGCGAATCCTGCCCGGCGGGGTAGTTCGGCGCCATGATGAACGCCTTGGTGATGCCGGCCTTGGCAGCATAGGCTCCCGCGGCCTCGTGCAGGTTGTCGTTCTGGTAGCTGACCGAGAAATAGTTCGGGTTGCAGCCCTTGCCCGCCAGCGCGGACGGGGCGGCATTGGTCGAGAGGTAGAACTTGCCCTGCGCGGTCGCGGCGGGCACCACCGCCATGGCAAGGTTCGACCAGACGATGCCGGTCAGCAGGTCCACCTTTTCGGACTGAATCATCTTGTCGGCGATCTGTACCGCGATGTCGGGCTTTTGCTGATCGTCCTCGATCACGACCTCCAGGTCGGGGTTGCCCGCCCGTTTCACCGCCAGCATGAAGCCGTCGCGGGTGTCGATCCCTAGGCTTGCGCCGCCGCCCGACAGCGTGGTGATCATGCCCACCTTGACAGGCTCGGCCTGGGCCATCCCTGCCATCGCCAGGGCGGCAGCCGCCACCAGAAGGCTCTTGCTCGCGTTCATCTTCCTCTCCCTTCGGTGTTTTTGGGCGGCGTCAGGGGCGCCCCTTGCGGATTGCGGGCATGCTATGCCGTGCGGCGCGCGGCCCGCAAGCGGCGAATCCGCGCTTTGGCCCTGTCCTTTCGGGCAGGAACGGCGCGCCCTTTACAGGGGGCAGGGCGAGGGCCATTCTGCCGCCAAAGGGCAGGACGGAACGCATGGCCGAAGCGGGCGAAACGCTCTTTCTGGTGCGCACGCAGGGCTTTGGCCCCATGGCGCGGCTGCTGGCCGAACGGCTGGCGGCAACCGGTGTGCCGGTGGTGGCCGTAGTGGACGAACGTGGCGGCACCGCCGATACCGCCCCCTTTGACAAGATCGTGCTGGACGAGGCGCGGCTGGCGGGAATGGGGCTGGCGCCGCTGCCCGCCAACTGGGGCTGGCTGTGCGGCGATCTGTGCTACTACCTTGCCAGCCAGGATCGGCCGGGCTTTGCCCGTTATGCCCTTGTCGAGTCGGATGTCTTCCTGCCCGAGGCAGGGGCGGCGCCGCTGGTGACGGCGCTTGCCAAGCATCCGGCCCCGGCAATCGCCGCGCAACTGGGCGCCTCGGATCGGCGGCGACGGTATTCCCGCGGGCTTGCCCGCTTCGGGCTCGACCCAGCCTGGGGCTGCATCTTCCCGCTCAGCCGCGTCAGCGATGCAGTGGTCGCGGCGATGCGGGCGTTTCGTTCGGAACAGTTGCGCACCGCGCCCGGCGAACGGCTGAACGACGAGGCGATCCTGGCGGGCGCGGTGCAGCGGCACGGTTTCTCCTGGGCACGGCTCGAAGACGTGGTGCCGGACCAGGTGCCCCCCCTGACCTTTGATACGAACCCCCCGCATCTGCTCGAAACCGTCGCGGCCGATCCCGCGGAGCGTCGGCTGTTCCACCCCGTCGTGCCCTTCGAAACGGTGCTCGGACGGGTGCGATCGGGCGAGAAGGCCTATTCGCGCCACCGTTTGCGCCGCGTGTTGCGAACGGTCTCGGGGCCGATGCACGACGCGCTCCTTGCTGCGCTCGACGCGGCCGAGGCGACACCATGAGCCGGGGACGCGACGCCCGGCGGACAGGGGCGCTGATCGCCGCCCTCGCCCCCGAACGGCGCCTTCGAATCCTTGACGTGGGCGCCAACCCGCTGATCGAAGGCGAGGTGAGCTACCGCAAGCTGCTCGACCTCGGCCATGCCGAGGTGGTCGGTTTCGAGCCGCAGCCCGATGCGCTGGCGGCACTCAACGCACGCAAGTCCCAGGCCGAAACCTACCTGCCCCACGTGCTGGGCGACGGCAGCCGGCAAGTCCTGCATCTGACCCGTGCGCCGGGGTTCACCTCGGTCTATCCCGCCGATCCCGACAGCGCGCGTCTTCTGGGCTTCGCCGACGGCATGGCCGAGATCGGCGCCACCGCTGTCGAAACCCGGCGGCTGGACGATCTTCCACAAGTGCCGCGGGTCGATTTCCTGAAGATCGACGTGCAAGGCAGCGAACGCGCCATCCTCGCCCACGGGCGCGACCGGCTGGCCGAGGCGATCGCGGTGCAGACCGAGGTGCGGATGTTCCAGATCTACCGGGGCGAGCCCAGCCATGGCGATCTCGAGACCGAACTGGCGGCGCAGGGGTTCCGCTTCCTGCGCTTTGCCACGCTGAAACACGTGGCCCTGTCGCGGCGGCGCCATGCCAGACGGCTGAAGCGGGCCGAATTTGCCCAGGCCGTGGACGGCGATGCCTTTTTCGTGCGGGATCTCAGGGGCGCGGGCGAGTGGTCGGACGAGGCGCTGAAACGGCTGGCGATCCTCGCTGACGGGGTGATGGACTGCCCGGATCTGGCGCTTTTTGCGCTGGACCTGCTGGAAACCCGCGGCTGCATCGGCGGCACGGTGATCGACGACTACCTGACCGCCTTGCCCGCCGCGCGGCTGCGGGGCTGAGGCGGGTCAGTCGTCATCGCCCTCGTCATTCGCCCCCCCGCGCGGGGACGGCAAGGGCGCGCGGGCAGGGTCGATCCCGTGCCTGGTCAGAAGCCGGCCGAGGAAACTCTTCGGATGCGGCGCGCCGCCCTCCTTTTGCACCAGCCGCGCGCGCATGCGCCGGCCGTAAAGGTGGACCGAAACCGTGTTCCCGGTGACCCAGGGCGAGACATCGAGATTGCGTTTCAGCATCTTGCCCCGGTCACGGAAGGAGAACGGATAAAGTACCTCTTGCGGAAAGGCATGGCGCGCCTCGCCTGTCTCGTGCAGGAAATGGGTGACGGCATGCGGGCCCCAGACGCCCCAGGGCATCTCACTCGCATGCACCGGGGTGCCAGCGGCGCGTTTTCCCTCCAGTTCACTCACGTAGTCTGGCCCATACCAGGGCGGGATGGCGAATTCGTCGCGGGTGAAGGCCAGAAGGGCGGCCAGCGCCGGGCTGTCGGCGGGCAGGCCGAGGACGCCGCCATTGATGTACCTGTCGGATTCCCAGCCGTAGAAATGCCCCGTCTCCGTCCGGAAGGGTCGCAGGCAATAGGCGTCGGTATCGGCCCAGATCGTTTCACGGCTCTTAGCGAGCATCCGGTAGCGGAACAGGTCCGAGTGCAGCGCGGGGCTGCCAGTGCGCTGGTGGGTCAGAAAACCCGTGCGGGGCAGGATGTCGCCCGCGTCGGCCAACTCGATCCCTTCGGGCACGTTTTCAAGCGGCCCGTAATGGTAAAGCACAAGCCTGTGCCCCGCATCGACAAAGGATTTCAGGCACAGCTGTTCGAGAAAGCTGAGCGGCCCCTCGATCCAGAGGGCGGCGATCGTCGGAAGGCTCATCTGCACTGGTCCCGTGGGGATATGCCCCGTTTTCCCGAAGTTATGGGGCGGGCCTGTGCCGCGCCGCAACCGCCGTGACGGCCCCGACCGCGCATTTCGCGCCAGCGTTGCCTGCCTGCGGCGTCAGTGCGCGGTCTCGCCCCGGTCGACGGTGAAGAGAAAGTCCGGGGCGGGGTCGGCGCGCACCACCTCGTCGGGGATACATTCCGGACCGGCAAGAAACACGTTCGCCCCGAAATGGCGATGCATCAGCGACAGCCTTTCCATGCGCCATCCGGTCAGTTCGGCAAGGAAGGCGGCTTGATCGGGCCGCGCCTTCAGCTCGTCGATCCTGGCCCTGTGGGCCGCAACGCAGGCACTGTGCGCCGCGGCAATCCCCGGGTCAGCCAGCAGGCGGGCGCGCTCGGCCTGCATCGCGGGGATCATGCGCTGGATGGACAGATCCTCTTCGGCGTTGTTGTTCATCCGGAACCAGTAGGCCAGCCCCTGATCCCGGTCGACATGGTTCACCCGGCCACGGTCGCGTTTCACGAGGAAGCTTTCGGCCGACCTCACCGCGTAGTGATTGAGTTGCACGAGGTCATAGCCCACCGTCGCCGCCGTCGAGCGCCAGGCATTGCGATACATCCCGGGCGGCATGGGCGCCCCCGAGCCGTTCACCCAGGCGATCCGGTCCCAGAGCTGCGGGTTCAGCCCCTTGGGCCGGTGAACGCCCAGCTTGCGGAACAGGCCGATATTGCGGAACAGCGTCTTGAACCCCCAGGCCTGATGCGGCTTGCGCGTCATCTCGGGGGCACAGCGGGTGAATTGCGCGATCACCGGGGTGTCGGCAAAGTCGTGGATGTCGGAATTGCCGAACAGCCGCCAAGTGCACGAGACCATGTTGGCATCCGCCACCGCCGCGAACAGCGCGTTCAGCGTGCCGTCGCCCGTCCTGATATTGATGTATTCGTCCACATCCATGCAGATCAGCCAGTCGGCGCCCCGGATCAGGGGCTCGGCCTCGGCGGCCTGCAACGCGGCATGCTGGGGCTTCAGGCCCATGCCGCGATACGGGTTGTCGCGATGCTGGACCAGGCCCTTCGCCTGCAGAAGGTTCAGCATCGTATCGGTGCCGTCGGTGCAGTCGTTGGTGTAGATCAGGAAATCGTCGACCCCGATCGCCCGGTGATAGGCCAGCCAGTCGAGGATGAAGGGGCCCTCGTTCTTCATCGTGGTGACGATGGCGGTGCGGGTTGCGGCCGGGTCGATGCGCGGCGGCGCGATCTCCGGTATCCGCACCGGCGCCTTGCCGAACCAGGTCTCGGCCAGCATCAGCAGCGCCGGATCCTCGACAAGGCTAGTCTTGGGCACGATCTGCGACACCGGATGGCCGTGATGGCGAAGCCCCATGCAGCGGTAGAAAGGCGCCGTGTCCTCGGGGCGCGGCCCGGTGCCCACGATGCGGACCATCCGCCAGACCGCGTCCGCCCCGGCGCAGGCCGGGGCCACGCACCAGCGTCGAGCCGTCCGGGGGGTGTCGAACTGCACGCAAAGATGGTCGGCGAAGCCGGGCGCGTCGGGATCGCGCGGCCGCCAGGGAAAGGCGTGCCGACCGATCAGCGACAGCGTGCCCGACGGCGCGGCCGCGGCACGGTCAAAGACCGACGGGCCATCCGCGGGCGCAAGCAGGTCGTAAAGCTCGATGTTGGCGACCGCGCGGGCCTCGTCCAGAAAGGCGTGGCGCAACCATTCGTAGAGCTGAAGCTCGCCCGGCGGCGCGGTCCAGGGATCGGGTGGGGGCAGGTCCATCCGGTCCTTGCCCGGCGCCTCGGCCGCGTTGAAGGGATGGGATTCGGGCGGCAGGCCGGGCTTGCCCAGCGGCTGGTCCAGATCGACAAGCACCAGCCGTTGCAGGCCCGGGATTCCCGCCGCAACACCTTCCAGCGCATCCGCATAGGCGCCGTCGCCCCCGGGGCTGCGGTCGAGGATCAGCGCCGCCTCGGCGCCATGGGCGCGAACGTGATACTCAAGCCAGGCGCCGGTCTGTTCAACCGTCTCGCCGTTTCTCAGGGCAACAAGCGTGGCGAGCCCCGCGAACAGCGCCGTCTCGGCCGCGCGCGGCTCAATCGCGGCCTCCTGCCCGTCGATCCTGAGCACGACAGGCCCCGCATCCCCCGGGACGGCAACGCCCACCACCAGGCCGCCGCCGATCGACCGGATGTCGCGGATCGTCGACGCTGCGGCCGGACCGAACGCCGCGGGCGGAGTGCCGACGGGAAAGACCAGCCAGACGGCGCGGCCCGCCCCCTCGCGCCGGGCCACCGCGTCAAGGCAAAGCCGCTGGCCCAGCCGCCGGGCACGCAGGCTGCGGCGGATCATGCGGGGCTCGGTTTCGGGCGGGACGGGCATCTTTCTAGTCGCCTTTGGCCGATCGCTGCGCGCGGTGATACCACCCCAGCACCCGGTCGCGCAGCTCGCCGGGCAGCGCGCGGCTGCCCCCAGCCAGCAGCAGCCTTGTGTAAAGCGCGTGCTCATCGGGATTCGCGATGATCCGCAGGAACGCCGCCCGGTGCCACTCGACCGCCGCCTCATGCAGGCCGGCCACCCCCGGGATCGCCCTAAGCCGCGCCAGCGCCGCATCGGTCGCAGGCCCCATCGCGGCGATCGAGCGGTCCTCGACACTGTTGAAATTCCGCTCGATCCAATAGGCAAGGTCGATGGGCTTGGATGCCCGGTTCGGCAGGCCCCGGGCCCGCTTGACCATGAAGCTCTCGGCCGATTTCACCGCGTAATGGTTGATCTCGGCCAGCGCCCGCGCCCCCTCGCACCCCATCAGCGACAGCCGCGCGGGGTTGCCTGCGACAGCGTCGGGGAGCGGCTGGCCCGACCCGTCGACCCAGCCGGGCATCCCGGCCCTGCCGGACGCCTTTTGCCGCGGCCGGTGGACGCCCATCTGGTTGAACGGCCCGGCCGTGCGGAACAGCGTCTTGAAAAAGGTCGCCGAGACCGGATAGCCGCAATCGGGCGTCATCGCCGCGGTGAACTGCCCGGTCACCGGGCGGTCATGGAACGCGAAGACACCATTGTCGCCGAAGAACCGCCACGGCAGCGCGACCGCGTCGGTCTCCTCGGGCAGCGCGGCGATGAGATCGGCAAGGCGATGGCCTGGGACGTGAATGTTCACGTATTCGTCGAGATCGATCCCCAGCACCCAGTCGGCCGCCTTGCGCAGCGGATGCTTCCACGCGGCCTTCAGCGCCTGCCACTGGACGCTTTCCCCTGCGGGAGCGGTGTGGGCCACATGGGTCAGCACCCCCGCCCCGGCCAGCGCCTCCAGCATCGCGTCGGTGCCGTCCTCGCAATCGTTCGAATAGACCAGAACGTCGCTCGCCCCCGCACCAAGGTGATGGGCCAGCCATTCCAGCAGGAACGGACCCTCGTTACGGGCGGTCGTGACGATCAGAAGGCGCTGGTTCACCGCTCGGGGCCCTTTTTTCTGCCCTGCCCCATGCAGGCCCCTTGTGGCCCGGCTGTCAAGAGACGGGGGCGGCGGCGGCGAAAAGCGCGTCGAGATCCAGATGGGTTTCCAGATGCGCGGCCAGCGCGTCCAGCGTTCCCTCGACCGCCGCGCCATAGGACAGGGGCCCGCCCGCCAGTCCCAGCGCCTTTAGCCAGGCGCGGCGGAATCCGTCCTCGGTGAACAGTCCGTGCAGATAAGTGCCTGCGATCCGTCCGTCGCGCGACAGCGCGCCTTCGGGCCGTCCCTCCACATGGGCGAAGGGACGGGCGCGGTCGGGGCCCTCGGTACGGCCGATATGGATTTCGTAGCCGCGCAGGGGGGCGCCGGTTGCGGCATGGGTGGCCGTGACACGGGTCAGCGTCTTGGCAGGCTCCATCCGGGTCTCGACATCGAGCAGGCCAAGCCCCTCGGTCTCGCCCGCCGCCCCTTCCAGCCCGTCGGGGTCGACGATCCGCCGTCCCAGCATCTGGTAGCCGCCGCAAAGCCCCAGCACCCGCCCGCCCCGCCGGACATGGGCCTTCAGATCCACGTCCCAGCCTTGGGCGCGCAGGAAGGCAAGATCGCCGCGGGTCGACTTGGTGCCGGGCAGGATCACCAGATCGGCGTCGCCGGGCAGGGCCGCGCCCGGCGGCACCATGGTCAGGCGGATCGCGGGTTCCAGCTTGAGCGGGTCGAGATCATCGAAATTCGCGATCCGCGACAGCATCGGGCAGGCGACGTGGAATCCCCCGCCCGCCGCAGGTCCGCCAAGGTCAACGGCGTCCTCGGCGGGCAGCCGGTGGGCGTCGGCAAACCACGGCACCACGCCAAAGCCGGGCCAGCCGGTGGCAGCCGCGATCATCGCGTAGCCATCGTCGAAAAGCCGGGGATCGCCCCGGAACTTGTTGATCGCGAAACCCCGGATCATCGCGGCATCCGCGGGGTCGAGCACGGCATGGGTGCCGACGATCTGGGCGATCACACCACCCCGGTCGATATCGCCCACCAGCACCACCGGCACGCCAGCCGCGCGCGCAAAGCCCATGTTGGCGATGTCGTTCGCGCGCAGATTGACCTCGGCGGGGCTGCCCGCGCCCTCGACGATCACCAGGTCGGCCCGCCCGGCCAGGCGGCGAAAGCTTTCGAGAACCGGGTCCATCAGCGCGGGTTTCACGCCCGCGAAATCGCGCGCGCGCCAGGTGCCGCGGGCATGGCCCTGCACCACCACCTGCGCGCCGGTATCGGTTTCCGGCTTGAGCAGGACCGGGTTCATGTCGGAATGGGGCTCGATCCCGCAGGCCAGCGCCTGCAACGCCTGCGCCCGCCCGATCTCGCCCCCGTCCACGGTGACGGCCGCGTTGTTCGACATGTTCTGCGGCTTGAACGGTGCGACGGCCAGACCGCGCGCCCGCGCCGCCCGGCAGAGCCCGGCAACCAGGATCGACTTGCCCACGTTCGAGCCCGTGCCCTGGACCATCAGCGCGCGCGCCAAGTCAGTCTCCGTCCATCGCGCGACGGCGGTCGGCCAGCCGCGCGGCGGCGTCAAGCACGTGCGGCGTGCCACAGGTCCAGTCGGGACCGGTGAATTCGGGGCTGCGGGCGGCAGCCGTCCCGCGCAGCGCGGGATGCGCCAGCACTTCCTCGGCACGCGAGGTGGCGGGATAGGGGCGCGCGAGGATCAGAAGGTCGGGTTCGGCCATGACAATGTCTTCGAGCGAAAGCCGCCCGCCGCCCTGGTGCCCCAGCCGCGCGGAGAGATTGTCGAACCCCGCAAGGGCGAGGATGTCGTCCGACAGCGTGCCCGCGCCCTGGGTATAGCCGTTGGGATGAAAGATCGCGGCGACAGGCCGCCCCCCGGCACCGGGGGCAAGCGCGGCGCGGCGCGCTTCGAACGCGGCGACCAGCGCCTCGGCGCGGGCCTCGCGGCCCAGCAACTGCCCGGCACGGCGAAGCTCGGCGGGGATATCGTCGATTCTTTGCGTGATCTCGAACTGTTCCACCCGGATTCCCAGCCGCCGCAGCATCGCGACCGTCGCCGGGTCCGAAAACCGCCCCGCAAGCACAAGATCGGGGCGCAGCGCCACGATCTCTTCGGCGCCGCCCCGGTTCGTGGGCCAGGCCCGGGCCGCCCCGGCCATGGCCGAGGACCGCGGATCGGCCGCCAGCCTGCTGACCGAGACAAGCTGGCCCGGATCCGCCACGAGCATCGCCAACTGGTCGGTGCACAGGTTGATCGATACCACGCGCGCCGGGGCCTCGGCCAGCGCCGCCGCCCCGGCAAGGGCCAGGGCGGCGGCAAGGGATATCAGCCTAGAAGGACGCACGGAGCCCGACATAGACCGAACGGCCCGCCGTGTTGAAGCCGCGCGATGTCTGGTAGTCCTCGTCGAACAGGTTCTCGAGGCGCAGATAGGCTTCGGTGCGGTCGCTGACGGCATAGCTGAGCCCGGCATTCACCACGGTGTAGTCGCCAAGCGACGTGCCGCCGTCCAGTTGGTCGGCGACGTGCTGAAGGGTGACCTGGCCGGTCCATTTCTGTGCAAAGGCCGCCTCGACGCCAAGGTTCAGGTCGTGGCGCGGCACGCGGATCAGCCGTCCGCCGGTGCCTTCGGCATCGGTATAGGTATAGTTGCCGAACAGCGCGGCGGTCGCGCCCAGCGCATAGCGGCCCGACAGTTCGATGCCTTGGCTGCGCGTTGTTCCGGGAACCTGCTCGGTGACGAAGGTCGCGGAATCAAAGCCGATAAGGTCCTCGATCTCGGCGTAGAACAGCGTCGCCTTGGCGAAACTGCCTTCCCCATAGCGCTTCTCGATCCCGATCTCGGCACTGCGGCTTTTCTCGGGCTGGATCGCGGGGTTGCCGTAGGTCGGATCGAACCGTTGATACAGCGAAGGCGCCCGGTAGCCCGTGCCGAGCACTGCCCGCACGATCAGGTCGTCTTGCGGCCGCCAGGCCAGCGCGACACGCCCGGTCATCTGCGCGTCGAAATCCGACGGATCGTCGTAGCGCAGCGAGAAGGACAGATCGAGGCTGTCGCTGGGCGCGTATTGCCATTCTCCAAACAGCGCGGCGCTGTCTCCATCATAGCTGCCGCCGCTGAAATCCGCGTTCTCTTCGATCCATTCCGCGCCGAAGGCCAACGCGGACTGCGCCGCAGGTTCGACGCTGCCGAGATAGGCGAACGTGGTGCGATCGCCCTTGTAGTCGGTGATGACGCCGTCCCGATAGGTTCGCTCGGTCTCGGTATAGGCAATGCTCAGTTCGTGGTCGATCGCACCGCCGGCGATCTGCGCGAAGGCGCGCACGCCCTTGCGGGTCTCGTCCTCTTCGGCCGCCAGGCTGACGAACCCGTCATACTCGCTGGTCCCTTCCGAATAAAGCGCCGAGAACCCGAGGCGCAGGCTGTCGGTGGCGTCATAGGCCGCCGACAGCGTCAGGGCCGTCTGCTCGAACCCATCATCCTCGGTATTGCCGGCCTGGGACGAGAAACCCTCGGTCGACAGCCGGGTCAACGTCATCGCCACCTCGCCGCGGTCGGTCTTCTGGCCGATGCTGAACGTTCCGCTGTAGGTGCCGTAGCTGCCCACCTCGACCGCGGCCCGCCCCGAGGCCCCCGGCGCCTCGGGCCGCCAGGTCGTGATGTCGACGACCCCGGCAATGGCATTTGCGCCGTACAACGAGGATTGCGCGCCCTTCAGCACCTCGACCCGGTCGGCCAGACCGGCGGTGAGGGTGCCAAAGTTCAACTTGGCGTCGATCTGGGTCGGATCGGAGAAATCCATCCCGTCGATGCGCGTCGAGATGTATTTGTCCGACAGGCCGCGAATCCGCAGCGTCGACGATTTCCCGAGGCCGCCATTCGCGCTGAAGGACAGGCCCGGCAGGCGGGAAAACGTCTCGCTCAGGTTGGGGCCACCCCGGGCGATCTCGCCGTAGTCCAGCGTCTCGACCGTGGCGCCGGTGCGGTTCACCTCGATCGGCAACAGGCTGGCCGAAGCGACCAGTTCATCCAGCAGCAGGCTGTTCTGTGCGGTGGCGGCAAGGGGGGTCAGGGCGGTGACACCCAGCCCCAGGGCAATGGTCTTGCGAATCATCTGCGTTTCGTTCCGGTTCTGGGCCACGGCTGCGCGCCGATGGCCCGTTCTGATTGCAAGTCGTTGGAAAGTTGGGCTTTCCGCAGACGGTGAGGCGTCACCACTGCGGAAGGGTCCGCCGCCCGGGCCGCTCCCCGCGGTCGGGCTGGGTGATCGTCCTGGCAGGTCTCCTGGCTCGCGGGTCTTCGCTTGGCTGGCCTTCCCGGGCGCCTTGCCCAGTGGCATCGTCAGCCGCGCTCTCCGCTTACAGTTGCGGGGGCAGCCACGGCATGGGCCCGGGGGCCGCACCGTGTTCCCTTTTCATCACCCGCGCCCAAAGGCGGACACGGATGAACCAAGACGCGACGGGCGTAGTTTCGTTAACGATGCCTGTCAAGGCGTCACCGGATCCTTGCAACACCGTTGCGCCGCGCGGCCTCAGGACCGGTCGGCGGACGGAACGGCCGTGCGGCAGAGTGCGATCAGCCCGGCGCGCGCCGCTGCGGGGGCCAGGATCAGCGCCGCCTCGCCCCGGGCCTCGATCCGGACGAGAATCAGGCCCCCGTCCCCGGCCGGGCCAAGCAAGGTGCAGGACGCGCCGCCGGCCGCAACCTGCCCAAGCCCCGCCGCCCCGCCGCCGGCAAGCCCCTCGAGGCGGGTGACAAGGGCCGGATCGCCGGTGCGCGCGACGATCTCGCCGCCCGCAAGGCGCAGACCGGCGACGGCGTGGCCCAGCCCGGCCGTGACCGGGTCAATTTCTGCCGCCTCGTCCGTGCCGACGGCTGTGATCGCGGCGGCCAGGGTCTCGACCGAACAGCCGATCTCGGTCGGATCGACCCGGTGATGCGGCCGCATGGCGTCGATGCTGATCTCTCGGGCTTGGTCGAGGAAGGTGCGGAAGGGGCCGGTGAAGGCGGCGATCAGGCGCGCAGCGGGGTCGTCCTCTGCATCCGCGACGCCGGAGACCGGGCCGCCGGGCGCCTCGAGATGCACGACCCGCCGCCCCACGACGACCAGCAGCGCCTGTTCGCCGCGTTCATTCGTCAGGACCATATCGCGCGGCAGGATCGTTTCCTCGATCTCGGCCAGCAGCGCGGCGATGATCCCCTCGGTAGCGCCCGTGACGATCTGATCGTCTTCGGCATCGGCGCCCTTGAGCTTGGCAAGCTTGCTGTTCAGCCGGTCCAGCCCGCCCATGTCACTGGCCCCGGTCGGCAGTGGCGGCATGCTCCGTCACACCCGGCAGGATCGCGTCGATCCCGCCGCGCAGCAGAGCCAGTGCCACCTCGGGGTCGGCGGCGGGGTCCAGCACGGCGCAAAGCGCCTCGTCGGACGCCGTTGGCGCGCGCAGGAAAACCTCGATCCCGCCGCCCTGCACGACCACCGCTTCGCCCGGCGGCAGATCGGCCGCCAGCGCCATGCGCGCGGCCTCGGCCACCGGCCCGGTCATCAGGCGCACGGCGCGCAGGCACAGTGCATCCAGCGCCTCCTGCGGCGGGCGCGGAAGGTCGGAATCGCTGCACAGGACCAGACGGGCCGAGAGGTCGGCATAAACCAGCGACCGGCATCCGGGGATCGATCCGCGCAAACTCTGTATTCGCCTGGAAAGCGCCATCGCGCGCAGTCTAGTCGATATTCTGCCGCCTTCCACCGGCAAATGCATCGCCACGCCGCCCGGATGGCGAAAAGGGATCCGGCGTATGGACGATCCCGGCCGCGATGGACGCGGAACCTTCCGTCAGGCCAGGCCGAAGCCCCGGGATGGCTCGCTGCCCGGACGTACCGAACGGCCGCGCTCGCGGTCGATGGTCACCCGGCGCGGGCGTGCACCGTCATCGGTTCCGGCCGCGGGGTCCTGTGTCAGGGGTGGCGCCTCCGGGAACGCGGCGGCGCGCGCCGCGTTGTCAGCCGCTTGGGGCGTGGCGCCCTGAAATCCGTCCAGCAACCCGATGAAGTGCTGGCTGAAGGCCTCGGCCCCGCTCGCGGTCCAGCGATCCCAGTCGTCGCGCCCGGCGACGGCCTCGGTCAGCGAAATCGGCAGGATCGCCGAGAACAGCCCCGCGGCCTCGCGCACGACCCGCTTGAGCACGCGCGCCCGGTCTTCGGCGGTCACCAGCTTGTCCGCCCGCGTCAGCAGCAGGAGACTCGATTGCGCAAGGCGGCCAGAGAGTTCCTCCCAGACCGCGGCCTCGCTCTGGCGCCAGGCCTGGGTGGCGTGGGTACACCAGATCACCCCGTCCGCCTGCCCGATCACGCCCTCCCAGACGCCCGAATCCATGTTCGGGTCCGAGATGCCGGGCATGTCGATCAGGTCGCAAAGCGTCAACAGGTCGGCCTCGACGAAGAGTTGCACGAGCCTTGTGTCGGCGGGCGTGACTTCGGTCAGCGCCTCGATGTCCAGCGGATGGATGCGGCCGTCGTGATCCTCGCGCCAGCCCTGCCCGGTGCCATGCGAGATGCGCACCGGCGGCAGCTGGGTGGCGGTGACCTTGACCGGCAGGGGGCTCTGGCCGATCAGCAGGTTCGACAGCGTGCTCTTGCCCGCGCTGAATTCGCCCATCAGGGCGATGCAGGGCTTGCGCGGGGCGGCCCCGGGCGCGGGGGCGGCAAGCGGCACGTCATCGAGGGGCGGAAAGCCGTCTTCGAACCGGGAATATGCGTCGTGATGGGTCTCGGTCATCGTCTCCAGCCTCTTGCTTCCCGGGGTCAGGCCGCTTCCTGGCGCATCGTGGCGACCGCGCTCTCGATCTGCCGCAGCCGGTCGGCCCGCTCCTGATAGCCAAGCGCAACGCCCAGATCCTCGGCCGTGGGCGCAGTCTTTTCGGCAAGTGCGGTCACGATCTCGCGCTGCTCGTCAAGGAATGTGGCCAGCGTCCGCAGCAGGTCGGCGCGGATCGTCTGGGCGTGGTCCCGACTCAGTTCGTCGAGAATGGGCGATGTCTCTTCGCGGATCATCTTGTAGAACTCGGCCGCGAAGCTGCGATACCCCCTGCGGCGCAGCCACCAGCGGCGCCACCACGTGCCCTTGACGTCCAGCGCGATCGTCTGCGCGATGGCGACCGGCGGGTTCAGCCGCGGCGGCGCCGGCGGCTCGATCGCCAGGGCCTCGTTCAGTCCGAACGCGGCACGATAGGACGCGGCGACCTCGGCGGCGGTGGCATCCAGGATCGCCCGCGCGTCACCCTGCATCCGCTTGCCGAAGACCTGGCAGGCCGAGCGCAACAGGATACGCAGCCCCGTCGGCTCGTAGGACCAGACCGTGCCCTCGCCGTATTTCTCGAGGTGCTCGATCAGCGCCGCGGTGGCACGGTCGAGGAAGTTGTGATGCGACCGGTCGAGACGGACGCAGAACGCCTCGTGCTGGGCGGCGAAGGCGGTTTCCAGCGCGGCGGTCGCACGCTGCTCGATCTGGGCAAGGTCCCGGGTGATCCGGGCCGTATCCACCTGAACCGCATGCCCGCCCGTCACCGCGAGCCCGATCGAGCGCTGGGCCGCGGTCACGCCGCGGGCGAGGTTGCCGACGCTGCGGGCGATCCGGTCGATCGCCTCGCCGCCGACGCCCTCGGCCACCCGCTCGCCAAGCACACGGTAGAGCGCCGGTATGCCCGACAGCGTCCAGGCGTCCTCGGCCGTCGGAGTCTCGTTGCCTGCCAGCATGACCAGCGCCCGGCGGCTTGCCTCGGTCATTCCGGCCAGGGGGCCTTCCAGCGCGTGCTGGCCCCAGAAGGCGCTGCCGAACAGGATGGGGGCGTCGGCCGGGCCCTCGTGCTTTTTCAAAGTGGCGCGGATCGAGTCGCGAATCTCGGCGGTCTGGCTGGCCGGGTCCGACAACTCGTCGATCCGGTTCACGAAGATCACGGCCTCGCGCGCCTTCACCGCCGAGATCAGCCGGATCAGCGCCATGTCGACGGTCGACAGCGCCTGGTGGGCGGACAGAACCAGCACGCAGAGCCTGCTGTCGCGAATCGCGCCGATGGTGATCTGCTCGCGCATCAGGAACGTGTCGTTCACGCCCGGCGTGTCGCGCAGGCACAGCTTGAACGGCACGTTGGCGTGGTCGACGAACAGGTCGGCCGACTTGGTGATGTCGGCGAATCGGCCCCGCATGTCGAAGGGTTCCCCCTCGTCATCATCGAGATCGTCACCAAGGCAGACATAGCGTTCCACCAGCGCCTCGTCGAAGACGCCGTAGCGGTGTTCCTGCCCGAGCAACAGCTCGAACCGGCGACCGAGCCTTCCCTTGGATTTCTCGCGCATCCGCTCGATCTGGCGGCGGACCTTCTCCAATTCCTCTTCGGCGCCTGCGCGACTGGCTAGTTCCCCCATGCGGCCGCCCTTCTCGATCAGGCGATCCCATTCCTGCGGGTCGAAGAAGCGGAAGCTGGCACCTGCGGCGGCGGTCGCCCAGGACGGTGCAAGGTGGATCGAGGTCACCACCGAGGTCCAGGGATTGACGTCGGCGGGCAACAGGCCCGGCCAGCCGGTCATGGCATTGATCAGCGAGGTCTTGCCCGCCTTGACCTGGCCGATGAAGGTGATCGAGGGCTCGACAAGGTCAAGCTGGGCCGACAGCCGGCCCGCGCCCTTGGCAACGGTCGCATCGCCCAGTTCGCCCAGGTCGGCCAGCGCGCGCCGCATCTGGTCCATGCGGTCCACGAAACCGGCAAACCCGTCCATGCCCAGCGCCAGAAGCCCCGGATTGGCGGTCCGGGGGCGGGCCGCTTCGATTGCGGGTGCTGCGCGATCGTCCAGCGTCACAGTGCCACTCCCCTCTTGGCTGATCGAAAACCGGCCGCTCCCGACCGGGGCCAGCTGCGACCGGGCCGGTTGTCGCGGCCGACGAAACAATTTTCCCGAGAAAGATGTCCTGAGCGTGGCACTCCCATGTCGATCCCTTGGCGGTCGCCGCGCTCAGGCCGCAAGCCGCGCGTCAAAGCCGCGCCGAAGCTGCAACAGCAGGGTCACGGCATCGGCCGCGGCGTTCTCGTCACCCTCGAGTCCGAGCAGCAACAGCATCTCGTTGGCTTCCAGCACATCCTCGGCCAGATCGCCGGCCACGCCGGCACCCTCGACGATCTCGGAAAGCGACTCGGCCGTGCGGGCGCAAAGCGACAACAGCGCCGAGACCGCGGCCGGGTCGTTGGCGCCGATCTCGTCGGGGAAATCGCCGCGACATGCGTCGAGCAGGTGAAGCGCCTGCGCAGAGACGGCGACTTCGGCCTGCGGCACCGGCGGGGCGGGGGGTGTCGGGTGACTCTGCGGCAGGGGTGCCGGGGCCTGCGCCCGTTGCGAAAGGTCGGGTTCGGGCTGTGGGACCTTGGCAGCGACGGCTTCTGCAGGTTCGGCCAGGATTGCGTCCGATGGCAGGTCGTGACGGCGCAGGAAAAGGCTCGCCGCGTCCAGATCGGCGCTGCGCCCCTGCTCGATCATGCGGTCCAGCGCCTCGAACAGCGCCGCCGCCCCGCTTCGGGCATGCAGCGCCGCATCGACCACCCTGTTGCCCTCCCGCGCCGCAGCGGCCTGGCGGGTGGCAATCGGCAGCAGGCTGTGGAACTCGACCTCGACCACATCGCGCAGATCGTCGAGCCGCTCGTCCAGCACGCCAAGACGCATCAGGTCGTCGGCCTTGGTCAGCACGAGAAAGGCATGGTCCTTGAGATTGTCCGGCACCCGCGACCAGACCTTCGCTTCGTCATGGGTGAAGCCCTGGGTGCACCACAGCAGAATGTCGGGCGCGGTCTCCTCGATGGCGACCGCGCGGCCGATGGCGTCGGCCGCGGCCGGCAGGTCCAGGTCGACCACCACGAGATTGCCCAGCAGCGTCGACAATGTTTCGACCGGAGGCCCGCCCCGGGACGGCCGCGTTGCCGGACCCCGATCCCCGGCGAGCAGGTGCACCAGGTCCGATTTGCCGCTCCCTGCGGGACCGGTCACCACCAGCCGGACCGGCTTGCGCAACCGGTCAAGCAGGCGCTGGCCATGCGCGCGCACCCGTTCGGGCAGGTGCCCGGACGCGACGGCCCGGTCAAGCCGTGCCAGCGTGTCCCGTTCGAAGATCGCGTTCATTGCACTCGCTTTCCAAAGCTGAAAAGGGACCGCAGGGCGACCGGCAGCGTCCAGCGCGGGCCACCTGTTCCGCGGCGCGCGGCGGCAAGTTCGGGCCGTCTGCGGGCCCGCTCGGCGGGGACCGTGGCGACCGGGCGGCGTGGCTGGACCATGGGCTGCCAGCCATGGGCGACCACGCGGATCACGCTGAAGCAGACATTGTCCTGTTCGGGATCGGCCCGCGCCTCGAGTTCGGCGAGCAGCGCATCGGCGATCTCGGCGGCGCTGCGGCGGCGATGCTCTGCCAGGATCACCCGCAGCCGGTCCCGGTCGATCGAGTCGAGCCCGTCGCTTGCGGCGAGGATGATGTCGCCCACGGCAAGTTCGAGCGGCCGGTCGGGGCAGTCGATCTGCCGGATCTCGGCCCCGGTCAGCGCCGAGGTCAGGCAATGGCGGTCGGGATGGGCCTGCGCCTCTTCGGCGCTCAGCATACCGACACGAACCATCCCGTCGATCTGCGGCGCAAGCGAGTGGTCCTCGTTGATCTGGTGCAACGCGCCGTCGCGGTAAAGCAGCAGCGGCGAATCCCCGACCGAGATCCAGAACAGCCTGTCCCGCGCCACCGCAAGCGCCACCAGCGTGGTGCCCATGCCGCCGGTCTCGGCATGGCCGCGGACATGTTCCGCGATGCAGCCATTTGCCTCGCGCGCGGCCGTCCTGAGGATTCCGGGCGCATAGCGGACAAAGCGATCCAGGTCGTCGCTTTGCAGCTTCAACTCGCTGAACACCTCGGTCACGGCGATCCGGCTGGCCACGTCGCCTGCCGCATGCCCGCCCATGCCGTCGCCCAGCACCGCAAGGCCGATCTCGCCGCCGATCGCGAAATCGGCGATGATCGCGTCTTCCTGATGCTCGCGCCGACCCTGGCCGATGCCGGTGGCGGCGTCGATCCTGATGTCAGTTGCCGTCATCATCGCGCCGGTCCGTCGCCCAGGTGAAATCGGGCCCGCAGAACGCCACGAAGCGCAACGTCGTCTCGCCGATGCGGATCACGTCGCCACCCGCCAGTTCTTCGGTGCTCAGCAGGGGCTGGCCGTTCAGCCGCACGATGTTCACCTTGCCGCCCGAGCCGAGGAAGAACTTGGCCTGCTCATCGTCATAGGCCAGCAGCGCATGGCCCGAGCGCGAGATCGAACTGTCCCCGAAATCAAGGCGAACGGTCTGATCGGCACCGCGCCCGATCTGCGACACACCGTGACCCAGGGCGAAATGCGCGCCGCGGCCGGGGCCGTCGACGACAACGAGCCAGCCGACGGGAAAATCCGGCGCACCGTCTGCGGCCGGGGCGTCGGCCTCGTCGCGGGCGAAGGGATCGGCGGCGGGATCGGCGGGCTGGCCGAAGCCCAGCAGCCGGGTCTTGGTCCGCCCGGCCCGGGCGCCAGCCCGGCCCACGGCGGGCGGCGGCACCTCGAAGGCGGCCATGTCCTCGGCACGGGGTTCGGTCGGCGGCATCGCGGAGCGCAGCGGCGGCGCCACGGTCGGTGCGGGGTCGGGGCCCGACATGGCAGCGGTGGCAGGCGCGGCATCCGCATGGGGCAAGACCGCCTCGCGCCGCTCTGTGTCTTCCGCGATCGGCGGCCGCTGGCGGCGATCGCCGCCGGGGAACAGCACGGGCCGACCATCATCCAGCGCGGGCGCGTCAGCGCTGGGGCAAAGCGGCGCCTGCGCGGTGGTGCCCGCAGCACAAGCCGCAGAGGCGAAGCCATCCGCCTCGAACGGCGCGCCGGCAACCTCGTCCGCGGGATCGTCCTCCCACGCGTCGGGCGGCTGACCGACTCCGTCGCTATCCCGGAACGGCGCGGGGGGGGTGCGCATCGGGTCTGCGACCGGGCCGGACACCGGATCGGACGCCCGGTGCCGCGCCGGGGGGAACGGTGCGACATAATCGTTGAAATCGTCCTCGACGGGTCTGTCGCCGCTCTTGCGTCTCAGGAATTTCATGGCTCTGCCTTCCGTGCTGAACCTTGCTGCGGGTTTCGACCGTCCAGGTTACGGCCGTGCGGTGAATCGCCGGGCAAGCCCCATGAACAGGCCGCCGCGGCCGGGACGGGGCCGCCGGCTGCGCAACTTGGGCCGGCGCGGACAGACCGCGCCATCGGCCTCTGGCGTATGGTCGGGACAGGACGGCCCGGGCACCGGGACGGCGGTGGCCTGATCGTCGTCCTCGTCGTCATAAAGCGACCGCCAGGCGAAGGCGGGCTTGCGCTCGGGTGGTTTCGGCGCCTCGGGCAGGCGCGCGCGCACCTCGTGTTCGGACCGCTGGCGCGCCTCCATCACCGCGCGGTTCGTCTCTTCGACCAGCCGCGAGATCGACACCATCATGTCCTCGTCCGCTTGCAGGACGCGGCCCTCCGCGGCCTGCCGCGGGCCGGTCTCGATCATCGCAAGCCATTCATGCGCGGATTGCGGCCGCTCTTTCGGCACCACGTTCAGCGCCTTGTCGATCGCCCCGAGGAACGCGGACGTATAGCCCGGGATCCGGCCGCGCAGCGGCTGGCAGGGGTCGGGTTCGTTCGCGGCCAGCGCGGCCATGCGCTGCTGGCTGTCGGGTGGCGCCTCGTCGGTGATGAGGTGGTAGAACGTCGCGGCCAGCGCATAGAGATCGCTGGGCGGGCCCTGCCGGATGCCGGCGACATAGAATTCCTGCGGCGAGTAGCCGTCCTTGACCACCTGCAGCCGCGACAGGACCCGGCTGCTGCGGGTGGCCTTTTCGCGCGCGGCCCCGAAATCGATCAGCACCGGGTTGCCGGTCAGGTCGATCAGGATGTTGTCGGGCGAGATATCGCGGTGCAGCAGGCTTTGGTCATGCACGAAGGCGACCGCGTCCAGGACCTTGACCAGGATCTCGCGGATCGCGTCGGGCGAGGGCGTCTCGCGCGGATCCTCGATGATCTCGAGCAGGCTTTTGCCCTCGATATAGTCCAGCGCCATGTAGGCGGTCGTGTTGTCCGAGAACACCTGATGGACACCGACGATGCCGGGATGGTTCAGCCGGGCAAGCCGCCGCGCCTCCTCGATGAAGAGCTGGACGATCGAGTGGAATTCCTGGGTATGGCTGCGCGAACGGGCGCGCACGTCGCAGCCGGTGCGCAGGCACAGCGACTCGGGAAAGCACTCCTTGATGACGACGGTCCGGTCCAGGCTGTCGCGCGCCAGGTAGGTCAGGCCGAATCCGCCCGAGTTCAGGAACCGCTCGATCCTGTACTGGCCGTGCAAAAGCTCGGTTCCGGGCTGCAACTCCTCCACCGGGCCCTCCGGTGTCAGGGTCGTGTTGAAATCGGGTGCTGCGGTCATGGTGCCGGTCTGGTTGTGCGATTGGCGGTGATCCGGCGGACGCCGGACGCACCTTTGGCTTGCGGAGACGTTCATGAATGTTCCCCACAAGTTGGACAAAATCATGTCTGCGCAGCCCGGTATTGCGGCGGAAATCCGGCAGGACCGGCCCAGTCCGCCGCGCCGCAGGGGCCAAACCCGCCCCACGCGCGCAAGGGTTGCGAAAACCGCAACGGCACGTACCCCGTTGCTGCAAGTTCTCCGAAAATTCGCCCGATTTCAGACCGGCCTCCGGGTCCCGGCACAGGCGGGGCGGTTGCCGCCGCGGCCTCGGGCCCCTACCTTCGGTTTCATGCCGCCCCCGCCCGCCCCCGAACCGGAGCCGTCCCGCCCGTGATCCCCCTGCCCGAGACCACCTTGCGCAGCCCGCATCCGGCCCGTGTCGCGCCGGTGCGGCCGCTGCGCGTGGCAAGCTACAACATCCGCAAGGCCGTCGGGCTCGACTGGAAGCGCGACGCAGGGCGCGTACTCGACGTCATCAACGAGATCGGCGCCGACGCGGTCGTGCTGCAAGAGGCCGACAAGCGGCTGGGCGACCGCCCCGCGGCGCTGCCGCGAGCGCTGATCGAACGCGAGACCGATTTCGCCGTCGCCGACCTCGCCCCGAACGCGGTCAGCCTCGGCTGGCACGGCAACGCGGTGCTGCTGCGCCGCAGCACCATGGTCGAGGCGGCCGAACGGCTGACCCTGCCGGGTCTGGAACCGCGCGGCGCGGTAATGGTCCGGATCGGACGGGGCGACGGGCGGTCGATCACCCTGGTCGGTGTCCACCTCGCGCTGATGCGGCGCTGGCGGCGGCGCCAGCTTCAGGCGATCGGCGCCCGGTTCTGCGACACCGAAAGCGCGCGCACCGTGATCCTGGGCGATTTCAACGAATGGTCCGAGGACCGCGGCCTCGAGCCGCTGGCCGGACGCTTCCGCATCGTCGCCCCGGGCAAGACCTTCCATGCCCGCCGCCCCCGCGCCGGGCTCGACCGGATCGCCCATGGAAGCGGCCTGGCGCTGACCGCGGCGGGGGTGCATGAAAGCCCCCGCGCACGGATCACCTCCGACCACCTGCCGATCTGGGCCGAGTTCGGCTTCGTGCAGGGCTGAGCGCGGGCTTGCGATTCGGCGCGGCGCGGGCGAGCATCTTCCCATGTTGCAGATCGTGCTTGCCGCCACGCTGCTTGCGCTCCAGGCCGGGGCGGTCTGGGCGGCGTTGCGCGCAATCCGGAACGCCCGCACGCCCCAGGGCGCGGTCGGCTGGGTGGTGTTCCTGATCGCGGCGCCCTACCTCGCGCTGCCGGTCTTCCTGTTTCTCGGCCATTCCCGGCTGCCGGGCTATGTCACCGCGCGCCGGTCCTCGCACGCCTCGATCGCGACCCAGCCGGATTTCGATCCGGGCTGGCGGACCGATTCGACCCGGCTGCCCGACCGGTTGGGCCGCACGCTGGCCGGGTTCGAACGGATGGCAGGCCTGCCTGCGATGTCGGGCAACGCGTTACGCCTGCTGATCGACGGCCCGGCGACCTTCGAGGCGATCTTCGCCGCGATCGAGCGGGCCGAGCGCTATGTGCTGGTCCAGACCTACATCCTGCGCGACGACGACACCGGACGCGCGCTGCAGCGCCGCCTGATCGACCGGGCGCGCGCGGGCTGCACGGTGCGGCTGCTCTATGATGCCATCGGCAGCCACCGCCTGCCTGACAGCTACCTCGCGCCCCTGCGAGAGGCAGGCGTGATCGCCGCCGACTTCCATTCCTTGCGCAAGCCGCACAGCCGGTTCCAGATCAATTTCCGCAGCCACCGCAAGATCGTGGTCGTGGACGGGCACGCGGCGTTCCTTGGCGGGCACAATGTGGGCGATGAATACCTGGGCCGCGACGCCCGAATCGGCCGCTGGCGCGACACCCATCTGGTGGTGTCCGGTCCGGCCGTGGCGCAACTGCAACTGATCTTTGCCGAGGACTGGGCCTGGGCCACCGAAGAGCGGCTGGACCTCGCCTGGCACCCCGCCCCCGCCGCCGCGAACATGGATGCGCTGATCGTGGCGCCTGGCCCGGCCGACGTGCTGGAAACCGGCAGCCTGTATTTCTGCAACGCGATCCATGCCGCGCAGGACCGGGTCTGGATCGCCTCGCCCTACTTCGTGCCCGACCGCGACATCCTCACCGCGCTGTCGCTGGCGGCGCTTCGCGGCGTGGACGTGCGCATCCTGGTGGCGGCCCGGCGCGACAACCTTTTCGTCTGGCTGGCCGCCTTCGCCTATTTCGACGAGATGCTGGACGCGGGCGTGCGCATCTTCCGCTACACCGACGGGTTCATGCACCAGAAAGCGCTGGTGGTGGACGACGCCTTCGCCTCGGTGGGCACGCTGAACCTCGACAACCGGTCGTGCCGGCTGAACTTCGAGGTGACGGCGCTGGTCTTCGACGACGGCTTCGCCCGGACGGTGGCGGCCATGCTGGACGAGGATTTCACCCGCAGCCAGGCCTATGCCACGCGGCTCGCCGAGGCGCCGGGGCTCTTGCGGCGGAACGGCGCGCGCGTGGCCCGCCTCATGGCCCCGATCCTCTGACCGGCGGCGGGGGCGCGCCCGTCTCGGGCACTGCCCGAGCGCCGATCGCGAAGACATTCCCCGGCATGCTTCTTCTTGGCCGAAATACTCCGGGGGGTCGCGGGGGGCAGCGCCCCCCGCGCGGGTCGCCCCGGCGTCAGCCGGGGCGAAACTCCGGGTGCTGCAATCGACCCCGGGCCCGGTTTCGCAAGGCGACCCAAAGATGACTCTTTGACATAGCTCCGGATTCGGGCGTATACGGGCGCATACACATGCAATTATGCGAATGTTTTGGGAGGAGACCCATGAAGCACCCGGACCGTATCGCCCTCTCGCGGCGGGGATTCCTCGGGATGGCGGCGGGGGGCATGGCGCTGGCCGGCGCCGCGGCGCCCGCACGCGCCCAGAAGGTCGCGACCTCGGCGCGCATCGTGATCCTGGGCGCCGGGGCGGCCGGGACCGCGATGGCAAGCCGGCTCGTCGAACGGCTCGACGGCGCGACGATCACCATCGTCGACGGGCGCAAGCGCCACCTCTACCAGCCGGGGTTCACCCTGATCGCGGCGGGCCTGAAACCGGCAAGCTACTCGGTCTCTTCCACCGGCGAATGGCTGCCCCGGGGCGTCGAATGGATCGAGGAGGCCGCAGCCGAGATCGACCCCGAGGCCAACCGGATCGTTACCACGGGCGGCAAGACCGTCGCCTATGATTTCCTGATCCTCGCAAGCGGGCTGAAACTCGACTGGGACGCGATCGAGGGCTTCGACATGGCCCTTGTCGGCACCAATGGCATCGGCGCGGTCTATGCCGGTCCGGAACAGGCCGCGGCCACCTGGGGCGCGATGGACCGCTTTACCGACGAGGGCGGCAAGGCGGTGTTCTTCCGGCCCGCCACGGAAATGAAATGTGCCGGCGCGCCGCTGAAATACACCTTTCTTACCGACGACTATGCGCGGCGCAAGGGCAGCCGGGGCCGGGTGGAAATCCACTACGCCGCCCATAACAAGAGCTTCTTTTCGGTCCCGATCGTGAACGAGAAGGTGCGGATGCTGTTCGACGACCGGGGCGTGAAGCCCAGCTTCGACCACGTCCTGAAAGCCATCGACCCGGGCAAGAAGATCCTCACCTTCGCCACGCCCGAGGGCGACCGCGAGATGGATTACGACTTCACCAACGTGATCCCGCCCATGGTGGCCCCCGACGTCGTGCGCAATTCGCCCCTGCCCTGGCAGGACGGCCCCTGGGTGAACGAGGGCTGGGCCGAGGTCGACAAGGAGACGATGCGCCATGTCCGCTACCGCAACGTCTTCGCCGTGGGCGACATCGCAGGCGTGCCCAAGGGCAAGACCGCGGCCTCGGTCAAGTGGCAGGTACCGGTGGCCGAGGATCACCTGGTCGCCGATATCGAGGGCAAGCTGAGCCCGGCCGTCTATAACGGCTACACCTCCTGCCCGATGATCACCCGGGTCGGCCGCGCCATGCTGGTCGAGTTCGACTACAAGAATAACCTGACCCCGTCCTTCCCCGGCGTCATCGCGCCGCTGGAAGAATTGTGGATTTCCTGGCTGATGAAGGAGGTGGCGCTGAAGGCCACCTATAACGCGATGCTGCGCGGCAAGGCATAAGGAGGAAGACCGATGAAAGACCTCACTCTCGAAACTTTGATCGCCGTCTTCGAAGAGATGTACGGCCCCCTGCTGTTCTGGACTATGGTGGCCGTCGCCATAATCATTACTCTTGCATTCATCTTTGTTCTGATTCGCGACCGCAGCATCGAGGGCCGCTATCTTGCGCGGGCCGAACTGACGGCGCCGATCGGGGCAATCGCCGCGATCCTGTTCGTGCAGAACATCACGAATTCCGGCTTTTCCGATATCGGGGGGCCGATCGACGTGATCGTCGTCCTGCTGACCGGGGTTGCGGGGGCGGGTGGCCTGATATTCCTGGCCTATGTGGTCCAGGCGTTCATGCGCCAGCCCGGGAACAACCGACACTGACCGAGGAGTCACCGCTGCGATGAGCGCATCCGCCGAAACCGGGCATGGGGCACAGGAAAGCCGCCTGGCCCATTTCCCGATCACCTTCTTCGCCACCGTGATGGGCATGCTGGGCCTGACGCTGGCGCTGCATGCCGCGGAAAATGCCTATGGGCTGACCGTGCATTACTCTCACTACGTGCTGCTGGCCTCGGCGGCGCTGCTGCTGGCGGTGGCCATCCTCTACACCCTGAAGGTCCTGACCCATTTCAGGATGGCGGCCTGGGAATGGCACCATCCGGTGCGGCTGGCCTTCTTTCCGACGATCTCGATCTCGCTGATCCTGATGTCGATCGCGACATTGGGCGAGTATCCGGCGATCGCCGGGCCGCTGTGGATCTTCGGCACGGCGTTGCAGGGGGTGCTGTCGCTGCTGGTGATCTCGGACTGGATCGGGCATCGCGACTTCAAGCCGGGCCACATGAACGCAGCCTTTTTCATTCCGGCGGTCGGCAACATCCTGGTGCCGATCGCGGGGGCGCCACTTGGTTATACCGATATCTCGTGGCTGTTCTTCTCGGGTGGGCTGTTGTTCTGGGTGGTGTTGCTGACGCTTGTGATGAACCGGCTGATGTTCCACGAACCGCTGCCGGCGCGCCTGCAACCGACCCTGGTGATCCTGATCGCGCCGCCGGCAGTGGGATTCATCTCGTGGATGCGGCTCAATGGCGAACTGGATCACCTGGCGATGTTCCTGATCAACTCGGCCTATGTCTTTGCGCTGATCGTGGCGACGCAACTGCCCAAGATCCTGCGCCTTCCCTTTGCGCTGTCGTTCTGGGCGCTCTCCTTCCCGCTGGCCGCGCTGACCATCGCGACCTTCCTGTATGCGGGCACGACCGGATCGGCCTTTCACAAGACGCTGGGCGGCGGGCTTCTGGCGCTGCTTGTCGTCGTGATCGCGGTTCTGGTGGGACGGACCGCGGTGGCGATCGCGCGTCACGAGATCTGCCAACCGGAATAGACCCGGCAGGGGCTGGTTACGGGAAGGGCGGTCCGCAACGGGCCGCCCTTTTCATGCGCGCGGCGGTCGGGGGCTCTCCCGCCCCGCGCCGCGCGGGGCTTGCGCCCCGCTTGCACGGCGTTGGGCCGGGCCGCGCGCTGACGCGCGCGGCGCCTCCGGCGGGAGTATTTGGGCCAGGAAGAAACGGGCGGGGTCAGGCCCGGCGGGGAGCGAGACGGCTGAGCGCGAACAGCACCGTCGCGGCGACCACGATGCTGGGGCCCGCGGGCGTATCGAAGGCGAGCGAACCCCAGAGCCCGCCCAGCGCGGCCAGTGCCCCGAGCGCGGTCGCCAGCAGCGCCATCATCTCGGGCGAGCGGCTCAGCGGGCGGGCCGCGGCCGCGGGGATGATCAGCATCGCCACGATCAGCAGCGCGCCGACGACCTGCAGCGCCACCGCCACCACGAGGGCCAGCGCGACCGTCAGCACAAGCCGTTCGCGGGCGGGATCAAGCCCTGCCGCCTTGGCGAGATCCTCGCTGACGGTGACGGTCAGAAGTGCGCTCCAGCGCCACAGCAAGAGCGCGAGAACCGCCAGCGCACCCGTCCAGATCACCGCGAGTTCGGCCCGGCCGACGGCGAGGATATCGCCGAAGAGATAGGCCGAAATATCGACCCGCACCGCCGGCAGGAACGAGACCGCCACCAGGCCGAAGGCAAGCGCGCCATGGGCGAGGACGCCAAGCGCGGTGTCCATCGCGAGGCCGCGCCCGGCAAGCGCGCTGACCGTCATCGCCATCGCGAGCGCGACCGCCAGGGTGCCCGCGAAAAGCGAGACCTGGAAACCCAGCGCCAGCGCCACGCCCAGGATCGCCGCATGCGCCGTCGCCTCGCCGAAATACGCCATGCGCCGCCAGACGACAAAGGCCCCCAGGGGCCCCGCAGCCAGCGCCACCGCAAGCCCGGCAAGCCCGGCCCGCATCAGGAAATCATCCAGCATGGGCGGGCTCCTCGCGTTCGCGATGCGCGTGGCCGTGGTCGGGATCGTGCCCGGACTCGTGGTCGGGATCGTGGCTGTGGTCGCAGGCGTCGTGGTCGTGGTCATGCGCATGCTGGTAAAGCGCCATGGTGCCATGGGTGCCAAGGCCGAAAAGCGCGCGGTATTCCGGCGCCGCGGTCACCACATGGGGCTGGCCCTGGCAGCAGATATGGCCATTCAGGCAGATCACCCGGTCCGAGGCCGCCATCACCACGTGCAGATCGTGGCTGACCATCAGGATGCCTGCGCCGGTCTCGCGCCGGACATCCTCGATCAGTTCGTAGAACGACGCGGTGCCGGGCTGGTCAAGCCCCTGGGTCGCCTCGTCCAGGATCAGCAGTTCGGGATCGGCCAGCAGCGCGCGGGCCAGCAGCACCCGCTGGAACTGTCCGCCCGACAGCGACGTCAGTTGGCGGCCCTCCAGTCCCGGCACGCCGACACGGCCAAGCATGGCGGAGATCTCGCCCCGACCGCGGCGGTCGGGCAGCGACAGGAAGCGGGCCACGCTCAGCGGCATCCGGTCGTCCACCGCCAGCCGTTGCGGCACATAGCCGATTCGCAACCCCGCGCGGCGGGTGATCCGGCCTGCGGATGGCCGGACCACGCCCAGCAGCGCGCGGACCAGCGTCGACTTGCCCGAGCCGTTCGGCCCGACCACCGTGACGATCTCGCCCGCGTCGATCTGCATGTCGACGTCGCGCAACGCGACAACGCCCCCGTACGAGGCCCCAAGCCCGCGCGCGGCGATCAGCGTCATGGCCTGTCCTTCCGGTGATCGGGCTCGCAGTCCGGCCGGCAGGCGGGACAAAGGCCCACGGCCTCGACGCTCATCCGCTCGATCTCGAAACCGGCGCCCGCGGCGGCCTGCCGCAACGCCTCGGCCACCGCGGCCCCAGGCGCCTCGGCCAGCGCGTTGCAAGCCGAACAGATCAGGAAGGCGGGGATGTGAACCTCGCCCGGATGCATGCAGGCGGCAAAGGCATTCAGCCGGCGGATGCGGTGCGCCAGCCCATTCTCGACCAGGAATTCGAGGGCGCGGTAGGCCACCGGGGGCTGGCGGCCGAACCCGTCCTCGGCCAGCCGGTCCAGCACCTCATAGGCACCCAGCGCCTGATGCGCCTCGAGCAAGATTTCCAGCGTCCGGCGGCGCACCGGGGTCAGGCGCAGGCCCTGTGCCTCGGCCAGCGCCTCGGCGCGCGCCAGTGCCTCGGTCCGGCAGGCGCCGTGGTCATGGCTGGCAAAGGCCAGCGTGCCGTCCGGGTCCATGGGATTCCCCTTGACTTGTTATCTTATAACATATTCTTTATGCGCCGAACCGCAACCCCGAACCGACGGAGCCTGTCATGCGTTCGCTGACCGCCCTTGCCCTTGTCCTGGCCGCAGCCCCGGCGCTGGCCGCACCGCCCAAGGTAATGACCGATATCCCCGCCGTCCATGCGCTGACCGCCTCGGTGATGGGCGATCTCGGCACGCCGGGCATCCTGCTCGACCAGGGGGCCGATGCGCATCACTTCCAGTTGCGTCCGTCGCAGGCCAAGGCCCTGTCCGAGGCGGATCTTCTGCTTTGGATCGGCCCGCGGATGACGCCCTGGCTGGAGCGTGCCGTCGCGGGTGTCGGCCTTGCGGGCGAGAGCGTCATCCTGATCGAGGCCCCGGGCACCTTCCGGCGCGACTTCGACGAGGCGGCCGGGAAGGACGGGCACGCGGACGAGGATGACCACGCCGAGGCGCACGATCATGTCGAGGAAGACCATGCACATGGGCAAGAGGACCATGCCGGGGCCGACGATCACGACCACGGCCACGCCAAGACCGGGCTCGACCCCCATGCCTGGCTCGACCCCGAGAACGCGCGGGTCTGGACGCGGTTGATCGCTGACCGGCTTGCAGCGCTCGACCCCGGGAACGGCGCCGCCTACGCGGCGAACGCCGCGGCGACGCTAGCCGCCATCGACGCGGCCGAGGCCGAGACCCGGGCGCTGCTCGCGCCCGTGGACGATGCCGCGATCATGGTGTTCCATGATGCCTACGGCTATTTCGCCGACCATTTCGGCGTCAATGTCGCCGGCGCCATCGCGCTGGGGGACGCCGCCGATCCGGGCGCGGGCCGGCTGGACGCGCTGCGCGACGAGTTGCGACACGAGGGCGTCGCCTGCATCTTTCCCGAGGCGCAGCACGATCCCGCCTATGTCGCGGCCATCGTCGAAGGCACCGGCACCCGCGTCGGCGCTCCGCTCGACCCCTCGGGCAGCACGCTCGCCTACGGCCCCGATCTCTACCCTGCGCTCCTGACCGGGCTTGCCCGCAGCATCGCTGATTGCGTGACCGGCGCGGGGGGCTGACCCCGCGCCGCCCCGTCGTCGCCTCAGAAATCGATCTC
Organism: Rhodovulum euryhalinum; assembly: GCF_004342445.1. Lineage (GTDB taxonomy): Bacteria > Pseudomonadota > Alphaproteobacteria > Rhodobacterales > Rhodobacteraceae > Rhodovulum > Rhodovulum euryhalinum. The sequence goes on from NZ_SLWW01000001.1 coordinate 192,337, forward strand.
GACCGCCACGCCCTTTGCTCTGGCAAGGTCCACCGCCCTTGAGGCCACCGCAAGGTCCTGCAGCCCCACGCCGGTTCCGTCAAACAGCGTGATCGCGTCGACCGAGGTTCGCCCGGGCGCCATGCCCTCGATCACCGCGCCGATCTGGGTGATGTCACCCTCAGCGATCAGCCCCGCCGCAACGGCGTGCTGCGCTTCGCCGATGCTGACCGACTGCGCCACCTCGTCGGTGAACACCCGCGCGCGCGCCAGGATCGCCGGGTCCACCTCCTGCTTGCCCTTGGTGTCGGTCCCCATGCAGGCCAGATGCGTGCCAGGGCGGATATGGCCATCCTTCAGCTGCGCCTCGAAACTCGAGGTGATCGTCACGATCACGTCCGCCTGCGCGCCCAGTTCCTCCAGCGACACCGCCTCGAAGGGCAGGCCCAGCTCCTCGGCCGTCTCGGCCAGCCGCGGCAACATCTCGGGGTGATAGTTCCAGCCCACCACCCGTTCGAAATCGCGCTGCGCCACCGCCGCGCGCATCTGGAACGCCGACTGGTGCCCGGCACCCACCATGCCCAACACCTTCGCATCTTCGCGCGCAAGGTGCTTGATCGACACCGCCGACGCCGCCGCGGTCCGAAGCGCCGTCAACAGGTTGCCGCCGACCAGCGCATGCGCCCGCCCGGTATCGGCATCGAACAACACCACGGTCGACTGGTGATTGGTCAGCCCCTTCTCGGCATTGCCCGGCCAGTACCCGCCCGATTTCAGCCCCAGAACCAGCCCCGCCCGGTCGAAGCCCGACTTGAACCCATACAGAGCATCCGCATGCCCGATCGCCTCGCGGATCACCGGGAAATTGGTGGCCTCCCCCCGCGCCATCGCAGCGAACACCGCCTCGACCGCATCGAAACATTCCTCGGCCGAGATCAGCCCGGCGATTTCCTTCTCCGGCACGATGATCATGCCTGCCCCTCCTTGTCATGGAAAAGGGCGCCGGGATCGCGCCCGCGCGCCCTCACTTCTTCTGGCGTCAAATATCCCCGCCGGAGGCAGCCGCCCGCAAGGGCGGCCCCGGTCAATACGCCTTGCCGCGCGCCGAGACCGGCCAGACCGTCTCGACCTTGCCCCCTCTGACACCCACGTACCAGTCGTGCACGTTGCAGGTCGGGTCGCAATGGCCTGGCACCAGTTTCAGCTTCTCGCCCACCTTCAGCACGCCCTTCGGATCGGAAATCACGCCATGCTCGTCCGAGCATTTGACGTATTCCACGTCGTCCCGGCCATAGATGACGGGCAACCCGCTATCGACCGACTGCGCCTTCAGCCCCGCGTCGCAGATCGCCTTGTCGGCCTTGGCATGGCTCATCACGCTGGTCAGCAGGAACAGCGCGTTCTCCCACTCGCCCTGGTCGATCCGCTTGCCGTCCTTGTCGAGGATACGGCCGTAATCGGCATCCATGAACGCGTAGGACCCGCATTGCAGCTCGTTGTAGACGCCCGAATTGCCCTCGAAGTAGTAAGACCCGGTGCCACCTCCGCCGACGATGTCGCAGTCCAGCCCCTCGGCCTTCAGCCCCTCGACCGCGTCCCGGACCATCGCCACCGCGATGTCGATCTTCGCCTTGCGGTCCTCGTAAAGGTCCATGTGCTGCATCGCGCCCTGGTAGGCCTGGATGCCGGCGAATTTCAGCCCCGGCGCGGCATCGATCGCCTTGGCGATCTCGACCACCGCCGGCGTCGTCGTCACGCCGCAGCGCCCGGCGCCGCAGTCGATCTCGACCAGACACTCGATCCGGGTGCCGTGCTTGACCGCCGCCGCCGACAGGTCGGCCACGTTCGCCACGTCATCGACGCAGACGATGGTCCGCGCGCCCAGCTTCGGGATCCGCGCCAGCCGGTCGATCTTGGCCGGGTCGCGCACCTGGTTCGACACCAGAACGTCCCTGATGCCGCCGCGGGCAAAGACCTCGGCCTCGCTCACCTTCTGGCAGCAGACCCCGCAGGACCCGCCCAGCTTCTCCTGCAACAGCGCCACGTCCACCGACTTGTGCATCTTGCCATGCACCCGGTGGCGCATGCCGTGTTCCTTGCACCAGTCGCCCATCTTCCTGATGTTGCGCTCCAGCGCGTCCAGGTCCAGCACCAGGCACGGGGTCTGGATGTCGGCCTCGTCCATGCCCGGCACGGCGGGAATGTCATAGCCCACCTCGAGCCCCTGGAAATCGGTCACGTCCTTCATCTGCGTTCTCCCTGTTCAGCCCTTGATCCAGGGCAGCTTGTCCAGATCGACATTGCCGCCGGTGATGATGACGCCCACGCGCTTGCCCGCGAAGACCTCACGGTTCTTCAGGATGGTGGCCAGCGGCACGGCGCAGCTTGCCTCCATCACGATCTTCATCCGCTGCCAGGTCAGCTTCATGGCGTCGATGATCTCGTCCTCGCTGGCGGTAAGGATGTCGGTCACGTGGTGCGACACGAAATGCCATGTGAGTTCCTTGAGCGGCACCTTCAACCCGTCGGCCACCGTGTTCGGCGCGTCGTCGGCGATGATGTGACCGGCCTTGAAACTCCGGTAAGCGTCGTCCGCCTGTTCCGGCTCGGCGGCGTAGATCTCGATATCGGGCGCGATGGTCGACAGCGTCAGGCAGGTCCCCGACACCATGCCGCCGCCGCCGATCGGCGCGATCACCGCGTCCAGCCCCGGCACCTGTTCGTTCAGCTCGCGCGAACAGGTCCCCTGCCCCGCGATCACGCGCGGGTCGTTATAGGGGTGCACGAATTCCGCGCCGGTCGCGGCCTGCACCTCGGCGAACACCGCCTCGCGGCTCGACGTGGACGGCTCGCATTCGGTGATGATCCCGCCATAGCCGCGCACGGCGTCCTTCTTGGCCTGCGGCGCGGTCCGGGGCATCACCACGTGGCAGGGGATTCCCCGCCGTCCGGCGGCATAGGACAGCGACAGCGCATGGTTGCCCGAGGAATGGGTGGCCACGCCCTTCTTCGCCGTCTCGTCGTCCAGCCCGAATACCGCGTTGCAGGCGCCCCTCACCTTGAACGCGCCCGCCTTCTGGAAGTTCTCGCACTTGAAGTAGAGCTCGGCCCCGGTCAGTTCGTTGAAATAGCTCGAGGTCAGGACCGGCGTGCGGTGGATGTAGGGGGCGATCCGCTCATGGGCGGCCACCACGTCGTCATAGGTCGGGATGTACATCGGCTTGTCGTCTTTCATCGCACCCTCACGCCGCCGCCTGCACCGGGGCGGCCTTGTTCGTCCGGTAATAGTCCTGCGCCGCGGCGACCCCACTGCCCAGCGTGACCGGCACGCCCATGTCGGCCATCGCCATCTCGGCCGTGGCGATCCCCAAAAGCGCCATCACGTCGGTCAGCATGCCCAGGTGGCCGATCCGAAACACCTTGCCCGCGACCTCGCCCAGCCCCGCGCCATACGCGACGTGATAGGCATCGGCCGCGTGGCGAACCAGGGCGTTGCCATCCACGCCCTCGGGCAGAACGATCGCCGTCACCGTATCAGAGTAGAGCGCGGGCGAGACCGCGCAAGGCCGCAGCCCCCAGGCGGCGACGGCGGCGCGCACGCCCTCGGCGATCCGGCGGTGGCGGGCGAACACGTTGTCCAGCCCCTCGGCCAGCAGCATGTCGCAGGACGCGCCCAGCCCGTTGATCAGGCCGACGGCGGGGGTGTAGGGCGTACCCAGCTTCAGCATGTCGCGGAAATCGAAGAAACAGCGCGACAGTTTCGCACCTTCCATCGCGGCCAGCGCCTTGGGGCTGACACCGACGACCGCCAGGCCCACCGGCAGCATGAACCCCTTCTGCGAACCGGTCACCGCCAGGTCGACGCCCCATTCGGTCATGCGAAAGTCCATCGAGGCGATGGAACTGACCCCGTCGACCATCAACAGCGCCGGGTGGTTCACCGCGTCCAGCGCCGCACGCACCGCCGCCACGTCCGAAACGACGCCCGTCGCGGTCTCGTTATGGGTGACCAGCACCGCCTTGATCTCGTGGCCCGTGTCGGCGGCCAGGATCTCGGCGAAACGGTCCACCGGCGCGCCCTCGCCCCAGGGGCATTTCACGACCTCGACATCCAGCCCATGCCGCTGGCACAGGTCGATCCATTTCAGCGAGAACATGCCGTGCTGGGCGGCCAGCACCTTGCCACCGGGGCTCAGCGTGTTGGTGATTGCGGCCTCCCAGCCGCCCGTGCCCGAGGCCGGGAACAGGATCACCTCGCCCTCGTCCATCTTCAGCACCTTCCGCACGCCGGTCTTGGCGCGCTCGAACAGCGGCGGGAACGCGGCCGAGCGGTGGTCCATCGTGGGGATGTCGCAGGCCCGGCGGATCGATTCCGGGATGTTGGTCGGGCCGGGAATGAAGACGGGGTTCTGGCTGGACATGGGTTCATCCTTTTCGTGTCGCGCCATGGGGATACCGCGGCGGCGGGGTGCGGCGCAATTTTTTTGAAAAAATCATGCGCTGGATGAAAAAACCAGTAACACCCCTGAAATCGCACCGCTTTTCGGCTTTCATTAAATGAAAAAATATTTCATTTTGCTGCAACGCCGACGGAGGACCCGACTCGCATGACCCAGGCCAGGCCCCGCGGCCGCCCCCGCGCCTTTCACGACAAGACCGAGCAGAACACGATCCAGTCGCTCGACCGGGCGATGGCGCTGCTCAGGGCGCTGGCCAAGACAAACGGGCTGACGCTGACCGAACTGGCCGACCGCTCGGGGCAAAGTGCGGCCACCGTCTACCGCGTGCTGGTCACGCTCCAGGGCCACGAGATCGTCGAGTTCGAGGAGGGCGCCCAGCGCTGGCATGTGGGCGCGGGGGCGTTCCGCATCGGCTCGGGCTTCCTGCGCCGGGCCAATGTCGCCGAACGCTCGCGGGGCGCGATGCAGGCGCTGATGCGCGCCACCGGCGAGACCGCCAATCTGGGCATCGAGAACCGCGACGAGGTGCTGTTCCTGACCCAGGTCGAAACCCACGAGGCAATCCGCGCCTTCTTCCCCCCCGGCACCCGCAGCCCGATGCATGTCTCGGGCATCGGCAAGGCGCTGCTGGCCTACTACCCCGAGGCGCGGGTCGCGCGGATCGTGGCCGAGAAGGGGCTGAACGGCTTCACCTCGCTCTCGATCACGTCCGAGGCCAGCCTCGCCCGCGATCTGGCCCGCACCCGCGAGCGCGGCTTCGCCATCGACGACCAGGAACGCGCCGAGGGCATGCGCTGCGTCGCCGCCCCCATCTTCAACGCCCATGGCGAACCGGTCGCGGGGCTGTCGGTGTCGGGCCCGGCCTTTCGCATGACCCTGTCCGAGGCCACGCGCATGGGCCAGGAGGTGCGCCGCGCCGCCGACAGCGTGACCGCGGCCATCGGGGGCAGCACGCCGGGCTAGCGCGTGCCCCAGCCCCCGCCGCCCGGCGTGCGCAGCTCAAACAACGCGCCCGCGGGCAGCGCGATCTCGTCATTGCCCTTCAGCCGTTCCCGCCGGCCGTCGGGCCATTCCGTCCAGTTCTCGCCCACCGCGCCCGGCGCCCCGCCATCGACGCCGAAAGGCGGGATTTCCCGATGCGAACACAGCGTCGTCACCGTCACGTCGTCCAGGAACCGCAGCCGCCGGATCACCCCGTTGCCGCCATGCCAGCGCCCCGCGCCACCGGACCCGGCCCGGATGCCGAACGCCTCCAGCCGCACGGGGAAGCGTTTTTCCAGCACTTCCGGGTCGGTCATCCGCGTGTTGGTCATGTGGCTTTGCACCGCGTCGCAGCCGTTGAACCCGGGACCCGCCCCGGTGCCACCCGCGATCGTTTCATAGTTCTGAAAGCGGTCGTTGCCCCAGACGAAATTGTTCATCGTCGCCTGGCTGCCCGCGATCACCCCCAGCGCGCCATAGAGGGCGTTGCAGGCCGCCTGGCTGACCTCGGTGTTGCCCGCGATCACCGCCGCCGGATAGGCCGGGTTCAGCATCGAGCCCTCGGGCGCGATGATCTTCAAAGGCTTCAGGCAGCCCTCGTTCAGCGGAATGTCCGCCCCGACCATCGTGCGGAAGACATACAGAACCACCGCCCGGCAGACCGCGAAGGGCGCGTTGTAATTGCCGGCATGCTGGGCCGACGTGCCGGTGAAGTCGATCGCCGCCTCTCGCGCCGCGCGGTCCACGCGCACCGCCACCTTGATGACCGCGCCGTGGTCCATCGGGTAGGTGAAGCTGCCATCGGACAGCCGCCCGATCACCCGGCGCACGCTTTCCTCGGCATTGTCCTGCACATGGGCGGTATAGGCCACCACCACGTCGCGGCCGTACTGTTCCACCACTTTCAACAGCTCGCGCCGCCCGGTCTCGTTCGCGGCCACCTGCGCCTTGAGATCGGCCATGTTGTGCGCGACGTTGCGGCAGGGATAGCGGCCCGAACGCAGCACGGCCTCGGCCTCCGCCTCCAGCAGCCGCCCCCGGTCGACCAGGCGCACATTATCGATCAGCACGCCTTCTTCCTCGATATGGCTGGAGTCGGGCGGCGAAGACCCCGGCGTGCGCCCGCCGATATCGGCATGGTGCCCGCGCGAGCCCAGCCAGAACAGCACCTCGTCACCGACAAACACGGGCGTGACCACCGTCACGTCGGGCAGGTGCGTGCCGCCATTGTAGGGCGAGTTCAGCATGAAGGCGTCGCCGGGCCGGATCGCGCCGGTATTCTCGCGCATCACCGTCTTGATGGAATCGGACATGGACCCGAGATGCACCGGCACATGGGGCGCGTTGGCCACCAGGTCGCCCGCCGCATCGAAGATGGCGCAGGAAAAATCCAGCCGTTCCTTGATGTTGACCGACCACGAGGTATTGGCCAGCGTCGCGCCCATCTGGTCGGCCACCGACATGAACAGGTTCGACATGACTTCCAGCAGCACCGGGTCCGCCTCGGTGCCCAGCGCGCGGGGGCGGGCCTTGGCTTTGACGCGGCTAAGGATCAGGTTGCCGCGCTCGTCCACTTGGGCCGCCCAGCCCGGTTCCACCATGTTGGTGCCGGTGGGTTCGGTGATGATCGCGGGGCCGTCGATCCGCGCGCCCGCGCCCAGCGTCGCCCGGTCATACAGCGGCACCTCGACCGCCTCGCCCTCAAGGTAGACCGGCACGCGGGCCTTGACCTGCGCCGCGGCCTCAGGCGCCATCGCGGCGGGTGCCTCGCCGGTCTCGCCGATCGCCTCGACGTCCAGCATGTCGAAGAACAGCGCGCGTTCCGGCGAGGTGAAGCCGAACCGCGCCAGGTGCGTCTCCTCGAACGCCGCCTGAATCTGCTCGGGCGTGCCGAAGGGCACCTCCAGCGTCTGGTGCGAGCCTTCATAGCGCAGATGGGCGCGCGCCACGCAGCGGATCGCGTCCTCGGGCACGCCCTGCCCCGCCACCTCGGCCACGGCCTTCCGCCGCAACCCGTCCAGCGCGGCCTCGGCCCCCGCGATATCGGCCAGCGGCGCGTCCAGCTGGCATTCCTCCATCGCCCGGATCTCGGCCAGTCCCATGCCATAGGCCGACAGCACGCCCGCGAAGGGGTGCAGGAACACCCGCTTCATCCCCAGCGCGTCGGCGACAAGACAGGCATGCTGCCCGCCCGCGCCCCCGAAGCACTGCAGCGTATAGCCGGTCACGTCATGGCCGCGCTGCACGCTGATCTTCTTGATCGCGTTGGCCATGTTGTCGACCGCGATCTTGAGGAAGCCCTCGGCCACCTCTTCGGGGCTGCGCGGCGCCTCGCCGGTCTCGGCGGCGACCTCCTCAGCCAGCGCGGCGAACCCCTTGCGCACCGCTTCAACGTCCAGCGGCTGGTCGCCCTCCGGCCCGAACACCGCCGGGAAATGGTCGGGGTTCAGCTTGCCCAGCATCACGTTGCAGTCCGTCACCGTCAGCGGCCCGCCGCGCCGGTAACAGGCCGGGCCCGGATCGGCGCCCGCGCTTTCCGGCCCCACCTGGAAGCGGCCGGAATCGAACTTGCAGATCGACCCGCCGCCCGCTGCCACCGTGTGGATGTCCATCATCGGCGCACGCATCCGCACGCCCGCCACCTCGGTTTCGAAGCTGCGCTCGTATTCCCCGGCATAGTGGCTGACATCGGTCGACGTGCCGCCCATGTCGAACCCGATCAGCCGGTCGAAGCCCGCGGCCTCGGCGGTCTTGACCATGCCGACGATCCCGCCCGCGGGCCCTGACAGGATCGCGTCCTTGCCCTGGAACAGCGCGGCATCGGTCAGCCCCCCGTTCGACTGCATGAACAACAGCCGCTCGCACCCCCCCGCGCCCACGTCCAGCGCGCCCGCCACCTGGTCGACATAGCGGCGCAGGATCGGCGAGAGGTAGGCGTCGACCACGGTCGTATCGCCCCGCCCCACCAGCTTGATGAGGCGCGAGACGCGGTGGCTGGCCGAAACTTGCGTGAACCCTTCCTCGGCCGCGATCTCGGCCAGCCGCGCCTCATGCGCGCCGTTCAGATAGGCGTGCATCAATGCGATGGCGACCGCCCGGATGCCACGCGCGTGCGCCGCCCTGAGCGCCGCCCGCGCCGCGTCCTCGTCCAGCGGAATCAGGACGTTGCCTTCGGCATCCAGCCGCTCGGCCACCTCGGCCACGTCCTCGTACAGCAGCTCGGGCCGCTTGATTTCAAGGTCGAACAGCCGCGGCCGGGTCTGATAGCCGATCCGCAGGAGATCGCGGAACCCTTCGGTGATCAGCAGCAGAACCCGCTCGCCCGTGCGCTCAAGCAGCGCATTGGTGGCGACCGTCGTGCCCATCTTGACCGCCCGGATCGCGCCCTCGGGCAACGGATCGTCCGCCTCCAGCCCCAGCACCTCGCGGATGCCCTGCACGGCCGCGTCGCGGTAGCGTTCGGGGTTCTCGGACAAAAGCTTGTGGGTCGCCAGCCGCCCGTCCGGGGCGCGCGCCACGATGTCGGTGAAGGTGCCGCCCCGGTCGATCCAGAATTCCCACGCCGCTCTGCCCATGCCCGCCCCCTGTGCCTGACCGCGCCACCTTGTCCACCGGGCCCGGCCGAGGTCAAGACCGCGAACGCCGTCCCACCGGGACGCGCTTTGCCCTTGCATCCAGAGGATATCGTTCCGAATGTGGCCCCGGAACGGACGGGAGTGAGCGATGGCACGAACTGACGAAGGACCGGCGCTCGACGCGCTCGACCGACGCATCCTGGGTGAATTGCAGGCCGATGCCGGGCAGTCGCTGGACGAGATCGCCCGCAAGGTCGGCTCGTCCAAGACGCCCGTGTGGAACCGCATCCGCAAGATGCGCGAGGCGGGAGTGATCCGCCAGCAGACGGTGATCGTGGACCCCGGGGCGCTGAACCGCGGCACCTGCTTTTTCGTGCTGATCCGCACCTCGGAACACGAGGCCGAGTGGCAGCGCCGGTTCCTCAACGCGATCCGCAACCGCCCCGAGGTGCTGGAGGCGCACAGGCTGGCGGGCGAGATCGACTATATCCTCAAGGTTCGCGTGGCCGATGCCGCGGCCTATGACACGTTCTACCAGGCGCTGATCTCGGATGTGCGCATCTTCAACGTCACCGCCCTTCTGTCGATGGAGGAGATCAAGGCCACCACCGTGCTGCCCGTGGACCAGCCCTAGACCACCAGCACCGGGCAATCGGCCAGCCCCGTCACCTTGTGCGAGACGCTGCCCAGAAGGTAGTTCTCGATCGAGCCCAGCCCCCGGCTGCCGATCACGATCACGTCGTGGCCGTGTTCCTTGGCAAAGCGGATGATGGTCCGCGCCGCGGGCCCGGACTTGACGAAGGCGCGCACGCTCTCCAGCCCCTCCTTCACGCAGATCGCCTTGGCATACTCGGCCACCTCGCGCGCGTGCCCGCGCATCACGTCGTCCAGGTTGCCGGGTTCCTCCTTGCGCACCATCGAGAGCGACGCCTCAAGCATCGAATGGTGGCGATAGACCGTCAGGATTTCCAGCCTGGCCCCGCACAGCCGGGCCAGGTCGATGGCCTTGCCCAGCGCCCGCTCGGCGCCCCGGGATCCATCGAACGGCACCAGGATCGACGTGAACATCTGTCCTCCTTTCGTCGCGGCGTCAGTCGGCAAAGGCGAGGTCACGCAGGAACAGCGCGATCTGAGGGAAGAAGATCAGCAGCACCGACACCCCCAGCAGGATCACGATGAAGGGCGGCGTGCCGCGGATCACCTCCCAATAGGGCCGCTTGAACACCGCGATGGCCGTGAAGATATCGCAGCCGAAGGGCGGCGTGGCCGACCCGATCGCCACCTGCAGCGTGATCAGCGTGCCCACCAGAACCGGGTCAAGCCCCACCGAACTCACCACCGGCGCGAAGATCGGCACCAGGATCAGGATCACCACGATGGGGTCCACGAACATGCAGCCGATGAAGAAGGCGATCGAGATGACGAACAGAACCCCGATCTGCCCCATCTCGTCGATGCCCACCCCCGACAGGATCGCCTGCGGGATCTGGGCGAACGAGATCACCCAGGAAAACGCCGCCCCCGCCGCCACCAGAATGAAGACCACCGCGGTGATCAGGCCGGTGGACTTCGCGGTGCGGTAGACGCCCGCGACATCCAGTTCACGAAAGACCACCATCTCGATGATCAGCGCATACAGCACGCAGGCCGCCGCCGCCTCGGTCGGGCTGAAGATGCCGCCGTAGATCCCACCGATGATGATCGCCGGAAACCCCAGCGGCCAGAGCGCGGCCCGCACCGCGCGCAGGCGCAGGCCCCAGTCTGCCTTGTCCTCGGTCGGCACGCCGGTCCGCGCCGCGTAGATCCAGGCATAGATCGAGAACAGCACCAGGATCAGCAGCCCGGGCCCGATCCCCGCGATGAAAAGCTCGGCGATCGAGGTGTTCGACACCACGCCGTAGATGATCATCCCGATCGAGGGCGGGATCAGGAAGGCGATGTCGGAGGCGTTCACGATCAGCGCCAGAATGAAACTGTCGCCATAGCCCGCCTTCTGCATCCGGGGCCGCAGCGGCCCGCCGATGGCGACCACGGTGGCCTGGGTCGAGCCCGACACCGCCCCGAACATGGTGCAGGCCGCGGCGGTGGAAATCGCCAGCCCACCCCGCAAATGGCCGACAAAGGCCATCACCATGTCGATCAGCCGCCCCGCCGACTGGCCGCGCGTCATGATGTCGGCGGCGAAGATGAACATCGGCACCGCGATCAGCGAGGCGGGCCTTATCCCCGCCATCATCTGCTGGATCATGGTTTCCAGTTGGCCAAGCCCGCCGAACAGCGTGACGAAGCCCACGAAGGCCCCCACGATCAGCGGGATCATCATCGGAAAGCCGAGCAGAAGCAGGACGAGCATGATGGAAAAGATCGTGACCCCCATGGCTCAGACCTCCATCTCATCTTCCTCGTAGCCCTCGAGGACCACGGTGGACAGGTAGATATCCCTGGATATGATGTTCTTGATGGCGGTCAGCAGGTATTGCAGCCCGGTCATGAAGAAGCCCACGGGCACGATGATCAGCGTCGTCCAGACCGGGATCTGCAACGCAGGCAGGACCCGCCCGCGCCCGGCCTGGGTCAGCAGGTATTGCGCCGAATACCAGCACAGAAGGAACATGAACCCGGCGGTCACCAGCGCGATCACGATCATCAGCCCCTTGCGCGCGCGGCCGGGCAGCGCGTCGTAGATCGCCGACATGCGGATGTGCCGACCCTGCCGCGCGGCATAGGAAATACCGGCAAAGGTGATGACGATGATCAGGATGCGATTCAGTTCTTCCGAGAAGAACAGCGAGCTTTGAAAGACATAGCGCCCGACCACGTTGGCGATGGTGTTGACCGCCATGAGCAGCACACCACCCGCCAACAGCACGGACTCCAGCCGCGCGATCCCGACGTCCAGCGTGCCCAGAACCCCCGGCAGGGTCGAGACATAGGCCGTTTCGACCGCGTCATCCGTCGATGTGGTATCGGTCTGGGACTGGGTTTGCGACGAAGAAGGGATGTCCGACAATGCGGTGGTCCTCAGAAGGGCTCGAAGGCGCGGGCACGCCGCCATGGCGCGCCCGCCGATGCACTCTCCGGCCGGGGCCAGGCCGTCAGCTCGAGGATGCCTCCTGCGCCTCGGCAAGGTCCTTCTTCATCTGGTCGAGGATCGCCTGGCCGCCCTCGCCCGTCATCTCGATGAACCGCGCCTCGACCTCCTGCGCGGCCTCCCGGAAGGGCGCGCGCTGCTCCTCGGTCAGCGTGGTGAAGGTCATCGAAGGCTTGGCCTCCTTGATCTTCTCGATCGAGGTCTCGTGCAGCCCCTTCTGGTACTCGATGATATGATCGAAGGCCACGTCGATGGCGTTTTCGATCACCTGCCGATCCTCTTCGGGCAGCCCGTCATAGAAGTCCTTGTTGGCCATCACCGCGGTGGTGAAGTTGTTGTGCCCGATCATCGTGACGTGGTCGGTCACCTCGTACATCTTGGTCGACTCGATGAAGAACATCGGGTTTTCCTGGCCCTGGATGATGTTGGTCTGCAACGCGCCGTAGACCTCGCCCCAGGGCAGCGGCGTGGGCGTCGCGCCGAACGCCTTGTAGCTTTCGACCAGCAGCGGGTTGGTCATGGTCCGCACCTTGACCTCGTCCAGTTCGTCGGGGCTGGCGAAGGGTTCCTTTGTGGTGATCGCCACCTCGCCCTCGGGGAACATCGTCAGCAGTTCCAGCCCCTGCTCGGCGTACAGTTCGGGGAACATGCCGTTGATCGCCTCCGAGTTCCGGAAGAAGCTGGCCAGCGTCTCGGTGTCGGTCGGCAGCAGGTAGGGAACGAAGAACACCTGCGCCTCAGGGATCAGCGACCCGGTGAAACCCGGGCTCTGGTCGACGAATTGCAGGATGCCGGCCTGCGCCTGTTCCATGGTGTCGGCGGATTCGCCCAGCGTGCCATAAGGAAACAGCTGGATCTCGTGGTCGGAATTGGCCTCGACCTCTTCCTTGAACTTCTGCGCGAAGATGCCCTGCACCTCGTCCAACGCTTCTTCGAAGGCATAGCGCCAAGTCTCGGCGCCGGCGGTCGGGGCGCTCAGCGCAAGACCGAGCGCGGCGGTCGCCATCAGGCGGTGGATATGGGTCATGTTGTGTCTCCTCTGGTTGCTGTCGCACGGGCCGGAAAGGCCCGACCCTTCGGCCCGGTCGCGGGCGCCGCAGCGGGCGCCATCTGCTTCATGTGACGAAGGGATTTTCCGATCCAGACAGACCGTGACCGCGCCAGATCGCTCCGGCTCCGGTTATGAAAACAACTTTTTTCATTGCAGCAAGGGTTGCAGCCCACGCCCCGATTGTCAAGCAGCCGCCCCCGGAATCCCACAAATGATTAGTCAATATAAACTATCTTCGCCCGGACGGACCACCGCAACGACAGTCCCGCCCCGAAAGAAAACGCGCGGCGCCCGGTTTCCGGGCGCCGCGCGCGGGATCTGACCGTCCGTCGCTCAGAGGGTCTGCGCGGACATCTCGCGGGCGATGTGGTCGGCCTGCCGGATCGCCAGCGCCACGATGGTCAGCGTCGGGTTCTCGGCCGCCCCCGTGGTGAATTGCGAGCCGTCCGAGACGAACAGGTTCGGCACGTCGTGGGTCTGCCCCCACCGGTTCACCACCCCGTCGCGCGCCTTCTCGCTCATCCGGTTGGTGCCCAGGTTGTGCGTGCTGGGGTAGGGCGGCGTGGGGAAGGTGCGGGTCGCCCCCACCGCCTCGTAGACCGCGACGCCCTGCCTGTAGGCGTGGTTGCGCATCGCGATGTCGTTGGGGTGGTCGCTGAAATGGACGTTCGCCACCGGCAGGCCGAACTGGTCCTTGACGGCGTGGTTCAGCGTTACCCGGTTGGTCTCCTGCGGCATGTCCTCGCCGACGATCCACATGCCCGCCATGTTCTCATAGGCATCGAGCGCACTGGTGAACTCGCGCCCCCAGGCGCCGGGATCGAGGAAGGCCGCCATGAACGGAATGCCCAGCGCCAGCGTCTCCAGTTCATAGCCGCCGACGAAGCCGCGGCTTGGATCGTGCCGCGCCTCGTCCTGGATGATCCCCGCCATGGTGGTGCCGCGCCACATCCTGACCGGCTTGTCGAAGGTCGCGTAGACCGACCCCGTCATGTGCCGCATGTAGTTGCGCCCCACCTGCCCCGAGGAATTCGCCAGCCCATCGGGGAACATCGACGAGGCCGAGTTCAGCAACAGCCGCGGGCTTTCGAACGAGTTGCCCGCCACGCAGACCACCCGCGCGGCCTGCATCTGCAGGTTTCCGTCCGCGTCGAAATACTCGACGCCGGTGACCTTGCCGCTGTCGTCATGCAGGATGCGCGCCGCGTGGCACCGTTCCCGCACCTCCAGGTTACCGGTCGCCTCGCCCCGCGGGATGTCGGTATAGGCCGAGGACCACTTGGCCCCCCATTTGCAGCCCTGGAAACAGAACCCGGTCTGGTGGCAGAAGGTGCGCCCGTCATACTCGGCCGAGTTGATCGCCATCCGGCCGGTATGGACCTCGGTGTAGCCCAGCGCCTTGGCGCCCGCCTCGAACACCTTGTAATTGTTGTTGCCCGGCAGCCCCTCGCGCCCGCCGGTGCGCGTCACGCCCAGCTTGGCCTCGGCCTTGTCGTACCAGGGCGCCATCTCGGCGGCGTCGATCGGCCAGTCCAGCAGGTTCGCCCCCTGCACCGGCCCATAGGTCGTCGCGGCCTTCCATTCATGGTCCTGGAACCGCAGCGAGGCCCCCGCCCAGTGCGTCGTGGTGCCCCCCACCGCCTTGACGATCCAGGCGGGCAGGCCGGAAAAGTCCTTCGCCACGCGCCAGTCGCCGCTTGTCGTGCGCGGGTCCACCCAGGCCAGTTGCCCGAAGCTTTCCCACTCGTCGTTGACGTAATCCTCGGGCAGGTACCGTCCGCCCGCCTCCAGCGCCACGACGCTCACGCCCTTCTGGGCCAGTTCGTTCGCAAGCACGCCCCCGCCCGCGCCGGTGCCGATGATGACGACCACGCTGTCGTCGGTCAGATCAAAAGGTGCAGCCATAGTTCTTTCCTCCCTATGGCCTTACAGCCAGCTGATATCGTCGAAGCCGCGTTCCAGATAACCGCCCTGGCTATAGCTCTCGCCCTCGTAGCCGAAGATCGGCCAGACCGCTTTCTGGTTGTAAAGCCCGGTCACCAGCCCGCCGCGGATCATCTGGAAGAACCCGCTTTCCTCCATGCCGCGCAGGATATCCACGCGGTCCCGCTCCCACCCGGTGCCGAGATAGCCGGGAAAGCCCTTGCCATGCGCCGCGGCATCCAGCGCGGCGATGCCGGCCTCGATCGCGGGCGCGGCCTCGGGCGTGTCATAGCCCTTGACCGCGAGCACGTAGTTCTCGTCGGGGATGCGGTCGTGGGGGTAGATATCGCGCGCCATCTGCACCAGCGTGGCGAAGGCTTCGGGCTTGATATGCGTGGTTTCATAGGCCCAGGCCGCGTCGGGCGCGGCGATGAAGCCCGCCCCCACGACGAAGGATGCCCCCGCCGCGGTGGCTCGCGACAAGAGCTGGCGCCGGGTCATCCCCCGGACGTCTGCGGTGGTTGTCATTGTTTCTCCTCCCTCGAAATGACAGGCGGCCTCCCAACCGCCCGGAAATGCGTTACTTGAACCGTCCTCCGCGCTCCAACACCTCGATCTGGTAGCCGTCCGGGTCCGCGACGAAAAAGAACCGCGCGATCACCTCGCCCGCCGGGGCAAAGGCGACCAGCTTGCGCGGGTTCAGCCCCACAGCCTCGAAGCGGGCATGTTCCGCGTCCAGGTCGTCGACCGACACCGCCAGATGGCCATAGCCGTTGCCCAGGTCATAGGGCTCGGTCCGGCCCTTGTTCACGGTCAGCTCGACCTCGAACTCGGATTCCGGGTTCGACATGTAGACAAGCGTGAATTCGGGAAAGTCGAGCCGGTCCGCGACCCTCAACCCGAACGCCTTTTCGTAGAACGCCACCGAGCGCGCCTCGTCGAGCACGCGGATCATGCTGTGGATCGCCTTGGCCAAGCCTTCCTCCTGCCTGTCGTTGCGGGATCGGAAGGAATCATAGACCGGACGGGCAGGCCCCCGGGTAGTAGCGATCTACTACCCCCGCCGGGGCGCGCTATTCGGCGGCCATGGCCACCCCGCCCCGGCGCCCGGTTTCGATGAAGACCAGGCAGGCGCAGCGCAAGAGCGAGGTGAAGTTCACCGGCTCACCATGCAGTTCCAGAACCTCGGCATGCAGCTTCGACAGGAAGGCGGGCGTGGTCACCCCCTCGGTCGTGGCGATCTCGTCCAGGATCGCCCAGAAGCTGTTTTCCAGCCTGATGCTGGTGCTCTGACCATTCAGGCGCAGCCGCCTGGTGGTACATTCATAGCGGCGCGGATCCTGACCCGCAAAGATCTGGCACATGGGCCTTGTCCTCCCTGTGGGCCGGCGCCGACGCCCATGACGCGCCACCCCGTTCTTCCAGAGGACAAGTCTAACCCGAGTCCGAAGCCCGGACCAAGCGCCTTGGGCCGCGCGCGGGCCGCCGGTCAGTTCAGATGCCGCGCCAGCGGCGCGCCGGGGCGGGCGCGCAGCAGCCCCAGCAGCGCAAGGCCCAGCCGCTCGGCGACGATCACCGCCTCGAACGCGGCCTCGGGGCCCATCAGCGCCAGCGCGAACACCAGCGCCTCGTCGCGCTCGCCGCCGACCGCGGCCGCCACCATCTGGGCAAAGGCGTTCTCGTCACCGCCGACCTCGGGATGATCCGGGGCGTTCCGCGCCAGCGGCCGCCGCGCCGCCCCCAGCACCAGATCCATCAGCACGTCCAGCGCCTCTTGCTGCACGTCGGCGGCGGCGCCGAAGACCCGGGCAAAGTTGCGCCGCATCCGAACCCGCGCCGCCGTCCCGCCGGTCCAGCCCCGCAGGCATCGCACCGCCGCCCGCTCGACCGGTGGCAACTCGTCCAGCAGGGCAACGGGAGCCGCGCCGCGGGTTCGGGAAAGCGCGCTCATTTCGTCAGGATCAGCTTGCCTGCGCGGGTGATGCGCAGGGTGTAGGCGCTGCCATCCAGCACGATCACCGCGGTCGTCCCGCCCCCGGTCAGGATGCGCGCGTCATGCACCGGCGCGGCGGTGTTCTCGCGGATCGACGCGACCATGCTCATCGCCCGCCCCTCCGGATCGCGTTCCGCCCCACTGTACCGCCCACCCATCCGATGCGCCCGCATCCGGTTTCGTTCCGCGTCATTCTCGACCTCCTGTCCTTGTTCCGTTTGTCCCGCCCATGCCGGCCGCACCCGCCCTTCCGGGCCGTGCATTGTTGCGAAGATCGGGGGCAGCCCGTTCGCGGATGCAGCAGCATGGAACCGGATGGAGTCATCCCGACCTCTGTCACATTCACGCAGGGGACCGGGCATAAGGGCTGGGGCCTGGTGTTTTCCGGACGGGCCAACCACAAAGGACCGGCCCGTTACCCGACTCTTTCTATCAACTTTCAATTCGCAGGAAAAGGGCCTTGTCATCCCCGCATGCCGACGACGCAGGGGCACCGGAACGGACCGGCGTCACGGGATTGCCTGCCCCGCGCCATCTCGGGCGCCGCCGTTAAGGCCATATTCATTCTGTCCCGGCAAGCTCCGGGCGCCGCTTCCCTGGCCGACAGAGCCCGCATGGACGTTGGACACAAGCCCGGCCCCGGCCTTTGCGCCGGCAGGCCCCAGCCCCCGGGCGGGCGACGCGCCGACCAACGGGGCCGCGCGCTGCGCTGCCGTGCGACCGCCAGGGCAGGACCGACCGGTACCGGCCAGGACCCGGCCAACGGACGGCGGTGCGCGGGAGATCCCGCATGACCACCTATGCCGTCACGCTCAACACGTGGAATTCCAGCGCATTCTGGGCCGGCATCGCGGAATCCGGGCCGGGCCACACGCTCGACTTCTCGTTGCTGCCGTCGGATTTCTCGGTGCAGTTCGACCCCGGGCTGAACACGATCACCCTCAGCGATGGCACTACCAGCTTTGTCGTCGGCGACGCCGGATATATCGGCAGCCCGGATGCGACGCTTGGCGGGGCGACGCTGCTGTCCTTCTTCCAGACGGTCATCGGGAGCCAGGGCGGCGATTCTCTGGTTGGCACGACTGCGGCGGACAACCTCCTTGGCGGGGACGGGGCGGATACCGTGATCCTAGACGACGGGTTCGGCGCCGACACGATCACCGGGGGCGAGGGCGGCACCGATTCCGATATCGTGGACCTGTCGCTGCTCGGCGGGCGGGTGACGGTCGACTATTTCGGCAACGAGGCCGGGATCATCACCGACGGCACCGATACCGCCACCTTTTCCCAGATCGAAGGGTTCATCCTTACCGGCAGCGCCGATTTCCTGACCTCCGGCGCGGACCTGAGCGGCCAGACGGTTCTGGCGGGCGCGGGCGATGACACGATCTGGGCCGGGCGCGGCAACGACACGATCTTCGGCGAGGAGGGCAACGACGAGATCTACGCCGATCTCGGGAATGACAGCATCGACGGCGGCATCGGCAACGACGATCTCGGCGGCGACGGCGGCGACGACACGGTCCTCGGCGGCGCCGGGAACGACTATGTCGAGGGGGCCACGGGCAACGACCTGCTTGCCGGCGGCACCGGCGCCGACACCATCCTCGGCGGCGCGGACTCTGACACGATCCTGATCGAGGACGGTTTCGGAGCGGACCAGATCACGGGTGGCGAGACCGGCATCGACGACGACCTCATCGACCTGTCGGCGCTGGGCGGCCCGGTCAGCGTCAGCTATACCGGGGTCGAGGCCGGACGGATCACCGACGGCACCGATATGCTGACCTTCTCGGGGATCGAGCGGCTGATCCTCAGCGATTTTGCAGACACGCTGAGCGGAACCGCAGACACAATCGGCATAGATGTCGATGCCGGTGCCGGAAACGACCGGATCTTCTCGGGCAGCGGGGCCGACAGCATCTCCGGTGGGGACGGCAACGACACGATCACCGCGGATTACGGCGATGACACGCTGTCCGGCGGCGACGGGAATGACAGCATCAGCGCCAGTTTCGGGAACGATCTGGTCGATGGCGGCGCGGGCAACGACACCATCTATGACGGCTTCGGCACCGACACGGTCCATGGCGGCGCCGGTGACGACGTCCTGTGGGCGGGCCGTGGCGATCTGGACATGATCTATGGCGACGACGGGGCCGACACCATCAATGTCGACACCGAATTCGGCAGCGACACCATCCATGGCGGCGAGGGCGGAACCGACTCCGACGCATTGAACTTCTACTTCTTCGACTACGTCGACCGCGCGGTGACGGTCACCTATTCCGGCAGCGAGACCGGTACCTTCACCGACGGGATCGACACCGCCACCTTCCACGAGATCGAGCGGTTGTCGCTGACCGAGCAGGCCGACCGCGTCGACGCGACTCTGTCGCTGGCCGCGGTCACCGCCGACGGCCGCCTCGGCGACGACACGCTGCTGGGCGGGTCGGGGAACGACTCGCTTTCCGGCGGCATCGGCGCGGACACGCTGTCGGGCGGCTCGGGGCAGGACACGCTGGCGGGGGGAGGTGGCAGCGACAGCCTGGCGGGCGGATCTGGCGATGACAGCTTCGTCTATGCCGCGGGCGACGGCACCGACACGATCGCCGATTTCAACACCGGCAATTCGGGCACGCTTTCCGATGGCGACGCCTCCAACAACGATTTCATCGACCTTTCGGCCTTCTACGACAACCTCCAGCAGATCTATGCCGACCAGGCCGATGACGGCCTCCTGAACCAGTCGAACACCGTGGATGCCAAGGGCCGGGCGGTCGATTATTCCGACAACGCCCAGTTCGGGACGGGCAGCCTGACCCTGACCGGCGCCACCGCCGACAGCAGCTTCTACACCGAGGAAAACACTGCCGTCGTCTGCTTTACCGCCGGCACCCTGATCCGCACGCCAGGCGGCGAGGTACCGATCGAGGTGCTGCGCCCCGGGCACATGGTGACCACCCGCGACGGCGGCCCGCAGCGGATCGTCTGGATCGCAGAGCGCCGGCTTGGCCCGGCCCAGCTTGCGCTTAACCCGCGGCTGCGTCCGGTGATCCTGGCGCCCGGGCTTCTTGGCGGCCAGTCACCGCTGGTCGTCTCGCCCCAGCATGGCGTCGTGGTGCCGCGGGCGGGCGGCGGCGAGACGCTGGTGCGCGCGATCCACCTGGCCCGGATGAGCGGCGGCAAGGCGCGGGTGGCGAAAGGATGCCGCAGCGTCACATACATCCACCTGATGTTCGGACAGCACCAGATCGTCTACGCCAACGGCACCCCCTCCGAGAGCTTCTATCCCGGCCCCTGGGCGCTGGCCGCCCTCGATCGCGGCCCCCTTGACGAACTTGCCCGCCTTTTTCCCGCGATGTTCCACACCGCACCCGACCGCAGCTATGGACCCACCGCCAGACGCTTTGCACGGTTCGCCGAACTGCCGCCCACGATCCGCGATCTGGCCGGATGGTAGGGGGCCGTCAGCGCACCAGGTCGCCGAGTAGCCGCGCCTTCGCCGGATAGATCGAGGACGCCGCGAACAGCCGCGCGGCGGCCGCGCGCGCGCCCTGCCCCAGCCGCGCCGCCCGCGCGCGGTCGTCCAGAAGCCGCGCGATCGCCGAGGCCAGCGCCTCGGGGTCGCGGTGGTCGACCATTTCGGCCGAGATGCCGGGCACGACCGCCTCGCGCACCGGGGCACAGTCCGAAACCACCAGCGGCGCGCCCGCCGCCATCGCCTCGATCATCGACCAGGACAGCACGAAGGGCACCGTCAGGTAGACATGCACATGCGTCGCCTGCAACAGCGTCCGCCAGGGCCGCCGCGGCAGCAGGCCCGGCCAGTGCAACCGCGTCTCGTCGAGGTCGAGCTCGTCCAGCATGCGTGCCTTCCAGCCCTTGCCGTCCGTGGGCTGCGCGCCATAGGCGACCCGGTCCTGCCCGCCGATCACCACGTGCAGCCTTGGCCGGCGCGCCTGCAGCACGGCGACCGCGCGCATGAATTCCGGAAAACCCCGGGTGGGTTCCATGCCGCGGGTGGCATAGCTGACGATCTCGGCGTCGTCGGGCAAGGCGACGCCCGGCACGTCGGGCCGCGCCCCGGGGTCCGGTGTGAAGAAGTCGGTATCGACCCCGTCGTGCAGCACCGTGATCCGGTCACGCATCCAGCCGGGAAACTGGTCAGCCTGGAACCGCGTCGGGCAAAGCACCAGATCGGCCTCGGCCAGGTCCATCAGCGTGGGCGCGTTCCGGGCCAGCGCCAGCGCCCGGCCGTCGGGGTCGTTGCCCCCCGGCACGGCGCCGACCGCGTCCACCGGCGGGTGGCGGTAGTACCATTCGACATAGCTGACATATTTCACCCGCGGCCAGACCGCCTTGGCAAAGGTGCCCGCGCCCCAGCCGGAATGGGCGACCACGATATCCGGCGACAGCCCCTTGCGCTGCGCCGCCAGCGCGGCATTGGCAAAGGCCTGCCCGTTGATCATCGCGCCTTCCAGCGGCCGGGCAAAGCGGTGGACACCCTCGGTCGGCGCGCGATGCGGCGTCATGCGGAGCACCCGGCACCCGGAGGGCGGCGTTACCCCCTCGCGCTCGGTCACGAAGGTGACCGACCAGCCCTGCCGCGCGAGATAGGCGCCGAAGGCCCCGAACTGCGCCGGGAAGTTCAGATGCGAGAACAGGATCTCCATGGCCGAGGCCTACGCGACGCCGGTGAACAAAGCCTTGCCGGGCGCCCCGCGCGCCCGGAAGGGCGGATCGCGGCGCGGCTATTTCTCGGGGGTGTCTTCGGCGCTTGCGATGATCTCGGTTGGCGAGATCGGCTCGGTATGGCTGCGCGGCGAGGCCTCGCCCAGCGGCGCCTGGGCAAAGGCGTTCTCAAGCTCGGCGTTCAGCACCTTGCTCAGCGCCATGTACTCTTCGTTCTGTTCGATCGGCACGCCGGGCTTCCATACCGTGGCAAGGTCGCGCAGCGCCGCGCGGTCGAACTCGAAAAATGTCTTCTCGGCGGCCTCGGCCTCGAACGGCGTCAGCCCGGTCTGCTCCATCGCGTATCGGCCCGCACGCAGCGCACTGTCGAACAGTTCCCGCACCACGTCATTGGCGCCCGCGCGATACAGTTCGAAGACATGCACCCGGTCGCGGGCCCGCGCGATGATGTGCAGGTCGGGCCGGATGCGGCGGGCATAGGCCACCAGCTTGGTGTTCGCCTCGGGATCGCCCAGACAGGCCACCAGAACCTCGGCCGTCTCGATTCCGGTCGAACCCAGCAACTCGGGCCGCGTGGGGTCGCCGTAATAGGCCTTGAACCCCATCCGGCGCAGCCGCTGCACCGCCTTCAGGTCGTGATCCATCACCGTGGTCTTGGCGCCGGTCATCGTCACCATCCGGTGCACCGTCAGCCCGAACCGGCCCATGCCCGCGATGATCACCGGGTGCTGCTCGTCGATCCGGTCATGCGCGGGGCTTTCGCCATGGGCCCTGGACCAGCGCACCAGCAATTCCTGCAGAATGAACAGCGCGGGCGTGATCAGCATCGACAGCGCAATCACCAGGTTCGACATGTTGGCCACGTCTTCCGGCAGGATCCGCTGCGAGGCGGCAAAGGCGGTCAGAACGAAGCCGAACTCGCCCGCCTGCGCCAGCCCCAGGGTGAACAGCCAGCGGTTGTCGCGGTCCAGCTTGAAGGCGCGGGCGATCACCGACAGCACCGCCACCTTGATCGCGACAAGGCCGACCACATAGACCGGCAGCAGCACCGGCGCCTCGAGGAAGATCGCGAAATTCATCCCCGCGCCGACGGTGATGAAGAACATGCCCAGGAACAGGCCCTTGAACGGCTCGATCGAGCTTTCCAGCTCGTGCCGGAATTCCGAATTCGCCAGCACCACGCCGGCCAGGAACGTCCCCAGCGCGGGCGACAGCCCCACCATCAGCATCAGCGAGGCGATCCCCGCCACGATCACCAGCGCCATCGCGGTATTCAGTTCGCGCAGCCGCGCCGCCTGGACATAGCGGAACAGCGGCCGCACCAGGGTGTGCCCGGCCAGCACCGTGCCCGCGACCGCCCCCAGCGTGACCAGCGTCACGCCCCAGGCGGGCAGCCCCGCGATCAGGCTCATCGCGCCGTGGTGCCCGGCCTCGTCGCCCGCGCCGCCATGCCCGCCCCCGCCCAGCGCGAGAAACGGCATCAGCGCCAGCATCGGGATCACCGCGATGTCCTGCATCAGCAGCACCGAAAACGCGCTGCGCCCGCCGGGCGTGTTCATCAGCTTCTTCTCGGTCAGGGTCTGCAAGACGATCGCAGTCGAGGACAGCGAAAAGATCATCCCCATCGCCAGCGCCGCCTGCCAGGTCTGGCCAAAGACGATCGCCGCAGCCGTGACCAGCGACACGGTGATGAGGATCTGCAATCCCCCCATGCCCACCAGCCGGTCGCGCATCGCCCACAGCGCGCGGGGCTCAAGCTCCAGCCCGATCAGGAACAGCATCATCACCACGCCGATCTCGGCGACATGGCGCAGGCCGTCCATCTCGGCCCCGACAATGCCCAGCACGGGGCCCAGCGCGATCCCGATCAGGAGATAGCCCAGCACCGAGCCGAGCCCCAGCCGCGAGGCGATCGGCACCGCCAGCACGATCGCCCCGAGATACAGCGTGGCCTGGATCAGAAAGCTTTCCATCGGTCCTTCCGCAGGTCTGGGGGGCTGCCGCCCATACACGGGCAGAGTCGCCCGGCGCCTCGGGCGGCGCAACCCTAGCGCACGCTGCGCGCGCGGCAAGCGGGAAACCGGCACGGTCCGCAACCGCTCAGGCCGCTTCCTGCCCCTCCAGCAGCAGGGCCTCGGGGTCGATGCCGCGTTTGCGGGCGCTGTCGCGCACCGCCGCCTGCAGGGTGGGGCTGCGCTTCAGCAGCCGCCGGAACCGCGCCTCGTCCAGCACCAGCAGCGTCGAGGGCGCGATGGCCCTTATCTCGGCGCGGCGCGGCTTTTGCAGCAGGATCGCCATCTGCCCGAACATCTCGCCCCGGCCCAGGCGCCAGCTTTGCCCCGCGCTGTCCAGTTCGACCGCGCCCGAGGCGATGAAGAACACGCTGCGCGGCAGCGAATCCTTGCGGATCACGATCTCGCCCGCATTCGCATAGCGCGTCACCAGCGCCCGGCTCAGGCGCTTTTGCGCCTCGGCGTCGATCCCGGCGAACAGGGGGAAACCGCGTACCAGTTCGGCCTTTTCCACCGCCAGGTCCAGCCGAGGCCGTTCTTCGCAGGCGGCGCGGCGCTGCGCGATGTCCTGCATCAGCGCGGTGTGCAGCTCCGCGCCGATCAGCCCGTCCTCGCGCATCGCGTCGTATTCGCGTTCCTCCAGCCGCAGCGCGGTGCGGCGGATGAAGCGGCGTTCCAGTTCCTCGGCATAGCCCGGATATTGCAGGCGCAGAGCCTCCAGCGCGGTCTCGACCGCCTCGATCCGGCGCGACAGCAATTCCTGCAACAGCTCGGCCACCCGGCGGCCATGGATGCGGCGGATCCGGCCGTCGATAAAGCCCCCGAGGTCGCGCAGGATCAGCCGCTGCGACAGCAGGATCTCGAACCGGTCCGCGCTCATCCGGGCCAGCGGCCGCGACAGGCGCAGCCGGTTGTGCAGCATCACCGCCGCCCGGAAGGTGCGCCCATAGCCCACGCTGGTGCGCGCCGCACGCTGATAGCCCGTCCGTCCGCCCGAACGCGCCCCCTCGATAAGCCGGTCGGCATTCGACAGGATCTGTTCGGCCAGATTCGACGACATCGTGCGGTCGCGGATGCGGGCAAGGATCGCGTCGCGCTCGGCACCGGCCAGCGCGATCAAGCCCAGCGTGATCCGGTCGCGATCCAGGATCTCGGCATTTTCCTCGGCCGCCTTGACGGCGGCATCCAGCCGCTCGCCGAACCGCTTGGCCTCGGACCGGACGATGTCATGGGTCAGTTCGTAATTTTCGGTGGTCCTTGCCACGTCCTCGCGCACGGTCTGCAACGCCACCGCGATCACCTGGTTGGACAGCGCCTGGTTGATCGGCGACAGCCGGTCCAGCCCCAGCCGCGCGATCACCCAGCGCAGCGTCGTGCCCTGCACGATCAGCGTGAACAGCGTGAACCCCGTGGCCAGGATGCCGACCACCCGCTTGACCTCGACCGGCACCCGGAAACTCTCGGTCACCGCCAGCGCCAGCGCCAGCGTCACCGCCCCCCGCAGCCCGCCCCACAGGATCGCGACCCGGTAGGGCCGTTCCACCACCGGCGACAGCCGCAGCAGCGACAACAGCGGCAACAGCCCGAACAGGATCACCACCCGCGCGGCCAGCGCGGCCAGGATCACCACGCCGATCAGCGCGAAATCGCCGGCCTGCACCTCTTCCAGCAGCCGCGGGATCAACAGCGCGGCCAGGATGAAGATCAGCGCACCGGCCCAGTGCGCCAGCAGGTCCCAGACCTCGCGCAGGTTGGCCCAGGCCGCCGGCGGCAACCGCCCCGGCCCCGTCAGGTTCAGCGTCAGCCCCGCGGCGACCACCGCGATCACGCCCGAGGCGCCGATGCTCTGTTCCGCGCCGATATAGGCCAGGTAGGGCAGCGCGACCGACACCGAGATCTGCGCCAGTTCGAAGCGCCCGAACAGCGCCATTATCCAGACCGCTACCCGCGCCGCCAGCCAGCCGGCTGCAACGCCCCCCGCGATCAGCAGCGGGAACCGCGCCAGCGCATCGCCCAGCCGCGGATCCGGCATGCCCAGCATGACAAACCCCATGAAGAGGCCGAACAGCGCGATGGCGGCAGCGTCGTTCAACAGGCTTTCGCCCTCGATGATCCGCGCCAGCCTTCGCGGCGCCGAGATCGAGCGGAAGATGCCCACCACCGCCGACGGATCGGTCGTCGACACGATCGCCCCCACCAGCAGGCAGGCCGCGATCGGCAGCGCGCTTGCCGCGGCCAGCGCATAGCCGACCGAAAGCGTCGCGACCACCACCGCGACCACCGCCAGCACAAGGATCGGCACCCAGTCGTCCAGCATCCGCCGCAGGTTCATCCCCAGGGTCACCTGGAACAGCAGCGTCGGCAGGAAGACGTAGAGGAACACGTTCGACCGGATCGGCAGCCCCAGGATCGCCTCGGCCACCGGATTCAGCGCGTCGGTCAGGTCCGTGCGCAGAAAGAACAGCGCCCCGGCCCCGATCAGAACCCCAAGCGCGGCAAGGATCACGCTGTAGGGCAGGCGCGCCCGCGCGGCCAACGGCTCGGCCGCCCCGATCAACAGGAACAGGAAGGCCGCGATGGTGGTCAGAACGACGATATCCATATCCCTCACATAGCGGATGATGCGGCCCTGGCACCACAACCGACGCGCGACGGCGGCGGGAAAGCGCCCCGCGTGACCGCCCTTCGGGCAGCCGGGCCCGGCGGCGGCGGCATTTGCGGCAGGATCGCGCGCGCGGGCCGCTCTGCCCGCTGCCGGATGCATGCCCTTGCAAAGCGGGTCTAGAATTGCTCTGACAAGGCCGGATCAGGGAACGATGGAGTCGAGCATGTCGAACGGCGGCGTTTACGTGGACAAGGCAGGGCTCAAGGTGGCGGACGTGCTGGCCGCCTTCATCGAGGACAGGGCCCTGCCCGGCACCGGGATCGACGCCCGCACCTTCTGGGACGGCCTCGCCGGGCTCGTCCGCGACCTCACCCCCCGGAACCGGGACCTTCTGGCGGTCCGCGATCAGATGCAGTCGCAGATCGACGCCTGGCACATCGCCAACCGCGACCGGCCCCACGACCACGAGGCCTACAAGGCGTTCCTGGCCGAGATCGGCTATCTGCGCCCCGAAGGCGAGCCGTTCGAGATCGACACCGCCAACGTGGACCCCGAGATCGCCACCGTCCCCGGCCCGCAGCTGGTGGTGCCGATCACCAATGCGCGCTACGCGCTCAACGCCGCGAACGCCCGCTGGGGCAGCCTGTATGACGCGCTTTACGGCACCGACGCGATGGGCGGCCCGCCGCCCGCGGGCGGCTATGATCGCGGCCGCGGCGCCCGCGTCGTGGCCCGCGCGCGCGTGTTCCTGGACGAGGCGTTCCCGGTCCAGGGCACCAGCCACGCCGACGCGCGGCGCTATCACGTCAGGGGCGGCGCGCTGCTGGTCGACGACAACCCGCTGGAACAGCCGGAGAAATTCGCCGGCTTCCGCGGCCATCCCCGCGCGCCTGACGCGGTGCTCCTGCGCAACAACGGGCTCCACGTGGAACTGGTCTTCGACCGCACCCACCCGGTCGGCGCCCGCGACCAGGCGGGGCTGGCCGCCGTGCGGCTGGAATCGGCGGTCTCGGCGATCATGGATTGCGAGGATTCGGTGGCCTGCGTCGACGCCCCCGACAAGGTCGCGGCCTATGCCAACTGGCTGGGCCTGATGGAGGGCGACCTGACCACCGAGTTCGACAAGGGCGGCGAGACGGTCACCCGCACCCTCAACCCCGACCTTGCCTATACCTCCCCCGACGGCAGCCCCTTCACCGTCAAGGGCCGCGCGCTGATGCTGGTGCGCAACGTGGGCCACCTGATGACCAATCCCGCGATCCTCGATGCCGAAGGCCAAGAGGTGTTCGAGGGCCTGATGGACGCCGCCATCACCACGCTGATCGCGCTGCACGACCTGCAAAAGACCGACGGCCCGCGCAATTCCCCCGCGGGCTCGATCTACGTCGTCAAACCCAAGATGCACGGCCCCGACGAGGTGGCCTTTGCCGACGACACCTTCACCCGGGTGGAGGCCATCCTCGGCCTGCCCCGCCACACCGTGAAACTCGGCATCATGGACGAGGAACGCCGCACCTCGGTCAACCTCAAGGAATGCATCCGGGCGGCGAAACACCGCGTCGCCTTCATCAATACCGGGTTCCTCGACCGCACCGGCGACGAGATCCACACCTCGATGGAGGCCGGCCCCTTCAGCCGCAAGGACTTCATCAAGCGCAAGTCCTGGATCACCGCCTATGAAAACCTGAACGTCGATATCGGGCTGGAATGCGGCCTGTCGGGCCGCGCCCAGATCGGCAAGGGCATGTGGGCGATGCCCGACCGGATGGCGGCGATGCTGTCGACCAAGATCGAACACCCCAAGGCCGGCGCCACCTGCGCCTGGGTGCCGTCGCCCACCGCCGCCACCCTGCACGCGCTGCACTACCACCAGGTCGACGTGCTGGCGGTGCAGAAACAGCTCAGGGCGGGCGGCCGGCGCGCCCATGTCGACGGCCTTCTCGACATCCCGCTGGCGGCCTTCCGCAAGTGGTCCAGCACCCAGATCATCCGCGAGGTCGAGAACAACGCGCAAGGCATCCTCGGCTACGTGGTGCGCTGGATCGACGCCGGCGTGGGCTGTTCCAAGGTGCCCGACATCAACGATGTGGGCCTGATGGAGGACCGCGCCACCTGCCGCATCTCGGCCCAGCACATCGCCAACTGGCTGCACCATGACGTGATCGACGCGCAGGAGGTGATGGCGGTGATGCGCCGGATGGCCGAGGTGGTCGACCGCCAGAACGCGGACGACCCGGCCTATGTGCCGATGGCGCCGGGCTTCGACGGCATCGCCTTCCAGGCCGCCTGCGACCTGGTGTTCAAGGGCCGGGTGCAGCCCTCGGGCTATACCGAACCGGTGCTGCACGCCCGCCGCCTGGAACGCAAGGCGGAACGCGCGCGGTCCTAGCCCGCGTTGCCGAACGCCGTGTCGCGCATCGCCGACACGGCGTTCGCATGCGCGTCGAACCCCTCGTATTCGGCGAAGCGCCTGGCCTTGGGCGCCAGCAGGTCATAGCCCTTGCGCGTCACGTAGCCGAGGCCAATGGTCTTGAGGTAATCGTGCACCCCCAGCGGCGAGCGGGTCAGCGCGGCCATGTTGGTCGGCAGCACCGCGTTCGGCCCCAGCGTGAAATTCCCGATGCAGATCGGCGTATGCGCGCCCAGCAGGATCTCGCCCGCGTTGCGGATCGCGCCCAGGTAATCATGCGGCACCTCGGCGTGAATCTGCAGGTGTTCCGGCGCGTAGTCGTTCACGAAATCGCTGGCCGCGCCCATGTCGGGGGCCAGCACCACGCCGCCCCGCGGCCCGCACAGAACCGCCTGCGAATAGCCCACGCGTTCCGTGCCCATCTCGGCCCAGTAGCCGGGGATCGCGGCGATGGCCGCGTCGGCCACGGCGCGGCTGTCGGTCACCAGCCAGGCGGAACTGTCCGGCCCGTGCTCGGACTCGATCAACAGGTCCAGCGCGGCAACCCGCCCGTTCGCGGTGCCGTCCGCCAGGATGATCGCCTCGCTCGGCCCCGCCGGCGTGCCCGGGTCCAGCCGGTCCGCCAGCAGGCGCTTGGCCGCCACCACCCAGGGGCTGCCCGGCCCCACGATCTTGGGCGCGCGCGGCACGGTTTCGGTGCCATAGGCCACCGCCGCCACCGCTTGCGCGCCGCCGCATTTGTAAACCTCTTCCACCCCCGCGATGCGCGCGGCGACCAGCGTGGCCGCATCCACCTTGCCGTCCGGCCCCGGCGGCGTGACGATGAAGGGCCGGCCAACGCCCGCCACCACCGCCGGGATCGTCGTCATCATCACCACCGACGGGAACGACCCCTTGCCGCGCGGCACGTAGCAGGCGACGCTGTCGATCGGCACCACCTTTTCGCCGGCAAAGACGCCCGGGTGCATTTCCTTCCACCACATCTCCTCGGGCATCTGCGCGGCATGAAACCGCCGCACGTTGTCCGAACAGAATTCCAGAACCTCGATCATGTCGCGGTCCACCGCGTCGAAGGCCGCGTCGAAATCGGCGCGGGTCGCCGCGATGGCGTCCGCCGTCACCGGCGCCCGGTCGAAGTCCTGCGCGAACCGCGCCAGCGCCGCGTCGCCCTCGACCCGCACCGCCTCGATGATGGGGCGGGCCTTTTCCATCACCGGGCCAAGGTCGCCCTCGGTCCGTTTCAGCAGGCCCGCGCGGGCGTCCGCATCCAGCGTGGCGAGGTCGTGAAAGGTGATCTTGGGCGACATGGGCGACTCCGGGGTCATTTCGAGCGCAGGAAGATTTCCAGCCCCACCAGCCGGTCCAGCAGGACCACGGCGATGAGCGCAATGGCGATGTAGAGGACCGACACCGCGGCGAGGTCGGGCGTGATCACCGACCGGATCGAGTTGTAGATCTGCACGGGCAGCGTCACCGTGCGGCTGTCGGTCAAAAACAGGCTGACGAGGAACTCGTTGAAGGCAAGGATGAACATCAGGAGGCCCCCCGTGATGACGCCGGGCATCACCGCGGGCAGCGTGACGGTCAGGAAGGTCTGCAGCGGCGGCGCGCCGCAATTCATCGCCGCGTTCTCGATCTCGGGGTCGATGGCGTTCACCGATGCCGCGACCGACCAGATCATGAAGGGCAGGTTGATGATGCAGAGCGCGACGCCGACCGGCCAGAGCTGGCCGAGGATGCGGATTTCCCCGAAGAGGATCATCATCGACAGCCCCGAGACCACCAGCGGAATGGTGAAGGGCAACAGCAGATAGACCTGCACGGCGTTGCGGAACCGGATCCGGTAGCGCACCGTGGCGATGGCGGCCAGCGTGCCGACCGGCAGGCTGACCGCCGTGCAGATCAGCGAGACCTGGAAGGTCCGCGCCAGCGCCGCGCGAAACGAGTCGAGCTGCCAGAGCTCGCCATACCACCTGAGCGAAAAGCCCTCGGGCGGAAAGCGGATGATCTCTCCGGCGGTGAACGACGCCCCGATCACGATCAGCGTGGGTAGGCTGAGGGTGACGAGACTCACCCACACCAGCCCCCAGATCACCAGCCGCTTGCCCAGGCTCCCCCTCATTTCGCGCCCCTCACCCCCAGCGTGCCGGTGCCCGCCACCAGGAACACCCCCGCCACGATCAGGCTGCCCAACGTTACCAGCACCATCGACAGCGCCGCGCCCAGCCCGGGGTTCGAGATCTGGAAGAAACTGTCATAGATCGCCGAGGCGATGAAATCCGACGTGCCGCCGCCCAAAATCTCGGGCATCGCGAAATCGGTCAGCGTCAGCGTGAACACCACGACCGAGGCCCCGATCAGCCCCGGTTTCGCCATCGGGATCACCACGTGGCGAAAGGTCGAGATCCAGCGTGCCCCCAGGCTTTCGGACGCCAGTTCCATGTCCTCGGGGATCGCGGCCAGTGCGGGGACCAGCAGCAGGATCGCAAACGGCAGCATGTATTGCACCAGCCCGAAGATCACCGCCGGATAGGTGAACAGCAGATCGACGGTCGGCAGCCCCATCCCCGCCAGCGCCGAATTCACCAGCCCCTCGCGCCCCAGCACGATCAGCCAGCCATAGGCCCGCACCACCTGCCCGATGAAGAACGGCAGGAACAGCGCCACCAGCAGCGCCTTGCGCAGCGCCGCCGACCGCGTGCGCACCAGCGCATAGGCATAGGGAAAAGCCAGCGCGACCGCGATCGCCGTCACCAGCACCGCACCCAGCAGCGTCCGGCCCAGGACGCGGGCATAGACGGGCCGGTCCAGGATCGTCTGGTAATTCGTCAGGCTATAGGCCTCTGTCAGCCGGTAGGTGGCCAGGTCCAGCTCGTGCAGGCTGTATTCCAGCATGTAGCCCAGCCCGATCACCAGCACGCCGACCAGCACCAGCGCGGGCGCCAGCAAGCCCCACGCCGTCAGGCGCCGCAGCCGCGCGGGCCATAGCACCGCCGCGGCGGCCTCCAGCCCGTCGAGCAGGCGCCAGGACAGGGGGTATTTCATGCGCGACTCGCGGGGGTTGGGCGGGGCCGGTCAGGCCCCGCCGCACGGGGCTCAGCCTTGGAAGATCTCGTTGAACTTCGCAAACCAGATCGGCTGGTTTTCCACCAGCACCGGCGAGGGCACCGAGACGAGACGCGCGAAATCTTCCGGCTTCGTCGGATAGGACGGATCGCCCACCAGGTCCGCGGGCGGCGCGATCCCCGGATAGACGGGCGGCAGGCCCAGCAGCGAACACCACTTCTCCTGCGCCTCGCGCGACAGGGCGAAGTTGACGAACTCCCTGGCCCAGTGCTCCTCGTTCGCAGGCAGGCCCCTGGGCACCCACAACCCGTCGGTATCGACCTTGCAGCCCTCTTTCGGCACGGTCCATTCCACGTCGATCCCGCTTTGCCGCGCGGCGCGCGCGTTCACGGAAATCGTGCAGGCCAGGTCGATCTCGCCATTCTGGAACCAGGTGGTGAAATCGGCATCCTCGCCCAGAAGCGGCGCGTTCTCCTTGAGCTTGCGGTAGAATTCATAGCCCGGCTCCATGTTGCCGGGGATATCCTCGAACGTGCCGCCGCCCGCGATCACCGCGATCGGGTTGAAGCCGATCCCGTCATCGTAAAGCGCCACCCGCCCCTTGAATTTCGGGTCCAGCATGACCGTCCAGCTGTCGGGCGCCCCGTCGGGGAAGGCTTCGGGCCGGTAGGCGCAGACATAGACATAGGCATAGGTGTTCACCAGCGGATAGCCGTCCAGCCCCGTGGGCTTGGCCAGCGGCAGCAGCCCGTCGAGGTTGGACAGGTCGCTGAGGTCGACCGTCACGCCGCGCAGCGCGGAAATCGTGGCGTTGGTGGTGGTGTCCCAGTTGACGTGAATGGGCGGGATGCGCCCCTGGTCGACCGCGGCCCAGATCTTGGGCTTGATCTCGTTATCCTCGGTGAAATCCAGCCGCACGGGGATGCCGGTCGCGGCGGTGAACGGGTCGGCCACGCCTTCCTTCAGCGCGTCGCCCCAGGCGCCGCCCCAGGCCCGCACGATGATCTCGGACGGCTTGTCCTGCGCCCGCAGGATGCCCGGCATGGCCAGCGCGCCGGCCCCCGCCGCGCCCAGTTTCAGGAATGTCCGCCGCCCGGCGAAATCGGTGATCGTCATGTCGTAAGGCTCCCCGTTGGTTTGTTTTCCGTGGTCACGGCAGGGGCGGGCCCCGCCGGAAAGGCGATCAGGTCGCGCGCCGCCCATTCCAGCCGCACCGGCTGGGTCTCGTCGTAAACCGAATGGCTGACCGGATCGTGGTCGAACACGTTCAGCACCGCGCCGCCCAGCCCCGGCACCTCGACCGCATAGACCATCCGCTCGCCCTCGAAGATGCGCTGGCGCACGATGCCGTCCACCGCGTTCTCGAACCGGGGCGCGCCGTCCCGCGGGCCGATGGCGATCTGCTCGGCGCGGATCGCGCATTCGACCGCCGCACCGGCGCCCAGCACCGCGCCGCCGCCGCGGGCGGTCAGCGTGGCCTCGCCCGCCGCCACCGTCACCGCCTCGCCTGTCTCTTTGGTCACCCGGCCCGGGAACATCGAGGTCACCCCGATGAACCGCGCGACGAAGGGCGTTCCGGGCTGGCGATACAGCGATACCGGGTCGTCGGCCTGCTGGATCACGCCGCCCTCCATCACCACGATCCGGTCCGACATCACCAGCGCCTCGCGCTGGTCATGGGTGACGTTGATCGTGGTCACGCCAAGTTCCTGCTGAATACGGCGGAATTCCAGCTGCATGTCCTCGCGCAACTTGCGGTCCAGCGCCGACAAGGGTTCGTCCAGCAGCAACAGGTCCGGGCTGAAGACCAGCGCGCGGGCGATCGCCACCCGCTGCTGCTGGCCGCCCGACAGTTCATGCGGGCGGCGGTCCTTGAAATCGCCCAGCCGCACAAGGCCAAGATACTCGTCCACCAGCCCCGGGATCTTCGCCGGAGCGAACCGTCTCATCTTCAGCGGATAGGCCACGTTCTCGGCCGCCGTCATGTGCGGAAACAGCGCCAGCTTCTGGAACACCATGCCGATGGACCGCCGGTAGGGCGGCACCGCGTCGACCCGCCGCCCGCCGATCCGGATCTCGCCCGCGTCCGGGTGTTCGAACCCCGCGATCATCCGCAACAGCGTGGTCTTGCCGCACCCCGAGGGGCCGACCACGGTCAGGAAATCGCCCCGGTCCACGTGCAGCGTGGCGTCCGACACCGCGGCGACCGTCCCGAACAGCTTCGAGACGCCTGCGATTTCGACCATCCGTTTACTGGAACCCGTGTCCACCGACCCACCCCCGCGCGTGCCCGGATGCTGGTCGGGCGCGCGGGAAGTGTCAAGTTGACCCTTCGGCTGCGACCGGACGGGATGGCCGGAAAATTCCGTGGAGTTCAGATCGACGCCAGATAGCCGCCATCGACGTAAAGGATCTGCCCGGTGACATAGGCCGCCGCGTCCGAAGCAAGAAAAACGGTGGCGCCCACCAGGTCCTCCAGCCGGCCGAACCGGCGCATCGGGATCTTGCCCAGCATGGCCTTCTGCCAGTCCTCGTCCCGGTAGAACACCTCGGTCAGCTCGGTCCGGAAATAGCCCGGCCCCAGCGCGTTGACCCGTATCCCCGCCCCCGCCCATTCGGATGACAGCGCCCGCGTCATTCCCATAAGCCCGCTTTTCGACGCAGTATAGGGCGCCGCCGTCGGCACCCCCACCGCCGAGGTCAGCGAACCAAGGTTGACGATGCTGCCTCCCCGCCCGGCGGCCAGCAGCGGCCGGGCGAACCCCTGGGCCACAAAGAACGCGCCCTTCAGGTTGGTGTCGACGATCCTGTCCCACAGATCGGGCATCACCTCGGCAGAGGGGCAGACCTCCTCGATTCCGGCATTGTTCACCAGGATGTCGGGAGACATTCCAAGACTTTGAATACGTTTGAAAAGTTCGTCTATAGCAGCAATATCCGACACGTCGGCGGCCAGCGGGATCGCGGTCCGGCCCTGCGCCGCGACCGCCTCGCAGACCGGGTCGAGCGTGACCTCGTCGCGGCCCACGGCAAGGATGTCGGCCCCGTGCGCGGCCAGCCCCTCGGCCAGCGCGCGGCCGATCCCCCGGCTTGCCCCGGTGACCAGCGCCACCCGCCCCGTCAGATCGAAATTCGCCCCTGTCACAGCCCCGCCCCGCATTTTCGCACGGCCGCATCAGACCCCGTTCGCGGGCGGACTGTCAAACCCGAACCGCGCCGGGCAGCATCGGGGTCGCGGCCGGGGCGATGCCCCCTTCAGCATCGCGCACGGCTTGACTAAAGTGGCGCCGACCCGCCCAGCCCCGGCAAGGACCACCCCCATGACCACCCCCGTCCCGCCCGCCGCCCGCCCCTCGCCCGCGCCCCGCCGCGTATTCCTGCTGGGGGCCACCGGCACCATCGGCCGGGCAACGGTGACAGCCCTGCTCGAACGCGGGCACGAGGTCGTCTGTTTCGTCCGCCCGGACAGCAAGGGCGCGCGGGACAGGGGCCTGCCGCCGGGGGCGGATCTGCGGCAGGGAGACGTGACCGACCCGGCCTCGCTGGCCCGCGACGGGTTCCGGGGCGAGCGGTTCGATGCGCTGGTATCCTGCCTCGCCTCGCGCACGGGGGCACCGCGGGACGCCTGGGCGATCGACCACAAGGCCCATTCCAATGCGCTGGCCGCGGCACGCAAGGCGGGGGTGGGCCAGGTGGTCCTGCTGTCCGCGATCTGCGTGCAAAGGCCGCTGCTGGCCTTCCAGCAGGCCAAGCTGGCCTTCGAGGAGGAACTGGCCGCCTCGGGGCTGGACTATTCCATCGTGCGGCCGACGGCGTTCTTCAAGTCGCTTTCGGGCCAGGTCGAACGGGTCCGGCAGGGCAAGCCGTTCCTGATCTTCGGCGACGGGCGGCTGACGGCCTGCAAGCCGATCAGCGACGCCGATCTGGGCCGCTACATGGCCGACTGCCTGGACGATCCGGCGCTGAGGAACCGCATCCTGCCGATCGGCGGGCCGGGCCCGGCGATCACCCCGCGCGAGCAGGGCGAATACCTGTTCCGGGCGCTGGGGCGCGAGGCCAGGTTCCGGGCGGTTCCGGTGGCGATGATGGATGCGATCATCGGCGGGCTGGGCGTACTGGGCCACATCTCGCCCCGGATGCGCGACAAGGCAGAGTTCGCGCGGATCGGGCGATACTACGCGACCGAGTCGATGCTGGTCCTCGACCCTGCAACCGGGCGCTACGATGCCGGGGCAACCCCCTCCTACGGGACCGAGACGCTGTTCGACTACTACGACCGGCTGCTGCGCGGCGAGGAACGCGTCGATCTGGGCGAGCACGCGGTGTTCTGACGGCACCGCGCCCGGGCCGTTGGTTGACAGCCCGGCGGCCCGGCCCCTATGCCGGTCGGACACCGCCCCCAACAGCCGAAGGGCCAAGGATGACCCGCCAAAAGGACCGATCCGCCCGGCCCGACCGGCCCGGCACCGCCGGGATCCCCGGCGGGATGGCGGCGATGGCGGTGGCGATGCTGCTGCTGCCTGTGGGCGATGCCTTTGCCAAGCTGCTGACCGGCGCCATGCCGCCGCTCGAGGTGGCGCTTTGGCGACTCGCCTCGCAGGTGCTGTGGCTGCTGCCGGTGGCAGTCCTGCTTCGAGGTCGGTTTCGCGGGCGGATGCTCTCGCCGGTGGTGGCGCTGTCGGGCCTTTTGATGGCAACGACCCTTTTCGGTCTCATCACTGCCTTCGCCGTGATGCCGATCGCGACCGCCATCGCGATCTTCTTTGTGGAACCGCTGCTGCTGACGCTGCTGGCGGGGCCGCTTCTGGGCGAAGTGCCGGGGCCGAAGCGGCTGATCGCGGTCGGGGTCGGCCTTGTCGGCGCGCTGATCGTGATCCGGCCCAGTTTCGCCGCCTTCGGGCCTGCGGCGCTGTTCCCGCTGCTGGCCGCGCTGGCCTATGCGCTGAACATGATCCTGCTGCGGCGGGCCAGTGCCACCCGCTCGGCGCTGACGATCCAGATGGGCGCCTCGATCTATGCGGCGCTTGCGATGGCGGTTCTCGTCGGCGGACTGGTTGCGGCCGGCCGGCTGGAGATGGCGATTCCGGCACTGCCCGGCTGGGAATGGGCTGCGATCCTGGGGGCGGGCGCGACCGCGACCGCGGCCTTCGTGCTGATCGCCGAGGCGTTCCGCCGCGCCGAGGCCAGCAGCCTGGCACCGCTTCAATATCTTGAAATCGTGGGCGCGACCGCGGTGGGGTATCTGGTCTTCGGGGAGTTCCCGGACCGTGTGACCTGGCTGGGCGTCGCGATCATCCTGGGCTCGGGGCTGTATGTCTATCGCCGGGAACGCCAGCAGGACCGGGATGTGGGCCGGCGGGTCGGGCCCTGACCGGCCCGCCGATCCGGCCACGCGCATACAGCCTTGACCTTCCGGTTGCAGGAAGCCGCATAAGGGCGGACAGCGACCAGTCCAGCAAAGGCGCGACATGCGATTTTCCATTCCGGACATGATCTGCGGTCACTGCACCGGCACGATCGAGACGGCTATCCGCGGCCTTGATCCATCGGCCCGCATCGACTGCAACCTCGATGCCCACACCGTGCGCGTCGAAACCGTGCTTGATCCCTCGGTGGTTATCGCGGCCATCGAGGAGGTGGGCTATGGCGTGACGCAGATCTGACCGGCCGGGGCCGTCCTCAGCGTTGCCGGGTCTGCCAGTCAGGGTGACTCCAGGGCACGGCCTCGTCGCGCGGCAGGGGCGGGCGGCCGAGGATATGGTCGCTGGCCTTCTCGCCCACCATGATCGAGGGCGCGTTCAGGTTGCCGTTGGGGATGCGCGGAAAGATCGAACTGTCGGCCACGCGCAGCCCCTCGACCCCGATCACGCGGGTTTCGGGATCGACCACCGCCAGCGGATCGCTTGCCGCGCCCATCCGGCAGGTACCGCAGGGGTGATAGGCGCTTTCGACATGTTCGCGCACGAAATCGTCGATCTCGTCGTCGGTCTGCACCTGCGGCCCCGGCTGGATCTCGTGCCGAACGAACGGGCGGAACGCCTCTTGTGCAAAGATCTCGCGGGTCAGGCGGATGCAGGTGCGGAAATCCTGCCAGTCCTGCGGGGTCGACATGTAGTTGAAACGGATCGCGGGCGGGGTGGCCGGATCGGCGCCGCCCAGCGTGACAGCCCCGCGCGAGGGGCTGCGCATCGGGCCGACATGGGCCTGGAAACCATGCCCCTCGGCCGCGGCCTGCCCGTCATAGCGCACGGCGATGGGCAGGAAGTGATACTGGATGTCCGGATAGTCGACGCCCGCGCGCGACCGGATGAAGGCCGCGCTTTCGAACTGGTTCGACGCCCCCGGCCCCTGCCGGGTGACCAGCCATTGCGCCCCCACCAGCGCCTTGCCGAAGAGGTTCCAGTAGCGGTAGAGCGTCACCGGCTGGCTCGCGGCCATCTGGATGTAAAGCTCCAGGTGGTCCTGAAGGTTCTGCCCGACGCCGGGGCGGTCGGCGATCACCTTGATCCCATGGTCGGCCAGATGCGCCCCCGGCCCGATCCCCGACAGCATCAACAGCTTTGGCGAATTGATGGTCGAGGCCGCAAGGATCACCTCGCGCCGCGCGCCGATCACCTCGACCCGGCCGCCGCGGTCGACCTCGACGCCGGTGGCGCGGCCCGCCTCGATCACCACGCGCCGGGCCAGCGCGCGCACCAGCCCGCAATTGGACCGCCTCAGCGCCGGTTTCAGGTAGGCCGTCGCCGCCGACCAGCGCCGCCCGCGCCAGATCGTGCGGTCCATCGGGCCGAAGCCCTCCTGCTTGGCGCCGTTGTAGTCGGGCGTCAGCTCATAACCCGCCTGCCGCCCGGCCTCGACGAAGGCATGGAACAGCGGATTGCGCCGCGGCCCACGGGTGACGTGCAGCGGCCCCGTGCTGCCCCGCCACGCCGGATCGCCGCCCTGCCCGCCCGCGTGCCAGTGTTCCATCCGCCGGAAATAGGGCAGCACGTCCGCATAGGCCCAGCCCGTCGCCCCCGCCTCGGCCCAGTGGTCGAAATCGCGCGCGTGGCCCCGGACATAGACCATGCCGTTGATGCTGGACGATCCCCCGATCACCTTGCCGCGCGGACAGGCCAGGCGGCGGCCGCCCAGGTGCGGCTCGGGCTCAGTGCGGAACCCCCAGTCGTAGCGGGCCATGTTCATCGGGTAACTCAGCGCGCCCGGCATCTGGATGAACGGGCCCGCATCGGTGCCGCCATGTTCGATCACCAGCACGCTTGCACCCGTCCCGGACAGCCGGTCGGCCAGAACGCAGCCCGCCGAGCCCGCGCCAACGATGACGAAATCGGCCTCCATCCCCGCCCCCTAATACGGCGCCTCAACCCGTCCCATCCGGACGAAGACCGACTTCAACTGCGAATAGTGCTCGATCGCGGCGGCGGCGTTCTCGCGGCCCACGCCCGACATCTTTACCCCGCCGAAGGGCATCTCGACCGGCGCGTCGTTGTAGGAATTCACGAAACAGGTGCCCGCCTGAAGCCGCGCGATCACCCGGTGCGCCCGCGCGATGTCGCGGGTGAAGACCCCCGCCGACAGCCCGTAATCGGTCGCGTTGGCCCGCGCGACGGCCTCGTCCTCGTCCTCGAAGTCCAGAACGCACATGACGGGGCCGAAGATCTCTTCCCGCGCGATGGACATCGCATCGGTCACATCGGCAAAGACCGTGGGCTCGACCCAGAAACCGGGCCGGTCGGGCACGCCCCCGCCCGCGACCAGCCGCGCCCCCTCGGCGATCCCTGCCGCGATATAGCGCGCGACGATGTCGCGCTGGGCGGCACTCGCCATCGGCCCGAAATTCGTGGCCTCGTCCAGCGGATCGCCCATCCGCACGCCCTTGAGCCGCTCGACCAGCCGGGCGAGGAAGGCGTCCCGGATGCCCTTCTGCACGAAGACCCGCGTCCCGTTCGAACAGACCTGCCCCGTGGAGTAGAAATTCCCCAGGATCGCGCCGCCCACCGCGTCGTCGAGATCGGCGTCGTCAAAGACCAGCAAGGGCGACTTGCCGCCCAGTTCCATCGTGACGTGCTTCATCCCCTCGGCGGCCATTGCATAGACCTTGCGCCCCGTCGGAACGGACCCCGTCAGCGAGACCTTGGCCACCCGCGGGTCCGCGACCAGCCGCGCGCCGACCTCGCCTGCCCCCTGCACCACGTTGAACAGCCCCGGCGGCGCCCCCGCCTCGGTCAGGATCTCCGCGATCTTCAGCGCGCAAAGCGGCGTCACCTCGGAGGGCTTGAACACCATCGCGTTGCCGCAGGCCAGCGCAGGCGCGGCCTTCCAGCAAGCGATCTGGGTGGGATAGTTCCAGGCCCCGATGCCCACGCAGACCCCCAGCGGCTCCCGGATCGTATAGGCCCAGTTCTGGCCCAGCGGGATGTGCTGTCCGGTCAGCGTGCCCGCCATGCCGCCGAAATACTCCAGCGCATCCGCGCCGCTGCTGGCGTCCGCGACCAGCGTCTCCTGCAACGGCTTGCCGGTGTCGAGCGTCTCCAGCCGGCTGAGGTCGCGGTTGCGCGCGCGGATGATGTCGGCGGCGCGGCGCAGCACCCGGCCCCGCTCGGCCCCCGTGCGCGCCGCCCAGTCGGCCTGCGCGGCGGCGGCGCCGGCAAGGGCGGCCTCGATCACGGCGGGCGTGGCGGCATGGACGGTGGCGATCACCGCGCCGGTGGCGGGATGGATCACGGGGATGGACGCACCCGCGGTATCCTCGAGATAGGCGCCGTTGACGAAATGGCTGGCCACGGGCTGCACGCTGTCGGTCATGGGTCGGATCCTGTGGTAGGGGGCCGCTAGCGCGCTGCGCCGCGAAGTTCGAGGTCGAGATAGTCCAGCACCTGCGCCGCCGCGGCGGCCCCGTCGGGCGGGCCTTCGCCCAGGCCCTCGTTCAGGTAGGCCCCGTCGATCAGGAAGGCCATCCGCCGGGCAACGCCGGGCGCCCGCACGCCCAGAAGCGGGCGCAACTCGCACAGCAGGTTGGACATCAGCCGCCGCCGGTACAGGGTCAGCAGCCGCCGCGCCGTGGGGTTGGAATGGGCCAGCAGGTAGAAGTTCATCCAGGCGCTGATCGTGCCGCGCTGGAAATGCCGGGCCGAGAAGCTTTGTTCGACGATCCCGCGCAACCGGGCCTCGGGCCCCGCGGCAGCCGCCAGCGCGCGGACCACGTCGGCGCGGTACTGCGCCAGCGTATAGCGCATCGCGGTCAGGAACATCTGTTCCTTGCTGCCCAGGTAATGATGTGCCAGCGCGCTGGAGACCCCCGCCCGCCGCGCGATCCGCGCAACGGGGAAGTCAAGCGAGCCCGCCTCGCCGATTTCGGCGATGGTCGCCTTGATCAGCGCCTCGCGCCTGATAGGCTCCATTCCGACCTTTGGCATGACTTCATCCATCGGGTTGCTTTTGGACTCTAGATTTGTTTTTGATTGATCAGTCAACCAAAAACACGAACCGGAAAACAGGGAGGAAGCGATGCGCTTCAGAACGACACTTGCCGCGGCCCTGCTCGCGGCTGCCGCCACACCCGCACTGGCCGATTGCGACACCGTGGTGTTCTCGGACGTCGGCTGGACCGACATCACCGCCACCACAGCCGCCGCCACCACAGTGCTCGAGGCGCTGGGCTACGAGACCGAGACCAAGATACTGGCCCTGCCGGTCACCTTCACCTCGCTGGCCAATGGCGACGTGGACGTATTCCTGGGCAACTGGATGCCGACGATGGAGGCCGACATCGCCCCCTATCGCGAGGCGGGCACCATCGACACGGTCCGCACGAACCTGACCGGGGCGAAATACACGCTGGCCGTCAACAAGGCCGCCGCCGATCTGGGAATCGCGGATTTCGCCGATATCGCGTCCTTCAAGGACCAGCTCGAGGGCAAGATCTACGGCATCGAGCCCGGCAATGACGGCAACCGGCTGATCATCGAGATGATCGAGCAGGACGCCTTCGGCCTGAAGGGGTTCGAGGTGGTGGAAAGCTCGGAACAGGGGATGCTGGCGCAGGTCGCGCGCGCCGACCGGCGGGGCGAACCGATCGTGTTCCTCGGCTGGGAGCCGCACCCGATGAACGCCAATTTCCAGATGTCCTACCTGACCGGTGGCGACGATGTCTTCGGCCCCGATTTCGGCGGCGCGACGGTCCACACCCTTACGGAAAAGGGCTATGCCGAGACCTGCCCGAACCTGGGCCGGTTCCTCGGCAATCTCGAATTCTCGCTGGCGATGGAGAACGAGATCATGGGCGCGATCCTGAATGACGGGGCGGACCCGGGCGAGGCCGCGACGGCCTGGATCAAGGCCAATCCCCAGGTGCTGGACGGCTGGCTTGACGGCGTGACCGCCAGGGATGGCGGGGATGGCCTTGCCGCCGCAAAGGCCGCGCTGGGGCTTTGACGCGACCGAAGGGCGGCCCGCCGGGCCGCCCTTGCCCACCGGCGGCGCCCGCCGCGATCCGGGCGCAAGACAGCCGACAGGAATAGAGGGTAAGGTCGGTCATCG
Source organism: Rhodovulum euryhalinum (assembly GCF_004342445.1). Classification (GTDB taxonomy): domain Bacteria; phylum Pseudomonadota; class Alphaproteobacteria; order Rhodobacterales; family Rhodobacteraceae; genus Rhodovulum; species Rhodovulum euryhalinum. The sequence continues at coordinate 234,717 of NZ_SLWW01000001.1, forward strand.
GACAGCCGGGCAGCGGACTGGCATCCACACTGAAAACGCCCCCCGGACGGGCAGGGATGAAGGAACGGCATGGACTGGGTGGAGCAGACGAAGATCCCCGTCGGCAAGACCGCGGCCGGCCTGTTCGATTGGCTGCAGACGAATGGCGGGTGGGTCTTCGACGGCCTCTCGGACGGGATGGAAGCGCTGATCGAGGCTGTGCTGTGGGTTCTCCAGACCCCGCCGCCGCTGGCCGTCATCGCCGCCTTCGCCGCCCTCGCCTTCGCCCTGCAACGCAGTTGGAAACCCGCCGTTCTGGTCGCGCTCGGGTTCCTGTTCATCCTGAACCAGGGCTACTGGGAAGAGACGACCGAAAGCCTGACGCTGGTGCTGTCGGCCTGCGTCGTCTGCATGAGCGTCGGCGTGCCGATCGGCATCGCGACGGCGCACCGGCCACGGCTTTACCGGGGTCTCAGGCCGATACTCGACCTGATGCAGACCCTGCCCACCTTCGTTTACCTGATCCCGGCCATCGTGTTCTTCGGCATCGGCATGGTGCCGGGGCTGATCGCGACGGTGATCTTCGTGCTGCCCGCGCCAATCCGGCTGACGCATCTGGGGGTCTCCTCGACGCCCGTGGCCCTGCTGGAGGCCGCGCGGGCCTTTGGCGCGACGCCCTGGCAGACCTTGTGGCGGGTCGAACTGCCCTCGGCCTTTCCGCAGATCATGGCCGGGCTGAACCAGACGATCATGCTGTCGCTGTCGATGGTGGTGATCGCGGCGCTGGTGGGGGCGGACGGACTGGGCGTGCCGGTGGTCCGCGCGCTGAACCAGGTCAACACCGCGCTCGGTTTCGAAAGCGGGATGGTCATCGTGGTCGTGGCGATCATGCTGGACCGGATGCTGCGGGTGGACCGGAAATGAGCGCAGTGTCCTTCAGGAACGTGTCGATCGTCTTCGGCGACCGTCCCGAGGCCGCGCTGCCGCTGATGGACCAGGGGCTTGATCGGACCGAGATCCAGAAGTCGACGGGCCAGGTGCTGGGGGTGCATGACTGTTCGCTCGAGGTGGACGAGGGTGAGATCCTGGTACTCATGGGACTGTCGGGCTCGGGCAAGTCGACGCTGTTGCGCGCGGTCAACGGGCTGAACCCCGTGGCGCGCGGCGAGGTGCTGATCGGGCGCGGCGGCGAGATGGTGTCGGTCACGCAGGCCGACCGCAAGACCCTGCGCGACATCCGGCTGAACGACATCTCGATGGTGTTCCAGCAGTTCGGCCTACTGCCCTGGCGCAGCGTGCGCGAGAATGTCGGGCTGGGGCTGGAACTGGGCGGCGTGCCGGCCCGGCAGCGGCGCACGCGCGTCGACCGCCAGCTGGAACTGGTCGGGCTGACCGACTGGGCCGACCGCAAGGTGGGGGATCTTTCGGGCGGCATGCAGCAGCGCGTCGGGCTGGCCCGCGCCTTCGTGACCGACGCGCCGATCCTGTTGATGGACGAACCCTTTTCCGCGCTCGACCCGCTGATCCGGACCCATCTGCAGGACGAGTTGCTGGCGCTGCAGAAACAGCTTGCCCGGACGATCATCTTCGTCAGCCACGACCTGGACGAGGCATTCAAGCTGGGCAACCACATTGCGATCATGGAGGATGGCCGGATCGTGCAATGCGGCAGCCCGCGCGAGATCTTCACCAACCCCAGGAACGACTACGTCGCCGATTTCGTGGCGCACATGAACCCGCTGGGGGTGTTCTGCGCCCGCGACGTGATGGAACCCGGCGAGGCGCCGGGTGCCGCGGCGATCGGCCCCGATGCACCGCTGGGCGAGGTGATCGACCTGTTGGCGCAGAAGGGCGAGCCGGTTTCGGTGGGGACGGACGGCCGCGTTCTGGGGCGGATCTCACGCCAAAGCGTTCTGTCGCGGCTGAGGGGAGAGCGGAGCTGACCGCCCGCTTATGGGAACAGAAGGAAATCCGATGCGACGGGCCCGGCGGCACCGGATAAGCAGGACTGACCCAGACAGCCACCGGGAAAGCCCATGAAGATCGTCCGGACCGACCGCGAGTTGCAGATGCCGCTGGTGGATGCCCGGCTGGTCGAGATGGGGCACGACCTGGTGTTGCTGCCCGACGGGATCGCCGAGGCGGACCTTGCCGCGGCGGTGGCCGGCGCGGACATCCTGCTGATGTGCTACACCCCCGTCACACGGGCCGTGATAGAGGCCGCGCCGCACCTGCGCGGCATCGTGAAATACGGCGTGGGCATCGACGCGATCGACATTCCCGCCGCGATGGAACGGGGCGTGGCCGTGGTCAACATTCCCGAATACGCCGAGGAAACGGTTGCCGAGGGCGCCTTTGCACTGATGATCGCGCTGGCGAAACGGCTGCCCGCGCTGGGCGACCAGATGGCGCGAACCGGCTGGGCCTGGCCAGAGCCGCAGTGGCTTGGCCGCGATATCGCAGGGGCGACGGTCGGCATTGTCGGGCTGGGCCGGATCGGCCAGTCGATGGCACGGATGGCGGGCGCGGGATTCCGGGCGCGGGTGATCGCCTACGATCCGAACGTGGACGCCGGAACGATGCGCGCGGCGGGAGCCGAGAAGATGGACGGCCTGCACGCGCTGCTGGCGCAGTCCGACTACGTGACGCTGCACGCGACGCTGACGCCCGCGACCCGCCACATGATCGGCGCGACGGAATTCGCGGCGATGAAACCCGGCGCGGTGCTGATAAACACCTCCCGCGGCGCATTGGTGGACGAGGCGGCCCTGATCGCCGCGCTGGACAAGGGGCAACTCGGCGGCGCCGGGCTGGACGTGTTCGGCGCCGAACCCCTCGCGCTGGAGGGCCACCCCCTCAGCCCGCTCTTCGGCCGGCCGAACGTCATCCTCACGCCGCACCTGACATTCTACACCGAACAGGCGATGGCGCGGCTGGAGCGTGAAACGCTGGACCGCTGCCTGGAACTGATCGAGGGCCGCCCGGTCACGGTGAAATCCCGCGACCCGCGCCTGCGCGCCCAGCGCCGCGGCGTCATCTTCGCCTGAGGACCTATCCAGCATTGCCCAAAATTTTGCATTTCGCAACATGCTTGAGGGGCATATTATTCACTGAAACGGTTTAACGCCGGTCAACCTCGTGCGTTCGCATTGGTGCGAGCAGTCACGCCGCGGCCAACAGGGCGAGTCGTCGCTTTCAGCTAGGTATGGAATAATGTTTCGCTTTACGATATCGTACACAATTGTTGCACTGGGGTTCATCCTCTTCTCGGCAGTAGGCGCACTTTCCGCAGACATCGAACTGATCCGCGGTGGTCCCGCTGACCGTTCGTTCATCGTCGTCAGCGGGGAAATCTTACCCGGCGATGACGAAAAATTCCATGACGCGGCGGGCAATCTTGAGACCGCGACTGTCATTCTCGAGTCTCCCGGCGGCAATGTCGAGGCGGGCCTCTCGATCGCGGCCGAGACCCGGATGAGGAAATTCTCTACGCTAGTCACCGGCAATGGCGGCTGCTTTTCGATTTGCGCCGTCGTATGGGTATCCGGTACCGGGCGTGCCATGACGACGGATGCGAAGATCGGCGTCCATGCCGCCTATAGCCCGCAAGCCATTGATGGCCTCGGCCCCCTGATGCTTGAATCCGGCATGGCCAACGCCGATATCGGCGCCTTCCTGAATTCAATTGGATTGAGCCGCAAGGCGATCAGGTATTTCACCGCGGCGGGACCGGGCGAGATCAACCCGGTAACGCCGGAGATCGCGCAGGTCCTCGACATCGACGTGGCTCTTATCACGGCGAATGCCGTCATCACGCCGGCGCAGAGACCGACTCCCCGTCGCATTGCCCACCAAGCGGCACGAATATCCGCGTTTGGAAATCTTTGCGCAGGTCTTTTCGACCTCGACCCCGGCTCTTTGCACAAACGCGCTATCCAGGTTCTCGAAAATGGCCATGATCTTTTTGGCGGCGAAATCTTCGTGGAGTCGTTGCCGCTCATCAGTGATGCGGAGAAGCGCAGGCTATCGGAGATCGGAACTATGTCCTATTGCCTTGAGACAGAATATACGTTGCGCGATGAAGGATTCACTACCGAGGTGGCGGGTCCAAGCTTCGACTGCAGAAAAGCGGTCAGTCTCACGGAATACACGATTTGCAGCTCACGGGATCTCTGGGCACTGGATCGAGCAACGGCACATCTATACTTTCTCTTGCGCGCGAGCTACGATCGTCAGAACCGCGCTATCCTCCTCAAATCGCAGCGCGCCTGGATCGTCGAGCGCGATAACTGCGGGCGCGATATCTCGTGCCTCTATACTCGCTACCTCGATCGCATCGCAGATTTCGGATTCTGATCTAGCGCAACCGCCAGGCCTGGGTGCGCCTGAGAAGCCCGCGCGAGGCCGCCGCATGCAGCATGCGAGCCGCGGCATTGGTATAGAAGATCATCATCCCCATTGCCGCCGCCGGCGCCACGTCGCCCGCATCGTCCATGTTCAGCACCGCCACCGAGGCCAGCGCGGTATGCGTCGAGTAGAGGAACACCACCGCCGAGACCGTCGTCATCGCGTTGACGAACAGGTAGATCGAGATATCCAGGATCGACGGCAGGCATACGGGCACCGTGACCCGCGCGAAAAGCCGCCAGAACGGCGCGCGCAGCGAACTGGCCACCGGCTCGAACTCGGCGTCGATCTGCTTCAGCGCGGTCAGCGCGGTCAGGTGGCCGACCGTGTAGAAATGCGTCACCGTCGAGATCACGAGGATCGCCATGGTGCCATAGACGAAGTTCAGCGGATTCTCGGGATCGTTGAAGAAGAAGATGTAGGCCAGCCCCAGCACCATCCCCGGGATCGCCATCGGCAGCATGGCAAGGAACTGGAAGCCTGCGCGCCCAAGGCGAAAGCCGTCGATCTTCTCGACCACATAGGCGCCGGTGAAAACGATGACCGTGCCAACCACCGCCGTCAGCGCCGCCATCCGCAGCGAATTGAAATAGGCCGCCCAGCCGCCGCCATCCATCCGGTCGAATTCGTAGTTCCTGAGGCTGAAGCTGAGGTCATAGGGCCAGAACTTTACCAGCGCGGCGAACTGGCAGATCCCGATGATGCCGACGATGAACAGCGCGACCAGCGAACACCAGCCCAGCATGGCCATGTCGAAGCGCCGGTTCGGCCTGGGCTGGTAGGGAACCGAGCGCGCCGACAAGAGCGAGACCTGCTTCTTCTGCACGATGCGGTCGACCGCAAAGGCGATCACGGCTGGGATCAGCAGCACCACCGAGACCACCGCCCCCATCTCGAAGTTCTGCTGGCCGATCACCTGCTTGTAGATGTCGATTGCCAGAACGTTGTATTGCCCGCCGATCACCTTGGGCAGGCCGAAATCGGTGATGACCAGGGTAAAGGTCACGAAGGCGGCCGAGATCAGCCCATAGCGCGCACTCGGGATCGTCACCGTCCAGAACGTCCGCCATTTCGAGGCCCGCAGCGATTCCGCCGCCTCGTATTGGCGCTGGTCGGAAATCGACAGCGCGGTGGAAATGATGATCAGGGCGTGCGGAAAGGTGAAGAAGATCGAACCGATCACGATGCCCAGCGGCCCATAGATCGACTGGCCCATCAGCAGGGATTTCAACAGTCCCTGGTTGCCGAACAGATAGATCAGTGCGATGCCCGGCAACAGCGACGGCACCAGGATCGGCATCATCGCGATCAGCCGGAACGCGCCCTTGAACTGCATGCAGCTTCGGTTCAGCGCATAGGCAAAGCCGAAGGCCGCCGTGACCGTCAGGACGGTGGAAACCGTTGCTATGAACACCGAGTTGCCGATGGAGGACAGCAGCGTGGGGTTGGTGAAATAGGCGCGATAGTTCTGCAAGCCCGCCGTCGCGACGGGGCGCAGGTTCACCCGGCGAAAGGTATTGCCATCGAATTCGCGCCACTCGGTGGAATTCTGAAGGTCGAGGCCGACCAGATAGGGCGCATCCGCCACCGTGCCGCGCAGGCGGTACTTGACCGGGCTGCGAAAGCTGAACTCGGGAAAGAACCCGGTGACGGCAAGCCGCCCGTTGGTGCTGGTCCTCAGGTCATCGGGATCGAAAAGGTCCAGCCGGGCGTTCAGGTCGGCGGCACTGACAGGATCGGACCAGATCGTGCCGGTCTCGTCGCTGACCTGGAATTCATAGCGCGTCAGGTCGAAGCTGTAGGTGACGAAGCTTTTCGACAGCATCGCGTAAAGCGGCAGCGCCAGCGCGGCGAAAAGATAGGCGGCGATCACCAGCATCAGGCCGCGCTTGATGACACCGTCGCGGTCAAGCTTCAGGCGGGTGGTCCGGCCCGGCGGCAGGGTCGCGGCGTCGGTCACGCCACGCCCTCGCGCGGGAAGACGAGCAGCCGCTCGGGCGGAATCTCGACGGTCATCCGCGTGCCCGAGGCAAGCCCGAAGCGGCGCACCGCGTTGATCGAGAAATTGGCCACCAGCGGCGTGTTCGCGAACTCGGGGTTGTTCAGATGCGCGCGCCAATACGACCCGAGAAACTCCATGTCGGCGATGTCCACGGGCAGTTGGTTGGGTTTCATCTCGGCCTCGTAGCCCACCGCATGCGGCAGCACGTCCTCGGGCCGGACGACCATCACCACGGCCTGCCCGTCCCGCAGCCCGTGGGTTTCGGTCTGCAACACCGCATGGCCCACCCTGACCGCGCCGCCGGTATGGGTCGTCTCGATCCGGTTCGTCTCGCCGATGAAATCAGCGACGAACAGTGTCGCCGGATGGCGGTAGATTTCCGTCGGCGTGCCGACCTGTTCGATCACGCCCTGATTCATCACCGCAATCCGGTCGGCCATCGACAGCGCCTCTTCCTGGTCGTGGGTGACCATGATCGTGGTCACCCCGAGCTTGCGCTGAAGCTCCTTGATCTCGTGGCGCAGATGGACGCGGACCTTGGCATCAAGCGCCGACAGCGGTTCGTCCAGCAGCAGAAGGCCGGGATTGATCGCGATTGCGCGGGCCAGGGCGATGCGCTGCTGCTGGCCGCCCGACAACTGCGCGGGATACTTGTCGGCCTGCTCGGGAAGACCCACCAGATCAAGCAGTTCATCGACGCGCGCCGAGATCTCGGCCCGGGGCCGTCGCGTGTTCTCCAGCCCGAAGGCGATGTTCTTTGCGATCGTCAGGTTCGGGAACAGCGCGTAGGACTGGAACACGATGCCGTAATCGCGTTGCGACGCGGGCATGTCCGAGATGTCGCGCCCGCCCTGGCGGATCGTGCCCCGGCTTTGCGGATCCAGTCCGGCAACGGCGCGCAAAAGCGTTGTCTTGCCACAGCCCGACGGGCCGAGAAAACAGATGAACTCGCCTCTCTCGATGTCGAGGGAAACGTCGCGCAGCGCCACGAAGTCGCCGAACGCCTTCCAGACGTTCTCTATCCTCAGATAAGGCTCGGCGATACCGGTCGCGGCGCGCAAGCCTTCTGCGTCCAGGGCTGTCATGGGCGTATTCCGTGGGCTGGCCGGGTCGGGAATGGCGGACTGGCGAACCGGGGGCACGCAGCGCGCGCCCCCGGCGGAACCGGGATCAGCCCTTGGGTTCGGACTTGGTATCGTAGCGCTTCGTCCACTCTGCCAGGATCGCGTCGCGGTTGTTCGCGGCCCATTCGAAGTCGTTGTCGATCATCTTCTCGGGAATGTTCGGCGGGAAGTGCTCGACCGGCTTGGCAATGCCGGGAATGGCCACGACGGCATAGCCGACGTTGTACATCTCCATCGCCTTGGGCGTGATCGACCAGTCGACCAGCGTCTGCGCGGCTTCGAGATTGTCGGTGCCGGCGACGATCGCGGTCGATTCCATGTCCCAGCCAATGCCTTCCTCGGGGATGATGATCTCGATCGGCGCGCCCTCGGCCTTGGACTTGGCGCCACGGAAGGCGAAAGAGACACCGATCACGGTTTCACCCGCGGCCGCCATCTTGCAGGGCTTGGACCCCGAATGGGTATAGGCGCCGATGTTCTCGTGCAGCGCGTCCATGTAGGCCCAGCCCTGCTCTTCGCCGAAGAGTTGCAGCCAGCTCGACACATCCAGGAAGCCGGTGCCCGACGAGGCGGGGTTCGGCATCACCACGTGGCCCTTGTATTCGGGCTTGGTCAGGTCCTGCCAGCTCGTGGGCGCGGTCAGGCCCAGCTTGTCGCCCTCGACGGTGTTGTAGCAGATCGCCGCCACCCACGCGTCCATGCCGACCCACGAAGGGGGCGTGTCGCTGTCGCGGAACTTGGGGTCCAGCGCGTCCAGCCCGGCAGGGGTGTAGGGTTCCAGCATGTCCTCGCTCTTGAGCACCAGAAGCGAGGTCGCGGCGAGGCCCCAGATCACGTCGGCCTGAGGGTTGTTCTTTTCCGCCAGCAGCTTGGCTGTGACGACGCCGGTGGAATCGCGAACCCAGTTGATCTTGATGTCCGGGTGGTCCTGGTTGAAGGTCTCGGCGTAGCGGGCCAGATCCTCGGCCTCGACGGCGGTATAGACCGTCAGTTCGGTCTCGGCCAGAGCGGCCGAGCCCAGGGCGATTGCGGCAAGGCCCATCGCGAACGGTTTGATCTTGGTCATGTCTTTACCCCTGGTCTGGATTTTATCGTTCAGCCGGTCAGCACCCGAACGGGCGCCGGGTAACGCTGGACGGACGTTGCCGTCGGTAATGGTCCTTGATGACGTTCTTGTGTCAAAGCCCTATCGATCGCAGGCCCATTCCCACCGAAAGTTTCGGAACTCCGGTCTGATAAGTAAAATCTATTTCCCTTATGAAACGGAAAGCAACCGCGATGGACGGTTTGGGCATGTCCTGGCCGCGCGATCGCGCCGCGGTGCCTAGTTTTCCGCCAGAACCGCGGCGGCCACGATACCCAGCGCCCGGTCGAGGTCGTCCTGCGGAATCGTCAGCGGCGGCGACAGCGTCAGAACCGAACCCGCGCTGATCTTGAAGCTGAGACCCGCCGCGAGGCAGCGGTAATAGATGCGCTCGGCCCGCGCCTTGTCGGGGGTGCGGGCCTCGCGGTCGGTGACGATCTCGACCCCGAACATCAGGCCCCGCCCCCGGATGTCGCCCACATGCGGGCTGCCCGCCAGCGTCTCGCCAAGCCGCTCCAACGCATGCGCGCCCAGTTCCGCCGAGCGGTCCACCAGCCCCTCGTCGCGGATGATCTCCAGCGTGGTCAGCGCGGCGCGCGCGGTCACCGGGTTCTTCTCGTGGGTGTAATGCCCGATGGCGAAGTCGCCGCAGACATCCAGGTCGTGCCGCGCCACCACCGCCGCGACGGGCAGCACGCCGCCCCCCAGCGCCTTGCCCAGCGTCACGATGTCGGGCACCACGCCGTCATGTTCGAAGGCGAACATCCGGCCGGTCTTGCCCAGCCCGGTGGGGATCTCGTCCAGGATCAACAGCGCCCCGTGCCGGTCGCAGGCCGCCCTGACCGCCTGCCAGAACCCCGGCGGCGGCACCACCGGCACCGCGCGCATCGGTTCCGCGATCACCGCGGCCACGTCGCCTTCGCGTTCCAGCACGAACTCCACCATCTTCGCGCAGGCCAGCCCGCAGGTCTCGGGCCCCGGGTGGCCATAGGCGCAGCGGTAACAGTTGAAGGGCGCGACATGCTCCGCGCCGGGCAGCAGCGGCCCGGCGATGTGGCTGCGGAACGTCGCCTCACCGCCCACCGACGACGCCCCGAACCCCGCGCCGTGGAACGCGTCCCAGAAGCTGACGGTCTTGAACCGCCCCGTGGCGGCGCGGGCGATGCGCAGCGCCACCTCGTTGGCGTCCGACCCGCCCGTGGTGAACAGCACCTTCGACAGGTCGCCCGGCGCAAGCGCCCCCAGCGTCTCGGCCAGTTCCACCGCCACCTCGTTGGTGAACCGGCGGGGCGAGAAACTCAACTGATCCAGCTGGTCCTTGATCGCCGCCACCAGCCGCGGGTGGCCATAGCCGATGTGGTGCACCGAATTGCCGTGGAAATCCATGTAGCGCCGGCCGGCGGTGTCCTCGATCCAGATGCCCTCGGCCTTGGCGATGGTCGACACGCAGGGCGAGGACAGCGACTGGTGCAGGAAGGCGTCGGCATCGCGGGCCAGCAGGCCGCGCGTCGCCGCATCCGGGTGCCTCGCCGCCCAGGCCCGCCGCGCCTCGGACGTGTTCGATTCCCCCTCGGTATGGGTGATCGGCCCGGTCATCCCCGCGGCCAGGGCAGCGAGTAGGTCTTGACGTTGGTGAAGAACTTCATCGCCTCCATCACCCCCTCCTTCACCCCGTTGCCGGAATCCTTGATGCCCCCGAAGGGCGACATCTCGATCCGGTAGCCGGGCTGTTCCCAGATGTTCACGGTGCCCACGTTCAGCCCCGCGATGAAGGCCTGCATCCGGCGGAAATCGTTGGTGCAGACGCCCGAAGACAGCCCGAACGGCGTGGAGTTCGAAATCCGCATCACCTCGGCATCGTCGTTAGGCACCCGCACGATGGGCACGATGGGGCCAAAGGTCTCCTCCATCACCAACTCGCTGTCATGCGGAACCCGGTCCACCGTGATCGGCGGCAGCAGCGCCCCCTGCCGGCCGGGGTGATAGAGGATCTCGGCCCCGCGTGCCTCGGCGTCGTGGACGCGACGCTCGAAAAGCTCGGCGGCTTGAGCCGAGATCACGCAGCCAAGCTCCGTCGCCGGGTCCATCGGATCGCCGAAGCGGATCGCGCGCGCCCGCTCCAGCACCATCGGCACGAAGGCGTCGGCCACGCTCTCCTGCACGAGGATGCGCTTGACGGCGGTGCAGCGCTGGCCGGAATTGCCCGTGGCGCCGGCCACCGCGATCTGCGCCGCCTTCGCAAGGTCCGCCTCGTCCAGATCGTTCAGCACGATCAGCGGATCGTTGCCGCCGAGTTCCAGCGCCTGCCGCTTGTAGACCGCCTTGGCCGCGATCATCTTGCCCACCGGCACGCCGCCGGTAAAGGTCACGATGTCGATGTTTTCATTGGCGATCATCTCGTCGCCGATGTCCTTGGGCCAGCCGGTGACCACCTGGAACATCTCGGGCGGCAGCCCCGCGTCATACAGGATGTCGGCCAGCGCGATGGCGGTCAGCGGCGTCAGTTCGGTCGGCTTGCAGACCACGCAGTTGTTCGTCGCGATGGCGGGCGCGACCTTGTGCGCCACCATGTTCAGCGGGTGGTTGAACGGCGTGATCGCGCTGATCGCGCGGACCGGCTCGCGCATGGTGTAGATGCGCCGGTCCTTGCCGTTGGGCGTCAGGTCGCAGGAAAAGATCTGCCCGTCATCCATCAGCGCCAGTTGGCCCGCAAAGGTGAACACGTCGCAGGCCCGGCCGGTTTCATAAAGCGCGTGCTGCCAGCAGATGCCCAGTTCCAGCACCAGCCCCCGCGCCAGCGCCTCGCGCCGCTCGCGGATCAGCTCGGCCGCGCGGGACAGGACCTGCTGGCGCTCGTAGCGCGTCAGCCGCGCGGTATAGTCCCCCGCGATCTGGAACGCGCGCCGGGCGTGCTCGGCCCGGCCCGCGGGCACGGTGCCGATCACCTCGTCGGTATAGGGATAGCGGACCTCGATCACCTCGTCGGTGAACACGGCCTCGCCGCCGATCCGCATGCCCTCGTGCCGGATGTCCGCCATCCCCGCCCCCTTACAGCGCCGCCGCCATGCAGGCGTAGTGGAACGCGTCGAAGTTCCTGAGTTCCGGCGCGTTGGGCAGGTCGAGCCTGCGGTTGACGATGAACGGCACCTCCTGTTCGGTCAGCCCGCCATGGCTGCGCAGCGGCTCCTTCAGCGCCGCCAGGTCGTGGCGGTGGGCCGAGGTGCCGATGGTCATGTTTTCCCCGGAAATCATCACGATATCGCCGATCCGGTCGGCGGGCAGCTCGAACCGGCGCACCGCCTCGTCGCGGTCCACGACGCAGATCAGGTCCGGCAGCGCGGCGAGGCGGGCCATGATCCCGGCCCGGTCCGCGCCCTCGGGCAGATACGCGGTGGCGAACCCGCCCAGTGCGCCGTGGTGCACCACGTACGGGTCGGTGATCGGCAGGATCACCCGCGCCGCGCCCGCGCCCAGCCAGCCGTCCAGCAGGTCCTGGACATAGATCACCGCCGGGCTGCCATCGGCCTTGTGCTTGGGCTTCATGCCGTGATCGGCGGTCAGCACCACCGCCGCCCCGCCCGCGTCCAGCGCCCCCAGGTAGCGGTCCACCATCGCGTGGAAGTCCAGCGCCCCCTGCTCCTCGGGGGCGAACTTGTGCTGGATGTAGTCGGTGGTCGACAGGTACATCACGTCCGGCCGCCACTCCGTCAGCAGCTTGACCCCGGCGGCGAAGACGAATTCCGAGAGATCCCCGGAATAGACCTCGGGCACCGGCCGGCCCAGCCAGCGGGCGGCATCCCCGATCCCGTTCGCCGCCTCGGTCGCCTGATCCGACTTCTCGGACGAAAAGCAGATCGCGCGGCCCTCGTCGAATTTCAGCCCCGCGCCCAGCAGCGCCCGCAGCTTGTCCTTGGCGGTCACCACCGCCACCCGGGCGCCCGCGTCGAAAAACGCCTGAAAGATCGTCGGCGCCCGCAGGAAGCGGACGTCGTTCATCATCACCTCCTGGCCGGTCTCGGGCTCGAAAAGGTAGTTGCCGCAGATGCCGTGCACGGCGGGCGGGCGGCCCGTGGCGATCGACAGGTTGTTGGGGTTGGTGAAGGACGGGATCACCGAATGGGCGCGGCGTTCCGTGCCCGTCGCGCGGATGCGGGCGAGGTTCGGCATCAGCCCCCGCTCGATCGCCACCTCCAGGTAGCCCGGTTCGCAACCGTCGAGGCAGATCGCCACCGCGGGCACCTTCGGCCAGGCATAGGTCCGGCCGTTCGCCGTCACGGGGGCGCGGGTCGTCATGTCCATCACAGGTTCCTTGTTCGTCGGGCCGCGCTCAGGCGGCAAGTTTCGCGCGTTCGGCCAGCGCCGCCGCGGGGGGTGCCGCACTTTCCACGCCCATCTCGGCCAGCGCATCGGCGGCGGCCTGAACCACGCGGGCCATGACGTGCTCATCCATCCGCCCGATCACGCCGATGCGGAAGCTGTCCACCACCGTCAGCTTGCCGGGATAGATGATGAACCCACGGGCCTTCATCAGGTCGTAGAAGGTCTGGAACACGAAGGCTGGATCGGCCGGGCAGAAGAAGGTCACGATGATCGGCGACAGCCACCGGTCGTCCAGCAGCGTCTCGAACCCCAGCCCGCGCATGCCGGCCACCATCACGTCGCGGTTGCGGGCATAGCGCGCGCCCCGCCCGGCCACGCCGCCCTCTGCGGCGTGGATCTCCAGCGCCTTGAGGAACGCCGCCACCGCGTGCGTGGGGGGCGTATAGCGCCACTGGCCGGTCTTTTCCATGTAGGCCCATTGCGCGTGCAGATCGAGCGCCAGCGAGTGGCTGTTGCCCTGCGCCGCCTCCAGCGCGTCGCGGCGGGCGATCACGAAGCCGAAGCCCGGCACGCCCTCGATGCACTTGTTCGCGGAACTGACCAGCGCCGCGCAGGGAATCTCCCCGACATCCAGCGGGATCGCCCCGAAGGCCGACATCGAGTCGATCAGCAATTTCCGGCCCCGGACGTGCACCGCCTCGGCGATCTCGGCCAGCGGGTTCAGGATGCCCGACGAGGTCTCGCAATGGATCGCGACGACATGGGTGATGGCGGGGTCGGCGTCCAGCGCCGCGGCCACCTCGGCGCCCCTCGGCGGCAGGTAGTCGCCCTTGTCGATGACCGTATGGGCCCGGCCCAGATAGCGCAGCGTCTCGGCCGCCCGCAGCCCATAGGCCCCGTTCGCCAGCACCAGCACCTTGCCGTCCTTTGGCACCAGGCTGCCCAGCATCGCCTCGACCGCGAACGACCCCGAGCCCTGCATCGGCACGCAGGCGTACTCCCCCGCCCGGTCGCCCGCCAGCACCAGCAGCCGGTCGCAGAGCGTACGGGTCATCGCGCGGAAGTCGGAATCCCACGACCCCCAGTCGCGCAGCATGGCCTCCTTCGTGGCGAAATCGGTGGTCAGGGGGCCCGGGGTCAGAAGGAAGGGCTCGCCCAGGCGGGGGGCGGGAAGAGGCGCGGCGGGCTCGGTCATCGAACGCTCCTGGGATCGGGTGGGGCCGTCTGCGCCCGATGTCCCACATCGGAAAGCATCTGTAAAATCGCTAATTCAGATCACACTATAAACCTTTCCGATAGCTGCCTCACTCCGCCACCTGCGCCAGCCGGCTTTTCAGCAACTGGCCGCTTTCGGCAAGGATGGGGTAGCCGATGGTGACGAGCGCCGAGTTGATCTCCTTCAGCGCCCGGGCGGTCTCCAGGTGCAGGTTGCTGGTCGCGATACTGCGCTCGGCGCCTTGCCGCAGGCGGGCCATGTGGCGGGTGTAGGTGTCGCGTTCGAGCCGCCGCAACTCCTCCTTCTCGCGCGCCAGCGCCCGGGCGCTGGCCACATCGCCCGAAACCAGCACGTTCAGCGCAAGCTGCATGTTGGCCTGTACCCTTGCGTGCAGCGCGCACAGTTCCGCCCAGCCCTCGTCGGAAAAACTGACCCCCTGCGCGGCCTTCTTTTCGGCCAGCACCAGCAGGGTCTTGGCGATCAGGTCGCCGATATGTTCCAGGCTGATCGCGAACTGGGTCAGATCGGTCGCGCGCCGGTTCTCGTCCTCGCTCAGCGGGCCGCGGCGAACCTCGGCGAGGAACAGCTTGATATCGGTATGCAGCCGGTTCACCTGCGCGTCGAGGTCGCGCACGCGGCGGATCTGGGCCGCATCGCCGCCCTCGATCAGGTCCATCACAGGGCGGAACATGATCTCGACGGTTTCGCCCATGCGCAGCAGTTCCCGCATGGCGCTGGCCAGCGCCAGCGGCGGCGCCCCCAGCGTGGACCGGTCCAGCGCGCTTGCGGGCAGCGTCTCGGCGCGGTCGGCCACGGCCTGGGGCGCATCCGGCAACAAAAGCCGCGCCAGCCGCTCGACCGGACCGATCAGCGGCAGCGCGACGCAGACCAGCGCAAGGTTGAACAGGAGGTGGAAGTTCACCAACTGGTGTGCCACGTCCTGCCCCAGCCGCTCGACCGGCAGCGGCACCAGCAGCACCAGCGCCAGAACCGACAACGCCCCCACGCCGCGCAGCAGCAGGTTCGCCTGCGGGATGCGCCGCGCGCACGGCTCCATGCCGCGGGTCAGCCAGACCGCCACCAGCCCGCCGCCCAGGTTGGCCCCCAGAACCATCGGCAGCGCCGCCTCGGCAGGCAGCATCCCGTGCCCCGCGAAGGCCGCCAGCAGCAGCACCGTCGCCACCGAGGAATGTAACGCCCAGGCCAGCACCGCCGCCAGCGCAAAGGCAGTCAGCGGGTCGCCCTGCAGATAGCCGACCACGGCGGGCAACGCGGCGCTGTGCTGCAACGGCGCCGTGGTCTCGGCAATCATTTGCAGCGACAGCAGGATGAAGGCGATGCCCAGAACGATCCGGCCAACCTGCCGGACCGCGCGCCGCTCGAATTTCAGGAACAGCCCGGCGCCCGCCAGCAGCAACACCGGGATCAGCCCCGACAGGTCGACGGACAGGATCCTGACCACCAGTGCGCTGCCGAGATCCGCGCCGATCAGCGCGGCGATGCCGGTTGGCACAGCCAGGATGCCGCTTGCCGCGAATCCGGCCGCCAGCACACCCACCGCCGTCGAGCTTTGCAGCAGGACCGCCAGCACCGTTCCCGACAACACCGCCCCAACCGCGTCGCCGCGCGTCCGCCGCAGGACAGCCTTGAGCCGGGTGCCATAGGCACGCTCGACCCCGGTGCGCACCATGCGCACCGCCCAGAGCAAGAGCATGACCGCACCGGCAAGGTGGATCAGCACGACGAAAGGATGCAAGACCGTCTCCCTGTTCGCGCGAGGCATCCCGGGGGGGGGGTGGCAATCCCCACGGGTATTCAATCTCCTTTCCATGGATAGATCAAATCGATACGACTTATCCCCGAATTGGACAGGCTTATCCTTGGCCGCAAGTCTTGGGGAACGAACCATGCGCTATGTGCAGTTGCGGGCCTTTCACTATGTCGCCACATGCGGCGGGTTCTCAAAGGCCGCCGAAGAGCTGTTCCTGACCCAGCCCGCAATCTCGGACCAGGTGCGCAAGCTGGAGGATGAGTACGACATCATCCTGTTCAACCGCCAGAAGCGGCAGGTCGGGCTGACCGAACCCGGCCGGGCACTGCTCGAGATCACAAGGCGGCTGTTCGACAGCGAACAGCAGGCCCTGGAACTGCTGTCGGAATCGCGCGCGCTGCGGTCGGGAACGCTGCGGATCGTGGCGGACAGCGCGCATCACCTGCTGCACCTTCTGCCCCGGTTCCGCGCAACGTTCCCGGGGGTGCGCATGTCGATCCGGACGGGGAATTCCCAGACCGTGCTCGACAGCCTTTACCGCTACGAGGCCGATCTGGGCGTGCTGGGAGAGATGCCGGCAAGCCGCGATTTCGACGTGCTGCGGTTGAGTTCCGCCCCGATCGTCGCCTTCGCCCCCGTCGGCCACCCATTCGCGGCGCGGGGCCGCGCCGAGCTGACCGAACTGGCCGGCCAGCCGCTGGTGCTGCGCGAACGGGGGTCGAAGACGCGGCGCAAGCTGGAAGAGGCGGCCGCAGCCGTCGGCATCACCCTTGTCCCCGCGATCGAGGCCGAAGGGCGCGAGGCGGTACGCGAGATCGTCGCCTCGGGCGGCGGCATCGGCTTCGTGTCGGCCGCCGAGTTCGGCGAGGATCCGCGGCTGGGCCTGATCGAGATCGGCGGCGTCGATATCGGCACGATGGACGAGGCGCTGGTCTGCCTGCGCGAGCGGCGGTCCTCGAAGCTGGTACAGGCGTTCTTCGACCTCGCCCGCGATGCGCATCCGGCCTGACCACCCCCGGGCGGCCGGATGACGTGCAACCGCGACAGGATCGGCGCAGACGCGAAACCGCCGCCTCCAGGCTGGTTCAGAGCGGCGCCTCGGACAGTCCCGCGCGATCCAGCAGGATCTCGGCGCTGTCGTTCCAGACATCGGTGCTGACGATCCTGCCGTCGCGCACCACGAAGATGTCGATATAGCGGTTCCCGTCAAAGGGCGTGCCGTCGGGCCATTCCCCATAGAGATGGCCGGTGTTGTAGACGCGCACCTCGCCCGTCGCTGCGTCAAGGCAGGCGTCGGTCCTCAGAAAGCGTTTCTTGACCCACTTATAGCGTTTCGCGTTGAACGCCGCACTGTCTGCCGGCCCGCCGAACCGCCGCCCGCCGGTGAAGGTCATCCGGAAATCCGGCGCGAGATGGGCACTGGCAGCTTCGGGATCGGGGATCATCGACAATTCGAGATATGCCTCGACAATCCGTCTGGCTTCGGCGATCGGGTCGGGCATGGAAACGGCCTCGCGTCTGGGGGTGCCGCGCGTGGGGCGGCGGGCAGGCGGGCGCCCGGGCCACGCCCTTGCCTTTCCGATATGCCATCCCGGGCGCCGCGGGCAAGGCACATTCGGGCCGATGCGGCCCCTGCCGTCCCGCATCACTTATCCGAGCATAGGTTTTTTCGATTTGGCGCGGCATCGTCTTCCGTGGGAACAACGGTGCAAGCCCCCGAGGAGCGCCGCCCATGTCCCAAAGCCTTCCCGCACATGCCCGCGTCGTGATTGTCGGCGGGGGCATCGTCGGAGCCTCGGTCGCCTATCACCTGACGAAACTGGGCTGGACCGATGTCGTTCTGCTGGAACAGGGGCGGCTTTCGGGCGGGACGACCTGGCACGCTGCGGGGCTGGTCGGGCAGTTGCGCAGCCATTCCGGGCTGACCGCCCTGATCCGCTACTCGACCGAGCTTTATGCCGGGCTAGAGGCCGAGACGGGACTCGGCACCGGGTGGAAGCGCTGCGGCTCGCTTGCCGTGGCGCGCACCGACGACCGGATGACGGTGCTGCGGCGCAGCGCCGCCTCGGCCCGCGCACAGGGGGTCGAGGCCGAGATGATCTCGGCCCGCGAGGCGGGTCAGATGTGGCCGGTGATGGAAACTGCCGACCTCAAGGGCGCGGTCTGGCTGCCCGGCGATGGCAAGGCCAACCCCACCGACCTGACCCAGGCGCTGGCGAAAGGGGCGCGCAACCGCGGCGCGCGCATCTTCGAGAAGACCCGCGTGACCGGGATTACCGTTCGAGACGGGCGCGCGGTGGGGGTCGAAACGGCGCAAGGCACGATCGCGGCCGAGGTGGTGGTCAACTGCGCCGGGCAATGGGCGCGCAAGCTGGGACAGATGTGCGGGGTCACGGTGCCGCTGCACTCGGCCGAGCACATGTACGTCGTCACCGGCCGGATCGAGGGGGTCAGCCCGGATCTGCCCGTGCTGCGCGACCCGGACGGGTTCATCTACTTCAAGGAGGAGGTGGGCGGCCTCGTCATGGGCGGGTTCGAGCCCGAGGCCAAGCCTTGGGGCATGGACGGCATCCCCGACGAGTTCGAGTTCCAGCTGTTGCCCGACGACTGGGACCAGTTCCAGGTACTGATGGAAAACGCGCTGATCCGGGTGCCCGCGCTGGACCGGGCCGAGATCAAGACCTTCCTGAACGGGCCCGAAAGTTTCACTCCCGATGGCCAGTTCATCCTCGGCGAGGCGCCGGAGTTGCGGAACTTCTTCGTCGGCGCAGGCTTCAACTCCATGGGCATTGCCTCGGCGGGCGGCGCGGGGCGCGCCCTGGCCGAGTGGATCGTCAACGGCGCGCCGACGATGGACCTGTGGCCCGTCGACATCCGCCGCTTTGCCCGGTTCAACGGCAACGCCGCCTGGCTTCACGACAGGGTAAAGGAGACGCTTGGGCTGCACTACGCGATGCCCTGGCCCAACCGCGAATTGCAGACCGCCCGGCCGCTGCGACGCTCGCCGCTTTATGACCGGCTCGCGGCCAAGGGCGCGACGTTCGGCTCGAAGATGGGCTGGGAGCGGGCCAACTGGTTCGCCGGGCCCGGCGGGCGGATCGAAACCGACTATTCGTTCGGGCGGCAGAACTGGCACGACGCGGTCGCGCGCGAGGTGGTGGCGGCGCGGAACGCGGTCGCGGTGTTCGACCAGACCTCGTTCGGCAAGCTGCTGGTGCAGGGGCGCGACGCGGCACGCGAACTGAACCGGCTGTGCTGTGCCGATGTCGACGTGACGCCGGGGGGGACCGTCTATACCGGCATGCTGAACGAGCGGGGCGGGTATGAGAGCGACCTGACGGTGCTGCGGCTGACCCGTGACCGGTTCCTGCTGGTGACGGGCTCGGCCCAGCCGGTACGCGACCGCGACTGGATCGAGCGCCACCTTGACCCAGCGGCCCATGCCGTCGTCACGGACATGACCTCGGCCCATGCGGTGATCGGGCTGATGGGGCCGCGGTCTCGGGATCTGCTGGCGCGGATCACGCCGGCGGATCTGTCCGATGACGGCTTTCCCTTCGCCACCCACCGCGAGATCGACCTTGGCCACGGCATCGGCATCGCCAACCGGATCAGCTATGTGGGCGAACTGGGGTGGGAACTGATCGTGCCCACGGAATTCGCCGCCGGGATCTACGATGCCCTCTGGCACGAAGGAGAGGCGTTCGGCCTGACCGACGCTGGCTATTACGCGATCGAGTCGATGCGGCTGGAAAAGGGGTTTCGCGCCTGGTCGCGCGAACTGACCCCCGAGGTCACGCCGTTCGAGGCCGGGCTCGGCTTTACCGTAGCTTGGGACAAGGGCGATTTCATTGGGCGCGCGGCACTGATGGCCGCGCGCGAGACGGGGGCGCCCCGGCGACGGATCGTCCAGTTCACGCTGGAGCAGGACGGCCCGATACTCTGGGGCGGCGAGGCGGTGCTGCGCGACGGCGTGCCGGTCGGCGCGCTCAGTTCGGCCTTTTACGGCTTCACCCTCGGCCGCGCCGTCGGCCTGGGGCTCGTCGCGGCGGAAGACGGGATCGACAGGGCATATCTCGACTCCGGCCGCTGGGAGATCGACCTCGCCGGAACACGGCTGACCGCGCACCCCCATCTGGTGCCCGCCTTCGACCCCGGCGGCACACGGATGCGTTGCCCGGACGCACGCTGAGGCCGGTGCGGCTCCGGACGGACAAGTCCGCATCGCACACGCACCCGCTTGATCGGGGCGTCAGCGCCCCTTGCGGGTCCGGTGCGCCGCCCCGGGGCGTGGCCCCCAGGGTCAGTCTGGCGGATAGCTGGTGAACAGTTCGGTCGTCCCGTCGCCGCGGATCAGGTGCACCTCATAGGCTTCGCGCCGGCTCTCGGGGCCCATGCCGGGTGAGCCGAAGGGCATGTCGGGCACGGCAAGGCCCACAGCGTCGGGGCGTTCTGCCAGCAGGCGCCGGATGTCGGCGGCGGGAACGTGACCCTCGATCACGTAGCCCTCGACCGTCGCGGTATGGCACGAGGTCATCGCGGACGGAACGCCGCGGGCGGCCTTTTCGCGGACCAGCAGGCCGCCGGGCAGATCCTGTCCCACCGGCCGGAACCCGTGGGCCGCCAGATGGTCCATCCAGGCCACACAACAGCCGCAGCCGCTGGTCTTCATCACCTGGATCGGGGTTTCGCCCGCGGCGCCCGGAATCGGAAGCGCAGCCAGCATAAGGGCGAAAAGGGCCGTGGATCGGTGGATGTGTCGGTGCGGCATGGTCCTGCCTTTCGCGGGTGATCAATGCGCGGCATGCGCCACAGCCGTGGTCTTACGCCTTCCAGCAGGGGGAAGCTCAACCCAGGGGACCGGCCCGGAACCCTGCCTCACGGCGTCGTGATGCCCGCTGCGGAATGACGGATCAGAACCGTTCCGCCCCGATCTCGGGGGAAAGCGTCCGGTCCCCTTCGATCACGTCCAGGGCACGGCGCGCGAAACGGCCGGCGAGGGGGGCCAGCGCCGCGGCCTCTGGACCGGCGGCGTTTCCCGCCCGGGCGCGATCGGCAATACCGTGGAAGATCACCGCGAACCGGAACAGCGCAAAGGCAAGGTGGAAGGGGGCAAGCGGGACCGCGGGGCGGGCGTGGATGGAATATTCCGCGACGAATTCCTGCGGCGTGGGGATACCGCCCGCCTGCCAGCCCGTGCCACGGATGCCGCCATATTCGTCCGGCAAACTCAGCCACGGAATCACGCAAAAGGCCAGATCGGCCAGCGGATGGCCCAAGGTCGACAATTCCCAGTCGAGGACCGCGATCACCCGGGGCTCGGTCGGGTGTATCATCAGGTTGCCCAGCCGGAAATCGCCATGCGCGATCGCCACCGCCCCGTCGTCGGGCGGCAGGTTGGTGGGCAGCCACTCCGCCAGTGTGTCGAGCGCGGGGATGCGGGCGCCAGACGACTCGCCGTATGCCCTGGTCCAGCGCGCGATCTGGCGCTGAAAGTAGTTTCCGGGCTTGCCGAAATCCGCGAGTCCTACGTCTTCGGGGCGCACGGCATGCAGCCGCGCCAGAGTGCGGGCCATGTCGAAATAGATCGCCCGCCGTTCGCCGGGCGCCAAGCCCGGCAGCGTGCAGTCCGAGAACACCCGCCCCTCCAGCCGCTCCATCACGTAGAAGGGCGTACCCAGTACCGCCGCGTCCTCTTCCAGCCAGAGCGTGCGGGGCACCGGCACGTCGGTGGCCGCGAGCGCCCGCAGCACGCGGAACTCGCGCTCGACGGCATGGGCGCCGGGCAGGATCGGGCCAGTGGGCTTTTTCCGCAGCACCAGCCGCTGGTCGCCCCAGGTCACGAACCATGTGGGGTTGGACTGCCCGCCGCCGATCCGTTCAACCGAGAGCCCCGCCTCGCCCGGCAGCCTGCCCGCCAGCCACTCCGCCAGCCGCACTAGGTCGAGATCGCTCATTCCACCCCGGGCTCCCACGCCCAGAAGCCGCGCCCCTCGTCCACCCAGTGTCGGTTGAGAACCATCTGGTGCACCTCGTCCGCGCCGTCGACCAGGCGGGCCTGCCTTGCATAGCGGTAGATCCATTCCAGCACCGTGTCCTGCGAATAGCCGCGCGCGCCGTTGATCTGGATCGCCACGTCGGCGGCCTTGTGCAGCAGGTTCGCCACGTGGATCTTGGCCATCGACACCTCTTTGCGGGCAAAGCTGCCGCGGTCCAGCGCCCAGGCCGCCTTCATCACCAGAAGCCGCCCCACCTCGATGCCCATGGCGAGGTCGCCCAGCTTGATCTGCACGCTTTCGCGGCCGGAGAGCCGCACGCCGAAGCCGTGGCGGTTGGCGGCGTATTCCTGCGCGATCTCCATGCAGCGTTTCGCCAGCCCCAGCCAGCGCATGCAATGGGTCAGCCGCGCGGGACCCAGCCGCATCTGGGTGAGCTTCAGCCCCAGCCCCTCGCCCAGCAGGATCCGGTCGGCGGGCAGTTCGAGCCCGCCGTAGACCAGTTCGCAATGGCCGCCGTGTTCCTCGGGGCCCATCACGGGGATGCGCCGGTCGATGCGCCAGCCGGGGTCGTCGCGGTGGTGCAGGAAGGCCGTGAGCCCGCGGCGCGGATCGTCGGAGGTGCGGGCGAGCAGGATGAAATGGTCGGCCGCCCCGGCCCCGGTGATGAACCACTTGCGGCCCCGGATCACGTAGCGGTCGCCCTGCTTCTTCGCGGTGGTCAGCATCATGCCGGGGTCCGAGCCCCCACCCGGATGCGGCTCGGTCATGGCAAAGGCCGAGCGCGCGCGCCCCTCGGCGATGGGCGCGAGCCAGCGGGCCTTCTGCGCGTCGGTCGCGGCCTGTTCCAGCACCATCATGTTGCCGTCGTCGGGCGCGGCCGAATTGAACACCACGGGGCCGAAGATCGAGCGGTTCATCTCCTCGTAGCAGACCGACATGCCCACCTTGCAGAGCCCCTGCCCGCCGGTTTCGGGCCGCAGTTGCAGGCACCACAGCCCCTCGCCCCTCGCCTTGTCGCGCAGCGCATCGAGCCAGTCGTCGGCGATGTTGCCATGCGCGTCCCACGCGGCGCGGTTCGCCTCGACCGGCAGGATCTCGTCCTCGACGAAGCGGGCGATGCGGAGGCGGAAATCCTCGATGCGGGGACAGATCGTGAAATCCATGGAAAACGTCCTTCGGACCGACAAAGGGACCCACGACATCGTGCGCCCGCGGCACAAGGCTTCCATGCCTGGCGGGATCGGTCAACGCCAAGCGGGGGAACACTAGTCCGGCAGGCCGCCGGTCAGAACGTAGCGCAGGATCTGGACCACCTGCGCAGGGTCATCGGCAACCGCCAGGGCGGCTGCGTCGACCTCTTTCAGCGCGTGGGCGTGCTGGGGGCCGTGAAGGATGATCAGCGACTTGCCCAACGCAGCGGCATAGCCCGCGTCAAAGGCCGCATTCCACTGCTTGTAGTCCTCGCCGAAGCGGACCACCACGATATCGGCGTCCGCGATCCCCTTACGGGTGCGGATCGCATTCAGCTTCGCGCCCTTGTGGTCATGCCAGAACTTGTTCTCTTCGGCCCCCAGGATCGCCACGCCGCAATCGTCGCTGGCCGCATGATCGGTCACCGGGCTGTCGAAGGCCACGTTCAGCCCCTTCGCGCCCTCGACGATCCGCTCGCGCCAGTCGGTGTGGATCTCGCCCGACAGGTACACCTTCAGCGTCATCGTTCCCTCCTATCGCTTGTCTTCGGCCTCCCATGCGGCGCGCAGCATCCGCACCACCTCGTCATCCTCGACCTGGTCGAACTGGCTGTAATGCGCCCCGACCGCCCGGAAATCGCGCGGCGCCTCAAGGAAGAACAGCCGGTCGGTCATGCCCCGCATCTGCCAGATCGTTTCCTGTGGGCCGACGGGCACGGCAAGCCAGGTCTCGATCGGCCCGCGCTTGCGCAGCGCCTGCAGCACCGCGCGCACCGTCGCGCCCGTGGCGATGCCGTCGTCCACCACGATGACCGTGCGGCCCGCGATCTTCTGCGGGGCGCGGTCGCCCAGATACAACGCGCGGCGCGCGGCGATCTCGGTCAGCTTGCGGTCGACCTCGGGGGCGAAATCGGCGGGGGTCAGGCCGGCCATGGCCAGCACGTCGTCGTTGAACACGACCTCGCGGGCATTGCCGTCCACCACAGCGCCCGCGGCCAGTTCGGGGTTTCCCGGCATCCCGATCTTGCGCACGAAGGCCAGGTCCAGCGGCGCGCCCAGCGCCCGGGCCACCGGCACCGCCACCGGCACGCCGCCCCGCGGCAGGGCCAGCACCAGCGGGTTCTCGGGCCCGGCCTCGATCAGTTTCTCGGCCAACCTGTACCCGGCCTCTTCGCGGTTCTCGAACATGCGCCCCCCCCTTTGGCCCCTGCCCCGGCGGCCTAGCCGCGCAGGGTGCCGCCCGTGGCCTTGCCGACCTTCTCCACGATCTTCGCGCTGACCGCCTCGATCTCTTCGTCGGTCAGGGTACGGTCCATCGGCTGCATCCGCACGGTGATGGCCAGCGATTTCTTGCCCTCGCCAAGGCTGCCGCCAACGAACTCGTCGAAGACGCGGACCTCCTCAATCAGCGCCTTGTCGGCCCCCGCAGCGGCGTTGACCACGTTCAACGCATCGACAGTGCGGTCCAGCACGAAGGCGAAATCCCGCTCGACCGCCTGGAAGTCCGACACGCCCAGCGCGTCGCGCGTGGCGCCCGCCTTGCGCGGGAAGGGCGGTTCTTCCAGCCAGATCGTGAAGGCCATGGCGGGGCCCTTGACGTCCATCGCGCGCAGCACCCGGGGGTGCAACTCACCAAAGACCGCCAGCACCTTTTTCGGCCCGAGGCAGATCATGCCGTGGCGGCCGGGGTGCCACCACTCCGAGGCGCCGCGCAGGATCTGGGCGCGGGCCGGTGCGCCGATGGCGGCCAGCACCGCCTCGCAATCGGCCTTGGCGTCGTAGATGTCGACCGGACGGCGCGAGCCGTGCGGGTCGCGGGGGCCCGCCTGCCCGACCAGCAGGCCGGTGGCCAGCAGGTGCTGCTCGCCCGGTTCGGCGCCGTGAAAGGCGGGACCGATCTCGAACAGCGCAAGGTCCGCGAAGCCGCGAGCCTGGTTGCGGGCGGCCGCCTGCAACAGCCCCGGCAGCAGCGCCGGGCGCATGTGGCTCATCTCGCTGGAGATCGGGTTCTCCAGCGCGGTCGCCGCGTCCCCGCCCCCGAACAGCGCCGCCGAAGCCTGGTCGATGAAGGAATAGGTGACGCATTCGTTGTAGCCCAAGGCCGCGCAGGTCCGCCGCGCCGCCGCCTCGCGCTTCTGCAGCGGCGTCAGGATGCCGGTGGGCACGCCGAGATGACTGCGCGGCAACGGCTTGCCCACCAGTTTCGTCAGCGAGGCGACGCGGGCCACCTCCTCGACGAGGTCCGCCTCGCCCTGTACGTCGGGGCGCCAGGACGGCACATGCGCCATGTCGCCCTCCAGCCGGAAGCCGAGTGCCGCCAGCGTCGCGCGCTGCTCGTCCGCGGGGATGTCCATCCCCACCAGCCGCGCCACCCGGTCGGTGTCCAGCCGGAAGGCGCGGTCCAGCGCAGGCGCCGCGCCGTCGGTCACCACCTCGGAGGCCTCGCCGCCGCAGAGGTCCAGGATCATCCGCGTCGCGGCTTCCAGCCCCGGCAGCGTCCAGGCCGGGTCCACGCCCCGTTCGAACCGATAGCGGGCGTCCGAGTTGATCTTCAGCGCGCGGCCCGTCGCGGCGATGGTGATCGGGTCCCAATAGGCGCTTTCGAGGAAGACGTTTACCGTGTCCCCGGTCACGCCCGTCTGCGCGCCGCCCATCACGCCCGCGATGCTTTCGGGACCGGCGTCGTCTGAGATCACCATCATGCCCGGCGCGAAGGCATAGGCCTTGTCGTCCAGCGCGGTCAGCGTCTCGCCGCCTTTTGCCGGGTGGATGCGCACCCCCCCCTTGACCACATCCGCGTCGAAGACGTGCAGCGGGCGGTTCTGGTCGTAGGTGAAGAAGTTGGTGATATCGACCAGCGCCGAGATGGGACGCAGCCCGATCGCCTTCAGCCGGTCCTGCAGCCATTGGGGGCTCGGCCCGTTCTTCACGCCCCGGATCAGGCGGCCGGTGAAATGCGGGCAGCCCCTGTCCTTCAGCGCGGGGTCGATGCTCACGCCGATCGGGCAGGCAAAGGCGCCGGGGACGGGCTCGACGGTTTGCGGCTTCAGCCGTCCGATGCCGCGGGCGGCCAGGTCGCGGGCGATGCCGTGGACCCCCAGCGCGTCGGGGCGGTTCGGCGTGATCGCGATCTCGATCACCGGGTCGACGCGGGCGGGCGCGTTCGCCGCCAGCCAGTCGGTGAACCTCTGGCCGACCTCTCCGCTTGGCAGTTCGATGATGCCCTCGTGTTCGTCGCTGAGCTGCAACTCGCGTTCCGAGCACATCATGCCGTGGCTTTCGATCCCGCGGATCTTGCCGACCTGGATGATCGTGTCGATACCGGGGATGTAGGTGCCCGGATGGGCCACGACGACGGTGATCCCCTCGCGCGCGTTGGGGGCGCCGCAGATGATCTGCTGCTCGCCCTGGCCGGTGGCGACCTGGCAGACGCGAAGGCGGTCGGCGTCGGGGTGTTTCTCGGCCTTGAGCACGCGACCGATGGTGAACTCCTCGAGCTTCACGGCCGGGTTCTCGACGCCCTCGACCTCCAGCCCCAGGTCGGTCAGCGCGTAGAGGATGTCATCAAGGCTCGCCTCGGTCTCGAGGTGGTCCTTCAGCCAGGAGAGGGTGAATTTCATTGACCGGTTCCCAACTTGAGCAATTGAGTTGCGACATGCACGGCGACAGCTTTGACGACATCAAGGGCCGCACCACCGCCAACCTCAGTCAACTTGTCCTTGGTTCGCCTCCAAACGGTGTCATCCCGGATCGCGTCCAGGTAGTCATGTCCGGCATTCGTAAGGCGGAACTTCCTTACGGCGGTAGCGTTTGACGCATCTTCGCGACCTGGTGCGGAAAGATGATCAAACTCTTTCACGAAACCAGCGTCTTTCATCAACTCGAAATGATACTTCTTTTTGTGATCCCAACCTCTTGGGAGAACGTCGATCTCCGTTCGATCTACTTCTACCACTTCGGCATGGACGAACTCACTCCGCCATTCGTCCGCTTCAAGCTCCTGTAGAAAACATCTTATGAAATCTAGGTCCCGCTTCACCTGCTCAACCCCCCATGCAGCGTCGGCATGTCGAGCGCGCTGAACCCGTAATGCCTCAGCCACCGCAGGTCGGAATCGAAGAACGCCCGCAAATCCGGAATCCCGTATTTCAGCATCGCCAGACGGTCGATGCCCATCCCGAAGGCGAAGCCCTGCCATTCGTCGGGGTCGATCCCGCCCGCGGCCAGCACCTTGGGGTGGACCATGCCGCTCC
Organism: Rhodovulum euryhalinum; assembly: GCF_004342445.1. GTDB lineage: Bacteria > Pseudomonadota > Alphaproteobacteria > Rhodobacterales > Rhodobacteraceae > Rhodovulum > Rhodovulum euryhalinum. Next base: position 262,062 of record NZ_SLWW01000001.1, read on the forward strand.
CGAGGATTTCCATCCAGTCGTTGCCCTCGCCGATCTTCAGCGCGCCGCCCTCCCAGGAACAGCGGATGTCGACCTCGGCGGAGGGTTCCGTGAACGGGAAATGCGAGGCGCGGAAGCGCAGCTCGACGCCGTCGACCTCGAAGAAGGCGCGGCAGAATTCTTCCAGCACCCATTTCAGGTTGGCCATGGAAATGTCGCGGTCGATCGCCAGCCCCTCGACCTGGTGGAACATCGGCGTGTGGGTCTGGTCGTAGTCGCAGCGATAGACGCGCCCCGGCGCGATCACCCGGATCGGGGCACCCTGCGCCTGCATCGCGCGGATCTGCACGGGCGAGGTATGGGTGCGCAGCACGTGGGGCGCGCGGTCGTCGCCGGCGGCACGCGACATGAAGAAGGTGTCGTGTTCCTGCCGGGCGGGGTGCTCGGGCGGAATGTTCAGCGCGTCGAAGTTGAACCAGTCGCTTTCGATCTGCGGACCTTCTGCGACCGCAAAGCCCATGTCGGCGAAGATCGCGGTGATCTCCTCGGTCACCTGGCTGACGGGGTGGATCGTGCCGCGGGGCCGCGGCCTGCCGGGCAGGGTGACGTCCAGCCATTCGGCGCGCAGCCGCTCTTCCAGCGCGGCATCGCCCAGCGCGGCCTTGCGGGCGGCCAGCGCCGCATTGATCTCGTCCTTCAGCGCGTTGAGTTTCGGGCCCATGACCTGCCGGTCCTCGGGGGTCATGCGGCCAAGCTCGCGCATCTGCAGGCTGATCTCGCCCTTCTTGCCAAGGGCTGCCACGCGCAGATCCTCCAGCGCGGCCTCGTCGGCGGCACCGGCAATCGCGTCGATGTATTTCTGCCTGAGATCGTCCATTCCCGGGGCCCCTTCGCTGGCATTCGGCGGCGTCGATAACACAGGGGCGGCGGATTGCAAATGCGGGGGATGGCGAGGCAGGCCCTGCCGGTCCGGGCGGCAGCGGCGCGGGCGAGTGCCGAAAAACCGGGCGGCGGGGGCGACAGGCGGGGCACAGGCCGGTCGCGGTGTTGACCGGGCGCGCGGCCGGGCAAGGATGGAATGGCAGGCGGTGGACGCGGCACACCCGGCCGGACCGGGTGTGCCGCGTCAGCCCCTTGCACGAAAGGGGCGCGGATGACCGCAGACGAGGCATATCGCTGGCTGATCGAGGGCACCGCGCCAGGGGCCGACCCGTTCGACGCCCATGTTCTGGCCTCGATCCTCGCGCTTGCCATTGCCGAGGGCGGCACGTCGGGCAACGTCCCCGCCCATGCGGGGCTGGACCGGGCGGCGCTGGCGAGGCTGGCCCAGTCGCTGTTCCCCGGCTGTGCCGCGCGCCTTGCGGCACTGGCGACGCGGGACCCACCCCCGCCCGAGGTCGAACAGGACGCGGTGCGCGACCTGCTTGCCGCCCATGCCACCGGCCAGGGTCCGCTGGGACGCCCGCTTGCAGCGATGATCGCCCGCCGCGCGATGGAGGCCGATCATCTGTGGCAGGATCTGGGGCTGAATGACCGGGACGAGCTTTCGGCGCTGCTCGACCGCCATTTCGCGCCGCTCGCCCGGCAGAACGTGGACGGCATGAAGTGGAAGCGCTTCTTCTACCGCAAGCTCTGCGAAGCCGAGGGGTTCGTGCTGTGCACCGCCCCGGTCTGCACCGCGTGCCAGGATGTCGAGATGTGCTTTGGCGAAGAGAGCGGCGAGGCCCGGCTGGCGCGCGTGGGGCGGGTCGGCCGCGAAGGGAGCGCGCCGCACCCGCGTCGTTGACAGCGGCCGTTCCCGGGGGCCCAATGGCGGGCAGGCCCGGAAGACGAGGGAGAACGGTCGTGCTGCGCGTTGTCCTGTCGGCGGCGTTGCTCTGGGGGATCGGCGGCGGCGCCGCCGTCCCGCAGCAAACCGCGTTCGACACCTGGATGTTCGGCGACGGCGAGTTCCGCCAGAACGCGGCCTGGATCCTCGCGCGGACCGGCCGGTCGGTGGCAAGCCTGACGGTCGAATGCGACGGCGGCATCCCGTATGTCGATTTCGAGGCCGGGTATTTCCCCCAGGGCGCGTTCTCGGGGCAGGTGGTCTTTGGCTTCGCCGAGGGCGGCTTAGCACTGCCCGCCACCTATGACAGCAGCGTGGCCGAACCCGGCTGGCGCTCGGTCTTCGCGCAGGAGCTTTACGACCGTTTCCGGACCGCGACAGGGGTTTCGGTTGATGGCGGCCCGCTCGGGGCAGCGACGTTTCCGCTGGACGGGGCCGCCGCGGCGATCGACCGGGTGCTGGCGGGCTGTGCCGCGACAGCGCGCGCCGCCCCGGCCGGGGCGGCGCCCGATGCGGCCACCCTGACGCTGGCCTTCGTGCAGGGCCGGATCGCCGAGGCCTGTCCCTCGGGGGGCAGCTTCGGGCGGGGGGCGCTGGTTCAGACCGATATCGACGGCGACGGCCTCAACGATTACCTGGTCGACTGGGGCGAGGTCTCGTGCCCGCCGATGGGGCGAGGCGCCGGGTTCTGCGGGGCGGCGCTGTGCACGATCGACGTCTATGCCTCGTCGATCTTCCGCCCGGGCGGTTATCCGCAGGCAATCCTCGGCCTTCACAAGGAGGTGCAGCCCTTCGGCGCCCCGTTCCAGTTGCGCGTCCAGACACGGCACGGACCCGTCGCCTGGCGCTGGACCGGGACAGAGCTGCAGGCACAATAGAAAAAGCCGCCCCATGGGGCGGCCTTCACGGTGCCGATGGGCACGGGGCTCAGGCCAGCGCGGCCTTGGCCCTTTCGACGATGGCGCCGAACGCCTCGGGCTCGTTCACGGCGAGATCGGCCAGCACCTTGCGGTCGACCTCGATCCCGGCAGTGCTGAGGCCGTTGATGAAGCGCGAATAGGTCAGCGCCTCGTCATGGGCGCGAACCGCGGCGTTGATCCGCTGGATCCACAGCGCGCGGAAGTTCCGCTTGCGCTGCTTGCGGTCGCGCGTCGCGTACTGGTTGGCCTTGTCGACGGCCTGGGTGGCGGTGCGAAAGGCGTTGCCGCGGCGGCCGTAATAGCCTTTGGCGGCCTTGATGACCTTCTTGTGGCGGGCGTGGGTGGTCGTACCACCTTTGACTCTGGACATGGCTCGGCCTCCTCAGCGTTCGTAGGGCATGTAGGACTTGGCCAGCTTCTCGTCCGGAGCCGAGAGCGTGCTGGTGCCACGCGCACTGCGGATGAACTTTGTCGTCCGCTTGATCATGCCGTGCCGCTTGCCGGCCTGCGCGGCGAGAACCCGCCCCGTCGCCGTGACCTTGAAGCGCTTCTTGGCGCTCGACTTGGTCTTCATCTTGGGCATTTCCGTCTCCTCTTCGGGCGGTTGAGGCGCGACTCGGCATGCCACCTGGGCCGGCCGCACCGGTAGAGGGCGTCCCTATAAGGGCCATGCCCGCCGCTGGCAAGGGGGAAAGGCGCCCTGAAAGCGCCCTTCCCTATTGGACGTAGCGGTTGATGACCCGGGCAAAGACCCGCGGCACGTCCTCGACGGTATAGCCCTTCGGGTTCTGCATCACCGCCGCCGCGATCAGCCCGCCCGAGATCAGCACCATGATCGCCGCCGCGCGCGGGGCGTGGCCATGGGTAAAGGCGGACAGGATGGCAGGCACGGCAAGAAGGCCCACCACGCAGCCGATCACGAGAAAGAGGTCGGCCTGCATCGACCGTCTCCGACTGGATTAACGCGCCGTCATTATTCCGGCTCGACGTTGAAAATCAACCGTTCCTCACAGGGTGCCACGCGCAGGATGTTGGTCGAGCCGGGTATGTTGAAGGGCAGGCCGGCGATCACGATGATCCGGTCCTCGCCCTCGCCATAGCCGCCCTCGCGCGCCGCGCGCGCCGCGCTGACCACGGCCATCTTGAAACGTTCGACCTTGGAGTTGAAGTAGCAGTTGATGCCCCAGGACAGGCACAACCGCCGCGCGGTGCCGGCATAGGGCGTCAGCGCTAGGATGGGCACGCGGGGCCGCTCGCGCGCGGTCTTGAGCGCGGTTGTGCCGCTTTCCGTGAAGCAGCAGATCGCCTTGATGTCGGTGGTCTCGGCGATTTCGCGGGCGGCCGCGACGATGCCGTCGGCAACCGTGGTGCGGCTGGCCTGGCGGCTCGATTCGATGATCGTGCGGTAGGTCGGGTCGCTTTCCACCTCGATCGCCACGTTGTTCATCGTGGTCACCGCCTCGATCGGATATTGCCCGGCCGCCGATTCCGCCGACAGCATCACCGCATCGGCCCCCTCGTAGATCGCGGTGGCGACGTCCGACACCTCGGCCCGCGTCGGCATCGGGCTTTCGATCATGCTTTCCAGCATCTGGGTCGCGACGATCACCGGCTTGGCCGCGGCCCGGCAGGCCCGCACCAGGCGCTTCTGGATGGGCGGTACGTTCTGCACGGGAATTTCCACGCCCAGATCGCCGCGCGCCACCATGATCCCGTCCGACACGGCGAGGATCTCGTCGAAGCATTTCACCGCTGCGGGCTTTTCGATCTTGGACAGGATCGCGGCGCGGCTGCCGACGATGCCACGCGCCTCGGTCACGTCCTCGGGGCGCTGGACGAAGCTCAGCGCAACCCAGTCGACGCCAAGTTCCAGCACGAAATCGAGATCGCGCCGGTCCTTGTCCGACAGCGCGGCGAGCGGCAGCACCACGTCGGGCACATTGACGCCCTTGCGGTTCGAGATCGTGCCGCCCACCACCACCTCGCAATCGGCGAAGTCGGGGCCACATGCCTTGACCCGAAGGCGGATCTTGCCGTCGTTGACCAGAAGCGAGGCACCCGGCTCCAGCGCGGCAAAGATCTCGGGATGCGGCAGTTGCACCCGGTGCGCTTCGCCGGGGGTGTCGTCCAGATCGAGGCGAAAATTCTGCCCATCCTCCAGCTCCGCCGCGCCATTGGCGAAGACGCCGCAGCGCAGCTTGGGACCCTGGAGATCGGCGAGGATCGCGATCGGCCGCCCGGTATCCTCCTCGATCCGGCGGATGATCGCATGGCGGCGGGCGATTTCCTCGTGGCTGCCATGGCTCATGTTCAGCCGGAAGACGTCTGCCCCCGCCTCGAACAGATTGCGGATCATGTCATAGTCGTCGGAGGCCGGGCCCAGCGTGGCCACGATCTTGAGGTTGCGTAGACGTCTCATCCTGCCTCATCATTTGGCTGACACCCGGCAATGGTGTATGCGCCGGTACACACACTCTCTAGGACGAAACCCGGTCAGGTGACAACTGGTGCTTCTGCCGCGCCTGTCCTATAGGCATGTGACCGTGAAAGATGACACCCGGATGACCTTTCAACCGTTCGAGACGATCGAGGCGGGACGATCGTCCCGCTGGCTTGTGACCTGCGACCATGCCACCAACATCGTGCCACCCACGGTGAATGGCGGCGATCTGGGTATCGCGCCCGCGGACATGGCCCGCCACATCGCCTGGGACCCGGGCGCGGCGGGCGTGGCACTGCGGCTGGCCGAACTGCTGGACGCACCGCTCACGATGACGCGGTTCTCCCGGCTGGTGATCGACCCGAACCGCGGCGAGGACGACCCGACGCTGGTGATGCGGCTCTACGACGGCACCGTGATCCCGGCGAACCGGGCGGTGGACGCCGCCGAGATCGAGCGCCGGCTTGCCGCGTTCTGGCGCCCCTACGACGCCGAGCTTGCCCGGCTGTCGGCACGGCGGCGCGACACCGTCTTCGTCTCGGTCCACAGCTTCACGCCGCGTCTGAACGGCCGCGGCGACCGGCCCTGGCAGATCGGCATCCTGCACGCCGCCGACGACCGGCTGGCCCGGCCGCTGATCGACCGGCTGCGGCGCGAGCCCGATCTGTGCGTCGGCGAGAACGAACCCTATGGCGGCCACCTGCGGGGCGACGCCATCGACCGGCACGCCATCGCCAACGGGCTGCCAAACGTGCTGATCGAGCTACGTAACGACGTGATCTCGACCGAACGGGACCAGATCGCCTGGGCCGAGCGGCTGGCGCCGATCCTGGCCGAGGTTCTGGCCGAAACCGGGCTGTGACAGGGAGGACAGGACATGGACGACGCAACGCGCACCGAGATCGAGGCCGCCGCCTTCCGCCGGCTGCGCCAGCACCTGATGGACGACAGGCCCGACGTGCAGAACATCGACCTGATGAATCTGGCCGGGTTCTGCCGCAACTGCCTGTCGCGCTGGTGGCAGGAGGCCGCCGCCGAGCGCGGCATCGAGATGACCCAGGACGCGGCGCGCGCGGCGTTCTACGGCATGCCCTATGACGAATGGAAGGCCCGCCACCAGACCGAGGCGGGGCCCGACAAGCAGGCTGCCTTCGAGAAGGCCTTCGCCGAGAACGTGGGCAAGCGCCAAGACTGACCGGGTTCATCCGCAAGGCATTGGGCATGGGGCTGGCCGTCGCGCTGTCGCACAGCGCGGGAACAGGCAGCTAGCGCGCCACCGCCAGCAGCGCGTCGAGGTCGAGATCGGCCTCGATCTCGTCGGCAAACGCATCAAGCGCCTGGTCCAGCCGCGCGGCATGGTCCATGGCCGAGGCGGTGGCGCCCAGCGCCATCAGCCAGTGGCCCCGGAAGCCATCCGAGCCGAACAGCCCGTGCAGGTAACTGCCCATCACCCGGCCATCGGCGGACACCGCGCCCTCGGCCACGCCGTCCGGCCGCAGCCACGGGCGGGACATGCCCGTGCCGGTCGTCCGGCCCATGTGAATCTCATAGCCCGTGACCCGCGCGCCGCTGATCGCGTCGGTGGCGTCGACCTCGACCAGGCGCTTGTCGCCGGTCAGCACCGTCTCGACATCGAGCAGCCCCAGACCCTCGGTGTCACCCGCCGGTCCCTCGATCCCATCGGGGTCGCGGACCATCCGGCCCAGCATCTGGAACCCCGCGCAAAGCCCGGCCACCCTGCCCCCGCGGCGCAGATGGGCGCGGATGTCGATGTCCCAGCCTTCGGCGCGGATCGCCGCCAGCGCCGCCCGGGTCGCCTTGGAGCCGGAGAGCAGCACCACGCCCGCCCCGGCCGGAATCGGCTGGCCGGGGCGGACCCAGACCAGATCGACGCCGGGCTCGGCCGCCAGCGGGTCGAGATCGTCGAAATTCGCCATCCGTGGCAGTTCCGGCACCGCGATCACCAGCCCGCCGCCCGCCCCCCGCTTGCGGCCGAGGCCCAGGGAATCCTCCTCGGGCAGGGCGCGTGCCGCCTCGGACCAGCGGACCAGGCCCAGCACCGGCCAGCCGGTTTCGGCGCGGATATCGGCCGCCGCGGGGGCAAAGACGGCGGGATCGCCACGGAACTTGTTGACGATCAGGCCCTTGATGCGGGCGCGTTCAGACGCCGTCCACAGAGTGTGATGGCCAATCGCCGCGGCCGTGACGCCCCCACGCGACTCGTCGGCAACCAGCACCGCGGGCAGGCCGGCGGCCTCGGCCAGCCCCATGTTGGAAATGTCCTGCGGGCGCAGATAGCGTTCCGCCCCGCTGCCCGCGCCCTCGACCAGAACCAGGTCATGGCTGGCGGACAGAAAGTCGAGGCTTTGGCAGACCGCCGCGCGCAGGTCGGGTTTCAGGCGCTGATAGGCCGCGGCGGAATAGCGGCCCAGCACCCGGCCCTGCAAAACCACCTGGGCGTCGATGTCGGTTTCGGGCTTGAGCAGCACCGGGTTCATGTGGACGGTCAGCGGAACACCCGCGGCGCGCGCCTGCAAGGCCTGCGCCCGGCCGATCTCGCCGCCATCGGCGGTGACGGCGGCGTTGTTCGACATGTTCTGCGCCTTGAACGGCGCGACCTTCAGGCCGCGGCGCGCCCAGGCGCGGCACAGGCCCGCGACCAGCAGGCTCTTGCCCACATCCGAGCCGGTGCCCAGCACCATCAGCCGCCGCGCGGTCATCGCGCCAGCGCCAGCAGCGCGTCGAGGTCGAGATCGGACTCCAGCTGATCGGCCAGCGCGTCGAGCGTGGTCTCGACCTGGGCGGCGTGGTCCAGACCCGACGCCCGCCCACCCATCGCGCCCAGCCAGTGGCCGCGGAAGGCATCCGAACCGAACAGCCCGTGGACATAGCCGCCCGTCACGAGGCCATCGGCCGAAACCGCCCCTTCGGGCGTGCCATCGAGGACAAGCCAGGGACGGGCAAGCCCGGGGCCGGTCGTCCGGCCCATGTGCATCTCGTAGCCGGTGACGCGCGCAGCGCTGAGCGTGTCGGTGGCGTCGATCTCGACCAGCCGCTTGTCGGTCGAGATGGTCGTCTCGACATCGAGAAGGCCAAGGCCCGGGGTTTCGCCCGGGGGGCCCTCGATCCCGTCCGGGTCGCGCACCAGCCGCCCCAGCATCTGGAACCCGGCGCAGATGCCGACCACCCGCCCGCCGCGCCGCACATGGGCCAGGATGTCGATGTCCCAGCCCTGCGCGCGCAGCGCCTCAAGCGCGGGGCGCGTGGTCTTGGAGCCGGGCAGCAGCACCACATCGGCCGCGGCCGGGATCGGCTGGCCCGGCCTGACCCAGACCAGATCGACCCCGGGTTCCGAGGACAGCGGGTCCAGATCGTCGAAATTCGCCACCCGGTCGATCTGCGGCACCGCGATCACCAGCCCGCCGCGGGCCGACCGCGCCGGCCGTTCGAGGGCCAGCGCATCCTCGGCGGGCAGCAGCGCTGCTCCCTCGAACCAGCGCGCCACCCCCAGCAGCGGCCAGCCGGTGGTCCCGGTGATGGTCCGGCAGGCGGGTTCGTAGAGCGAGAAATAGCCGCGGAACTTGTTGACCAGAAACCCCCGGATCCGGGCGCGTTCCTCGGGGTCGTGCAGCAGCCACGATCCCACCACCGCCGCCATCGCCCCGCCCCGGTCGTTGTCGGTCAGCAGCACCACCGGCACGTCGGCGGCCTCGGCAAAGCGCATGTTGGCGATGTCCGACCGGCGCAGATGCGTTTCGGTGCCTGCCCCCGCGCCCTCGACCAGCACCAGGTCGGCCTCGGCCGCGACCCGGCGGTAGCTGTCCATCACCGCGGGCATCAATTGCGGCTTTAGGCTGTGATAGTGCCGCGCGGGCCAGTTGCCCAATGGCCGGCCGCGCACCACCACCTGCGAGCCCACCATCGCCTGCGGTTTCAGCAAGATCGGGTTCATGTGGATCGAGGGGGCCAGCCCAGCGGCGCGGGCCTGCAACGCCTGCGCCCGGCCGATCTCGCCCCGCGGCGCCAGACCGTCCGGGCCGGGGGGCAGGTCGCTGTCGGCCGTCACGGCAGCATTGTTCGACATGTTCTGCGCCTTGAACGGCGCGACCTTCAGGCCGCGGCGGGCATAGGCGCGGCACAGGCCCGCGACCAGCAGGCTCTTGCCCACATCGGAACTGGTGCCCTGGATCATCAGGGACCGCCCCCGGCGCGGCGGGGCGGGGTCGAGGATCGGCACCTCGATCACGGGAATCGGCGGGGGGGCATCGTCCGGGGGCAGGTCAGAGGTCATCGCGCATCTCTTTCGGGACCCGCGGGGAATGAGGCCGGCACCGGTTTCTGTCAAGCCGCTCAGAACTCGACCCCCGGCTGGCCCTTGATACCCGACCGGAACGGGTGCTTGACCAGTGTCATCTCGGTCACCAGATCGGCCGCCTCGATCAACGCCTCGGGGGCATTCCGGCCGGTCAGGACCACGTGGGTCAGCGGCGGTTTCTCGTCGCAGAGAAAGGCCACGACCTCGGCCGCATCCAGCAGCCCATGGCGCAGCGCGATGTTGATCTCGTCCAGCAGAACCATGCGGATCGCGGGATCGCGGATCAGGTCCCGGGCCTTTTGCCAGCCACGTTCGGCCGCGGCGGCGTCGCGGGCGCGGTCCTGGGTTTCCCACGAAAAGCCCTCGCCCATCGCGTGGAACTGGCAGAGATCCCCGAAGCGGTCCGTCAGCAGCCGCCGTTCGCCGGTGTCCCACGCCCCCTTGACGAACTGCACCACCGCGCAGGGCATGGCGTGGGCAATGCAGCGCAGGATCATCCCGAACCCGGCCGAGGACTTGCCCTTGCCCGCGCCGGTATGAACGATGACCAGCCCCCTGTCGGCGGTCTTTCCCGCCATCATCCGGTCGCGCGCCGCCTTCTTCCTGGCCATCTTGGCGGCGTGGCGGGCGTTCTCGTCGGCGGCCTGTCCGGTCTCGGCCATGTCCTGTTCCTTGCATCTGCGATCCGGCCCCCAGACTAGGCAACCCGCGCCCCGCGTCAAACGCATCGCACCCGCCGCGCACTTCCCGGTTGACACCGCCGCTGCCGGTTTGACATGACAGCTTCGTGATCGGTTCTTCCGGCCGCCCTGGCCGGAAGTGAAAAGGGAACGCGGTGCGCCCGTCATTCGGGCAAGTCCGCGGCTGCCCCCGCAACTGTAAGCGGCGAGCGCGGCTGATCGTGCCACTGGGGTCGAGACCCCGGGAAGGCCAGCCAAGCGACGACCCGCAAGCCAGGAGACCTGCCGATCGCCCGTGCCGGACCACCCGTGCGCGGTTTCCACCGGACGCCGGGGTGCGCGTCTGGCCCGGATCGGCCAGCACGGGCCGGTCCGAGCCTTTCATCCCCTTCGTCCTTTCCGATCGCGGCCCGCGTGCCGCCACCGAAAGGAGACGACATTTGTTTTTCCACGGCAATCTGATGACGGCCGCACTTGCGCTGACGCTGGTGCCCGGCCTTGCGTCGGCGCACTTCCAGCTGTCCTACACCGAAAACGCGCTGATCGACCGGCCCGGCGACGTGCCGGTCAAGCTTCTGTTCTGGCACCCGTTCGAGAACGGCCATGTGATGGACATGGCCGAACCGCTGGAATTCTACGCGATCCATCGCGGTGAGAAGATCGACCTGAAGGGCACCTTGGCCCGGACCACCTTCACGGGTGCGGCGAACGAGGCGGTGGCCTGGGACGCCAGCCTTCCGGTGAAACGCGCAGGCGACTATGTGCTGGTGACGGTGCCCGCCCCCTATCTGGAAACCTCCGAGGACATCTTCATCCAGCAGATCACCAAGGCCTATCTCAACCGCGGCCAGATGCCCACCGACTGGACCGGGCCGCAGGGTCTGAAGGCCGAGATCGTACCGATGGTGAAACCCTACAACGTGCTTGCGGGGTCGACCTTCACGGGGCGGGTACTGTCGAATGGCGCCCCTGTCGCGGGCGCCGAGATCGAGATCGAATACATGGCAGCCGAACCCGACATGGCCACCGGCGGCGCGCGCCCCGCGACCGCTGCGCCCATGCCGGGCGGCGCCATCGTCGCGATCTCTGACGAGAACGGATACTTCACCTTCGGGATTCCGCGGGCGGGCTGGTGGGGCTTTGCCGCCCTCGGCGTCGGACCGGATACGGAACACCAGGGCAAGGAACTCAGCCAGGACGCGGTAATCTGGATCCGCGCCTTCGACGTGAAGTAGGAGGCGTCAGATGCATATCGTGGACGGAGCACTGGCCAACCCGGTCGTCATCGGCGGTGCCCTGGTGGCGGCGGGCGGCATCGCGCTGGGGCTGCGGCACTTGCCGCTGGAACGGATCCCGGCGGCGGGGGTTCTCTCGGCCGCCTTCTTCGTCGCCTCGCTGGTGCATGTGCCGATCGGCCCGTCCTCGGTGCACCTCATCCTGAACGGTCTGGCCGGGCTGATGCTGGGCTGGGCCGCTTTTCCGGCGCTGTTCGTGGGCCTTCTGTTGCAGGCGGTGTTCTTCGGCTTCGGCGGGTTGACCGTCCTGGGCGTAAACACGGTCAACATCGCGCTGCCCGCGGTGATCGTGCATTACCTCTGCCGCCCCGGTGTGACCCGGGCCAGCGCCCCCGTGGCCGCGATCTGGGCCGGGGTCGGCGGCGCGCTTTCCATCGCGTTGACGACCGCGCTGGTGGCAGGGGCGCTGAGGCTGAGCGGCGAACAGTTCATCCCCGCGGCAAAACTGGTCTTCTTCGCCCACATCCCGGTCATGGTGATCGAGGGGCTTCTGGCGGCGGCCGCCGTCTACCTGATACGGCAGGTCAAACCCGACCTGTTCGACAGCCTGAAGGGAGCCCCGGCATGACCCGCGCGCTTGTCCTTGTCCTGTGCCTTGCCCTCGCCCCGCTGCCCGCCTCTGCGCACAAGGTGGTCGCCTCGGTCTTCGCCAGCGGCGAGGTGATCGAGGGCGAGATCGGGTTTTCCAGCGGCGCGATGGCCGCGAACCAGCCGATCGAGGTCCTTGACGGCAGCGGCAACAGGCTGGGCGCGGCCATGACCGACGCCGATGGCGTCTTCACCTACCGCCCCACCGTGCCGGTGCGCCACGTCTTCCGCGCCGATCTGGGGGCGGGGCATGTGGCCGAGATCGAGATGGCCGCCGACGAGGTCGCCGCGATCCTTGCCGCCGCGGGTCCGGGCGGGATGCCCCTCGCCGGGCCGAGCGATACGGACACGGCCGCCCTCGCCGCCATGCTGCGCGACGAGTTGCGCCCCCTGCGCCGCGAGATCGCCGCCTACAAGGAACATCACGACCTTCAGACCATCCTCGGCGGAATCGGCTATATCGCGGGGATCTTCGGGGTCGGGTTCTATGTCGCGGCGCGGCGGCGGCTGGCGGGCTGAGCGGTGGACCACCTGCTGTCGCCCGCGGTGCCTCGCCAGAGCGCGCTGTGCGCGATCGACCCGCGCGCCCGCATCCTTGGCGCCTGTGCCTTCGCGCTTGTCACCGTCGCCTGTGGCCAGACTCCCGTCCTGATCGCGGCGCTGGGGATGGCGGGGGGGCTGATGGCGCTGTCGGGCCTCGCCGCGGGGCCGACGCTCAGGCGCATGGCGGCCATGGACGGGTTCATTGTGGTGCTCATCGCGCTTTTGCCCTTTACCGTTCCGGGCGATCCGGCCTTCGCGCTGTGGGGCCTGACCGCAAGCTGGCAGGGCCTGCGCCAGGCGCTTGAGATCCTGCTGACCGCGAACGCCGTGGTGCTGGCGCTGATGGCGCTTGTCGGCGGCATGGAGCCGGTGACGCTGGGCCATGCGCTGTTCCGGCTGGGAGTTCCCGCAAAGCTCGTGCACCTGATGATGTTCACCATCCGCTATATCGAGGTTCTGCGGGCGGAATACCTGCGGCTTTCCCGGGCGATGGCGGCGCGCGCCTTTCGGCCGCGCACCGGCTGGCACACCTATCGCAGCTACGGCTATCTCGTCGGCATGGTTCTGGTCCGTGCGGTGGACCGGTCCGAACGGGTTCTGGGGGCGATGAAGTGCCGGGGCTTCGCGGGCCATATCCCGGTGCTTGACATGCTTGCCTACGGGCCCCGCGATGCGATCTTCGCCGCGCTTCTGGGCGCGGCGCTGGCGGCGCTTTGCCTTGCCGAGGCGGCCCATGCCGCTTTTTGAACTGTCGGGCATCCGATTCGGCTATCCCGGCCAGCCGCCCATCCTGTGCGGCGCGGATCTGACCTTGCGGCCGGGCCAGCGGCTGTCGGTCACCGGGGCGAACGGGTCGGGCAAGTCGACGCTTCTGCGGCTGATGGTGGGGCTTTTGCGGCCCGACGCCGGACGGATCACGGCCTTCGGGCAGGTGCGCGTGGCAGAGGCCGATTTCCACGAGGTGCGGCGCCGGGCGGGGCTGGTGTTCCAGGATCCCGACGACCAGCTTTTCTGCCCCACCGTGGCCGAGGACGTGGCCTTCGGCCCGCTGAACCTGGGCAAGAACCCGGCCGAGGCGCTGGCCATCGTCGAGGCGGTGCTGGGGCGGCTGGGCCTGATGCACCTGCGCGACCGGGTCACCTACAAGCTGTCCGGCGGGGAAAAGCGGCTGGTGACGCTTGCGACCGTTCTGGCGATGGACCCCGAGGTTCTGTTGCTGGACGAGCCGACCAACGCGCTGGACGAGGCGAACGAAGCACGATTGTTGGAAATCCTCGACGCGCTGCCGCAGGCGATGGTTCTGGTCAGCCACGACCCCACCCTGCGCGCGCGGCTTGCGCCGGACGCCCTGCGCCTGACCCAGGGGCGGCTGGTGGCCTAGGCGTGAGGCCCGCGGTCAGCCCCGCCGCATCAGGTAGATGTCCATGATCCAGCCATGGCGCGCCCGCGCCTCGGCGCGTGCGGCCAGGATGCGCGGGGCGGCCTCGGCCAGCGGGCCGGCCTGCGTCAGTTCGTGGTCCATCCCCAGATAGGCCCCCCACCAGATCGAGATGCCCGCGGGGTCAAGGCTCTGGAAGGCGCAGGTACCATCCAGCATCACCGCGACGCTATCCACCCCCTTTGGCCAGCCGCCTTCGCGCAAGCGGCGGCCGGTTGTCACGAGGAAGGGCGCGCCGATCCCGTTCAGCGGGATGCGATGCGCCGCGCACAGCGCCTGAAGGGCGGTGATCCCCGGAACCACGGTGATCCGCGGCGGGGGGGACAGCCGCGCCGCGATCCTGAGCGAGCTGTCGTAAAGCGAGGGATCCCCCCAGACCAGCAGCGCCACCCGCCGCGGGGCGGGGCTGGCGGCGGCGACCGTGCCGGCCCAGGCACCTGCGATGGCGTCGTGCCAGTCCGCGACCCCGGCAAGGTAGTCGCCGTCCGCATCGCGCTTCGGCAGGTCGAACTCGGCGATCCGGGTCTGGTGCCCGGCGCCCAGCACGCGGGCGCAGATCTCGCGGCGCAGGTCGGCAAGGTCGGCCTTGTCCGCGCCCTTGCGCGGGATCAGCACCAGATCGGCACCGCGGATCGCCGCAATGCCCTGCAATGTCAGGTGGTCCGGGTTGCCGGTGCCGATGCCGACCAGGATCAGCTCATCCATCGCCTGCCTCCCCGGCCAGCGGTCCGTACAGGATCAGCGCTGGCGCGGGCGACGGCGCCCCCGCCAGCGATTCCGCCAGCCCGCCGATGGTGCCGCGCGTCAGCCGCTGGGCGGGCGTGGTCACCCCCTCGGCCAGCAGCGCGGGCGTGTCGGGCGACAGGCCGCGCGCGATCAGCGCCTCGGCCAGCGCAGGGAAGGTGCGCCGCCCCATGTAGACCACCGTGGTGGCCTGCGGATCGGCCAGCGCGGCGATGTCGATATCGGCGGGCAGATGCCCCGAAACGTCATGGCCGGTGACGAACTGCACGCGCCGCGCGGTCAGCCGCCGGGTCAGCGGGATTCCCGCCGCCGCCGCCGCCGCACAGGCCGAGGTGACACCGGGCACGATTTCATGGCCAATGCCCGCGGCCCGCAACGCCCCGATCTCTTCCTCCAGCCGACCGAAGAGCCCGGCGTCGCCCGATTTCAGCCGCACGACCCGCGCGCCCGTGGCGGCGTAGTCGACCAGCAGCCGGTTGACATGATCCTGTTTCGGCGAGGGGCGGCCTGCCCGTTTGCCGACCCCCACGAGATCGGCCCCGGCGCGGGCATGGGACAGGATCGGTCCCGAGGACAGATCGTCGAACAACACTGCATCGGCACGCTTGAGCCGGTCGACGGCCTTCAGCGTCAGCAGTTCGGGATCGCCCGGGCCGGAACTGACGAAACTGACGAAACCGGTCACGCCGCGTCCTCCGTGATCAGGTGAAAGAAGCTGCCGGTGACGTGATCCCGGGCAGAACCGGTCTCGGCCACCGGGTTGCCGCCGGCATCGGTGACCAGGGCCAGCGGCGCGTCGGGCTGGGCGAGGATCGTGGAATAGTGGAACTCGTGCCCGCGCAGGCAGGCCCCAGGCCCGTGGCCCGGCATCGCGGCCGTCAGGACCGCCCGGCGATACCCCAGATGCAGCCGCCGCCTTTCGTAGCTTGTCACGAGCCCCAGAAGCCCGGCCATGGCATGGCGCTGGCCATCGGCGTCGATCAGCGCCTCGCCCAGCACCATGTAGCCGCCACATTCGCCATGGACGGGGCGGGTTTCCGCGTGGCGGCGCAGCCCGTCCCGGAACCGGCTTGCAGCGGCCAGCCGGCCGGCATGCAACTCGGGGTAGCCCCCCGGCAGCCAGACCAGATCGGCGTCCGGATCGGGCGCCTCGTCCGCCAGGGGCGAAAACGGCAGAAGGTCCGCGCCCGCGCGCCGCCAGCCTTCCAGCAAATGGGGATAGGCAAAGGAGAACGCCGCGTCACGGGCCAGCGCGATGCGTTGGGCGGGCGGTTTCGGCCACGCCACGGGCGCCGCACGGTGCTGGCCGCGGGCCGCGCCCTGAATCGCGGCCAGATCGGCATTGTCCCGCAGAAAGGCGCCCAGCCGCGCGATGATATCGTCGATATCGCCATGCTCTTCTGCCTGCACGAGGCCCAGGTGCCGCTCGGGCAGTTCCAGATCGCTGCGCCGGGGCAGCGCGCCGAGGACCGGGATCGACAGCCGGGCCATTTCCTCGCGGATCATCACCTCGTGCCGGGCGCCGGCGACGTTGTTCAGGATGACGCCCGCCAGCGGCGGGGCCTCGGGGTGGCGGACAAAGCCCAGCGCCGTCGCCGCTGCCGATTGCGCCTGTCCCGCCACGTCCAGCACCAGCACCACCGGCCAGCCGAAGCGGCGGGCGATCTCGGCGCTCGACCCGCGGCCCGAGACACCGGGCGAGGTGGTGCCGTCGAACAGCCCCATCGCGCCCTCGGCAAGCACCAGATCGGCCCCCGCAGCCTGCCCGGCGATGGTCGACAGCAACGCCTCGCCCATCGCCCAGACGTCGAGGTTGAAGGACTCGCGCCCCGCCGCGATGCGGTGAAAGGCGGGGTCGATGTAATCCGGCCCGTTCTTGAACGGCTGCACCGCCAGCCCTGCGTCGCGGAACGCGCGCAAGAGACCCAGCGTCACGGTGGTCTTGCCCTGGCCCGAGGCCGGGGCGGCGATCACGAGGCCCGGCGCTTCAGTCGCCATTCCGCCCTCCCTCGGCCCGGCTGGGGCGGAAACGGCGGTCGTAATCGGGCGCGTAGAGGCAGCTTTCGGCAAACCCCTCGGCCCCCAGCGCCGGGCCCACGAGTATCAGCGCCGTGCGCTTGATGTCCTCGGGCAGCATGGCCGCGATGGTGGACAGCGTGCCGCGGAGGATGCGCTGGTCGGGCCAGCTTGCACGATAGACCACGGCCACCGGGCAATCGGCGCCATGGAAGGGCGTCAGGTCGGCCACCACGCGGTCGAGGCTGTGGATGGACAGGTGGATGGCCAGCGTCGCGCCCGTGGCGGCGAAATTGGCAAGGCTCTCGGCCTCGGGCATCGACGAGGCGCGCCCGGGCGTGCGCGTCAGCACGACCGATTGTGCCAGCCCCGGCAGGGTCAGTTCCGCCCCCAGCGCGGCGGCGGCGGCGGCAAAGGATGGCACTCCGGGGGTGACGGTCACGGGAATTCCCTCGGCCTTCAGGCGCCGGAGCTGTTCGCCCATCGCCGACCAGACCGACAGATCGCCGGAATGGAGCCGCGCCACGTCCAGCCCTGCGTCATGCGCGACCCGACATTCGGCAATGATGGCATCCAGATCCAGCGGCGCGGTGTTCACGATGCGCGCGCCGGGCGGGCAATGGGCCAGGATCGCTTCGGGCACCAGCGACCCGGCATACAGGCAGACGGGACAGGCCGCGATCAGGTCGCGGCCGCGCAGGGTCAGAAGGTCGGGGGCGCCGGGGCCGGCGCCGATGAAATGGACGGTCATGCGGGGTCTCCGGTTGCGATGGCGCAGGTGGCCATCCGGTCGGCGGATATGTGACGGGGGCTTACGAGGCGCGCCCCGGGACCGGCCGCGGCAAGTGCGGCGGCCTCGGCCACCGAGCCGGTGCCGCGGGCGGCGCGCACGCGGGGCGCCTGGGTTGGCGTAGGGGTGGCGGCAAGCCGGTCGGCCGCGATGGCGCGCACGGGCAGGCCCAACCGGGCGGCCAGCGCGGCGAGTGCGGGGGCCGCGGCCTTGTCGGCGGGGGCGGCCAGCGCGCTCAGCCCCTCGGCGCCGCCCGCGCGGACCAGCGCATCGGCGAGGCTGTCGGCCCCGGCGCCGCTGCGAAATCCGAACCCGGCCACCCTCATCGCACCCCGCTCCACTGCACCACGGGATAGGCCGCGCGCCAGCCGCGCCTGCGGCCCAGCGGCTGCGCCTCGGCCAGTTCGATCCTCAGCAGGCTGCCGCCATGGTCGGCCTGCCAACGGGCCAGCAGCGCCTCGGACTCCAGCGTCACCGCATTGGCCACGATCCGCGTGCCGGGGGCGAGCCGCGCCCACAGGTCGGCCAGCAGCGCCCCGGACAGACCGCCGCCGATGAACACCGCCTGCGGCGGGTCAAGGTCGTGCAGGGCCTGCGGCGCGGCGCCCTCGACCACACGCATCCGGTCGGCACCCAGCCGGTCGGCATTGGCCCGTATCCGGGCAGCGCGGGCGGGATCGGCCTCGATGGCGGTGGCGGACAGCGCGGTATGGCAGGCCAGCCACTCGACCGACACAGAGCCCGAGCCTGCGCCGATATCCCACAGGTGCTCGCCCGGCCGGGGGGCGAGCGCGGACAGCGTCAGTGCGCGGATGGGCCGCTTGGTGATCTGGCCGTCATGCTCGAAGAAATCGTCGGGCCAGCCGCTGGCCAAGGGGATCACGGCGCCCGCGCCGGCCATGTCGAGGCCCACGCAGACCGGGTGCGCGATGTCGTCGAAATCGAGCGTCGCGGCGGTCGTCTGCCGCACCCGCTCGCGCGGGCCGCCCAGCGCCTCGATCACAAGGAGCTTGGTCTCGCCAAAGCCGAGACCGGTCAGCCATCGGGCAAGTTCCAGGACCGCGGCTCCGTCGCGTACCAGCACCAGCGCCCGCAACCCCGGAGCCAGATGGGGACGCAGCCGGGCGATCGGCGCGGCGTGCAGGCCAAGGCAGACGGTGCGCTCCAGCGGCCAGCCAAGGCGCGCCGCCGCCAGCGAAAAAGCCGAAGGGGCGGGCAGGGCTTGCCATTCTCCGGGGGCGAAATGCCGTGCGATCACGCTACCCGCGCCGAACCAGAACGGATCGCCCGAGGCCAGCACGACAACGCGCCGCCCGCGCAAGGCGCGCAGCACCGGCAAACCATCAGCGAAAGGCACGGGCCATTCGATCCGTTCGGCAGTGATCCCGGGCAGCAGCGCCAGATGCCGGGGCGGACCCATGACGATTTCCGCCGCCTCCAGCGCCAATCGGCTTGCAGGCGGCAGGCCGTCCGGGCCATCCTCGCCCACGCCCACGATGGTCAGCCAAGGATCCTCAGCCATGCACCCGACCCTTCTGATCCTCGGCGGTACCACCGAGGCGACCGCGCTGGCCGCCGCCGTCGCGGCACGCGGCATCGACGCGACGCTGTCGCTGGCGGGCCGGGTCGAGCGGCCGAAGCCGCAGCCGGTTCCGATGCGGGTGGGCGGCTTCGGCGGCCCTGAGGGTCTTGCCGCCTATCTCAAGGCCCATCGCATCACCCACGTGATCGACGCCACCCATCCCTTCGCCGCACAGATGAGCCGCAATGCCGTTGCCGCCTGCGCGGTGACCAATGTACCGCTGGTCGCCCTGACCCGTCCGGAATGGACGCCGCAGCCCGGCGACGACTGGCACCGCGTGCCGGACATGGCCGGCGCCGTAGCCGCGCTGGCCGGTTCGCCGCGGCGGGTGATGCTGGCGGTGGGGCGGATGCATCTGGACGCCTTCGCCGCGCAGCCCCAGCATTTCTACCTGTTGCGGCTCGTCGATCCGCCCGAGGCGCCGCCCCCCCTGCCCCGCCACCACGCGATCGTCTCGCGCGGGCCGTTCACCGAGCAGGGCGACCGCGCCCTGATGGAAGAGCACGCCATCGACATCGTGGTATCGAAGAACGCCGGCGGGGCGGGCGCGCGGGCCAAGATCGACGCGGCGCGCATGCTGGTCCTGCCGGTGGTGATGATCGACCGCCCCGCGCTGCCCGGGCGGACAGAGGTGGGGACAACAGATGCGGTGCTTGACTGGCTGGCTCATGCGGGCGCCGATCTCGGGGTGTAGACGATGTCCCCCCGCGCGCGCGGAATGATCCGGGTCAGCGACGATCCCACGATCACCACTGTCCGCATGTCGGCCATCTCGGGGCGGGCCCCGGTCAGCGGAACCACGCGGATCGATTCCTCGGGGGTCGAGACCGCGCGGGCGAAGATCACCGGCCGGTCGTCGCCGCAGGCGTCGCGCAGAACGTCGAGCGCGCGCGCGAACCCCTCGGGCCGGGCCCTGGACCGGGGATTGTAGAAGGCCATGGCAAAATCGGCCTCTGCGGCCAGACGCAGCCGTTTCTCGACCAAGGCCCAGGGCTTGAGGTTGTCGGACAGGTTGATCGCGCAGAAATCGTGGCCAAGCGGCGCTCCCGCCCGGGCAGCGGCGGCCAGCATCGCGGTTATGCCGGGCAGAACCCTGATGTCCAGATCGCGCCAGCCGGGCGGCCCGGCCTCGACCGCCTCGAACACCGCCGAGGCCATGGCAAAGACGCCCGGATCGCCCGAAGAAACGACGACCACCCGCCGGCCCGCAGCGGCCATCGTCAAAGCATGCGCCGCGCGGTCGAGTTCCACCCGGTTGTCCGAGGGGTGCAGCACCAGCCCGTCGCGCGGGGTCACCCGCGCCACGTAGGGGATATAGCCCACCACGTCCGTCGCCCCGGCCAGCGCGGCCGCCACCTCGGGCGTCACAAGCGCATCGGACCCCGGCCCCAACCCGGCGATGGCCAGCCATCCGCTCATGGCCGCCGCCCCTGGCCGTGGACAAGCGCGATCGAGAAATAGGGGGCTGTCTCGTCCGGGAACTCGGACAGCCGCGTCACCTTTTGTCCCGGCATCGCGGCATATTCCACCAGCCAGGCGTCATCGGCCCGGCCGGCCTCTGCCAGCGCGCGCCGCAGCTTGGGCAGGTGCCGGCCCATCTTCATCACCACCACCGCATCAGCGGTCCTGATACCGTCCAGCAGCGCCGCCTCGGGCAGGGTGCCGGGCAGCACGGTCAGCACATCATCGCCCCAGGTGATTGGTTGGCCCGTCGCCGTCCAGGCCGCCGACATGCCGGTGATGCCCGGCACCACCTCGACCGGCACCACGCCCAGAAGCCGGGTATAGAGATGCATGAACGAACCGTAGAAGAACGGATCGCCCTCGCACAGCACCATCACGTCCTCGCCCGCCTCGGCCAGCGCGCGCAGGCGGGCGGTACACTCCGCGTAGAAGGCCGCCAATGCCGCGTTATACCGCGGGTCGTCAAAGGGGATCTCGGTCGTGACCGGGTAGTCCATCGGATGTTCGGCGGCGCCCGGCGGGATCAGCCCCTCGACGATCCGGCGCGCCTGCCCGGGGCGCCCGGCCTTGCGGAAATAGGCGACATGGGCGGCGCGGCCGAGCAGTCGGTCGGCGCGCACGCTCATCAGGTCCGCCGCGCCCGGGCCGAGGCCGAGGCCGTATACCGTGCCCGCGCTCATTCGGCGCGGCTCGCGATGGCGTTGATGGCCGCCACGGTGATGGCGCTGCCGCCCAGCCGCCCCTCGACGATGCAGCAGGGCACGGGCTGCGCCGCCCACAGCGCGTCTTTCGACTCGGCCGCGCCGACGAAACCCACAGGGCAACCGATGATCGCAGCGGGACGCGGACAGGCCGGATCCTCCAGCATGTTCAGCAGATGGAACAGGGCCGTGGGCGCATTGCCGATGGCGACCAGCGCACCGGCCAGACGCGGGCGCCACAATTCCAGCGCAGCGGCCGAGCGCGTGTTGCCCATCGCAGCGGCACGCTCGGCGATGCCATCGGCCTGTAGCGTGCAGACAACGTCGTTCTCGGCGGGCAGCCGGGCGCGCGTGACCCCCTCGGACACCATGCGCGCGTCGCACAGGATCGGCGCGCCGCCTTCCAGCGCCGCGCGCGCCGCGGCGACAAAACCGGGGGAAAAGCGGATATGGGGGGCCAGCCCGACCATGCCCGCGGCGTGGATCATGCGCACCGCGACCTGTTCCTCCTCCATGTCGAACCGGGCAAGGTCGGCCTCGGCACGGATGATCGCGAAGGACTGGCGATAGATCGCCGCGCCATCCTTTTCATAGTCGTAGGGCATCGCTGTCGCCTCGTTTCGGTCGTAGTCCGCACGGTTTCGCGTCAGGGCGGGGAATTCCCACGCGGAACACCCCAAGGCAAGGGCGAAACGCGCCGTAGCGTCGCCCGGGAGGGGAGACAAGCCTAGCGCAGACCCACCCCTGCGGCGATGGAATTGCGGCGGGTCTGCCACAGCCCGGCTGCCTGAAGCGCCGCAAAGCAGTCGCGAAGCGCGGCAAGCGCCTCGGGATTCGCGTCGGCCATGAAACCGGTCAGGTCTTCGTCGCCCAGCGTTACCTCGTGGTATAGGTCGAACAGGTGCGGCGGCACGACACCCGCCAGATGCGCGAAGGCCGCCAGATGGTCCAGCGTCGCCGCGATCTCGGCCGCGCCGCGGAACCCGTGGCGGCGCATCCCGGCCAGCCAGGCGGGATTGGCGGCACGCGCTCGGACCACACGGGCCACCTCCTCGGACAATGTCCGGGTGCGGGGCCGGCCGGGGTCGGTGTTGTCGAGGTGGTAAAGCGCGGCCTTGCCCCCGGTGATCTGCTGCGCGGCGGCAAAGCCCGCCTCGTGCGCGGCATAGTCGGCTGCAAGCAGGATGTCCGTCTCGGGCAGGTCCTGGGCATGGACGAAGGCATCGGCCCCGGCGACACGGGCCTTCAGGCCCTCGGCGTCGCGGTGCGCTACACCCCCGTCCAGCGCCCAGGCGCTGGCGGCAAGCCATGCCTCGCCCGCGGCGCTGCGGGCCGCATCGGTGAAGTCTTCGGCCGCAAGCCCCATCCCCAGCCCGAAGCTTCCGGGCGCCGGGCCATAGACCCGCGGCCCCGGCGCACTCCCGACATAGGGGTTCCAGTCAGCCGCCTCGTCGCGGAGCGCCAGCGCGCGGACCGCCTGCTGAAACAGCGCCGAAAGCGTCGGGAAGACGTCCCGGAACAGCCCCGAGACGCGCAGGGTCACGTCGATCCGGGGCCGGTCGAGCATCGCGACCGGCAGAACCTCGATGCCGGCGACCCGTTCCGACCCCTCGTCCCAGACAGGTTTCACGCCCATCAGGTGCAGCGCCATGGCGAAATCCTCGCCCGCCGTCCGCATCGTGGCCGAGCCCCACAGATCGACCACCAGCCCCCGCGGCCAGTCGCCATGGTCCTGCAGGTGGCGGCGCACCAGGTCTTCGGCCATCCTGACGCCCTGCGCATGGGCCGACCGGGTGGGCACCGCGCGCGGATCGGTGGTGAAAAGGTTGCGCCCGGTGGGCAGCACGTCGCGCCGCCCCCGGTAGGGCGAGCCCGAGGGGCCCGGCGCGATCCGTCCACCCGCCAGTGCCGCCGCCAGCGCGGCGCGCTCGGCGGCGATGGACGGGGCGGCGTCGAAGCCGCAGGGCACCGCGGGCAGGCGGCCGAAGACATGCAGCCCATCGCCGAACTGGCTGTCCTTGATGTCACAGACAAAACGGTCGATCCGGGTGATCGCCTCTGCCGGGCAGGCGGCGGCGTCAAGGCCAAGATCGTCCTCGACCCCCAGCGCCTGCGCCTCGGCGCGGATGTCCGTTTGCAGTCGCGCGCGCCGCCTGGGATCAAGCCCGTCTGCGTTGGAGAACTCGTCGAGCAGCGCTTCCAGCCGGGCGAACCGGTCGGGCGTCCCCCCCCGGCGCAGCGGTGGCGGGATGTGTCCGATGGTAACCGCGCCGATCCGGCGCTTGGCCTGGGCGGCCTCGCCGGGGTCGTTGACGATGAAGGGGTAGATCACCGGCAGCGTGGCGATCAGTGCCTCGGGCCAGCAGGCCGCGGACAGTGCCACCGCCTTGCCGGGCAGCCATTCCAGCGTGCCGTGCGCGCCCATGTGGATCAGCGCGTCACAACCGGCGGCCTCGCGCAGCCACAGGTAGAAGGCGACATAGCCATGGCGTGGCGTGCGTTGGAGGTCGTGGTATTCCGCGTCACGCGCGGCGCTGCAGCCGCGTTCGGGTTGCAGGGCGACCAGCGCCGCGCCGCGCCGGGTGGCGGCAAACCGGAACGCGCCGTTTTGAACCGCCGGATCGGCCTCGGGCGGCCCCCATGCCTTGTCCAGCGCCTCGCGCAGGCTTTCGGGCAATCGCGCAAGTGCCGCGCGGTAGTCCGACACCGGCCAGGCAAGCCGGTCCTGCGCCAGCGCGTCGGCCAGGGGACGGCCGGGCGCGACGGGGACACCGCCCTGCCCCAGATCCTCCAGCACCGCCTCGGCCGAGGCCAGCGCATCGAGCCCGACCGCATGAGCCATCTGCCAGGGCTTGCCGGGGTAGGTCGACAGAACGATGGCCGGGCGCTTGTCGGCGGCGGGGCGGCGGGCAAGCCCGACCCAGGCCAGCACCCGATCGACAATGGCAGCGACGCGCTCGGGATGGGCGCGGTGGGCGTGGCGAGCGAATTGCAGGTGCGGATCACGCGCCCCCGGCTCCTTGAACGACGCCACGCCCGCGAAGATACGCCCGTCCACCTCGGGCAGAACGACATGCATCGCCAGATCGGCGGGCGAAAGCCCGCGCTCGGCCTCGGCCCAGGCGCGTTCGGTCGAGGTCGCCAGCGCCACCTGGAAAACCGGCACGCCCGCGGCATCCAGAGGCGAGGCGCCGTCCGCGCCCCGGGCCGAAAAGGCGGTGGCATTGAGGACGGCGGCGGGACGCAGATGCGCCAGTTGCCGTGCCAGCCAGCGCGCCGCCTCTGGCGCCTTGAGCGAGGGCACGAACAGCGCCGTGACATCGCAGCCGCGGGCGCGGAACGCATCGAACAGCGCCTCGATCGGGTCCAGATCGGCCGCCGTCAGGTAGGCGCGGTAGAAGGTCAGCACGATCCGGGGGCGATCGGTCGGCGGGCCGAGATCGGCGAACGGGCAACACACCCCCGGTTCGGGAGCCCAGGCGCCGACCTGCGGCACCACCTTGGCGCCGGTCACCGGCCCGGCATAAAGCCCCGCGGCCAGCGCCATCTGCGCCAGCGCCGCCTGCGCGGCCACCGCACCGCCCGCATCGCACAACAGGGCAAGGCGGCGCAGCGTCGAGATCGGCAGGGTCGAGACCTCGTCAAGCCGCGCGTCGTGCCGGCCATCGGCGGGCAGAACCGCCAGCGCGATTCCCTTGGCCTGCGCCAGCGCCCGCACCTGCCCCAGACCGTAATCCCAATAGGCGCGCCCCCCGATCAGCCGGATCAGGATGCCCCTGGCACCCGACAGCGTGCGCTCGACATGGGTGTCGACCGACAGCGGGTGCCTCAGCGCCGCAAGGTTGGCCAGCCGCAGTGTCGGCATCCCCCCCGCCGGGCCGCCGCCCCGGTGCCAGCCCGCCGCGAACGCGCCAAGATCGCTGTCCGAGAACGACAGCACCACCAGATCGGCGGGATCCTGCCCCAGATCGGTGGGCGTCCCGGTCTCGTCCAGCCCGTGGCTTTCGCGAAAGACGACGTGCATCCGGCCTCAGCCTCCCAGCGCGGCGCGGATTGCGGCAGGGTCGATGTCGTCATGTTCTGCGATCACCACCAGGCGCGTGGTCCGCGGCTCGTCCGCGCGCCAGGGCCGGTCGTACTGGTGACGCACCCGCGCGCCCACCGCCTGCACCAGCAGGCGCATCGGCTTGCCCGCAACCGCGGCATGGCCCTTTACTCGCAGGATGTTCCGCGACCGCGCCAGCGCCTCGATCCGGCCGGTCAGGATGGCAGCGTCCTCCTGCTCGGGCAGTTCGATCACCACGCTGTCGAAATCATCGTGGTCGTGGTCCCCGGCCGAGTCATGGTGGCTGGGGCGCGCGTGCAGGTCGTCTTCGGCCGCGGCCTCGATCCCCAGGATGACGCGCACATCCACCGCACCCTCGGTCACCTCGACGACGGGCAACCTGCGCGGCGCCTCGGCCTCGATCGCGGCGCGCGCGGTGGCCACGCCCTCGGGCCCGGCGAGGTCGGGTTTGGTCAACAGCACGATATCGGCACAGGAAATCTGGTCCTCGAACACCTCGGACAGCGGGGTTTCGTGGTCCAGGCTGTCATCGGCCGCGCGCTGAGCGTCGACCGCGGCCAGGTTCGGGGCGAACCTTCCCGCCGCCACGGCCTCGGCATCGGCGACCGCGATCACCCCGTCCACGGTGATGCGCGCGCGGATGTCGGGCCAGTCGAACGCCTTCAGCAGCGGCTTGGGCAGGGCGAGGCCCGAGGTTTCGATCAGGATGTGATCGGGGCGCGGGTCCAGCGCCATCAGCGCCTCGATCGTCGGGATGAAATCGTCGGCGACCGTGCAGCAGATGCAGCCGTTGGCCAGTTCGACGATGTTCTCGGCCGGGCAATCGGGCAGCGCGCAGGATTTCAGGATGTCGCCATCAACCCCCACATCACCGAATTCGTTGACGACGACGGCCAGGCGCCGGCCGCCCGCGTTCTGCATCAGGTGGCGGATCAGCGTGGTCTTGCCCGCCCCCAGAAAGCCGGTGATGACGGTGACGGGCAGCTTGGAAAGATCGGTCATTCGGGGGCCTCCAGGGGCGGGATGCGGGCGATGCAGTTCCTGCGGAAATGTTCGGGGCGCTCGCGCCAGGGCACGAGGCCATCGGCCGCGTCGCGGTAGCGGGCGGCTCCTTCGGCGACAACGGTGACGAGGCTGGCGTCGAGATTGCCGTAGACATAGGTCCAGCGGCCGGGGCCCCGCAGCACGATGGTGCAGCCCGCAGCGCAGTTCGACAGGCACTCGACAGGTTTCAGGCGCACGTTCTCGGGCAGGCCGTGGGACATGAGCGCGTCATGCAGGACCGCACCCGGCCGGGCCGCCTCGGCGCCGTCGGGCGCATCGCGGCGGCAGGTCGTGCAGACGAGGAGTTCCACCTCGTCCCCGCGCGCGGCGCTCACCCTCGCCCTGCCCGGCGGCGGAAAGATCGCAACATGTCTGGCCCCATTCATCAGGGGACAAGGGCAGATGACGGGCAGAGCCGAAGCCGGACCCGACACCGGAACACCCCGTCCGGTTCAACGTCGTACTCGGCTGGCAGGTCTCCCGGCTTGCGGATCTCAGGGGCATCTGTCCCTGGCGGTTGCCCTGCCTTCCCGGCCTTTCGGCCAGTGGCGGTGGGGCAACCTGTCCGGTCACGGTCGCGGGGGCGGCTGCGCTTCGAACCGTGCGGTCCTTATCACATTCCCTTTTCACCTGCCCGGAGGCAGGCACCAGCGCGGCTGTCATGCCTCCGGGACACGCCCCTTGTCAAGCGGACCGGACGGGCTAGCGGCCGTGGTCCCGCGCGGCCCGCTCGGCCGCGTGGCGCACCAGGGCCGCCGCACGATAGGCCCCGTGCGACAGCTTGCCGAAGGGCAGGCAAAGGGCCAGTCCCAGAACGCTGCCCAGATGCAGCGCCAGCAGCACGCCCATCCCGGCCGTGTCGCGCAGCGCCAGCAGGGCAAGGCCCGTTGCCGCGACAATGGCCAGCATCAGCCGCAACAGGCGGTCGGCGGTTTCCATCCCGGGCGAGGCGGGAGCACGGTCGGCACGGCGCCGGGCGCGGTCTAGCCCCGCAAGACCCGCCAGCATCGCGACCCCGCCCAGCGTGCCCAGCGCCACCGGCAGGCTTGCCACGGAATAGGGGGCAAGGCGGCCGAACCCGTGGTGCAGGACCGCGCCTGCGATCGTCGCAAGGAAGGTCAGGCCGAAACCGTAGGCGACGAGGTGATGGCTCCATCGCCGCGCCCGCCCCGCCGGTCCGTTCCGATCCTCGCATCCGGGCGCCCCGCCGCCAAGGTTGCGCAGGGTCAGGATGTCGGCCAGCGCGCGGACCAGCGGGCGCGCACCGGGGCGCACCCTTGGCCCCGCCGTCGCGCACCAGAACCGCCAGAGCCGGACCGCCAGCACGAGACCCGCGCCGCCGAAGGCCAACCCCGCGCCGCCCGCCATGATCCCATGCGGGATCACCGCATAAAAGCTGCCCGGTCCCCCATGGACGGCGAACAGCGCCTGCGGCGGAACCAGCAGCAGGGCGGCGAGCGGCACCCCGATCAGGCAGGCCGTGAAGACCATGGCGAGGATCCGGGCCCCCTGCGCCCGGGGCAGCAGGCCGCCGCGATACTCCTCGGTCCGCATCGCGGCCAGCGCCGCGGGCAGGTTCACCGCCAGGTCGTGCGGTGGGGCGTACTGGCAGTCGTAGTGGCAGGAGCGGCAGTCATGGCAGAGATGGGCCAGGTGGCGGATATCGCCGCTGCTCAGACCCTCGCGCAGTTGCGCCGCCGGGAAAACCGCGCACAGCCCGGTGCAGAAGCCGCAGGTGTTGCAGATGTTCAGCGCGCGGCGGGCCTCGTCCTCGGGGTCTGCGGCCGGTGTGGGGAACGTCACTGGCGCGGCGGCCGGCGGGACGGCCACCCTGACCGAAGCCGCCTGCCCCGCCAGCGCGGCCGCGTTCCGCCCGGCGATGCGGCCGAAGACGCCACCGATGGTCAGGGCGCTGCCCGAGAGATAGCCCTCGCCCAGCACCGCGCCGCACATCGCCGCCCCGGCCGCGAACATCCGCGGCGCCACCCCGCCCGCGGCAAGGCGCACCCGCGCCCGGTCGTCCACGGCGACCCCGTGCCGGGTAAAGGACAGGCCCGGCCGCATCGGGATCGCCACCAGCGCGCCGGTCAGCGGGACCAACGGCGCAGCCTCGGACACGGTGCGCGGCGGGATCGGCGGCGGGTCGGCGGTGATTTCGGCCAGGGTTGCGGCCAACCCCTCCGGATCGATCCCGCACAGCCGGGCCAGCGCGCCGGGACCATCGGCCGCGATCGGCGGATGGAGCATCGGCGGCAGTCGCACAGCGCCCCCGGCCCCCAGGATCAGCCAGCCGCGGGGATCGTCGCGTGCGGCGAGGATATGCCCCCAGTGGGAATAGCGCGCGGGGCCGGCGACCTCGCCCTCGTCCCGCATCCGCCGACCGTCCGCGCCCACCACCAGGCCCAGATACATCCCGTCCACCCGGCTGACGATCCCCGCATCGTCCATCGGCGCGCGGGCGTCCACCGCCACCAGATGGCCGTCACCGGGCCTGCCTGCCGATGCCGCCCCCTGCGCCAGCAGCCAGAGCAGCGGCCCGCCCCGCTGGTGGGGCGTGCCGCGATTGGCGATGCCATGGGCCCCCGGCCCCAGATGCGCCGCAAGCTGAGCGCGGTCGGCCCCATAGCCACCCGAGGCCAGCACCAGCGCGGCGGCCTCGACCGGCCATGTCCCGTCGGGCGTGTCGGCAACGATCCGCACCGCCGCACCACCGGCGCCAAGGGCAGCGGGGTCGAGCGCCGCGACCTGCCAGCCGTGGCGGATGTCGATGCCCAGCCTTGCCGCCCGGCGGCAGAGCGCGTTGACCATCGCCTGCCCGCCGCCCCGGAAAAAGGCAGTGCGGCGCGACCAGGGCAGGTTGCCCTCGGCCCAGGGTTCGAACGCCACACCCTGTGCGGCAAGCCATGGGCCAAGATCGGCAGACCCGCGGGCCAGAACCTCGGCAAGTGCCAGGTCGGGCGCGCCGATCCGCGCGAGGTCGGCCAGAAAGTCCCCTGCCGGATATCGCGCCCGCTGCCACGGCGTCTCGGCCTCATGCACCAGCCGGATGTTGCGGGAATGGCGGGCATTGCCGCCCCGCAGATGCGCGGGGGCGGCGTCGATCAGCGTCACATGGGCGCCTGCCAGCCGCGCCTCGATCGCCGCGCAGAGCCCTGCGAAACCGCAACCAATCACCAGGACGCCTGTGGTCAGGGGGGCCTTGGCCGTGGCGTCCGGCCCTGCGGCGGCGTTCATCCGCGCACCTTCGCACCGGCGCGCGCCCGGCCCCCGCCCCCCATGGCTAAAGCGGCATCCGGCGGGCGCGGGCGCCGCCGCGGCGGCGGGGTTCCGGCAGGCGCAGGTCAAGCGGCTGCGGCGGCATCTGGACCGACGCCGCCAGAAGCATCCGGAAGGTATCCAGCGCGGGCGTAGCCTCGCCCGCGGCATCGACCCGCGCCAGCGCCGAACGCGCCGCGGCGATGAAATCGCATCCGCCCGGCAGTCCGCCCAGCCATTGCATGAAGGCAAGCTGGCCGATCTCGCGGGCGCGCGCGGAACTGGCGGTCGAGGCCTGCATCTGCATCAGCACCATCTCGAGCATCATCGGCCGCCCCGGCCCGCCGGGCTGGCTGGCGGCGTTGTTAAACGGGCGCGGCGGC
This sequence comes from Rhodovulum euryhalinum, assembly GCF_004342445.1. Taxonomy (GTDB): domain Bacteria; phylum Pseudomonadota; class Alphaproteobacteria; order Rhodobacterales; family Rhodobacteraceae; genus Rhodovulum; species Rhodovulum euryhalinum. The sequence goes on from NZ_SLWW01000001.1 coordinate 292,133, forward strand.
ACCCTGCGTTGCACCATCATGGCCTCCTTTCCGGGGCACCCCGCCCGGATCCAACAGGTCGTGACGATGGCAGGTCTCCTGACTCGCGGGTCTGGGCTTGCCCGATCCTTCCCGGGCCTATCGGCCCAGTGGTCGCCTCGGGGTAGCTCGCCGCCTACAGTTGCGGGGGCAGTCGCGGAATTGCCGGGGCACCGGCGCACCACATTCCCTTTTCACCCGCGGCATATGGCACCGCGGGAACCATCGCCATTTCGATACCGTATCGCAGCCGTGCCCGTCAATCGCACCGCCCGGCGGCTGAGAATGTGAACAATCCTCATAATCATCGTGACGAAGATGAATTGGACTCCTAGGCGGCGATGGCCCATATGCCGACCATGACGCAGCATGTCCAATCCCCCGCCCATCTTCCCGTGTCGCCGGTATTCGAGGCCATTCGCACCGCCGCACGCGAGCGCATCCTGATCCTCGACGGGGCGATGGGCACGCAGATCCAGAAGCTTGGCCTTGGCGAGGACGACTTCACCGGCTGTGGCGGGGGGTGCGGCTGTCATGTCCACGGCGACAAGCCGCAGAAGGGCAACAACGACCTTCTGAACCTGACCCGGCCCGAGGCGATCGAGGACATCCATTATCGCTATGCCATGGCCGGGGCCGATATCGTCGAGACCAACACCTTTTCCTCGACCGCCATCGCGCAGGCGGATTACGGGCTGGAGGACAAGGTCTTCGCCCTGAACGAGGCGGGCGCACGGCTGGCACGCAAGGCGATGGACCGGGCAGAGGCCGAGGATGGCCGCCGCCGCTTCGTGGCGGGCGCGCTGGGGCCGACGAACCGGACGGCCTCGATCAGCCCGGATGTGAACGACCCGGGCTATCGCGCGGTCACGTTCGACGACCTGCGGATCGCCTATGGCGAACAGTTGCGCGGGCTGATCGCGGGCGGCGTCGACCTGATCCTGATCGAGACGATCTTCGACACGCTGAACGCCAAGGCCGCGATCTTCGCCTGCGAGGAGGTCTTTGCCGAAACCGGCCTGCGCCTGCCGGTGATGATCTCGGGCACGATCACCGACCTGTCGGGACGCACGCTGTCGGGGCAGACGCCCAGCGCCTTCTGGCACTCTGTCCGCCATGCACGCCCCCTGACCGTGGGGCTGAACTGCGCGCTGGGGGCCGATGCGATGCGCCCGCATCTGGCGGAACTGGCGGGCGTGGCCGACACGCTGGTCTGCGCCTATCCGAACGCCGGCTTGCCCAACGAGATGGGCGAATACGACCAGACGCCCGACGAGATGGCCGCGCTGATCGAAGGCTTCGCGAAGGACGGGCTGCTGAACGTCGTTGGCGGCTGCTGCGGCTCGACCTATGACCACATCGCCGCGATCGCGCGGGCGGTGCAGGGCCACGCGCCGCGCGCGGTGCCGCAGATCGCGCCGCGGATGCGGCTGTCGGGGCTGGAGCCCTTCACGCTGACCCCCGACATCCCCTTCGTGAACGTTGGGGAACGGACGAACGTCACCGGCTCGGCCCGTTTCCGCAAGCTGGTCAAGGAAAAGGACTACACCACCGCGCTGGAGGTCGCGCGGGATCAGGTCGAGAACGGCGCCCAGATCATCGACGTCAACATGGACGAGGGGCTGATCGACAGCAGACAGGCGATGGTCGATTTCCTGAACCTGGTCGCCGCCGAGCCCGATATCGCGCGGGTGCCGGTGATGATCGACAGTTCCAAATGGGAGGTGATCGAGGCGGGCCTGAAATGCGTGCAGGGCAAGCCGGTGGTCAACTCGATCTCGCTGAAGGAGGGGGAGGCGGCGTTCCTGCGGCAGGCGCGTCTTTGCCGGGCCTATGGCGCGGCGGTGGTGGTGATGGCCTTCGACGAGGCGGGCCAGGCCGATACCGAGGATCGCAAGGTCGAGATCTGCGCGCGGGCCTACAGGATCCTGACCGAAGAAGCCGAATTCCCGCCCGAGGACATCATCTTCGACCCCAACATCTTTGCCGTCGCCACCGGCATCGAGGAGCATGACAATTACGGCGTCGATTTCATCGGGGCCACGCGGCGCATCCGGGCGGACTGCCCGCATGTGCATGTGTCGGGGGGCGTGTCGAACCTTTCGTTCAGCTTCCGCGGCAACGAGCCCGTGCGCGAGGCGATGCATGCGGTGTTCCTGTACCATGCCATCGCGGCGGGGATGGACATGGGCATCGTCAACGCGGGGCAACTGGCGGTCTACGATTCCATCGACCCCGAGTTGCGCGAGGCCTGCGAGGATGTGGTGTTGAACCGCCGCGCAGACGGAACCGAGCGGCTGCTCGAGATCGCCGAACGCTACCGCGGGCAGGCCGGCGGCCCGGCGCGCGAGAAGGATCTGAGCTGGCGCGAACTGCCCGTGGAAAAGCGGCTGGAACATGCGCTGGTGAACGGCATCACCGAATATGTCGAGGCCGATACCGAAGAGGCGCGTCTGGCCGCCGCCCGCCCGCTTGACGTGATCGAGGGGCCGCTGATGGCGGGGATGAACGTGGTCGGCGACCTGTTCGGTGCGGGCAAGATGTTCCTGCCGCAGGTGGTGAAATCGGCGCGCGTGATGAAGCAGGCGGTCGCCGTGCTGTTGCCCCACATGGAGGCCGAAAAGGCCGGCCAGCGTCAGACCGCCGGCAAGGTGCTGATGGCGACCGTGAAGGGCGACGTCCACGACATCGGCAAGAACATCGTCGGCGTCGTGCTGGCCTGCAACAACTACGAGATCATCGACCTGGGCGTGATGGTGCCCGCCGAGAAGATCCTGAAGGTCGCGCGCGAGGAACAGGTGGACGTGATCGGCCTGTCGGGCCTTATCACGCCGTCGCTGGACGAGATGGTGCATATGGCGACCGAGATGGAGCGCGCGGGCTTTGACATCCCGCTGCTGATCGGGGGCGCGACCACCAGCCGGGTGCATACCGCGGTCAAGATCGCACCCGCCTATACCCGCAACCAGGCGATCTATGTCACCGACGCCAGCCGCGCGGTGGGCGTGGTTTCGGCGCTGCTGAGCGACAGCCAGCGCCCCGGCTATATCCAGGGCATCCGGGACGAATACCGCGACATCGCCGAAAAGCATGCAAGGGGCGAGATGACCAAGACCCGGCTGCCGCTGGCGGCGGCGCGGGCAAATGCGCTGCGGCTCGACTGGTCGGGCCATCGTGCCACGCGGCCCTCGTTTCTGGGCACCCGCGTGATCGACGACTGGGACCTGGCCGAGCTTGCCCGCTATATCGACTGGACGCCGTTCTTCCACGCCTGGGAAATGCGCGGCGTCTATCCCCGTATCCTTGACGACGCGGAAAAGGGCCCGGCGGCCCGCGCCCTGTTCGATGACGCGCAGAAGATGCTGGCCCGGATCGTGGCCGAGGGCTGGTTCCGCCCGCGTGCCGTGGTGGGGTTCTGGCCCGCCAACGCTGCGGGCGACGACATCCGGCTTTACCGCGACGAGAATCGGCGCGACCGGCTGGCCACCTTCCACACCCTCCGCCAGCAGACCCCCAAGCGGGACGGGGCGCCGAACCTCGCGCTGGCCGATTTCGTGGCGCCCGAGGGCAGCCTGCCCGATTATGTGGGCGGCTTTGCCGTGACCGCCGGGGCCGAGGAAATCGAGATCGCCAAGCGGTTCGAAGCGGCGCATGACGATTTCAACGCGATCCTCGTCAAGGCACTGGCCGACCGTTTCGCCGAGGCGATGGCCGAACGGCTGCACGAAAAAGTGCGACGCGAGTTCTGGGGCTATGCGGCGGACGAGGCGTTCGCCCCTGCGGACCTGATCGGCGAACCCTATGCCGGAATCCGCCCCGCCCCCGGCTACCCGGCCCAGCCCGACCATACCGAAAAGCGGACGCTGTTCGACCTGCTCGATGCGGAAAACGCCACCGGCATCCGGCTGACCGACAGCATGGCGATGTGGCCCGGCGCGTCGGTCTCGGGGCTGTATCTTGGCCATCCCGAGAGCCACTATTTCGGCGTCGGCAAGATCGAGGCCGACCAGGTTGCCGACTACGCCGCGCGCAAGGGGATCACCATCGCCGAAGCCGAACGCTGGCTGGCGCCGGTGCTGAACTACACGCCCGCACCGGGCGGGGCCGAGGCCGCGGCCTGACACCGGCTTGCCGCGGATCGCGGGAGGAGTATAAGCGGCCCCGCCGGGTGCCCCGTTCGCGGGGAGAATCGGGAAGCCGGTGCAAGACCGGCGCGGGCCCGCCGCTGTGACGGGGATGCCGCAGGCACAAGGCCACTGGAGCGATCCGGGAAGGCGCCTGCCGGCAGACGACCCGAAGCCAGAAGACCGGCCCGGCAAGATGGCCGCCCCGCGTGGAACCCGAGGCGGCGCTGTCCAGCAGGAGGGCCATCATGCCCGACACCGCCCCCGCGGCGCCCGTTTCCGCGCGCCGTTTCACCCCCGAGGAACGCGACACGATCCACGAGGTCATCCGCAGCCGCCGCGACGTCCGCGACGAGTTCCGCCCCGATCCGATCCCCGACGACGTGCTCTGGCGCATCCTCGACGCCGCGCATCACGCGCCCTCGGTCGGATTCATGCAGCCCTGGAACTTCATCCTGGTCCGCGACATCGACCGCCGCCGCGCGGTGCATCGCGCCTTTCAGGCCGCCAATGCCGAGGCCGAGGCGATGTTCCCCGAGGAGACCCGCAGCACCTATCGTGCGCTCAAGCTGGAAGGCATCCTCAAGGCGCCCCTGAACATCGCCGTCACCTGCGACCGAAGCCGCTGCGGGCCGGTGGTGCTGGGCCGCACCCACAATCCCGAGATGGACCTCTATTCCTCGGTCTGCGCGGTGCAGAACCTGTGGCTGGCCGCCCGGGCCGAAGGGGTCGGCGTCGGCTGGGTCAGCATCTATAATGAACCCGACCTGCGCGCGATCCTGGGCGTACCCGACCGCGTGGCGATCGTTGCCTACCTGTGCGTGGGCTTCGTCGACGCGTTCTATGCCGAGCCGGAACTCGCCCTGAAAGGCTGGCGCCAGCGTCTGCCGCTGGACCAGTTGGTCATGCACGAAGGCTGGCAAGAAGACGGCTGAGCACGCCTGCGCGGGCGCGGCCGTCGCCCCTGACCAGAGCACTGGCCAAATTGTCCGGCGCGGCGCATAAATCGGGACGATGGAGGATATCGAGCTTTTCCGGCGTCTCGGGCTTGCGCTGGCCATCGGCCTGCTGTTCGGCCTCGAGCGCGGCTGGCACACCCGCGACGAGGCCGAGGGCACGCGGGTCGCCGGCCTGCGCACCTTCGGGCTGACCGGGCTGCTGGGCGGGATCTGCGGCTGGCTGGTCCCGTTCACCGGACCGACCTTTCTTGGCCTGGCCTTCCTTGCGGTGACGGTGCTGGTCGCGGTGACCTACTGGGCACAGCTTGGCGCGGACGACGACCTGGGCCTGACGACCGAGATGGCGCTGGTGCTGACCTTCGCGCTGGGGGCCGCGGCGCTGCTGGGCGACATGGGGGCGGCCGCGGCCTCGGCCGTAGTGGCAACCGCGCTGCTGTCGCTCAAGCGGGTGCTGCACGGCTGGGTCGCACGGATCCGGCAATTCGAACTGGCCGCGCTGGTGCAACTGGCGGTGATCTCGGTCGTGGTACTTCCATTGCTGCCGGATCGGCCCTTCGGCCCCGGCCAGACGCTGAACCCCCACGAATTGTGGTGGGCGGTGGTCGTGGTGGCGGGGCTGTCGTTTCTCGGCTACGCGGCGATGCGACTTGCCGGGGCGGGGCTTGGTGCGGTGATCACGGGGCTTTTCGGCGGGCTGGCCTCGTCGACCTCGACCACGCTGGCCCTGTCCCGGCTGGTGCGCGAGGATGCACGGCTTGGCCCGATGTTGGCAATCGGCGTGGTTCTCGCCGGCTCGGTCACCTTCCTGCGCGTGCTGGTGCTGGCCACGATCTTTGCCCCCGGCCTGCTGGGGCCGCTTGCACCGCCGCTTGTCGCGATGGCCGTTACCGGGTTTGCCGGGGCGGGGTTCCTGGCGCTTTGGGCGGGACAGCAACGCAAGTCCGCCGCCGACCTGGATGGGCTGACGAATCCACTTGCCCTGGGAACGGCGCTGTCCTTTGGCGCGGTGCTGGTCGTGGTGCTGATCGGCACCCACTATTTCAGGCTCTGGTTCGGCGAGGGGGGCGTCTATGCCGCCGCGGCGCTGTCGGGGCTGACGGATGTCGATGCGCTGACGATCTCGGTCGCGCGGCTGTCGCGCACCGATCTCGCCCTGCCCGCCGCCGCGGTCGCCATCGTTCTGGCGGTCTCGGTCAACACCGCGGTCAAGACCGGCATCGCCTTCGCGGTCGGCGGGCGGGCGTTCGGCCTGCGGATCCTGGCAGTCCACGGCACCGTTCTGGGGGTCGGGGCAGCGGTGCTCTGGTTCAACGGATAACTGCGGCCGCCCATGCTCCGGCAGGCGGGCCAGCGCCAGACCGAGGCGATCCAAGGCAACATGGCCTGCATCGGAGCACGGGAAACGGGCGCCCGCCCCTTTGGTCCCCGAGGCGGGCCAAGGCGGGTTGTAATTTCCGCCCGCGGCAATAGCGTTGGCAGGTATCAAGCGGGAGTTGGTTTTCGTGCGCCAACCACAACAGGATGCGCGGCTGGAACGTTACAGCCGCGCGGCCAGGCGCGACCTGCGCCGGCGCAACGGTCTGGACTGGGCGATCTTCGCCCTGGGCGCGGGGCTGATCCTGTGGGGCGTGATCGAGGGCGCAAGCAGAATGCCCTATAACTGGCAATGGTATCGCATCCCGCCGTTCTTCTTCCGCATCGTCGAGGGCGAACTTGTCTGGGGCCCGTTCGTCCGCGGCCTGCTGGTCACGCTGCAGATCACCTTGTGGGGCGCGCTGCTGGCCTTCGCGATCGGGCTTGCGACTGCACTTTTGCGCCTGTCGCGTTCTTTCACGGGACATGCGCTGGCGACGGCCTATCTGGAGCTTGTGCGGAACACGCCGCTTCTGGTGCAGATGTATCTTTTCTACTTCGTGCTTTCACCGATCCTGGGGATCGACCGGTTCTGGACCGGGGTGCTGGCGCTTGCCGTGTTCGAGGCGTCCTTCATCTCCGAGATCATCCGGGGCGGCATCCTGTCGGTGCCCCGCGGCCAGTGGGAGGCCGCCTCGGCGCTGGGCCTGCGCCCGCTTCCCGCCTATGCGCGCGTGGTGCTGCCGCAGGCCGTTCCGCTGATGCTGCCGCCGCTGACCTCGTCGCTGGTGAACCTGATCAAGAACTCGGCGATCGTGTCGACCATCGCCATCTTCGACCTGACGAACGAGGGGCGCGACGCCATCGCGGCCACCTTCCTGACCTTCGAAATCTGGCTGACGGTGGCTGCCGTCTACCTGTCCCTGACCCTGACCCTGTCGGCTCTGGCCGGCTGGCTGGAACGCCGCGCGCGACGGCCCGACCGGCGCGCAGCCTGAGCCCTTACGACCCCCCAACCACAGCAGGAGAGAGCCGTGAAGACCCTACATATCCTGATCCTCGCCGCGGTCGCGGCGCTGAGTTTCATCAAGGCGCCCCCCGCGCTCGCGCAGGACGCCGCCCGGGCGCTGTCGTCGGAAAGCGTGATCGAGACGATCAAGAAACGCGGCGCGCTCAAGGTGGGGCTGTCGACCTTCGTCCCCTGGGCGATGCGCGACACCAACGGCGAGCTGATCGGCTTCGAGGTCGACGTGGCGACCCGGCTGGCCGAAGACATGGGCGTGGCGGTCGAATTCGTGCCGACCGCCTGGGACGGGATCATCCCGGCGCTGCTGTCGGGCAAGTTCGACGTGATCATCGGCGGGATGACGATCACGCCTGCGCGCAACCTGACGGTCAACTTCACCGACCCTTATGCGGGTTCGTCGCTGGGGGTCATGGCCTCGATCAAGGCGGCCGCGGGGCTGGCCTGGCCCGAGGGCTATGACACCCCCGCCGTCACCTTTGCCTGCCGCCGCGGCAGCACGCCCTGCGAATACATCCGCGCACGCTTTCCCAACGCGACCCTGCGCCAGTTCGACGACCAGAGCCAGGTGATCCAGGAGGTGATGAACGGCAATGCGCACGCGATGATCTCGTCGCAGCCCGAACCCGCCTTCCTCATCTACGACAATCCCGAGACGGTCTTTTCACCGACCGACGAGCCGATTCAGCCCTCGGCCGAGGGGTTCGCGCTGCGCAAGGGCGACCCGGATGCGCTGAACTTCTTCGACAACTGGATCCGCGTGAACACCGCCAACGGCTTCCTCGCAGAGCGGCACGCGTACTGGTTCGGCGGCCGCCCCTGGGCCGACCGCGTCGCGCAATAGCGATCGGGGGCGGGCGGCGCCGGGCGCCGCCCCCCGCAGACCGAAAGGCCGCCGATGTATCCCGACCCCGACCGCAAGCGGCGCTTCGGCCCCGTCGACGCGCTGGTGATTGCCGCCGTGCTGGCCTTCGCGGCGTATCTCTGGCACCGGCTCGCGGACGTTCTGGTCTACAAATGGGACTGGTCCTTCCTGCCGCGTGTTCTGCTGCGCCCGACCGACAGCGGCTGGTGGGAGCCGAACATCCTGCTGGAAGGTTTTCTGACCACGATCCGCCTGTCGATCTGGGCGATGCTGATCGCAAGCCTTCTGGGCCTCGTCCTCGGAGTGCTGGCCACGCGGACGCGGCTTTTGCCGCGGCTGACGACGCTGGCCTATGTCGGCGTGATCCGCAACGTGCCGCCGCTGGTATTCCTTTTCGTCTTCTACTTCTTCGTCTCCTCGCAACTTCTGCCGATGCTGGGGCTCGACACCTGGGCGCGCGGGCTGGGGCCATGGGGACACGCGGCGGTGAACCTGCTGCTCGGCCCGCCCGAGTTGTTCGAGAACCTGCTTGCGGGGGTGTTGAGCCTTGCGATGTTCGAGGCTGCCTATATCGCGGTCATCGTCCGGGCGGGAATCCTGTCGGTACCGGACGCCCAGATCGAGGCCGCGCGCAGCCTTGGGCTGCGCCCGTTGCAGGTGTTCCGGCTGGTGGTCTTTCCGCAGGCCCTGCGCGCGGTCACGCCGGCGCTTGCCAACCAGTTCATCATGCTGGTCAAGGACAGTTCGATCGTCTCGCTGATCTCGGTGCAGGAACTGACCTTCGCAGGCACCGAGATCGCCAATTCGACCCAGCGCCGCTTCGAAACCTATATCGCCGTCGCCGCGTTCTATTTCGCGCTGTGCTTCGCGCTGTCGCGGCTTTTCGCGCGGATGGAGCGCCGCGCGCGGTTGCGCGATGCGGGCTGACGCCGGGCGTCACGCCACGGTGTTTGCCGCGACCCAGTCCGCGACACGATCACGCTCGGCGGGGGACAGGAACACGCCGTGCTTGGTGCGGCGGAACAGCATGTCCTCGGCTGTCCGGGCCCATTCCTGGTCGATCAGCCAGCGGGCCTCGCGTTCGTGGAACAGGCCGCCGAGGCAGGCGCCCAGGTCACCGATGCCGCCCGCGCCCGCCAGCAGCGCATCCGCCTCGGTGCCGTAGCAGCGTGCGTAATGCCGGGCGAGCGGCAGGGGCAGCCAGGGCCAGCGGGCGTGGAACCCGGCGAACCAGGCCTCGAAATCCGCGCCCGGCATGTCCCCGCCGGGCAGCGGCGCGGTGGCCGTCCAGGGCCCGCCCATGCCCGGAAAGCGCGGAACAAGGCGCGCCAGCGCCGCCTCGGACAATGTGCGATAGGTGGTCAACTTGCCGCCGAAGGCCGACAGGATCGGCGCCCGCCCCGGCCCACCGTCCAGTTCGAACGTATAGTCCCGCGTGACCGCCGAGGCCCCCTTGGCGGCATCGTCGTCGAACAGCGGCCGCACGCCGGAATAGGCCCACTCCACGTCAGCCGGGGTCAACGCGGTCTTGAAGTAGCTGTTGAGGATGTTCAGCAGATAGTCGACCTCGTCCCGGCCAACCGCCACGTCCTCGGGCCGGCCCTCGAAAGGGATATCCGTGGTGCCGATCAGCGCAAGGTCGTCGAAATAGGGATTGACGAAGATCAGCCGCCGGTCCGGCGCCTGAAGGACATAGCCGTGATCGCCTTTCCACCAGCGCCGGGTGACGATGTGGCTGCCCTTGACCAGCCGGATGCGCTTGGACGAATTGACCCCGGCGACGTTGCCCAGCACCTCCTCGACCCAGGGACCGGCGGTGTTGACGATGGCACGGGCGCCGAGGTCCCGCGTGGTGCCGTCCTGCGCCTGCAGGACCGCGACCCAGTGATCGCCCTCGCGCCGGGCCGAGACGACGCGGGTGCGCGGCAACACCTCGGCCCCCCGCCTTGCCGCGTCGCGCGCGTTCAGCAGCACGAGGCGCGCATCATCCACCCAGACATCGTGATAGGCGAAGGCATGGGTATAGGCGTCGCGCACGACATCCCCCTCGGGCGCGCGGTCGAGCCGGACGGCCCTGGTGCCGGGGATGCGCTTGCGCCCGCCGAGATGGTCGTAGAGAAACAGCCCTAGCCGGATCAGCCAGCGCGGGCGCTGTTCGGGGCTGTGCACCAGCACCAGCCGGATCGGCCACGCCAGTTGCGGCGCCGCTTCGAGCACCACCTCGCGTTCGATCAACGCCTCGCGCACCAGCCGGAACTCGTAATACTCCAGATAACGCAGACCGCCGTGGATATACTTGCCCGACCGCGACGAGGTTCCCTGGCCCAGATCGTCCTTTTCCGCCAGCACCACCGACAGCCCGCGTCCGACGGCATCCCGCGCGACGCCGGCCCCGTTGATCCCACCGCCGATCACCAGAAGATCGACCATGCCGGTCATGCTCAGCCCTTCTTCCCGCTCTTCTTCGCCCTGGCCGGCTTGCCCGCTTGCGGTGGTCCGGCGGCGACATCCTTGTAATCGTCCTGGACACCGTACGAACTGAAGCCCTGCATCGCTTCGGCGATCTGGGCATCGCTCAGCAGCACCGGCCCCCCGATACAAAGCGACAGGTAGTATTGCCGCGCGAGCGCCTCAAGCTCGACGGCGCGCCACATCGCCTTGTCGAGATCCTCGCCAAGGGCGATCGAGCCGTGGTTGGCCAGCAGGCAGGCGGTCCGGCCGTGCAACGCCTCGATGGCCAACACCGACAGCTCGGCGGTGCCATAGCGCGCATAGGGCGCACAGCGCACATTGGTCCCGCCGAAGGCCGCGATCATGTAGTGGCAGGCCGGGATTTCCTTGCGCGCGATGGCCAGCGCCGTGCAATGGGTCGGGTGTGCGTGCACCACCGCGCCCATGTCGGTGCGGGCCTTCAGGATGTCGAAATGAAACCGCCATTCGGTCGAAGGCTTCAGCGGCCCCTCCCATGTGCCATAGTCGGCGTCGAAGGGCATCGCGGCGATCATCTCGGGCGTCATCCTGTCATAGGGCGTGGCCGAGGGCGTGATCAGCATCCGGTCCTCGAACCGGGCCGAGATGTTGCCCGACGTGCCCTGATTCAGACCGCAGCCGTTCATGAACCGGCACTGGTCGATGATCGCCTGGCGAAGGTCTTTTTCGGCTTTCTTCATTGGAACTCCTGTCGAAAGAGGGGGGCGGGGGGCGCGTTTCCAGGCCCCGGCCACGGGTATCGGCGGCACGCGCGCCGACACGGTTTCAGGACGGCCCGGACACGACGATCCGCAGCCGCGAGCGATCGGTCAGGAACAGCGCGGTGTAGTATTCGATCGCGGTATGCAGGTCGCTGGACCCCACGGATTCGACACATAGCGCAGACTTGCCCTGCCGTACCGCGAGAAGTCCTGCATCGGTGCGCGACAGCGACACCGCCTCGATCCACCGTTCGGCCCGCACAAGGCGAATTCCGTACTGGCGCGAGATCGTGTCGTAGAGCGAGCGGTTGTGCAAGGGAAGGGAATCGAGCCCGGGAACCACCCGCTCCAGCATCGCCCAGCGCACGATGGCGCGCGGAACACCCTCGACGCTCATCACCCGGTCGACGGCGACCACGCGTTCGTCCGGGCCGATCTGCAGGAAACGCTGCATCCGCGGGGTTGGCGCGATCAGTTCCTGCCGCAGCACGCGGCGTGTGACCGATCGGCGTTTTTCCTCCAGTTCGCCGCTGAATCCGACGGTCGATGCGGCAAAGCTCTGTTCCTCGCGATAGCCGTGGACGAAGGCACCCTTGCCCTGAAGGCGGTAGATCATCCCCTCGTTGACAAGTTGCGCCAGCGCTTCGCGCACCACCGTGCGCGAGACGCCGAAATGCCGGCACAGCTCGGCCTCGGACGGCAGGCGGTCATGTTCGGACAGGCCGGTTTCGCGGATCATCGCCGTCAGCGCCTGCTTGACCTGCATCCAGAGCGGAACGGCCGCGCCGCGATCCGTCCGCAGCGGGGCGCCAGGCGGCGGCCTGCCCGCGATCCGATCGGGAAGGGGGGTTTTCCCGGTTCCGGCCTGTCGGCTCATGTCACGGCGACCCGGTGTTCATCCTGCAACAAGGCCACCACGTTCGCCACCTCCCTGTCGCGGCGCACATTGTCCCAGCCAAGCGCCACCGCCGCGATTTCCGCCACCTCTTCGAGCGCGGCGCGCCCGGTGCGGCCTTCGAACGCCATCAGCGTGCGCCGCAGGACCACATCCTCCAGCCGGGATACCCGCTCCGACCGGCAGATCAACCCGATTTCGGCGGGGGTATAACCCTTGAGTGCACCGAAGGCACGGGGATCGCCGCGCTCGGCCTCGGCAAAGGCGCATGCATGGCTGCCGTAGCGCCCTGCCAGTTCCGCGCACCGGTCGGGGCCAAGCCCGGTCCGTGCGGCCAGCGCCCGCGCCCAGTCGCGGCGCCCGGACGGGTCCTGCGGGAAATCCCGCGCGCCGCCGATGGCCAGCGCCCGGGTGGACCGCTGGCGCGGAGTGCCGAGATGCGCCAGCACCCTGTCCGCCGCCTGCTCGGCAAGGGCGCGGTAGGTGGTCCACTTGCCGCCGACCAGCGTGAAGGTCTCGAACGGCCGCCCGGCAACCGCAGGAAAGCCGTCGACACGGTGATCCCGGCTGATCGCGCCCGCCGCCTTGACCCCGGCATCCTGAAACGGCAGCGGCCGGACCCCGGCCATCACGAAGACGATGTCCTCGGGCCGCCAGTCGACATCGGGCAGAACCGGTCTCAGCACGTCGAAGATGTAGTCGATTTCCGCCTCGGTATAGCGCCGGTCGTCCGGGTCGTCGGTCCGGATGTCGGTCGTGCCGACATAGACATGCGCCGCGTCCAGCGGCAGCGCGAGACAGGCCCGATGGTCGCTGGTTTCGAAATAGAGCATCCGCCCGCCGAGATCGCGCGACAGCGCCGGATTGCGCATCACCAGATGCGTGCCGCGCGTCCCGCCCATCAACCGCCCCGGGATGCCCAGATCGCCCTGCACCCGGTCGACCCATGCGCCCGAAGCGTTGACGACGACACGGGGCGCAACGCTCAGGCTCTGGCCCGTCAGGCGGTCGTGCAGCGTCACGTGCCCGTCCCGCTGCATACCCGCCGCAAGATAGGGAATGGCCATGGCGTCCGGGCAATCCGCCTCGGCATCGGCCACCAGTTCAAGGACCAGCCGCTCGGGATGGCTGATCCGGGCGTCGTGGAATTCCGCCACGGCCTTCACCCCGGGCGACAGCGCGGGCACCGCCCGGTGCGCCTCGGCGGCGCCGATCATCCGATGGGTCGGCATGCTGCGCAATTCGCGCCCGAAGAGATCGTAGACCATCAGCCCGATGGCGACCGGAACCGCCCCCTTGCGCCCCGGGGTCTTCTTCAGCCGCGCCAGCCGCGCGGCGGCCGCGAGGCTGCCGCCGAACCAACTGCGCAGCGGGATCCATACCGGCTGGGGGTGGACCACGTGGCGCGCGTTCCGCAACAGCAGATTGCGTTCCAGCAGCGACTCGCGCACCAGCGCGGCCTCGCCGGTTTCCAGGTAGCGCAGGCCGCCATGGATCAGCCGCGATGGCGCGGCGCTGGTGCCGGACGCGAAATCGCCGGCCTCGACCAGCAGCGATGGAACCCCCTGGGCCGCAAGATCGCGAAACGTGCCCACCCCGTTGATGCCCCCGCCGACAATCAGGATCCCGGGCGCGGGCCCTGTCCGCAGACTTTCGAGCAACTCCGCCCTCATTCGCATGCCAACCCTCCGATGGCCGGGCGAATCCCTGCCGCCCGCCACAGCTTGCTTACGCAATGTTGTAATTACAAGTTTGCTGCAGAAGCCAACGAAATTGCCGCGCCGCAGCAGCATCACCTTTGATTTTTTGAATATATTCACATGCTTGACATGTTGAAAGCGACCCCTAACCTCCACTCGTAATAACAAGTTGCCGAGTCGGCGCCCGCGAACTCGGCCACAGGGAGGAGACAATGGGTGATTGCGTGATCGGCATCGACGCCGGTGGCACGATGACGAAGGCTGCGCTCTTCGATCTGTCGGGCCACGAGAAATCCTGCGCGCGCAGCAGGAACGTGACCACCTTCCCGCACCTCGGATGGACCGAGCGTGACGCCGACGGCATGTGGCGCGCCGCCTCGGACGCGATCGCCCATGTGCTTGAACAAAGCGGCACCGATCCGGGCGACGTGGCCGCGATCAGCGTGTCGGGATATGGCAGCGGGCTTTACCTGCTTGACCGCGGCGGCAACCCGGTACGCCCCGGGATCGTCTCGACCGACGGCCGGACGGCGGCGATGCTGGCGGAATGGACCGCGGATGGCCGCGCCGCAGACGCCGCGCAACTGATCAACCAGATCGTCTGGCCGGGCCAGAGCCTCGCGCTGCTCGCCTGGCTGCAACGGCACGAACCCGAGGTGCTGGAGCGGACGCATACCGTGTCGTTCTGCAAGGATTTCCTGCGTGGACGGCTGTGCGGCGACCTGTCGACCGATTTTACCGATGCCGGCAGCGCGGGGCTGATCGAGGTGGCCACAGGGCGCTATGCCGAAGAGGCGCTGCGCCTGCTCGGAATGGAGGCGTGGCTGCCCCGGCTGCCCGAGATCGGCCCCTCGGATGAAGTGGTCGGCCATGTCACGGCCGAGGCGGCCGCGCTGACCGGGCTGCGGCAGGGCACGCCGGTGGTGCGTGGCACGGTGGACATGGCGGCCTCGGCCATGGCCTCGATGGTCACCGACCCCGCCCAGATGAGCGTGGTCGCCGGGACCTTTTCGATCGCCTCGACGCTGCACCGGGACGCGCCCAAGATGGACGCGGTCCCGATGCTGCAATTCGCCTATCCGCTGGGAGGCTGGCTGGCGGTGCAGGGCTCGGCCACGTCGGCCTCGAACCTCGAATGGGTGGTCAAGACGCTGTTGCAGCATGGCGGCGGGCTGGAAACCGGCGGCGACATCTACGATGTCGTCAACTCGGCGGTCCGGCGGGTTCGCGGCCAGCACACCAATGCGATGTTCTTCCCCTATCTCTTCGGCGGGCCCGAAGGCGCGCCGGCGGGGCTTGTGGGGATGACGGCCCGGACCAGCTTCGACAAGGCGATGCTGGCGATCTTCGAGGGCATCGTCTTTGCCCACAAGGCCGATATCGACCTCGCGCTGACCGGCGCACAGGCCGCGCGCCCCGAGGTGATCCGCCTCACGGGGGGCGCCTCGCGCAGCGCCCACTGGTCCGAGATGTTCGCCGATATCCTCGGCCTGCCGGTCGAGGTTCCGGCGGGCTCGGAATTCGGTGCGCTCGGCACGGCGATCTGCGCGGCGACCGGGGCGGGCGCCCATGGGTCGCTGGCCGAGGCGATCGCGGCGATGGCCGGGATCGCGCGGCGCCACGAGGGTGACGCGGCGCGCGGCGCGGTGCATCTGGCGAAATACCCCAAGTACTGCGCCCTGCGCGACGCGATGGCGGCGGTCATGACCACCCCTGCCCCGCACGCCGCCACCACGGCACCGGAGTCCGCCCATGCTTGAGCTGCGCGGCGTATCGAGAAGCGTGCGGGGAAGGGTCCACATCCAGTCCACGGACCTGACGCTGCAGCCGGGCACGATGAACGTCCTGCTGGGGCCGACCCTGTCGGGCAAGACCTCGCTGATGCGGCTGATGGCAGGGCTCGACATCCCGACCGAAGGCCGGGTCTTTGCCCATGGCCGCGACGTCACCGGCATGCGGGTGCAGGACCGCAAGGTGGCGATGGTCTACCAGCAGTTCATCAACTACCCCTCGATGACGGTCTACGACAACATCGCCTCGCCGCTGCGCCTGATGCGCAAGAGCCGGGCCGAAATCGACCGGGCGGTGCGCGGCACCGCCGAGATGCTGCGGCTGACGGCGCTGCTGGACCGCAAGCCTCTGGAACTGTCGGGCGGCCAGCAGCAGCGCTGCGCGCTGGCCCGGGCGCTGGTCAAGGACAGCGACCTTGTCCTGCTGGACGAACCGCTTGCCAATCTCGACTACAAGCTGCGCGAGGAACTGCGCGCCGAAATTCCGCGGATCTTCCGCGAAAGCGGCGCCATCTTCGTCTACGCCACCACCGAACCCGAAGAGGCGCTGCTGCTCGGCGGCAATACCGCGACGTTGTGGGAGGGGCGGATCACCCAGTTCGGACCGGCCCCCGAGGTCTATCGCCGACCGAACGACGCGATCACCGCCCGGGTCTATTCCGATCCGCCGATGAACTTTGCCCCCTGCCGCAAGCAGGGCCATTCGCTGACCTTCGGCGAGGGCATCCACGCCCCGGCGGACGGCGCCTTTGCCGGCCTGCCGGACGGGCTATACCGCGCGGGGTTCCGACCCAACCACCTGCGCTTCGAGGCACATTCGGGCGCGGCGGTGGCATTCCGCTGCACCCTCGGCATCGCCGAGATCACCGGGTCGGAAACCTTTCTGCACCTGACCCACGGCGCGGACAACTGGGTCGCGCTGCTGCACGGCGTGCACCATTTCGACCCGGGCACCGAGATCAGCCTGATGCTCGACCCCGCGCATGTCTACCTGTTCGAGGCGGACGGGAGGCTGGCCCTGCCCGCCTCCTATGCCGCTGCAGCCTGAGGCGCCCATGGCCCGTATCGAGCTTTCCGATCTCGCCCACAGCTACCTGCCCCGGCCCGGAGGCGAGGCGGACTATGCGCTCAAGACCATCGACCTGGCATGGGAGGACGGCGGCGCCTATGCCCTGCTCGGCGCGTCGGGCTGCGGCAAGTCCACGCTTCTGAACATCATCTCGGGGCTGGTGCACCCGACCCGCGGACGCATCCTATTCGACGGGCGTGACGTGACCTCCGCCCCCACCACCGAGCGCAACATTGCGCAGGTGTTCCAGTTCCCGGTGGTCTACGACACGATGACGGTGCGCGAGAACCTGGCCTTCCCGCTGAAGAACCGCGGGCGCGATCCGGCCTACATCGCCCAGCGCGTTCAGACCATCGCCAGGATGATCGGGATGGAGAACCAGCTTGGCCGCAAGGCGCGGGGGCTGACCGCCGACGAGAAGCAGAAAATATCGCTGGGCCGCGGCATGGTGCGCAAGGAGGTGAACGCCATCCTCTTCGACGAGCCGCTGACGGTGATCGACCCGCACATGAAATGGGAGCTGCGCACCCAGTTGAAGCAGCTTCACCGCGAGTTCGGACACACGATGATCTACGTCACCCACGACCAGACCGAGGCGCTGACCTTCGCCGACAAGGTGGTGGTGATGCATGACGGCCGCGTCGTGCAGCTTGGCACGCCCGACGAGTTGTTCGAGCGTCCGGGCCACACCTTCGTGGGTTATTTCATCGGATCGCCGGGGATGAACCTGCTGGATGCCGAGATCACGGGCGACACCGCGATCGTCGCGGGCCATGCCGTGCCGCTGGGCGACCGCTACGCGACCCGGGCCGGGCGGACGCAGATCGGCATCCGACCGGAATTCGTCAGCTTCACCGACGAGGACGACGGCCTGCCCGTCACCGTGCAGCGCATCGAGGATGTGGGCCGCCACCGCATCGTGCGCGCCGATCTTCGGGGCTTTGCGGTCAACGCCGTCCTGCCGGAACGGATGCCGTTGCCGGCGGATGCCGACCGCGTGGTGTTCGCCCCCGAACAGATCGGCGTCTTTGTCGACGACTGGCGCGTGGAACCCGCAAGCACAGGGGCAGCCTGATGGAGAAGACCCAGAACAACCGCGCCTGGTTCATGGTCCTGCCGGTCCTGGTACTGGTCGCCTTTTCCGCGATCATCCCCCTGATGACGGTGGTGAACTACGCGTTCAACGACACATTCGGCAACAACGTCTTCTTCTGGGTCGGGCTTGAATGGTTCGAAGAGATGCTGGGCTCGGACCGGATGTGGGAGGCGCTGATGCGCCAGTTGATCTTTTCTGCGGCGATCCTCGCCATCGAGGTGCCGCTGGGCATCGCCGTGGCGCTGTCGATGCCGAAAAAGGGGCTTTGGGCCTCGATCTGCCTGGTTCTGCTGGCCCTGCCGCTGCTGATCCCCTGGAACGTGGTCGGCACGATCTGGCAGGTCTTCGCGCGGGTCGATATCGGTCTTCTGGGCAACACGCTGGCCGAGTTCGGGATCGACTTCAACCTCGGCCAGAATGCCGGCGCCGCCTGGGCCACCGTCATTCTCATGGATGTCTGGCACTGGACCTCGCTGGTCGTTCTGCTGGCCTATGCCGGGCTCCAGTCGATCCCCGAAGCCTATTACCAGGCCGCCCGCATCGACCAGGCCAGCCGGTGGGCGGTGTTTCGCCATGTCGAACTGCCCAAGCTGAAGGGCGTGCTGCTGATCGCCGTCCTGCTGCGGTTCATGGACAGCTTCATGATCTACACCGAACCCTTCGTCGTGACAGGCGGCGGCCCGGGCTCGGCCACCACCTTCCTGTCGATCGACCTTGTCAAGATGGCCCTTGGGCAATTCGACCTCGGCCCCGCCGCCGCCTTCTCGATCATGTATTTCCTCGTGATCCTGCTGGTCAGCTGGGCCTTCTACACGATCATGGTGAACCTTGACCGCGAGGAGCGGACCGAATGACCGACATCCCCGCAACCGCCGCCGCGGGCCGGGCATCGCGCGCCGGGGGCACCGACATGGCCGGATTGCGCCGGCTGGTCTCCTACGCGGTGCTGATCGGCTATCTGCTGTTCCTGCTCGTGCCGATCTACTGGCTGGTGAACATGAGCTTCAAGGGCAACCTCGAGATCCTGAACACCATGACGCTGCTGCCGGCGGATCCGACGCTGGCCAACTATGCCAGGATCCTTGGCGATCCGACATGGTACATGGGCTATGTCAACTCGCTGATCTACGTGGTGATGAACACGGTGATCAGTGTCACCGTGGCCCTGCCCGCGGCCTATGCCTTTTCGCGCTACAGCTTCATCGGCGACAAGCACCTGTTCTTCTGGCTGCTGACCAACCGGATGGCGCCGCCCGCGGTCTTCGCGCTGCCGTTCTTCCAGCTTTATTCCTCGATCGGTCTGTTCGACACCCATATCGCGGTGGCGCTGGCGCATTGCCTGTTCAACGTTCCGCTGGCGGTCTGGATCCTCGAAGGCTTCATGCGCGGGGTACCGAAAGAGATCGACGAGACCGCCTATATCGACGGCTATTCCTGGGGCCGCTTCTTCGTGCGGATCTTCATGCCGCTGATCTCGTCCGGGATCGGGGTGGCGGCATTCTTCTGCTTCATGTTCTCCTGGGTGGACCTGCTGCTGTCGCGCACGCTGACCTCGGTCGAGGTCAAGACGATCGGCGTGGCGATGACGCGCACCTCGTCTGCGACCGGGCTCGACTATGGCACGCTGGCGGCTGCGGGGGTGCTGACCATCGTTCCCGGGGCGCTCGTGATCTGGTTCGTGCGCAACTACATCGCCAAGGGCTTTGCCCTGGGGCGGGTGTGATGGCGCCGCGCCGCCGCATGACGCGACACGCGCCCCGCCCCGCAGCCGGAGGGATGACGCCATGACGCGCAACCGCTGGACCCTCGTCTCGGCCGCAACGGCCCTTGTGCTTCTGGCGATCCTCGGCCTGCTGCTTGCGGCCGTGCCCCGGGAGGGCGGCGAGTGGCTCTGGACCGACCAGATGACCAAGGGCGGCTGGATGGCCTGGTCTTTCCCGGTCGCGCTGTTCTTCTGGGTCATCGGCACGATCCTCGTGGTCTTCACGTTGCTGGCGATCCGGTTTCCGGAAACACCCCGGGTCGGCGTGCTGGGCATCGAGACGACGCGCGGCGACCGGCTGTTCATCACGCTTCTGGGATCCGCGTTCATCAACATCGCCTGGCTGGGCCTCGACATCGGCCCGCAGCCATGGGCGTTCGCCGCCTGCGCCCTCTACGCGGCGCTCGTCTTCTGGAAGGTCTGACGCATGCGCCCCGCCCCCGGCCGCCGTCAGCCACCACGCGAGGCACACGTCCGCCGCCCCCGGGAACGGCGCGCCGCGGACGGCTGCAAAACCGAAGTCAAGGTCAAGGGAGGACCAGGATGAAACGACTGATGATGACGACGGCGGCGGTTTCGCTGACGCTCGGCATGCCGGCCTTTGCCGGCATGGAAGAGGCGATGGAGTTTCTCGACTCCGAGATCGGGGGGCTCTCTGTCCTGTCGCGGGAGGACCAGGAAGCAGAGATGCAGTGGTTCGTCGACGCCGCGGCGCCGTTCGAGGGCATGGAGATCAGGGTCGTCTCCGAAACCATCACCACCCATGAATACGAGGCCCAGGTCCTGGCGCCCGCCTTCAGCGCGATCACCGGCATCAAGGTCACCCACGACCTGATCGGCGAGGGAGACGTTGTGGAACGCCTGCAGACCCAGATGCAGTCGGGCGAGAACATCTACGACGCCTACATCAACGACAGCGACCTGATCGGCACCCACTGGCGCTATCAGCAGGTCCGCAACCTGACCGACTGGATGGCGGGCGAAGGGGCGGACGTGACCAACCCCGGTCTCGACCTCGACGACTTCATCGGCACCCAGTTCACCACCGGGCCCGACGGCAAGCTCTATCAACTGCCGGACCAGCAGTTCGCGAACCTCTACTGGTTCCGCTATGACTGGTTCACCGATCCCAAGACGATGGAGGATTTCAAGGCCGCCCATGGCTACGACCTCGGCGTGCCGGTCAACTGGTCGGCCTACGAGGACATCGCCGAATTCTTCACCGGCCGCGACATGTCCTATATCGGCGGGCCGGACTCGGTCTATGGCAACATGGATTATGGCAAGAAGGATCCCAGCCTCGGCTGGCGCTATACCGACGCGTGGATGTCGATGGCGGGCATGGGCGATGTCGGCGAGCCGAACGGCCTGCCGGTCGACGAATGGGGCATAAGGGTGAACGAGAACAGTCAGCCGGTGGGCTCTTGTGTCGCCCGGGGCGGCGCGACGAATTCGCCCGCCGCCGTCTACGCGATCCGCAAGGCGGCGGAATGGCTGGAGAAATACGCCCCACCCGCCGCCGCCGGCATGAACTTTGCCGAGGCTGGCGCGGTGCCCGCCCAGGGTCAGGTCGCCCAGCAGATGTTCTGGTACACCGCCTTCACCGCCTCGATGGTGGCGCCGGAACTGCCGGTCATGAACGAGGACGGCACGCCGAAATGGCGAATGGCCCCCAGCCCGCACGGCGTCTACTGGCAGGAGGGCATGAAGGTCGGTTACCAGGATGCCGGGTCGTGGACGCTGATGAACTCGACCCCCACCGACCGCGCCAAGGCCGCCTGGCTCTATGCCCAGTTCGTGACCTCGAAGACCGTGGACCTCAAGAAGTCGGATGTGGGCCTGACCTTCATCCGTGAATCGACGATCAACTCGGATCATTTCACCGAGCGCGCGGCCAAGCTTGGCGGGCTGATCGAGTTCTACCGCTCGCCCGCCCGTCTGCGCTGGTCGCCCACCGGTACCAACGTGCCCGACTACCCCAAGCTCGCGCAGCTTTGGTGGCAGAACATCGGCGACGCGCTTTCGGGCGACAAGTCCCCGCAAGAGGCGCTGGACGCACTCTGCGCCGAGCAGGAGCGCGTGCTGGAACGGCTCGAGCGGGCCGGAGTGATGGGTGATCTCGGACCGAAGCTGAACGAGGAGCAGGACCCGGAATACTGGCTGGGCCAGCCGGGCGCGCCCAAGGCCATGCTTGAGAACGAGGAGGAAGAACCGATCACCGTGTCCTACGACGAGTTGATCAAGTCCTGGAACCAGTGACCGGACCGGCGGAGGAGCACGCCTGCCCTCCCACGCGAAACGATCCCGGAGCGGCGGAGCGATCCGCCGCCCCGACAAGGGGCGGCCTGCCATGCCGCCGGGCCGCGCAACCACCGGCCGCGCCCGATGCCGGGCCAGGCACAACAAATGCCCCGGGGCGGGCGATGCAGGATCAGGAGGACAGGGGAATGGCCAGGCTTCATGCGGGGGATCTCGTGGTCGAGATGCTGATGGAGTTCGGAGTGGAATACGTCTTCGGGATGCCCGGGGGCCAGACCACCGCGCTGCATGACGCGATCTCGCGCCGCCAGGACCGGATCCGCCACATCCTGATGCGCGACGAGCGCAACGCGGCCTATGCCGCCGATGGATACGCCCGCGTGACCGGCAAGGTCGGCGTGTGCGACGCGACCGTGGGCCCCGGCGCGAACCTCTTGCCCGCGGGCTTTCTGGAGGCGTTGAACGCCTCGATCCCGATGGTCGGAATCCTGGGCGACGTGCCGCTTGACTGGCTGTCGCTCAAGCAGAAGGGCATCGCCAGCCAGGGCTTCGACCAGGTCGCGTTCTTCAAGACATGCTGCAAGGACGCCTTGCAGGTGCCGACACTGGCCGCGCTGCCCGAGATGGTGCGCACCGCGTTCCGCATCGCCACCGCGCCAAGGCCCGGCCCCGTGGCGCTGGTCATCCCGCACGACATTTTCGATGCCGACTGGGATCCAAAGACCCTGCGGGCCACGACCGATGATCGCACCGTGCGCAGCCCCTACCTGCGCTCGGTTGCGCCGCAATCCGAGATCGACCGGGCCGCCAGGCTGATCCGCAAGTCCAAGCGGCCGGCGCTGGTCTGCGGCGGCGGGGTGCACGGTTCGGACGCGGCGGCGGATGTGACCGCCTTTGCCGACCGGCTCGGCGGGCTCGTGGTGACATCGCTTTCCGGCAAGGGCTCGGTGCCCGAGACGCGCGAGTATTGCGCGGGCGTGCTGAACCCGCTGGGGGCCGAGGCCGCCATCGAGCTGATCATCGAGGCCGACCTGGTGATCTGGTGCGGCTCCAAGGTCAGCCAGAACACGGGCATGAACTGGACCCTGCCGACACCCGAGCAGGCGACCATCACCATCGACTGCGATCCCCTGGAACATGGCCGGACCTTCCGGCCGACCGTGCCGCTTCTGGGCGACGTGCGCGAGACGATCCGCGCGCTCGATGCCGCGATGGGCGACAGCCGCGCCGGAAAGCACCGCAAATGGCAAAAGCGGATCGCCGAGGTCAAGGCCACGTGCGACGCCACAAGGCAGGACGAGATGGCCTCGAACCGGATCCCCGTCCAGCCGCCGCGCATCATGGCCGAGATCGCCGCACGTCTGGGCGAGAAGGACATCGTCGTGTCCGACGCTTCGTTCGCGGCGGGCTGGATCTCGGGCTATCTGCTGGCGAAGGAACCCGGGCGCAAGTTCATCTTCGCCCGGGGCCAGGGCGGGCTTGGGTATTCCGTGCCGGGGGCGATCGGCGCGGCAACGGTCGCGCCGAAGGGGGCGCGGATCGTCACCGTCGCGGGTGATGGCGCATTTTCCTACACGATCGGCGAACTGGCCACCCAGGCCCAGTACAACCAGCGCATCGTCAACGTGGTCATCAACAACGGCAAGCTCGGCTGGATCAACTTCTGGCAGAAGTTCTACTTCGGCAAGACGCAGTCGGTCGATCTCGAGACCCAGAGCACCGTGCCCGGCTATGCGGCGGCGGCCTCTGCGCTGGGCCTCAAGGGCTTCTATGTCGAGAAGCCCGACGAGATCGGCCCCGCGCTGGACGCCGCCTTTGCCCATGACGGCCCATCGGTCGTCGAGGTCCGTATCGACGAGATGGCCACGCCGATCCACTCCTTCAAGCGCCGCCTGAAAGAGCCCGAGGACAAGGAACGCAAACGCCCCGGCACCGTCTACAAGCTGCGCGAGTGGAAGGTCTCGCCGGACCTCTAGGCGATCAGCACACCTGCTGTGACCATTCCGGCGCGCGGTCTTGCGGCAAGCGCATGCAAGGCGAGTCCCCGGATGGGCGATTGCGCGATGAACTGGGGGCTGGGGCGCATTCAGGGGCCGATGCAAACCGGGGCGGAATTTGGCTCCGGTTCTGCCAATTGTGCGATCCACAAGGCTGCCCCGATGCCGGGACTGGCCTGATCCATGGGCACGGGCGGCGGCGTGGCATGGCCGCGGAAACGCCCTGTTAGTGAGTCGTCCCTATGAATTCGAAGGGCTGATTGCGCGAAAGGATGAGTCATGCCCGAAGCCCTCTACAAGATATCCACTCGGATCTACGCCATCGTCGTTCTGGCGCTTGGCCTGACCGCTTTCCTGTCCGTGTTCCTTCTGCTGCGGGCCGTCGACAACGCCTATGACATGCGCGCCAAGGAATTACATTCGCTGACCGAGACCGCGATCAGCCTGCTTGCCGAACTGGACGGCAAGGTCCAGGCGGGCACGCTTGACCCCGAGGAGGCCAGGGAGCAGGGGCGCATCCTGCTGTCGACCTTCCGGTTCGGGCATGACGGATATTTCTTTGCCTTCGACGAGGCCATGGTGTTCCGGGCGCATCCCTTCAGACCTGAATGGGTTGGCACGGACCAGTCCGGTTTCGAGGACATCAACGGACTGAAGCTGATCCAGGAAATGAACCAGGTCGTGCGGACCAAGGGGGCGGGTCGCGTCGACTACTGGTTCAACAAGCCCGGCAGCGACGTGCCCGAGATGAAGATGGGCTATGTCATGGCGTTCGACCCCTGGGGCTGGCGAATCGGCAGCGGAGCCTATGTGGCGGACATCCGGGCCGATCTGGCCAGCATGCGCAATGCCGCAATCCTGACGCTGGTGATCAGTCTGGTGCTGCTGTCGGGGGCGTCCTACCTGCTGGTGCGCAGCGTGACGAGACCGCTTTCCGCCATCGTGGCCTCGATGGACGACGTGGCCCATGCCCGCTACGACACCCGGATCGAGGTCGCAGACCGGCGCGACGAGATCGGCGTTCTGGGCCGCAATCTTGCGGCCTTTCGCGATCAGTTGGCCCGCGCGGACGAGATGGCCGCCGCGCAGGAACGCGACCGGCTCGACCAGGAGCGGGTGGTGCGGGAATTGCGAACGGCAATGCGAACGCTGGCCGAGGGCGATCTTACCGCGCCGCTGGAACAGCCGTTCCCCGCCTCCTACGAGGAACTGCGCGCGGATTTCAATTCAACGGTGGACACGTTGAACGATCTGATCGGCGCCCTGATCGAGAACGCCCGCGAGATCCACGCACGGGCCGACGAAATCGGGTCGGCCTCGGACGAACTTTCGCGACGGACGGAAAACCAGGCGGCGACGCTTGAGGAAACCGCTGCGGCCCTGGACGAACTGACCACGAGCGTGCGCGCCGCGGCCGAAGGCGCCTCGGAAGTCGAAAAGGTCGTGAAAGAGGCCGGCAAGGATGCCGAGGGCAGCGGCCAGGTGGTTGAGAACGCCATCGGCGCAATGTCCTCGATCAAACGCTCGTCGGACGAGATCACCCAGATCATCGGGGTGATCGACGACATCGCGTTCCAGACCAACCTGCTGGCGCTGAACGCCGGCGTCGAGGCAGCGCGGGCCGGCGAGGCGGGGCGCGGCTTTGCCGTCGTCGCGTCCGAGGTGCGCGCGCTGGCGCAGCGGTCCTCGGACGCGGCCAGAGAGATCAAGACGCTGATCGAGGCGAGTTCGGAACACGTGGATTCCGGCGTGTCGCTGGTCAATCTCACCGGCGAGGCGCTCCGTCAAATCGTCCAGCGGGTGGGCAACATTGCCCGGCTGGTGACCGACATCGCCACCGGCGCGCAGGAACAGTCGGTGGGCCTGGGCGAGATCAACGTGGGCGTGACCCAGCTCGACCAGGTGACCCAGCAGAACGCCGCCATGGTCGAGGAATCGACCGCCGCAAGCGCCACGTTGCGGGACGAGGCCGATGCCTTGCAGCGGATGGTCTTGCGGTTCCGGGTCAGGCGGTCGCCGGGGACAGGCAGATCTTCGTCCGCCCTTCCGGCCCCTGGCGCACGCGAGTTCGAGCCGGTCGCATTGCCGTCCGGAACCCCGGACCGCGCGACCAAGAACGCAGGGTTCTCGCCGAAGCAGGCAGTAAACGCGGGCTGGCAGGACTTCTGAGGAAGTCCGCTCCCGCCCCTGCGCAGACAGGGGCGGGACAAAGGCAACCGCGCGAAAACACAGCCTGAAAGCGCCCGTGCCCCCGCGCTCGGCCACGGCTGGCGAATCAAACGTCACGTCAGGGTCCGGACCGATCCGGGACATCGCGGTGCCAGACGACGCCTTGTCCGAGGTAGCGTCCTATATTTCGCGCCAGCCGCGCGGGCGCTTTACTGCGGCCCCACGGACCCCGCCGACTCCGGTCACCCCACCAGGCCACGATGCCGGAACGGGCGCCCATCTGGTTTTTCACAACCGCCCCGCTGGCCCTTGCGCGGCGCATCCCCGCATGGGGGTGTGCATCTGCTCTGGCCGGGTGCCGGGCGTCGATGGCTGCGGCCACCATCCGACAATTTCAGTAAGGTATTGCGCATAGGGGTCGGATGTGCTGTCTTTGTGAATGTTCGATCCAGCCACACGGCGCCTCCGCGGCACCGCGCCAGGCGAACCCAAGTCAAGTCCCCGGGGTGCGAACATGATCCTGAAAACCCGAGTCCTGCTGTTGGCTGCCGGGCTTGCGGCGCAAGCGCAGCCTGCCATGGCGGACGATCCGCCGGCGGCGCGGCTGTCGCTGGAACTCAATGCCGTTGCCGAGACCGAGGGCGGCTGCCTGCTCAGCTTCGTCGCCACGAATGGACACGGCACCGACATCGACTCGGCGGTGTTCGAGACGGTGCTGATGGATGGTGGGGGCCGGGTCGACCGGCTGACGCTCCTTGATTTCGGCGCGCTGCCAGCAGGACGGCCGCGGGTCCGGCAGTTCGTGGTGCCAAACCTTGCCTGCGGCGATCTGGGCCGGGTGCTGGTCAACGGGGCAAGTGCCTGCGCAGCGGGCGATCTGGGCGAGGCGGCCTGCACCGAGGGCTTGATCCTCACGACACGGACGGATGTGGAGTTGGTCGGATGATGGACGCGCTGACCGAGACGATCCGGCGCGGCGCCGATCTGGGCGGGCCGGTTGTGGTGGTGCTGGCCCTGCTGTCGGTCGCGGCGCTGGCGGTGATGCTTTACAAGCTTTGGCAGTTTGCCGCGGCGGGGGTGGGGCGGCACCGGGCGCTGATGGATGCGGTCGCGGCCTGGGACGCGGGCGACCGGGTCGGCGCGCGACTGGCGCTCGACGCCTCGTCCAGCTATCTCGCCCCGGTGGTGGAAATGGCGATGACGGGCGGGGCCGGGGCCGAGCGGCTGGAGGCCGAGGCCGAGGCCCGCTTTGCCCGGCTGGAACGGGGCTTTCGTTTGCTTGACTCGGTGGCGCAGGTTTCGCCGCTTCTGGGTCTTTTCGGCACGGTGCTGGGCATGATCTCGGCCTTCCAGGCGTTGCAGGACGCGGGCGCGCAGGTCGACCCCGCGATCCTAGCGGGCGGTATCTGGGTGGCGTTGCTGACCACCGCGGTGGGGCTGGCTGTGGCGATGCCGACCGCGCTGGTGCTCAGCTGGTTCGAAAGCCGGATCGACGCCGAGCGGGTGCTGGCCGGTCAGGCGATCCAGACCGTGCTGACACCCACAGGCCGGCGGACGGCGGCGGACGGCGTGGCGGGCGCCCCGGTCCATGCGTAGGGCGGCGGGGCGACGGCGGCTGTCGCTGACGCCGCTGATCGATGTGATTTTCCTCCTGCTTCTGTTCTTCATGCTCAGCTCGACCTTCACCCGATTTGCCGAGGTAGACCTGTCCGCCGCGGGCGCAGCCCGTCCCGCCGCACCCGACGCCCGGCCGACATTCCTGCAGCTCGAACCCGAGACGGTACGGCTGAACGGCACCGCGTTGTCGCTGGACGACCTGCCCGCAGCTCTGGCCGAGGATGGCGCGATGGACGGGGGGCCGCAGCCCCTTCTCGTCGCGCTGAAGGGCGGGGTGACCGCGCAACGCCTGACCGATCTCCTGGTGGTGCTGCGCGGGTTGACCGGGCTCGAGGTGACCGTGTTGGGGGCGCCATGAGACGGCACGCAAAACGGGCCCCGCAGGAGCCGACAATCGCGTTGATCAACGTGGTCTTCCTGCTTCTGGTCTTCTTCATCGTCGCGGGAACGCTGGCCCGCCCGCTTGATGCCGACCTGCGGCTGGTACGTACCGCCGGGCTGGACGGTGCGGCGCCGCCGGATGCGCTGGTGCTGCACCCCGACGGGCGCGTGACCCATGCGGGCGCCGGGATCGACCCGGCAGCCCATGTCGCGGCGCTGGACGAGACCGCGCGTGCGGTGCTGCGGGTGGTGCCAGACCGAGAGGCACCGGCGGCGGACCTCGTGGCGCTGGGTCGAACGCTTCGGTCGGCAGGCGCCGGACGAGTGGTGATCGTGACCGAACGGGGGCTCGAATGATCCCCTCCTCGGCAACGGGCAGGATGCTGGCCGCCGGCCTCGCGCTTGCAGCCCATGGCGCGTTGGCGCTGGCGCTGGTGCCGCCCGGCAAAATCGACATCGCAGGGAGCGCCGGTTCGGTCGAGGCCCGGCTTGGCGCCAGCTTCGCAGACATGGCGGCAGGGATGCTCACGGCGCTTCAGACCGAAAAGACGGTCGCGGCAGTACAACCACCGCCCGCGCCGCTGCCACTGCCGGTGGCGCCACCGGCCGCAATGGTGCCTGCACCCGCCCCCGATCTGCTGGCCCCCCTGCCCGCCATGACCGTCCGGGCACCTGATCCCGGCCGGGTCGAGAGCCCACCCGCCGAGGCCGCGAAACGGCCCGCACCCCGGCCAGAGCCGCGCCCCGAGCCCGCACGGATAGAGGCGGAACCGGAGCGGGACCCTGAGGAGACACCCCGCAAGGCGGCCCGTGCAACGCCCCGCGGCAATGCCGATCGCGACGCCCGCGCGGGGCAGGAAACCGGCCGCGAGCAGGCGAAGGCCGCGACCAGCGGCTTGGGCGGCACCACGGGCGAAACCGGCAACGCGGCAGTCAGCAACTATCCCGGACTCGTGATGCGCAAGCTGGCCCGCGTGCCGCGGCCGCGCCTGGCCGCGCGCGGTGCGACGGTCGTGGCCTTCCGGATCGCCGACAATGGCAGGCTTGCCACGGCATCCGTCGCCCAGAGTTCGGGAGCGGCCGCGCTCGACCACGCCGCCCTTCGTCTCGTACAGCGCGCCGCCCCCTTCCCGCCCCCGCCGAGCGGCGCCCAGCGCAGCTTTTCGATCCGGATCGAGGGGCGTTAGGGCTCAACCCAACCGGGGCGAAGCGAAATCCATCCCGCCGCCTGTTCGCCGGCCCGGCCCTCAACGAGGCCGGGACCGGCACCTGAAGCTTCGCGTCGCGACATCGCGGCGGCATGGGGCCGCGCGGCCAGCGCCCGGAACCGCCTTGCGCGCCGGCGGATGCGCCAGATCAATGGTTGACCGTTATAGTAAGATAAATTATCCGGATAGTGTCCGGGGCCGCGCAAGCAGGCCCGAGGCATTGCCAGGCTTCGACCCAGCCAGATCATCCAGAAAACCGAAGAAACAACCGCAAGTGCGCGGGCGGCGGCCGTCTTTTCGGCCGTGCCGGGCTGGCGCCCTGTTGCGAGGGGGACAGACATGATCGGGCAACCGAACAAGACGGGATTGCGCTCACTGGCCGGGGTCGCGCTTGGCGCTTTGGCCGGGACCCAGGCACTGGCGCAGGAGGCGGCAGCCAAGGACAGCTATCTGGGCGAAATCGTCATCTCGGCCACCGGATTCGAACAGCAGATCGCAGACGCGCCCGCGACAATCACCGTGATCTCGGCGGACGATCTGGCGGGCAAGTCCTATGCCGGCATCACCGATGTTCTGGACGACATTCCGGGCATCTCGATCGAGACCACCGGCGCGGGCAAGCTGCCCGGCACCAGTTCGATCAACATGCGCGGCCTGGGCGAAAACTATGTGCTGTTCCTTGTCGATGGCAAGCCGGTGGGCGAGTCGCAGGACGCCTACTACAACGGCTGGGGCGGCGGCCAACGCATCCAGACCCTGCCGCCGCCCAGCGCGATCGAGCGCATCGAGGTGGTACGCGGCCCGATGTCGGCGCTTTACGGCTCCAGCGCGCTGGGGGGCGTGATCAACATCATCACCAAGCGGACGGCAGATGTCTGGAGCGGCAGCCTGACCTATGGCCACACCCTGAACGAGAACGCTGTCGAGGGGAACTCGGCCCAGATCGACTATTACCTGACCGGGCCGCTGATCCGCGACCGGCTGGGCCTGACCTTCTACGGCGGGCGCAACAAGCGCGACCCCGACGATTTCCAGGGCGGCCGGTCCGGGCGCGAGCGCGACTCGAACGGGATCAAGCTGAGCTGGGTGATGACCGAGGCGCAGGATCTCGACCTGGAATTGCGCAGGACCGTGCAGCGCACGACCAACGACCTGGGCAACGCGACCAGCGATAAACTGGTCAGGACCACCCGCGACGACCTGTCGCTGACCCACCGTCTGCGCTGGGATAACGGGTTCGAGACGACCTCGTTCCTTGCCCGCGAGAACGTCGATATCGACGAGGGCAACAACCTGTCCTCGCACAGCATGCTGACGCTGAACAGCCGCACGCTGATGCAGTTCGGCCGGCACACGGCGACGGCGGGTCTGGAATACAAGCTGGAACAGACCGAGCATGACGCCGACCGCTTCCCCGCCGGGGTCAGCGACCCGGAACGCTGGCACCTGTCGCTGTTCGGCGAGGACGACATCGCGCTGACCGAGGATTTCACCCTGACGCTGGGCGCGCGATTCGACGACAACGAGAATTACGGCGAGCATGTCACGCCGCGCATCTATGGCGTCTACCACCTGAACGACGCCTTCACGCTCAAGGGGGGCATAAGCGGTGGCTACCGCGTGCCCTCGCTCAAGCAGGCCGACAGCAATGTGGGCGAGCAGTCCGGCGGCAACGGGCTGTCGGTCGACCAGGGCAACTCGGACCTCAAGCCCGAGGAAAGCGTCAACTACGAGATCGGCACGATCTGGCAGCCCCGCAGCGACCTTCAGATCGGCCTGACGGCCTATCGCACCGACTTCAAGGACCGCATCGGCAAGACGCTGATCTGCGACTCGCCGCTGGCGGCAGACCGCAACGACGTGGCCAATTTCGCCTGCCTCTTCGAGGGCGAGTTGCGCTACCGGATCAACCAGTACACCAATATCGACCGGGCCGAGATCAACGGCATCGAGGCGACGCTGGACTATCGCCTGGGTCAGGTCGACATCAGCGCCAACTACACCTTCTCCGACAGCGAGATCACCCGGGGCGCCAATCTCGGCGAGCCGCTGAACGCGCTGCCTAGGCACATGTTCAACCTTGGCTTCGACTGGGATGCCACAGACCGGCTGAACCTCTGGACCAAGGCCAAGTACAAGAGCGAGACGAACGAGGTTCTCAGCGCGGACCGCACGCCGGGCTACACCATCGTCGACATGGGCGCGCGGTATCGGGTCAACGACCGCGTCGACGGCTTTCTCGGCATCTACAACGTCTTCGACAAGAAGATCACGAACGACACCTACGGATCCTTGCTGGACGGGCGGCGGTACTACCTCGGCCTGACGGCGACGTTCTGAGCGGGCGGAGACGGGAGAGATGGCACATCCGCCCCCCGAGGCCCGCCACCGGATCGCAATCGCCGTCAGGGCGGCAGCCGCAATTCTCGGCGGTTACCTCATGGCGAATCTTGTCGTGGTCGTCGTCCAGCGCGCGATGCCCGAAAGCGGCACCGACGCCTCGCGGCTGGGGGCGATGCTGGGCTTCATCCTGTTCGCCGTGGTGGCGATCTGGGCCTTTTCGGCGCGCAGCACCTGGGCCGCGGTCACCGGGATCGCCCTGCCCGCGCTGCTGCTGACCCTTGTCCTGTTGGTCCTGCCCGGAGGTGGCGCATGAAGGCCGGTTTCAGACAATCCATGGCGTGGCTGCACACCTGGACGGGGCTCCTGCTGGGGTGGCTGCTGTTCGCGGTCTTCCTGACCGGGACCATTGCCTATTTCCGCGAAGAGGTGACGCTCTGGATGCAGCCCGAACTGCACGGCTCGGTGCCCGGCCCGAACAGCGCGGCGCTGGCGATGCAGCGGCTTGCCGACATCGCCCCCCATGCTGACAACTGGACCATCGCGTTGCCCTCGCCGCGCAGCACCACCATCGACCTGCTCTGGCGCAAGCCCGGGGAAGAGGGCGGGCGGCGCAGCGGCGAACGGGCGGTGCTGGACGCCACCACCGGCGAGGTGCTGCACCCACGCGAGACGGCGGGCGGTGATTTCCTCTACCGCTTCCATTTCGAACTGCACGGCCTGCCGCGCGAACTGGCGCGCTGGATCGTCGGGATCGCGACCATGGCGATGTTCTTGGCGATCCTGAGCGGGGTCATCACCCACAAGAAGATCTTCAAGGATTTCTTTACCTTCCGCCCCCACAAGGGGCAGCGGTCATGGCTGGACATGCACAACATGACTGCGGTTCTGGCCCTGCCCTTCCACGTGATGATCACCTTTTCGGGGCTGGTGCTGTTCCTCTACACGCTCTACCCCTTCGTGATCGAGGCGCCCCGGCGCGGGCAACCCCCACAGGCGGCACAGGTTCAACCGCAGCAGATGGAGGCGCCCCCCGGCCAGCATGGCCCGCGCATGGGCCAGGTGGACACGGCGCCCGCCGACCTGGTGGCGATCGGGCCACTGATGCGCGTCGCCGAAGAGCGGTTCGGCCGCCCGGTCGGCCGTATCGCCGTCGAAAAGCTGCAATCGCCGCGGCCCGAGATCGTTTTGTCCGCCCGTGGCGCCGACAGCCTGATCGCGCAGGGCGGCGGGGGTGGCGGGGGCGGCACCGCGCTGCGCTTCGACGGGACGACCGGCGCGCTGATCGGCGCCCCCCCGCCGCGCGAGCTGTCGGCCGTCGCCGCGGTCAATGCCGCGCTCGGCACCCTGCACCGCGCCCGCTTTGCAGATACGTGGCTGCGCTGGCTGTTCTTCCTGTCGGGCATCGGCGGCACCGTAATGGTGGGCACGGGCCTGTTCCTGTGGGTATCGAAACGCGCGGCAAAACATGCCAGGGCGGGGCGTACGCCGTCTGGCTTCCGGCTGGTCGAGCGGCTGAACGTGGGCGGCGTGGTGGGCCTGTCGGTGGCGATCGGGGCCTATTTCTGGGCAAACCGTCTCTTGCCGGTCGATCTGACGAACCGGGCCGACCAGGAAATCCGCGTGTTCTTCGGGGTCTGGGCGCTGGCCTGCCTGCATGCCTTCCTGCGCGGCCCCGCGCGGGCCTGGCCCGAACAGCTTGGTCTTGCCGCGATCCTGTTCGCTGGCATGCCGCTTCTGAATGCGGCGACCGGCGGCGGCGATCTGGTCCACACGATCCTGCAGGGCAACTGGATTCTGGCCGGGGTCGATCTGGCGGCACTGCTGGGCGGCCTGGCCTTCGCCTATGCCGCCCGGGCCACCGCCACGCCCGCCACGGCCAGAACCGCGCGTCCGCCACGCGCCCCTTCCCGCCCCGACGACGTGCCCGGAGAATGAGGCGATGCTGTCCTGGTTGTCCCTGACCTTGGCCTATGCCGGCTTCGCCGCGCTGGCGCTGTCGATGCCACGGCATTGCGCGCAGCGTCACCCGGGCAAGCCCACCCGCCTTTCGCAACGCCTGTTTCAGGGGCTTGGCTGGGGCGGGCTCGGGCTGTCACTCTGGCCAGCCATCGCGCATTGGGGCGTTTCCATCGGCCTGACCGCGTGGCTGGGTCTTGCAACCGTGGCGGCCTTCGCCCTGGGCATGGCACTGAGCCTTGTCGAGTCCGTCGCACCACGCGGTATCATCGCGCTTCCTGCCCTCGCGGGGATCACCGCGGCGTGCGCGGCAAGCCTTGCCGGCTGAACGCCGACAGGGCAAGGCGACGCGGGAAGAGGAGGCCGCCGACAGGAAGGATTGCCGCCTCAGACGCAGGTGGCAGCGCCGTCCGCGAGGCCCGGCGCCGGTTCGAGTCCCGATCCGGCCCTATGCGCCCAAAGATGGATCACAAGGCCGGCGCCCGTGCGTCCGGCCCAAGGGCCTCCAGCAGGAAATTCTTGCCCTCGTACCGCGCCTGCGCCTTGAGCTCGGTCATGCGCGACGTGATCTCAAGGGTCGATTGGGGGCGATAATCCGCGGGGATGCGGATTGCGGCAACCGTACAGGACAAAAGCGGAAACCTGCGAACGGTTCCGTCTCGCGCCCGCCCGACGATGTACCCGGCCTCACGATCCTCTGGGCTGTAAAGGCTTTCGGCGACATGGCGGAACCGCTCTCCGATCTCGGCCAGCAGCGCCTCTGCCTTGGCGCAGGCAGACCCCTCGCTGCCGATGAAGAAATCGTCGCCACCGATATGGCCAACAAAAACCGCGTAGTCCCGCTCCAGTGATTTCAGGATGGAGGCGATCATCAGGATCGCGCGATCCCCCATCTCGAACCCGTACTTGTCGTTGAACGGCTTGAAATTGTCGATGTCCAGATACGAGGCGAGACGGCAGGTATCAGCGTGCTCGACGCAGTGGATCAGAAAGTCCTGGATCGCATTGTTGCCGGGCAGCCGGGTGAGCGGATTCTGCGCGGCGGCCTGCCTCAGACGGATTTCGTTGGCAAGCTTGAGCAGCGACGTCGATGAGAGATATCCGTGGTATTGCAATGACTTCGTGACGATCACCCCATCCCCGGCACGATCCGCGATCAGTTCCAGCCGCGGGGCGAGCGGCGTGGTGCTTTCGAGGGTCGCAATGGGCCGGACAAAGCTCTTGACCGTGAGCCCGATCGACCTGTTCCTTGCAAGGTCAAGCCCGAAATGGGAATAGATCAGCGATTTGACTTCCCTTTCGCGGACGGCGCCGCGCGGCAGGCCGCCCTCGTCGATCGTGGGGAACACGCTTTGTTCGGGTTCCATCGCGATCAGGTCGAACAGGTCGCGCAGCGTCGAATCCTCCGTCAGGACAGCGACGTCTTCCATGAAGGTGTCGATCGCCAGGTCATCGTTCTGCGACCGCCTGCCGGGTGCCTTCGCCATCAATTCGGAATAGGCCGGCTCCAATGCGGTAACGTCGACAGACGGACGGGCGATCAGATACCCTTGCACGAGATCGCAATTCGCCTCGCGGCAACTGACCAGTTCTTCGATCGTTTCGACACCTTCGGCGATCACCCGGCTGCCAAGGGTATGCGCGAGATCCACGATCGAGCTGACCAGCAAGCGCTTTTTCGCATCGCTTGGCATCGACTTTATGAAGAACCTGTCGATCTTTATGAAATCCGGGGACGCTTGATAAAGCATCTGCATCCCGGAACTGCCGGTCCCGAAATCGTCGATCGCAATCAGGAAACCGGCGTTGCGCAAACCTTCGACCGCCACCTCGAAGGCATCGGGTTCAAGCGGCTGGTGCGCCTCGGACAGTTCAATGCAGATGTCGCGGGCCCGCATGTCCAGCAGGTCGCACCGAAGGTCGAGGAACGCGCGCAGGTCCCGCCAGCGTTCGAGATTTCGGCCATCGAGATTGATGAACAGCAGCGGGCTGCCGCTGTGCGGCAAGGCGGATTTCGCGGTCATCGCCTTGGTGATCAGGCAGGAATCGAGTTCGAACAGGCGCCTGATCGAAGCGGCGTGATCGAGCAGCGCGGCGGGATGGGGAAAACCGAGGTCGTCGAATCCCCGCACAAAGGCCTCATGCGCGAGCACCTTTCCGGAATTGGCGTCGATGATCGGCTGCAGCGCCACGCGCAGCAGTTGGTCGGCACCCTCGACAAAGCGTTCGGCCTTGAAATTCCTCAGCCAAACCGGTTGTTCCATACCCATGGCGGCTCTCGTCGCGTATGCTTGCCCCATGGAATAGTCCGGCAGGGCTTAAATCGCGATGAACGACGCAAGGGGTGCGAGACAATCGTGTCGTCGCATCGGCTTTTCCGGGAAGGTCACGACGATGACAGGCTGGCCGCGCCGGTCGATCCGCGCTTTGCGCCAGTCGGGCGGCCACGTCCGACGACAGCGGCACGCAGACGGATGTGACGGCACCGCCGCATCCTGCGCGCGGAGGGGAACCGCCCGATGACAGACGAATCCCGGGATCCGGTCACCGCCTTCTTCTCGGATCTGGCCAGCCGGGTCATGCCGGGGCAGGTTCAGGTGATCGAGACCCACATCTCGCGGGTCTTCCTGATCGGGGATCGTGCCTACAAGCTCAAGCGCCCAGTTCGGCTGCCTTATACCGACGGCTCGACGGCCGAGCTGCGCCTTGCCACCTGCCGCAAGGAATTCGATCTCAACGCCCGCACGGCGCCCGGCCTTTACCTGGGCGTGCGGCGGATCACCCGGGCCCCGGACGGCACCTTGACCTTCGACGGCGGCGGGCCCCTCGTCGATGCCGTGGTCGAGATGGTGCGCTTCGATCAGGAGGCGCTGTTCGACCGGATGGCCGAAAGGGGCGCGCTGACCGAGAGCCTGATGGCCGCGCTCGCGGAGATCATCGCGCGGTTCCATGCCGAGGCGCCCGTGGTCCATTCCGGGGCGGGCGGCGCCAACATCGCGGGCGTTCTTGACATCAACCGCGCGGGGTTTGCCACAAGCGACGCCTTCGCCGAGGCCGAGGTCGCGCGGCTGGACGGCGCGTTCCGGCGCAGGCTGGACGAGCTGCGCGCCACGCTGGACAGCCGCGAGGCGGCGGGCAAGGTGCGGCGCTGCCACGGTGATCTTCACCTGCGCAACATCTGCCTGTTCGCGGGGCGTCCCACCCTCTTCGACTGTATCGAGTTCAACGACCAGATCGCCACGGTGGACGTGCTTTACGACCTTGCGTTCCTGTTGATGGATCTGTGGCATCGCGGGCTGCACCGGCTCGCCAATCTCGTGGCGAACCGGTATTTCGACACATCGGCCAGCGACGACGGGTTCGAGTTGCTGACCTTCTTCATGGCGCTCAGGGCCGCCGTGCGCGCCCATGTGACCGCCACCTTCGCGATGGGCGCAGGGGTGGATGCGGACCGGCAGCGCGCCATCGCCCGGGACTATTTCGACCTTTCCATTGCGCTGCTGGATCACTGGCCAGCCCGCGTCCTTGCGATCGGCGGGCTGTCGGGCAGCGGCAAGACCACGATCGCCGAAGCCCTTGCGCCGCATGTCGGAGCGCCTCCGGGCGCGCGGCTGGTGGAAAGCGACCTGACGCGAAAGGCGCATTTCGCGGTGCCCAGCGACGCGTGTCTGCCGCCGGAGGCCTATCGCCCCGAGGTTTCCGACAGGGTCTACAGCCAGCTTGCCACACGCGCGCGGACCATCGCCGCAGCAGGGGCAAGCGTGGTCGTGGCCGCCGTGTTCGACCGGCCCGACCGCCGCGCCGAACTTGGGCGCGCACTGGCGGACCATGCCTTTTCAGGCGTCTGGCTGTCCGCCGAGCCCGAGACCCTGCGCGCGCGGGTTCGAACCCGCCCCAGGGGCGCCTCGGACGCAACCCTGGACGTGCTGGAGGCACAGTTGTGCACCGATCCCGGCCCTATCCGCTGGCCTCGCGTGTGCAGCGAGGGCAGCGTCACGGAAACCGCCGCGGCCGTTCTGGCCGCGGCGGAATCCACCTCGGACGGCGCGGCGTCCTGAAACGAGCCGCACGCGCCGCTGGGCCGATGCTCAGGCGCGGCGGCGCAGCAGGGCCAGCCCGCCAAGCCCGGCCAGAAGCATCGGCAAGGCGGCCGGCAGAGGGACCGGCGCGGGGGCTGAATCCCTGACACCCACGACCGATACCGAGGCGTCCGCGAAGGCGAGGAACGCCCCCAGCGGGCCGAACCCCGCATCGGCGAAACCGCTGGCATCGACCAGCAGGCCGAGCGCGACGCTTTCCGACGGCGCGAGGGCGAGATCGAAGCTCCACGATCCCGAACCGCCTGCAAAGGGATCGTTCAGGTCAGCCACGACATTGCGTTCGAACAACTTGTCAAGCGGATCGTAGCTGAACAGCGACGCGCCTCCGGTGCCGGCGGCCAGCGTCAGACCCGCCCATGCCTCGCCCCCATCAAGGGCAGAAACATCGAGAAACCAGTCCAAGACATAGCTGACGACGATCTGGGTGGTGCCGGTATTCGCGACCGAAAGCACACTGGTCGTCGCCCCGCTGGAGAACGCAGTTCCCTGGAACCCGCTGTCCCCGGTCGCCGAAATGCTGCCCGCGATTGCCGCGCCCGCTCCGATAAGGTCAACGATATCACCGCTGTCCGGCGCGGCGCTGTCCGGCGTCGTGACAACCAGTGCATCGGCATACGCATCCCCCTGTGCGTCGGCGTATTCATCGTCGATGAACCCCTCGGCCAGATAGGTGGCAGCCGAACCCGCCACGGGCGCCGCCACCAGCAGGACGGCGAGCGCCCCGATCCCAAGATAACTCTTCACGTGGTTTCCCCTTTCACTATTGCACAGGTCGGACATGCGCTTCTCATCAGGCGATCATGTCCAGGTGGTCGACGAAGGTGATGTCATCCAGGCTGTCGATACCGCGGATCACGATCCTGTCGCCGTCGCCGTCCATCGTCAGGTAGACGGCATTCGCGGTTTCGCTGACCAGTGCAGCGTCGAAGCTGCCGCCGCCCAGATCGACCATGTCCTCGCCCGCCATGTAGTCGCGGATCTGGACCAGGCCACGCGTGCCGTCCTCGAAGGCCGCGGCGTCGAACAGGAAGATGTCCGCCCCGCCAAGCCCGGTCGCCATCTCGCTGCGGAAGCTGCCGATCTCGAAGATGTCGGCCTCTTCGGTCCCGGTCAGGCGGTCGCGGTCGCCCTCGCTGACAATCAGGTTGCGCTCGACCTCGGTTTCGAGGTTCAGCCCGACGATGACCGGATCGTGGTCCGAGGACCCGAACGGCGAGGCCGGGTCGCCCAGCGCGTCGAACCGGGCGTCGCTGTATTGCTGGGCATAGGCTTCCAGGCTGTTGACGTTCCAGATTGTCGCGCCCGCCACCTGGCCCGCGAGGCTTTCGTTGGCGAAGGCGTAGTCCAGCGTGCCGAGGCGTCCGTCGAACTGGTAGGACGTGGCATCCGCATCGGCGAGATTGGTGAAGCCCGCATCCTCGATCGCCCGGATCGCGCGTTCCATCGCGTAGGAATTGAAGTCGCCGATGGTCAGGTGATCCGCATCGCCCGAGCCGGTCGGGTCGGTCGCCAGCCATTCGGCCAGTTCCTTCACCGCCTCGACGCGGGTCAGGGCCGCCGAGCCCTCGACATCGCTGTCGTCGCCGGCCACACCGCTCGCGCTGCCCTTGGACTTGAGGTGGTTGACCGAGACGGTGAAGACCTCGCCGGTGGCCACCTCGGTAAAGGACTGCGCGACCGCCGGACGGCTGAGCGGGCCGCCCGAGGCCAGCGGATCGGTGAACTCGACCGTATCCAGCACCGCGAAGTCGCCCTTGGGCGCGACCGTCGCGGGCTTGAAGATGATCGCCTGCTTGATCGCGTCGGTCCCGATCTTGCCGGTGGCGATGTAGTCGTAGGTGCCCGCGCCCATCTCGGCGTTGAGCGCGGCGACCAGGGCGGCCACCGCCTCGTCCGGGGCGGACAGGTCGTTCTCGATCTCGATCAGGCCCACGATGTCGGCGTCGATCGCCTTGATCGCGGCGACGATCTTCGATGTCTGGTCGGCCAGTTGGTCCGCCGTTGCGGCCCCGCGCGCCGCGCTGTCCTCGGAGGTCAGCGTGGTGAAGTAGTTCAGCACGTTGAACGAGGCGACCTTGAGCCGGCCCTCGATGTCCTCGGGGGCGTCGGTCCGCGGGAAGGGGTTGACCGACGTATCGAACGCGACCGCGCCCTGGGTCTCGACCTTGTACTCGTCGAAGGTGAAGTGCATCACCCCGTCGATCCGGTTGCCGACGATCCCGTCGCCCACGCGCGGGGCAGAGGACAGGCTGTCATCCTCGGCATTCTCGAACAGCAGGAAGTCGCGCGTGTTCGCCTCGGCCAGCGCCTCGGCCTCGGCCGAGAAGCTTTCGAAGGCCTGGGTCGGCTGGACCAGCGGCGCGCCCGAGGTCACGCCCACCTCGCCGAAGCGGGTGAAGGTGTCGGTGACGCTCAGCACCTCGCCATCGGCCGCGACCACGGTCACGCGCATGCCTTCCACGCTTTCGTAGAAGGTCGCCGGATCGGTGCCGCCCGGCAGCGGCAGCGAGACCGTGACCGATGTCGGAAGTTCGACCCCCTGCGCCTCGACCACCAGGCTCTGGATGGTCTTGAGCTGGGTGTTCTGGAAGTACTCGTCGACGATCGCCTCCAGCGTCACCAGATCGCCCACCTGAACCGAGGGATCGGAGCCGGTGTAGACGAACACGCCTTCGGAGGTGGCGGCATCGCCATCGGCGTCACCGTCCTCTTCCTGCAGGAAGAAGCCGTTGAGCGCATCGCTGACCACCGTCACCACCGCCTGCACCGTCACCGTCTGGCCGACGAGGCCGGACGAGAAGCCCGCGCCCTGGATCGTCGAGATCAGGGTGTAGTCGGGTGCGGTGCGCTCGGTCGGGATGTAGCCCGGCGAGGCGATGGCGGGCTCGGTGCCGTCGGTGCCGCCAAGCTCGGTGGTGGCCGACATGTCCTCGAAGCCCGCAAGCGACGAGAAGCTGGCGGACGGCACGTCGTAGGACCGCCCGCTTGCCGCGGCGCCGCCATCGGGGTAGCTGGCGGTGGCGATGGGCGTGTCGGTCAGCGCCAGCCCGTCGCCCTCGGCATCGAGGAAGAGGCCCGCGGCATCGCCGCCCGCGCCCAGCCCCGCGCCATCGGCCCAGCCGATCTGCACGTCCGAAAGGTCGGCGTCGTCGCCCCAGACCGCGGCGAACGCGGCCGCGTCGGCGGCCTGGCCGATCACGATGATCGCGCTTTCGCCGGGGGCAAGGCTGTCGACGCCCTGCACCTGGTCGGCCACGGTCGGATCGAGGCTTTCGTCGTCATAGAAAAGCGCGCCGTCGGTCGCCGCCGTCCAGGCCGCGGTGCCGGTGTTGGTCACCTCGATCCAGTCGGCGGTCAGGTCGGTGCCGTCCTGGCCGAACCACAGTTCGGTGATCTGCAGATCGGCCGTGCCGCCCGCGCGCGACGGGTTGACCGCGCCGAAGCTGTCGGTGCCCACGGTCGGGTCGGTGTCGAACTCGGCCGGGTCCACCGTGCTGCCATCCGCGGCATAAACCACGGCATCGCCCGGCGCATTGACGGCATACCAGTCGCCGCGGCTGGCGTCGCGGAACATCAGTTCGGGCTCGGTGCCGGTATAGGCGAAGGCCACCCCGCCCAGCGCGGCATCGTCGGCGTAGCTGTCGGCGAAATCCGCGGCGCTGTCGGCGCTGCCGATGGCGTCGAGAATGGTGCCGAAGGCCGACAGGTCGTCCACCACGCCGTCATTGTCGGTGTCGATGTCGGTCACGGCTGCGGCGCCGGTGAAGGCGTCGGTCAGGATGAAGGTGAAGGACGGATTTTCCAGGTCTGCCACCTCGACCGTGGCGATGCCGTTGGCATCGAAGCTGCCGGTGACGTTCTCGGCGCGGTCCACCCGGCCGTCGACGCCATCGTTCTCGACCGAGACCAGCCACAGATCGAACATCGCCCCGGCCGCGCCCGACAGTTCCACGGTCTGGGTCACGGGGTCGGTGCCGTCCGGGTTCGGCTGGAACTCGGCGATCAGGATGGGTGTCGGCGGCGCGATGAAGTCGCCGAGGTCATAGACCACCGTATCGCCCGAGATTTCATAGGCCGCGACGATCTGCGCCACGCCCGACAGGCTTTCTGCCGCAGGGATGAAGGCAATCGTCTCGGGGCCGATGAAGTCGTCGATGCCCGCGCCCAGGTCGTTGCCGAAACCGGGGATGTAGTCGACGAAGTAGGCGGCCGTGGGCTCGGAGATGTTGTAGATCACGATGCCGCTGTCGCGCTCGAGCCCGATGAAGGCGTAAAGCGCGCCGTTCACCTCGCCGGTGACGACCGCCTCGGGCTCGGGGCCCTTGGCGTCGGACCGGTTGTCGTCCTCGGTCGCGATGGGTTCGCCGTCGTCGTTGTTGAACCGCTCGGGCGCCACCTCGGACAGGATGCGCTCGAACTCGGACCCGCTGTCGAAGACCACGTTGCCGTCGGCGTCGAAGATCGTGAACGACCGCGAACCGAAGGCGTGCAGGACGTCGATATCCCCGTCGCCATCGGTGTCGCCGTCGATGGTCGAGATCACCAGCCGTTCCAGCCCGGTGGTGTCGACCGAGGCGTCGATGGCGAGGCCCGGGATGTCGCCATCCAGGATGTCGCCCACGCGGGCTTCGTCGCCGCCCTCGTCGCCGTCGCCGCGGCCGTCGCCTTCGTTGGCGGTGATGATGTAGGTCGCGCCGTCCACCTCGAAGGCGTCGATCGCGTCGGGCATCCGCAGGCCCACGAGGTTATCGTAGGTGCGGATCGAGATCAGCCCGTCGTCGTTGGCGTCAAGGCCCGACCCCTCCTGCGAATGATCCACCGTGCCCAGCGGGATCAGGTCGATCGCGCCGGTGGCAAGGTCGATCTTCGCGAAGGCGTTCGCCTCCTGCAGCGACACATAGGCGGTCGTGCCGTCATCGGTGACGGCGATGTATTCGGGCTCCAGCCCCTCCAGGTAGGAGGCCCCCGGCGCCAGCCGCACGCCCTCGACCGCCGCGAGCGACCCGAAGGTCAGGGTCTGGACGGTCGGGTTGACCAGGTTCGACACGTCGATGATCGAGACCGAGCCGACCGGATCGACAGTGATGTCGCTTTCGGCGTTGAACTCGCCCTCGTTGGCGACAAGGATCTTCGTCCCGTCCGGGCT
This sequence comes from Rhodovulum euryhalinum, assembly GCF_004342445.1. Taxonomy (GTDB): domain Bacteria; phylum Pseudomonadota; class Alphaproteobacteria; order Rhodobacterales; family Rhodobacteraceae; genus Rhodovulum; species Rhodovulum euryhalinum. The sequence continues at coordinate 335,155 of NZ_SLWW01000001.1, forward strand.
GAAGGTCACCATGTCGGGCAGGTTGCCCGTCACCACACGGTCGATCACCAGCCCCGTGGCGCCGTCGATCAGTGCGACATAGCCCGACTGGCCCAGCACGTCCGCGCCGGACACGATGTCGGTAGACGAAACCGCGGCCGCGATCAGGCCGTTCTTGACCGCAACCGACTGCACACCGGCAAAGCCCGGCAGATAGGTCAGGTCGATGCTGGCCGACAGCGAACCGGACGCGATGTCCCAGACGTCGATCCGGCCGAGCGCGCCGTTGGTCACGTAGGCCTTGCCATCCTCGGTCGCCACGACCTCGGATCCGCCTTCGCCCGCACCGCTGTCGAACACCGCGGCGATGCCGATGTCGCCCAGTTCCCCGGTCGCCTCGGGGGCGTCGAGGTCGAAGCCCTCGAACACCGCATCGTCGCGGAAATTCAGGTTCTGGATCCGGGTGTCGCCGTCGCGGCCGGTTTCCCCTTCGGCGAAGGGCGTGTCCTCGTAGTTGTCCTTCAGGTATTCCGCCAGCGCATCCTGTTCGGTGCCGTCATTTGCGAAGGTCGCCTCGCCGGTCTGGACGCCGTCCTCGGCAAGGAAAACCTTGTTCACCCGCGCGATCACGTCCGCGTCGCCCACCTCGCCCACAGTCGGATCGGTATTGGTGTTGGGGAAGGGATAGCCGTCACCCGCCCCGATGAAGGCGCCCGCCGCGTCGAAGCGGGGGGCCGACAGGAAGTCGAGCGTCACGACGCGGAATTCCTCGGCCGGGTCGCCCGCGATCTCGCCGCTGCGGACGAGTTCGGCGATCAGGTCGCCCGCCTCGGTGAAGATGCCGGCCTCGAGCACGCGGTCGCCCGCAGGCAGGTCGGGATCGTACGAGAGCCGCAGGCCGCCGATCTGCGGGAAGGCGCCCGCCGCGGCAGGGATCGCGCTGACGCCATGTTCCAGCAGCCCGACCAGTTCCGCCTTGGTCAGCGTCAGCAGCACCAGACCGTTGTTGAAGGCCAGCGAGGTCTGGATGTCGTTCTGGCTGATGCCGCCCGCGGGTTTGATGAGGTTACCGTCGCTGTCGACCACCGCCTCGTTCGGCAGGCGGACCGGGGCGCTGCCGCCCGGCGGCACGATGGTCTGCCCGATCGAGGCGCGGATGCCGCCGCCGTTCTTGATCGAGACCACGACGGTCGAATCGATCTCCTGTGCGGCGGCGAGGTTCGCGTCCGCCGTCAGGTTGCCGAGGTTGGTTTCCTGCGTCCGCACGCCGTCCGGGTTGGTCGCGGTATCCGCGCCCGAGCGGTTACCGTTCAGGAACACGTCCGACGCGCCGAAGACGTTGCCCTCGGTGGCGAGGATCTGCGCCTCGATGGCATCGGCGATGGCCTGGATTTCGGGATCGACCAGCCCGGCCGCGCCCAGATCGGCCACGCCCTGCGCATCGGTCGCGTAGGCGCCGGAGATGGAGGAATCATAGCTTTCGGCGATCACGTTGCCGTCGGCGTCGAAGTCCAGCACCAGCCTGCCCACATACTTGTAACTGCCGTCAGTGTTGACGACCGCGGTCACGCTGCCGCCCGCGTTGGTGACGAATTCGGGATAGCCGCCCTGCACGCTGTCGCCGTCGCGCACGCGGTCGGTTTCGTCGAAGAGGCGCGTGTTGGACCCGCCCGCGACGATGATGTCGACATTCGCCAGACGCCCGGCCAGTTCCATCTCGATGCCGATCTGCTGCATGTGGGCCAGCAGGATCACCTTATTCATGGCCGGATTGGCGGCGAGCAGCGCATCGACCTCGGCCTGGATGATCGCGGCCAGCGCGTCGAGCTCGGCAGGAGTGGGGTTCGTGCCCGCCCAGCCCGGCGAGATGGTCACGCCGCCGGGGCTGGAGATCGAGGCCAGCGTCGGCGTGGTCGCGCCGACGACGCCGATCAGCTCGCCATTCACGTCGATCACGGTGGACGAGGTCACCGAATTGCCCTGCGGCGCCTGCCCGCCCGCGATTTCCAGCGGCGCGAGGTTGGCGTCGGTCGAGAAATCGAGGTTGGTCGACAGATACGGCATGTCGGTGCCGCCGAAATCGAGTCCTTCAAGCGCGGTGCCCACCAGCGCCGAGAAATCGCCCGTCGCGGTGCCCGCGATCAGCGCGGCCAGCGACGTGGTGTTGAAGTCGAATTCGTGGTTGCCGAACGCGATCGCCTGGAAGCCAAGCTCGTTCTGGATCTGGATGTCCGCGATCCCGGCCGTCCCGAAGGCCCCGGCCGAGGCGTCGTAGAACAGGCCCGGGATGAACGCGTCGCCCGAGGACAGGACGATGGTGTTGTCCTCGACACCGTCCGACCCCAGGTCCTGCGCCTTCAGCGCGTTCAGCACCGCCGAGAAGCGCGGCGCATCGAGAATCGCGGCCGCCCCGGCTTCCTGGTCGGCGGCATGCAGAAGTTCCAACGTGAAGACCGCGGATTCGGCCATCGCCGCGCCCTCGGCGAACGCACCAAGTTCGGGGGCGATATCGATGCCCGCACCGGCCTCGGCGGTCTGGTTGCGCTCGGGATGGGACTCTTCGTCGTAGGTCATGTCATACGTTCCTGTTCGGCGAAAATGGCAAGGAAAACAGTCCTGATGATCGTTGCAGGGGAAATGGGCGCTCGCCGCATGCGCGCGCGGCATCGTCACGGGCGGCCCCACCGGCATGACGATAGCCATGGAAAAGAAATGCGCCGGATTCCGCGCTCAAGCTTCGACCCCCAACCTGCACCTCGGAATCAGGGTTAACGGCCTTGTGTTACAGACCGACGACAACGGACCGACCTTGGCGGCAGGTTTGCGGGGCGAGACCTGGAGAAGGGACAGGGTGCCGTGATGGGCGGGGCGTCGAACGCAGGCCGGATCTCGCCGCCGGGCCGCAAGACGTCGAAGGCAGCGCCGTTGCGGGCGCTGCCTTGTTCACTCCCCGGATTACGCGCCCGCCGCGCGGGACCGCCGGTCCCGCGTCCGGGCACCGTGATGTCAGGGCCGGACCGCGAAGAACATCGTCTCGCCCGAATGGTCGTCGACGCCGTCATTGTCGGTCGCGATCCACATCGTGCCGTCCGCCGCGATCGCCAGCCCCTCGACCTTGTCGAGCACATAGCCCCCCGTCGCGGTCAGGTCGGGGATCAGGTCGCGCACCTCCTGCTTGGCCACCAAGGGCAGGTCACCGCCCAGCGCCGCGGGCTGCATGTCGGACAGCGCCACGCGATAGACCTTCTTGGTCGCCGCCGAGGTGCCAAGCTGGTTGTCACGCTCGACGATGTAGACGTGATCGCCATGGGCCACGATCTCGCTGAGCCCGACCCAGCCCTTGGCGGGGGTGTCGAGCGGATAGCGCACCGCGCCCCATTCCTCGGTTTCGGTGTTGTAGGCCACCAGCTTGACCTGCCCCTTGGGGTCGTCCTTCCACTCGCGCTGGATCGCCATCCACAGCGTGTCGCCGATCTTGGTGACACCCTCGAAGCCGAACCGCGTCTCGACCGCCGCAAGCTCGGCCGGGATCGCGATTTCCTGCTTGATCGCGCCCTTGGCGTTCACGTGATACAGCGCATGCGGCACCAGCTTGGCAGTGTTGCCTTCCGAGGCCAGCCAGAACCCGCCCTTGCCGTCCAGCGCGATGCCCTCGATGTCGAGCTTCTGGGCGGGCTGGCCCGCGCGAGTCACCGGGATCGCGCCGACGATCCGGGCGGGCGCCTGCGTGGTGTCGATCCTGAAGATCGTGGGCTGGAAGCCGTAGAAGCTGTCGTTCACCGCCCAGACCACGCCGTCCGCGTCCGCCGCCAGGCCCGAGATCGCGCCCCAGCCGGTCAGCGGCTCCAGCCCCTCGGACGTCAGATGCGGATAGGCCGGCGCCGCGTCCTGATATTCGTAGATCATCACGTGCGAGCGCGCGCCGCCGTCCGCCCCGAGATCGGCCTCGTTGGCCGAAACCAGCAGGTTGCGCGCCGGGATCGCCACATAGCCTTCGGGGCCCACACCCGAGGGCAGAAGCTGTTTCAGCACCGGCGCCGCGGGGTCGGTCACGTCGTAGACACCGACGACCGAGGCGCGCTCGGCTCCGACAAACACCATGGGCGTGCTGCCAAAGGTGGCGAAGGTGGCGCTTTCGGGCTCGACGCCCTTCGCATCCGACCGCCGGTCGGGATAGTGGCCGATCTGCACGATGGCGTGTTCGAAGGACGCGCCGCTGTCGTAGACGACCGTGCCGTCCTTGGCGAAGATCGTCCAGCCGCGGGTGCCACCCTCGTAGTCGCCCTCGTTGGCGGTGGCGAAGTGATCGGCGTCGATCCAGGCGACGGCGTCGGGCTCGCGCAGGCGGCCCGGCTGGCTTTCGGCAAAGACCAGGGCGGCCTTCTCGTCGGTGGCGTCGATGCCGGTCAGATCGACGGCCCCGGCGGAGAAATGGGACAGCACCGCGCCATCCTTCGAGACCACGACGATGTGGTTGTTTTCCTGCAACGTGACCACCGTCTCACCCGCGGCGTTGATCGAGACGTATTCGGGCTCGGGGTCCTCGGGCGCGACCGCGGCGAGGCCGGTCAGATCCACCGTTTTCAGGCTGGCGCAGTCCACCGCGCCGTCCGTGATGGCGACCAGCGCCAGATGGCCCGCGGGCATCTGCGGGATGATGCCGTCGTTCAGGTCCTCGTCGCGCTCGTTCTCGATGGCGATGGCGAGAAAGCTGCCATCGGGGGCCTTGGCGATGCTGTCGGGCTGGCCGCCCAGATCGCAGGAGGCGGTTTCGGTCTTGCTGTCCAGATCGACCGTGGCCAGACGGCCCGAGGGCGCGGTGTAACTGTCCGAGGTGTTGACCGCGACGTAGGCGGTGCGGCCCAGAACGGCGACCGAGGTGGGTTCGCCGCCCATGTCGAGGTTGCCCAGCGGTTTGGGCTGGGCCGGCTCGGTGATGTCGATCAGGCCGATCACGCCCAGCGGGCTGTCGGTATAGACCAGCGTCATGCCGTCCGCGGTCGCGTCGATGATCTCGGCCGAGGTCGCGCGGGCGGTATCCTCGCCTGCGGCCATGTTCGCGACGACCGGGAACGAGGCGATGCGGTTGAAGTTCATCTCGGCACCGGCGGCGCCGGCCGAAAGGGCGATCACGGAGGTCAGGCCCAGAAGGCGCTTGGTCATGGCTATCCTCGGAAACAGGTTTTCTTCGGCCTGCTCCTGCGCCCGCCGAATGACAGCGGGACAACGGTTTGATGTCAGTTTCGTGAAATGCCGACCCTTCTGCGCCCGTCGTCCGGACAGTGTCGCTGGGCACGCTGAAGGCGTCATACGGATGTTGCACGGGCGCGGTACTTCCCGGGGAACGCGCAGCCTAAATCTGGGGTAATCCCGTGAAGTGCCGCACCATATTTATATCGGACATCCATCTTGGCACCCGCGGGTGCCAGGCCGAGATGCTTCTCGACTTCCTGTCGCGCCACGAGGCAGAGCGAATCTTCCTGATCGGGGACATCTTCGACGGCTGGCAGCTCAGGCGCAGCTGGCACTGGCCGCAATCGCATAACGACGTGGTGCAAGAGATGCTTGCCCGCGCGCGGCGCGGGGTCGAGGTCTGCTATATCCCCGGCAATCACGACGAGGCACTTCGGGCCTATCCGGGCACCCATTTCGGGGGCATCGAGGTTGTATCCCAGGCCAACCACGTCACCGCCGACGGGCAACGGCTGCTGATCACGCATGGTGACCAGTTCGACTCGATCATCGTCAACGCCAAGTGGCTCGCGCATGTGGGTGACCGGGCCTACAGCGTCGCACTCTGGCTCAACACCCGTCTCAACCGGTTCCGCAAGCTCTGGGGCGGGCAGTACTGGTCGCTCTCGAACTGGGCCAAGCAGCAGGTCAAGCAGGCGGTGAACTACATCAGCGAATACGAACAGGTGCTGGCCGCCGAGGCACGCCGCGGCGGCTATGACGGCATCGTCTGCGGCCATATCCACAAGGCCGAACTGACGCGGATCGACGGGCTTTGCTATGCCAATTGCGGCGACTGGGTGGAAAGCTGCACCGCCCTGGTCGAACATCCCGATGGCCGGCTGGAACTGATCGACTGGGCCGAGACGACGCGCGGGCGCAGCACGGGCCGCGAGGGGCTGCGGCTTCTGGGCGGGCGGCGGCGCCTTCAGGATCAGGAGGCGGCATGACCAGTCCGATCCTTCCCGCAGCAGGCGTCGCGGACCAGCTTGGCGCCGCGGTGCACCAGAATGGCGCGCTCAGCGTCACGGGCCTGCTGGAGCGGGGTTTCTCGCGCCTGTTCCAGGGCCTTGTCTACGCGCAGATCTGGGAAGACCCGGTCGCCGACATGCAGGCACTGGGTCTGGCCGAGGGCGAACGGGTCGTGTGCATCGCCTCGGGCGGGTGCAACGTCATGTCCTACCTGACACGCCGCCCGGCAGAGGTCGCTGCGGTGGACCTTTCGCCCGCCCATGTCGCCTTGCTTCGGCTGAAAGGCGCGGCGGCGCGGCATCTGCCCGACCAGGGCGCGTTCTTCGACTTCTTCGGTCATGCCGACCGTCGCGGGAACATCGCGGCCTATGACCGGTTTCTGGCACCGCATCTCGATGCCGAGACCCGCGCCTGGTGGGAAGGCCGCGCCTGGGGCCGCCGCCGGATCGGGATCTTCGCCCGCGGCGCCTATCGCTATGGCCTTCTCGGCCGGTTTCTCGGTGCGACGCAGACGGTCGCCCGGCTGGCGGGCGTAGACCTGGACCGGCTGCTGGCCTGCCGGACGCTGGACGAGCAGCGTCATTTCTACGAGACCGAGATCGCGCCGCTGTTCGACCGGCCGCTGATCCGGTTCCTCGCCAGCCGCCGCGCGGCTCTGTTCGGGCTGGGCATCCCGCCCGCCCAGCACGACAAGCTGGCCGCCGATGGCGGCGGCGACGTGGTCCCGGTGCTGCGCGAACGGGTGCGCAAGCTGATGTGCGACTTCCCCGTGGCCGGGAACTACTTCGCCTGGCAGGCCTGCCGACGCCGCTATGGTGGCACCTCGGGCGGCGCGGTGCCGCCCTATCTCGACCCGGCGAATTTCGACACGGTGCGGGCGATGGCGGACCGCGTGTCGGTGCGGAACCGCTCGGTCACCGAGTATCTGGGCGAACGGCCCGCGGGCTCGGTCGATTGCACGGTGCTGCTGGATGCGCAGGACTGGATGACCGATGCGCAACTGACCGCGCTCTGGTCGGAACTGACCCGCACCGCCGCGCCCGGCGCGCGGGTACTGTTCCGGACCGGCGGCATCCCCGACATCCTGCCGGGCCGGGTGCCCGCGGCGATCCTGGGGCGCTGGGCCTATGATGCCGACGCGTCGCGACTCGCGTCGGCCGCGGACCGCTCGGCCATCTACGGCGCCGTGCATCTTTACCGCTTCCGGGGCTAGGCGCATGACCGACCGCACCGCCGATCACGCCGCGCTGATGGATGCGACCTACCGCTACCAGCGGCTCATCTACGATGCGACCCGCGCCTGGTACCTGCTGGGCCGCGACCTGCTGATCGCGGACCTTGCGCCGCCGCCCGAAGCGCGCGTGCTGGAAATCGCCTGCGGCACCGGGCGCAACCTGATGAAGATCGCGGCGCGCTATCCGGGTCGGCGGCTTTATGGCCTCGACATCTCGCGCCAGATGCTGAGGACCGCCGAGGCCAAGCTGGGGCGCCGGGCGTGGCTGGCCGAGGGCGACGCCTGCCGCTTTGACGGGCTGCGCCTGTTCGACAGCGCCGGGTTCGACCGGATCGTGATCTCCTATGCCGTCTCGATGATCCCCGACTGGCAGGGCGCGATCCGGGCGGCGGCCCAGCACCTCGCGCCGGGCGGGACGCTGCATATCGTCGACTTTCACGACCAGGCGGGTCTGCCGCGCGCGTTCCGCAGGGCGCTATGGTCCTGGCTGGCGCGGTTTCACGTCACGCCACGCACCGATCTGGCCGAGGTGGCCCGGCGGATCGCGGCGGAGACGGGCTGCACGGCGACCCACCGGTCGCTTTTCCGCGGCTATGCGCAATATGTGGTGATCGAGCGGCCCTGATCAGCGCCAGTGAGGGTTCGACCAGGCCCGCCGCCCCGCCGCATCCACCACCGTCACCCGCAACCAGGGCGAGGCCGCGCAGCGGGCATCAAGGGGCAGTCTCGCGCGCGTCATCGAGCCACCATGGCAGGCGACGGCGGCCGCGCCGCGGCCCTGCACGATGATCGTGGCGGCGGCGGAACACTCGACCTCGACCGCATCCCCTGTCACCGCGACCGACCGGAGTTCCGGCCCCTCGGTCGAATAGAAATGCCCCGCCTTCAGCGCGGCCAGAAGCGCCTCGGGGCTGTTCTCGGCGGCCTTGACCATCACCCAGCCGCCGAAATGGTCGGGCTCGGTGAAATGGGCGTCGTCGGTGGCGACCAGCGACAGCCGCCGCCCCTCGGTCAGCAGCAGATCCGCGATGGCGAAGCCGTCGGCCCGGTCGCAGCCCACCCGGCAGCCGTGGTTGTAGACCTCGACCGCGTGGGCGGCCTCGAGGCTGCGCGCGTCCGCCAGCGTCAGCCCCGACCATTGCGGGTGCGCGATGGCGACGAAGGCGCCTGCGGCCACCGCGCGGGCGGCGATCTCGGGGCCGGTTTCCTGACCCTCGACCGGCTTGAAGTCGGGCGCGTTGCCGGGGGCGAAATCGGCTGGCAGACCCACGGCGAGGATGTGCCACAGCTCGCCGTTCGCCTGCGCGCCGGAATGAAGTTCAGCACCCAGGATCGTGGTGAAGCGGTCGGTGCGGTAGGCGGTGGTATCGACGATCGGATAGCCGTAGCGGCCCACGAAATGGTCGGTCAGCGCGATGAAATCATAGCCTTCGGCGGCATAGCGGCGGCACACCTCTTCCGGCGGCAGAAGCCCGTCCGAGACGTTGGAATGGGTGTGCAGGTTGCCGCGGAAGAACCGCCCCGGCGCGGTGAAGGTGTCGATCATTCCGTCCTCTGCGCGCCCCGCCGTTCACGTTCCTTGAGAATGCCCCAGGCCACGGCGAAGGCGATGGTGGCCAGGATGAACAGGATGCCGATCGCGTTGACCACGGGCGACAGCCCGAAGCGCATCCGCGAGCCGATCTCGGTCACCAGCGTGTGCTGGCCGCCGATGGCGAACATCGTGGTGTTGTAGTTCTCGAAGCTCTGCAGGAAGGCGATCACCGCCGCGGTCAGGATCGTCGGGCGCAGGAAGGGCAGTGTGATGCGCCGGAACGCCTGCAGCGGCGTCGCGCCGAGGTCGAGCGCGGCCTCTTCCAGCGTGGCGTCCTGCCGCTGCAGCCGCGCCATGAACATCAGCATGGCATAGGAGGCGATGAAGGTGGTCTGGGCGAGGATCGCGGTGAACAGGCCCCCCGCCACCTCGAAATTGCGCCAGAAGATCACCGTCGAAATGCCGAGGATGATCCCCGGTGTCAGCAATGGCGAGACCATCACTGCGTACATCAGCCCGCCCGCGCGGTTGCCCAACCGGCCCAGCAGCAGCGCGCCGGCCAGCCCCATCGGCAGCGCCAGCGCGATCACCGCCCCCGCGATGACGAAGGAATTGCGCAGCCCCGACCACATCCGGTCGTCGTGCCAGAGCTCGACGAACCAGTTGAGCGTGAAGCCGCGCCAGACCGTGACCGAGGGCGGCGAATAGGCGTTGAAGCCCGCCAGCACCATGATCATCAGCGGCAGGAACATGTAGGCGAAGAACAGCCCCATGTAGAGCCTCAGCACCATGCCGCTGCCCGTCCGCATCATTTCGCGATGTCCCTCAGGCGGACCTTCAAGAGCTTCATCATCAGGAAGACAAAACCGGTACAGACCAGAAGCAGGCTGAAGGCATAGGCCGCGCCCACGTTCCAGTTGGTGGCCTGGAAGAAGCGGTTGTAGACCAGCTGCGTGAACCACGGATCCGCCGTGCCGCGGGTCATGATGTAGGGCACGGCATAGGACCCCGCCGACAGCATGAAGGTCATGATGCAGCCGACCGCGATGCCGGGGCGCGCGTGCGGCAGCACGATCCGGCGGTGGATCTGCCAGGTCTTCGCGCCCAGGTCGCGGGCGGCCTCGATCTGGTTGGTGTCCAGCGTTTCCAGCACGTTGTAGAGCGGGAACACCATGAACAGGATATAGGCATAGACCATCGCCACGAAGACGCCCGTGCCGCTTTCGAGGAAGGGCACCGGGCCGATGCCGACCAGCCCCAGGGCTGCGTTCAGCGGCCCGCCATAGTTCAGGATCATCTGCCAGGCGAAGACGCGCAGAAGCTCGTTGATCGCATAGGGAATCACGAGGGCCAACATGATCAGCGCGGCGCGGCGCGGCGGTTCCAGCTTGGCGATGGCATAGGCGATGGGATAGCAGACGACAAAGGCGATGGCGGTCACCGCCAGCGAGGCGAGGATCGTCTTGGCGAAGATCCATAGATGCGCCTGCCCCATCTGGGCATAGTTCGCCAGCGTCCAGGTCTTGACCGGCGTGCTTTCCTCGGCCTCCAGCCGGGCGATCTCGGCCTCGATCCCGGCGCGTTCGGCGTCGAGGCGGGCAAGTTCCGCGTTCAGGCTCGACGGCGTCTTGACCTTCTCGGCCGCGGCGCGGTCCAGCGCCAGCACGTCCAGCCGGTTATACAGCGCGTCGATCCGGACCGACAGTTCCGCTGCCCCCGCGGGCCGGTCCATCCGCCAGAACGATTGTTCGATCATGATGACCTGGGGGGCCGCGATCAGGCCGAGCACCCAGATGCCCGTCAGCAGCACGATCACCGCAGAAAGCGGCGCGCCGAAGCTGCGGCGCAGGCTAGTCATCGGCGGTGTCTCCGGGCGGCAGGATCACGCCCGCGCTGTCCGAGAACCCCAAGTGCAGCGGGCCGTCGGGCAGCGGGTCCGTGCCGGCGTTCACGCGCTGGACGGTCAACTGCCCGGCGCCGGTCTCGACCACCAGCGTCGAGAAGGCGCCCTCCATGTCGCGGCGCACCAGCTTGCCGGTCAGGGTATTGGCGGGCGTTTCGCGCCCGGCCAGCAGGTGCAGCCGTTCGGGGCGCAGGAACAGGATGGCCTCCGCACCGGAGCTTAGACCCGCAGGATTCTCCGCCACGAAAGCACCCTCGGGCGTCGCGATGCGCGCCTTGCCGTCCGAGGCGGTCTCGATCCGGCCGGGCAGGCGGTTGGTCTCGCCCACGAAGGTGGCGACGAAGGCGGTTTCCGGGCGGTGATAGACGTCGTCGGCGCTGCCCACCTGCACGATCCAGCCGCGGTTCATCACCGCCACCCGATCGGACATGGTCAGCGCCTCGCCCTGGTCGTGGGTGATGTAGACGAAGGTGATCCCGGTGGCCTTCTGCAACTGCTTGAGTTCCGCCCGCATGTGCTGGCGCAGCTTCAGATCCAGTGCCGACAGCGGCTCGTCCAGCAGCAGGACGGCGGGTTCCACCGCCAGCGCGCGCGCGATCGCCACCCGCTGCCGCTGGCCGCCCGACAATTCGCCCGGCAGCTTGTCGGCCTGACCGTCGAGGGCCACCATGCGCAGCAACTCGTGCGCCTTGTCGCGGCGCTGCGCCTTTTTCCAGCCGCGCATTTCCAGCCCGAAGGCCACGTTCTCCCACACGCTCATCAGTGGGAACAGCGCGAGGTTCTGGAAGATCAGCGCGGTCGGCCGGTCGGACGGCCCGATCCCCGCCATCGGCTGCCCGCCGATCCGCACCTCGCCCTCGGACGGGTCGAGAAACCCCGACAGAAGCCGCAGGATCGTCGTCTTGCCACAGCCCGAGGGCCCGAGGATCGAGAAGAACTCGCTTGCCCGGATCGTCAGGTCGGTCGGGTGGACGGCCTGGAATTCGCCGAAGCGCACGGCGGCGCCGTCAAGCGCGATGTCCATGCCGCGGGTGTCTGGGGTCATACGGGGGGCTTTCGAAACGAACGGCGCGAGGGGAATGCCCCCCGCGCCGTCACGCACGCGATCACGCGTTTGTCAGCTTCTCGACATATTCCTCGCGCACGGCCGAGAACCAGGGTGTGAACATCGGCCACCACCAAAGCTTCTCGATCGAGTCGCCAGGATAGGCGAAGGCGAAGGCCTCCTTGTTGGCCTCGCTCAGGTGATCGGCAGACCCCACCGCCGCCGAGTTGTAGCCGGTCGCGTTGGAGAACATGCCGCCGATTTCCGGGCTGAGCAGGAAGTTGAGGAATTCGTAGGCCTGATCGACGTTCTCGGCGCCCGAGGGAATCGCCGCGGTGTCCATCCACGCCAGCGCGCCCTCTTTCGGCGCGCCGTAGCGCCACTTGGGATCGACGTCGATATGCAGCTTGATGCCGGTGGTGTCCCAGGTCTGGCCGATGGTGCAGCCCGCGTCGGTGAAGGCGCCGGTCGCCTCGGTCGCGTTGTTCCAGAACGCGCCGAGGTTCGCCTTGTGCTTGGCGGCAAAGGCCACGCAGGCGTCGAAGATGCGGCGGTTGTCCTCTTCGGTCTTGTAGACGTCCATGCCGCGGTTCGAGGGCACCTCGCCGATGGCGTCGAGGTAGAGCGCAAGGCTCGTCAGCACCGATTTCTGGCGCACGGCGACCTTGCCCGCCAGCCCGTCGGCCCAGAGATGGGCATAGGACAGCTCGCCCGGCGCGATATCGAGGGCGCTCGAATCCCAGGTGATGCCCTCGGTGCCCCAGTCGAACGGCACCAGATACCGCTTGCCGCGGTGGGCCGCGCCCAGTTCCAGCGAGGACCGCCACAGCGCGGGCTGGATCTGGTCGACCTTCAGCTTGGTCTCGTCGATCTCGGCCAGTAGGTTGCCTTCGTCATAGTTCGGCCGGGTGTCCACCGACGGGAACAGGATGTCGAAGCCCTTGCCGCCCGCGGCGCGCAGCTTGGAGGCGGCCTCTTCGTTCGAGCCGTAGGTCGAGACGTTGACCGTGATGCCGGTGGCCTTGGTGAAGGCCTCGGTGATCTCGCCCGACTGGAAGTAGTCGCCCCAGGCGAACACGTTGACCTCGCCCGACGAGGCGAGCGCGCGGCGCGCGATCAGCGGCGCGGCAAGCGCTGCCGTGCCGGTGGCCAGCACCGCGCGGCGGGTAAGGGGAAGGGCTTTCCTCTGCATCTCGTAATCTCCTGACAGACGGCATGACGGGGTGCGTCCTGCACCCGTTCCCGACGCCGTTAACCGCGGGATGTGACAGACATGTGTCGCAGCGACACGATACCGGGACAGGCGCCGATGGCAAGCGGTTGGCCATGGGACATCCCCCGCGGACAACCAAAAGCGCCTGCGGAACAACCCATGGCGGATTTCGCGGGACTGTAACACGGCCGACATGTGGCGGCCCTAGGCTGCCCCGGCACGGAATATCAGGAGTCCCCATGTTCTCACTCGAAGGCCAGACCGCCCTGGTCGTGGGCGTCGCGAATGAGCAGTCGATCGCCTGGGGGTGCGCCCGGGCGCTACGCGCCCAGGGAGCACGGCTGGCGATGACCTGGCTCAACGACAAGGCCGAACCCCATGTCCGCCCGCTGGCGGAACAGATCGGCGCCGAGATCGTCGCGCCGCTCGACGTGCGCGACGCGGTCCAGATGGACCCGCTGTTCGCCGAGATCGCCGCGCGCTGGGGCCGGCTGGACACGCTGGTCCATTCCATCGCCTTCTGCCCGCGCGACGATCTGCACGGGCGGGTGATCGACTGTTCGGCCGAGGGTTTCGGGCTGGCGATGGACATCTCGGTCCATTCCTTCCTGCGGATGATCCGCCGGGCAGAGCCGCTGATGCCCGAGGGCGGCACCTGCATCACAGTCTCGTTCCAGGGCGCAAGCCGGGTGGTCGAGCACTACAATGTCATGGGCCCAGTCAAGGCCGCGCTCGAATCGGCGGTGCGCTATGCTGCCGCCGAACTGGGGCCCAAGGGCATCTCGGTCCACGCGCTCAGCCCCGGGCCGCTGGCGACGCGGGCAGCCTCGGGGATCGCCGAGTTCGACGAACTGCTCGATGCCGCCGCCAGCCGCGCGCCGACCCATCACCTGGCCACGATCGAGGATGTGGGCGCCTATTGCGCCTTTCTCGCCAGCCGCGAGGCCGCCAACGTCACCGGCGGGGTGCACCCCGTCGATGGCGGCTACTCCATCGTCGCATAAGGACAAGAACGCATGCAGACCGCCTCGCCCCGCCCCTCGACGCTTGAAGCCGCGGACATGATTTCCGAAACGCTCGGGGGCATGGGCGCCCTGCCGCAGGACTGGCTGGCCGGCGCCGGCGCCCATGCCGGAGAGTTGCTTGACGGCGCGCAGCTGATGCGCACCGTCGCCGCCCGGCACGGCAACGTGATCTTCGACGGCCACACCGCCCGGGCGCGCGCCGCGTTCGAGGCGCTGTCGGCGGCCGGCACCGCCAGTGCCCGGAACGAGACGCCCCTGCCATCGGCCCTTGCCGACTGGATGCGCGATGCGGGCGAGCGCTGGGTGCTGACGCTGGATCTGTTGCGCGAGCGGGGCGACATCTTCCGCGCGCACGAGGCCGCGGGCTGCCCGCCGGTGCTGATCTACGACTACGAGATGATCGTCGACGGCGCCGACCTGGACCACCCCTGCAACTACCAGCTCTTGCGGATCGTCCCGCCCGAGGGTGTCGAGGTGCACGACTTCAAGCGGCCCTACATCATCATCGACCCGCGTGCGGGGCACGGCGGCGGCATCGGCGGGTTCAAGCCCGACAGCCAGGTCGGCGTGGCGCTGGCCGATGGCCACCCGGTCTATTTCGTGGCCTTCGGGCGCACACCCGTTCCGGGCCAGACGCTGGCCGACGTCACCCGCGCCGAGGCCGAGTTCGTGCGCGAGGTCACCCGCCGCCATCCCGACGCCTCCAAGCCCGTCGTCATCGGCAATTGCCAGGGCGGCTGGGCCACACTGCTGCTGGCGGCGTCCAACCCCGACCTCACGGGCCCGATCGTACTGAACGGCGCGCCGGTGGCCACCTGGTCGGGCGAGGTGGGCAAGCACCCGATGCGCTACAACGCCGGGATCCTCGGCGGCACCTGGCAGCCGATGCTGTGGTCGGACCTGGGCGGCGGCGTCTTCGACGGCGCGAACCTGGTGATGAACTTCGAGATGCTGAACCCCGGCCGCACCTGGTTCCGCAAGTATGCCGACATGATGGCCGATATCGACGATCCCAAGGCCCGCCAGCGGTTCCTGGAATTCGAACGCTGGTGGGGCGGCTTCTTCATGCTG
Organism: Rhodovulum euryhalinum; assembly: GCF_004342445.1. Lineage (GTDB taxonomy): Bacteria > Pseudomonadota > Alphaproteobacteria > Rhodobacterales > Rhodobacteraceae > Rhodovulum > Rhodovulum euryhalinum. Next base: position 350,363 of record NZ_SLWW01000001.1, read on the forward strand.
AACGAGGCCGAGATCCGCTGGATCGTCGAACAGCTTTTCGTCGGCAACCGCCTGACCAGGAACACCGCGATGCTGGAACCCGGCCGGCTGGTCGACATCAAGCAGATCCGTGCGCCGATCATCGTCTTCGCCAGCCACGGCGACAACATCACGCCGCCCCAGCAGGCGCTGAACTGGATCCTCGACGCCTATGCCGGGGTCGACGAGATCCGCATCCGCGGCCAGCGCATCGTCTACATGGTGCACGAAGAGGTCGGCCACCTGGGCATCTTCGTCTCCTCGACCATCGCGAAAAAGGAACATACCGAGGTCTCGTCCACGCTGAAGACCATCGAGGCGCTGGCGCCCGGGCTCTACGAGATGAGGATCGACGCGGTGAAGGGCGCGGGCACGGCCAAGAGCTTTCACGTCAGCTTTGCCGAGCGCAGCTTTGCCGATCTCGAGGCACTGGGCGGCACCCGCGACGAAGAGGTGGCCTTCGCCGCGGTGGCGCGGGCCAGCCAGATGCAGTCCGAGGCCTATGACACGCTGGTCCGTCCGGTGCTGCGCGCAACCGTCAGCCCCCGCGCGGCCGAGGCGGCACGCGCGCTGCACCCGCTGCGCACCCAGCGGCTGGCGCTGTCCTCGCTGAACCCCGCGATGGCGGCCCTTGCCACCGCCGCCGAACGGGTCCGCGAGGCCCGCGAGCCTGCCGATCCGGCCAACCCCTTCCTGGCACTGGAGCGGGTGGCCATCGACGTCACCGAGCAATGGATCGACCTCGCCCGCGACCTGCGCGACGCGGCCTACGAGATGAGCTTTCACATGATGTGGAACAACCCCTGGGCGCGCGCCTTCGGCCAGTCCCAGGCGCCGCGCCGCACCCGCAAGACCGAGGACGAACTGCGCGCGCTGCCCATCGTGCAGGCCGCGCTGGCGCACGTGGCCCAGGGCGGCTTCGTCGAGGCGGTGATCCGGATGCTGGTGCTGCTGGCCGAGAGCCGCCAATCGGTCCGGCGCGACCGGCTTGAACGCTCGGCCCGGGTGCTGAACCGCGATGCGCCGTTCCGCGACCTGCCGATGGAGGTGCGCGCCCACATCATCCACGAACAGACCCTGATCGCCACCTACGACCCCGAAGGCGCCATCGCCACGCTGCCGCGCCTGTTGCCCGACCCCGAGGCGCGCGATCTGGCCGCCCGCGTCGTCCAGTATGTCCCCGGCCCTATCGACGAGATGGCGCCGCACACGCTGGAGATGCTGAACCGGTTCCGCAGCGTGCTGGGGCTTGGCCCGGTGACCGCCGACGTGCTGGACGACCCGCTGGCCGAGGCGCCCGAGGGGACGGGGGATGCGGCCCCGGCCGCCCGTCCGCGCCGCCGCGCCGCCCCGCGCACCGGGGAGGCCGCCGAATGAAGGCGGCGCTGAAGCCCGAGGACGCGGCCGCGATGATCCCCGAAGGCGCGGTGCTCTTGATCGGCGGGTTCATGGGCGTGGGCTCGCCGCACCGGCTGATCGACGCGATTGTGGCCCGCGGCGTCAGCGGGCTGACCATCGTCGGCAACGACACCTGCCGGCCGGGCCAGGGCGTGGGCAAGCTGATCGACGCGGGCCTCGTGACCCGCGCCATCGTCAGCCATATCGGCCTGAACCCCGAGGCCCAGCGCCGGATGATCGCGGGCGAAATGGAGATCGAACTGGTCCCCCAGGGCACGCTGGTCGAACGCATCCGCGCGGGCGGCGTGGGCCTCGGCGGCGTGCTGACCCCGACCGGCGTCGGCACGCTGGTCGAGGAGGGCAAGCAGGTGATCGAGATCGATGGCCAGAAGTTCCTGCTGGAAAAGCCGATCCGCGGCGATTTCGCGCTGCTGGACGCGCGCCAGGCCGATTACGTGGGCAACCTCGAATACACGCTGACCGCGCACAACTTCAATCCGATCATGGCGCTGGCCGCCGACACGGTGATCGCCGAGCCGCACCACATCCTGCCCGTGGGCATGATCCCGCCCGACGCGGTCAAGACGCCGGGCGTGCTGGTCGACTACCTTCTGGAAAGGGCGCAGTGATGGACGCCAAGGAAATCATCGCCCGCCGCGTCGCGCGGGAACTGAGCCCCGGGATGCTGGTCAATCTCGGCATCGGGCTGCCCTCGATGGTGGCAAGCTTCGTGCCCGATGGCCTGCAGGTGTTCTTTCAGGCCGAGAACGGCGTGATCGGCCTTGGCGCCCGCCCGCCCGAGGGGATGGAGGACCGCGACCTGACCGATGCGGGCGGCGGCTTCGTCACCGCCGTGCCGGGCGCGGCCTCGATCGACAGCGCGATGAGCTTCGGGCTGATCCGGGGCGGGCATCTGGACATGACGGTGCTGGGTGGGTTGCAGGTCGACGAGAAGGGGCATCTGGCGAACTGGATGGTACCCGGCAAGATGGTACCCGGCATGGGCGGCGCGATGGATCTGGTCACCGGGGCGCGGCGCGTGGTGGTGGCGATGGTCCACGCCTCGCGCGGCGAGCCCAAGATCGTGCCGGAATGTACCCTTCCGCTGACCGCCGCCCGCCGGGTCAGCCTGATCGTGACCGAGATGGCCGTGATCGAGCCGACCGACGAGGGTCTCGTGCTGCGCGAAACCGGGCCGGGTGTCTCGGCAAAAGATGTCGTGGCCGCGACCGCCGCAAGGCTGATCGTTCCGCCGGATATCCCGAAGATGGACTTGGCGTGATGCGAGGGCGTGTCACGTCGACACCGCCTGGGCCGGCGGCACATCTGCCAGCCGCCAGGGCAGCGCCCCGGGTGCACGGTTCCGCACGATCCGGTCCGCGGCAAGCGCAAGGACCAGGACCAGCATCAGCGACAGCACCGACACCGCCGCCGCACCGGTCGAGTTGCCCTCCTGTTGCAGCGCAAAGATCATCACGCCGACCGTCTCGGTTCCCGCCGACCACAGCAGCGCCGACAGTGTCAGTTCGTTGAAGGCGGTCATCGCGATCAGCACCCCGCCCGCGACCGCGGAAGGCGCGGCCAAGGGGGCGAAGATGCGCAGGATGCGCCGCGCGCTGCCCGCACCCGCGATCCGGGCGGCCTCGTCCAGCGCAGGCTCCAGCGCCTGCGCCACGCCCGCCAACGGCCGCAGCACCAGCGGCAGGAACCGGGCGAGATAGGCCACCAGCAGGATCGTGGCCGTGCCATAGATCGAGATGTTCAGGCCCGGCAGCGGCGGCAGGAACACCAGGATCATCGCCAGCGCCAGCACCGTGCCCGGCACCACGAAGGGCGCGTCGGCCAGCAGGTCGAGACGGCGCAGCAGCGGGTGGCGGCGCACCGCGACAAACCAGGCAAAGGGCAGCGCCACCGCGGCCGAGATCAGCGCCGCCGCCATGGACAGCGCCAGCGAATTGCCAAAGGCGCGGCGGATGGTGGGATCGGTCAGCGCGTCGGCGAAATTGGCGAGCGTGAGGGTGCCAAGGCTCAGCCGCACGCCCAATGCCGGAACCAGCGCGGTGGCCAGCAGCGCCGCGATGGGCGCCAATGTCAGAAGGCCCAGCGCCGCCCACAGCGCAATGCCCGCGGGCCACTGCCAGCGCCCGGCCTCGAACCCCGCAAAGGACTGGCCCCGGCCGACCGGCACCGCCAGCCGACGGATCAGCACGGCCCTAAGCGCCAGCGCCGCGCCAGCCATCGCGATCAGCGCCAGCGCCAGCACCGCGACCTGCCCCAGCACCTGCGGGCCGAATCCGTTCAGGCGCTGGTAGATCAGCGTGGTCAGCATCGTGAACCGCCCCGGGATGCCCAACAGCGCAGGCACCCCGAAATTGCCGACCGCGGCGGCAAAGGCAAGGATTGCGCCCGCCAGCACCTGCGGCAGGCAGAGCGGAAGGATCACCCGGGCAAGGATGCGCGGCACCCCCGCGCCCGCGATCCGGGCGGCCTCGACCAGATCGGCGGGGATCGCGATCAGCCCCGCGCGGACGGCGAGGAACACCAGCGGCATGTGCTCGATCCCCATCAGCCAGACGATTCCGCCCCCGGAATAGAGCGGGTTGCGCACCCCCGGCGGCGGGGCAAGGCCGAGGGGCGCCAGTATTGGCGAGGTGCTGCCGAACAGTTCGATCCACGCCAGCGCCATGATCTGCGAGGGGATCAGCAGCGGCGAGAGCGCGAGGAAAGTCAGCGCGATGCGGCCGGGCAGCCGCACCAGCCCCAGCAGCAACGCCAGCGCGGTGCCCAGCGAGACCGACACCAGAGCCGCCCCGGCCGAGGCCCATAGCGTGTTGACCAAGGCGCGCCGGGCCGCACGGCTGTCGAACGCTTCGCGGATCAGGCCGAGCGTGCGGCCCGCCTCGTCGGGTCCGAACGCCTCGGCCAGCAGGCTGGCCAGCGGCCATAGCCCGGTCAACACCACGTAGGATGCGATCAGGGCAACGATCAGGTGATCGCCGCCCCGCAGGAGAAGGGCGCGCGCGCCGGGCGGCGCCGGATTGTGTGCTGTCTCAGCCACCGAAGAGATCGGCAAAGGCCTCCTTGGTCGCCCGGTCATCCGCCAGCATCGTCGACGGATCGGCGGCGAGGATCCTTAGCGTCGCCGGGTCGGGATAGCCTGCGGGCTGCGCCACGCCTCCAAGGATCGGGAAATAGCCCTGCGCCACCGACTGTTCCTGCGCCGTGCGGCCAAGCTGCCAGTCGACGAAGACCTTGGCGGCCTCGACATTGTCGCTGTCCTTCAGGATCGCGACGGGCTGGGTGATGGCGGACACCCCCTCGGCCGGGAACACGAAGTCCACCGGTGAACCCTTGGCCTTGGCGTTCAGCGCCATGTATTCGATGATGATGCCATAGGCCTTTTCGCCGCGCGCCACGGCCTCGATCACGGTGCCGTTGCCCTGCCCGGCCACCGCGCCGTTGTCGGCCAGCGTCTCGTAATACGTCCAGCCGAACTCGGGCTGCTGCACCATGGTTCCCACATGGATCACCGCCGCACCGGAATAGAGCGGGCTGGGCATGATGGTCTGCGCCGCGATCTCGGGTTTGGTCAGGTCGGCCCAGGACGTGGGCGCCTCGGTCACCAGGTTGGTGTTGTAGACGATGCCGGTGGTGATCAGCTTGGTTCCGAAGAAGGTCTTGTCGGGGTCGATCACGTCGGCCGGGATGCCCGCAACCGGGGCCTCGGCATAGGCCAGCAGGCGGCCGTCGGTCTTGAGCTGCGTCATCGCCACGGCGTCGGCGATCAGCATCACGTCGGCAGGGGTGCCACCGGCGGCAAATTCGGCCTGCAGCTTGGACATCAGCTCGGTGGTGCCGGTGCGGAACACCTCGACCGTGATCTCGGGGTGGTCCTTGTTGAACGCCTCGACCACGGCGGCCATCTGGTCGCTGGGCTGCGAGGTGTAGACGGTGATGGTTCCCGACGCCTGCGCGTGCGCGCCCCCTGACAGGGCGGTTGCGGCAAGAAGGCCGAGGGCGATGGAACGCAGCGAGATCATGGTCTTTCTCCCGGGTGGCTGGTGGTGATCCGGTGCCGGTATCAGCCCGGCGCGACAGATCCGTGACAGAAGCGCGGCGGCCCGATGCCGTCCACCGGCTGCGCCTGCCAGCCGCCCCGGGGCTGCGGCGCCCACAGCAGGATCTGCCCATTGCCCGGCCTGAGGTAGGGGGCATCCCCCCCGATCAGCGCGTGAAGCACGCGGGCGACACCGGAATGGGCCACGATCAGCACCGGGGGCGGGCCGTCGATTTCGGCAAGCGCGGCGGCGACCCGGGCATGGAAGGTCTCGGGGCCCTCGCCGCCGGGCGGGGTCTCGTCCCGGACAAGGGCCGAGCGCGGCCCGCCCTCCAGGGCGCCCCAGCCACGTTCCTTCAGCCCGGCGAGCAGGTGCGGCGCCAGCCCCAGCGCCCCGGCCACGGGCTGCGCGGTGTCCCGCGCGCGCCGGAGCGGCGAACACCACAGGCTGGCCGGGCGCAGGGGTCCGGGCAGCGCCGCAAGGCGTTCGGCGGCGGCCTGCGCCTGGTCGCGGCCCCGCGCCGTCAGTGGCAGGTCCATCCATCCGGTCACGCGGTCGGTGGCGTTGGTCTCGGTCTCGCCGTGGCGGAGGAACAGGAAGGGCCGCTCGAACAGCGGGATCACCACGTCATCTCCGGACCAGTGCAGAAGGGCGCGCCGGGCAGGGCCGCGGCAAGGGCGGCGCGCAGGTGCGGGGGGCAGAAGGCGGGCATCGCGACCCGGGGTTTGGTTGCGGCCAGCAGCGCGCGGGTGTCCGACAACCGGGGGTGCACGTTCCAGCGCATGTGGCCCGCGTGTCCCTCGCAGACCAGCGCAGCGGCGGGCGTGCCCGCCCCGAGATACCCGGTGAACAGGATGCGCGCCTCGCCCGTCACGGCGAACCGGGCGGCAAGCGGGGCGGAAAGGCCGCTGGCGGCATCGGCCGAGACGGCGATCATTGCGCCCCGGGCCGGGCTGTCCACGTCAAGCGGGCTTGCCTTCGCCAGCAGGTCTCGCAAGGTCCCCGCGGCACCGTCCGCCAGCCAATCGGGCCGGGCCAGCAGGGTTTCGGCAACGCGGCGGTGCGCGGGGCAAAGCGCCACCCCGACCCCGGCCGCAAGGGCCGCGCAGGCGATGTCGAGCCCGCGTCCATCGGCAGGGGATGGCAGCAGCACCGGCGCGGACGAAAGCAGGCCAAGGAGTTCAGCCTGTTGCACCGCGAGGGCTGTGTCGGCCACGCCATAGCTTGCGTCCAGAACCACGGCCTCGGCGGGGGGCGGCATCTCGAAGGGCCAGACGCTGGGCCCCGTCGCGCAGTCGCCGGTATAAAGCAGCCCGCCCGCCCCGCCGATCCGCATCCAGACCGCACCGGGCGCATGGCCCGCGGCGCCGGTCTCGACCTCGACGCCCACGATCTCGACTCGCCCGCGCCTTGGCAGCGCCACGCCAACCGGGCCCGGCGGCGGGCCGGAAAGGACAAAGACCGGCGGCGAAGCATGAACCGGCGGGCTTCCGACCAGAGGGGCCAGTTGCAACGCCCCGGCATGGTCGGCATGGCCGTGCGAGAGAAGGATCGCATCGACCGGCCCGACCCCGGCCAGATCGGGCAGGCGACCGGCATCCGGCCCCGTCCCGAGGTCCAGCATCAGCCGCGCCCCGCCGAGTTCCAGCAGGAAACAGGCCGGTCCCTTGGCGTCGAAGCCCGACAGGGCAACCAGCCGCGGCATCAGGCGCCGACCGGCTGGGGCGCGGCGGCCACGGTGCGCGCGGCGCCCTCGCGCGGCAGGACCCAGCCGCCCTTGAGGCTCAGGCCGATCAGGGTGCCGAGGGCGACCGGCATCTCGCTGCGCACCTCCAGCGGGTCGGCGGCGTCGATTCCCTCGGGCAGGGCCGAGAGCACGTGGTCGCCGCCCTCGAACCGCAGGCCGATCACCCGCGCGGCGATGTCGCCCGCGCCCTCGGCCAGCCGCAGATCGCGCGGCCGCAGGCAGAGCCAGGCGGGACCGGGACCGGCAACGCCGGGCACCTCGGCGTTCCGCGGGCCGAGGCGCACGATAACGCGGCCGTCGCTTGTGGACAGGGCCTCGACCGGCAGGGTGCAGCCCTGCCCGACGAAACGCGCGACCATCGGCGTCGCGGGGCGGCGGAACACCTGGTCGGGCGGCGCCACCTGTTCCAGCCGACCGCGATTCATCACCCCCACCAGCCCGGCGACCGACAGCGCCTCGGACTGGTCATGGGTGACGAAGACGAACGTGGTGCCGGACTGGTGGTGGATGCGGCGGAATTCGGCCAGCATCGACTGGCGCAGATGGGCGTCGAGATTGGCAAGCGGTTCATCCAGCAGGATCAGGCCGGGGCGCACGGCCAGGCTGCGGGCCAGCGCAACGCGCTGCCGCTGTCCGCCCGACAACTCGTGCGGGCGGCGGCGGGCGAACTCCTCCAGCCCGACCGAGCGCAACGCCTCGGCCACCCGCCGCGCCCGATCGGGGCCGGACAGCCGGTTCAGCCCGAAGGCCACGTTGCCCGCAACCGTCATGTGCGGCCAGAGCGCGTAGGACTGGAAGACCATCCCCAGGCACCGCTCGCCCGGCTCGACGAAGAGACCCGCCCCGGCGACGGGCCGCCCACCCAGCCGGATTGTGCCCCCATCGGGCCGTTCCAGCCCCGCGATCAGCCTCAAGAGCGTTGTCTTGCCGCAGCCGGAGGGGCCGAGAAGGGCAAAGAACGTCGCCTCGGGCACCGCCAGATCGACACCATCCACCGCCGCGGTCCCGCCGAAGCGAAGGCTCAGCTTTTCGGTCTTTATGTCCGCCATTCGCCGCCTGTTTCTCATGGAATGATCCAACGCCAGAATGACCGGACCAGACCCGCCGCGAAAGACCCCATCGCCGCCAGGCCGAAGGCCGGATGCACGTCAGACCAGTCGCACGCCATCCGCGTCGAACAGGTGCACACGCTCGGGGATCGGGGCGACGGGCAGCCGGTCGCCGGGCCGCACCCGCGTTTCGCCCGGCACGCGCATCAGGACCGGCGCCGCCCCGATCTCGCCATGCAGGAAGGCATCGGCGCCGTGGGGTTCGACCAGGTGCACCATCATCTCGGGCGCCGCCTCGCCGGGGGCGAGCCGGAGGTGTTCGGGGCGAACGCCCAGATGTACCGGCCCCTCGGACGCGGTGGCCCGGACCGGGTGATCCCCCAGCGCAGAACGCACCCGGCCGCGGCCCAGTTCCGCGGGCAGCACATTCATCGCCGGCGCCCCGATGAAACGGGCAACGAACAGCGACGCGGGCCGGTCGTACAGATCGTGCGGCTGGCCCGCCTGCTCGATCCGGCCACCGTTCATCACCACCAGAAGATCGGCCATCGTCATCGCCTCGACCTGATCATGGGTGACATACAGCGCCGTGCGCCCCAGCCGCTGCTGCAAGCGGCGGATTTCCACCCGCATCTCACCCCGAAGCTGGGCGTCAAGGTTCGACAGCGGCTCGTCGAACAGGAACAGGGCCGGATCGCGCACGATGGCCCGGCCCATCGCCACGCGCTGGCGCTGGCCGCCCGACAACTGGCGCGGTTTCTTGTCGAGGTGGTCCTCCAGGCGCAACAGACGCGCGGTCTCGGCCACCTTGTCCGCGATCCGCGCCCGGTCCTCGCCGCGAATCTCCATGCCGAAGGCGATGTTGCGCGCCACGCTCAGGTGCGGCAGCAGAGCGTAATTCTGGAAAACCATCGCCACCCGGCGTGCCCGGGGCGGCTGATCGGTGACGTCGTGCCCGCCGATGGCGATCCGGCCCGAATCCGGCGTCTCGAGGCCCGCCACCAGCCGCAACAGCGTGGACTTGCCGCAGCCCGAGGGGCCGACGACGACGCAGAACTGCCCCTCGGGCACGACGAGGTCCAGCCCCCGGATCACCGGCTGCCCGTCAAAGGATTTCCGCAGATCGCCAAGCGCCAGACCCGTCATCGCCACCTCTCCTGACCGTGGCCCCGACTACCCCCGCGATGCGACAGGTGCGTGACGGATCCGGGCCGGACCGTCATCGAAAATTCATGCGCGCTATACCCCTGCGCCACCAAATCCAGGCACCAGTTCCGCGTCGGGCAGGGGCAAGACATGATTCACGAACGCAGTCTGAGTGTGCAGGACGCCGCCCTGCCGCGCGCGCGCACCGCCGCGCGTGCGGCCCGCCGCGCGCCCGGTCTGCGGGCGCTGGCCCTGCTGGCCCCGACGCTGGCGTTCCTGCTGCTGTTCACCTATTGGCCGATCCTCGCCTCGCTGGTCCAGTCGGTGCGGATCGAGACCTTCGGCAGCACCGAGACGACCACCGGCCTGGGCAATTTCGTCCGGCTGTGGGAGGATGCGGGCTTTCGCCGGGCGCTGGTGAACAACGCGGTCTATGCCGCGGGCACGATCGGGCCGGGCATCGCGCTGGCGCTGGCGCTGGCGGTGGGGTTGCAGGAGGCGACGGGCTTCAACACGGCGCTGCGCAGCGTCGTGTTCTTCCCTGTGATGATCCCGCTGGTGGCCGCGGCAGCGCTGTTTTCGTTCGTATTCCTGCCGGGGATCGGGCTGATCGACCACTACCTCGGCAAGCTGGGGGCGGCACAGGTCAACTGGCTTGGCAATCCCGACATCGCGCTGTTTTCCCTGATCGGGCTGACGATCTGGAAGAACGCGGGCTATTACATGCTGTTCTTCCTCGCCGGGCTTCAGGCCATCCCGCAGGACCTGTACGAGGCCGCGCGGATCGAGGGTGCGGGGGGCTGGGCACGGTTCCGGCGGGTCACGCTGCCGCTGCTGGGGCCGACCTTCGCCTTCGTCTTCGTGATCGCGCTGATCAACGCGGTGACCCAGATCGACCATGTGGTGGTGCTGACCAAGGGCGGGCCGTCGGACAGCACCAACCTGCTGTTGTTCTACATCTACCAGCAGGCGCACGAGAACTATGACCACGGCAAGGCGGCCGCGGCCACGGTCGTCACGCTGGCGCTGCTGCTGTCGCTGTCCGTTCTGTCCCTGCGCACCCTGGAACGGGGGACGCATTATGAAAGCTGACGCGCAGGCACGCTGGCTGGCGACCGGGCTTTTGTGCCTTGTGGCGCTGATGTGGTCCACGCCGCTGTTGTGGATGGCGGTCGCCGCCTTCCGCCCGCAGAATTTCGGCGGGCTCGACATGGCCTCGCTGATGCCCGACTTCGTGCCCACGCTGGCCAATTTCGCCGAGGCGTTGTCTAGCGCCGATTTCCCCCGGCTTTACCTGAACACGGTCCTCGTGTGCGGCGGCATCCTTGCCGTGCAGCTTGTCACCGTCACGATGGCGGGCTTCGCCTTTGCGCGGCTGAGGTTCCGGGGGGCGGGCGTGGTGTTTTACCTGCTGCTGATGCAGCTGATGATCGTGCCGCCGGTGCTGATCGTGCCGAACCTCGTCACGGTCACCAAGCTGGGGCTCTACGACACGCTGCTGGCGGTGATGCTGCCCTATTTCGGCTCGGCCTTCGGGGTGTTCCTGATGCGCCAGACCTTCCGCACCATCCCGCGCGACTTCGAGGAGGCGGCGATCGTCGAGGGCGCGAGCCTTTTCCAGATCGTGACCCGCGTGCTGGTGCCACTGGCCCGGCCGGGCATGGTGGCCTTCGCCATCGTCTCGGTCGTCAGCCACTGGAACGAGTTTCTCTGGCCGCTGATGGTGATTTCCGACCCCGACCACCAGACCCTGACCATCGGTCTGGCCAGCTTCACCCGCGGTGCGGAAAGCGCCAGCCAGTGGGGCGTGATCGCGGCGGGCACCTTCCTGGTGGGCGGGCCGCTGATCGCGGCCTTCGCGCTGTTCCAGCGACAGTTCGTCAATTCCTTCCTCTTTTCCGGCGTCAAATAGGAGAGACCCATGTTCGACTGGAAATCCATCGCCGCGGCCGGTGCCGTCGCGCTGACCCTCGCCCCCGGGGCCGAGGCCAAGACCGAAATCGAGCTTTATTTCCCCGTCCCGGTCGAGGGCAAGCTCGCCTCGGAAATGAAGACCCTGATCGAGCGGTTCAACACCGAACACCCCGAAATCGAGGTCACCCCGGTCTATACCGGCAGCTACGACGAGACCGCGATCAAGACCCGCGCCGCGATCAAGGCGGGCAACCCGCCGGGCGCCGTCATCATGTCGGCGAACTTCATCCTCGAATACCAGATCAACGGCGAGATTGAGGCCCTTGACCCCTTCATCGCCGCCGACGGGCTGACGAACGAGGCGTTCATGGACACCTTCTGGCCCGCGCTGCACCGCAACGCGGCCTTCGGCGGGCATGTCTGGGCGGTGCCGTTCCACAACTCGACGCCGCTTCTGTACATCAATGCCGAGCATTTCCGCGCAGCCGGGCTGGACCCGGAAAACCCGCCCGCGACCTGGGCCGAGTTCACCGAGGCCGCCAGGAAACTGACCGTGACCGAGAACGGCCAGACCACGCGCTGGGGCTTCATGCTGCCGGGCAACTACGACTATCTGGGCTGGATGATGACCGCGCTGGCGATGTCGAACGGCGGCGAATACTACAACCCTTATTACGGCGGCGAGGTCTATTACGACCAGCCATCCATGCTGGGGGCCGTCACCTTCGTCGACGACCTGGTGCACACCCACAAGGTGATGCCCGAGGGCGTGACCGACGGCAAGGCGGTCTCGACCGCGTTCTTCGCCGGGCAGGCGTCGATGGTGGCGCTGTCCACCGGTTCGCTGTCGTTCATCCGCGAGAACATGACCCAGGATTACCGCGTCGCCTTCATGCCGCGGAACCTGCGCAATGCGGTGGCGATCGGCGGCGCCTCGCTGATGATGCCCAAGGGCCTGTCGGACGAGAAGAAGGCCGCGGCGTGGGAGCTGATGGGCTGGCTGACCAGCCCCGAAATCGCCGGGCACTGGAGCCGCTTCACCGGCTATTTCGCGCCCAACAAGGGGGCCTACGACCTGCCCGAGATGAAGGACTTCCTGGCGCAGAACCCCGATGCCAGGGTGGCGCTGGACCAGCTGGCCTATGCCCAGCCGTGGTTCGCGACCTACAACACCGTGGCGGTGCGCAAGGCGCTTGAGGACGAGGTGCAGGCGGTTCTGTCGGGCCGCAAGACCCCGGCCGAGGCGGTCGCCGCCGCCCAGGCCGGTGCCGACTCGCTGATGGCGCCCTATGTCGCGCAAACCGCGCTGAACCTGCCCAAGTGACCGGCAGGCGGCCCCGCCCGGCGCGGGGCCGCCCCCTACCAAAGGACAGACCATGATCGTCGCCCAGATCACCGACCTGCACCTGCGCCCCGAGGGCAAGCCCGCCTACCGGGTGGCCGAGACCAACATGCTGGCCGCCCGCGCCATCGCCGCGCTGCGCGCGCTGACGCCGGCGCCGGACGTGGTGGTGATCACCGGCGATCTGACCGATTGCGGGCTGGCCGAGGAATACGCGCTGCTGCACCGGCTGCTGGCCCAACTGCCGATGCCGGTGCTGATGGTGCCCGGCAACCACGACCGGCGCGAGGGACTGCTGGCCGCCTTTCCCGGTGCCGCCGACGGGCGGGGCTTCGCGGGCTTTGTCCACGACGCGGGACCCCTGCGGCTGATCGGGCTCGACACGCTGGTGCCTGGCGCCTCGCACGGGGCGCTGTGCGCCGGCCGGCTGGCGGCACTCGACGCCGCCCTGTCCGAACGACCCGACGCGCCGACGCTGATCTTCCTGCACCACCCGCCCTTTGCATGCGGCATCCGCCACATGGACCGGATCGCGCTGGCCGAGGGGGCCGCGGAATTCGCCCGCATCGTCGCCGCCCACCCCCAGGTGGAACGGGTGCTGGCCGGCCACCATCATCGCCCGATCCAGGCGCGCTGGGCGGGCACGCTGGCGATGGTCGCGCCCTCGGTCGCACACCAGGTCGTGCTGGACCTGACCGAGGACGGCCCGCCCGCCTTTGCGATGGAACCCCCGGCCTTCCTGCTGCATGTCTGGCACGGGGGCGCGCTGGTCACCCACCAGGCCTATGTCGAGACCGCGCCGGGGCCGTTCCCCTTCGTCCTCGATCCCGACTATCCGGGGCAGTCCCAGCCGGGCTGACCGCAGCCGCCCGCCACGGCGGCCAGCGATCCAAGCTATCCGATGGGAAATCCCCCTCCCACCGCAGAGAACAAGGCGCTCTTGCCGCAGCCCGATGACCCCGCCAGCGCGGTGACCGATCCGGCCAGCACGTCATGGGCGACCCCATCCCCCGAACCCGTGGCAGGGGCCCGCTCATGGTGCCGCGCCCCGGCCGTCGTCCCGCCAGGGAAACGCGCGCCGCTGCAGCGGCTGGATCAGCGCCAGATCGACCACGATCAGCACACCCACCACCACCATGACCCAGGCCATCATCGCCGCCGTATCGACATGGGCGCGCGCGGTCGCCAGCCCGTCGCCGATGCCGCCCGCCCCGGCCAGCAGTTCCGCCATCACCGCCACCTTCCACGACATCGCCAGCGTCGCGGCAAGCGCGGGGAAGACATGGACCAGCATGTTCGGCACGTGCATGTGGACGATCCGCACGGCAAGCGGCACGCGGAACACCCGCGCCATACGGATCAGCCCGCCATCAAGGCTTTGCACGCCCGAGACGGCGGCGGCGAAAACCAGCGGGCCGGTGGCCACGGCAACTGTGAAGACAACCGCCCAATACCCGCCGAACCACAGGATCGCCAGCACCACCCAGGCGATCGCGGGGATGCCCAGCAACACGACCGCGACCGGCTGGAGCGCGCGCTGCGCGTCCTGGCGCAGCCCTGCAAGGGTGCCCGCGGCGATCCCCGCCAGCGCGCCGGCGACCCAGCCAAGCCCGGCATGGCCGGCCGTCCGGGCAAGTTCCGGGCCGACAGCCCCCTCGCGAAGCATCCGCCAGAGCGCCACCGCGGTATCGTCGAGCCCGGGCAGGACCAGCGGACCGTAGGCGCGGTGTCCCGCTTCCCACAGAAGCAGCAGCAGGGCGATGCCCGACAGGCTCCACAGCCGCGATACCCGGGGGGATGTGCGCGCCACGGGTTCGCCTCAGCCCCAGTAGAACCCGGCATCGGGCAGCCGGTTGCCGACGATCCCCGGGGCCAGCGCCATCAGGTGGCCGAAATAGGTCTCGATATCGGCCCGCGCCGCACGCGCCGTGGTCACGTCGAGCCGCACGAAGGGCAGCGAGCGGGCAACCACCTCGGCCGAAAGCCCCAGCAGCGGACCCGTCGCCGCCCCGGCCGCGCCGGGATGGGCACCCGCCCAGGCGCCCGCCTCGACACAGGCCGCATGGGCGGCGGCGACAATGTCGGGCGCGGCGTCCAGAAACGCTTCGCTGACTGCCAGCCCCACCTGCGGAATACGCGGTCCGCGGCCGGTATGGGCACCGTAAAGCGTGGTCACGTCAAGCGCCCGGAACAGCGGAACCCCGGCCTGCGCCGCGCGCATCAGCGCCGCGGTGGCGGCCGGTTCGTGCATCACCGCGACATCACCCCGGCCGGACAGGAACACCGGCACCGCCTCGCCGGGCGATCCGACATAGTCGAGCGTCACGTCGCGGTCGGGGTCCAGCCCGGCCCAGCCCAGCACCATGCGGAACAGCAGGTCCGGCGCCTCGTTCTTGTTCGACAGAAGGACGCGCCGGCCCGCCAGATCCTCGACCGCCGTGATGCCCTCGTCCCGCGCCATCACGTAGAGCACGCCCCAGGAGACGACGTTGACCATCCGCGTACCGCCGCCGCGGTTGAAGAAATTGGCGGCGGCATAGGTCGAGGACGCGAACAGACGGAACGCGCCCGAGGCGATCCCGGCGCGCAACTGATCGGTGCTGTTCCAGACATCGAACCGCGCGCCCGGGGCGGCGGCCTGCATCCGGTCCGAAGCGGCGGCGCGGGCGAACACCGCCGAGGGCGTCGCGGGCATCCCCCACAGGGTCAGCGGCTCTGCCCCGGCCTTGGCCAGCCCCGCGGCCGACAGCGCAGCAAGACCGCACAGAACGCCGCGCCGGTCAAGCGGTGCTGTCGGAACACGGGTCATGGCGGGTCTCCTCGGGGGCGCGGCGGCGGCATCCGTGACTAGTACAGCATCATGCTTGCGGTGATGTCGTCCCAGATCTCCTTGACGGTGTGGGTCAGTGCGCGCTGCCGGTCCTCGTAGCTGGTGTGTAGAAGGTGGTGCGCGGTCGCGGAATTCGGTTCGCCGAGAAAGTCGCGATAGAGCGCCTGAACCTGCGGGTTGTTGTGGGACTGGCGCACCTTCGCGGCGCGGTCGACGTTGTAGATCGTCTCGCGCCGTTTCAGCGCCAACGGCAGGTAGGCCTGCTTGGACCGGAGCGAGCCACCCCCGTCGACGCAGCCGCCGGGGCAGGCCATCACCTCGATGAAGTCGTAGTCGGCCTCGCCCGCCAGCACCTTTTCGACCAGCGCGCGGGTGCCGCCCAGCCCGTGGACCATCGCGACACTGACCTCGCCCACCGCACCGCCCAGATCGACCCGGGCCTCGCGCACACCCTCGAATCCGCGCAACTGGGTCAGCTCGATGCGGTCAAGTTCGCGGCCGTTGACAATGGCATAGATCGTGCGCAGCGCAGCCTCCATCACGCCGCCGGTGGTGCCGAAGATCGCGCCCGCGCCGGAATACTCGGCCATCCACGGGCTGTCGAAGGCCGAGGGCGCCAGGTGCTTGAGGTCGATCCCCTCGCGCCGCAGAAGGCGGGCGAATTCGCGGGTGGTCAGCACCACGTCGGTGTCGGGCAAGCCGTCACGGGTCAGTTGCGGGCGCGCCGCCTCGTCCTTCTTGGCGACGCAGGGCATGATCGAGATCACGCGGATGCGGGCGGGGTCCACGCCCAGCTTTTCGGGCAGGTAAGTCTTGGCCACCGTCGACAGCACCTGCTGCGGCGACCGGGTGGAGGACAGGAACGGCAGTATCTCGGGATAGTGGATTTCGGCGAAGTTGATCCAGGCCGGGCAGCACGAGGTAAAGGTGGGCCGCCTGCGCTCCTTCAGCCGCGACAGCAGTTCGGTGCCTTCCTCCATGATCACCACGTCGGCAGCGAAATTGGTGTCGAGCACCACGTCGATGCCGATCTTGCGGCAGGCGGCAACGATCTGGCCCTCGACATTGGTGCCCGCGGGCATGCCGAATTCCTCGCCGAAGGCGACACGGACGGCGGGGGCGAACTGCACCACCGTCACGATGTCCGGGTCGCAGATGTAGTCCAGCGCAAGGTCGGTCTCGTCGCGTTCGCCCAGCGCGCCGGTGGGGCAGACCAGCACGCATTGCCCGCAGGACACGCAGGCGGACGAGGGGTAATCGTCGGCATCGCGCAGCGCCACCACCCGGTCAAGCCCGGTGCCCTCCATCGCCAGCGCGTCGACCTGCTGGTGGTGGCGGCAGATCGCGACGCAGCGCTGGCAGCGCACGCAGCGGCGCATGTCGCGCACCATCGCGGGCGAGGTCAGGTCGATGGGCCGCGCTTCGGTCCGGGCGCGGTCGAAGAAGCGGTTTTCCGTCAGCCCGACGAACTGCGCCAGATCCTGCAGTTCGCAATCGCCGTGGCGGATGCAGGTGGCGCAGTCCTGAAGGTGGTCGGCCATCAGCAGTTCGACCTGCAACCGCTGCATCTCGCGCGCCTTCCGGGACCGGGTCCGCACCTCCATCCCCTCGCGGACGGGGGTGTTGCAGGCGGTGACGATCTGCGCCTCGTCCCGGCCCGCCTGCACGATCTCGACAAGGCAGACGCGGCAGGTGCCGGGCGTGTGGTCGATATCGTCCAGTTCGCAGAGCGTCGGAACGTAGATGTCGTGCCGCCGCGCGCAGGCCAGGATCGTCTCGTTCGGGAAACCGCGGCAGTCCGTGCCGTTCAGGATCAGGGCGATCGTGGCCTCGGCGGGATCGCGGGCGGGGTCGGGGGTGCACATGGTCGGGCCCTCGCTAGGGGATCGAATGGCGGGTGACGACGGAATAGACGCGGTAGCAGCGCATGCAGCGTTGCGCCTCGGCATAGGCCGCGCGAGCGCTGATGGTCTGCTCCACCTCCTCGAACATGTGCTTGCGCAACTCGGGGTCGAGTTCGGGGTTGTGCACGCGATACGCATTGCGCACCGGGGTTTCCACCACATCGTTGGCGAGAAACCGGTTGTCGGCGATCAGCTTGCGCATCCGCGCCCGCTTGAAGAACCGGACCGAGCCACGCTGGATCCAGTCGTCGATGTTGCGCGCGGCGTTCTGCCCGGCGGCCATGGCATAGATCAGCGTCGAAGGCCCGGTGGTGCAGTCGCCCCCGGCAAAGACCCCCGGCCGCGAGGTGGCCAGCGTGTCGTCGGCCGCCACGCAGTTCCAGCGGTCGAGCGCGACGCCGTCGCCCTGGACCAGCGCGCCATCCTCGACCTGCTGTCCGATCGCGGCGATCACATGATCGCAGGGGAGGACATGTTCGCTGCCCGCAACCGGGCGCACCTTGCGCCGGCCACTCTCGTCGGGGTCGGTCTGGTCCATGCGCACCAGTTCGACGCCGGTGACCCGCCCGTTTTCGGTCAGGATGCGGGTCGGGTTGGTGAGGGTAAGGAACCGGATGCCCTCGGCTTCGGCGGCCTCGATCTCTTCGGCATCGGCGGGCATGTCCTCGCGGGTGCGGCGATAGACGACATGCACCTGATCCGCACCCAGCCGCAACGCCGAGCGGACGCAATCCATCGCGACATTGCCGCCGCCGACCACCACCACCTCGCCCGACAGCGCGAGCGGCGCGATGCCGTCGACATGGTCATGCACCTTCAGCAGGAAGTCGATGCCGCTGAAATAGCCCCGCAGCCCGGCATCCTCGCCCGCGATGCCCAGCCGCGACCCCGCCTGGCAGCCAAGCCCGAGAAAGACCGCCTTGTAGCCCCGGGCGAACAGGTCGTCGATGCTGAAATCCCGCCCCAGTTGCTGGCCGAACAGGAACCGCCCGCCCAGATCGGCGATGATCTCGGTCTCCATCGCCAGCGTGTCCTTGGGCAGGCGGTAGCTGGGGATGCCGATCTGCGCCATGCCGCCCGCCTGGTGCGATTTCTCGAAGACATCGACATGATAGCCACCCAGCAGCAGGTGATAGGCGCAGGCGATGCCCGCCGGGCCCGCGCCCACCACCGCCACCTTCATGCCGTCGGCCAGCGGCTTGCGGATCATGTCGCGGGTGAATTTCAGCGCGTGCGGGCCGCTTTGCTGGTCGGCGACATAGCGTTTCAGCGTCTTGATGCCGACCGCCTCGTCCACGAACTTGCGCCGGCAGGCCTGTTCGCAATAGCGCACGCAGACCCGACCGCAGGTGGCGGCCATCGGGTATTGCTGGAGCAGCACGCCCAGGCTGTTCTCGGGCTTGCCGTCGCGGATGTAATCGATGTAGCGCGGCACGTTCACCTTGGACGGGCATGCCTCGATGCAGGGCGCGGTGACATAGGCCATGCCGTGCTGCGCCGGAACGGGTCGTCCGGGCGCGGTCTCGGCCTCGATGCGGCCGCGGAAATGGTGCAGCGCGTCCAGCAGCGCGACCGCGCAGGTCTGCCCGAGGCCGCAAAGCGATGTCTGGCGCATCTGCTCGCCCAGCATCTCGATCCGGTCGAGGTCGAGCGAGGGGGCCAGCCCCCGCCGCATGCCGTCCAGCGCATCGCGCACCAGAACCGTGCCCATCCGGCAGGGGGTGCAGACGCCGCAGGACTGCTCGGCCGCCTTTGCCATGTAGTGGTAGAGCGAGTCCACCAAGCTGACCGTCTCGTCGAACACGAAAAAGCCGCGGTCGCCAAAGAAGGCGCGGATCGGGTTGCCCGCGTCGAACTCGTCGAAGTTCTTCAGGTCGTAATCGGGCGCCCCGGTGTGGTCGGGTGGCGTCTGCCGATCATAGACGATCCCGTCCCAGACCCCGTATGCCACATGTGTCATCCTGGCCTCGTTCCTTGCGCCCGATCCGGCGGCGGGCACCGGGTCTGCGGCTGCGCAAGGGTCGCGGCTGGTGTCACGCCGGACAATGATCCAGCGCAAGAACCGCCGCGATGCGCGGTCGCGCGGCAGAACGGCGCGGCAGGCTTGCGACGTCAGCGCCCGCGCAGATGCGCGAGTACCTCTTCGGCTACGTCCTGGCGGACCTGCCTGCGGTCGCGCAACTGGCGGGCCACGCGCTCGATCTCGTCACCCACCGCCCCGGCGGCGATGGCGACGTTCTGCGCGTGCAGCGCCATGTGGCCGCTCTGGATACCCTCGGTCGCCAGCGCCCGAAGCGCGCCGAAATTCTGCGCCAGCCCGACCGCGGCGACGATCCGCGCCAGCGCCCCGGCCGAGTCCACCCCCAGCAGCGCCAGAGACGCCTGCGCGACCGGGTGGACCCGCGTCGCGCCCCCGACAAGGCCCAGCGACAGCGGCAGTTCGATGCTGCCCGCCAGGTCGCCCGCCGCCGTCTTTTCCCAGCGCGACAGGGCGGTATAGCGGCCCGAGCGCGCGGCATAGGCATGCGCGCCGGCCTCGATCGCGCGGGTGTCGTTGCCGGTGGCCAGTACCACGGCCGAGACGCCGTTCATGATGCCCTTGTTGTGGGTGGTCGCGCGGTAGGGGTCGACGGCGGCGAACTCGGCGCCGAGGCACATCGCCTCGACCACGTCCGGCCCGCCGATCTCGGCCGCGGGCCAGGTGGCACGTGCGCGTGCCACGCGGCGGTCGGCCAGGTTCGACAGGATCCGGAACAGCGCCCGGCCGCCGGTCCACTCGGCGATCCTGGGGCCCGCGGCTTCGGCCATGGAATTGACCGTGTTCGCGCCCATCGCGTCGCGCGTGTCGACCACCAGGTGCACCACCAGCATCGGCCCCGACGGCGCGTCCAGCACCCGCGCTTCCACTTCGCAGAGGCCGCCGCCCAGCTTGTGCAGCATCGGGTCGATCTCGGCGCAAAGCGCGGCGAGGTCGTCGAACCGCTCCAGCACCATCAGCCGCGCGGCCTGCGGGTCGGCCAGCCCGACGATCTGGATCTGCGCAATCGTCAGCGAACCGGAATAGGAGGTGAAGAAGCCCCCCGTGCCCCGGCAGCGTTTCGCGGCGTTGCCCACGGCGGCGATGACCGAGCTTTCCTCGGTCGCCATCGGCACCAGCACGTCGCGCCCGTCGACGCGCATGTTGGTGGCGACCCCCAGCGGCACCGGCATCACGCCGACCGCGTTCTCGATCAGCCGTTCGACCAGCGCGCCCTCGACGGGGCCGGTCTCGGCCAGCTTGTCCGACAGCGCAAGGCCCGTTGCCTCGTCCAGCAGGCGCAGGCGGTCCGCGCGGGTCAGGGCGCCGAAACCGGGCAGGCGGGAGGTCGGGTCGGTCATGGTGCAGTCTCCGGTTCGGCGGGGATCTCAGCCCCGGATCAGATAGCCGCCATCCACCGGGATCGCCGCCCCGGTGACGAAACGCGCGGCCGGCGTAGCCAGGAACAGCGCGGTGCCCGCCACGTCCTCGGGCCGGCCCCAGTCGCCGGCCGGGGTACGGGCGCGCACGCGCGCGTCGAGATCGGGCATGTCGCGGCGGGCCTGCCGGGTCAGGCGGGTGTCGATCCAGCCGGGCAGGATGCAGTTGGCCTTGATGCCCTCGCCCGCCCAGGCGACCGCCAGGCTGCGGGTCAGTTGCACCACGCCGCCCTTGGCCGCGGCGTAGGGCGCGGTCATGTCGTTGGCCAGCACCGACATCATCGAGCCCAGCGTCACGATCCGCCCGTCGCCGCCGCGGGCCAGGTGGGGGTAACAGGCCCGCGCCATCAGGAAGGTGCCCTTCAGGCTGGCATCCACCACTGCGTCCCAGTCGGCCAGCGTCACCGTCTCGGGCCGCATCCGGCGGTTGAGCCCGGCGGCGCAAACCAGCACGTCGATGCCGCCCATCGCCTCGGCCGCCCCTTCGGTCACGCGGGCGCAATCAGCCTCGGATGCCACGTCGCCCTGCATGAATCGCACCACGCCATGCTCCGCCAGTGCGGCCTCGGCGGTTTCGCCCGTCTCGGCCGACCGGCCGGTGACGACCGCCCGCGCGCCAGCCTTAAGGAACGCGCGCGCGATGGCCAGCCCGATGCCGCTGGTGCCGCCGGTGACGAGAACGCGCCGCCCCTGAAGATCGAACATCGTGCCCCCTCAGTTCACCGTGATGCCTGGCAGCCACAGCACGATCCCCGGAAACGCGATGCAAAGCGCGAGGCCCAGCAGTTGCAGCAGCACGAAGGGGATGATCCCGGCATAGATGTGCCGGATCGTGACACCCCGGGGCGCAATGCCCCGCAGGTAGAACAGCGCATAGCCGAAGGGTGGTGTCAGGAAACTGGTCTGCAGGTTCACCGCCACAAGGATCGCGAACCACAACAGCGTGATACCGGAATTCTCGAACCCGAAATCCAGCCCGGCGATGATCGGCGCGAAAAGCGGCAGCACCACATAGCTGATCTCGATCCATTCGAGGAAGAAGCCCAGCACGAAGATCAGCGCCATGATCAGGAACAGTGTCTGGTAGGGCCCCGAGGCCAGCGCCATTACCGCATCCTCGATCATGTAGTCGCCGCCCACCCGCTTGAAGATCGCGCTGAAGACGGTCGCGCCGATCGCCACGCCCAGGATCATCGCCGTGGTCAGCGCCGTGTCGCGCACACACCCCACGAGGTTGGCCCAGGTCAGCTGCCCCGTCGCGGCGGCCAGCAGCGTGGCCCCCGCGGCGCCGATGCCCGCGGCCTCGGTCGGCGTCGCCACCCCCGCCACGATCGAGCCCAGCACGCCGAGGATCAGCAGCGCAGGCGCCACGAGTTGCTTCAGCAGAGAGGCCGCCATCGCCCAGCCCGCATCGTCGTCCGTCGTGTCACGCGGCGGGGCCAGCGCGGGGTTCCGCCAGGCGACGATCAGGATGTACAGCGCATAAAGCCCGCCCAGCATCAGCCCAGGGATCGCGGCGCCCATGAACAGACCGCCGATCGACACCTGCAGGATGTCGCCCATCAGCACCAGCATGATCGAGGGCGGGATCAGGATGCCCAGCGTTCCCGCCGAACAGATCGTTCCAGCTGCCAGCGATTTCGAATAATTCTGCTTCATCATCACCGGCAGCGCCATCAGCCCCAGCATCACCACCGAGGCCCCCACGATCCCGGTGCTGGCGGCCATCACCACGCCCACGATGGTCACCGACAGCGCCAGCCCGCCGGGGCGGCGGGCGAACATCCGTTCCAGCGACAGCAGCAGGTTGCGGGCGATGTCGGACTTTTCCAGCATCAGCCCCATGAACACGAACAGCGGCACCGCCATCAGCAGCCAGTTGGTCAGCGTGCCGGTGAAGATCCGCGAGACGATCGTGTTCAGGAAGACCGGCGGGATGTCGGCGATGAAGGTGAACAGAACCCCGATACCCGCCAGCACGAAGGCCACCGGATAGCCCGAGAAGACGCCCGCCATCAGCGCGAGCACCATCATCAGGGGCATCAGGTAGTCACCCATTCCAGGTCTCCGGCACCGAATCCTCGGCGCCCAGCAGGCGGGCCGTCTCCAGCAGGACCCGGCCCAGCGCCGCGAGCGCAAGGAAAACGAAGCCGATCGGCATCAGCGCCTTGACCAGATAGCGGTCGGCAAGTCCGCCATAGTCGGACTGTTCGCCCGTCTTCCACGCGAATTCCACGAAACCGAGGCTGAGCCAGCCGATCACCGCGCAGAAGGGCAAGAGGAACAGCAGGTCGCCCAAGAGGTTCACCCCCGCCTTTCCGCGCCGCCCGAAGGCGGAATACAGCAGGTCCACGCGGACATGGCGATCCTCGGCCAGCGCAAAGGCAAGGCCCGGCATCACCATCACCGCCATCAGGTGCCATTGAAGTTCCGCCAGCCCCGACATGGTAAGCGACCGGCCGAAAAGGGGCAGGTCGGCCTGCCATTCGGCCAGCGTACTCAGGCGGAACTGCGCGCCGATCACCGCCAGCAGAACCAGCGCCAGCAACGGCAGCAGCAGCCAGGCCGCCGCCCGGCCCGGCCACGCGCCGATCTGCATCAGCACGCGGCCGGTGCGCTCCATCCTCGACGGAAGCGACATGCCCGGGTCACTCGGACGGGATGGTTTGCAGGCTGGTCCAGTCCTGCGCCTTGGAGAGGTAGTCCTGGATCGAGGCATAGGCCTCGGCGAAAAGCGGGTCCTTGGCGGCCTCTTCCTCCAGCACCTCCTTCGAGGCGGCACGCAGCGCGGCCAGCACCTCGTCGGGGAAGCGCTTGGTCTCGACCCCCATGGCGCGGAACTCCTCGATCACGGCGCCCTGGGGTTCGGGGGCCGCTGCCATCGACCAGGCCACGGTCGCCTTGCAGGCGGTCAGGATCTGGTTCTGAACCTCTTCACCGAAGCCGTTCCAGACATCCATGTTGACAATCAGCGAGTTCCAGCTTGCGGGCTGGTGCCAGCCGGGGAAGTAATAGTATTTGGCGATTTCGGCAAAGCCCAGCGACTTGTCCACCACCGGCAGCGAGAACTCGGTCGCGTCGATCCGGCCGCGTTCCAGCGCCACGTACAGTTCGCCCGCGGGCAAGAGCTGGGTCGAAGCGCCGAGCTTGTTCAGCACCTTGCCGCCCATGCCCGAGATCCGCATCTTGAGCCCTTCGAGATCGGCGACGGTGTTGATTTCCTTGTTGAACCAGCCGCCCGGCTCGGGCGCTGTGACGTGGCAGGGCAACAGCTTGACGCCCAGCGGGTCATAGGCCTTCTGGACGATCTCCAGCCCGCCGCCTTCCCACATCCAGCCGACGAAGAGATCGGGCGACGGGCCGAAGGGCATCGCACCCGCCAGCGAGGCGACCGGGATCGTGCCGCCCCAGTAGCCGATGAAATCCCAGCCCGCCGGGATCGCGCCGGAACTGACCGAGGTCAGCACCTCGAGCGCCGGAACAAGGTCGCCCGCGCCGTGCACGCGCAGCGTGACCTCGCCGCCGGTCGCGATCTCGATATTCTTCGCCAGCACCTCGGCCCCTTCGCCGAGGAACGGCATGTTCTTGGGGAACGTGCTGGCCACATCCAGGGTTTCCGCCTGAACCTGAACGCCCGCCGCAATGATCGCGGCTGCGCCGAGAAGCGCCTTGCAAGTCAAATCTGATCCTCCCTTTTCCTGACCCCCTCCCGAGGAGCCGTGCCGCAGCCCGGTGGCGGATGGCTTCGGCTTGACACCGGAGCGGGTCGCCGCCAAACTGCGATCGCAGATCAAAGATAACGCAAGAATACCGTGGCGCAACAGGAAATGCTCAACACCCCCGACCGCGCCCCCCAGTTCGGCCAGCCGCTTCGGCGCGAAAGCCTTCAGCAGCAGGTTTATGAAAGGCTTCGGCACAACCTGACGACCGGGGTGTTCAAGCCGGGCGAGATCCTGTCCAGCCGCAGCCTGGCGCAGGAACTGGGCGTCAGCGCGATGCCCGTGCGCGAGGCGCTGACCCGGCTGACCGCCGAGGGTGCGCTGGAACTGACCTCCAGCCGCACGCTGAGGGTGCGCCTGATGACGGCCGACGCGTTCGACGAGGTGACGGCGATCCGGCTGGACCTCGAAGGCATGGCGGCCGAACGCGCCGCGGGTCTGGCTACCCCCGATGCCCTCGCCACGATCACCCGCCTGCACCACGCGCTGGCCGAGGCGGCCGAGCGCGGCGGGATCGACGACTACCTGCACCGCAACGCGCAGTTCCACGACGCGATCTATGCCGCGTCGGGCTGGCCGCTGTTGACCGAGATGATCCGGCGGCTGTGGATGATCGTCGGGCCGTCGATCCGCGCCTGCGTGCCGGACCGGGCGCACATGGCGGTCTCGATGGCGCATCACGACGCGGTGCTCGCCGCGCTGAACCGGGGCGACGGGCCGGGACTGCGCGCCGCGATCCTCGCCGATATCGGCGAGGCGGCCACGGACATCCGCAAGACGCTGACGGAACGCAAGGGAGAGACCGGATGAGTATTGTTGACAGCCTGCGGCCCCGACCCGGGCTGCGCGTTCTGGTCACCGCGGGCGGCGCGGGGATCGGCGCCGAGATCGCCCGCGGTTTCGTCGAGGCCGGTGCGCGCGTGCATGTCTCGGACGTCGGCGACGCGGCGCTTGCCGCCGCGGCGGCCGCCGGCATGGGCGCCACCCGCGCCGATGCCGGCAGCGAGGAGGACACGCACCGCCTGTTCACCGAGGCGCGGGCAGAACTGGGCGGTCTGGACGTGGTCGTGGCCAATGCCGGGATCGCCGGACCGACCAGCGGCGTCGGGGATGTCGCCGCCGAGGACTGGGACGCCACGCTCGACACCAACCTGCGCGGGGTCTACCTGGCGGCCCGTTTCGCCGCGCCGGACCTGGTGGCCTCGCGCGGCAGCTTCATAGCGATCTCATCGGTCGCGGGGCGGCTGGGCTACGCGTTCCGCACGCCCTACGCCGCCTCGAAATGGGGCGTGGTGGGGCTGGCGAAAAGCCTGGCCGCCGAGCTTGGGCCGCAGGGTGTGCGCGCCAACGCCATCCTGCCCGGCATCGTTCGCGGCGCGCGGATCGAGCGCGTGATCGCCGCCCGGGCCGAGCAACTGGGCCTGTCCTACGCCGAAACCGAGACGCGCTATCTGGAAAAGGTCTCGCTGCGCCGGATGGTCGGGCCAGAGGACATCGCCGCGATGTGCCTGTTTCTCGCCTCGCCCGGCGGGGCGAACATCTCGGGTCAGGCGCTCAGCGTCTGCGGCAATGTGGAGGCGCTATGAAAGCCCCGGTCGCCATCATCGGCAGCGGCCTGATCGGACGGGCCTGGGCGGTGTGCTTTGCCCGAGGCGGCCGGTCGGTGCGGCTCTACGACGAAACAGCCGGGGTTGCGCGGCAGGCCCTGTCGACGATCCCCCCGTTGCTGGACGACCTTGCCGACGCGGACATGCTGGGCGACCTGCACCCCGGCGAGGTTCTGGCCCGGATCGAGGTCGCCCCCACGCTCGAGGCTGCCCTCGACGGGGTCTGCCACGTCCAGGAAAACGTCCCCGAACAGCTTGAGATCAAGCGCGAGGTCTTTTCCGCGCTGGACCGCCACGCCCCGCCCGACGCGATCCTCGCCAGTTCCACGTCAGCCCTGTTGCCCTCGGCCTTCACCGAACATCTGCAAGGGCGGCATCGCTGCCTGGTCGCGCATCCGATCAACCCGCCCAGCCTGATCCGCGCGGTCGAGATCGTGCCTGCCCCCTGGACCGAAGCCGAGACCGTCGACCGGTGCGCGGCGCTGATGCAGGAAATCGGCCAAGCGCCGATTCCGATGCGGCGCGAGATCGACGGGTTCATCATGAACCGCATGCAGGGCGCCCTGCTGCAAGAGGCGTTCCGCCTCGTCGACGAGGGTTTTGCCGAACCTGACGATATCGACCTCGGCATCCGCGAGGGCCTGGCACCGCGCTGGGCGCTGATGGGGCCGTTCGAGACGATCGACCTGAACGCGCCAGGCGGCGTGCGCGACTACGTGACGCGCTATGGCCCGATGTTCCGCCGCATCGCCGAGGGACAGCGCCACGAGGCCGACTGGAACGGGCCGGTGCTCGACCGGATCGACACGGCGCGGCGTGGCCGGTTGCCTCTGGACGGGCTGGCGGGTCGGCAGGGCTGGCGCGACCGGCGGCTTGTCGCGCTGCTGCGCCATCTGCGCCGGCTCGACGACTAGATCGACTCGTATCCACCGGAAAGGACCGCCATGGCCCGCACCAGCCGCAAGATCATCGTCAGTTGCGCCGTCACCGGCGCGATCCACACCCCCTCGATGTCGCCGCACCTGCCCGCGACCCCCGACGAGATCGCCGCCCAGGCGATCGGCGCGGCCGAGGCCGGCGCCACCATCCTGCACCTGCACGCCCGCGACCCGCAGGACGGCCGCCCGACCCAGGACCCGGATGCCTTCCGCGCCTTCCTGCCGCGCATCAAGCAGGCCACCGGCGCCGTCATCAACCTGACCACCGGCGGCAGCCCGCACATGAGCGTCGAGGAACGCCTGCGCCCCGCGGCAGAGCTGAAACCCGAGGTCGCCTCGCTGAACATGGGGTCGATGAATTTCGGGCTGTTTCCCATGCTCGACCGGTTCCAGACCTTCGCGCATGACTGGGAGCGGGCGCATCTGGAGAACAGCCGCGATCTGGTGTTCCGCAACACCTACAAGGATATCGAGCACATCCTGAAGACCTGCGGCGCGAACGGCACCCGGTTCGAGTTCGAGTGCTACGACACCAGCCACCTCTACAACCTCGCCCATTTCGTCGACCGCGGCCTCGTGCAGGCGCCGTTCCTGGTGCAGACGGTGTTCGGCATCCTGGGCGGCATCGGCGCCCACCCCGAGGACGTGGCCCACATGAAGCGCACCGCCGACCGGCTGTTCGGCGACGATTACGTCTGGTCGGTGCTGGGCGCCGGGCGCAGCCAGATGCAGGTGGCCTCCATCGCCGCGGCCCAGGGCGGCAACGTGCGCGTCGGGCTGGAAGATTCGCTCTGGATCGCGCCGAAGACACTGGCCGAGGACAACGCGCAGCAGGTTCGGCGCGTGCGCGAGATCCTCGGAGGGCTGAGTCTCGAGGTCGCCACCCCCGACGAGGCGCGGCAGATGCTGGCGCTGAAGGGCGGGTCGGATGTCGGGTTCTGAGCCCGGCCCCGTCGTCGTCACAGGCGGCAGCCGCGGCATCGGTGCGGCGACGGTGCGGCTGCTGGCCCGGCTCGGGCACAAGGTGGCGTTCTCCTATGCCTCCGACACCGAGGCCGCCGACCGGCTCTGCGACGAGATCGCATCGGCGGGCGGGCAGGCGGTGGCCGTGCAGGGCGACGCCGCCGACCCGGCCGCCGTCGCGGCGCTGTTCGAGACCTGCATCGCGCGGTTCGGCAGGCCGTCGGGCCTCTTCGCCAATGCCGGGATCACCGGCCCGCACGGCCGGTTGGCCGATCTCGACCCGGACGTGCTGGCGCGCGTCCTGGCGGTTAACGTCACCGGCACGTTCCTCGCCGCGCAGGCGGCGGTGCGTTGCATGTCCACGGCGCGGGGCGGTGCGGGCGGCGCCATCGTCCTGATGTCGAGCCGCGCGGCGGTCATCGGGGGTGGCGGCGAATGGCTGCATTACGCCGCGAGCAAGGGCGCCATCGACACCCTGACCGTGGGCCTTGCCCGCGAGGCCGGGCCCGAGGGCATCCGCGTCAACGCCGTCGCGCCGGGCCTGATCGACACCGACATCCACGCTGCTGCCGGGCTGGCCGACCGCTTGGCGAAAAAGGCCGCCGAGGTGCCGCTGGGCCGGACCGGCCGCCCCGACGAGGTGGCCGAGACGGTGCGCTGGCTGCTGTCGCCGGCCGCCTCCTACGTCACGGGTGCGGTCGTGCCGGTTTCGGGCGGGCGCTGACCGGCCTCAGCGCATCAGCACGACGGGGCACTTGCAGGTGCGGATCATGTTGGTGGTGGTCGAGCCGATCACCAGCGTCCGGATGCGCGAATGGCCATAGGCGCCCATCACCAGAAGGTCGATGTCGTCGGACTGGACCAGGTCGCCCAGCGCCTTTTCCGGCTGGCCCTTGAGCACGCGCGCCTCGGCCTCGTGGCCGCCCGCGTTCAGCGTGGCGCGCGCGTTGTCGAGCGCGCGGCGCATCTCGGCGGTTTCGGCCCCGGCCGTCGCCACCACGACCCTGAGCCCGGCGAAGAGCGGGTCGCGCGCGACATAGTCGACCGCCTTCATCGACGAGACGCCGCCATCATAGGCGATCAGCACGCGATGGATCGGGCGGAAGGCGCGGTTCGCGACGAAGACCGGCTTGTGGCTGGCGCGCACGATCCGTTCGAAGTTCGAGCCCAGATGCGGGCTGTCCGGCCCGGCCGCCTCGCCGCGCTTGCCGATCAGGATCATGTCGGCCACGCCTTCCTTGGCCTCGACGGTCGCCACGATATCGTCATGGCGCAGCCGCGTGATGACATCCGCCACGCCGTCGGCCTCGATCAGGGCACGGGCATCCTCGAGGATCGCGCGGCCCTGTGCCTGGGCCAGTTTCGCGTGCTGTTCGTCGAGCGCCGAGAGCTTTTCCAGCAGGTTCGACCGCGCCCCCAGCCGGATCGAGCCCGACAGGTCGCGCTGGCCGGGCGCGCGGCGGGGGTCGAGCACGTGGTAGAGCTTGACCTGCGCGCCGGTGCGTTTCGCGATCCAGGCGGCATGGTGGC
This sequence comes from Rhodovulum euryhalinum, assembly GCF_004342445.1. Taxonomy (GTDB): domain Bacteria; phylum Pseudomonadota; class Alphaproteobacteria; order Rhodobacterales; family Rhodobacteraceae; genus Rhodovulum; species Rhodovulum euryhalinum. The sequence goes on from NZ_SLWW01000001.1 coordinate 379,982, forward strand.
AGACGCTTTCGGAATAGGCCGATCCGTCGACCAGCGCCATCAGGATTGCGGTCATCTCTCGTCTCCCCTCAATGCCCCGTCAGCGCATCCATAGCGCCAGGCTTGTCGTGGACGGCCAGCTTGTCCACCAGCGTTTCCGAGGCCGCGTTCATACCCACGATCTCGACCCGCGCGCCTTCGCGGCGGAACTTGAGCACGGCCATGTCCAGCGCCGCAACGGACGAGACGTCCCAGATATGCGCGCGGCTGACGTCGATGGTGACCCGCTCCAGCGCCTCCTTGAAGTCGAAGGCCTTCATGAACGCCTCGGTCGAGGCGAAGAAAAGCTGCCCTTCGACCACATAGGTCCGCTCGCGCCCGTCGGGGGAAATGGTGGACGTCACGCGGAACAGCTGCGCGATCTTGCCCGCGAAGAAGATGCCCGAGAGCAGCACGCCGACCAGCACCCCGATCGCCAGATTGTGGGTGTAGACCACGAAGAACACCGTCGCCAGCATCACGATAGAGGACGACCGGGGATGATCGCGCAGGTTCTTCAGCGAGGACCACGAGAAGGTCCCGATGGACACCATGATCATGATCGCCACCAGCGCCGGCATCGGGATGCGCCCCACCAGATCGCCCAGCACCACGATCAGGAACAGCAGCATCGCCCCCGCGGTGAAGGTCGAGAGCCGCCCGCGACCGCCCGATTTCACGTTGATGATCGACTGGCCGATCATCGCGCAGCCCGCCATGCCGCCGATGAAGCCCGTCGCAGTGTTGGCGATCCCCTGCCCGATGCATTCCTGGTTCCGGTCGCTGGGCGTGTCGGTCAGGTCGTCGACGATGGTCTGGGTCATCAGGCTTTCCAAGAGGCCCACGGCGGCCACGCCGATGGAATAGGGCAGGATGATCTGCAGCGTTTCCAGAGTCAGGGGAATGTCGGGGATCAGGAACACCGGCAGCGTGTCGGGCAGCGCGCCCATGTCCGACACGGTGCGCACGTCGAGCCCCAGCGCCATCGTTAGCGCCGTCAGCACGACGATGGTGACCAGCGGCGAGGGCACGGCGGTCGTCAGCAGCGGGAAGAGGTAGATGATCGCCAGCCCCGCCGCGACCATGACATAGGTTACCCAGGTCACGCCGACGAGTTCGGGCACCTGCGCCAGGAAGATCAGGATCGCCAGCGCGTTGACGAACCCGGTGATGACAGACCGCGAGACGAAGCGCATCAGGTGGCCGAGCCGCGCCAGCCCCGCGCCGATCTGGATCAGCCCCGCCAGCACCGTCGCGGCCAGCAGGTATTGCAGCCCGTGCTCCTTGACCAGCGTCACCATCAGCACCGCGGTCGCCGCCGTCGCGGCCGAGATCATGCCGGGCCTCCCGCCGGTGATCGCCACGATCACGGCAATCGAGAAGGACGCGTAAAGCCCCACCTTGGGGTCGACGCCCGCGATGATCGAGAACGCGATCGCCTCGGGGATCAGCGCCAGCGCCACCACGAGACCCGCCAAGATGTCGCCGCGAACGTTGCCGGTCCACTGGTCGCGATAGGCGTAGAGTGCTTTCATGGTCAATTCCCTGGCGGACGCCGCTGCACCCGGTGGTGCCGGACGGTCTGGAGTGTGTTTGGTCCGGAAAACTGGCCCGGAACGGCAGCACCCGGCAAAACGCCGGGCCCGGGAGGGTCGGCGCCGAGATACAGGACTTTGCCCAAAAGACAAACCGGCAATATCGCGCAGACTTGACGAGGGCGGTTGCACGATGACATTCAATTTCTTGAATTTGTATATCGCCCGTCCTATCCTCTCGGCGATGGGGCCGACGCGGCCCGATTCCCCGGAAAGGAGATCCCGATGACGCTCGACCGCGCCGTGATGATGTTCGCAGGCTGCATGATCCTCTTGTCGCTGGCCCTTGGCACCTTTGTGTCGCCCTGGTGGTATCTTTTCACCGCCTTCGTGGGCGTGAACATGATGCAAAGCTCGGTCACCGGGTTCTGCCCCGCGGCCATCGTCTTCAAGAAGCTGGGCATCAGACCGGGAACCGCCTTCGACTAGGTCCGCTGCGGCACCTCGTCCGCATCGGGCGGGGTGTCCCCGGCCCCTCGCCGCGCTAGATACGCCCGGCGGAGGGCGCACCGAAATGCTTCTATCACTCCAGTCGGTCGGCAAGGCCTATGTCAGCGGCAGCACCCGGGTCGAGGTGCTGCGCGGCATCGACCTTGCGATGAACGCGGGCGAGACCGTGGCGCTGACCGGCGAGTCGGGCTCAGGCAAGAGCACGCTGCTGCATCTGTGCGCCGGGTTGGACCGGGCCGAGTCCGGCCGCATCGAGGTCGCGGGGCGTGACCTGACGCGGGCCGACGACGCGACGCTGGCCGCGCTGCGCCGCGACGCCGTGGGACTGGTGTTCCAGCAGTTCAATCTGATTCCCTCGCTGAGCGTGGCGGCCAACCTGGCCTTCCAGGCCCGTCTCAAGGGCAGCGACGACCCCGGCCGCATCGCCACGCTGGCCGGGCGGCTGGGGCTTGCGGATCTGATGCACCGCTATCCCGAACAATTGTCGGGCGGTCAGCAGCAGCGCGTCGCGATCGGCCGCACGCTGGCCGCGCGTCCTGCGCTGATCCTGGCCGACGAGCCCACCGGAAACCTTGATGAGGCCACCGGCGATGCGGTGCTCGACCTGATGCTGGAGCTTGTGGCCGAGGCGGGGGCCGGGCTGTTGATGGTCACCCATTCGCCGCGGCTGGCCGCCCGGCTGTCGCGCCGGGTGCATCTTTCCGGCGGGCGGCTGGCGTGATGCGCCGCACCGCCCTGTCCGCCCTGCTGTCGCACTGGCGCCGCCACCCGCTGCAACTTGCCAGCCTGCTGATGGGCCTGGCGCTGGCGACGGCGCTGTGGTCCGGGGTTCAGGCGATCAATGCCGAGGCGCGGGCAAGCTATGACCGCGCGGCACAGGTTCTGGGCCAGGACCAGTTGGAAAGCCTTGCAGCCGCCGACGGCCAGCGCCTGCCGCAAGAAGTGTTCGTCGCGCTCAGGCGGGCGGGCTGGCTGGTGTCGCCGCTGGTCGAGGGCCGTTGGAGCCATGCGGGCCGCTCGGTGCAGGTCTACGGCATCGACCCTTTCACCGCGCCTGCGGGCGCGCTGCCGCCTCCGGTGTCGGAAAGCGGCGAGATCACCGATTTCATCACCTCCCCCGGGCTTGCCTTTGGCGCCCCCGAAACCGTGGCCGAACTGGACGGTGCCGAGGGCCTGCCCCGCCTCGCCGCGGCCGAAGGCATCGCGCCGGGGATGCTGATCATGGATATCGGCATCGCTCAGGCGCTGATGCGGGCCGAGGGGCAGGTCTCTCGCCTGCTGCTGGCCCCGGACCAGCCGCTGGGCCGGACGCCGCTGGAACAGGTCGCGCCGGGGCTGGAACGCCGCGCGCCGCAGGAAACGGCGGACGTGGCGGAACTGACCGGCAGCTTCCACCTGAACCTGACGGCCTTCGGCTTCCTGTCCTTCGCAGTGGGCCTCTTCATCGTCCATTCCGCGATTGGCCTCGCCTTCGAACAGCGCCGCCCGATGTTCCGCACCCTGCGCGCGCTCGGCCTGCCACTTCGGACGCTGGTGGGGCTGCTGGCGGTCGAGGTGATGCTGCTGGCGCTGGTGGCCGGCCTGATCGGTATCGGGCTGGGCTATGTCATCGCCGCCGCCCTGTTGCCGGACGTGGCCGCCACCCTGCGCGGTCTTTACGGCGCGACGCTGTCGGGGTCGCTGTCGCTGCGCCCGGAATGGTGGCTGGGCGGACTGGCCATCGCGCTGGTCGGCGCGGGCGTCGCGGCGGCGCAAAGCCTCTGGCGGCTCTGGCGGCTTCCGCTGCTGGCGCCCGCCCAGCCCCGGGCCTGGGCGATGGCCTCGGCACGGGGCTTTGCCGGGCTTGCCGCACTGGCGGCGGGGCTGGCCGTGGTCGCAGTGATCGCGGGCGTCTACGGGCGGGGCATCGTGGGCGGTTTCGTGCTGCTGGGCGCGCTGCTGCTGTCGGCGGCCCTTGCCCTGCCCGGCGCGCTGGCGCTGGCGCTGGCGGGGGCCGAACGGCTTGCCCGCCGCGCCCTGCCGCAATGGTTCTGGGCCGATACCCGCCAGCAACTGCCCGGCCTGTCGCTGGCGCTGATGGCGCTGATGCTGGCGCTGTCGGCCAATATCGGCGTGGGCACGATGGTGGCGAGCTTCCGGATAACCTTCACCAAATGGCTGGACCAACGCCTGCCGTCCGAACTTTACGTCACCGCACGGACCGAGGAGGAGGCCACCCGCCTGCGCGCCTGGCTGGAACCCCAAGTCGACGCGCTGTTGCCGATCTGGAGGGTCGAGGGGCCGGTCCTGGGCCAGACCGCGGAAATCTACGGCGTCGCCGATCACCGCACCTATTCCGACAACTGGCCGATGCTGCTGGCCGACCCCGATGTCTGGGCGCGGCTGGCCCGCGCCGAGGGCGCCATCGTCAACGAACAGCTCTGGCGCCGCGAAGGCCTGTCGCTGGGCGATCCGGTGCCGCTCCCGGGCGGCGCGGTGCGGCCGCTGGTGGGCGTCTATTCCGACTACGGCAACCCGCGCGGGCAGGTCATCATCGGGGTGGCCGACCTGGTGGCGCAATTCCCCGACCTTGACCGCCGCCGCCATGCGATCCGAACCGACCCCGCCGCCGTGGCCGACCTGCGCACGGCATTGGTGCAGGACTTCGGCCTGCCCGCGGACAACATGATCGACCAGCAGGCGGTCAAGGATATCTCGCTGAAGGTGTTCGAGCGCACCTTCGCCGTCACCGCGGCGCTGAACGTGCTGACCATGGGTGTCGCAGGTTTTGCCATGTTCACCAGTCTTCTGACGCTGTCGAGCATGCGCCTGCCGCAGCTTGCCCCGGTCTGGGCACTGGGGCTGACGCGCGCCGCACTGGCCCGGCTTGAGCTGATCCGCGCCATGCTGCTGGCCGCCCTGACCATGATGCTGGCGGTGCCGGTGGGGCTGATCCTGGCGTGGGTGCTGCTGGCGGTGGTGAATGTCGCGGCCTTCGGCTGGCGGCTGCCGATGCATGTCTTTCCGGCCGACTGGCTGTGGCTTGCCGTGCTGGCACTGGCTGCGGGCGGGCTGGCCGCGGCCTGGCCCGCCTGGCGGCTGGCCCGGATCGAACCCGCAACGCTTGTGAAGGTCTTTGCCGATGAACGCTAGGGCGCTGATCCTCGCGATCCTCCTGCCGCTGTCCGCACAGGCGCAGGGCTTTGCCGGGCTGGGGCAGACCACGGACGGCTATACCCTGCCCCGGCGCGGCGAAAACCTGGCCTTTCCGCGAGACCACGGTGCGCATCCGGAGTTCCGCATCGAATGGTGGTACCTGACCGCCAACCTGACCGGCGCGGACGGGCGGGATTATGGCATCCAGTGGACGCTGTTTCGCAGCGCGCTGGCGCCGGGCAACCCGGGCGAGGGCTGGCAGACCGCGCAGGCCTGGATGGGGCATGCGGGGCTGACAACGCCCGGGGGCCATTTCCACGCCGAACGGCTTGGCCGCGGCGGCACGGGCCAGGCGGGCGTCACGACCGACCCCTTCGCGGCCTGGATCGACGAATGGCGGATGGACAGCAGAGCGGCGCCGGGGTCCGATCCCTATGCGGCGCTGGGGCTGACCGCCAGCGGCACCGAGTTCGCCTATGCCCTGACGCTGGATGCCCAGGGGCCACTGGTGCTGCATGGCGACCGGGGCTATTCGGTGAAATCGGACCGCGGCAACGCCAGTTACTACTACTCCCAGCCCTTCTACCGCGTCACAGGCACCCTGACCCTGCCCGATGGCCCGGTCGAGGTGACGGGCGAGGCGTGGCTCGACCGGGAATGGTCCAGCCAGCCGCTGGCCGCCGATCAACAGGGCTGGGACTGGGTTTCGCTGCACCTGGCGGGCGGCGACAAGCTGATGGCCTTCCGCCTGCGTGCCGAGGACGGCGACTATACCACCGGCACCTGGATCGCGCCCGACGGCACCGCAACGCCGCTGGCCCCGGGGTCGGTCACGTTCGAGCCGCGCGCCACCGTCCGGGTCGCGGGGCGCGAGATCCCGGTCCACTGGCGCATCGCATTGCCCGAACGCGGGCTCGATGTCATCATCGAGGCGGTGCAGGATGCGGCCTGGATGGACACGACCGTGGCCTACTGGGAAGGCCCCGTCACCATCAGCGGCAGCCACCAGGGCCGCGGCTATCTGGAGATGACGGGCTATGACTGACCCCCTGACGACGCTGTCCGGAACGCTTGACACGGTCTGGACCCTGCTTGCGCGCGGCGCCACCGACCGCGACGCGCCGGCCCGCCACCCGGTGCTGGCGACCTCGGGGCGCGACGGGGCCGAGGCGCGGATGGTCGTGCTGCGCGAGGCCCGGCGCGACCCGCCCCGGGTCGAGATCTTCGCCGACCGCCGTTCGGCCAAGGTGTCGGAACTGAGCGCCGAGCCCCGGGCGAGCCTGCTGGTCTGGGATCCGGCGCTGCGGCTGCAAGTAAGGCTGCGCGCCCGGTTCCAGGTGCTGGCAGGCGAGGCCGTCGCGCCGCTGTGGCAGGCGCTGCCGGGGGCGGCCCGGGCGCTTTATGGCGGGCGGCCCGCCCCGGGCGCCCCGATCCCCGAACCGGGCGATCACATCGCGGACCCGGCCGCGCATGCCTTCTGCGTGCTGCGCGGCGTCCTTGCCGAGATCGAGACGCTGCACCTGGCAACGCTGGGCCACCGCCGCGCGCTGTTTCGCGCCACCGATGACTGGCAGGGCGGCTGGTGCGCGCCCTGAGCGGTGGGGGCAAAGCCCCATGAACTCCGCCCTGCCGCCGCCCCGCGATATCGTCCTGATCGGCGGTGGCCACACCCATGCGCTGGTGCTGCGGTCCTGGGGGATGCGGCCGGTTCCGGGCGTGCGGCTGACGCTGATCAATCCCGGCCCGACGGCGCCCTATTCGGGGATGCTGCCGGGGCTGATCGCCGGGCACTACACCCGCGACGCGCTGGAAATCGACCTTGTCCCGCTGGCGCGGCATGCGGGCGCTGCGCTGGTGATCGGCCGGGCCGAGGGGATCGACCGCGCCGCGCGGCTGATCCATGTGCCAGGGCACCCGCCGATCCGATATGACCTTGCGTCCATCGATATCGGCATCACCTCGGACCTGCCCGGCCTGCCGGGATTTGCCGATCACGCGGTGCCCGCCAAGCCGCTGGGCGCCTTCGCCAACCGCTGGGAGGATTTCGTCGCGCGGACGGCAGCCGGAGAGGCCGTGCCCCGCGTCGCCGTGATCGGCGCGGGCGTCGCCGGGGTCGAGATCGCGCTGGCCGCGCGGCACCGGCTGGCCGTGGCGGGGCAGGCGCCCGAGATCACCCTGATCGACGCCGCCGACACGGTGGTGCGCGATGTGCGCGCGGGGGCCCGCGCCGCGCTCATGGACCAGATCGCTGCCCAGGGGGTCACGCTGTGCACCGGTGCCGGGGTGGCCAAGGTCACCGCCGGGGACGTGCGCCTTGCGTCGGGCAGGACGATCCCGACGGGGCTGGTGATCGGCGCGGCGGGTGCGCGGCCGCAGGGCTGGCTGACCCGAACCGGGCTGTACCTGACCGACGGCTTCGTGACGGTCGACCGGCACCTGCGCTCGGTCAACGATCCGCACATCTTCGCCGTTGGCGACTGCGCCCATCTCTCGCACGCGCCGCGGCCCAAGGCCGGGGTCTACGCAGTGCGCGAGGCGCCCGTCCTGCTGGCGAACCTGCGCGCCGCGGCGACGGGCGGGCGGCTGCGCGCCTACCGGCCACAGAAGGATTATCTCAAGCTGATCTCGATGGGCGGCAAACGCGCCGCGGCCGACCGTTTTTCTTGGCGCCTGGAAGGCGCCCTGGTCTGGCGCTGGAAGGACCATATCGACCGCAAGTTCATGCGCCAGTTCAAGGATTTGCCGCAGATCAGGCTGGACTGAGCGCCGCGATCTCCGCGACGATCCCCGGCAGGGCCGCGGCCAGCGCATCGGGGTCCAGCCGGTCAAGCCGGACCTGCCGCAGGGGGCGGTCGTCGAACCGGGCGCGCTGGCGGGCATAGCGGAGGTCGTAGTGATCCGCCATCAGCCCGGCCGCCAGCGCCTCGAACGCGCCCGCCGCGGCCAGCGCCCGCCACGCCTCGATCCGCTCGCGCGGGTGCTGGGGGGCCAGTGCCTCGATGGTGGCAACCAGCCGTGCGGGATCCTCGGTCAGGTCGCGGTAGCGTCGCGCCAGATAGGCCGCGCGGGCGTCCAGCGGCGCGGAGAGTTCCAGCCGGGGCGCGGCCTTCATCGCCTCCCACAGCGCGGGCGGCAGGCCGATCCGGCCGATCTTGCTCGACTCGGCCTCGACCACCACGGGGCGCGCGGGATCCAGTGCCGCCCGCGCCATCGCCAGCGCCGTCTCGAACCCCTTCTGCGCGGGCTGCCCGCCCTCCATCGCCCCGAACAACGAGCCACGGTGGTTGGCCAGCCCTTCCAGGTCGATCACCTGCACGCCCGCCGCCGCCAGAAGCCCCAGAACCTCAGTCTTGGCCGTGCCCGTATCGCCATCGAGCATCACGACGGGCGACGGCCAGGGCGTGTCGTACAACGCCGCCTGCACCAATTGCCGGTAGCTGCGCCACCCGCCCTCGACCGTATCCGCCCGCCAGCCGATCTGGCGCAGGATCAGCGCGAACGACCCAGACCGCTGCCCGCCGCGCCAGCAATAGACCAGCGGGCGCCAGCTTTTCGGGCGGTCGGCCAGTGCCGTCTCGATGTGATGCGCCGCGTTCCGCGCGACCAGCGCCGCGCCGATCTTGCGGGCCTTGAACGGGCTTTCGCGGGTGTAGATCGTGCCGACGCGCGCGCGTTCCTCATTGGACAGCACGGGCAGCGATAGCGCGCCGGGAATGTGGTCCTCGGCGTATTCCGCAGGCGAACGGACGTCGATGATCTCGTCAAATTCGAGATCCGGGAGGTCGGTCAGGTTGCAAAGGGTCACCGGCATGGCGCCCTTTTATGCAGTCTGACGGCCGGACGGAAGGGCTATGGCCGCGCCAGGCAAGCCTCGGGCAGCGGGCGCACGGCCCGGCCCGTGGCACGGTAGACGGCAAGACCCAGGTATTCGTGCAGAGCGAGGTTGAAGGTCTGGATGGATTCCGCCGGTGCCCAGCGCAGGCCCAGCCCCGGATGGCTGCGGAAATCGACGGGATAGGGCACAAGGCCGGTCCAGCCCGCAGCGCAGAAGGTTTCGACCGCGCGGGGCATGTGAAAGGCACTGGTCACCAGAAGCCACCGGCCCGCGCGGGCCGGGGCCAGCGCCCTGCCCAGCCGTGCATTTTCGGCGGTGTTGCGCGAGGCGCCTTCGAGGATCAGCCGCGCGGGGTCAAGTCCCGCGCTGGTCAGCACGCGGCGCGCCACCTCGGCCTCGGGCAGGTCCGCGCGCTTCAGCCGCCCGCTGCCGCCGGTGAACATCACCGGTGCATCGGGATAGAGCCGCGCCAGTTCCAGCGCGGCGAAGAACCGCTCGCCCCCCTCGTTCAGCGAGGGCGGACCCCAGGCCAGCGTTCCGACCGGATCCTCGGCGCCGCCCAGAACCACGATCCCGGCCACCGGCCCGGCGATCTGCGGCACGGGATGACGGCTTTCGATCCCGCGCAACATCGTGTTGGCAAGCGGGCTGAGGACGATCGCCCCCCAGCCCAGCGCCGCTGCCGTGACAAGCGCCCGGCCAAGCTCCGGGCGGCCGGACCACAGCGCCCAAAGCGCCGCCGCCATCAGCAGTGCCAGCACGCTGTCGGCACGCACCAGCCCCCAGACGATCTTCGACAGCACGAAGAAGATGTCATCCGGCAGGCTGTGACCCATGCGCCTCAGGCCTCCAGGCCAAAACCGCGACGTCCGACCGCGACATAGGCCTCGAACCCGGCCGCGCGCACGTCCTCGACGGGATAGATGTTGCGCAGATCCGCGATCCGCGGCGTGGCCATGGCGCGTGCCATCTGCGCCAGGTCGAGCCCGCGGAACTCGTTCCATTCGGTGAGGATCACCAGCGCATCCGCCCCTTCGGCCGCGGCATAGGGATCGTCCGCCCACTCGACACCGGGCAGCAGATGCCCTCCCTCGCGCCGGCCCTGCGGGTCGACCACGCGCACCCTGGCCCCGCCCCCCACCAGCGCCGGCACGATGGTCAGCGACGGCGCCTCGCGCATGTCGTCGGTGTTGGGCTTGAAGGTCACGCCCAGCACTGTGATGGCCTTGCCGTTGACCGACCCGCCGCACAGATCGACCACCTTGTCGATCATCCGCCGTTTCACCCTGTCATTGACCGCGATGACCGTCTCGGTGATCGCGCAGGGCGAGGCGAAATCCTGCCCGATGCGCGCCAGCGCCTGGGTGTCCTTGGGAAAGCACGACCCGCCATAGCCCGGGCCCGCGTGCAGGAACTTGTTGCCGATCCGGCCATCCAGCCCCATGCCCTTGGACACCGCCTTGATGTCGGCGCCGACCTTCTCGCACAGCATCGCCATCTCGTTGATGAAGGTGATCTTGGTCGCGAGAAAGGCGTTCGCGGCGTACTTGATCATCTCGGCCGACTCGAGATCGGTATAGACTACCGGGAACTCGCGCAGGAACAGGGGGCGGTAGATGTCGGCCATGACCCCGCGCGCCCGCTCGGACTCGACGCCGACCACGACGCGGTCGGGCCGCATGAAATCGTCGATCGCAGCACCCTCGCGCAGGAATTCGGGGTTCGAGGCCACGTCGAACTCGGCCGCGGGATTGGCCGCGCGCACCGTCGCGGCGACCTGCCGGTTGGTGCCCACCGGCACGGTGGATTTCGTCACCACCACCGCATAACCCGTCAGCGCCCGGCCGATTTCCTCGGCGGCGGCCATCACATAGGTCAGGTCCGCATGGCCGTCGCCGCGCCGCGTCGGCGTACCGACCGCGATGAAGACCGCATCGGCGCCGTCCACCGCCGCGGCGAGATCGCCGGTGAAGGACAGCCGGCCCGCGGCCACGTTCTTCGCCATCACCGTATCAAGACCGGGCTCGAAGATCGGCACCTGGCCCTTCTCGAGCATCTCGATCTTGCGCGGATCCTTGTCGACGCAAATGACCTCGTGTCCGAAATCGGAAAAACAAACGCCGGAAACGAGCCCGACATAGCCCGTGCCCACCATCGCAATCTTCATCTCAAATCTCCCTGGAACTGGGTTCGCCATCGCGATGCGACAGCACGGTGCGCGAGTCAACATCCCTCGACCGAATCGATTACCGCCGGGGGCGCAGGGTCCCTGCCCGGCCGCAGCGAATTGACTTCCATCCCGGTCCTGCGGTTGATGGGCGGGCCGACTGACCCGACGCTTGCCGGATCGACCCATGGTCTCCACGCTTCTCACCCTGGCTGCCGGCGCCGCCGGCGCAGTGCTCGCCACGCTTCTGGGCGTGCCCGCCCCGTTCCTGACGGGGCCCGCGCTGACCGTCACCCTGCTGGCGCTGGGGGGCGTGCCGGTGACGATGCCCGCCAGGCTGCGTGATGCGTGCTTCGTCGCGATCGGCGTGAACATGGGCGCTGGCGTCACCCCCGAGGCGGTCGCGACCGCCGCCCGCTGGCCGCTCAGCCTGGCGCTGCTGGCCGTCGTGGTTCTGGCGATCCTGCTGTTCGGTGCGCGCCTGCTGGAGCGGCTTTTCGGTTTCGATCGGATGAGCGCGCTGCTGACCGCAACGCCGGGCCATCTCAGCTATGTCCTCAGCCTCTCGACCGATGTCCGGGCCGACCTGCCGCGGGTCACCATGATCCAGACGCTGAGGGTGCTCTCGCTGACCCTGGTGGTGCCCTTCGTCGCGCCGCTGCTGGGCGAGGGCGATCTGCCCCTGCTGCCCCCCGGCCCTGCGCCGATGACGCTTGTGGTGCTTGTCCCGCTTGTCGCCGCCGCGGTGCTGACGGGTCTTGCCTTTCAGCGCCTCAGGGTGCCCGCCGCGCTGCTGCTGGGCGGCATGGCGGTTTCGGGACTTGGCCATGCGACCGGCACGATCGAGGGGACGATGCCCGCCTGGGCGTCGATTCCGGCCTTCACCGTGATGGGTACGCTGATCGGCACCCGCTTTGCCGGGATCACGCCGCGCATGGTCTGGCAGGCGCTGGGCGCGTCCAGCCTGCTGACCCTGTTCGCCGCCGCGATCTCACTCGCGGCGGCGGCGCTTGTCGCGCAGGTGCTGGGCCTGCCGATGCTGACCGCGCTGATCGCCTTTGCCCCGGGCGGGCTGGAAACGATGATGGCGATGTCGCTGCTTCTGGACGCCGACCCCGCCTATGTGGCCGCGCACCACATCTTTCGCCTGCTGGTCCTCACGGTCGCGCTGCCGATCATCGTCGCCCGGACCCGCGCGCTGATGGAGCAGCGCTGAACATCAGCCCACCACGTTGAAATCGGGCCCGTAGGGATATCCGGTGATGTTCTCCGCCCCATCGCCGGTCACGATCAGGATGTCGTGTTCGCGGTAGCCGCCCGCACCGGGCTGGCCCTGCGGGATCGTCAGCATCGGTTCCATCGAGATCACCATGCCGGGTTCCAGAACGGTGTCGATGTCCTCGCGCAGCTCGAGCCCCGCCTCGCGGCCGTAGTAGTGCGAGAGCACGCCGAAGCTGTGGCCGTAGCCGAAGCTGCGGTATTGCAGCAGGTCGCGGTCCTGAAGGAAGGCGTTGACCTTGTGGGTCACCTCGGCGCAGGTCGCCCCCGGTTTCAGCAGCGACATGCCGTATTCGTGGGCGGCGACGTTGGCCTGCCAGATTTCAAGGCTGGCCGGGTCCACCTGACCCACGAACATGGTGCGTTCAAGCGCGGTGTAGTAGCCCGAGATCATCGGGAAGGTGTTCAGCGACAGGATGTCGCCGCGTTCGAGTTTGCGCGCGGTAACCGGGTTGTGGGCGCCGTCGGTGTTGAGCCCCGACTGGAACCACACCCAGGTGTCGCGGTATTCGGCATCGGGGAAGCGGCGCGCGATTTCCAGTTCCATCGCGTCGCGGCCCGCCATCGCCACGTCGATTTCCCGCGTGCCTTCCCTGACGGCATCCCGGATCGCATAGCCGCCCACGTCGGCCACGGCGGCGCCGGCGCGGATCAGCTCGATCTCGGCGGGGCTCTTGCGCATCCGCTGCTGCATCGTGGCGGGCGCGATGTCGATGGCCGTGCGCGGTTTCAGGAAGCTGTCGAGTTTCGCCTTCTGCACCAGCGTCAGGTGGTCGCCCTCGTAGCCCACGGCGCGGCCCTCGCCCGCCACATGGGCGACCGCGCGCCAGAAGTTGTCGCGCGCCCAGTCGGTGTAGGTCAGGTTGTCGCCGTGGCAGCGCCGCCAGGGCTGGCCCGCGTCGATGCCTGCGCTGATCGTGACCGAGGTCGAGGCGGTGACGACCAGCGCGTAGGGCCGGCCGAAGCTGCAATAGAGAAAGCCCGAGTAATAGGCGATGTTCTGCATCGAGGTCAGCACCACCACCTCGGCGCCGGTGGCGTCCATCGCGGTGCGCAGCCCCATCAGGCGGGCGTCGTATTCCGCGGCCGAAAATGGCAGCGGCACCTTGTCGCCGTTGTGAAAGCGGTAGAAGTCGGGTCGGGTCATCGGGTCCTCCGAAGGGTGGGCCCGGGGGGTTGGACGCCGGGCCGCAAGGGGTTCCCGGCGTACAGGAGTCTGGCGCATCTCGCGCCGGGCCATCGGGGCGATCCGCCCCCGCGGCGACGCCATCGCCACGCGGCCCGCGCGCAGGATAGCCGAACCGCGGCGCCGGACAAGCGGGGAATTCCTGTGGCGCGGGGCCTCGCGAGTTCCTAGGATTCGGGCCATGCTGCGCTATGCCCTTTCGCGCCTTGTTTCGCTTGCGCTCAGCCTGCTGGCGGCGAGCGTGGTGATATTCGCGGTGATCGAGGTGATCCCGGGGGATCCGGCGGCCTACATGCTGGGGCTGAACGCGGCGCCCGAGACGGTGGCCGCGCTGCGCGAGGAGCTGGGCCTGACCGGGTCGCTCTGGGCGCGGTATCTAGACTGGGTGTCGGGCATGCTGACCGGGGATTTCGGGCTGTCCTACACCTATCGCGTGCCGGTGGCCGATCTGGTGGTGCAGCGGCTGGGGGTGTCGCTGCCGCTGGCGGGCTATGCGCTGGCGCTGTCCACGGCGATCGCGCTGCCGGTGGGGCTGTGGGCGGCGGCGCGGCGGGGCGGGCCGGTCGATCTGGCGGTGATGGGGGCGACGCAGCTGGGGATCGCGGTGCCGAACTTCTGGTTCGCGATGCTGCTGGTTCTGGTCTTTGCGGTGAAGCTGGGCTGGTTTTCCGCGGGCGGGTTCCCGGGCTGGGAGGGGGGCTTTCTGGCGGGGATCAAGGCGCTGACCCTGCCGGCGGTGGCGCTGGCCCTGCCGCAGGCGGCGATCCTGGCGCGGGTGATGCGCTCCGCGCTGATCGAGACGCTGGGGCAGGATTACATCCGCAGCGCGCGGGCCAAGGGGCTGACGCAGGGGCAGGCGATACGGCGGCACGCGTTGCGCAACGCGCTGATCCCGGTGCTGACGATCCTGGGGTTGCAGTTCTCCTTCCTGCTGGCGGGCGCGATCATCATCGAGAACGTGTTCTTCCTGCCGGGGCTGGGGCGGCTGATCTTTCAGGCGATCACCCAGCGCGACCTGATCGTGGTGGAAAGCGTGGTGATGCTGCTGGTGTTCGCGGTAATCGTGGTGACGTTCGTGGTCGATCTGGCCTATGCCGCCGTCGACCCGCGGCTGAGGCGGCGATGAGCGGAAGGGCGCAACTGATCGTCGGCGGGGTGCTGTCGGGGCTGTTCTTGCTGGCCGCGGCGGTGTCGCTGGTCTGGATGCCCCATGACGTGGCCGCCCTGAACATCGCCGACCGGCTGCGCCCGCCGGGGGGGCCGTATCCGCTGGGCACCGACCAGTTCGGGCGGGACATGCTGTCGATGCTGATGGTCGGCGCGCGCTCGTCCATCGCGGTGGCGCTGGTGGCGGTCGGCATCGGCATGGGGATGGGCGTGCCGCTGGGGTTGCTGGCGGCGGCCAACCGGGGCGGGTGGCTGGACGAGGTGGTGATGCGGGGCAACGACCTGATCTTCGCCTTTCCGGCGCTGGTCATCGCCATCCTGATTACTGCGGTGCTGGGGCCGTCGGCGGTGAACGCGATCCTGGCCATCGGCATCTTCAACATCCCCGTCTTTGCCCGGGTGACGCGCGGCGGCGCGCTGAGCCTGTGGACGCTGGATTACGTGCTGGCCGCGCGGGTGGCGGGCAAGGGGCGGGCGCGGATCAGCGTGGAACACATCCTGCCCAACATCGCCAACCTGCTGATCGTGCAGGGGACAATCCAGTTCAGCCTGGGGATCCTGGCCGAGGCGGGGCTGTCCTATGTCGGGCTGGGGGCGCAGCCGCCCACGCCCAGCTGGGGCCGGATGCTGGCCGAGGCGCAAACCATGATCTACACCCATCCGCTGCTGGCGGTGCTGCCGGGGCTGGCCATCGTTCTCATGGTGCTGGGGCTGAACCTGATGGGCGACGGGCTGCGCGACGCGCTGGACCCGCGGCTGCGGAGGGCGGCGCGGTGATCGCGGTCGAGGGGCTGAGCGTCGCCATCGGGGCCGCGCCGGTGCTGCGGGGCGTGTCGTTCGGCGTCGAGCGGGGGCAGATCGTCGGGCTGGTGGGCGAGTCGGGGTCGGGCAAGTCGATGACGGCGCTGGCGGTGATGGGGCTGTTGCCGCCGGGGGCAAAGGCCTCGGGCCGGGTGGCGCTGGACGGGACCGACCTGCTGGCGCTGCCCGAGGCGGCGCTGTGCGACGTGCGGGGGCGGCAGATCGGGATGATCTTTCAGGAGCCGATGACGGCGCTGAACCCGGTGCAGAATATCGGCGACCAGGTGGCGGAAACGCTGGTGATCCACCGCGCGGCCAGCCGGAGCGAGGCGCTGCGCGAGGCGCGGCGGCGGCTGGACAGGGTGGGACTGCCCGAGGGACGGTTCCCGCTGACACGCTATCCGCACGAGCTCTCGGGCGGGCAGCGGCAGCGGGTCTGCATCGCCATGGCGATTGCGCTGCGCCCGCAACTGCTGATCGCGGACGAACCCACCACGGCGCTGGACGTGACCACACAGGCGCGCATCCTCGACCTGCTGAAGGGGCTGGTGGAGGAGGAGCGGATGGGCCTTCTGCTCATCACCCACGACCTTGCGGTGGTGGCGGGGATGGCCGACCGGCTGGCGGTGATGCGGGCGGGCGAGATCGTGGAACAGGGGCCCGTGGCCGACGTGCTGCGCGAGCGCCGCCACCCCTATACGCGGGCGCTGTTCGAGGCCTCGGCCCACCACCCCGGCGCGGAGGCGCGGCCCGGCGACACCCCGCTGTTGCAGGTGCAGGGCGCGGTGCGCGACTATCCCCTGCCCCGGACGCGGCTGTTTTCGCGGCCCCTGCCCTTCCGCGCGGTGGACGGGGTGAGCTTCGAGGTCCGGCGGGGCGAAAGCGTGGGGCTGGTGGGGGAATCGGGCTGCGGCAAGTCCACCCTGACCCGCGCGATCCTGGGGCTGGAGCCGTTGCAGGCGGGTGAGATCCGGCTGGACGGGCAGGCGGTGCAGGCTGGGCAGCGGATGCCCGAGGGCCTCAGGCGCAAGATGAACGTGGTGTTCCAGGACCCCTACGGCAGCTTCAACCCGCGCCACCGGGTCGGGCGGCTGATCGCGGAGCCGTTTCACCTGACCGGGCGGCCCGCAGACGCGGATGCAAGGGTGGCCGAGGCGCTGGACTCGGTCGGGCTGTCGCCGGAGGACCGGCACAAGTTCATCCACGAATTCTCGGGCGGCCAGCGGCAGCGGATCGCCATCGCCCGGGCGCTGATCATCCGGCCCGAGCTGATCGTGCTGGACGAGGCGGTGTCGGCGCTGGATGTGCGGGTCAGGGCGCAGATCCTGGACCTGCTGGCCGACCTGCGGGCGCGGCTGGGGCTGTCGTACCTGTTCATCAGCCACGACCTGCATGTGGTGCGCGCGATCACCGACCGGGTGCTGGTGATGCAGGCGGGGCGGATCGTCGAGCACGGCCCGACCGAAAAGGTGCTGCGCGCGCCGGAACATCCCTATACCAAGGACTTGCTGGCCGCCGCGCCGGAACTGGAGGTGCCGACATGACATCCGATTTCATCCGCGAGCTGTGGTTTCCCACCGACCGCTGCTTCATCGCCGGGCATTGGGTGGCGCCGGTGGGCGGCGGCACGCTGCCCGTGGAAAACCCCTCGACCGGCGAGGTGATCGGGGACATCGCGCGGGGGACGGCGGCCGACATCGACGCCGCGGTGGCCGCCGCAACCGAGGCGCGGCGGGGCGCCTGGGGGCGGATGAGTGCGGCCGAGCGGGGGCGCATCCTGGCGCGGATCGGGCAGTTCGTGCGGGGCCGCGCGGACGAGCTGGCGGGAATCGAGGCGACCGACGTGGGCAAGCCGCTGACCCAGGCGCGGGCCGATGCGCTGGCGCTGGCGCGGTACATGGAATTCTATGGGGGCGCGGCCGACAAGGTGATGGGCGAGACGATCCCCTACCTGGATGGCTACACCGTCTTTACCCTGCGCGAGCCGCATGGGGTCACGGGCCACATCATTCCCTGGAACTACCCGATGCAGATCATCGGCCGGTCGGTCGGCGCGGCGCTGGCGATGGGCAACGCCTGCGTGCTGAAACCCGCCGAGGAAGCCTGCCTGACGGCGCTGGCCTTTGCGAAACTGGCCGAGGAGGCGGGGCTGCCGCCGGGCGCGCTGAACGTGGTGCCCGGTCTGGGCGATGAGGTGGGTGCCGCGCTGACCGCCCATCCGGGGGTGCAGCACCTGTCGTTCACGGGCTCGCTGAACGTCGGCCGGCTGGTGCAGACGGCTGCGGCGCAGAACGTGGTGCCGGTGACGCTGGAACTGGGGGGCAAGTCGCCCCAGGTGGTGTTCGCCGATGCCGACCTGGACGCGGCGCTGCCGTTCCTGGTGAATGCGGGCATCCAGAACGCGGGGCAGACCTGTTCGGCCTCGTCCCGCATCCTGGTGGAGCGGCCGATCTATGACGAGGTGGTGGCGCGGATGGCCGAACGCTATCGCGCGCTGAGCGTCGGACCGGCGCTGGACGACCTGAACGTGGGCCCGCTGATCTCGGACCGGCAGAAGCAGATCGTCGAGGGCTACATCGCGCTGGGGGCCGACCTGGAAACCGCCGCCGAGGGGCGGATCGTGGGCAACGCCCCCGCGGGTGGGCATTACGTGGCGCCAAGGCTGCTGGCGGGCGTGCCGCCCGCGCACCGGCTGGCGCAGGAGGAGATCTTCGGCCCGGTTCAGGCGGTGATCCCCTTCGAGGACGAGGCCGAGGCGGTGGAGATCGCCAACGGCACGCCCTATGGGCTGGTCGCCTCGGTCTGGTCGCGCGACGGGGGGCGGCAGCTGCGGCTGGCGCGCAGCCTGCGCGCGGGGCAGGTGTTCGTGAACAACTACGGCGCGGGCGGCGGGGTGGAACTGCCCTTCGGCGGCACGGGGCTGTCGGGCCATGGCCGCGAGAAGGGGTTCGAGGCGCTCTATGGGTTTTCGGTGCTGAAGACGGTGGCGGTGCGGCATGGCTGAGGGAGGACGCGGCATGAGACTGGACGGCAGGACGGCGATCGTCACGGGCGGCGGATCGGGGTTCGGCGCGGGGATCGCGCGCAAATTCGCGGCCGAGGGCGCGCGGGTGATGGTGGCCGACATCAACGTGGCGGCGGCAGAGACCGTGGCCAAGGAGATCGGCGGTCTGGCGCAGGTGGTGGACGTGGCGGACGACCTGTCGGTGAAGGGCATGGCCGACACGGCGCTGGCGGTGTTCGGGCGGCTGGACATCCTGGTGAACAACGCCGGCATCACCCACCTACCGCAGCCGATGGAGATGGTCAGCGAGGAAGAATTCGACCGGGTGCTGGCGGTCAACGCCAAGTCGGTGTTCCTGACCGCGCGGCATCTGGTGCCGCATTTCAAGGGCAATGGCGCGGGGGCGATCCTGAACGTGGCCTCGACCGCCGGTTTGTCGCCGCGGCCGCGGCTGAACTGGTACAACGCGTCCAAGGGCTGGATGATCACCGCGACCAAGGCGATGGCGGTGGAACTGGCCCCCCATGGCGTGCGGGTCAACGCGATCTGCCCGGTGGCGGGCGAGACGCCGCTGCTGAAAAGCTTCATGGGCGAGGACACGCCCGAGACGCGGGCGAGGTTCCTGTCCACGATCCCGCTGGGCCGGTTCTCGACGCCCGGGGACATGGGCAACGCGGCGTGCTTCCTGTGTTCGGACGAGGCGGCGATGATCACCGGCGTCGCACTGGAGGTGGATGGCGGGCGCTGTATCTGACCGGCATGGGGGCGCTGCCCCCGTCGCCGCAGGCGCGGCGACCCCCCGGGATATTTCGGGCCAGAAGAAGGGCATGGGAATGCGGCCGGGACCTAGGAACCTGATCACGGATGTCGCAGGGCTGAAGGTGGGCCAGGCGGAAGACGCGCGGGTGAAGACCGGCGTCAGCGTGCTGGTCGGCGAGGGACCCTTCGTCGCCGGGGTGCATGTGATGGGCGGCGCGCCGGGCACGCGCGAGACCGACCTCTTGGCGCCCGACCGGCTGGTGCAGCGGGTGGACGCAATGGTGCTCGCGGGTGGCTCGGCCTTCGGGCTGGATGCCGCGTCAGGCGTGGCGGACGGGTTGCGCGCGATGGGGCGCGGGTTCGAGGTGGGAGGCCAGCTTGTTCCGATCGTGCCAGGCGCGATCCTGTTCGACCTGTTGAACGGCGGCGAAAAGCAGTGGGGCGAGAACCCCTATGGGCGGCTGGGGCGCGCGGCGCTGGCGGCGGCGGGCGAGGATGTGGCGCTGGGCAGCGCCGGGGCGGGGTTCGGCGCGACGACGGCGGACTTGAAGGGGGGGCTCGGCTCGGCCTCGGTCGTGCTGGAGAACGGGATCACCGTGGGCGCGCTGGTGGCGGTGAACGCGGTCGGCTCGGCGGTGATGGGGGGCGGGCCGGAGTTCTGGGCGGCACCGTGGGAGATGGGTGGCGAGTTCGGCGGGCTGGGCGCGGGGCGGCACGACCCGTTCGCCGCGCCTGTGACCAAGCTGGGGCCCGGGCAAGCCACCACCATCGCCATCGTGGCGACCGATGCGGCGCTGAGCCAGGCGCAGGCGACGCGGCTGGCGGTGGCAGCCCATGACGGGATGGCCCGCGCGCTGGTGCCGAGCCACACGCCATTCGACGGCGACCTGGTGTTCGCCGCGGCCACGGGGGCGCGGGCATTGGCCGACCCGGACGTGGACGCGCTGTTCCTGGGCCATGCGGCGGCCTGCTGCCTGGCGCGGGCCATCGCGCGGGGGGTCTACGAGGCGCGGTCCGCGCCGGGCGATCCCCTGCCCTGCTGGCGGGCGCGCTTCGGCCGCGCTTGATACCTTTGCGGGACGGTGCCAGGCTGGCCGCGACCCGGACCCGGAGGAGCCCCATGAAACGCCTTGCCTGCCTTGCCGCCCTTGCCCTTGTGCCCGCCGCCCCGGTGCTGGCCGACGAGGTGACCGACGCGCTGACCGGCGCGACCGAGGCCTACGAGGCGGGGGACGTCAAGCTGGCGCTGGAGGAACTGGCCTTCGCCCAGCAGCGGATGCAGGCGATGAAGGCCGAGGGGCTGACCGCGTTCCTGCCGCCTGCGCCCGAGGGCTGGACACGCGAGATCGACACCCAGATGAACGCCGGGCTTGCCATGATGGGGGGCGGCACCGGGGCCGAGGCGACCTATGCGAACGGCGACGCGAGCTTTGTCGTCACGCTGATGGCCGACAACCCGATGGTGGGGGCGATGGGGGCGATGTTCGGCAACCCGATGCTGATGGGCGCGGCGGGCGAGATCGTGCGGGTGGGGCGGCAGAAATTCGTCGACCAGGACGGGGAACTGACGACGCTGGTGGACAACCGGATTCTCGTGCAGGCGCGCGGCGCGGGCCGCGAGGTGATGCTGCCGGTGCTGGAGGCGATGGATTACGAGGGACTGGCGGGGTTCGGGCGGTAGGCCGGAGACGGGAGAGCGGTGTGTATTCTGGTGGGGTGAGCCCAAATTTGCCATTCAATATGCCCATGAAGTGGGGTTCTGCGCATTCGACGAATTGGATTTACCCAAATAGAAAAGGCCGCATCAGCGGCCTTTTCTTCAGTAGTGGTACCGGCATTGTGCGATCTCCAATGCCTGGCTTTCTCCGCTTCCAGATACTCGGTAGACTAATCGGTCCGCTTTTGTGATCCTTCGAGACCACCACCCACTGAGATCGCCCTTTAGGGGTTCCGGCTTTCCATTGCCTTTGAAGGGCGTTCGCTTCGTCTCTTTGATCAACTCATTAAGCCGATCAAAAACTTTAGCATCACTATCACGCCAGGAGAGGTAGTCCCGCCAAGCATGATCAGAGAATATCAACTTCATCGTCTAAGGTTCGCTCTGCGCCTCGCCCAGAGTCCAATTGGGCGATAGATTCCCGCAGGCGTCGAGCATTGGCCGGGGAAGTCAGAAGGTAGAGCGTTTCCTGAATCGCATCCCATTCTTCCTTTCCAACAACGACCACAGCCTCTCTGCCCGCACGGGTAATCACGGTTTCGGTTTTATCACGGATCGCATGATCCATGACTTCTTTCAGATGCTTACGCGCATCCGTGTAGGTCACTATGTTCATGTGATTCTAGATGCTGATACGAGATGCTGATACGAGATGCTGATACGAGATGCTGATACGAGATGCTGATACGAGATGCTGATACGAGATGCTGATACGAAAAAGGATGTAGTACAAAATTCTGTACATGTCAAGTGCTCGCTTTCCGAGCCGGCTACAGCACGCGATACGCAGCCCTCGCCGGTCATGGCATCACGACGACCGCATCTTGGCAGCTCAGATGGCATTGCAGTGTTGCAACGGTGAGTGTCAGCCCCGTCCGCAAACCGGACGCCCTCCGGCGCAACGCCTCAGCTCCGCTCGCCTTCCCCGGCAAGGCCGCCGATGACGGCCCCGGTCAGCGGGCTGTCGGGGTCGGCGAGGCCCTCGATCACGTCGAAATGGTGTCGGCCCTCGGCCACGTGCAGGCCCGTGCCAGGCCAGGCCTCGGCCAGCCAGCGCGCCTGGTCGAGGAAGGCCGGGCGTTCATCGGCGCCGACCCAGACCTTTACCGGCACGCCCGCGCGGGGCGTCTGGCAGACGAGGCTTTCGGCGCGGGCGGTGGCATCGTCCAGCCCGAACGCCTCGTTCATGCGCGTCCGCATCAGCGGGCGCAGGTCCGAGACGGGCGAGATCGGCACGACGCGGGCGATCCGGGCGGCGACGGAGTCGGGCAGGGGCACATCCTCGCAGATCATCCGCGCCACCAGATGCCCGCCCGCGGAATGGCCGGCCAGCGCGATCGGCCCGGCGGCGAACCGCGCCATCACCGACAGCGCGGCGGCAATGTCGGCGGTGATCTGCGCGATCGCGACCTCGGGGGCCAGGCGGTAGGAGGGCAGCGCCACCGCCCAGCCGCGGGCAACAGGGCCCGCCGCGAGATGCGACCAGAGCGACTTGTCGAAGCGCAGCCAGTACCCGCCATGGACGAAGACCATCAGACCCGCAGGCCGCCCGGCAGGCAGGAAGACGTCGAAGCGCTGGCGCGCATGGTCGCCATAGGCCAGGTCGGTCTCGCCCCGTGCACGCGCCCGGAACGCCGCCGCCGCCTCGGCCCAGCGCGCGGGATAGGCATCGGCACCCGGGATGTGGGCGGCGTTCGCATAGGCGTCGTCCCAGTCGATCCCGTCCTCGCGTCTGGACATTGCCCCGCCCTCCGTGTTTGCCTGCGCCCGAACCCGAAAGGAGGATGACCGATGCCTGCAACAGACCTCAAGAGCCTTCTCAGGGATCCCGACCTGCTGGCGCACCACGCCTGTGTCGGCGGCGCGTGGACCGGCGCCGATGACGGCGCCACCTTCGACGTCACGAACCCCGCCACGGGCGCGGTGCTGGCCAGCGTGCCGGACCTGACCCGTGCCGAGACCGCCCGCGCCATCGAGGCGGCGCGCGTCGCGCAGAAGGGCTGGGCCGCCAAGACCGCCAAGGAGCGGGCGAACATCCTGCGCCGCTGGTTCGACCTGATGATGGCCGCGCAGGAGGATCTGGCGGTGATCCTGACCGCCGAGATGGGCAAGCCGCTCAGCGAATCCCGCGGCGAGATCGCCTATGGTGCGTCCTTCATCGAATGGTTCGCCGAAGAGGCCAAGCGCATCTATGGCGAGACGATCCCCGGCCACCAGGCGGACAAGCGGCTGACGGTGATCCGCCAGCCGATCGGCGTGACCGCGGCGATCACGCCCTGGAACTTTCCCAACGCGATGATTACCCGCAAGGCGGGGCCGGCGCTGGCGGCGGGCTGCGCCATGGTGATCAAGCCCGCGGGCGAAACGCCGCTGTCGGCGCTGGCGATGGCGGTGCTGGCCGAGCGCGCGGGGGTGCCGCCGGGGGTGCTGTCGGTCGTCACCTCGCGGCGTTCGTCGGAGATCGGGCGCGAGTTCTGCGAGAACCCCACGGTGCGCAAGCTGACCTTCACCGGCTCGACCGAAGTGGGGCGCATCCTGCTGCGGCAGGCAGCGGATCAGGTGATGAAATGTTCGATGGAACTGGGCGGCAACGCGCCCTTCATCGTGTTCGACGATGCCGACCTGGATGCCGCGGTCGAGGGCGCCATCGCGTGCAAGTTCCGCAACAACGGCCAGACCTGTGTCTGCGCCAACCGCCTCTACGTGCAGGCGGGCGTCTATGACGCCTTCGCCGCGAAGCTGTCGGCGGCGGTGGCTAAGCTGCGCGTGGGGGACGGGCTGGACGACGGCACCGATCTGGGCCCGCTGATCTCGGACGACGCGCTGGCCAAGGTCGAGGAACATATCGCGGACGCCACCGCCAAGGGGGGGCGTGTGCTGTCGGGGGGCAAGCGGCACGCCCGCGGCGGCACGTTCTACGAGCCCACCATCGTTGCGGGCGCGACCCAGGAGATGTGCTTTGCCAGCGAGGAAACCTTCGGCCCCGTCGCGCCGCTGTTCCGGTTCGAGACGGTGGACGACGTGATCGCGATGGCCAACGACACGATCTTCGGCCTCGCGTCCTATTTCTATGCCCGCGACCTGTCGCGCGTCTACAAGGTGGCCGAGGCCCTGGAATACGGGATCGTGGGGGTGAACACCGGCATCATCTCGACCGAGGTCGCGCCCTTCGGGGGCGTCAAGCAGTCGGGGCTGGGGCGCGAGGGCAGCCGCCACGGGATCGAGGACTACCTCGAGATGAAATACATCTGCATGTCGGTCTGAAGCGGACGCGGAAACAGCCGTGTCACGGCGCGGTGCCAGCGGACACCGGGCCCGGCGCGGCCTGCATCAGGTCCAGCAGTTCGCAATAGGCGCACTGCCAGGCGCTACGCATTTCCTCGGTGCAGGCCGCACCGAAGAAGTCCTGCAGCGCAAGATCGAAGGCGCGCTGGCCCAGCGCGAAATGGTCCCGGCCGACGTCGTGGCGGGCATGCACCCGGCCCAGATGGGCGGCGGTCGCGGCCAGACGCGCACGGTCGCCAAGAACGCCCACCACCATCGCCAGCGCCGCCATCAGCATCCGCTTCTGGACATTGAAATCGCGCTGGAAAAGCGCACGCGACTCGGGGGCGATCTCGAACAGCCGGTGATAGAACGCCTCGGCGAAACGACCCTTGGCCGCAAACAGCGGGCCAGAGCTTTCGACAACGATCTTTCGGGTCTGCGCGTCCATCGCTCCTCCGGGGCTGGCGATCGGGGTACTCTGCCGCAGCCCCGTTAACGCGGGGTGAACCCCGGCCGCGGCAGCGGTGCCCCGGCAGACCGCGCGGTGCGTCCCGATGACCCGAGATTTGCCTTGACCGGACGGGACCACAGCGGGGAACATCGGGGCGAGACGGGACAGCGGCCCGGCGTCTC
The DNA here is from genome assembly GCF_004342445.1 of Rhodovulum euryhalinum. Classification (GTDB taxonomy): domain Bacteria; phylum Pseudomonadota; class Alphaproteobacteria; order Rhodobacterales; family Rhodobacteraceae; genus Rhodovulum; species Rhodovulum euryhalinum. The sequence goes on from NZ_SLWW01000001.1 coordinate 404,994, forward strand.
CGGCGGCCGCACCCACGGCCGGCGCAGGTCGCACGTCATGCATCCGGTCCGGGCGCGGCACATCGGTCGGCGCGTCGGGCACGCGGTCAAGATCCCGTGTACAGCGACCGATCGGAGGACATCACCCCATGCGCAGTTTCACGATCCTTGGCCCCTCGCAGTCGGGCAAGTCGACCCTGCTGAAAGCCCTCGGCGAGCTTGACGGCCGCCCCGTCACGGCCCAGTTCACCGAGGCCCTGACGGTCAGCCAGTTCACCTATCTGGGCGAACCCTGGGCAGGCTTCGACATCGCCGGCGGCCCCGACTACCTGGGCCATGCGGGCGAGGCCCTGGCGGCATCCGACGCAGCCATCCTGTGCGTCGCGCCCGATCCCGACGCGGCGGTGCTGGCCGCGCCCTATCTGCGGCTGATCGAACAATCCGACGTGCCCTGCTTCATCTTCATCAACAAGATGGACCAGGACGAGGCACGCATCCGCGACATCGTGGGCGCGTTGCAGGGCTTTGCCAACCACCACATCGTCCTGCGACAGGCGCCGATCCGCGACGGCGCGGGCCATGTGGTGGGCGCCGTCGACCTGATCTCGGAACGCGCCTTCCAGTACCAGGAGGGCCAGCCCTCGAAGCTGATCGAGATCCCGCCCGAACTGCATGACCGCGAACAGGAGGCGCGCACCGAACTGCTGGAGCATCTGGCCGATTTCGACGATCACCTGATGGAGCAGCTGATCGAGGACCGCGAACCGCCCACCGAGGATCTCTACAAGGTCCTGGCCGAGGCCCATCGCGGCAACCGGATCATCGCGGCCTATCTGGGCGCGGCGGGGCATGGCAACGGGCTGACCCGGCTGATGAAGGCCCTGCGCCACGAGGCGCCGGGGATGGAGGCGATCGCGCTGCGGCTGGGCGTCGAGAACCCGCTTGCGGTCGGGGTGGCGTCGGACACCAGAAAGCACCTTGGCAAGTCGACGCTGATCCGGGCCCTCGGCGGCCCGGTGCAGCATGGCAGCCCGTTGTCGGGCGGCTCGATCGGCACGCTGACGGGCATCGACGGCAAGCCCGTACCCGAGCCGCTGGAGCCGGGCACGCTGGCCGTCGCGGTCAAGTCCGACCATCTGGAGCCCGGCTATGCCTATACCGCCGAGGCGGCCACGAAACTGCCCGGCTGGACCCGCGGCCGCCCGCCCGCCTATGCGCGCCTGGTGATGCCCGTCAACGACCGCGACGACGCGCGCCTTTCGGCCGCGCTGGGGCGGCTGGCCGCGTCCGATCCGGGGATGGACCTGAGCCAGGACAACGAGACCGGCCATCTAGTCGTGCGCCTGCAGGGGCCGATCCACATGCGCCGGGTGCTGGCCAAGCTGGCCGAGGATTTCGGCGTCGAGGCGGCCGAACACCCGGTCTCGGGGATCTACCGCGAGACGATCACCCGGCCGGTCGAGACCCATCACCGTCACCGCAAGCAGACCGGCGGCGCCGGTCAGTTCGCCGATGTGCATATGACCATCCGGCCCCAAGGCCGCGGCGCGGGCTTTGCCTTCGACGAGACGGTGAAGGGCGGCGCGGTGCCCCGCAACTATATCCCCGCGGTCGAGGCTGGCGCGCGCGAGGCGATGGCGCAGGGGCCGCTGGGCTTTCCGGTGGTCGATGTCGCGGTCACGCTGACCGACGGCAAGCACCACGCGGTCGACAGTTCCGACCACGCCTTCCGCACCGCGGCCAAGACCGGCGTGCGCGAGGCGCTGGCCCAGGCCGGGCCGGTTGTGCTGCAACCGATCGACCGGGTGGTGATCCACGTCCCCTCGATCCATTCGGGCTCGCTGGTGGCGCTGGCGGGCAGCCTCAAGGGGCAGGTTCTGGGCTTCGAGGCGCATGGCGATGCGCGCGGCTGGGACGTGTTCCAGGCGCTGATCCCGGCCGCCGCCAAGGAAGAGTTGTTCCAGGCCCTGGGCGGGCTGACCCACGGGACGGCATGGTTCGAGGCGCATTTCGACCATTACGAGGAATTGCACGGCAAGGATGCCGACCGCATCCGCGAGGCGCGGGCGGCGGAACTGGCCTGAGGCGGAAAGCGGTCCGCGGGGCGGCATCCCGGCCCCTTCCTGCGGAACTGGCCCGCGGGCGGCGCGGGCACGACAACGGCGCGCGAGGAACCCCGCGCGCCGTCCGTGGTCTGTCAGAAAGCCGGACGGATCAGGCCGCGGTCCCGGTCACCTCGTCGGCCACCCCGGCACGCTGTGCCTCGATGGCCTTCGGCCCCGCGGTCGCGATCTCGATCCGGCGCGGTTTCAGCGCCTCGGGCACCTCGCGCACCAGATCGACATGCAGCATGCCGTCTGCATGGGTGGCCCCGGTCACCCGCACATGGTCGGCCAGCGCAAAGCGGCGTTCAAAGGCGCGGGTCGCGATGCCCCGGTGCAAGAAGCTGCGCTCGGTCTCGTCGGGCGCCTTGCGCGCGGCGATCACCAGCGCGTTCTCCTTGACCTCGACCGACAGTTCGCCGGCAGCGAAGCCCGCAACGGCAATCGAGATGCGATAGCCATTCGCGCCGGTCTTCTCGATGTTGTAGGGTGGATAGCTTGGCTGCGTCATCTCGCTGGCAAGCAGCCGGTCCATCATGTCGGCCACCCGGTCGAATCCCACGGTGGCACGGTAAAGCGGTCCGAAATCATAATGTCGCATGTCGGTCATCCTCTTCTGAGCGATGCGTGAAGCCCTCCCCTTCAGCGGGACGGGCAGGACAGGCGGGCCCAGACGGCACCCGCGATCAGGAATCTGGGATGGGAAGAACCGCTGTCAAGACCCGCCCGGGCGGGTTCAGGGGCGCACGAACCGGGCGCCGATATCGCTGCGCCCGCCCGCCGCAGGCAGGCGCCGGGCGGTGACCGCCTCTTCGGGAAAGACGCCCCGCCCGGACCGCATTGCCGCCATCAGATCGTCCAGCGCCCGGCCCGCCTCCATCCCGTAGGCAATCGTGCGCCCGTCCTCGCGGGTGCCGCTGGACACGATCGAGACGATCCGCGCCCGGCCCGACGAGCTTTCGAACACCGGCGCGCCGGAGGACCCGAACCAGACATCGCAGGAAAACGCATAGACCCCCGGCCTGCGGTCCAGAACGGTACAGCCGGGCTGCCAGGACAGCACGTCCTGGCGCCCGGTTGCATAGGAAACGACGCTGACAGCCCCGCCCTTGGGCACCGCGCGCCCCGGCACGAAGGGGGCCGCAACGCCCGCGGGAATGGGCTCGGCCAGTTGGACCAGCGCGGCATCGGCACTCAGCCGCGCCAGCGCATCCCCCGCGCCGGGGCGGTAGTCCGCGTGGATCACGGCACGCCGCCCGGCAACCTCGGCGATGGCAGCACCCTGCCTGAACCCCGCACGAAAGGTCAACGCGCCCGGGTCGACGCGCCGGGCCTGCCGGTCGAACAGGCAATGGGCCGCGGTCAGCACCAGGTCGGGCGCCACCAGAACCCCGGTGCAGAACCCGCCATCCGCCCGGTCAAGCCGCCCGACCGCCTCCCATCCCAGCAGGTCGGCCCGCTGGCCGAGCCGCCGAAGCCCGGTATCGGCCAGTGCGGGAAACGCCGCGACCAGCAGCACGAGAAGCAGCGGCAATCGCGCCGGACCCATCGCTCAGGGACTCAGGAACTTGGCGCCGCCACCGCTGCGCGCGCTGCCCTGCCCGAACCGGTGCAGCGGCGGGGCCGTGCCGCCCATCACGCCCTCGCCCGCCGCCAGCCGGCTGCGCAGCAGGTCCAGCGACGCATCCAGCGTGGTGCCCAGCGCCACCTTGCGGCGCGAGATCTCGGCCTTGGCCGAAACCACTGAAACGATCTGCGGCACGCCGTCCTCCAGCCGGAAGACCGGCGCGCCCGAGGCGCCGAAATCCACCTCGCAGGACAGCATCAGGATGCCGGGCCGCCCGGCCAGCACATGGCAGACCTCCTGCAAGGACGGCGCCTCCTCGCGGCCCTGCGCGTAGGAGACCACACCCACCTCGTCACCCTTGCGCGGCTTGCCCGCGGTCGCAAGGGGCGCGATCCCAGGCAGCCGGATCGCCCGGTCAAGTTCCAGCAACGCAAGGTCTTTTGCCACCCGCGCCATGTCGCCGTCCGCGCCATGGCGGTAGTCGGGATGGACGATGCCGCGCCGCACCCTGCGATAGGCCTCGGCCCGGCCATTGCGCCATCCAGCCCGGAATTCCAGTGCGGCGATACCGACCGGATCGCCGCTGAACTTGTCGAACAGGCAATGCGCGGCGGTCAGCACGAGGTTCGGCGCGATCAGCGCGCCGGTGCAAAAGCCCACCCCGCCCAGATCAAGCCGTCCGACCGCCTCCCACCCCTTCGCGGCGTCACCCGTGGCCAGGCTGCGCAGCGGCATGTCCTCGGCCACGGCGAGACCCGCGAACAGGGTCAGGAACACTCCGGCCAGCGCCGGAAAAAGATGCAAGGGCCATCGCATGGCCGGGGCGTATCAGGCGGTCGCGGCAAGAATATGGCCGCGCCCGACGGTCAGCCCGCGCCCAGCGCGCGCGGCCGCGGCCCGCCGGTGGCCCAGTCCAGCAATTCCACCGTGTGGACCACCGGCACATCGGTCCCCGACCCGATCTGCATCATGCAGCCAATGTTCCCGGTCGCGATCACCTGCGGCTTCTTTGCCTCCAGCGTCCGAACCTTGCGCTCCTTGAGCTTGGCGGAAATCTCGGGCTGCAGCAGGTTGTAGGTCCCCGCCGACCCGCAGCAGAGATGGCTGTCGGCGGGTTCCACCACCTCGAAGCCCGCGCGTTTCAGCAAGTCCTTGGGCGCGGTCTTGACCTGCTGGCCGTGCTGCAGCGAACAGGCCGCGTGATAGGCGACCCTCAGGCCGCCCGCTCCTGCCGGCAGGTCAAGTTTCACCAGCAATTCGGACACATCCACCGCGCGATCCACCACGGCCTGCGCCTGGTCGGCCAGCGGATCATTGCGGAACATGTGGCCGTAATCCTTCACGGTCGTGCCGCACCCGCTGGTGTTGATGACGATGGCGTCCAGCCCCTCGCCCGCGATCTCCGCGGCCCAGGCGCGGATGTTGCGCGCGGCCATGGCGTGGCTGTCGTGTTCGCGCCCCATATGATGGGTCAGCGCCCCGCAACAGCCCATGCCCCTGGCAATCACCACCTCGCAGCCGAGACGGCGCAACAGCCGAATGGTGGCGTCGTTGATATCGGTGTCCAGCGCGCGCTGCGCGCAGCCGGTCAGCAGCGCCACCCGCATCCGGCGCGCGCCCTGCGCCGGGAACACCTGCGGCGCGTCATTGGGGCTGGGCTTCGGCAGGCTGTCAGGCACCATCGCCATCATCGCCCTGATCCGCGCATCGGGCACCAACGCCGCCACCGGACGCCCGAGTTTCGCCAACCGCATCGCCAGCCGGAACCGCGCCGGATAGGGCAAGACATGGGCCAGCACCCAGCGCAGCGCCCGGTCGGGAAAGGGGCGCTTGTAGGTCTTTTCGATATGCGCCCGGGCATGGTCGACCAGATGCATGTAATGCACGCCCGAGGGGCAGGTCGTCATGCAGGCCAGGCAGGACAGGCACCGGTCGACATGCTTGACGGTCTTCTCGTCCGCCGGCCGGTCGTTTTCCAGCATGTCCTTGATCAGGTAGATGCGGCCCCGCGGGCTGTCCAGTTCGTCGCCCAGCACCTGGTAAGTCGGGCAGGTCGCGGTGCAGAACCCGCAATGGACGCAGGACCGCAGGATCTCGTTCGCCCGCGCGATGGCGGGGTCTTGCAACTGCTCGTCGGTGAAGTTCGTCTGCATGCGCTCAGCCCATCAGCCCGGGGTTCAGGATGCCGCGCGGATCGAACTGCGCGCGCAGGCCTCGGGCCAGCGCGGCCAGCGGCGCGGGTTCGGGCTGGAACACGGTCACCTCGGCGCGCAACGCCGCAGGCCCCTTGACCAGCGTGGCGTGGCCCCCGCCCAGTTCCGGGTCGACCATCGCCTCCTGCAGGTCGCGGTGGAACCGGATCGCGCCCGAAGCCGCGTCATCCGCCCCGTAACGCGGCGCATACTCGGCCGCCTGCGCCTCGGTCATGCCAATCCAGCACAGCCCGCCCGCCCAGTCGACCAGCCGGTCGAACCGCGCCGTCCGGTCCAGATCGGCCATGAACCCCGCGCGCATCGCGCCCGGCGCCATCGACACCCGCCAGACATAGGGGTGATCGGTCAGCGCCTCGGCATCGCGGATCGCCCGCCACAGCGCCGCGTTCGCCTCGGCCCCGGTCTCGACCGTCACCTCGCCGAGATCCCGCAGCAGGTCGGTCAGCCGCCCGGTGCGATACCCGACCGAGCCGGAAAACCCCTCCAGCCGCAGATGCACCGCGCGCGCCCCGGGCACCCAGGCCGCCCCCGACACCTCGCAGGGGCTTTTCATCGCGCGGGTCATCGCGTCGAAGGCCTGGCCGCTGTCCTCGACATGCAGGGTCAGCGTCGCCGCGCTTTCGGGCGCGGGCAGCACCTTGAAGGCGACCTCGGTCAACACGCCCAGCGTGCCGCGGCTGCCGGCCATCAGCTTGACCAGGTCATAGCCGGTGACGTTCTTCATCACCCGCCCCCCGTTGCGCACCACCTGCCCCCGCCCGTCGATGAAGCGCACTCCGATCAGCGCGTCGCGGCAGGCGCCGGCCTGGATGCGCCGCGGCCCCGAAACATTCGCCGCCACCACGCCGCCGATCGTCGGGTCACCGCCGGTGCCCAGCAGCCCGCGGTGATCCATCGGCTCGAAGGCCAGCCGCTGCCCCTCGGCGGCCAGCACCCGCTCGACCTCGGCCAGCGGCGTGCCCGCCCGCACCACCAGCGTCAGCGCGCCGGGTTCGTACAGCTCGACCCCCGCCAGCCCCGCCACCGACAGCGCCACGCCCTCGACCGGTTGTCCCACCGGCCGCGTCCCGCCGCCCACAATCCGCAGCGGTTCTTCGGCACTCGCCACCGCCTCGGCCAATTCGGCCTCTGTCTCGGGTCTGATCATTCTTCTTGGTCCAAATACTCCGGGGGTGAATTGCCCGCAGGGCAAGAGGGGGCAGCGCCCCCTAGCCCGCCCGCCGCGCCGCCGTCGCCTCAAGCGGGAATACCTTGGCGGGGTTCAACAACCATTGCGGGTCGAACACGTCCTTCACCCGCAATTGCGCCTCGATATCCGCCGGGCCGAACTGCACGTCCATCAGGTCGCGCTTCTCGATCCCGACCCCGTGCTCGCCGGTGAGGCACCCCCCCACCTCGACGCAGAGCTTCAGGATATCCGCCCCGAACGCCTCGCAGCGCTCCAGGTCACCGGGCTTGTTGGCGTCGAACAGGATCAAGGGGTGCATGTTGCCGTCGCCCGCGTGGAACACGTTGGCCACGTCCAGCCCGTAAGCCTTCGACATCTCGCCGATCCGGCGCAGCACCATGGGCAGCGAGGACACGGGGATCGTGCCGTCCAGACACATGTAGTCGTTGATCTGCCCCATCGCGCCAAAGGCCGATTTCCGCCCCAGCCAGATCCGCGCGCTTTCCTCGGCTGACCGGCTCTCGCGCAGTTCCACCGGGTCGTGACGGCGGGCGATCTGGCAGATTACACCCAGTTGCTCGTCGATCTCGGCGGGGCTGCCCTCGACCTCGACGATCAGCAACGCCTCGCAATCGGGATAGCCGGCGCCGGCGAAGGCCTCGGTCGCGCGGATGCAGGGGCGGTCCATGAACTCGATCGCCACGGGCAGGACGCCCGCCTTGATGATGTCGGCGACGCAGGCGCCCGCCACCTCGCTCGATTCGAACCCCATCAGGACGGGGCGCGCGCCCTCGGGCTTCGGAAGGATACGCAAGGTCGCCTCGGTCACCACACCCAGCTGCCCCTCGGAGCCGCAGATCAGCCCCAGCCAATCATAGCCGCCCGAATCCAGATACGCACCGCCCACCTCGACCACGGTGCCGTCCATCAGAACCAGCGTCACGCCCAGCAGATTGTTGGTCGTCACCCCGTATTTCAGGCAATGCGCCCCCCCCGAATTCATCGCGATATTGCCCGCGATGGCGCAGGCCAGTTGCGATGACGGATCGGGGGCGTAGAAGAACCCTTCCTCCTCGACGGCGCCGGTGACGGAAAGATTCGTGCGCCCCGTCTGCACCCGGATCACGCGGTTGTCGTAATCGACGTCAAGAACCGCGTTCAGCCGCGCCACCCCCAGGATCACGCTGTCGGCGGTCGGCATCGCGCCGCCGGCCAGCGACGTGCCCGACCCGCGGGGCACCACCGGCACGCCTTCCTCGTGGCAGATCCGCAGCACCGCGGCCACCTCCTCGGTCGAGGATGGCAGCACCGCGGCCAGGGGCGGGCAGCGATAGACCGTCAGCGCGTCACATTCATAGGCGCGCGTTTCGGCAGGATCGTGGATCACGGCATCGTCCGGCAGCACCGCCTTGAGACGCGCGACCACGTGATCCTTCTTCGCGATGACCGCCGCGTTCGGCACGGGCATGTCCATGGGCGCTCCTCCTTGGCCGAATTGGTAAATTTTTATAACCAATATTCCACGCTGACAAGCGGTTTCCCTTGCGTCTACCCTCGCACCCATGGAGACCTTGAACCGGATCGCGCTGTTCACACCGCTCGACACCGCAGCGCTCGCGCTCTGGACCGCGGCATGGCTCGGCATCGGATGGCTGATCGAGCACCCGCCGCCTGGCCGGCCCTCGGTCTCGGTACTGATGACACGCTTCCGGCGGGACTGGATGCACGAGCTTGTGACCCGCCAGCCGCGTATCTTCGACGCCACAATCCTGTCGACGCTGCGCCAGGGCACCACCTTCTTCGCCTCGGCCTCGATGATCATCATCGGCGGCGGTCTTGCGCTGATCGGCAATACCGAGCGGCTGCTGGGGCTGGCCCAGGATCTGACGCTGGAAACCGCACCCGCCATCGTGTGGGAGCTGAAAATCCTCGTTGTCCTGCTGTTCGTCGCAAATGCGTTCCTGAAATTCGTCTGGTCGCACCGGCTGTTCGGATACTGCGCCGTCATCATGGCCGCCGTGCCGAACGACCCCGCGGACCCCGCGGCCCTGCCCCGTGCCGCCCAGGCCGCCGAGATCAACATCACCGCAGCGCGCAGCTTCAACCGCGGCATGCGTTCGCTCTATTTCTCGCTGGCGGGGCTCGCCTGGCTTCTGGGCGCGGTCCCGCTGATCGCGGCGACTGCGGTCACCATCTTCGTGCTCTGGCGCCGCGAATTCGCGTCGAACTCACGACGGGCCCTGATCGGAACCACGGGGACGTGACAGGCCACCGCGCCGCGGCGCCGCCCCGTGTCAAGAACCCGGCCCGGTGCGACACCGGCAGCTCGGCCGCTGCGTCCTTCCGGCGGGCGCTTGACCGCTTGCCACTCGACAGCCACGCGCATGCGGGCTAGCCATTCAACGGGAAACGGCAGGGCCCCGGAGGAAGGCACGGTGAACAGGCTCAGGACCATCGCACCCGCCGCGGCGCTGGCCGCCACGCTCGCGCTCGGCGCCTGTGGTCCCGGCCGCTACGGCCCGCCGCCACCCACGCCGGCCGAGGTGACGGCGCTTGCCCGGACAATCCGGGCGCTTGGCCCCGAGGTCGACCCCGGCGAGGCCGAGCGCGCCGCGCTGATCGCCCATACCCATGCCTGGCAGCTTGCGCAGGAATATCGCGTGAGCGACCCGCCGCTGGTTCATAACAGCAAGGTGAACATGGGCCTGCGCGAACGGGGCCTGTGCTTCCACTGGGCCGAGGACATGGAGGCCCGGCTCGCCGCCGAGGATTTTCGCACGCTGGAACTTCACCGCGCGATCTCGCCCGGGGCTCGGATGTTCCGGATCGATCATTCCACGGTGATCCTCGGCCGACGGGGGGAACCGCTGCAAGAGGGCGTGGTGCTCGACCCATGGCGCAAGGGGGGCGATCTCTTCTGGTCGCCGGTGGCGGACGATCCCCGGTACAAGTGGCGGCCCCGAAACGAGGTTCTGGCCGAAAAGGCCGCGCGGCTTTCCGGCACCACCTCAGCTCGGAACTCCCGTTAGAAAACCTGTCCCCGCCAGGGCGCGTGCAAGGGATCAGACGGACGCCCCCGCCTTCTTCTTGGTCGAAATACTCCGGGGGTCCGGGGGCAGCGCCCCCGGCGGGTCGCCTTGGCAAAGCCAAGGCGAAACCCTTCTTGCAGCACCCGGCTCGGTTCCCCGCAGGGCGATCGCGCAACTCCCGGTCCAGCCGCCCCTTACCGCCGCCCCTCGCGCAGCCAGGCGCCAAGGCTCAGCGCCGCCGCCAGCAGCAGGAAGGCCCAGGCCGGCGCCAGCGGCGTGATCCGCACATCAGCCGTCAGGTAGGCCCCCCGCGGGGTAATCCCGATCCAGCCCCGGCCTGCCGCCAACCGTCCCTCGCGAACCGTACGGATGTCCGGCAGCCCCGCGTGCAGCGCCAGGATGCCCCCACGTGTCGCGCCCACCGCCGGGTCAAGCCTTGCGCCGCTCGCGATCGTCTCCTCGAATTCCCGCGGCGCGGCCGGGCCCAGCGCTATGACAGTCTCCAGATCACCGTCCGACAAACGGTAAAGCCCGATCTCGGGCCCCTCCCAGGTTGCCTGGAACCGCCCCGGCGCGGTTTCCTCCAGTTCCAGTGTCTCGGTCTCGCCGTCGGGGCGGGTGATCTCGACGCTGCGTCCCTGCTCGGACAGCGACCGGCGGGTGATCGTCATGGTCTGGCCTTCGGCCTGGGCGCTCAGCGCCTCTTCCTCCAGCTCGGGCTCCTTCATCATCCAATGGGCCAGCCGGCGCAGCAGTTCCAGTTGCGGCCCGCCGCCCTCGAAGCCGCGGTTCCACAACCAGGCATGGTCGGACGCCATCAGCGCCACGCGCCCCTCGCCCACCCGGTCAAGCACCAGAAGCGGCCTCTCGCCGACCCCGCTCATCACCACCTGGCCGCTTGCGGCCTCAAGGTCGATCAGCCGGAACCAGCGGCCCCATTCGCCCTCATGCTCGGCCGTCAGCCCCTGGGTGACCGGGTGGCGCTGGCCCAGGTCGGTGACGGCGGGCAGATAGCCTTCCTCGATCACCCGTGCGGTGGGCGCAGCGGGCAGGATGTCCGCCAGGGGCGAGCGGTAGATCGAGTCGGCGCTGGCGAAATCGGGCCCCGCCGCGATCAGCACCGCGCCACCCTTCTCGACATACTCGCGCACATTGTCGAAATACAGCATCGGCAGGATGCCGCGGCGCTTGTAGCGGTCGAAGATGATCAGGTCGAACTCGTCGATCTTGTCGATGAACAACTCTCGCGTGGGAAACGCGATCAGCGACAGCTCGGTCACCGGCACACCGTCATGCTTGTCCGGCGGGCGCAGGATGGTGAAGTGGACAAGGTCCACCGCGCTGTCGGATTTCAGCAGGTTGCGCCAGGTGCGTTCCCCCGGATGCGGCTCGCCCGAGACCAGCAGCACCCGCAGCCGGTCGCGCACGCCGTTGATCTGAACCACCGCGGCATTGTTGCGGTCGGTCAGTTCGCCCTCTTCGGTCGCCACCGAGAACTGGATCACGTTGCGCCCCGCGTGATCCAGGATCACCGGGACCTCGAGATCCTCGTTCAACGGCACGGTATAGCTCTGCGGTTCGCCGCCGTCGATGGCGACGGTCACGCGCGTCGACGCGCCCATCGCCTCGGGTACCGCACCCTGGTCCTCGATCCGCAGCGTCAGCCGGATCTCCTCGCCCAGGATGGCAAAGGCGGGCGCGTTGCGGACCACCAGCCGCCGGTCCCAGTCGTCCTCTTGCCCGGTCAGCAGCGCATGCAGCGGCGCGGGCAAGGCGGGCGCGCGATCGAGGTCGTGCAACTGGCCGTCTGTCAGCAGGATCGCGCCCGCCAGCCGCGCGCGGGGCACCTCGGCCAGCGCCTCGGCCAGCGCCGTCATCAGCAGCGTGCCTTCGTTGCCCGCGCCATCGCCCAGCCGGACGATCCGAAGCTCGGTGTTGTCGAGCGTGGCCACCTCGGCCTCGATCCGGGCGATGGCCTCGGCGATCTGCGCGGGCCGATCCGACAGCCGCTGGCTGGCACTTTCGTCGACCACCAGCACGACGATATCCGACAGCGGGTTGCGCTGTTCGGTCTGCAGCGACGGGTTGGCGATGGCTCCCAGGATCGCCGCGGCCGCAAGACCTCGCAGCCACCAGCCGGACAGCCCCCGCCAGAGCGCAAGACCGGTAAAGGCCACGGCAGCGGCCACCAGCACCCAAAGCACCGCCCAGGGCAACAGCGGGGCAAAGATCACCTCGCCCGTCATTGGCCCAGCCTGTCCAGCAGCGCAGGCACGTGGACCTGGTCGGATTTGTAGTTGCCGGTCAGCACATGCATCACCAGATTGATCCCGAAGCGGAAGGCGATTTCCCTCTGCCGCTCGCCCGCATAGCCGCGGCCCACGGGGAAAAGCGCACCGCCCTGTGCATCCACCGCCCAGGCCGCCGCCCAGTCATTGCCGCCGATCACCACCGGCGTCACGCCGTCATTCAGATCGCGGAACGGCATCCCCTCGGCCTGCTCGGCGTCGGGGGGCGCGGCCTCGACCCAGACATCGCGGCTGGCGTGGCGGCCTGGGAAATCCTGTAATAGGTAAAATGTGCGCGTCAGCACGTGGTCGCCCGGCACCGGTTCCAGCGGCGGCACGTCGAGCGGGCGGGCGAGTTGCTGCAGCCGCCGCCCCTCGGGCGAGCCGCCGCCAAAGCGGGCCACATCCGCGTCGCGGGTGTCGAACAGGATCATGCCGCCGGTGCGCAGGTATCGGTTGAGCCGGGCATAGGCCTCCGGCGACGGCAGGGGCTGGTTTCCCGTCACCGGCCAGTAGAGGAAGGGAAAGAACGACAGCTCGTCGGTTTCCAGGTTCACCGCAATCGGCTCGGCCGGTTCGATCGAGGTGCGCTGGTTCAGCTTGTCCGACAACCCGCGCAGCCCCGCGCGCGCCACATCGTCCACCCGCGCGTCGCCCGTCATCACATGGGCCAGCACCACCTCGGACGTGGCCTTCAGCGCCAGCGCGTCGTCGGACAGTCCCTGCGCATGAGAATCCACCGGCAGCATCAGTGCCAGCACCACGGCAGCCGCCGCCCCCGACCGCTGCCCCCTGAGCCGCCCGGACAGCCAGAGCGAGGCGAGGATGTCGGCCGCCAGCAGCGCGAGCGCCGCCGCCAGCAGCCAGCCCTTGAGCAGCGTCTCGCGCGCCACGGCCAGCCCCTCGACCGGGATGCGGGCAGGCCAGGCGGTGGCGGCGATCGCGGTCTCGGGGCCGATCACGTTCAGCGCCAGCCGCCGGTCCTCGCCCGCGTAAAGCCCGGGCGGCAGGTCGGGGCCGGGGCGGGCGTCGGCCAGGGTCTCGCCCGGCACGCCCGGCAGGGTGCCCGCGTCGCCCACCTCGCCGAAGGCATCCAGAACGGTCTCCGCGACCCATGTGGTCCCGGCCAGTTCGGCCGCCTCGGGCCGCGCGGGCCGGGTCGAGACGGCGAGCCGTTCCAGCATCTGCACGAACAGCCCCGACAGCGGCAGCGTGGACCATTCCGCGTTCGCGGTGACGTGGAACAGCACCACCTGCCCCTCGCCCAGATTCTTGCGGGTCACCAGCGGCGTGCCGTCGGTCAGCGCCGCTATGGCGCGTTCGGCAAGCTGCGGGTCGGGCTGGGCCATGACCTGCGCGTTCACCCGCACGTCGGGCGGCACCTCGAGCCCGAAGAAGGGCGAGGTTTCGGCGAAGGGGCGCAGCTCCTTCGGCTCGCCCCAGCTCATCGCGCCGCCCACGGTGCGGCCACCCGCTCGCAGGCGCACCGGCATCAGCGGGTCTTCGGCGTCGCGGCTGACATCCGAGGCGGCCAGCCGCGGCCCGGCGAAACGGACCAGCAGGCCGCCCTCCTCGACCCAAGCCTGCAGCGCCCCGGCCTCGGCGCTCGACAGCGTGGCGACATCGGCCAGAACGATCACGTCGGGACTGGCGAGGATGATGTCGCTGAGCGTGCCGTCGATCAGGTCGGCGGTCGGCTCCAGCGCCTTCTGCAGGTAGAAGAGCGGCGACAGCAGTTGAAGCCCCTCACGGTCGTCGCGCCCGGCAATCAGCGCCACCTCGCGGCGTTTCAGGCTGTCATCGGTAAGGGTAACGGCCCCGGCTGACCGCACGCCCTCGACGCCGAACCGGCTGATCCGGTTGCGCAACTCGGGCGGCAAGACAAGTTCGGTCTCGACCTCGGCCGCGCCCGGCTCGAAGGTCGCGGGCACCCGGGCCAACACGCGCTCGACCCCCGCGGGGTCGCGGCCCGTGGCGGTCAGCGTGACTTCGGAGGCCTCGGCGGCGCGGGCGCGCAGCGCCGTCAGCCGGATCGCGCCGTCCTCGAAGGCGGCGGGGCGCAGCGCCAGCACGGGGCGCGGGCTTTCGAACACGCGCACCTCGCCCGAGGCCATGAGCGTGGACAGCAGGTCGTGCCGCCCCGCGTAGTCCAGCCCGCCCGACATCCAGAACGTGTCGAAGCCGCCCTCCAGCCCCTCGGCCCAGTGGCCCAGCGCCTGCGGATCGGGCAGCCAGGGCGCAGGCTTGAACCCGGCCAGCCGACTGGCCCAGGCCTCGGCCGCCTGGAAGGGCAGCCCCGCCTCGGGCAGGTCGGTGGCCTGCACCACCGCCACGGGCCGCCCGTCGCGCCCGGCCTCGTCCAGCAGGGCGGCAACCCGGTCCATCCGGCGCGGCCAGTCGCGGGCATCGGCCCATGTTGCGTCGATGAAGACCAGAAGCGGCCCGGTCCCGGGCTGACGGTCCTGCGGGTTCAGCACCGGCCCCGCAAAGCCCACGATCAGCGCCGCCACCGCCAGCATCCGCAGCAAGAGCAGCCACCAGGGCGTCTTGTCGGTCTGGGTCTCGTCATCGGTCAGCCCCAGCAGCAAGGCCACGCCCGGGAACCGCCGCCGGATCGGCGCGGGCGGCACGGCGCGCAGGATCAGCCACAGCGCCGGCAACGCCAGCAGCGCCCAGAGCAGCGCGGGGGCGGCAAAGCCCAGGCTGCCGATGGTCCACATCAGTGAACGCGCTCCAGCGCGCGATAAAGCCACAACAGCGACGCCTGCGCCGGCTCGCCCGTGTGATGGGTGGAATAGTGCCAGCCGGTCGCGCGGGCCAGATCGGCCAGCCGCGCCTTGCGTGCCGCAAGCCGGTCGAGATAGCGGCCCCTGAGGTCGCCCGCCTTCAGCGTCTCGTGGCGCAGGCTGCCGCCCATGCTTTCGAAGATCGTCCGCCCGTCGAAGGGAAACGCTTCCTCGGTGGGATCGAGGATTTGCAGCATCGCGCCCTTGACGCCTCGATCCGCGGCTTCGGTCAGCGTCTTCTCCACCGGGCCGGGATCGCCCAGGAAATCCGAAAACAGCACCACCCGGGAATGGGGCGCCATGCCGCGCGCGTCCGGGGCGCCGTAATCGGCGGCGCCCCCGGCCCCGGCAAGCGTCTCGGCGATGCGCAGCAACTGCAACGGGCCCCGGCGCGGCGGCAGGCCGGTGCCCGCCAGCCCCACCCGCTCGCCACCGCGGGTCAGCAGCACGGCGATCGCCATCGCCAGAACCCGCGCGCGCGCGGCCTTGGAGGGATGGGTCCTTGTGCCCGAGAAATCCATCGAGGCGGAATCGTCGACCCAGAGCAGGACGCTCTGCGCCGCCTGCCATTCCTTTTCGCGCACGAAATGCGCGTCCGTCCGGCCCGACCGGCGCCAGTCGACCATCCGGGCAGTATCGCCCGCATGGGCAGGGCGATATTGCCAGAACTCGTCACCCGCCCCTGCGCGCCGCCGCCCGTGTTCGCCCAGCAGCACCGCCTGCGCCAGATGCTCGGCATCCGCCAGCAGCGGCGGCAGCGCCTCGGCAAGGCCCTCGGCGCGGGCGCGGAGGGTGGCGGGATCGCTCACGCCGCGGCCTCGACGCGCACGACCTCGCGCGCCACGGTCTCGATCACGTCGGCGAGGCTCTGGCCCCGGGCACGTGCGGCAAAGCTCAGCGCCATGCGGTGGGTCAGCACGGGCGCCGCCATCTTGAGAACGTCGTCGGCGGACGGCACAAGCCGCCCTTCCAGCAGGGCCTGCGCCCGCACCGTCAGCATCAGCGCCTGCGCCGCCCGCGGTCCCGGGCCCCAGGCCACGGTCTCGCGCACGATCGGCGGCGACTCGGGCTCGCTCGGGCGGCAGGCACGCACGAGATCCAGGATCAGTTCGACAACCGCCTCGCCCACCGGCATCCGCCGCACCAGCCTTTGCGCGGCGATCAACTG
Organism: Rhodovulum euryhalinum; assembly: GCF_004342445.1. Lineage (GTDB taxonomy): Bacteria > Pseudomonadota > Alphaproteobacteria > Rhodobacterales > Rhodobacteraceae > Rhodovulum > Rhodovulum euryhalinum. Next base: position 421,294 of record NZ_SLWW01000001.1, read on the forward strand.
ATCGGCGGTAAATACCGCATGCGCCGCTTCCTCCTCGATGCCGGTGGTGGCGATCAGGATGTCGTGCTCTGTCCTGCGGTCGGGATAGGGCACGTCGATCTGCACCAGGAACCGGTCAAGCTGCGCCTCGGGCAGGGGATAGGTGCCCTCCTGCTCGATCGGGTTCTGCGTCGCCAGCACGTGGAACGGCGGCTTCAATGGATGCGCCGCGCCTGCGATGGTGACCGATTTCTCCTGCATCGCCTGCAACAGCGCCGACTGGGTCCGGGGCGAGGCGCGGTTGATCTCGTCGGCCATCAAGAGCTGGCAGAAGATCGGCCCCTCGATGAAGCGGAAGGCGCGGCTGCCGTCGCCGCCGGTTTCCAGCACCTCGGACCCCAGGATATCGGCCGGCATCAGGTCGGGGGTGAACTGGATGCGCGCGCCATGCAGCCCCATGACCGTCGACAGCGTGTCCACCAACCGCGTCTTGCCCAGGCCCGGCAGGCCGATCAGCAGCCCGTGACCACCGCAAAGCAATGCCGAAAGGGTCAGGTCCACGACCCGTTCCTGCCCGATGAACCGCTTGGTGATGCTGCGTTTGGCCTCGGCCAGGCGGACACCCAGCGCCTCGATCTCGGCCACCAGCTGGGCCTCTTCGGACATGACATCTCTCCCTTGGGTCTTATATGGGCTAGTATCGTCACATATCGCACGCGCCACAAATGGCAAAAACCGAAGCGGCACAAATGATCGTGAAACCCGATGCCGACAGGCTGGCCGAAACCGCCCGCGCCGCGGCCGCCGGGGGGAGACTACCTCCGGTTGATTCGTGGAACCCGCCCTTCTGCGGCGATCTCGACATGCGGATCGCGCGGGACGGGACGTGGTTCTACCTTGGCACCCCGATCGGCCGGGCACCTCTGGTGCGGCTGTTCTCGACCATCCTCAAGCGCGAGGGCGCGCGGTATTTCCTGGTCACCCCGGTCGAGAAGGTCGGGATCACGGTCGAGGACGTGCCCTTCGTCGCCGTCGATTTCGAGCGGGCGGGCACCGGCGCGGACCAGATCCTGACCTTCACCACCAATGTCGGCGACCGGGTGGCGGCGGGGCCCGATCACCCGATCCGGGTCGAGCGCGACCCCGAGACCGGCGAGCCCGCGCCTTACGTCCTCGTGCGGCGCAATCTGGAGGCGCGGATCGACCGCAAGAGCTTTTACCGTCTGGTCGAGATCGGCACGCGTGCGACGCACGACGGGGCGGAGTGGTTCGGCCTGTGGTCGGGCGGGGCGTTCTTCCCCGTCATTCCCTCGGCGGAACTGCCCTGAACCCGGCGGCCGGGCCCACGATCCTTCGAAGGGGGCCGTCAGGATCTTTCGAAAGCTCCTGGCGCAGCCCCGTTGTCAGTGCGCCTCGGCCCAGTTTTGCCCGGTTCCGGCATCCACAACCAGCGGCACGTCCAACTTCACCGCGGGCATCGCCGCGCCCTCCATCACCTCGCGCACCGCGTCGATGACCCCGGTTTCGGCCCCCTTGTCGACCTCGAAGACCAATTCGTCATGGACCTGCAACAGCATCTTTGCGGGCAGCCCCTTCAACACCCCGGGCATGCGGATCATCGCGCGGCGGATGATGTCGGCGGCCGTTCCCTGGATCGGCGCGTTGATCGCGGCCCGTTGGGCGAATCCGGCCTGCGGGCCCTTGGCGCCGATCTCGGGCGTGTGGATCTTCCGCCCGAACAGCGTCTGGACAAAGCCGTTGGCCTTGGCGAAGGCAACCGTCTCGGTCATGTAGTCCTTGATGCCCGGAAATCTCTCGAAATAGCGGTCGATGAAGCCCTGCGCCTCGCCCCGCGGTATCCGCAGGTTCCGCGCGAGGCCAAAGCCGGAAATGCCGTAGATCACCCCGAAATTGATCGCCTTGGCCTGCCGCCGGATCTCGGGCGTCATCTGGTCCATCGGAACGTCGAACATTTCCGACGCGGTCATGGCGTGGATGTCCTGGCCCTCGCGGAAGGCCTGCTTCAGCGCGTCGATCCCCGCGACATGGGCAAGGATGCGCAGCTCGATCTGGGAATAGTCGAGGCTGACCAGCACCTTGCCCTCGTCCGCGACAAAGGCCGCGCGGATGCGGCGGCCTTCCTCGGTGCGCACGGGGATGTTCTGCAGGTTCGGATCGGTCGAGGCCAGCCGCCCGGTCACCGCGCCGGTGATGACATAGGACGTATGGACCCGCCCGGTTTCGGGATTGATATGGTCCTGAAGGGCATCGGTATAGGTTGATTTCAGCTTGGAAAGCTGGCGCCAGTCCAGCACGCGGGCCGGCAGGTCGTGACCCTCGGCGGCGAGATCTTCCAGCACGTCGGCGCCGGTGGCATAGGCGCCGGTCTTGCCCTTCTTGCCGCCCGGCAGGCTCATCTTGTCGAACAGGATTTCGCCCAGTTGTTTCGGCGAACCGACATTGAACGTCTCGCCCGCAAGGTCGTGAATTTCCGCTTCCAGCGCCGCCATCTTCTGGGCGAAGGCGTTGGACATCCGGCTGAGGGTATCTCGGTCGACCCTGATGCCCGTCATCTCCATCTCGGCCAGCACGGGCACCAGTGGTCGTTCCAGCGTCTCGTAGACGGTCGTGACGCGCGCCCGGTGCAACTGCGGCTTGAAAAGCTGCGCGAGCCGCAGGGTGATGTCGGCATCCTCGGCCGCGTATTTCACCGCCTCGTCGATCGGCACCCGGTCAAAGGTGATCTGCGCCTTGCCCGACCCCAGCAGCGACTTGATCGGGATCGGCTGGTGTTCGAGATAACGCTCGGAGAGCGCATCCATCCCGTGCCCGTGCAGGCCCGCATTCATCGCGTAGGACATCAGCATCGTGTCGTCGATGGGCGCCACATGCACCCCGTAGCGGGCGAGAACCTTGGCGTCGTATTTCATGTTCTGGCCGATCTTGATCACGGCCGGGTCTTGCAGCACGGGTTTCAGCAGCGCCAGTGCCTCGTCCAGCGGCATCTGTCCCTCGGCCAGCACATCCGCGCCGAAAAGGTCGCCCTCGCCGATCTTGTGGCCCAGCGGGATGTAACAGGCCCGCCCCGGCTCGACCGCCAGCGAGATGCCCACCAGGTCGCACCGCATCTCGTCCAGCCCCGTGGTCTCGGTATCGACCGCCATCAGCCCCCGCGCGGTCGCGGCGTCGATCCATCGCTGCAACGCGGCCGCGTCGCGGATGCACTCGTAGTCCTCGGGCCTGAACGGGATCGTTGCGGACTGGTCGGCCGCCTCGGACGGGGCCGCGCCCGCAGGGTTGGTGTCCGCGATCACCGGGGGCTCGACCCCCAGCCCCTCGGCGATCCGCTTGGTCAGCGTGCGGAACTCCATCCTCGTCAGAAAGTCCATCAGCGCGGCGGGGTCGGGTTCGCGCACCTCCAGATCGTCCAGCGTGATATCCAGCGGCGTCGCGGAATCCAGCGTCACCAGCCGTTTCGACAGCTCGATCTGCGTGCGATGCTCGACCAGCGTCTGGCGCCGCTTGGGCTGGGGGATTTCGTCGGCCCGGTCCAGCAGCGTTTCCAGATCGCCGAACTCCTGGATCAGCAGCGCGGCGGTCTTGATCCCGATCCCCGGCGCGCCGGGGATGTTGTCCACGGAATCGCCCGCCAGTGCCTGCACATCCACGACACGATCTGGCCCGACGCCGAACTTCTCCTCGACCTCCTCGACCCCGATGCGCTTGCCCTTCATCGCGTCCAGCATCTCGACGCCATTGCCCACAAGCTGCATCAGATCCTTGTCGGAACTGATGATCGTCACCCGCCCCCCGGCCTCGACCGCCTGCCGGGTCAGGGTGGCGATGATGTCGTCGGCCTCGAACCCTTCCTGTTCCAGACACGCGATGTTGAAGGCGCGCGTCGCCTCGCGGGTCAGCGGGATCTGCGGGCGCAGATCCTCGGGCATGGCGTCGCGGTTGGCCTTGTAAAGGTCGTACAGGTCGTTGCGGAACGTGTGGCTGCCCTTGTCGAAGACCACCGCCACATGGGTCGGCGCATCCGGCCCCGCGTTGTCCTGCACGTATTTGTGGATCATGTTGCAGAAGCCCGACACCGCGCCGATCGGCAGCCCGTCGGATTTCCGCGTGAGCGGCGGCAGCGCGTGGAATGCCCGGAAGATGAAGGCCGAGCCGTCGATCAGATGCAGATGGCAACCCTTGCCGAATGTCCCGCCCATGGTCGTCTCGCCCCCTTCGCCGTGCAGCCCGGTCTTGCCACGAAGCCGCGCGTTTCGCCAGCCGTTTGGGTCAGGCGCAGGGGGCGGTCGCGGCCTCGGCCGCTTCCAGCGCGATCAGCCGGTCAAGATCGCCCGCCTCGATCCGGCCCAGCACCGCGGTGCGCCCGACCACCAGCGCGGGCGTGCCCGGAAAGCCGAACAGGCCGGCCAGACCGAGGCTGACCGCCAGTTGCCGGTCGACCCGCGGCGCGGCCATGTCGGCCACCAGGCGCGCGCCGTCGATCCCGATGTCTTCGGCCAGCCGGACAAGCGCGGCCTGCGTCGGCACCAGCCGCGTTGCCGCCAGCCGCGCGTGAATTGCAGGCCCCGCCCCCTGAAACCCCGCCGCAAGGGCTGCGCGTGCCGCCAGAACCGAGCTTTCGCCGAGCAGGGGCAATTCGTGCCAGGCCAGGCGGATCGAGGCCGCCGCGCCCGAGGAACGCTCGTGCACAAGCGGCGTCAGAACCCGGCAATACGAGCAGCGGACGTCCGAGAAATAGGCCACCGGCACCGCCCCCGTCCCGATTGCCCCCCCGAAAAGATGCGCGCAAAGATCGGCCCGCAGTTCCCCGGGCGCGGCGCGCGGCGGGGCCGGGGCGCCCGCATCAAGCCCGATCAGCACCGGCGACCCGGCCGAAACAGCCCCCTGGCCAATCCTGCGAAACCCCGGAAGGCCGGGAATCTCGGAAAAATCGAACGCCGCCGGGAACACCCGCCGCCACAGATTCGGCCCCGAGGCCAGCGCCCCATAGGCCAGCGCGATCCCGCCCAGCCAAAGCAGGTTGCGCCGCATCCGCCCCCGATCCGGCGGCGCGCTCACGTCACCTTGTCGGCGGCGCTTTCATGGATAAACCGCTTGTCGCAATAGCCGCAATCCACATAGCCCACGTCGCGCGGGATCTGCAGCCAGACCCGCGGATGGCCCAGCGCGGGGCCGGACCCGTCGCAGGCCACGCGCCACTGGCTGACGATCTCGGTTTCGGGGGCGTCGATCGCCTTGGGGTCCTCGGGGGCTTCTGGCGTCATGGCATGGGCTCCGCTCGTTGCCGGGGCGACGGGGTCGCCTTGGATCGCGGGGCATGATAGCGATGGCCCCGGCACGGGCAAGCGGCAGAGGCGGGGAAATGGGCGGAAACGCGATCGAGATCGAAGGGCTGACCAAGACCTACGCCGCCAGCGGCAGCCAACCCCCGAAACAGGCGCTCAAGGGGGTCGACCTCGACATTCCCGCGGGCTCGATCTTCGGCCTGCTGGGCCCGAACGGCGCGGGCAAGTCGACGCTGATCAACATTCTCGCCGGGCTGGTGCTGAAAACCGGCGGCAAGGTCCGGATCTGGGGCTTTGACCAGGACGTGAACCCGCGCCAGTCCCGCGCGTCCATTGGCGTGATGCCGCAAGAGCTGAACATCGACCCGTTCTTTACCCCCCGCGCCGCGCTTGAGGTGCAGGCCGGGCTCTACGGCGTGCCGAAATCCCAGCGCATCACCGACCGCGTGCTCAAGGCCATCGGGCTCGAGGACAAGGCGGATGCCTATGCCCGCAACCTGTCGGGGGGCATGCGGCGGCGGCTTTTGCTGGGCAAGGCGCTGGTCCACCGCCCGCAGGTGCTGGTGCTGGACGAGCCGACCGCGGGCGTCGATATCGAGCTGCGCCAGATGCTCTGGGCCAATATCCGCCGCCTGAACGAGGAACAGGGCACCACGATCATCCTGACCACGCATTACCTCGAAGAGGCCGAACAGATGTGCGAGGAGATCGCGATCATCAACCATGGCGAGGTGATCGCGCGGGATTCGACCGCCGCCCTGGTCGGCCGGATGGACGCCAAGACGCTGGTGGTCCACCCCGAAGACCCTGTGACCACCCTGCCCGCGATGCCCCGGGGCGTCGAAAGCTGCCAGCGCCGTGACGGCGCGCTGTGCTTCACCTACCGGCGCAAGCACATATCCACCGGCGCGGTCATCGAGGCGGTCCGCGACGCCGGAATCACGATCCGCGACATCGCCACCGAGGAACCCGACCTCGAGGATGTCTTCGTCGAACTCACCTCGTCCAAGGGCGCTGCGTGAGCCGGGTGGTCCTGTTCAACAAGCCCTGGGGGGTTCTGTCGCAATTCACCGATGACGGCCCACCCCGTCCCGACCGCCGCACGCTGGCCGAATTCATCGACGTCCCCGGCGTCTACCCCGCCGGCCGGCTCGACCGCGACAGCGAGGGGTTGCTGGTGCTCACCGATGACGGGCCCCTTCAGGCCCGGATCGCCGACCCGCGCAACAAGATGGCGAAGACCTATTGGGTCCAGGTCGAGCGCATACCCTCCGACGCCGCACTGCAGGCGCTGCGGGACGGCGTCACGCTCAAGGACGGGCCGACCCGCCCGGCCAGGGTGCGCCGGATGGCGGGTGATCCCCACGGCCTCTGGCCCCGCACCCCGCCGGTGCGGTTCCGCAAATCCGTGCCCGATTGCTGGATCGAACTGACGATCACCGAGGGGCGCAACCGCCAGGTCCGCCGGATGACCGCCACCATCGGCCACCCGACGCTCCGGCTGATCCGCTACCGCGTGGGCGACTGGACCCTGGACGGACTAGAAACCGGAATCTGGCGGCTGGCCTGACCTTCCCCAGGCCCGGCCGGCAAACCCTGTCCGGGGCCAACGCGCCGCCTGCCTTGTCCTGCCCGCGCCCGATCCCGCTTCTTCTTGGCGGAAATACTCCGGGGGGTCGCGGGGGGCAGCGCCCCCCGCGCGGGTCGCTTCGGCGCAAGCCGAGGCGAAATCCGAAGGACCGAGCCCGTCTCGATCCGGCGCCTCAATCCTTGGGCAACATCCGCCCCAGGTTGCGGCCACCGAGGATATGCACATGCATGTGTGGCACCTCCTGGATGGCATCCCTGCCGGAATTCGCCACCAGCCGATAGCCCTCGCCGCCCGCGCCGGGGCAAAGACCCTTGTCCTCGCAGATCCGGCCCACCACGCGGTTGAAATCGGCGATCTCCGCGTCGGATGCCTGCTCTGCGAAATGGTCGAAGCAGACATAGGCGCCCTTGGGGATCACCAGCACATGCACCGGCGCCTGCGGGGCGATGTCGTTGAAGGCCAGTGTATGCGCGGTCTCCATGACCGTGTCGTTCGGGATCTCGCCCCGCAGGATCCTGGCGAAAACGTTCTGGTCGTCATAGGCGTAGGGCATGGGGTCTCCTCAGTCGGCGAAAAGATGGTCGGTCGCGGCGATCTCGTATGCCGCGTCGTAGGGGATCGAGAGGAACCGCGCCAGAGGCGCGGCGTTCTCTTCGGGGCTCCGGCCTTCCTCGATCCGGAAGAGGCCGGGAAACGCGGCGTCGCGGATGCGGTCGCTTTCATGCGCCATGTCGTAGCGGATCGTCGGCAAGAGCCGCGCCATGACCCCGGCCGGGGTCCGCTCGCCCGCCAGCCCGACGCGCCGTGCATGGCCGGCGAGATAGTGGTCGGAAAAGCCGCACTGGACCTCGAGCATCTTCGTGCGCGACCGGTCGGCGTAGAAATCCTGGATCAGGTCGATATTGCCCGGATCAAGACAGATGATCAGCCGGTCCGTCGCGAAATGGTCGAACAGCATGCGCACCAGCGCGCGGCGATGGCGGGTGCGTTTCTCCAGCGTCGACTGGATGCCGCCAAGGTCGGGCAGGTCGGCCGCCTCTTCGTTGAAGAGATAGGCCACCGCGGGCAGGCTGGCGCAGTGCCGGACACGCGCGATCAGGCGTTTGGCGACATGCCATTTCTTGCAGGTCACGATCAGCAGTTCGCGTTCGCGGCCAAGCGTCGTCTCGGCCTCCCAGAAGCGGGGTGCAAAGCGGCGTCCCTCGCGGCCGCGGCCGGTGAGGAACGCATAAAGGCTTTGTCCCTCGTTCGAGAGGCGGAACTCGACACCCGTCGACGCGTAAAGCGTGCCGAGCCGCGCCTTCAGCGCCTGCGCCTCGGCCGATATCTTGCGGGCAAACAGGAAATCCTGCGCAAGCAGCAGGTCATAGTGGTCGTTGTAGAAGGTGACCGGCATCCCGTAATCCGAAAACATCAGGAAGGTCAGCGTGCGGGGGCGGATCTCGGTCCCGGGGACGAGGTGGCGCACCAATGTCTGAAAGAAGGTCTCGTCGGGAATCCAGGTCCGGCGAAAGAACCGTACCACATCGGGGCGGGCCGCGATGAAGTCCAGTACGGCCTCGACCGTGCGCCGCCTGAGGCACCACCACTGGCTGCCGATCATTACCTGCAGGTCCGCGGGAATCGTGCGGGTCAGACCCAGCCGCTTCTGCGTCTCGAGCGCGGCGTAGAACAGCCGCGGCTGCCGGCGCTCGTTGAACATGTGGCGATAGACCAGCCGCTCGGACTTGATTCCGGTCTTGATCCAGTCGGACTCGAAGAAATCAAGGCTTTCGATGTAGTCCGCATCCTCGGAATCGAGGAAGGCATGGGCATACTCGGCTGTCTTGATCGGCATGCAGTCGCCCGAAAGCATGTAGAAATGCGTCGCGCGCGGAAACGCGGCCTCGGCGGCCTTCAGCGCCGCAAGCGTCGCGGCGACCAGCGACCACTCGCCCCAGCCGCATTTCACCCGCCGCGTCGCGAAGACGACCGAGGGGTTCGCGTCCAGCGCCGCGCGGATCTTTAGATACTCCCCGACCGGGGCGCGCGCGTCGAAATGGATCGCGACGAGGTCGCCCGCCGCGGTCAGTTGCCCGACCTGGGCGATGATCTCGTCGGGCGCCTTGTGGCACAGAAGGATGTAGGCGATCCTTGCCATCTGTCGCTGCCCGGTCCCTGTCCTGCCTGCGGTCCGCCGACCATGGCTGGCTGTCGTTGAAAAAATGTTATGACTTTGGTTTCTAGAAGTCATCGGAGACGGCGCAAGGACCTGCCGTCGGATTGGAGACGGGCATGGGCTTTCCGGGCACATGGATGACGACGAGCGAGACCATGGTCTACCGCGTGGTGCCCAAATGCGCCTGCTCGACCATCGGCCAGATCATGCATTTCTCGGATCACGGCCGGTTCTACGACGGCGACATCCACGACGCGACCGAGGGCCTGCGCAAATGGGCGCAGGAGGACAGCCATGGCCCGATCGAACGGGTGGTGCGCGCACATTCGGCGCTGGCCTTCACCTGCGTACGGAACCCCTACACCCGCGTCCTGTCGTCGTTCTTCGACAAGATCTGCGGCATCCAGAGGAACGGGAAACGCTACCGCGGCCAGCTGGTGCCGCTCCTGATCCAGAAATACGGGATCGAGGTGGGCGGCGAGGACGGCAAGGGCGAGTTCGACCAGATCGCCAGCTTTCGCAGGTTCCTGCTGTTCGCCCGCGACACGATCCGCTGGAAGCGGCCGATGGAACCCGACATCCACTGGTCGGCGATGTCGGGCCATATATCGACCTTCATCGTGAACGGCGGGCGCTACGACAAAATCTTCTTCACCGAAACCTTCAACGATGGGATGCAGGCGGTGCTGGATGCCGTCGAGACACCGCATCCCGTAAACCTGGCACAGATCCCGCGCTTCAACGAATCCGAAGGCCACGGACCGAAACGTGCCCACCCGGTCGAGGCCTATTTCGACGACCTGTCGATGCATCTCGTCTACGAGATCTACAAGCGCGACTTCGATCTGTTCCGCTACGATTTCGAGAATCCGGCCAACAGGATGCCGGTGGGCGAGATCGACCTTGACGAGGTCCACGCCAAGCTGGGCGACTGACCCGCCGCAGACCGGGCGGGCCGTCGCCGCCATGGCCGGGCGCTTCGCCTAGCTGATGGGCGCCACCGGCGCCTGGGCCAGCCCCTGCCCGCGATCGGCGACCTGGACCCCGGGCGCCAGCCCAGACAGCGCCGCCGAGGCCAGCATCCGCAGTGTGACGGTGCTGGCATTCGCGGGCAGCACGCCGCCGCGCGCGGCCTCCCACCAGAGTGCGGCCACCCCCGCGACATGCGGACAGGCCATCGAGGTGCCGCTGAGCGCCGCCAGCCCACCGCCCGCCCTGGCCGACAGCACGCCCACGCCCGGCGCGGCGATGTCCGGGTTGGTATTCGAGAAATCGGCGATGGTCAGCCCGGCCGGCCCCTGCTGAAGCGCACCGACCGCGATGCAGCCCTCGGCCACCGCCGGGACCGAGGCGCCGACCTCGTAGTTCGGATGGATCTCGCGGCGGCTCTCGTTGCCGCTGGCGGCCACGATCACCGTGCCCCCGTCGAACACCGCCTGCTGGCGGATCATGTTCATCAGCGCGTTGAACATCGCCAGGTTGGTGCGGAACCCCTCGAGCGCGACCGAGGTGGCAAGGTCTGGCGGGTAATCCTCCTGCTCGACCAGGTATTTCACGAGGCCCGGGAAATCGAAGCCGAGCGACATCGAGATCACCTGCACACGCTCTTCGGACGCCCGCTTGAGCGCGCTGAACATCATCTCGGACGTTCCGGACCCGCGCGAATTCAGCACCTTGCCGATGAAGGCGTCGGTTACCCCGCGCGCCACGCCGATCCGCTGGCCGTCCACGTCGCGGCCAAAGATCGTGCCCGCGCAATGGGTGCCGTGGCCGTTGCCGTCGCCATTGCCCTCGCCGGTATAGTCCTGCTGGGTCAGGGTCATGCCCGCAAAGGCCGGATGTGACGCATCGATGCCGGTATCCAGCACCGCCACCTTGACCCCCGCGCCAGTGAAGGGCGAGACATCGGCGCGGACGACCTTGATGCCCCAGGTGTCCGTCGCCGCCGCATCGGCCGGCATGTCCCTGGGCGCGATCAGCGCGATCGGGATGGCGCGAACGACGCCCACCACGTCGTTCTGGCGCAGCGCGTCCTTGGCCTCGTTGGCGGTCAGGTCGGCCGAGTCGAGTTCCGGCCCCGGCGGCAGCAGCGGCCCGACACCGCCGCCAAGCTGCGGGCCCGCGGCCTCGGCAAGGACGCGCGGCATGCCGCCCGCCGCCTCGCTCAACACCTCGCCCGTGGCGCGCTTGCGCAGCGCCGCGTTCTTGTCGCGCAGGATCACGTACCGCGAATGATCGCCCATGGCCTTCCCCTCCCTCGGGTTCCACCTCGGGCCGGCACGGGACAGGTCCGCAACCGGCCCGCCCGCAGTGTAAGCGGAAAGGCCGGTTTTCCGAAGCCGAAAAGGCGGTCAGGTCAGCCCGTGGCCCTGGAACAGCGCGGCCAGATCGGCCTCGGCGCGGGCGCCGATATGGCTGATGATCTCGCTGGCCGCGATGCAGCCCATCCGCCCGCAGGTCTCCAGCGCATGGCCATGGGTCAGCCCCCACAGAAAGGCCCCGGCGAACAGATCGCCCGCCCCGGTGGCGTCCACGACCTGCGTCGGCACCGCGGGAACGTGCCAGTGCTGCCCTTCGGCCAGCACATGCGCCCCGTTCTCGCTGTCGGTACAGGCGACGATGTCGATCTCGGCCGCGGCGCGCGATAGCGCCTCGTGGAAATCATCGGTTTCGTACATCGAGAGGATCTCGGCCCGGTTCGCGAACAACAGGTCCACATCCGCACGGATCATCCGGCGAAAGGCGTCGCGGTGGCGTTCCACGCAGAACGGATCGGACAGCGTCAGCGACACCCGGCCGCCCGCCGCCTTGGCGGCACCGATGGCCCTGGCAAAGGCCTCGTGGCTTTCCGGCCCGTCGAAACGGTAGCCTTCCAGATAGATCCACTCGGCGCCCGCGACCTGGGCCTCGTCGATATCCGAGGGCGCCAGATGCTCGGTCACACCCAGATAGGTGTTCATCGACCGTTCGCCGTCGGGCGTGACCAGCACGATACAGCGCCCGGTCTCGGCCCCGGTGTCCTTCGGCGCCATGGGCGTGGTGTAGTCCGCCCCCTGCGCGCGCAGGTCATGGGCGAAGATCGCGCCAAGCTGGTCATCCCTGACCTTGCCGACATAGGCCGTGCGGCCGCCCAGATGCGCGATGCCCGCGATCGTGTTCGCGGCCGACCCGCCCGAGATCTCCTGCGCCGGGCCGATCTGGCCATAGAGATGCACCGCACGTTCCATGTCGATGAGTTGCATGATGCCTTTCTGGATGCCGTGGCTGTCCAGGAACGCCTCGTCGGCATGGGCCAGAACGTCGACAAGGGCGTTGCCGATGCCGACGACGTGATAGGATTTTGTCATTCTGTCTTGTCCTCGTAGGGGCAGAGATCGCGGATCAGGCAGGTGCCGCACATGGGCTTGCGCGCCTTGCAGGTGTAACGGCCGTGCAGGATCAGCCAGTGGTGCGCATGGCGCTGGAATTCGGCGGGCACGTTGTCCTCGATGGCGCGTTCGACGGCATCGACCGTGCGGCCGGGCGCGATGCGGGTGCGGTTGCCGACGCGGAAGATATGCGTATCGACCGCCTGCGCAGGCAGCCCCCACCACATGTTCAGGACCACATTGGCGGTCTTGCGTCCCACACCGGGCAGCGATTGCAGCGCCGCGCGGGACGACGGCACCGTGCCGCCATACTCCTCGACGAGGATGCGGCTGAGCTTCATCACGTTCTTCGCCTTGTTGCGGTAAAGGCCGATCGTGCGGATATGCGCGATCAGCCCCTCTTCGCCGAGCGCCAGCATCTTTTCCGGCGTATCCACGGCCGCAAACAGCGCCCGCGTGGCCTTGTTCACCCCCACATCGGTCGCCTGCGCGCTCAGCGCGACGGCCACCAGCAGGGTATAGGCGTTCACATGCTCCAACTCGCCCTTCGGTTCGGGTTCCGCCGCGTGAAAGCGGGTGAAGATCGCGTGGATCGTGTGGTAGTCGAGCGGGGTCGCCATGGGTTTCCCTATGCCCGGGCAAGGCGACGGTGGCAAGGCCGGACCGCGGCCACCATTTGGCGCAGCTTTCGGGTCGCCCGGCACGGGCGCAGGGCCTATCCTCGCCCCATGCCGAACCCGAGAGAGACCATGCCGACGGAAGAGCCGAACAGCTACCACTACAACGTGATCCGCCGCGCCATCGACCGGATCGACGCGGCCGGCGGGCACGCGCTGCCGCTCGAGACGCTGGCGGCCGAGATGAACATGAGCACCGCCCATTTCCAGCGCGTCTTCTCGCGCTGGGCGGGTGTCTCGCCCAAGCGCTACCAGCAATACCTGACGCTGGACCACGCCCGCGCGCTGATGCGCGAGCGGTTCACCACGCTCGAGGCGGCGGATGCGCTGGGGCTGTCGGGAGCGGGACGCCTGCATGACCTGTTCCTGCGGTGGGAGGCGATGAGCCCCGGCGACTATGCCCGCCGCGGGGCGGGTCTGGACATCGCCCATGGCTGGTTCCCCAGCCCCTTCGGCGAGGTTCTGGCCATGGCGACCGACAAGGGGCTGTGCGGGCTGGCCTTCACCGACGAGACCGGCCGCGACGCCGCGCTGGCCGACATGACCGCCCGCTGGCCCGAGGCGCGGTTCACCGAGGCGACGGACCGCATCGCACCGCTGGTGGCCGCCGCCTTCGGGGGGGATGGCATGCCGCGGCTTCACCTGATCGGGGCGCCGTTCCAGATCAAGGTCTGGGAGGCGCTTCTGGCGATCCCCTCGGGCCACGTCACAACCTATTCCGAGATCGCGCGGGCCATCGGCAACCCGGGCGCCGTTCGCGCCGTCGGCACCGCGGTCGGCCGCAACCCCATCGCCTGGCTTATCCCCTGCCACCGGGCGCTGCGGAAATCCGGCGCCCTCGGCGGCTATCACTGGGGCCTGCCGGTCAAGCGCGCGATGCTCGCCTGGGAGGGCGCGCGCGCCGATATGGCGGCGGAATAGGACCACGCAGGGAGCATCGGCGGGAAGCTGCCAATCGCCGACAGCCCCTCGCGCAGTACATGCCGCCCGCTTATATTGAGTCGGAAGTCCGCGCTGGCGGACATGACCGAAGAGGCAGAGATGACCCGAGCGAGCAAACCCCTCCTCCTGGCCACGGTCGGCGCGCTGGCGCTGGCGGCCTGCACCCCCACCACGACCGACACCGGCGATCCCCGCCAGCGCACCAAGGAAGGCGCGCTGATCGGCGCGGGGATCGGCGCGATCACCGGCATGATCGTCACCGATGGCGGCAAGCGCGACGCGCGCGACGCGGTGGTCGGTGCCGCGCTGGGCGCGGCGGCAGGGGCGGCCATCGGCAGCGGGCTTGACCGGCAGGCACAGGAACTGCGCCGCGACTTCAGCAGCGACGAGATCCGCGTGGTCAACACCGGCTCGGAACTCGTGGTGACGATGCCCCAGGGCATCCTGTTCGCCACCGACAGCTTCGCGGTGCGCCCGGACCTGCAGGCCGACCTGCGCGTGCTGGCCCGCAGCCTGAACGACTATCCCAATACCACGGTCGACGTGGTCGGGCATACCGACAACACCGGCTCGGCCAGCTACAATCAGGATCTCTCGTCGCGCCGGGCGGGGTCGGTGGCCGGCATCCTGACCGGCGCGGGCGTCGATCCGCGCCGCGTCCGCGCCTATGGAAGGGGCGAGGATCAGCCCGTCGCCTCGAACCTCTCGGTCGACGGCCGCGCGCAGAACCGCCGGGTCGAGATCGTCATCCGGCCGACCGCCTGATCCGAAATCCGGTGCCGCGCCGGCAGGACCGGCGCGGCCTCAGGGCTTTGCCGTTGCCCAACCCCGAAAGCGGTCATATCTTTTGACCATTTTCAGGAGTTCGGCCCATGCCCTTTCAGAAAGTGCAACCCGAGAAGCTCTCGCATGCGGTGGTGCGCCAGATCGAGCTGATGATCCTGCGCGGCATCCTGCGGCCGGGCGAGCGGCTGCCCTCGGAACGCGACCTGTCGGACAAGCTGGGCGTCTCGCGCCCCTCGCTGCGCGAGGCCATCGCCGAGTTGCAGGCGCGCGACCTGCTGGTCAGCCGCCCCGGCGCCGGGATCTACGTCGCCGAGGTGCTCGGCTCGGCCTTCTCGGACGCGCTGGTGCGGCTGTTTGCCAGCCACGAAGAGGCGCTGTTCGACTACATCGCCTTCCGCCGCGACCTGGAAGGCATGGCCGCCGAACGCGCCGCGCGGCTGGGCTCGGACACCGATCTCAAGGTGGTCGATACGGTCTTCCGCAAGATGGAAGCCGCCCACGGCAAGCGAAACCCGGCGGACGAGGCGCGGCTGGATGCCGAATTCCACCTCGCGATCATCGAGGCCAGCCACAACGTGGTGATGCTGCACATGATGCGCGCGATGTTCGACCTGCTGCGTGAGGGCGTGTTCTACAACCGTCAGATCATGTTCCGCCAGCGCACCACGCGGGCGATGCTGCTGGACCAGCACCGGGCCATCAACGACGCGCTTCAGGTCCGGGACGCGCAAGGCGCCCGCGCCGCGGTGGAACGCCACCTGACCTATGTCGAAACCGCGCTGTCCGATCACCTGCTATCAGAGCGGAACGAGGCCATCGCCCGCCAAAGGCTGCTGCACGAGATGGGCAAGGGATGATCCCGCCCTCGGAACGTCAAAGGACCCGGCCGGGCGGCCGGGTCCCTGAAGTCGGATCCGATCGGCTCAGTGCAGCTTGAGCTTGGCCTGCACGTCGCCGATGGCCGCATCGACCAGCCGGTCGTTGGCCTCGGCGGTCATCTGCTTTTCGATCACGTCGCGCGCGGCGGCCACGGCCACGGCGATCGCCCGGTCACGCACCTCTCGTACCGCACCTGCCTTGGCAGACTCGATCTGTTCGTCGGCGGCGGCGAGCCGGCGCTCGATCGCCAGCTTGAGGTCTTCCTTGGCCTTGGCGGCAGCCGCCTCGGCCTCGAACCGCGCGGTCTCGACGATCCGTTCCGCCTGCTCCTGAACCTCTTTCTGCTTGCGCTCGTAGGAGGCAAGAACGGTCTGCGCCTCTTCGCGGAGCGCGCGGGCCTCGTCCAGGTCCTTCTGGATGCCGGCGGCGCGGGCATCCAGCATCGCCGTCACCTTGCCCGGCACCTTGAGGTAGACCAGCACCGCGATGAACGCGAGGAAGGACAGCAGCACCACGAAGTTGGTGTTGTAGAGCGACAGGAACGGCCCCGAGGCGGCGAAGGCCGGGCTGGCCGACAGGGATGCGATGACAACGAGTTTCTTCATGTCCCTCATCCCTTCAGCTTGTCGTCGACCGCGGCATTGACCGCACCGGCGTCGGCCTTGAACCCCAGCGCCGCGACCACCTCTACCGCGGTGGCCTTGGCAACCTCGGTCACGCTGGCCATCGCGCCCGCTCGGATCTCGGCGATCTGCTTTTCGGCCTCGGCGGTACGGACCGCGATCTCGGCATCCGCCCTGGCGGTGGCGTCGGCGAGGTCGGCCTTGATCTCGGCCTTGGTCTCGGCGACGATCCGTTGCGCTTCGGCGCGGGCGTCGGCCAGCGCCTTCTGATAGGCGCGCTCGGCCTCCTGGGCCCTCAGCTTCAGCTCTTCGGCCGCAACGATATCGTTGGTGATCGTGCCCTGACGCTCGGCCAGAACCGCGCCGATGCGCGGCAGCGCGATCCGCGACAGCACGTAGTAGATCACCACCAGCGTGACGACGAGCCAGAAGATCTGGTTCGGGAAGGTCGAAAAGTCGAGCTGCGGCATGCCCACAGCTTCGCCCCCGTGGGCGGCGGCATCCGCGGCGTGCGTTTCTGTTGCCATGTCGTCCCCCTGGAACCCTGGATCACACCGGGCGGGTGCGCGTTGCCACGCCCCCACCCGGCCGTAAGGATCGGTTCAGTAAGGGATCAGACGGCGAACATCAGCAGAAGCGCAACGAGGAACGAGAAGATCCCCAGCGCTTCGGCGAACGCGATACCGATGAACATGGTGGCGGTCTGCGACGCGGCCGCCGACGGGTTGCGCAGCGCACCCGAGATATAGTTGCCGACCACGTGGCCCACACCGACGGCGGCGCCGCCCATGCCGGTGCACGCGAGACCGGCACCGATATAGGCGCCCATTTGAACGATATCGCCTTCCATGTCGATTACTCCTTACGTTGGAATTGGCAGATTTCGGATTGCGTCAGTGGTGCGGATGCAGCGCATCGCGCAGGTAGACGCAGGTGAGGATCGCGAAGACGTAGGCCTGGATGAACGAGACCAGCGTCTCAAGCGCATAGACGGCAGTGATGGCGGCCAGCGGGAACACGGCGCCCACGCCGAGCACGCCCGCGAAGCCCGCGAACACCTTGATCACCGCGTGGCCGGCCATCATGTTGCCGGCAAGTCGGATCGAGTGGCTGACCGGCCGCACGAAGTAGGAAATGATCTCGATGATCGCCAGGATCGGCCGCAGGACCAGCGGCGCCGCGCTGATCCAGAACAGGCTGAGGAACCCCACGCCGTGCTTGACGATGCCGAGGATCGTGACCGCGAAGAACACAGCAAGCGCCATCGTCGCGGTGACCGCAATGTGGGACGTGGTGGTGAAGCTGCCCGGGATCAGCCCCAGGAAGTTCGCGAAGACGATGAAGATGAACAGCGTCATGATGTAGGGGAAGTACTTCAGGCCGTCCTTGCCCGCCACATCCTCGACCATCTTGTAGACGAAGCCGTAGGCAAGTTCGGCGATCGACTGCACCCGCGAGGGCACGATCGCCCGCCCGCGTGTCCCGAGCACCAGAAGCGCCACGACGCAGACCACGGCAAGCCCCATCCAGAGCGTCACGTTGGTCGGCGTGTACCAGTGGATCGCGTCGCCCCCGAACAGCGGCTTGACGATGAACTGGTCCATCGGGTGGATCTGAAGGCCGCTCGGTGCTTCTTCGGTCGCCACGTTCAATCCCTCTCGTCGTCCTTCGCGGCCTGCTCGGCCATCTGTTGCCTCTGCACCTCGGCTGCCGAGCGCATCATCACGCGCACCCCGGCGGCAAAGCCCAGCAATATGAACAGCACCAGGAAAATCGGCATGGTCCCCAGCCAGAGGTCCACCGTGTACCCGATGCCGAAGCCGATCCCCAGACCGGCGACAAGCTCGACCACCATCCGCCAGGCCAGTTGCGCCTGGGAATAGTGCTCGTCCATGTGGCCTTTCTCGGTGTTCGCGACCTCGGCCTTCTTCAAGGCCCTGATCCGGGCTTCGAGCCGCTCAAGCCGCTCTTTTTCCGCCGGATCGATCACTGCGAGCGCCCCCAGGACAGTCGCCGCGAACCTAGAGAGGGGGCGGGGATGAGTCAAGCGGCTTGCACGCAGCACAAGGCATTGAATTTGCATGACTTCGCCCCACGCCGCAACGCGGCATCGCATGCTGGAACAGGGCGTGGCGCACCCGCGCGATATTCAACCAAACGGTTGACGATGACCCCGCCCGCGCCCAATGCTTGCGGAATGGACGACAGGCTCGACACCGTTTTCGCCGCCCTTGCGGACCCGACCCGCCGCGTGATCCTCGCCATGCTGCTCGAGGACGACATGGCGGTGACCGACGTGGCCGAGCCGTTCGAGATGTCGTTGGCGGCGATCTCGAAACACCTCGCGATCCTCACCCGTGCGGGACTGATCAGCCAGGAGAAACGCGGCCGGGTCAAATGGTGCAAGCTGGAGCCCGACGCGCTGCGCGACGCGTCGATCTGGATGCAGGGCTTCGGCCAGTTCGAGGCGGTGAACCTGGATGCCTTCGAACGCTTCCTGGAAGCAGAGCTTGCGGCGGAACCGCCCCCCGCCCCGCCGCCCTAGCCCTCGTCCTTCAGCAGCAGCGCAAGCGCGACCACCGTCAGCCCGATGCCGCCCAGCACCAGGCCGCGCGGCGCCCCGTTGCCCAGCACGATCTCCCAGCCGATCACCCAGGTCGGCGTCAGGTAGGTGTAGGCCATGACCTTGGCCGACGGCAGCCGCATCGCCGCGTATTGCAGCAGCACGAAGGTCACCGCACTGGTGAAGACCGCAAGGTACAGCGTGACCCACCAGACCCGCGCGGGCAGCGCCGCCCAGTCGGTCGCGCGGATCGCAGGCAGGCCGTAGAGGGTCAGCAGCACCAGCGCCGCCACCATCATCCCGAAGGTAAAGACAAGCGCGGGCTCACCCCGGTTGAACTTCCTGACAAGCGGCGTGTAAGCCGCATGCGCCAGCGCGGCCGCAAAGAAGACTGCCTCGCCCCGGCCGAGGTCGAAGGCCACAAGCGCCGCGGGGTCGCCGCGAAAGATCACCCACAGCGCCCCCGCCGCCCCGATCGCCAGCGCCAACGCCATCCGCCCCGTCGTCAGTTGCCGCAGGAACAGCCAGCCGAACCCCGCCGACATCAGCGGTGTCAGTGTGAAGATCGCCGCCGTCGCCACCGGCTCGGCGGTCTTCAGCGCCTCGAACATCAGCACGAAATAGGCCCCGAACAGCGTGCCGAGGATCACGAACCGCCACGGCGCACGGAACTGGTGCAGCCGCAGCCCCGGGCCCAGCGCGGCCGCCGCGCCGATCAGAACGCCCGCCAGCGCAAAGCGCAGCGCGGTCAGCGCGACCGGGTCGATATCGTTGGCGATCAGCTTGCCAAAGCTGAACGATCCCGCCACCAGCGCCGAAAAGCTCAGCATGGCAAGGTGGCCGCGCAGCCCCTCGGGCAGGGTCATGGCCATTCCCGCGCGGCCTCCTTCAGGTGCGCGGTCAGCGCCTGCACCTTGGCGGTGCGATGCAGGTCGACATGGGTGACCAGCCACAGCTCGACGTCCCAGTCTGGCTGGGTCGGGCGCATCTCGACGAGGTCGGGCATGTGCCGCGCCTGCCAGACCGGCACGAAGCCGATGCCCGCGCCCGCCTCGACCGCCTCGACCGCGGCGCGCATGTCGCCCACCCGGAACGTAATCCGCTCCGCGGGGACGTTGACCTGCATCCAGCGGTAGAAGGGCGCGCGGTGGCCCTCGTCGGCGGGGCCGACGAAGCGGTGCGCCGACAGGTCGTCGCCCAGCAGCCCGTGCGCCTCGACATAGGCGCGGCTTGCATAAAGCGTGCTGTGCTGGACATGCAGCTTCTGCACGATGTTGTCGGGTTCGTCGGGCCGGGCGCCCGCGCGCACCGCCACATGGGCCTCGCCGTATTCCAGCCGGTAAAGCCGCGGGTCGGCCAGCAGCCGCACCGACAGATCCGGGTGATCGGCCTGAAAGGCGGCAAGCACCGGCACCAGCAGCGGCGTCAGCGAGTCCACCGTGGTTACCGCCAGATCGCCCGTCATCGCTGCGCCATGGCCGCGCAACCGGCCCGCAAGCTGGCTGAACTGCTCGGCGGTGACCTGGGCCACCTGCAAAAGTTCATCGCCCGCCTCGGTCGGGGTATAGCCGCGGGCATGGCGCTGGAACAGCTTGACGCCCAGCCGGTTTTCCAGCGCGTCGACATGGCGGATCACGGTGGCGTGGTGCACCCCCAGCGCCTCGGCCGCGCCGCTGACCGTGCCCAGCCTTGCGACATGGTACGCCGTGCGGATTTCATCCCAGTTGTCGAGTTCCATATGTGCGCCACCTCACATCCGCTGTTGAATTTGCGCAATTGTGTTCGAATTCGCAAGGTCCATTTTCCGTCCTACAGACCCCCCGAAAACGGAGACATCCCATGCCCCACACGATCCTGCGGATCGACAGCTCGGCCCGCCGCGACGGCTCGGTCTCACGCGCGCTGACCGACCGCATCCTCGCGCGTCTGTCCGACGACACGACCCGCATCATCCCCCGCGACCTCGCCGGCGGTCTGCCGCTGCTGACGGCCGACTGGATCGGCGCGAATTTCACCCCCGAAGCCGACCGGACAGAGGCGCAGCGCGCGGAACTTGCCCTGTCTGACGCGCTGATCGCGGAACTCAAGGCCGCCGACACCATCGTCATCGGCCTGCCGGTCTACAATTTCGGCCTGCCCGCGGCGCTCAAGGCCTGGATCGACCTGGTGGCGCGGGCGGGCGTCACCTTCCGCTATACCGAGGCCGGGCCCGAAGGTCTGCTGGGCGGCAAGCGGGTGATCGTCGCCGCGGCCTCGGGCGGCACCCCCTTCGGGTCCGAGATCGACTTCGCGACCCGCTACCTGACCCATATCCTCGGATTCCTGGGGCTGACGGATGTCACCGTGCTGGGCGCCGACCGGCTGGCGGTGGATGCCGACGCCGCGCTTGCGGCCGCGCATGCGGCGGTCGACCGCCTGCCCCGCGCCGCCTGACCCCGCGCCTGCCCGCCCGCACCGGCGGGCAGGCCGCGCTTGACTTGTGCGCCCATCCGTGGTTTGAGCCGCGCGCATATCCGGAACGGTTCACACCCTTCCGGTCCCGGGGCGATACCCGGGATCGCCCCCCGTCAGCGAGGTTTCGCCCACGGGGGCGAGTGGCGTTTGGCGATTGGCCACGCTGACAAGTCAGGCGTCCCCACCCATATCGGGGGCAGGTGCAAACGGTCGCAGGAGGGCCAAGGGCATGTTCGAAAGTCTTTCCGACCGCCTGTCCGGCGTGTTCGACCGGCTGACCCGGCAGGGCGCGCTGACCGAGGATGACGTGGCCACCGCGCTGCGCGAGGTGCGCGTGGCGCTGCTGGAGGCCGACGTCTCGCTGCCCGTCGCGCGCAGCTTCGTCAAGTCGGTGCAGGACAAGGCGGCCGGCCAGGAGGTGACGCGTTCGGTCACGCCGGGCCAGCAGGTGGTCAAGATCGTCCATGACGAACTGGTCAAGGTCCTGACCGGCGAGGGCGACCCCGGATACCTCAAGATCGACAACCCGCCCGCGCCGATCCTGATGGTCGGGCTTCAGGGCGGCGGCAAGACCACGACCACCGCGAAACTTGCCAAGCGCCTGAAGGAGGTGAACGGCAAGCGGGTGCTGATGGCCTCGCTCGACGTGAACCGCCCCGCCGCGATGGAACAGCTTGCCATCCTCGGCGCGCAGATCGGTGTCGACACCCTGCCGATCGTGCCGGGGCAAAAGCCCGTCGACATCGCCAAACGCGCGAAACAGCAGGCCGCGATGGGCGGCTATGACGTCTACATGCTGGACACCGCCGGGCGGCTGTCGATCGACGAGGCGCTGATGGCCGAGGTCGAGGCCGTGCGCGACGTCGCCACCCCGCGCGAGACACTGCTGGTGGTCGACGGCCTGACCGGTCAGGACGCCGTCCACACGGCCGAGAATTTCGACGGCCGCATCGGTATCACGGGCGTGATCCTGACCCGGATGGATGGTGACGGCCGCGGTGGGGCCGCGCTGTCGATGCGCGCGATCACCGGCAAGCCGATCAAGTATGTGGGTCTCGGCGAGAAACTCGACGCCATCGAGGAATTCCATCCCGAGCGGATCGCCGGCCGCATCCTCGGCATGGGCGACATCGTTTCACTGGTGGAAAAGGCCCAGGCCACCATCGAGGCCGAGCAGGCCGAGCGCATGATGAAGCGCTTCCAGAAGGGTCAGTTCAACATGAACGACCTGAAGATGCAGCTGGAACAGATGCTCAAGATGGGCGGGATGGAAGGCATCATGGGGATGATGCCCGGCATGGGCAAGATGTCCAAGCAGATGGAGGAGGCGGGCTTTGACGATTCGGTCCTGCGCCGCCAGATCGCGCTGATCAACTCGATGACCAAGAAGGAACGCGCCCGGCCCGAACTTCTGCAGGCCAGCCGCAAGAAGCGCATCGCGGCGGGTGCGGGGCTGGACGTGCCGGAACTCAACAAGCTGCTGAAGATGCATCGCCAGATGGCGGACATGATGAAGAAGCTGGGCCAGAAGGGTGGCCGCGCGATGCTGAAACGCGCGCTGGGCGGCATGTTCGGCAAGGGCGGCATGCCCGGCATGGGCGCGGACATGGATCCCAAGGCCCTGGAAGAGGCCGCGCGCAAGATGGGCGGCGGGATGCCGGGCGGATTGCCCCCAGGCATGGGCCTGGGCGGGGGCATGGGGCTGCCGCCGGGGCTTTCGGGGCTCGGCAAGAAGAAATAGATGACCGCAATCCCGACCATACGCACCGCGCGGCTGACCCTGCGCGCGCCGGGGCCGCAGGACGTGGCCCCGATGGCGGCGTTCTACGCCTCCGAACGGTCCCGCTTTGTCGGCGGCCCCAAGGATGCCGAAGGCGCGTGGCGTCAGCTTGCCGCCGAGATCGGGCACTGGACCCTGCGCGGCTATGGCCACTGGATCGTCGAGGAAACCGCGACTGGCACGGCCTGCGGAATGGTCGGGCTGTGGAATCCCGAAGGCTGGCCCGAGCCGGAACTGGGCTGGGATCTCTTCGACGGGTTCGAAGGGCGCGGCTACGCGACCGAGGCCGCGCTGGCTGCGCGCGAGCACGCCTATGGCACGCTGGGCTGGCGCACCGCGATCAGCCTGGTGCATCCCGAGAATACCGCCTCGGCGCGCGTCGCCGACCGGCTGGGCGCGCGCCCCGACAGCACCTTTACCCACCCCGCGTTCGGCACCGTCCTGATCTATCGCCACCCGGTGCCGGAGGCATGCTGCTGATGCCCCATGCCGCGATCCCCGTGCTGGAAACCGGGCGGCTGGTCCTCAAGGGCCCCGAACCGCAGGACTATCCGAATTTCGAGGCGACCTTCACCAGCTATCGCGCCCGCTTCATGGGCGGGCCGCTCTCCGAATACGAAAGCTGGATGCTCTATGCCGCCGAGATCGGGCACTGGCAGATCCACGGCTTCGGCATGTGGATGATCCACGAGCGCGAGACCGGCGCGACCATGGGCATGGCGGGCGGCTGGTATCCCAAGGGCTGGCCAGAGCGCGAGATCGCCTGGGTGATCTGGCCCCGCGTCGAGGGGCGCGGCATCGCGCTCGAGGCGGTGCATGCGGTGCGCGGCTGGCTTTACGACCGTCTCGGCTGGGACACGGCGGTGACCTATGTCGATCCCAAGAATGTCAGCTCCGTGCGCCTGTGCGAACGGCTGGGGGCCGCGCTTGACCCTGCGGCCGACAGCATCGACAGCCACGATGTCGTCTATCGCCACCCCTCGCCCGCCGCGCTGAAGGCCGGACAATTGTGCGATGGAATTCAGATGGAAATCCGATGCTATTCCGATCCGCTTTCGCCAACGAAAGGAGTGCCCCTTGACTGACGCCGCAGCCCGCGCCGCCGAGATCCTGAGGGAGCACCGCGCCAGCATCGACCGGCTGGACGCGATCCTTGTCTACACGCTGGGCGAACGGTTCAAGCACACCCAGGCCGTCGGCCGTCTCAAGGCGACCCACGGCCTGCCGCCCTCGGACCCCGCGCGCGAGGAAAAACAGATCGCCCGGCTCGAACAACTGGCCCTCGAGGCCGATCTCGACCCGGAATTTGCCAAGAAATTCCTGAACTTCATCATTCAGGAAGTCATCCGACACCATATCGAACACCAGAAATAGGCCGGGGTTCCCCCGCCGAACAGCCAAGGAACAGGAGATACCGACATGGCACTGAAACTTCGTCTCGCCCGCGGCGGCTCGAAAAAGCGTCCGTTCTACCGCATCGTGGTGGCCGACAGCCGCATGCCCCGCGACGGCCGCTTCATCGAGAAGCTGGGCATCTACAACCCGCTGCTGGCCAAGGACAACGAGGACCGCGTGCGCATGGATCTGGACCGGGTCAAGCACTGGGTCGGCGAAGGCGCCCAGCCCACCGACCGCGTCGCGCGCATGCTGGAAGCCGCGGGAATCGTTGCGAAAAAAGAGCGCGCGAACCCCAACAAGGGCGAACCGGGCAAGAAAGCCAAGGAACGCGCCGCGGCCAAGGCTGCCAAGGCCGCCGAGGACGCGTCGGCCGAGTGATCGGCCTGACGCCCGCCAATGCTGCGGCTCTTCGCGATCCTCTTTCTCTTCGGCGGTGTCTGGCTCGGCATGACGCTCGAGCGGTCGATCCTTGCGGATCGATGCCAGGACGCCGGCGGGGCGGTGGATGCGCGGGGGCTGTGCATCGGCGCTGCACGATGAGGCGGCGATGAGCGAGACCCGCGTCTGCGTCGGGGCGATCGCCGGATCCTTCGGGGTCCGCGGCGAGGTGCGGCTGAAGAGTTTTTGCGCCGAGCCCGAAGCCATCGCCAGCTACGGGCCGCTCCTGACCGAGGACGGCGCGCGCCGCTTCGAGGTGACGCTGACCCGCCCTGTCAAGGGCGGGTTTGCCGCGCGGCTTTCGGGCGTCGCCACCAAGGAACAGGCGGACGCCCTGAACGGCGTCCGGCTTTACGCCGACCGCATCGCCCTGCCCCCCCTGTCCGAGGACGAGTTCTACCACGCCGACCTGATCGGGCTGGAGGTGGTCGATACCGGCGGCCAGGTGCTGGGCCGGGTCCGCGCCGTGCACGACTACGGTGCAGGCGATCTGCTGGAGATCCACGGGCCGGGGCTGAAATCCACGGTGCTGCTGCCGTTCACCGAGGCCTGCGTACCGACCGTCGATCTTGCGGCGGGGCGCCTCATTGCGGATCCGCCCGAGGGGCTGTTCCCCTGACACCGAAAAAACAAGACAGAGGTTCGCCATGTCCGTTCCCAACATCTTCTTCGCGATCATCCTGCTGGGCGCCTTCCTCGCCGGGGAATCGCAGCATCCGGCCTGGATCGTCCTGATCATCGCGGCGCTGGCGGCCGTGGCCCGCATCTTTGATCCCGACGCCCGCAAGCTGCGCGCCGCCCAGGGCAAGACGCTGGCCAAGGCGCTGCCGATGCTGGTGCTGAACCAGGTCATCTGGGCGAACCTGGTCTTCCTGATCGGCCTCGGCATCGTCTGGGCCTTCGGTGCGCCGCTGGTCGCGCTGCCACTCTGGCTGCCGCTCGTGGTTTCGGCTGCGGGGCTTGGGGGCATGATCGCGGTCTCGCTCAAGGGCTGAGGCTTTCGCGGGGCACGCAAACCGGCTAGAGACCGCCCATGACGGACACTCCGAAATCCCATGGGCGGCTCTCGATCTCGGCGAGCCTTCAACCCCGTGACCTGATGGTGGATCGCCCGCGCCTCAGGGGCGCGTGGACGGCGCGGATCATCACGCTGTTCCCCGAGGCGTTTCCCGGAATCCTCGGCCTGTCACTGACGGGACGGGCCCTGGACCAGGGGCTTTGGGCGCTGGAAACCATCGACCTGCGCCCCTTTGGCGAAGGAAAACACCGCAATGTTGACGACAGCCCCGCCGGTGGCGGCGCGGGCATGGTGCTGCGCCCCGACGTGATGGGCGCCGCGCTCGACCAGGCCGCGATCGGCACGCCGAACGATCGCGGCCGCTGGCCCGTGGTGTACCTCTCGCCGCGCGGACGGCCGTTCCGGCAAGACATGGCGCATCGCCTTGCCGCCGCCGATGGAATCACGCTGATCTGCGGCCGGTTCGAGGGGCTGGACGAGCGGGTGATCGAGGAATACGGCGTCGAAGAGGTATCCTTGGGCGATTTCGTCCTGACGGGCGGCGAGATCGCCGCGCAGGCCTTGATCGACGCAAGCGTCCGCCTTATACCCCGCGTACTCGGGAATCAGGCATCAACCGAGGAGGAATCCTTTTCCGAGGGCCTGCTTGAACATCCGCAGTACACTCGGCCCGCCGTCTGGAAAGGCCGCGCGGTGCCCGACATTCTCCTGTCGGGCCATCACGCGAAGATCGCCACCTGGCGCCGGGCCATGGCCGAAAGGCTGACAAAGGAACGCCGCCCTGACCTCTGGCGGGCTTACTGCGAACGTCGCGGTAGGGACCCGGACGGAGACGCAGAGCTCTGAGGGCTGCACCACCTTCGCGGAAAGAACCGCGAGCAGAGATGGAGACGTTGCGATGAACCTGATCGCACAACTCGAGGCCGAGCAGATTGCCGCCCTCGACAAGAAGATTCCCGACTTCAAGCCGGGCGATACGATCCGCGTGGGCTACAAGGTGACCGAGGGCACCCGGACCCGCGTGCAGAACTACGAGGGCGTGTGCATCTCGCGCAAGAACGGCAAGGGCATCGCCGGGTCGTTCACCGTCCGCAAGATCTCGTTCGGCGAGGGCGTGGAGCGGGTCTTCCCCCTCTACTCGACCAATATCGATTCGATCGAGGTGGTCCGCCGCGGCCGCGTGCGGCGCGCCAAGCTCTACTACCTCCGCTCGCGCCGGGGCAAATCGGCCCGGATCGCCGAGGACAGCACCTACAAACCCAAGACCGGGGCGTGAGGAGAGGGACCATGAAAAAAGACATCCATCCCGATTACCACGTGATCGACGTCAAGATGACCGACGGCACCGTGGTCCAGATGAAATCGACCTACGGGAAAGAGGGCGACATGCTGTCGCTCGACATCGACCCCTCGGTTCACCCGGCCTGGACGGGCGGCAGCTCGCGCCTGATGGACACCGGCGGCCGCGTGTCGAAGTTCAAGAAGAAATACGAGGGCCTGGGCTTCTGAGCCCCACAGCCCGACCGAAACCAGCGATGCGCCGCCCCAAGGGGCGGCGTTTTCGTTCCGGGGACCACGGTCTGCCCCCAAACGACACAGCGCAACCGGAAATTCCGCCAGACACGCCCCGCCCACCCAGATTCAGTGACGACTTGCCCTCAACTCCTGCTTTGACTACGGCTCGCCACAACATATGGTGTTTGACGACTCTGCCGGACACAGTTTTTCAGGTCGCAAGGGGAAGGTGACGTGGCGCATATCATCGTCGTCGGCAACGAGAAGGGGGGCGCCGGAAAATCCACCGTCTCCATGCATGTCGCGACCGCGCTGGCCCGGCTGGGCCACCGGGTCGGTGCGCTGGACCTCGACCTGCGCCAGCGCAGCTTTGGCCGCTACATGGAAAACCGCCGGGCCTATCTGGACCGGGCGGACATCGACCTGCCGATGCCCGATTACCGGGAACTGCCCGAGATCGCGCCGGACCAGCTGGCCCCCGGCGAGAACATCCACGACCGCCGCATCGCCGAGGCGATCGCCAGCTTGGAACAGGACAAGGACTTCATCCTGATCGACTGTCCGGGCTCGCACACGCGGCTGAGCCAGGTCGCGCACACGCTGGCCGACACGCTGATCACGCCGCTGAACGACAGCTTCATTGATTTCGACCTCCTGGCGCGGCATGATGGGGCGAGCGGCAAGATCCTCGGTCCCTCGGTCTATTCCGAGATGGTCTGGAGCGCCCGGCAGTTGCGCGCCCAGGCGGGCCTAAAGCCGATCGACTGGGTGGTGCTGCGCAACCGGCTTGGCGCCCAGCAAATGCACAACAAGCGCAAGATGGGCGACGCGCTGGTCAACCTGTCGCGCCGGATCGGGTTCCGCGTGGCGCCCGGCTTTTCCGAGCGCGTTATCTTCCGGGAACTGTTTCCGAGCGGCCTGACGCTGCTTGACCTGCGCGACGTCGGGGTGACCGGGATGAACATCTCGAACGTCGCCGCACGGCAGGAATTGCGCGACCTGATGGCGGCGCTGAATCTGCCGGGGGTCAAGGTCGACTTCTAGATCGTCGCGGTGGCGGGCAGCGCAGGGGGCAGCTCCGTCCCCGCCTCGACCGCCGCGCGGGCATGGGCCACGAGGTGATCCTGGAACGCCTCTGCCGCGACGGACAGGTGCTTGCCCGTCGGATAGGCCACCTGCCATTGCCGCATCAGCGGAAACCCGGCAAGGTCCAGCACCTTCAGCACCCCGGTCTGCCCCTCCAGACCCAGCGTGTCGCGTGACAGCATCGCCAGACCCAGCCCGCCGATCACCGCCTGCTTGATCGCCTCGTTGCTGCCCAGTTCCATCCGCATCGGCAGCGTCAGTCCCCGCGCCCGGAAGAACCGCTCGGTGGCAAGCCGCGTGCCCGATCCCCGCTCGCGCAGGATGAAGGGTTCGCGCGCGATCCGCTCCGGCGCGATGTTGCGCTCGCCGACAAGCGGGTGATCATGGCGCGCCACCGCCACGATCGGGTTGTCGGCGATCGCGGTGGCCGCGACGTCCAGCCCGTCGGGCACCGTGCCCAGCACGCACAGGTCATCCTCGTTGGCGGCCAGGCGTTCAAGGATCGTCTGGCGGTTGGTCACGGTCAGCGCGACCTCGATTCCCGGGTTCGCGGTGCAGAACGCGCCCAGCAGACGTGGCATGAAATATTGCGCCGTGGACACGATTGCCAGCGTCAGGCGACCCTGGCGCAGGCCCCGCATGTCGGCCAGCCGCATCTTCATGCGCTCTAGCCCTTCGAGCGTCTCGCGCGCGCCGTCCAGCACGACGCGGCCGGCATCAGTCAGGAACATCCGCTTGCCCACCCGGTCGAGCAGCACCATGCCCAGCCGGTCTTCCAGTTGCTTGACCTGGGCGAAGACCGCGGGCTGCGTCAGGTTCAGCTCTTCGGCAGCGCGGGTATAGCTTTCATGCCGGGCGACGGCCTGGAAGACGCGGAACTGGCGGATCGTGACGGGCACAAATCATAACCTTTCATCTATTCCTGAAATAAAAACTATCCATTTTTGATTAGCAATGCAAACAGCCATAGTCCCCCCGACCCGACTCGGAACGGGCAAAGACGGATCAATCGCGGAGGAGGCACGATGTCTGCCAAGAAATACGATGCCGGTGTCAAGGAATACCGGTCGACCTACTGGGAACCCGAGTACAAGGTGAAGGAAAGCGACATCCTCGCCGTCTTCAAGGTGATCCCGCAGGCGGGTGTGTCGCGGGAAGAGGCGGCCGCGGCCGTCGCCGCCGAAAGCAGCACGGGAACCTGGACAACGGTCTGGACCGACCTGCTGACCGATCTCGACTACTACAAGGGCCGCGCCTACGCGATCGAGGATGTGCCGGGCAGCGACGACGCCTTCTACGCCTTCATCGCCTACCCGATGGACCTGTTCGAGGAAGGCTCGGTCGTCAACGTATTCACCTCGATCGTGGGCAACGTGTTCGGCTTCAAGGCGGTGCGCTCGCTGCGTCTTGAGGATGTGCGCTTCCCGCTGTGGTTCGTGATGACCTGCTTCGGCCCACCGCACGGCATCAACGTCGAACGCGACAAGCTGGACAAGTACGGCCGCCCGCTGCTGGGCTGCACCATCAAGCCGAAACTGGGCCTGTCGGCCAAGAATTACGGCCGCGCCGTCTATGAATGTCTGCGGGGCGGGCTCGACTTCACCAAGGACGACGAGAACGTCAACTCGCAGCCTTTCATGCGCTGGCGCGACCGCTTCGACTTCTGCCAGGAAGCGATCGACAAGGCCGAGGTCGAGACCGGCGAGCGCAAGGGTCACTACATGAACGTGACCGCGCCCACCATGGAAGAGGTCTACAAGCGCGCCGAGTACGCCAAGGAGATCGGCACCCCGATCATCATGTCGGACTACCTGACGCTGGGCTGGGCGGCACACAATTCGCTGTCGAAATGGTGCCGCGACAACGGCCTGCTCCTGCACGTCCACCGCGCCATGCACGCGGTGATGGACCGTAACCCCAACCACGGCATCAACTTCCGGGTGCTGGCGAAACTGCTGCGCCTGCTGGGCGGCGACCACCTTCATTCGGGCACCGTCGTCGGCAAGCTGGAAGGTGATCGCGAGGCGACGCTGGGCTGGATCGACCTGATGCGCGACCGTTTCGTCAAGGAAGACCGCTCGCGCGGCATCTTCTTCGACCAGGACTGGGGCGGGATGCCGGGCGTGTTCCCGGTGGCCTCGGGCGGCATCCACGTCTGGCACATGCCGGCGCTGGTCTCGATCTTCGGCAACGACTCGGTCCTGCAATTCGGCGGCGGCACCCTGGGCCACCCTTGGGGCAACGCGGCCGGCGCCGCGGCGAACCGGGTGGCGCTGGAGGCCTGCGTGCAGGCCCGCAACGAGGGCCGTGAGATCGAGAAGGAAGGCAAGGACATCCTGACCGCCGCCGCGCAGCACAGCCCCGAACTCAAGATCGCCATGGAGACGTGGAAAGAGATCAAGTTCGAGTTCGACACCGTGGACAAGCTGGACACCCAGCACCGCTGATCGCCCAGAGGGAGAGAGAAAATGAGCAACGTTCAGGACTACAATTCGCGGATGTCCGACCCGGCAAGCCGCAAGATGGGCACCTTTTCCTACCTGCCGCCGATGGATGACGCGCAAATTCGCAAGCAGGTGGAATGGATCGTGAAACATGGCTGGAACCCGGCCATCGAGCACACCGAGCCGGAATATGCGATGTCGAACTACTGGTACATGTGGAAGCTGCCGATGTTCGGGGAAACCGATGTCGACGCGATCCTGGCCGAACTGAAGGCCTGCCACGAGGCGAACCCGGACAACCATGTCCGCCTGATCGGGTACAACAACTTTACCCAGAGCCAAGGCGCCAACATGGTGGTCTATCGCGGCACGCCCGTCTGAGCATCTTGGCCTGCCGCGCCTTCGGATGCGGCGGGCCAACCCCGAGGGAGGCGATGATGAAGGACATGATCGAACAATACCGCGTGACGGCCGAGCCCTATTACCGGCCCGTGACCAACGAGGTCGAGATGTTCGAGGCAGCCTATGCCGCGAAGATGCCGGTGATGCTGAAGGGCCCCACCGGCTGCGGCAAGACCCGCTTCGTCGAGCACATGGCCTGGAAGCTGGGCAAGCCGCTGGTGACCGTCGCCTGCAACGAGGACATGACCGCATCCGATATCGTGGGCCGCTTCCTGCTGGATGCCGACGGCACGCGCTGGCAGGACGGGCCGCTGACCTTCGCCGCGCGGCACGGCGCGATCTGCTATCTGGACGAGATCGTCGAGGCCCGCCAGGACACGACCGTCGTGATCCACCCGCTGACCGACAACCGCCGCGTCCTTCCCCTTGAGAAGAAAGGGGAACTGTTGCGCGCGCACGAGGATTTCCACCTCGTGATCTCGTACAACCCAGGCTACCAGAGCTTGATGAAGGACCTGAAACAGTCCACCAAGCAGCGTTTCGGTGCGCTCGATTTCAACTATCCCGAACACGGGGTCGAGGTCGAAATCGTCGCCCATGAATCGGGCATCGACCCCAAGGACGCCGACAAGCTGGTCTCGATCGCGGAACGGGCCCGCAACCTCAAGGGTCATGGGCTGGATGAAGGCATTTCCACGCGCATGCTGATCCATGCCGCCAGCCTGATGGCCCAGGGCATCCCGGCGGTCGCCGCCTGCCAGATGGCTCTGGTCCGCCCCATCACCGACGATCCCGACATGCGCGACGCGCTTGACGCCGCCGTCACCACCTATTTCTGAGCCATGGCCGTGGCGCTTGCAGATCATGCCGACCTGACCGCGGAGCTCGACGACGCCCAGCGCGCGATCCTCGAACAGTGCTGGCCCGACGCGATCCGCGTCTTGTCCGCACGCGGGATCGACAACTGGCTGAAGGGCGCTGTGGCGCTGGCCCATATGGGACGGGGCGACCATATCGTGCGCACCTGGATCGAAGTGGTGCCCACGCTCGCCCGCGACCTGGGCGAGGACATCATCCCCGAACTGGCCCAGACCTGCCTCGGATTTGCCTCGCGCACCTCTGGCGCGGTGATCGAACGCGTTCTTGCCACCGCCCCCACCGCCTCTCGCCGGCTGTCGGACCCCGACCTGTTCCGCGCCTATCTCCAGCTTCTGAACCAGCTCCTGGCCCAGGCCCCGCGCGGCCTGCGCCCCATGCTGGAGCATCTGGAAGAACTGCTGGACGTGCTGACCCTGGGCGGCCTGCGCCGCTGGGCCAACTGGGGTGCGCAGGCGCATCGCACCGATTACGAGGAACTGACCCGCTATTTCAGCCTCGAAAGTGCGGAATCCAAGGCGATCCTGCAAAAGGAACGCAAGGGCACCCTTTTCGTCGACATCCACCGCCGGATCGGGATGTATCTGCGCGCGCTCTGGGGCCGCGATTTCCTGATGCGTCCGACCGCGGGCGATTTCGAAAGCCGCGAGGGCGCGCGGCCCTTCATCGCCGACTATTTCCTGCATCTGCCCGACGCCTTTGACGACTGGAACGGGGTGCCGGGCCTTGACCTCTACCGCGCCGCCGCGGCGCACGCTGCCGCCCACGTGGTCGCCACGACCAAGGCCATTCCAGGCGACGAGTTGAACGCGCTGCAACAGGCCTGCGTCGGGCTGATCGAGGATGCACGCATCGAGGCGCTGGCCATCGCGCGCTTTCCCGGGTTGCGCGACCTCTGGCGCCGGTTCCACATGCCGGGCGACGACGGGTCGATGAGTGCCCAGTTCGACCGTATTGCGCTGGCGCTGCTTGACCCCGCGGCGGCACTTGACGACCCGGTGGCTCTCTGGGCGCGTGATGCCTTCACTGCGGCAAACCTGTCAGATGCCGCCATGTCCCGCGATCTGGGCCTTCAGCTTGCCCACCGGCTGCGCGAGCGCCCTTATTCGGCGTGGCGTGACGGCCAGCGCGCACCCTATCGCGACGACAACCGCTATATCTGGGAGTTCGAGCAGATCGACTGGGAGAAGGGCTTCGCCGCCCCGCCCGAGCAGGTCCGCAAATACGTGTCGCTGATGGAGATGGTGAACGAGGTCGAGGTGGAAACCGCAGGCGAGGACGCACAGGAGATCTGGGTGGCCGAGCACGAACTTTTCGACGACGACGGCATCTCGTTCAACGAGAAGGAGGGCAAGGAACCCGTCGCGCCGCCCGTGCCCTATGACGAGTTCGACTACCAGATTCAGATGTCGCGCCCGGCCTGGGCCACGGTGCTGGAGAAACGCCCCCGGCTGGGCGATCCGGCCGGGATCGACGCGATCCTGACCGACAATCGCAAGCTGATCCAGCGGATGCGGCACCTGCTGGACGCGATGCAGCCGCAGGGCGTGCAACGCATCCGCAAGCTGGAAGACGGCGACGAGATCGACATCAACGCCGCGCTCAATGCCATGATCGACATCCGCATGGGCCGCCAGCCCGATCCGCGGGTGATGATGCGATCCGTCCGCAAGGTGCGCGACATCGCGGTGATGACACTGCTCGACCTGTCGGAATCCACCAATGACCCGGTCGCCGGGCAGGACCAGACGGTGCTGGACCTGACCCGCGCGGCGACCGTGCTGCTGGCCGAGGCGATCCACAAGGTGGGCGACGCCTTCGCGCTGCACGGCTTCTGTTCGGACGGGCGGCACAACGTCTTTTACCAGCGCTACAAGGATTTCGACCAGCCCTGGGGCGAGTTGCCGAAAGCGCGGCTGGCGGGCATGGAGGGGCGGCTGTCCACCCGCATGGGCGCCGCGATCCGGCACGCGGGGGCGCATCTGGGCCGCGTCGCGGCGGCGAAGAAGCTGATGCTGGTCATCACCGATGGCGCGCCCGCCGATATCGACGTGCGCGATCCGCAATACCTGCGCCAGGACGCCCGCACCGCCGTGCAGGAGGTGGCACGGCACGGCGTGATCCCGTTCTGCCTGACGCTGGACCCGCGGGCCGACGCCTATGTCGCCCAGATCTTCGGGCAGCGGAACTATCTGATTCTCGAGAACATTGAACGCCTGCCGGAACGCCTGCCACAGCTTTACGCGGGGCTCACCCGGTAAGGGCCCTTGCGCCGGGCCCCGAACGAAAACGCCCCGGCCGGATGGCCGGGGCGACTGCGCTTCGGATGCGGGGCATGCGCCCCGCGGCGCAGGCCTATTGCGACAGCGTCGCGATATAGGCGTAGACGTCGCGCACTTCCTGCTCGTTGCGGGCGTTGTAGGTCATGCTGCCACGGGCCTTGGGATCGCCGAGATACTTGCGCAGGAACTCGGTCGGGTTCTGCGCGTATTCGACGACCAGGTCCTCGGTCCAGACAAGGCCAGCCTCACCCGCTGCAACCATCGACTTGGAGTAGCGGAAGCCCTCGATCGTCGCGGCCGGACGGCCAGGCATGCCGTACTGGTTCGGACCGACGCGCGCCCCGTTGCCCGCCAGCATCTCGCCCGAAGGGCTGGTGACCACATGGCAGGTCGCGCATTGCCGGAATGCGGCCTCGCCGGCAACCGGATCGCCGGTAAAGGCTGCGGCGGCAACTACCGCGTCCGCAGCCGGGGCCTCTTCCGTCACGGCTTCTTCCGCAACCGCCTCTTCCGCGGGCGCTTCTTCGGCCACGGCTTCCTCGGCCGGAGCCTCTTCCGCAGCCGCCTCTTCCGCAGCCGGGGCTTCTTCCGTCACGGCCTCTTCCGCAACCGCCTCTTCCGCGGGCGCTTCTTCGGCCGCGGCTTCCTCGGCCGGAGCCTCTTCCGCAGCCGGGGCTTCTTCCGTCACGGCTTCTTCCGCAACCGCTTCTTCCGCGGGCGCTTCTTCGGCCGCGGCTTCCTCGGCCGGAGCCTCTTCCGCAGCCGCCTCTTCCGCAGCCGGGGCTTCTTCCGTCACGGCTTCTTCCGCAACCGCTTCTTCCGCGGGCGCTTCTTCGGCCGCGGCTTCCTCGGCCGGAGTCTCTTCCGCAGCCGCCTCTTCCGCAGCCGGGGCTTCTTCCGTCACGGCCTCTTCCGCGGGCACCTCAGAGACGAGCGCAGCGGACTTGCCAGCCAGCGCGGCCGCGCGTTCGGCCAGATCGGCATATTCGGCGGCGAGCGCAGCCGCCTGATCGGCAAGGGTCAACGCGTTTGCCACGTCTTCCGGTGTCTCAACCGCGGGCGCCTCGACGACAGCTTCGTCCCCGGGCGGTTCCGGCTGGGGATTGATCGCAACCGCGTCCTGTTCCGGCGCCGGCGCTTCTTCGGCCACAGCCTCCTCGGCAGCAGCTTCGGCAGGCGCTTCTTCGGCGGGGGCCTCTTCCGCTGCGGCTTCCTCCGCAGACGCTTCCTCGGCGGCGGCTTCCTCGGCGGCGGCCTCTTCGGCAGGCGCCTCTTCGGCAGCAGCTTCGGCGGGGGCCTCTTCGGCCGGGGCCTCTTCGGCGGCAGCTTCTGCCGGTGCGGCGTCTTCCGCCGGAGCCTCGGCAGGCGCCTCTTCGGCGGTCACCTCGGCGGTGGGCGCCTCGTCGACCACCGGGGCCGGTTGGGGCTTCGGCGTGGAACTGTCGTTCACGGCGAGAATTGCCAGACCGATCGCCGGGGCGGCGACGATCAGGCGAATCAGATTCTGCGAATTATTGGCCATTTTCCATCCTTTTCTGTCTACTGCCCAGGTCGGCGCTGGCCTCCCTCGGCAGGACGTCCTCCTGCAGGTTCTCAGGCGGGAGCCCCTGTTTTCTCCCGCGCAAGGCCAAGAAGCACCTGACCACCCGGCAGAACATGACTCCCCCGGGCGGCGCAGTTACCGCCGACCGAGCCGGACAATAGCGCGGCCTATCCCGGATAACAGCCCGTCAAGCCCCCCTGCGACGCTGACACGCGCCCAGCGGTCTTGCCAACCGGGCTTTGCAAAGTGCCCTGAGATACCCGGAATAGAAAGGGAAGCCCTTGTTCTGATGCTGCTGTGCAGCCCGCGAAAGGAGACCTTCGCTGCACATGCGGAATCTTATCGCCGGTCAATGCCTGCACCGCGGGACGAGAGCCGCCATTCGGACTTCTTTCGCGAGATTCAGCTTTCCTGAAAGGGAAATACGGACAGTTATCGTCTTTCCGTGGACTGTGTGCCGAGCAATGAGGACAGCGCCCCTGTGGGCGGTCGAGTCCCGTCGAAGTCGATGCCCTGTTCGATATGCCGCAGGTGCTGGTCCATCTCGCGCAGGGCGCGGGCCTCGTTGCGGGCAGCAATGGCATCGACGATCCGCTCGTGTTCGTCCTCGGCGCACAGCGTCCGCGCCTGTGTGCCGTAGAGCCCGATGATCAGCGAAGAGCGCATCGTCAGGTCCTGCGCATAGCGTTCCAGCACCGCGTTCCGGCCCATCCTGGCCAGCAGGTCGTGAAAGCCACGCGACAGGCGAATCGCCGCGGGCCGGTCGCGATGGCCCTTGGCCTGCACCTCCTGGGCCAGATGGGCGCGCAGTACCGCGATGTCGGCCTCGGTGGCATGGCGCACCACATTGCGGCAGATGGTGGATTCGATCGCGCGGCGAGCCTGGAACACGTCGCGGGCATCCTGCGCCGTTGGCGTCGCCACCGATGCCCCGCGATTGGGCACATGCTCGACCACCTGGTAGGCGGTCAGCGTTGCCAAGGCGCGGCGTACCTGTGTGCGATTGCAGGCGAAATGGTCGCTCAACGCCTGTTCGCCCAGCCGCGTCCCGGCCGGCAGCCGCTGATCGGCGATGGCGTCGAGGATGTGCTCGACGATCTGGGTCTCCTTCGCACGCTCCATGAGATTCTGTCTACGCCACCGCCCGGCACTGCGACAACAGGATTTCGGGCAAGAATGGCGCCCGAAAATTGACACTATAAATTGTTCACAATTTTTGTTACCGTGACTGAACCGGAAAGGAGCGCCCCATGAGACTGGTCGTGATCAACCCGAACTCCACCGCCTCGATGACCGAGAAGATCGTCGCCTCGGCCCGCGCCGTGGCCGGGGCTGGCGTCGAGGTCGAGGGCCGCACGGCCACCGGCGCGCCGCCCTCGATCCAGGGCCACCACGACGAGGTCATGTGCGCCCCCCACCTGTTGCGCGAGGTGCGCGAGGCAGAAGCGGGCAATGCCGACGCCATCGTGGTGGCCTGTTTCGACGACCCCGCCATCGGTGCCTGCCGCGAGATCGCGACCGGCCCGGTGCTGGGCATCTGCGAGGCCGGCGTAAAGGCCGCCAGCATGATCGCCTCCTCATTCTCGGTGGTCACCACCCTTCCGCGTTCGGTGCCGATCATCGAGGAGATGGTGCGCCGCTACGGCCTTGCGCATCAGTGCCGCCGGGTTCGCGCGGCCGCGATCCCGGTCCTCGCGCTGGAGGAGCCGGGCTCGAACGCCCGCAACCTCGTCCGCGACGAGATCCGCCGCGCCGTCGCCGAGGACGGCTGCGAGGCGGTGGTGCTGGGCTGCGCCGGCATGTCCGACCTGGTCGTCTGGCTGACCGAGGAAACCGGCGTGCCCGTGATCGACGGCGTGACGGCGGCCACCAAGTTCGCCGAGGCGCTGGTGGGCGCGGGCCTCAGGACCAGCAAGATCGGCGCCTACGCGCCCCCCACTCCGCACTGACAACCAACAAGAACGGGAGGATCCAATGACACTGACACCAGCGGCCGCGTCCGGCCCAGGAACCCACATCCCCGAGATCATCGACCACAAGGGCCTGGGCGAGGAATCGCTCGCGCCCCAGGAAACCCGGATCATGGGCTCGTGGTCCTACCTCTTCGCCTGGCTGGGTGGCTGCGTGTCGATCGGCACCTTCACCGTCGGCTCGGGCCTCGTGGGGACGCTGAACCTGCTTCAGACCTTCGTCGCCATCGCGATCGGCTGCACGGTGATCGGCGTGGCACTGATGATCAACGGGCAGGCCGGGCACAAATACGGCATCCCCTTCATGGTGCAGACGCGGTCGGCCTTCGGCTTTTCCGGCTCGCGTCTGCCGGCGCTGGTGCGGTCCGTGCCCGCGATCGTCTGGTTCGGATTTCAAAGCTGGATCGGCGCGGGCGCGCTGAACCTCGTGTCGGAAACGCTGTTCGGCTATTCCAACCTCTGGGCGTTCTTCGTCGGCTTCCAGTTCCTGCAGATCCTGCTGTCGGTGCTGGGCTTCCGCGGCATCAAGTGGCTGGAGAACATCGGTTCGGTGTTCATCATCTGCTCGCTGGTCTACATGTTCTTCAGCGTCATCAACAAGTATGGCGACGCCATCGCGACCAACCTCGTCAATGTCGAGGGCACCTGGGGCGCGCCGTTCTGGGGGGCAACGATGCTGTTTCTCGGCATCTATTCGACGATGATGCTGAACGTGTCCGACTACTCGCGCGAACTGCGCCACGGCGTCGGCCCGGTCCGGCAGGTGGCGATCTACGCCAACTCGATCCTGCCGGCGACGCTGTTCATGGGGCTTATCGGGCTGATGGTGTCGGGCGCGACGGGGCAGGTCGACCCGATCAAGGTGTTCTCCAGCGCGGTGGACAACAAGTTCCTGCTGGTCACGACGCTTCTGTTCATCGCCTTCGCGCAGGTCACGACGAACGTGCTGAACAACGTGATCCCGCCAGCCTACGCGCTGATGGACGTGTTCAAGCTGAACTTCAAGACGTCCGCCGTTCTGGTCGGGCTGCTGGCCCTCGCCACGTTCCCCTGGGAACTGGTGAAGGACGAATCCGCCGCCGGGCTGAACCTCTTCATCCAGACCTACAGCGCGTTTCTCGGTCCGATCTTCGCGATCCTGGTAGTCGACTACTACGTGCTGCGCCGCCAGCGGCTGGACCTCGACAAGCTTTACGACGAGACCGGCCCCTATGCCGGGGTGAACCCCGCCGCGCTGATCGCGACGGTGATCGGGGTGGTCTCGGCGCTGACCTTCTCGGGGGTGTCCTGGTATGCGAGCCTCATCCCCGCGGGCCTGTCCTACTATCTACTCATGCGCTGGCTGCCATCCGCACGCCGTTTCGCCGAGGGCTGAAGGCCTTGTTCCGAAATGAGCGACGGGCCCCAGAGCGGGCCCGTCATCTCTTCGAGGATCGACTATCCGCGCGCCTGGATCCGCGACGGTCTAGCGGCATCATCTTCCAGACCGCCTTCTCGGGCATCACGATTTCTGGGCGTCCGTGACAGCGACGTTCCCAAGAATTCGATGTAGGTCGACTCTGGCCGCCGCGTCGCGGGAAGCGGAGCATCGCGCGAGGGTCTGAAAGGGGCCGTCCCAACGAGGCCAATGAAAGAAATCCGCGCTTCTCCGAGGTTCGGGCCAGGCACAGCATTTGTCGAATTGGGCTCGAAGCAGGCTTGCGGCGGCGCGGTGGCGGATACGCTCGATCACGGCTTGCCGGGCAGTCTGTCGGCCACGGGCCAACTTCGGCAAGAAGTCCAAATATGGCGTTCAAGTCAATTGCGGCACAAACCGAGCCCGTGCGGCGCGGGGCTCGAATCCACCATGCGGCGGCACGGCGATAAACCGACTGTCACGCTGTGAAGCCATGAGTATGCCGACCGACGGCCGGCAGCCTAGTCGAGACATACGTGACGAGCGCAGCATCTGCGTCGCTGCAGGCTCGAGACCCGATATGCGAATCCCCTGGAGCGTGTGCCAGATTCCCGCACGTCGCCGAGGCGGGATGCGCTGCCCTCTCGTTTTTTCGGCGAACTGCCGCGTTTCGCGGCGAAGCTTCCCACATGTCGACGGAGTTGACCGTCTTGCAATCAAGGTCGCAAGAACGGGGACCGGCCTTACTGCCTTTCATCAGCGCATCGCACTTGCAAGCGTTGACAGCCGCGCAGGTTCGTTCTCGCCGACGACGGCGTAGTCCACGCCGTCCCGCGTCCAGTAGGCGACCGGCTGCCCCGAGACCGAACGGACTGCATAGGAGTAGAACGGCTCGCCCTCGGGATGCGGCATCATCGACAAGGTGATCTGCCGGCCGGTGTCGGTCTCTTCGTAGGTGAACTGCGCGATCGGGCCATCCTCGCCCTTCACCAGACGCCCGCCGATGACCCGAAGACCGAGTTCTTCGAGGCGGGGGCTTTCGATCTTGCGCTGCATCCGGTCCGACACCCAGTCAAGCGTGGCCTGCATCCGATCGTCGGAGACCTCGAATTCCTCGACACCGCTGTGGTCATAGACATTGTGAAGCACGGTCGCCTGCGTGACGAAACGGGGTTGGCCCTCGGCCGCGGGCGGACCCGCGACGTAAACCGCGTGCCCTCCCCAGCCCGCGACGAAGATCGCGACA
This sequence comes from Rhodovulum euryhalinum, assembly GCF_004342445.1. Classification (GTDB taxonomy): domain Bacteria; phylum Pseudomonadota; class Alphaproteobacteria; order Rhodobacterales; family Rhodobacteraceae; genus Rhodovulum; species Rhodovulum euryhalinum. The sequence goes on from NZ_SLWW01000001.1 coordinate 462,011, forward strand.
CTGGCGGCAACCTGCCGGACCGCCGGCCGCATCACCATGCCGCGCAACCGCCCGGCGCGAACGCGCCTTGCCAGCTCGCGACCGAGCAGTTCGGTGCGCAGATCCGACGGCCTGTCCTCGGCGGCGGCCGCGGCTTCGCGGATCAGGTCGCGGTCGCGCGCCCAACCGGCCACCGTTTCCCGCTGCGCGGCATCGCCTGCCAGGCGCGCCTCGATCTCGGCCATGCGGTCGGGCGACAGTTTGCCATCGACGAAGGCGTGCAGGTCGGGGTCGAGCGCGATATCGAACTCGGAATTGGTGTCTGTGTCGGTCTTCATGTCGTCGCCTTTCACGAAATCAGGCTGATCTTCGAGCGATTGACCTCGCCGAGGATCCTGCGCAGTGCCTGCCGGCCGCGTCCGAGCCGCGACATGAACGTGCCCAGCGGCACGTCGAGGCTTCGGGCGGCTTCGGCATAGCTCATGTCCTCCAGCGCCACGAGGACGATCGGCCGGCGCTGCGCCTCTGGCAGCCGGTCGAGCGCGTCCAGCACCTGCTGCAATTCGACATGGCGGTGCTGGCGTTCGGGCGCGATCGGCTCGGGCAGGTCGGGCTCGGCGGCCTTTCGTACCTGCGCCCGGCGCAGCCCGCTGACATGCGTGTTGTGCATGATGCGGAACAGCCAGGGACGCAGGTCGCTCGAAGGGTGAAGGCTGTCCACCTTGGCAATCGCCTTGACGAGTGTCTCTTGCACGAGATCTTCGGCCTCATGATGGTCGCGTGTCAGCACGAGTGCATAGCGGCGAAGGCTGGCAATATGGGTCCGAATCTCCGACTTCGGCGATGCTGGCAGCACATTTCCCTCCTTGGTTTCACAAGACATACGCGCCAGCCCGCGCTTTCATCCCCCGCCGTCGAAAAAAATTCGCACACCGGATTTTTCCGGCCGACGGGATGAAAGCGCCGGCTCGCGCGTCCTTCCCGGTGAACGAATTGCGCCGCGGCACCAGCGCCCTGCGGCCCGTGCCGAACAAGGAGGACCAGATGGAAAACGACCTGATCATCCGCCACCATTCCGGGGAGGATGGCCCGCCGGGATCGCTCTCAGGCTTCGTCTTCGGAAGGAAGCCGAAAACGATCCTGAAGCGTTCCTCGATCATGATCGCCGCGGCGGTCGCGCTCTATTTCGGCGGATTGGGAACCGCCCTGCAGCGCATCGACGCGAACCCGGACTTCTCGCCCACCACCGTCGAGAATGGCAGTCACGCCGTCGACATGGTCGCCTCGCTGATCGAGCGGGAGGTGGACACCTATCGCTGGGCCCCGAACGACCCGGCATTCTACCCGACCGCCTTTCACGACAACATGGGCAACTTCCAGCGCGGCGTGATGCGCGCGGTCAGCCGCTTCACGCTTGAACTCGAGACGCAGATCGGCCGGCTGAACGGCACCTCCGCCATCGACCGCGACCTGGAACAGGCGGCGGGGCTCCTGCAATTCCCGACCGATGTCTGGCTGTTCGACTTCCAGCAATCCATCCTGCCGGTGCAGCCGGCCGATACCCAGTACCGCGCCGCGGCGGACGCGCTGCGCGCCTACAACGCGCGCCTGGCCGCCGGCCAAGCCGCGTTCGAGACACGTCCCGACGCGCTCGTGCTCACGCTGGAACGGATGCTCGGCGAGTTGGGCGCGCGGGCCGCGGTGATCGAGCAGCACACGCAGCAGGATTCGGGCCTCATGGACGGCGTCTCCGACGACATCTTCTATTTCAACAAGGGCCTCAGCTACGCCACCTACCTGCTGGTGCGCGAACTCGGCCGCGATTTCGATCGCGTGATCTCGACCATGGGGATCGAGGCGGTCTGGGCGCAGACGCTCGACAGCCTGCGCCAGGCGGCGACGCAGCGGCCGCTGGTGGTCCTGAATTCCTCGGGCGAGAGCAGCATCTTCGCCAACCACCTTCACCTTCAGGGGTTCTTCATGAAACGGGCGCTGCTGCAGCTCGACGAGGTGGTGCGCGTCCTGCGCAATACGCGCTAGCCCGCCCGCCTTCGAATTGCCGCTATCCGCCCCGCGCCACGGCCGGGGCGGATTCTCTCGTGCGCGTCATGCCGTCTGGCGAGGGATGTGATTGGGGGCGCCCCGGGAATCGGACAAGCCCACGGGCAGTTCAAGCTTCCTCGCATGTCACATGGAAAAGAAAAATGCGCGCCTCGGAAACGAGGGCGCATTTCATTTCGATCTTCGGGAGGGGCCGGGCGAGAGGCCCGGCCGCCTGGTATTTCCGGTTGCCCGCCTACTCGGCCGCCACGCCGTGCGCCATCTCGCGCCGTTCCTTCCGGGCCTCGCTGGGCTCGACGATTTCCAGCGCCTCGCGGAAGATCGCGCCGTTGCGGGTATTGGCCTCCATCATGCCCTCCACCGCCAGGACGAGGGTCTCGCGGTTCAGGCCGATCCGGTCGAGCTGCCGGTCGGACAACCGGGACAGGGCCGCCGTGATGCTGACGGTGTCACGCGCCTCCAGCCACTCGTTATAGGCATCCTGGTCGCGGTAATGCAGGGCGGCCATGGATTCGATGATGTTGCCGCGCCAGAAGCCGCGCAGCTTGGCCAGCCGGTCCTGCACCGGCGCTTCGGTGGATTCGGAAGTCGTTTCGGTGTGCGTCATGGCATCCTCCTTGGTTTGATATCCGAAAGACGCCCATGGCGGCGTTTTAATCCCTCGCTTGGAAGATTTCGCAGCGAAGGCGCGATGCGGCCGGGAGTCCCGACCCCGCCACGCCGTTTTCGACGCTTGAGGGGGGATTAAACCCGGGCCTTGCGCGTTCTTCGGAGGATCGCGGCGACACGAGGTCGGCGCAGAAATCAGGGAACCCCGCGCAGACGGCACGAAGCAGGCAAAGCCCGCCACCGCCGCAGCGTTCCGGGGACGCCCCCGCCGATGGAGAGGACGACATGCGCGAGCCAGACCGGTTGCGCCGGGCCGAGGATATGCCGGCCGCCATTCGCGACGCGCGCGGCGCGGTCTCGCCGCCGCCGGTTCTGTGCCTTGCGGCTCCTTCGGCCGTGCCCGGCCCCGATCGGGTTTCGACCCCGCAAGGCGTGCGCGGCTGGCGCGGGCTTTTCCTGACGGCCGGCACGCTTGCGCTGGTCTGGGGCGGGCTGACCGGCTGGGACCCTGCCAGTTGGGTGTTCGGTGTGCCCGCGGTCGCCGCGGCGACCGCCCTGGCCTTCAGCTTTCCGGTGGCGCCGGCCTGGCGCCTGTCCGCCGTGGGCGCGCTTCACTTCGCGGGCTGGTTCGCAGTCGCCTCGGTGCGCGGATCGGTCGACGTGGCCGGTCGCGCGCTCGCCTGGCGGATCGCGCTCGCGCCCGGTTTCCGCAGCTACGAGACCGACCTGCCGCCGGGCGCGCCGCGCCTCGTTTTCGTCAACGCGATCACGCTCTTGCCCGGCACGTTGTCGGCCGAGATCGACGGCAATCGCATCGACGTGCACATGCTCGACATCCGCAGCGATCTGAACGCGGAACTCGCGCCGCTCGAGGCGCGGGTGCGCGCCCTGTTCGCGCTGCCCGAGGCCCCCGCCACCCGTTCCCCACAACCGGAGACCGCACGATGAGCCCTGTTCTTGCCGTCATCCTGACCGTTCTTCTGGCCAGCCTGCTCGGCGGCCTCTGGCGCGTGATCCGCGGCCCGTCCGACTCCGACCGGATGCTGTCGGCGCAGCTTCTGGGCACCGCCGCGGTGGCGATGACGGTGGTCCTTGCGCGGCTGCAGGACATGCCCGCGCTGCTCGACGTGGCGCTGGTGCTGGCGCTCCTCGCGGCCGTGACGCTGGTCGCCTATGTCGCGCTTTCGGAGAGTAGGGGTCGGTGATGCTCGAGATCGCCGGTATGGCTTGCATGGCCCTCGGCGCGCTGTTCTTCGTCGCCGGCACCATCGGGCTTCTGCGCTTTCCCGACGTGTTCTGCAGGCTGCACGCGCTGACCAAGGCCGACGGAATGGGCCTTGCCCTGGTCTGCCTCGGCGCGGCCATCGGTGCGCCGGACGGGGGCGAGGCGCTGCGCATCCTCCTGATCTGGATCTTCGTGGCGCTCGCCAGTGCGACCGGCGGGCACCTTGTCGCCCGCCATGCCCGCCGGGCCGGAAAGCTGGTGCGCGAGGTGCGGCCATGACCGTTCTGCTGGCCTTCGACCTGCTGCTGGCCGCGTCGATTGTCGGGCTTGCCGCCGCGACGCTGCTGATGCGCGACGCCTTTGCGATGATCGTCGCCTTCATCGTCTTCGGGATGCTCATGGCGCTGGGCTGGGCGCGGCTGGTGGCGCCCGACGTGGCGCTGGCCGAGGTCGCGATCGGGGCTGGCCTGAGCGGTGCGCTGCTGCTGCGGACGCTTGCCCATCTGCGCGGCGGAAGCCTGTCTGCGCAAGGCGGCGCATCCGTTTCCGCGCCCGCCAATGGTGCCACTCAGGGCGTCAACGCCCTGCTGGCGGGGCTTGCCACCTGTGCTCTGGGGCTGGCCTATCTCGGCGCGCCGCAGAACGTCCCGGGGCTCGAGGCCCATGTGGCCGATGCGATGCCCGAAAGCGGCGTCACGCATCCGGTGACCGCCGTGCTGCTGAACTTCCGCGCCTATGACACGCTGATGGAGGTCGTCGTCCTTCTCGCCGCGGTGATCGTGGTTTGGCAGGTCGAGCGCGGTCTCGCCGAGACGCCCGCACCGGCGCTGGGTACGGTCTACCAGGGCTTTGCCCGCGTCGCCCTGCCGGTTGCGGTGATCGCCGGAGGCTACCTGCTGTGGATCGGGGCCGAGGCGCCCGGCGGGGCGTTCCAGGCCGGCGCCGTGCTGGGCGCGGTCGCCGTGCTGGGCCTCCTGTCGCGCCACGTCCGGCCCGCACCCGCTCACCGCCCGCTGGCGCGCGGCGCCTTCGTCGTCGGAACAGCGGTCTTCGCCCTTGTCGCGCTGGGCGTCGCGGGCGCGGGGCGGGTGGCGTTCGAATACCCGCCGGCGCAGGCCAAGACGCTGATCCTGCTGATCGAGGCCATGGTGACGATCTCGATCGCCGCGACCCTTGCCGCGCTGTTTCACGGCCGCGCGCCGGTGGCCGTGTCCCGGGAGGAGACCGACAGATGACCGAAGCCACGATCTACGGCCTTGCGGGGCTTGCCGTGTTCGGCCTCGGGCTGATGGGCGTGTTGGGGGCGGCCGACCGGCTGCGCCGGCTGGTCGCGCTGAACCTCTGCGCGGGGGGCGCGGCGATGGTGCTGGTCGCCTCCAGCTGGCGCCCGCCGCCCGCCGCCCCCGACCCGGTGCCGCATGCCCTGGTGATCACCGGCATCGTCGTGATGGTCAGCGCGACCGCCGTGGCGCTGGCCCTGATCCGCCGCCTGTACAGCCTGGAGACCGACACCGATGCCTGAGTTCGCCCCCGATCCGATGACGCTTGCGATCCTTCTGCCGCTTTTCGGTGCGATCGCGGCCTTTCTGGCCCCTCGCGCCGCGCCCCTGATCGGGCTGGGGGCGGTGGGGGCCATGGCGGCGGCGATCGCCGCTGTCGGCCACGCGGTGGCGCAAGCGGGCACCGTCACCGTTCCGCTTGGCGGCTGGGGCGCGCCGCTGGGGATCGAGCTGCGCGCCGATGGCCTGGCGCTTGCCATGCTGGGCCTGACCGCGCTGATCGCGCTGGCCGTGGGCCTTGGCGCGCTCTCTGCCTTCGCGGGCGAGGCGCCGGCGGACGGGCAGCCGATGCCGCGCCAGCGGGCCTTCTTCTGGCCGCTCTGCCTGCTCCTGCTGACGGGGATGAACGGCGTCTATCTCAGCGCCGATCTCTTCAACCTCTATGTCATGCTCGAGGTGATCTCGCTCGCCGCCGTGGGGCTTGCGGTGCTGGGCGGCACGGTGGCGGCGCTGCGGGCGGGGCTGGCCTACATGTACGCGAGCCTTCTGGGCGCGCTGATGGTGCTGCTGGGCGTGGGTTTCGTCTATCTCCAGACCGGGCGGCTGGATTTCGCGGGGCTGGCGGGGGCGCAGGGCTCGCCCGCGCTGTCGGCGGCCTTCGCGTTGATGCTGGTGGGCCTTGCGCTCAAGGCGGCGCTGTTCCCGCTGCATTTCTGGCTGCCCGAGGCGCATGCCAATGCCACCGCGCCCGCCAGCGCGCTGTTGTCGGCGCTCGTGGTCAAGGCCGGGCTCTACATCCTGCTGCGGCTGGCCGAGGCGGGGCCGTTTCCCGGCGAGGCGATCCTGACGCTGCTGGGCGTGCTCGGCACCGGCGCGGTGCTCTGGGGCGGGGTGCAGGCGCTCAGGGCCGAGCGGCTGAAGCTGCTGGTCGCCTGGTCCACGGTGGCGCAGATCGGGCTGATCTTCGTCGCGCTGGCCCGCGCCGGCACCGAGGGGCTGTCGGACAGCTGGCGCGCGGCGGCGCTGCTGATCCTTGCGCACGCCGTCGCCAAGGCGGGGATGTTCCTCGCCGCGGGCCGGATCAAGGACGTGATCGGCCATGACCGCATCAGCGAGCTCGACCGAAGCGCGGTGCGCCCGGCCCTTGCGCAACTGGCCTTCGCGCTGGCCGCGATCAGCCTGATCGGGTTGCCGCCCTCGCTCGGCTTCATCGGCAAGTGGTCGCTGATGGAGGGCGCGATGGGTGCCGGCAACTGGCACTGGATCGCGGTGACGATGGCGGGGACGCTCTTGAGCGTGGCCTATTTCAGCCGCGCGCTGACCGGTTTCCTGCGCTTCGACCGGGTGCGTGCGCCGCTCGACGAGCATCGCGGCTGGGCGCTGGCCGACGCGCCGCCCGTGGTGCTGGCGGGCCTGGCCGTGGGCCTCGGCCTTGCCGCCGGGCCGATCCTCGCCGTTCTCGACCTCGGACGCCCGTTCGGAGTGACCCCATGATCGACATGCCGCTTCTGCCGCTGATCATCCTCCTGACCTCGCTGGGCGCGGCGCCGGTGCTGCTGGCCCTGCCCGAACGCAGCGCGCGGCTCCGTACCGGGCTGAACCTCGCCGTCGCTGCCGTGAAAGTGGCGCTGGTGATCTGGCTCGCCTGGAAGGCGGCGCATGGCGTCGTCTACGACCTGCGCCTGAGCGTGCTGCCCGGGCTCGACCTGCACCTGCAGGCGGACCCGCTGGCGCTGATGTTCGTGGCGCTTTCGGCGGTGCTGTGGCTGGTCACCACCATCTATTCGGTGGGCTATCTCGAACGCGGGCCGCACCGGGCGCGGTTCTTCGGCTTCTTCAGCCTCTGCGTCGCCGCGACCGTCGGCATCGCGATGGCGGGCAACCTGTTCACGTTCCTGGTGTTCTACGAGCTGCTGACGCTGGCAACCTATCCGCTGGTGATCCACCGCGGCACCGCGGCGGCCCTGCGCGCGGGCCGGATCTACCTGATCTACACGCTGGCCGGCGGGCTTGCCCTGCTGCTCGGCACGCTGGCGCTCTGGGGTCTGGCGGGCACCACCGATTTCGTCCCCGGCGGCGTGATGGCCGAGGTCGCCGCCGAGCGGCCCGGGGCGGCGCAGGCGCTGTTCGTGCTGCTGATCGCGGCGCTCGGGGTCAAGGCGGCGCTGGTGCCGGTCCACGGCTGGCTGCCGATCGCGATGGTGGCCCCCGCGCCAGTCTCGGCGCTGCTCCACGCCGTCGCTGTGGTCAAGGCCGGCGCCTTCGGCATCGTCCGCGTCGTCTACGAGGTGTTCGGCATCGACCTCGCCCAGGGCCTGGGCGTCACCGGGCCGCTAATCGCGGTGGCGGCGGTGACGATCATCTACGGCTCGCTCCGCGCGATGGCGCAGGACGACATCAAGGCGCGCCTGGCCTATTCGACCGTCAGCCAGGTCAGCTACATCACGCTGGGCGTCGCGCTGGCCAGCCCCGTGGCCGCGATCGGGGCGCTTGCGCACCTGATCCACCAGGGCGTGATGAAGATCACCATGTTCATGGCGGCGGGCAACCTCGCCGAGGGGTTGGGCGTCAAGAAGGTCAGCCAGATGGACGGGGTCGGCCGCGCGATGCCGGGCACGATGGCGGCCTTCACGCTGGCCGCGCTGGCGATGATCGGGCTGCCGCCCTTCGCGGGCTTCATCTCGAAATGGTATCTCGCGCAGGGCGGCATCGCGGCCGGGCAGGACTGGGTGATCGCGCTGCTACTGGGCTCCAGCCTGCTGAACGCGGCCTATTTCCTGCCGCTCCTGCACCGCGCCTGGTTCCGGGACGCGACGCCCGAGGCGGCCAATGCCCCGGCCCGGCGCAAGATCAGCCTCTGGCTGGCCGCGCCGCCGATGATCACCGCGGGCTTCGTACTGGTCATCGGCGTGTTGGCCAACGCGCCCTTCAGCCCGCTGGAATGGACCCGCTTCATCGTCACCCGCGAATTCAACGGAGGTCTGTGATGCCCGGCCTTGCCCTGCTTGCCGCCATCGGCACACCGCTCGGCCTTGCACTGTTGCTGGCGCTGCCCGCCGCGCGCGGGCTGGTGTGGCGGGCGCTTCCCTTCGCGCCGTTGCCCGCGCTCGCGCTGGCGCTGTTCGGGACGGTGCCGTTCACCGTCTCGAACGACTGGCTGATCCTCGGCAGCGTCCTTGGCCTCGATGCGACGGCGCGGTTGTTCCTGATCCCCGCGGCGCTGGTCTGGACGGCGGCGGCCGCGGCCGCGCGGGTCTGGATGGCCGGCGATCGGCGCGCCACCGGGTTCGGCCTGTGTTTTCTTTTCGCGATGACCGGAAACCTGGGCCTGTTCCTCGCCGATGACGCGCCCACGTTCTATGTTTTCTTCGCCTTGATGAGCTTTTCCTCCTACGGGCTCGTACTGCACGCGCGCAGCGAGGAGGCGCTGGGAGCGGCGCGGCTTTACATCACGTTCGTTCTGGCCGGCGAGCTGGCGCTTTTCGCGGGCCTCGGCCTGGCCGTGGGCGAAACCGGCTCGCTGATGCTGGCCGATATCGCCGACACCGCGCTCTCCGTGCCGACCGTCGCGCTGCTTCTGGCGGGTTTCGGCGTCAAGCTGGGCGTGATGCCGCTGCATTTCTGGCTGCCGCCCGCCCATGGTGCGGCGCCGGTGCCGGCCTCGGCGGTCCTGTCGGGTGCAATGATCAAGGCGGGGCTCTTCGGGATCGTCGCAACCGTGCCCCTGGGAGAGGCGGCCTATGCCGATCTAGGGGTCGTGGTGACGGCGGTGGGCATGGTGACGATCTTTGCCGCGCTGTTGATGGGCGCGCGCGAAACCGCGCCCAAGACGGTACTGGGCTTTTCGAGCGTCAGCCAGATGGGCATCGTGGCGCTCGGGATCGGCGCGGCGCTGATGGCGCCAGGGGCGTGGGGTGCCGTGCTGCCGGTGCTGGTCTTCCTCGCCGCCCATCATGCGCTCGCCAAGGCGGGGCTCTTCCTCGGCACGGGCGTCTTCGCGGTTCAGCACCGCCCGGCGGCGCGGATTGCGGTGACCGTGGCGCTGGTGCTGCCCGCGCTCATCCTGGCCGGGATGCCCCTCCTGTCCGGCGCGCTCGGCAAGGAGGCGTTGAAGACGGCGCTCGGCGCCGGGCCCGCGGTCTGGCTGCCTTGGATGACGCTCGCGCTCATGCTCTCGGGCGTCGCGACGACACTTCTGATGGCGCGGTTCCTCGTCCAGCTCTGGCGCAAGCGGCCCGCTGCACCGGCGGGTGTCGAGAGCGACGCGTTGGTCATACCCTTTGTTCTGCTGGCGCTGGCTGCCGCGGCGCTTCCGGCGATCTGGCCCACCGTCGCGGGCAGCGCCGCCCAACCGATCGCCGAGGCCGCACCGGGCACGCCCTGGCCACTCGTCGCCGGGGCCCTCATTGCCACCGCGGCCGCCGTCGCATCCCATACGAGCCGCGTCGGGTGGAGCGCGGTCCTGTCCACGCTGACGGCCCCGGCCGAACGCGCGGCGGCGCGGGTGGGTGATGCCCTGGCGCGCCGCCGACGCGCGCTTGCGCGAAAGGCGCGCGCGCTGCCGCCGGCGCTGGACGGCTGGATCGCCGCGCACCGGCTTGGCCAGACCGGAATCGCGGCGCTCCTCGTCACCGTCCTCGTCATCGGAGGAGCGCAGCATGTCGCCCCCACCGACCCCATCGCGCCGCCTGCCGCTGAGCAGAACGGCCCCTGAGTCATATGCCGCAGACCCGCAAGGAAGGAGACTGACCATGCGCCACGATTCCATTCCGCAGACGCCCGCCCCCGAGCCCGCGACGCCGAGCCCGGATCCGATGCATGCCGACCAGATGACACTGCTGCGCTACCGCGTCACCAATTTCCGCTCGGTCAAGGACAGCGGGTGGCTCGATCTCGGCCGTGTCACCGCGCTCGTGGGGGTCAACGAATCCGGCAAGACGAATCTTCTCCTGCCGCTCTGGAAACTGAACCCGGTGGCCGATGGTCATCTCGACCCGGTGTCGGACTATCCCAAGGCGATGTTCGCCGAGATCCGCACCGCCCCCGGGGCCTACCGCTTCATCCTGGCCGAGTTCGACACCGGCCCCGCCGCCGAAAAGATCGCCGAACTCGCCCGTATTCCGGTCGAGGCCGCGCGCCGCGTTGCCGTCGGCCGGCTCTTCGATGGCAGCTACACCGTCGAATTCCCGAACTACGCTCGGCCGCGGGAAACCGATGCCCGCCGCACCGCCGAGCGCTTGCGCACTGCGCGCGCCACGATCGCGGCCGTCGAGATCCCGATCGACGAACAGGAGTTTCACACCACCGTCCTCGACGGGATCGACGCGATGCTGGCCGAGGTCGAGGCAGAGCCGATGTTGACCGGAAACGACATGATGCGGCTGCGCAATCGGGTCGGCGCAATGATCCCCGACGAGATCCACTCCCTCAGCGCGACGCTCGAAGAGCTTGGCGCGCTCCGCCGCGACCTCGGCACCTGGATGATCGACATGCTGGCCCCCGATCCCGGCCAGATCGCCACTGTGCGCGACGCGGTCCTGTCCCACTTGCCGCGCTTCGTCTACTACTCGACCTGGGGCAATCTCGATTCAGAGATCTACCTGCCGCATGTGGTCGACAATCTGGGCCGCAGCGATCTCGGCCCCAAGGAGGCGTCGAAGGCCCGCACGCTGAGGGTTCTGTTCGGCTTTGTCGGGCTGGAGCCGGCCGAGATCCTGGAACTGGGCCGCGATTTCAACGAAACCCGCAAGGAGGCCGAGCGCCGCCGCCTCGCGGCAAGGGCAGAGCGCAACCCGCTCGAAAACCTGCTCGACCTCGTGCGGCCGACGAATGCGCCCGATCTCGGCCCCGACCCGATGGCCCGTATCGCCGAGGCCAAGCGTACCCGCTCGATCCTGCTGCAATCGGCCGGCAACCGGCTGAGCGAACGGTTCGGCGAATGGTGGCGGGTGCGCGACTATCGCTTCCGCTTCGAGGCCGACGGCAACAATTTTCGCATCTGGGTGTCGGATTCCGAACGCGCTCAGGAGGTGGAACTCGAAGAGCGCTCGACGGGACTGCAATGGTTTCTGAGCTTCTTCCTCGTCTTCCTGCACGAAAGCTCGGGGCTGCACCGGCGCGCGGTCCTGCTGCTCGACGAACCGGGCCTGTCGCTGCACCCGCTCGCCCAGCGCGACCTGTCGGTGTTCTTCGACAAGATCGCCCTCAACCACCAGATCGTCTACACTGCGCATTCACCCTTCCTTGTCGATGCCGACCGGCTGGAACGAGCCCGCAAGGTCTTCGTCGGCGAGGACGGCTCGACCCGGGTGACCTCGGACCTCGCCGCGCCCGAGCGCGGCGGGGGCGAGAGCGGGGCGGCATACGCGGTGCGTGCCGCGGTCAACATGGCGGTGGCCCAGGCGAGCTTCGGCGGGGCCGATTCGGTGCTGGTGCCGGGTATGGTAGAACAGATCTACCTCACGGCGATGAAAACGACCCTGATCGCCGCCGGAGAGTTCGCACCGGCTCGTGATATCCTCTTCGCGCCCGCGGGCGATCCGGGTATCGCGCTGCGCATGGCAGAGGTTCTGACCGGGCGCAATGACCGGCGCCCAACGCTCCTGCATGACCAACCCGGCGCAGGGTCCGACGGCGGGGTTCTCAGCCTTGCCGATCTTGTCGGCCGCGCGGGGGCGACCATCGAAGATCTGATGCCGCCTGAATTTCTGGCCGAGATCGTCGACCGGATCGAGCGGCGTCCCGAGACGATGCTGAGCGACACGATGCACACAGACACGTCGTTCGTCCCGCAGGTCGAGGCCTGGGCCATGGCGGCCGACATTCGGTTGCGGCCCGATTGGCGCCTCGAACTCGCCCGCCGGACCCGGGACCGCCTCCTGGCCCGCGGACCGGCAGCAGTGCCCGACGCAACCCGCGCACGCTGGCGTTCCGTGATCGAGACCTGCCTCGATCCTCGAATGGCGGTTTCAGAGGGCGATTGTGTATTTAACAAACCCACGCGGAGAGGCTATAAGTAACTCAACAAGTTAGAGTTTCCCGCCATGTCCGTTCTTTCCGCCCCCTACATGCACGACGAAGCCGCCGCCTTTGCCCACGTCGAGGAAATACTGTGGCCGGATGGCCCGGTATGCCCGCACTGCGGCGTTGTGGATCGCGCCCATCCGAGGCCCAGCTCCCGAAGATCGAGGGGCTTTGGGACGAGTTCACGGACGGCACCGGCACCGAAACCAGCCTGCGCCGCTGGATGGACAAGCGCGGCTACGGGGCCAGCCCCACCTGGCTCGATGCCGACACCGCCCGGAAGGTCATCGGCGCGCTGACCAACATGGTATCCCGCAAGCTGGAAAAGGAAGCGCGCCACGGGTGAACGTGACGCGCCACCGGATGGCCTGGGAAGTTGCACACCGCCTCGGCATTCCGGCTCTGATGGACCTAGCAGACTCGTCAAGTCCGGGCAAACCATCATCAAGACGGCAGAGGCCGGACCCACAGCCGAGGGTCCGGCCTCTCTGGTTTCATCGGCGGCGATCCTGGGCACCGCGATCCACCAGCTGCGGGGGACGGGAACCAGCGCGGAACCATCCCCCGTCCACGGTCAGCAAGAGCAAGGGACGTGGCACCCCGACCGTAGACCGGGGCCATGCCGCGCGGGCAGGACATCTGTCCTGCCGTTGCTGCCCGAGGGTCGGACCAATGTCCGACCACGCGCAAAACGTCAGGAAAAACAATGCCATGACAGCAACTGCCCGCGCCCGCGAGTACTTCGAGCCCGACAGCTTTTGCCGCCATGTGATGGACACGCTCGGGTACGAGGTTGTCCAGGCGATCCGGGAACGGCTGGGCGGGCAGGAGTTCAAGATACCGCATCCGAAGAACCTTTTCGAAGGGCATCCGCTGGCCGAGGCGCTGGGGCTGGACGGGGCCAGGGCGCTGGCCGAACAGTTCAACGGCGAAAAGGTCTACGTGCCGCAGCCGATGAAGGGCGCGACCGACACGGCCCTTTTGGAAGCCGTCGAGGCGGGCGCGACCAATCACGACCTGGCCGACCGCTACGACCTGACGTTGCGGCACGTGCGGCGGCGCCTGGCCATGCTCGGCGTCCGCAATCCGAACCACCGAACCCCGGTCGGACGGCCCCGCAGCACCGACCGGAACGATGTCGCCCCCAAGCCCTTCAGCCTGGACCAGTAACTCCCTGGACGCCCCGGTGCCGCGCGAGCACGCGGAAGAAGCCCAGACCGTGCCGGGCATCGACCTGGGCAAGCGGGCCGTCAACCTGGTGATGGATGCGCTGACGCTGACGCTGGAAATCGAACAGGCCGAGCTTGCGCTCGATCCGGCGAACTATCCGGTCGAGAACCAGCTCACCCTGGCGGGGTCGAGCTGCTGAAACAGCGCGGCGACCAACCCGATTGCGGATATCGAGGACGCGAAGGAGCGGGTGCGCACCACCTGCGGCGTCGATCCGAACCGCATGGTGGTCAGCAGCGCGGGCTTCCGCGCGCTGAAGAACCATCCGGCGATCACCGACCGGTTCAAGTACACCACGTCCGAAAGCATCACCGCCAAGATGCTGGCGGGCCTGTTCGAACTGGACGAGCTGGCCGTGGGCAAGGCCACCTATGTGGACAGCGATGCGCCCGACGCGCCGTTCAAGGAGGCGTGGGGCAACGCCGCCGTGCTGGCCTATGTGCCGACGCAGGACGCCGCCCTGGAACAGCCCTCGTTCGGCTACACCTATACCCTCAAGGGGCATGGCATCCCTTCGTCGAGCCGCCGCGCTGGGAAGGCGGGCGCCGGTCGTGGGTCTATGGCGTGACCTACGAGCGCAAGCCGGTGTTGACGGGCATCGCCTCGGGCTTCCTCTTCCGGAACATCGTGGAGCCTTCGTGATGAGCGGCGCGGGCAAGTTTGGCCCGGTCGAGGTGTTCCGGGCGGGCAGCTTCACCGACATGACCGGGGGGCGTCAGACGATCAACGAGGCGACCCTTCGGGAAATCGCCTCGGGCTATGACCGCGAGGCCGCCCCGGCGCCGGTCGTGATCGGGCATCCGCAGACCGATACCCCGGCCTTCGGGTGGGTGGAAGCTCTCTACGTTGAACGCGGGGTGCTGAAGGCCACGCTGGAACAGACCGCGGCCGAGTTTGCTGATGCCGTCAAGGCAGGGCGGTTCAAGAAGGTCTCGATCTCGCTGTTCCTGCCCAATGCGGCGGCGAATCCCAAGCCGGGTTCGTTCTACCTCAAGCACGTGGGCTTCCTCGGTGCGGCGGCGCCCGCCGTGTCGGGGCTCATGCCGGTGAAGTTCGCAGCCACGGGCGGGGACAGCCTGCCATTCTACCAGGACGCCTTCGCCGCCCCGGCGTCAGCGGCCGAAACCGAACTGGCCCGGCTGCGGCGCCAGGTGCGCGAACGCGAGGTGGAAGAGCTGATCGCCGAAGGCCGGGTGCTGCCCGTGTTCAAGGACGAACTGGTGGCCTTCGCGGCCAGCCTGGACGATACTGAGACCGTCAGCTTTTCCGAGGGCGCCACCGCGACCCGGAAGGACTGGTTCCTGTCCTACCTGAAACGGCAACCCAAGGTCGTATCCTTCGGCGTGCTGGATCTGGGACAGGTACCCTTCGAAGGTGGGCGGCCTCGTCAGGACCAGACCATTCCTGACGGCTACAGCGCAGACCGGACGCATGACGAGCTTCTGCACGCCGCCCGCCAGATCGCGCGCGAGAAGGGCGTCAGCTTTTCCGACGCGGAGGACATGGCGATGGAGGGCCTGCGGTGAGCGCGCCTCTCTCGCCCCATGTGGAACTGCGGCGGCAATGCCTC
Organism: Rhodovulum euryhalinum; assembly: GCF_004342445.1. Taxonomy (GTDB): domain Bacteria; phylum Pseudomonadota; class Alphaproteobacteria; order Rhodobacterales; family Rhodobacteraceae; genus Rhodovulum; species Rhodovulum euryhalinum. Next base: position 477,207 of record NZ_SLWW01000001.1, read on the forward strand.
CAATGGGCCTTCCAGACCCGCGAGTTCACCGACAAGCCGCAGGACGATGTCCTGCTGGTCGCGCAGAACTACTACGCCTTCATCACGGGCGGGCCGTTCTGGCCGGTGCTGCCCGGCTGGGTCCACCTGAGGGCGCGCGCCGGGGAGCCTTTCCCATGAGACTCAGCGTTCCGGGCCTCGCCACTCCGCGCCCGACCGGCCGCGCGGGCTCGATGTCCTTCCTTGGCCTAGCGCATCTCACCTGGCGCGAGGTGCTTTGGGATGTCGGCCAGCACCGCGGCCCGAACGCGTTTGTCAAGACGGGCGAGCTGCGCCGCCGGACATGGGGCCGGGGCCCCGGCCCCGCGCCCAAGCCATGCGGCAAGCTGATCTGGAAACGAAAATGACGGCCGGGGTGATCCGGCCGTCCTGTCGGGCTCCTGGCTGGAGCATCACCGCTCTTCGGTTGCCCGACGCTTTTTATATAGTGCGTGACAGGGGGATTTATCAATGACCGGCGTCACGATGACCGTCACGCTCGACGACCGGGAGGCACGGGAGAAGCTGCGCGCCCTGGTCGACCGGATGGAGCGCCCGGAAGGGTTCTACAAGCTGGTGGGCGATGCCATCGTCAATTCGACGAAGGAGAACTTCCAGTCGGAATCGGCGCCCGACGGCACGCCCTGGGCGCCGCACGCGCCCTCGACCATCCGCCAGCGCATCCGGCGCGGCCAGGTGCCGATCACCAAGCTGCGCACCAACAGCTTCGGCCAGACGCTCTACAACCAGTTGAACGCACGGCCGTCGCCCGAGGGCGTGACGGTGGGGTCGCCCATGCCCTATGGGGCCATTCACCAGCTCGGCGGCACGGTCAAGCGGCAGGCGCGAACCGGGCGGCTTTTCGGGCGCGACAGCGTATCGGTGCGCGCCTACACGATCACGATCCCGGCGCGCCCCTACCTGGGGCTCTCGGCCGAGGATGAAGAGACGATCATCCAGATCGCCGACGACTGGCTGCGCTCCTGAGGTCGGTGCCAGTCCTATAGTCGATGCGCTCGCGGCGTGAATGGATGGCGGCTGGGGGGATCCGGCCGCCGCGCCAGGTCCCTCGCAGGAGCATCACCGCTCTTCGGGTTCCCGGCGCAAGAACGACGCCCGCAGCGTTCCGGGCATCAGGATCGAATGCCTGTCTGAGCAACCAGCGCCACAGTATTCGACCGCGACAAGCTTCCCCGATGCCGCGCCGGAAGTCGAGCGGGAATGCGCACATCTGCGCACCGGGTGTTATGAAAACGGTAGATCATGCGCGGCAAATGCGCGATTTTCCCGGCGTTTCTGCGGGCAATTTGCATCTCGCCACACCGGTTCTGACGCTCAACCCCTTGTTCTGGCGTCAGTCTCCCCGTTTTCGTTCCCCTCCCGATGAAAGACCCCCCTCCATTTCCGTAGCACCGTTGTAGCACCAGCCTGAGCGCACGCAAACGCCTCCCGTGTGGGAGGCTCTTAAGCGGCTGTATTCTTGGGGTAATTTGGTTGCGGGGGTAGGATTTGAACCTACGACCTTCAGGT
>NZ_SLWW01000002.1 GCF_004342445.1 Rhodovulum euryhalinum
CGGGCAGCGGCCGAGATAGACCCGGTCCGGCCGATCGCGGCCAGCAACGCCACCCGGTCCGCGCCCATCCGCGCCCCGGGCCGTTCCAGCGTCAATGCGCTGCGCAGGTCTGTCGGCATGGCGTCGGCTCCTCCCTCTCCGTTGATCGCAGCCATACCGCGTAACCGACCCGCGCGGCAACGCCGCGTTGTCGGGACGGCGGGGCCCGTCGCGGGTCGGACACGCCCTGCGGATGGGCAGAAGGCGCCGCATCTGCACTTGCATAAGGCAACGGTTCGGCGTCGCACCCCTCGCGATACCCCCGGGCTGTCACAATCGTTAACGCTATATAGTCTGACAATATAGCGAATCGACCGACGGCGCCGAGAGACGCCGTCCGCAACACTGGGGGACAGATATGTCATTGCTTCTACGGCTGGTGCAGACCGGCTGTCTGGTCTCGTTCGGCTTTGGCCTGCCGGCCCTTGCCCAGCAGTCGTCGGGCGATCCCGGCGAGGTCTTCGCCCTTGGCGAAATCATCGTCCGGTCGGCCGGCGAAGCATCGCAGGGCGGCACCGGCAGCACGGTCAGTGCCGAAGGGATCAGGCGCACGAACCGCGCCACGCTCGACGACGCGGTGCGCACGCTGCCCGGCGTCAGCGTGGGCAATACCGGCGGGTCGCGGAACGAGCGGCTGATCTTCGTGCGTGGCTTCGACCGCTTGCAGGTGCCGCTTTACGTCGACGGCATCCGCGTCTACCTGCCCGCCGACAACCGACTGGACTTCGGGCGTTTCCTGACGCCGGACCTGTCGGAAATCCAGATCCAGAAGGGCTATGTCTCGGTGCTGAACGGGCCGGGCGGCATGGGCGGCGCGATCAATCTGGTGACCCGGCAGCCCACCGAACCCTTCGAGGGCGAGGCGCGGGTCGGCATCGAGGCGGGCAACCGCGGTGATGTGACAGCGCGCATGGGCTATCTGTCGCTGGGCACCCGAATGGACCGGTTCTTTGTCCAGGGCAGTTATCTGACCCGCGACAATGACGGGTTCTACCTGTCGCGCGACTATGAGCCGACGCCGGTGCAGGGCTCGGGCCTGCGTGACTATTCCGATACCGAGGACAGCCGGCTCAACCTGAAGTTCGGCTTCACCCCCAACGCCACCGATGAATACGTGCTGAGCTATACCCGCCAGACGGGTGCGAAGAACGCGCCCTACAACGTCGATCAGCCCGTGCGTGGCATCACGCCCGCGCCACTGCCGCCCGGAGCGAGCTACCAGCGCGACTGGGAATGGCCGGAGTGGGATCTCGAGGCGCTGACCTTCTATTCGACCAACGATCTGGGCGGCACCGCATGGCTGAAGACCAGGTTCTTCTACCACCAGTTCGACAACGTGCTGTCCGCCTACGACGACTACACGCATACCAGCCAGACCGTCGGGCGCGCCTTCGACAGCACCTATGACGACACGGCCTGGGGCGGCAGCCTGGAGTTCGGCACCGACATCGGCGAGCGCAACACGCTGACAGCGGCGTTGCACTACCGCTATGACCGGCACCGCGACATCCAGTTGCCGCGTCCGGACGTCAACACCATCCCCGAACCGACCGAGACCAGCCGCGAGCGGACCTGGTCGGTCGCCCTGGAAGACACATTCCGCCTGCGCGAGGACCTCAGCTTCGTCGCGGGTCTCAGCTATGATCGGGCCGAGGTTCTGGCGGCCAGCCGCACCAGCACCGCTTTCGGCGATCCGGTGGGGTCATCGGACGCCGTGAACTGGCAACTCGCGGCGATCTGGACGCCCGAGTCGGGGGGCGAGTACCACGCCAGCCTGTCGTCGCGCACCCGCTTCCCGACACTGTTCGAGCGGTACAGCACGCGGTTCGGAACCGCCGTGCCCAATCCCGATCTGGGCTCCGAGCGCGCCCTGAGCGCCGAGATCGGCTATCGTGGCGACATCGGTCCGGTGGCGGTCGAGACCGCGCTGTTCTACAGCAAGGTGGACGACATGATCCAGTCGCTGTCCGTCGGGGTTGGCCTCACGCAGAACCAGAACGTCGGCGATGGCACCTATGCCGGCTTCGAGATCGGCGCCACGACCGACCTCGGCGACAACCTCGCGCTGTCAGCCAACTATACCTTCCTCGACCGCGACATCACTGACCCGGTGCGGCCGGGGCTGAAGCACACCGACACGCCGCGGCACAGTGCCTATCTCCGGCTCGACTGGCAGGCGACCGAGAGTTTCTCGATCTCGCCCTCGCTGGAACTCTCCAGCTCGCGGCTGTCGAACAGCGCGATCCAGCCGGCCGATCCGACCCAGGTGGCCTACACGCGAAATGCGGGATTCGGGCTGGTCAATCTGGACATGGAATGGAAGGCCAGCGACCGGGCCAGCATCGTTTTCGGGGTCCGGAACGCCCTCGACAAGAATTACGAACTGGTCGAGGGCTTCCCCGAGGCGGGCCGGACGTTCTACCTGACCACGGCCTACACGTTCTGACAGGCGGCGGCCCCGGTGACGGGGCCGCCTTCCCCTCAGTCGGACGGCCCGGAAAAATGCAATCGGCCCTCGGGCAGGGCCTCGCGCCGAACCGGGATGTCATAGAGTCGGGTCAGACGGGCGGCGGTCATCACCTCCGCCACTGGCCCCGCGGCAAGAACGCCGCCGCGTTCGATCAGCAGCGCCTCGTCGCCCAGTTCGGCCGCCTGGTCGGGATCGTGGGTGCACATCAACACCCCCAATCCGCGCGCGGCGAGCCCCCTGATTGCCTTGCCCACCCGGATGCGGTTGGCGAAATCGAGGCTCGCGGTGGGCTCGTCCATAGCGATGGCCTCGGCCCCCTGGGCGATGGCGCGGGCGAGCAGCACCATCTGCCGCTGACCGCCCGAAAGCCGCGTGATCTCGGCGGTCGCCAGATCGCCGATGCCAAGCAGCGCCAGCGCCGCCTCGGCCCGCGCGGTCTCGGCCGGGCCCGGCCGGGCGAAGGGACCCAGCCGCGTCGCCGCCCCCATCAGAACGAGGTCCAGCGCACGCCAGGCGAAGGGTGTAGCCAGGGATTGGGGCACATAGGCCAGACGCTGGGCGACCTGCGACCGGCCGAGACCGGCAAGGGGGGACCCGCCCAGAAGCACTTCGCCGCCCAGCGGCGGCAGCAAGCCCAGAAGGGTGCGGAACAGCGTGGTCTTGCCGACGCCGTTCGGGCCGAGCAGGCAGAGGATACGACCGTGATGCAGGCTCAGTCCGACCCCGGACAGGATCGTTCTTCCGCCATGACCCACGGCCAGCCCACGGGCCTCGACCAGCGGCGTCACTCCGCCCATGACCGCACGCCCCGCGCAAGCAGCCACAGGAAAAGCGGGCCGCCGAGCACCGCGGTGAGGATGCCCAGCGGGACCTCCTGCACCGCGATGCTGCGCGCGGCGGCATCGACCAGCACCGTCAACCCCGCCCCCATCGCCAGCGCCACCGGCAGCAGCCGGTCGAAGCGGGGCCCCGTGACCAGCCGCGCCATGTGCGGGACCATCAGACCGATCCAGCCGATCACCCCCGCGACCGACACCGCCGCCGCGGTCAGCAACGTGGCCGCAAGGATCACCAGCAGGCGCAACCGCCCGGCCTCCACCCCCAGCGTGCGCGCCTCGTCATCGCCCAGCGACAGCAGGCCGATCCGCCACCGCAGCGCGATCAGCGGCACCAGGCCGGCGAGGATGGCAGGCAGCGCCGCGGCGACATCGGCCTGCTTGATCCCCGCAAGGCTGCCCATCAGCCAGAAGGTGATGGCGGGCAACTGGTCGTCGGGATCGGCCAGCAGCTTGACCAGCGAGATGCCGGCCCCCGCCAGCGCCGCGACCGCCATGCCGCACAGCACCACGACCAGTACCTGCCCCATGCCGCGCAATGCCAGCGCGATGCCCATGACCAACCCGATCGTGGCGACCCCGAAGACGAAGCCCATCATCTGGATCGCCAGCACCGGCAGACCCAGCAGGATGCCCAGCACCGCGCCGAAGCCGGCACCCTGCGACACGCCCAGGATGTCGGGGGCCACCAGCGGGTTGCGGAAAATCGTCTGGTAGGCCACCCCCGCCGCCGCCAGCGCCGCCCCGATCAGCGCCGCCGCCACGACCCGCGGCAGACGGATGTTCCACAGCACGATGGCCGCCTGCGGATCGGGCGGGCGGCCGGCGAGCGTGCCCGCGACCTCGATGGGCGACAGCGGGTATGGCCCCAGCATCACGCCCGCCGCCATTGCCCCCGTCAGACCCAGCAACAGCAGCGGCGGCGCCGCACGCTCACTCACCCAGAAGCCCGGCCAGCGCCGCGTCATCCGGCGTCACGCCGTAGAAGAGCGTGTAGAACCCGGCGACCTCGGCCCTCAGATCACCCTTGGCCTGCGCGGGATAAAGCTTTTGCGCCAGCCATTTCAGCCCGATCAGCCGGTTGACCGAGGGCGGGCTGTCGATGAAGCCGAAGGGCGCGGAGGGGGCAAGATGGACCCGGCCCTCGCGCACCGCCGGAATGCCCTGCCATTCGGGCATCGCGCCGACATTGGCCGCGAAATCGGCGTCGATGGTCACGATCACCTCGGGGGCCCAGGCCTGAACCTGTTCAGGCGACACGATGGCCAGCCCGTCCGGCCCGGCCTCGACCACGTTCCGGCCGCCCGCGCGCTCGATGATTTCGGCATTGATTGAGCCCCGCGCCGCCGTCTCGATCCCCTCGGGGCCGCGGGCGAGATAGACGGTCGGGCGCTGGTCCTCGGGCACTGCGGCCAGGATTGCATCGATTTCGGCGAAGGTTGCCTCGGCATAGGCGGCCAGCACTTCGCCCCGCTCGGGCTCGGCCAGCAGGCCGCCCAGGTCGCGCAGGGTGGCGGGGATCGTCGGGAACGAGCCGTCGATCAGGGCATAGGGCGTGCCGGTCTGCGCCTGAACCCGTTCGGCAAGATCGCGATAGGTGGCGTTCACCGTGCCGTAATCGACGATCAGATCGGGCCGCGCCGTCAGCAGCACCTCGAGGTTCAGGGTATCGCCCTTGCCGGTCAGTCGGCCCAGCGCGGGCAGATCGCGGGAATCGGGCCGGAGGAAGGGCCGGTCCTCGTCTTCCGGCGCGCGCACCCAGCCGACCATGGCCTGCGGCTTCAGCGTGTAGAGCAGCGTCGCGGCCGGCGGGCCCGCGGCAAAGACCCGTTCGGGATCGGCGGGCACCTCGACCTGCCGTCCGGTGGCATCGGTGATCGTGCGCGTTTCGGCGGCCGCGGGCAGCGCCATCAGGACCGCGGAAAGACCCCCGGCGACCCATGCGGTCAGGCGGACATGCGTCATGGCAGGACTCCGAATTCGGGCTTGAGGTCGACCAGCGGCGTGCCGTCGATGCAATCAAGGCCCCACACGGTCAGGAACTTGCCCTCGACCCGCAGCAGCCGAACGAAGGACGAGGCGATCGGGTTGGGCCGAAGTGGCGAGCGCAGGGCGAAGGTGCCCACCGACTGCGCGTCGAAGCAGGGGTTCTGCCGAACGAGGTCGCGCCGCGACAGATGCATCCAGTACAGAACCTGCATCCGGTCCTTGCCCTCGACCCCGGCCAGCGCCGAAAGCCAGGGGGCATCCACCTCGATGTGGCACTCCGGCCCGTTTTCCGGATCGCCGCGCTTGGGGCAATCCTCGCGGCGTGCCCAGGGCGTCCGGATGCGGCCGATGAACCACACGCCGGCGTCGAATCCGCCGGGCAGATGCACGCATTCTTCATGCGGACGCATTGGGTCGGGCGCGGTGAGGGTCATGGATGTCTGTCCGCTTTTGCCACATCGTCCTTCTGGCGGAACCGGCGGCCCAAATTCCGGAACACCGCCTCTGTTCCCTCGTCGCTTCGTTTCCGCGTCATGTCCCTTGGTCTCCCGTCATCCATGCCGGTCCGGGCGGTCGCTGCCCCGTAAAAACGCGGCAAGTCTCTCGCTATATTGCATGAGTATATAGCGATGCTTCGGCCGCAAGGGTCAAGGGCGGTTCTTCCCGGTCCCGTCGCCTGCGGCCAGGCGTCGGCGGTTCTGCCCGATTGTCAAGCACGCCGCGGCCGGGTTGCCCGGACGCGATGCTCCGTTCGAACCGTACGGCCGCATCCGCGGGATGCGGTCATTTCAGGGTCATGCACCAGTTCTGTCGGGTTCCCGGCAGATGCTCGGACCTCATGGACTGCCACCAGTCCTCGAGGGCCGGTGCGCTGCCGGACAGGCGGACGGAAAGGCCACCCGTGTAGTCCAGCCAGTCCCGGAAGATCACCTGGGGGACGGGAACGAGAACCGGAAGGCCCAGATCCATCGCGCGTGCAATGACCCGCCGCCAGCCGCCGCCGCAGCGTTCGAGCCAGCCGAACCGGTTCAGCACGACGAGGTCGGGCCGCAAGTCGAGGACGCCCATGATCCGGGTCTCGATCCCGGCAAACCGCGGGTCGTGCGCGTCGGTCAGGATCAGGCGCTCTTCCCAGGGGAACAGCGTCACTTCGCGCCCGATGTGCCCGTCCCGACAGGCACCCCGCTGCACCATTCCGGCGACCCGATACCCTGGGTCTGTCAGACGCGAAACGAAGGCCGCGATCAGCGCGTCCGGTGGCTCTCCTGGCCCGTAGGTCACCGCGGCGATATCGCACTCGGCATCGAAGGGGAAAGGATCCGTGCCGGCCATGATCTCCTCCGAATGACGTTCGCCCGGCGCATCGTTATGTCAACGGCATACATAACGATATTCGTTCCATGAAAGGCAAGCGTCCTTACCGCGCAGTCACGGCCCGGGACGCACGCCCTTTCGGCATTACGGCCATCCGCCGCCAGAATTCCAGGCGCCTGCGGAACCGCGACTTCGGGGCAAGTCGTGGCCGCGGGCCGGGGTGCGGCCGCCCTGAGCCCGGCCCGAGTCGCAACACCGGGATACCGGTGCGACCGACGCAGGGCGCCACCCCCTCCCTCTCCGGCGTTTCGGAAGTGCCCACAACCTGTGCAGGGTCCGGCGATCTGCCCAGGTTTTCACGGGGAACGGCGCCACAGATGACGACGGCGCCGCCTTTTCCGGCCCTCCCGGGGGGAATATCCGCTGTAAAGGTGACAGTATTAACGAAAGGTCTTGCACCCGGCTTTGGTGACTCGTTATGCAGAATTGATATATAGCGCTTTCGTCGCGAACCCGGAGCCCTGCTCATGTCGGACAGCACGTTGAAGGCAGCCCTGATCCTGCAGCGCGAGGGCGCGCCGCGGGTGGGGGGCGACAGGATCCGGCTGTTGCGGGCCATCGACGCGCACGGCTCCATCGCGGGCGCGGCGCGCGAGGTGGGGCTGTCCTACAAGGCGGCGTGGGATGCGGTCGGCACGCTCAACAACCTCTTCGCCCAGCCGCTGGTCGAGGCCGCGCCGGGCGGGCGATCGGGCGGCGGGGCGACGGTGACGCGGGCAGGCCTCGCGCTGATCGATTGTTTTTCCATGCTCGAGACCTCTCTCGGCAAGGCGCTTTCCGCCATCAACACGGGCCTCGCGACCTCTCCGGTTGGCGCGGTCAACACCCTCTGGAGCCTCCTGATGCAGACAAGCACCCGCAACACCTACCGCTGCACCGTTACCAAGGTCACGCAGGGCGCGGTCAGCGCCGAGATCGACCTGGCGCTGAGCGACGGACACGCGCTGACCTCGGTCATCACCGAACGCAGCGCGCTCGACATGGGCCTGGCCGAGGGCTCCGAGGCGTTTGCGCTGATCAAGGCGACCTTCGTGATGCTGGCCGCGGGCGACGATCCGGGCAAGGTGTCGGCCTGCAACCGGCTGACCGGCACCGTCGCGGCGCGCGAGGACGGACCGGTGAACAGCGAGATCACCCTCGAGCTGGGCGCGGGCAAGACGATCACGGCAATCGTCACCCGCAAGAGCGCCGAGGCGCTGGACCTGAAACCCGGCGACACGGCGACCGCGCTGTTCAAGGCAAGCCACGTCATCATCGCCATGCCCTGACCGTTCCGCCCTGGCCCGGCCGGTCCGGTCCGGGGCGTGCCCCACAGAAGGAATCCGCCCCATGACATCTCTCAAGACCGCCCTCGTCGCCGGCACCGCGGCGCTTCTCGTCCCGCTGATGCTTGCCGCGCCCGTCCGGGCGGGCGAGGTGATCGCCGCGGTGGCGGCGAACTTTACCGAACCCGCCAACGAGATCGCGGCCCGCTTCACCGAGGCCACCGGCCACACCGTCACCATGAGCTTCGGTCCCTCCGGCCAGTTCTACACGCAGATCACGCAGGGTGCTCCCTTCGAGGTGTTCCTGTCCGCCGATGCCGCGCGCCCCGAGAAGGCCGAGGCCGAGGGGCTGGCGGTGCCCGGCACGCGGTTCACCTATGCCATCGGCAAACTGGTGCTCTGGAGCGCGGACACGGACTTGATCGACGGCACCGACGCGGTGCTGAAATCGCCCGATCTCGCCCATGTCGCCATCGCCGACCCGGCCGCCGCGCCCTATGGCGCGGCCGCCGTCGAGACGATGAAGGCGCTGGGGGTCTACGACAGCCTGGAACCGAAACTGGTGACGGGCAAGAGCATTTCCCAGGCCCACCAGTTCGCCGCCACCGGCAACGCGCCTGTCGGCTTTGTCGCGCTATCGCAGGTGATCGCCGACGGCACGGGCTCGCGCTGGATGGTGCCGCAGGAGCTGTATGCGCCGATCCGGCAGGACGCGGTGCTCTTGAAGACCGGCGAGGGGAACGAGGCCGCGACCGCCTGGCTCGACTTCCTGAAAGGCCCCGAGGCGGCTGCGATCATCGAAAAATACGGCTACAACGTGGGTGAATGACCCATGGCGGAGGGCCCCCTGCTCGACGCGGCGATGATCGAGACCATCCTGCTGACGCTGAAGCTGGCTGGCGTCACGACCGTCGTGCTGCTGCTGGTCGGGACCCCTCTGGCCTGGTGGCTGTCGCGGGCGGGCGGCCTCTGGAAGGAGGTCGTCGCCACCATCGTCGCCCTGCCCATCGTGCTGCCGCCCACGGTGCTGGGCTTCTACCTGCTGATCGCGATGGGGCCGAACAGCCCCCTGACCGCGATCCTGGGGCGCAAGCTGTCGTTCACCTTCGAGGGGCTTGTGGTGGGCTCGGTGATCTATTCGCTGCCCTTCGTGGTGAACCCGATCCGCAACGCCTTCGAGGCGATGGGGCCGCGGCCGATGGAGGTGGCGGCGACCTTGCGCGCCTCGCCGCTGGACGCGTTCTTCACCGTCGCGCTGCCGCTGGCTTTGCCCGGCCTGTTCACCGGGGCGATCCTGGGTTTTGCCCACACCGTGGGCGAATTCGGCGTGATCCTGATGATCGGCGGCGGCATCCCGGGCGAGACAAAGGTGCTGTCGGTGACCATCTTCGACTATGTCGAGACGCTGCAATGGGACAAGGCGCATGTGCTGGCGGGGGGCATGCTGGCGATGTCCTTCGCGGTCATCCTGGCGATGCTGCTGGTCGAGCGCCGCCTGAACCGGGCGCGGCAATGATCGGGGCGGCGTTCCGGGGGCGGCTGGGCTCGTTCGACCTCGACGCGGCGTTCGAGGTGCCGGGGCAGGGGATCACCGCGCTCTTCGGCCCGTCGGGCTGCGGCAAGACCACGGTGCTGCGCGCCATCGCAGGCCTGATGCGCCTGCCCGAGGGCACGTTGCGGGTGAACGGCGAGACCTGGCAGGAGGGCCGCCGCTTCGTGCCCCCCCACCGCCGCGCCGTGGGCTACGTGTTCCAGGAGGCGAGCCTGTTTCCGCACCTGTCGGTCATGGGCAACCTCACCTTCGGGATGCGCCGCCACCGGGGGTCTTCGCCCATCGGGCTGGACGAGGTGGTGGACCTGCTGGGTATCGGGCGGCTCTTCGACCGGCACCCGACGCAGCTTTCGGGCGGCGAGCGCCAGCGCGTCGCCATCGGCCGGGCGCTGCTGTCCCAGCCGCAGCTTCTGCTGATGGACGAGCCGCTCTCCGCGCTCGACCGGTTCTCCAAGGACGACATCCTGCCCTACCTCGAACGGCTGCACGCGGCGCTGTCGATCCCGGTCCTCTACGTCAGCCACGACATCGCCGAGGTGGAACGGCTGGCCGACACGCTGGTGCTGATGGAGGCGGGACGGGTGCGCGCGGCGGGGCCGATCGCGGACCTTCTGGCTGACCCCGCGCTGCCGCTGATCCACATGCCCCAGCCCGCCGCCGTGATCGACGGCGAGGTGGTCTCGACCGACCCGCGCTATGGCCTGTCCGAGATCGCGGTGCCGGGCGGCCGGCTGGTGGTGTCGGGCGATCTGGGGCCACCGGGGATGCGCCGCCGCCTGCGCATCCCGGCCAACGATGTCAGCCTCGGCCGCCACGCGCCGCTGGACACCACCATCCTGAACGCGCTGCCCGCCCGGATCGAGGGCGCGGAACCGACGCCCGACCACCAGGTGACGGTGCGCCTGGCGCTGGGGGCCGACGGCAAGGGCGCCGCGCTGCTTGCCCGCATCTCGCGCAAGTCGTGGGACCGGCTGGACCTGAAACCCGGCGAACTGGTCGTCGCCCGCCTCAAGGCCGTCGCCCTGGCAGAACCGGCGCCGCCCCTGTCAACCCGTGTCACGCCAGCGGCCAGGACCGCAACCTCTTGAAGGAGATATCGACATGCGATCCCGTCTGAGGCTCGGCCTCGTGCTCTCGGCCGCCTTGTACGCCGCCGGCGCCCATGCCGAAACGCTTTTCGTCTATTCCGGCGCCGGGCTGCGCCCCGCGGTCGAGCCCCTCGCAGAGCGGTTCGAGGCGGTGACAGGTCACAAAATCGTCCTCGAATACGGCGGCACGGGCCAGATCCTTGCCCGGTTCGAGACCACCGGGCGGGGCGACGTCTTCCTCGCAGGCACGAGGTTCTTCTCCGACACGCTGGAGGCTGAGGGCAAGATCGCGGACGTGACGGCCCTCGGCATCCACGGCGCCGCGATCGGGGTGGCCAGGGCGCAGGCCGGAACGATCGCCGGCGTGGGCGATCTTGCCCGCCCCGGACTCAGGCTGGCGCTGGGTGATCCGGAGGCGATGGCGCTGGGGCGCACCGCCGACGAGATCATGGAGACGTGCGGTGACGCGCAGGCTATCCGGGCCAACACGGTCGTGCGCGCCACAACCCTGCAACAGCTTGCGCTCTACGTGGCCGAGGGCAATGTCGACGCCGCGATCCTGTCGGTCTCGGCCGCGCTGCCCCATGGCGAGAAGATCGCGCTGATCGGGATTCCGCTGGACTGCTACGCGGCCGAGGAGATCACCGGCGGCGTGCTCTCGACCTCGAAGCATCCCGGGATCGCGGCCGATTTCGTGGCCTTCCTCGCCTCGGATGAGGGCCGCGCGGCCTTCGACGCGGCGGGCTTCGGCGCGGCCCGGGAGTAGGCGGCATGCGGGTGCTCGCGGTCCTCGTCTGGGCGCCCCTCGTCCTGATCGTGGCCACCATCCTCGGGGCGGTCGGGGCGCTCGCCAGCCAGTTGCCGATTGCGTCGCTCGCCGAGGCGCTGGCCTCGGACGAGACGCGCTTTGCGGTGGCGATGTCGCTGCGATCCTCGCTGACGGCGCTGGCGCTGGCGCTGGCCCTCGGCGTGCCGAGCGCCTGGCTGCTGGCCCGGCGCCGGTTTCCGGGCAAGCCGGTCGTCGAGACCATCCTCGACCTGCCGATGGTCACCCCGCCGCTGGTCGCGGGCATCGGCCTGCTGTTCCTGCTGGGACGCGAGGCGCCGGTGGGCGGCGCGCTGAGTGCGATGGGCCTCGAACTGCTGTTCTCGCCCGCGGGCGTGATCCTCGCGCAGACCTATATCGCAACCTCGGTCATCGTGCGCTCGGCGCGGGCGGCCTTCGGCGCGGTCGATCCGGGCTTTGCCGCCAATGCCGCGACGCTGGGCATCCCGCCGTTCTGGGCGTTCCTGCTGGTCGAGGTGCCGATGGCGGGCCGGGCGCTGCTGGCCGCGGCCGTGCTGGGCTGGGCCCGCGCGCTGGGGGAATTCGGCGCGACGCTGATGGTGGCGGGCGCCACCCGGATGCAGACCGAGACGCTGCCGATGGCGGTTTTCCTCAACATCGCCAGCGGCCGGACCGACATCGCCATCGCCTGTGCGCTGATCCTGCTGGCGCTGGCCTTCGCGTTGCTGCTTGCGATCCGCCTGCTGACCGCCGAGCGCGACGACAGCCTGCGGGAGGATGCGGATGTCCGGTTTGCGGCTTGAGGGCGTGGCGAACGCGGTGCTGGCCCCGCTCGATCTGACCGTCAGGCCGGGCGAGGCGGTGGCGGTGCTCGGCCCCTCCGGCGCGGGGAAAAGCACACTGCTGAAGATCGTCGCGGGGCTCTTGCCGCACCGGGGCCGGGTTCTGCTTGGCGGGGGCGAGCTGACCGGGCTGCCGCCCCATCGCCGCGGCATCGGCTACATGAGCCAGGATCTGCACCTGTTTCCCCATCTCAGCGTGGCGAACAACCTGCACCTGCCGCTGGTGTTCCGCGGCCTCGACCGCGCCGCGCGCGCCGCCCGCGTGGCCGAGACGCTGGCGCTTTGCGCCATCGACCACCGCGCCAGCCGCCGCCCCGCCAGCCTGTCGGGCGGGGAACGTCAGCGCGCGGCGTTGGCGCGCGCCCTCGTCTGCAGGCCGCGGCTCCTGCTGCTCGACGAACCCTTCGCCAATCTCGACCACGCCACCCGGGGCGCGCTCTGGCGCGAGGTCGATGCGCTGCGCCGCCGGCTGGGCATCACCGCGCTGATCGTCACCCATGACCCGGCCGAGGCTGCGGCGCTCGCCGACCGCTCGGTCCGCATCGCCGATGGCACCCTGACCGAAAGGACCGCCCCCTCATGTTCCCCCTCGATGACGACGCCCTGCTGCGCCTGCTGAAGGAAGATCTGCCCCATGGCGACCTGACCACCCGCAGCCTCGGGATCGGGGCGCTTCCGGGCGTGCTGACCATGCGCGCCCGCGGGCCGATGACCGTCTGTGGCAGCGAGGAGGCGGCGCGGATCTTCGCCCTGCTGGGGGCCGAGGCGGAGCTGCGCGCGCCGACCGGGCAGCGGACCGCGGCGGGCGAGACGTTGCTCGTCGCGCGCGGCCGGGCCGAGGCGCTGCATGCCGGCTGGAAGGTCGCACAGACCCTGACCGAATGGGTCTCGGGCATCGCCACCTCTGCCGCCGGCATCGTGGATGCGGCCCGTGCGACCGCTCCCGGCATCGTCGTTGCCTGCACCCGCAAGCCCGCCCCCTTCACCCGCGCGCTGTCGCTGAGGGCCATCGTCGCGGGCGGCGCCGAGATCCACCGGACGGGCCTTTCCGAGACGGTTTTGCTGTTCCCCGAGCACCGGATTTTCGGCGGCGCCGATGCGCTCGCCCCCCAGATCGCGCGGCTGCGTGCCGCCTGTCCCGAGCGGCGCATCGTCGTCGAGGTCGCGACGCGGGAGGATGCCCTGCATGCCGCCGAGGCCGGCGCGGACGTGCTGCAACTGGAGAAATTCGCGCCCGAGAATGTGGCGGCCACGGCCGAGACGCTCGGGGGCTGGCCCGGCTGTCTTGCCGCTGCGGGAGGCATAAACGCGGCCAACGCCGCCGCCTATGCCGCGACCGGTGCGCAGGTGCTGGTCACCTCCGCCCCCTATTATGCCAAGCCGGCCGATGTCGCCGTCACCATCGAACTGGCCTGAGCTGCGGCGGCGGCGTCCTTGCCGCTCACGGCGGGGGCACTCTAAACTTGACAATTAGCATCACCTTTAACGATCCGCCACGACCCCACCGCCAGGAGCGACGAACATGCCCGATCTCGACATCACGCCCCAGACAGGGCGCGGCCGCGATGCCGGGGGCCGAGGGGGGATGGCCCGGATTGCCAGCGGGCGGCTTTACCGCGACATGTGGCTGTCGCCCAACCGGCCATTCTTCGCGCTCTCGGCGCTCTGGGCCGTGATCGCGATCCTCGTCTGGCATGTCGGCCTGCGACTGGGCCTTCCGGTGCCGAGCCTCGGAACCACGACGCTCTGGCATGCCCACGAGATGACGGTGGGGGTGGGTGGCGCCGCGATGGCCGCCTATTTCCTCACGGTCATGCCCAGTTGGACCGGGGCGCGGCGGGTGACGGGGTGGCCGCTGATCGGTCTGGTCGCGCTCTGGGCGCTGGCGCGTCTGGCCGCCCTGCTGGCCGAGACGCTGCCGCTGCCCCTGGTCCTGGCGCCGGGGCTGGCCTTCTACGCCCTGTTCACGGGGCTCTACCTTCGGGCAATCGTCAGCCAGCGGCGGTGGGACCGCTGGGCGGTCCCGGCCGTGATCGCATTCCTTGGCCTCGCGGATGCGGCCTTCGTGGCCACGGCGCTGGGGGCGCTTCCCTGGCCGGGCGAGGCGGAGATGACGCGGGTGCTGGTGCTGTTCTTCGCCACCAAGGTTTCGGTGATCGCGGGCAACATGGCGCCCGCCTTCACCGCGGGCTGGCTGGCCCCGCGCGGCAGGCCGCTGCCCCGGATCGACCCGCTGGCCAGCCGGATCGGGCTGGCTCTGATGCTGCTGGCCTTTCCGCTGACCCTGGCAGGCCCGACGGAGGCAGCCGCCGCCGTCCTGATCGCCGCGGGCGCGGCGCAACTCTGGCGCATTCGGCGCTGGAAAAGCCTTGCTGCGGCGCGCTACGCGCCCGCGCTGATGCTGCACCTCGCCTTCGCCTGGCTGCCCCTCGGCCTGGTTCTGACGGGGCTTGCGGCGCTGCTCTCCACGCCCTGGCGCGAGGCCGACGCGATCCACGCACTGATGATGGGCGCGATGGCGGGGCTGGCGATGTCCATCGCCTCTCGCGCCGCGGCCCGGCGCGAGGGCGGGGCGCTGCGGATCGGCCCGGTGCTGGGCGGGGCCTTCGCGCTGATCTGGGCCGCGGCCGGGCTGCGTCTTGCCGCGCCGCTCATGCCCGCGGCCTACGAGCCGCTGCTCGATGCCGCGGCGGCGGTCTGGTGCGCGGGCTGGGGGATGTTCCTTGTCGCCTACATGCCGGGTCTGCGCGGACCGGTGGCGAACCCGGTGTTCAACGTAGGCGGTCATGGGCATGGCAAGGGTCCGGCCATTGTCCCGCTTGCGGCCATCGCCCCGGCCCACGCCCCCACCCGCGGCGACGCCTGCACGCAAGGCGCCTGCGGCGGCGGCGGGCATGGCCACGGCCGGGGTGGCGGTTGCGGTGGCGGCTGCGGTTGCGGCGGCCACGGGCATGGCAGCGACTCGGGCAGGGGCGCGGCACGGGACCCGGGCCTCGTCCTGCCAAAGGTCTAGCCGCCGCGCCGGCGCCGGTCCGTTCGACGGTGACGATGCGGGCGGGCAGGACGTGGGGCGCCACGAGATCCGCACCGCCCCCATCCCGGGCGCGGTCGCGGCTCAGCCCGCCTCGAACGCCACTTCGATTTCCTCGGGCGCGGAATGGTAGGGCGCTGAGGTCGACAGCACATGCGCCCCCGAAGTCGCATAGGCCGCCGCCATGTCCTCAGCGATGGATCCCGTCACGACAAGTTCGCCGTTCCAGCCGGCCGCCAGAGCCCGTGCCGTCGCGGCGACCTCGGCCGGCGTCATCCGCGCCAGCTGGACGGTGTCGGCCCCGTATCCCGCGGCACAGAGCGCATCCTCGCAGGAGCCGACCTCGACCACGATGCCCTGGCCCGGATCGGCCGCGCGCAGCTGACGGATGCGCGCGACAAGGCCCTCGTGCCCTCCCAAGGCCCGGTGCTCGGCAAGAACCAGCACAGCATCCCGCGCCCTGCCACGCTGCATCGCCGCCCCGCCCGCCGTCACCGCCTTCAGCGCCAGCGGCCGCGCACCGGGGATCGCCTTCTGCGGGCAGGCGACGACGATCCCGGGATTGGCCGCCCGCGCCGCCCGCACGATCCCGGCTGTCGATCCGGCCACGCCCGAGGCCCATTCGATCAGCCCCTGCACCGCCTGCCATCCCGACACCAGCGCCGCCGCCGGCCCCCGCGCGGCCAGCAGCAGGTCGCCCGGACCAACCGTCGCGCCGCTTTCCACCGCGACGTCCGCCGCACAGCCCAGCAACGCGAACATCCGCGCGCCTTCCTCGGTGCCGCAGGCGGTCCCGGGGGCGCGGGCCCGCATCGCGACCGTGGCCAGCCGGTGCCCAAGGGCGGGGCCGAACCCGGCGTGCGCGGCGGTTGCCGGATCCCGTTTCAGAAGGCAGGTCAGCGCGGTGTCATCGAGAAGAAGCATGTCATCGGATCCCTTGCATCACATCGCCGCCGCAGACATGGGCAAACCCCGGTCGAAACGGGCAGAAAACGGATATCCGCCAGATGCCTTTCCCGAGGCGGCAGCCTGCCGGTTGCTCATCCGCTTGTCCGTGCCTAGCGTTTCAGGCGATATGTGAGTCATCTTTATAACGAAGATGAAGCAGGAACCGTGCCAAGCCGTTTCGCCGGGAAACCGGCGCATCCGGGCGAGCGTTCGTCGCGAATCCGACGCGGATGTCGCCTTGGCCACACGCGAACGGCCCTGCAAGGCCCAGATCGAGGAAAGGACATAAAATGGAAGGCACCAAGGCGACCATCCGGGCCGGAGAAATCTTCGTCCCCATTCCCCGCCAGGCCGATGCGCTGGTCTGGTTCATCGGCCGCTTGCGCACGCCCTGGCAAACCGCGCGTGACTGCCCCCGCCAAGGCGACCCGGTCGCGGGCCCCGTCTGCCGGATCGAGATCGCCCCGCACTGGACCGAGGCGCTGGCAGGCATCGAAACCAGGGACCGGCTGCAACTGCTCTACTGGATGGACGGCGCCCGGCGCGACCTTGTCCGGCAGAGCCCCCGCAACGATGGCACCACCATCGGCACCTTCGCGATGCGCTCGCCGAACAGGCCCAACCCGGTCGCCTCGTCGGTGGTGACCCTGCTGGGGTGCGAGGGCAATGTACTGACCGTGCGCGGGCTCGATTGCGTGGACGGTACGCCCCTGATCGACCTCAAGCCCGACTACGGCGGACAACCCTGCCCGAACCACTGAGCGAGGATCCTCCGTCCGGCCGCACAGCAACCAGGAGTGGGGACTGGGGCGCCCGGGGACCACACAATCACGCGTGCTCCCGGGACCGCTGCTTCATTGTCGCGACATGCGGGGGCCCAAGCCAGAGGGTTTCGTGCCCGGATTGGGGGGGCGAGACAGGGCGCCACGCGAGATGTCGCCCCGTCGGGCAGGCGATGTGACGCCGTACGAGGCTCGGCCCTAGTGCTTGCCGACGATGACGTCGGTCGACTTGATGATGGCGCTCGCCTTGTCGCCCACCTTGAGCCCCAGATCGGATGCCGCCTCGTTGGTGATCGATGCCGTAACCGTCGCACCGCCGACGTCGATCTTGACATGGGTCGTGACGGTTCCCGTCTCGACTTCGGTTACTGTGCCAGCAAGGATGTTTCGTGCACTCAGCTTCACCTTTCGGTTCCTTTCGTTGGGAAAAGCCGGTCTGACGGCCCAAACCCGTATCGGCCGTCGCCCTTTGTTTCCGCCACGCAAGCCTTTTGGCAATATAAGAAAAACATTCATATCGGGTGCTGCGGGACCGGCACTGCTGGCAAGGGGCGAGCCGCCTGAGCCCGGTATCGTGAAGGGGCACGCAACGAATCGTGCGACGAACTGATACCCTTGGGGTTACCCCGCGCGACGCGGAACCCGTGCATTCGCCAGGTGATGTTCGCCATGGTGCGAGTTCCATGCCAAAGCCGGTTGCAAGAGATCGAATGACAGCACGGTTCGACAACGCAATTCCCGCTGGCAGTTCTCGCTGCGGTCCGCACGAACGGCCGCGAACCACGCCGCATTGCGGCGGGGAACGAACCGGTCGAAGAAACTCCGGGTCGCTTGCCCTCTTGCATCTTGTCCGGTGACATTGACGTTGCAAATGGCGCTAACTGCGCAGTCACGCCATTCATGTGCGGCACGCCGAGCGGGACGGGTGTGGCGATCCGCGGAAACCCGTCAGCGACCGCGTGGAATTCGGGCGGTGACACGATCCAGCGCCAGGGGCGTAGTCATGCAGGGAGTCGTAGCCTGCGTCGGCCAGATGCAGATCCCAGTCCATGATCGCAGAGGGTTCGGTCCGCTCGAGCAGGTCAGTCACTTCATCAACGTGTTCCGTCAGCGTCCGGTCATGGGGTGGCTGGACCTTGTGACTGCGAGAACTCCCAGCCACAGGCGGCGTTCCGGCACGTCAGCGAGCTGACGCAGGTTCAGGATTACTGACCTTCGCCGCGGATGCGAGCCGTTTCCAGCGAGACCACGAAAGTCGACATTTCAAGGACTTCGAAACATTTCCCTCCATCGCGCAACTGGACGCCCGGACCGCGCCCGTTTCTCCACCAATGCTGCGCCGGACCGAATTGGCGCGATTGCCGGCCTCGGAGGTCTGCCGTGCAAAGGTCTCGGCGACCGCCGAGCGCAGCGGAGGCTATTCCATGCCTGCGACCAAGACCTCTCTTCGGCGGCGTTGACGACAGTCCGGATTACTTGACCTTTTCCATCAGATAAATTAGCGACGTTTTGTTCACACCGCGCCCCACCTGTCGGCAGGCACCGCGATCTCGTCCAGGACAGGGGGAAACATGCGTCGGACAGCCTTCTTCATCATTGCGACCACCGTCGCCGGCGGTGCCGCGGCCCAGGACACCGCGTTCGTTCTCGATCCGATCTTTCTGGACTCGGCTTTCCGGGATCAGCGCGCGATCCTCGATACGCCAATCTCGGCCAGCGTCCGGGACGGCGAGGCGCTGGAAAGCCGCCAGGCGGACGACATCCAGGAACTGATCGGCGACATTCCGGGCCTGTCGATCGACGGCGGCCCGCGCGGCATCTCGCAGGAACCGAACATCCGCGGCTTCCGCGACCAGCAGATCGTGCTGCGCTTCGACGGCGGACGGTTCAACTTCAGCCAGGGCCATCGCGGGCGGTTCTTCATCGACCCTGACCTGGTGCGCCGCGTCGAGGTGGTGCGCGGCGGCGGCTCGACGCTTTACGGATCGGGCGCGCTGGGCGGGGTGATCTCGTTCGAAACGGTCGACGCCGCCGACCTGCTGGCCCCCGACCGGACCACGGGGGCGCGGGTCAGGCTGGGCTATGGCTCGAACGGCGAGCAGGTGACCGGCTCGACCACTGTATTCGCCGATTGGGGGAACTGGGACGCGCTGCTGTTTCTCGGTGGACGGACCATGGGCAAGGACCTCGAGGCGGGGGGCGGCGGCGGCATCGCCTTTTCGCGGATCGACCAGGCGAGCGGCATGCTCAAGCTCGGCTTCGAACCGTCCGAGGACAGCCGGTTCGAATTCAGCCTCTCGGCCTTCGGCGACGAGGGGCAGACGGCGGCGAATTCCAACGGCGCCGTGACCGGGTCGAACCCGCTTGTCGATCGCGAGGCCGAAACGCAGAACCTGCGCCTGAGCTGGGACTATGCGCCGTCGGACTCGGACCTCGTCGATCTTTCGGTCCTGTTCTATGCCAACCGGCTGGACATCACCGAAGACCGTGTCGCCGCGCCCCGGCGGGACGAGACGCGCTATGACACGCTCGGCTTCGAGATCACGAACCGGTCGACATTCGACTTCGGCATGCCGGTCGATGTCGTCTATGGCTTCGAAGTGCTGCGCGACACCCAGGAGGGGGTGCGCGACGGGGCCCCGCGTCCGGCCTTTCCGGATGCCGAGGCCACCACCTACGGTGCCTTCGCCGAGGCCACGGCCGCGGTCGGCGCCCGCCTCGACCTGATCGCGGGGCTGCGCCTGGACAGCTATGAACGAAAGCCGGACGATCCCGCGCTGCGCGACGTGAGCGAGGACTTCGTCTCGCCACGGATCGGCTTCAGCTACCGGCCGAGCGACGCGTGGCAGATCTACGGCAACCTCGCGCGCGCCTTCCGCGCCCCGTCTCTGACCGAGCTTTACAACAGCGGGCTGCATTTCCCGGGCGGACCCGGCTTTCCGCCCGACAACTTCTTCGTGCCGAACCCGAACCTGGAGCCCGAGGAATCGACCCAGGTCGAGATCGGCGCGCGGTTCGAACGCGGCGGGGTCTGGCGCGCGGATGACCGGTTGGCCTTCTCGGTCAACGCCTACTACGCCGATGTGGACAACTACATCGAGCAGGTCGTGAACATCGTCGCCGGCACCACGAGTTTCGGCAATGTGAACGGCGCGTTGTGGGGCTTCGAGGCGGAGCTGGACTATGACGCCCGCACCTGGTTCATGGGCGCGGGACTCGGCCTCGCGCGGGGCCAGAACGACGACGGCGACTGGCTGGAGTCGATCCCGCAGGACCGGCTGACCGCCACTCTCGGACTGCGGCCGTGGGAAGGGTGGGAACTCGGTGCGCGCGCCACCTTCGCGGCCAGGCAGGACCGCGTGCCTGCGGCAGGCACGCCCGGCGACGGTTACGAGCTGCTCGATCTCTACGCGACATGGGCGCCGCAGAGCGGTGCCCTTGGTGGCATGGTGCTGCGGGCGGGCATCGATAACGTGTTCGACCGGAACTACACGATCTATCCCAACGGACTGGCGCAGACGGGCCGCAGCTTCGAGGTTTCGGCTACGTTCACGTTCTGACGCTGCGTTGGGACCACACAGGAAGGGGGCGGTGCATGGCACCGCCCCCTTCATCGTTCGATCCTGACCGAAGCTGGCTGGGGGCTTCGCGCGGCTAGCCGGCGGGTTGCACGGCTGGCTGCGAGCGGACCTGGCTGGCGTTCGTGCCTCAGGCGGCTTCGATGTCCTTCTCGAAATGGCCGCACCAGTCGTCGGACTTGACGGCCGGCCACAGGACATGGGCACCTGCCTCGGGCTGCGAGACCGGAGGGTTGAAGCGGCAGAGGTCGGCACCTTTCAGGGTCTTCGCGGTATTGGCCGCGTGAGCTTTGAAGAATGTGCAGCTCGCACACATGGTCGTGGACATCTGCAACCCCTTTGCGTGGGGTGGACGAGGTCAAGACCACACTGGTTTTCACCCCGCATGGCGATGGCCGAACCGGCGTGGAGGCATCGACCTCGGCGGCGGGCGACGAGGTGACCACTGCGGATTACCTTTCGTTTTCCGAGGATTGCATCGAACTCGACATCCAGAAGGCTTCGCGCTTCACGCTTGGCTGGGCCGAGCACGAAGTGACTCGGGGGATGGACGGCGATCAAACGGAAACGGATTACAGCCGCCGCGACGTGGTGCGGAACATCACCAAGGGCACCGTGACGGAAGGGCCAGGTCGAGTTAAACAGTCAACGACCTTCGCATGCGACACGCGTGCCCAGGGCGGCCTCTCCAGGCCGGGTCTTCGCATGTCAGCGCCCGGGGCTTTTCAAGCGCCCCGAAGCCTGATAGAAATTGTCGGAAATGAATGGCGACGCCCGACCGCCGCCATTCACCGTTCGCCAGGCCCCAGCTCTCCGCCCGGTCCCCTGTGCCCAAAGCCCAGAGACCCGCGCATGAACATACCGAGAGCCACAGGCGAGAACCGTCCGGACCACGTCGAAACCCATTTCGCCCGGGTTACCGCCGACCCGCTGGCCGATGCGTTCCCGGGGCGGATGGGGGCGCATGCAAGGGGCGGTGCCGTGCCGGTCCCCGACGCCGAGCGGCCCGCGCTGTGGGCACGGCTGTCGGAAACGCCGCGAACCGGGCCGTCGGTCGCTTATGTCCATGTCCCCTTCTGCGAAAACCACTGCCTGTTCTGCGGGTTCTACCAGAACCCCTGGCGGCGCGAGGCGGGCGCGCCCTATGTCGACGCGGTCCTCGCGCAGTTGGCCGCCGGGGCGGAAACGGCGGCCCAGCAGGGCCACCCGCTGAGGGCGGTCTATCTGGGCGGCGGCACGCCCACGGCGCTGGCCGCCCGCGACCTCGTCCGGCTGGTCGAGGGGCTGCGCCGTCATCTGCCGCTGGCGCCCGATTGCGAGATCACTCTGGAGGGCCGGATCGTCAGCTTCGGGCTGGAAAAGGCGCGCGCGGCCTTCGAGGCGGGCGTGAACCGCATGTCGCTGGGGGTGCAGACCTTCGACGACGGCGTGCGCCGCCGCATGGGGCGCAAGTCGACCCGGGCCGAGACGCTGCGCTTTCTCGAGGGGCTGGTGGCGCTCGACCGCGGCGCGGTGGTGATCGACCTGATCTACGGGCTGCCCGGGCAGGACCGCGCGACCTTCCGCGCGGATGTGCGGACCGCCGCGGCGCTGGGACTCGACGGGCTCGACCTCTACTCGCTCAAGGCCATTCCCGGCACGCCGCTTCTGATGGCGCAGGACAAGGGCAAACTGCGCCCCGCCGCGCCCACGGAACTGGGCCATTACTTTGCCGACGGGGCCGAAGAGATGGACCGGGCCGGCTGGGAAGCGATCTCCACCACCCATTGGCGGCACGGCACGCGCGAGCGCAGCATCTACAATTTCGAGGTCAAGGCCGGGGCTCAGTGCCTGGCCTTCGGCGCAGGCGCGGGGGGCAACCTGCACGGCCATGGCTACAGGCTGACGCCCGATCTGGGCGCCTACCGGGCCGGGGCAGGGCAGAGCGGCGCGGGGTTGGTCGCCGGATTGATGCGCCCCGCGCCGCTCGCCCCCGTCCACAACGCGATCAAGGCGGGGATGGAGCGCGGGCGGCTTGCCTTCGGGCCGGCGGACCGGGCGCTGGCCGCCTGCGGGGTCGCGGCCGGGTTCGAGGAGGTCGCCGCGCCGCTTCTGGCGCAATGGCAGCGCGCGGGGTTGCTGGCGACCCGCGCGGGTGCCGCCGACCTGACGCTCGCCGGCCGGTTCTGGCAGGTCGCCATGACCGCCCGTCTGATCGCCTGGACCGATGCCCGGGCCATCCATTCCACCACCGAGGAGATCCAAGCATGACCCCGACATCTGATCCTACGGCGGCAATTCGCGCCGATCTTGCCGCCCATCCCGGTTCCGCGCTCGAGGATATTGCCACCCGCACCGGCGCAAGCTTTGCCGAGGTTCTGGCCTGCCTGCCGATGGACGAGGCGGTTCTGGTGCCCGGCACCGCCTTCGAAGAGATCATGGCCGAGATCGCCCGCTGGGGCGAGATCACGCTGGTGATGAACACGGGCGATGTGATCCTCGAGGCGAAGGGCGATCTGCCCCCGGGCAGCGTGGCACAAGGCTTCTTCAACCTGCATGGAAAGCCCATCGGCGGGCATATCCGGGCGGGTGCCTGTGCGCAGGTGGCCTTCGTGGCGCGGTCGCTCTTCGGGATGGACACGCGCTCGGTGCAGTTCCTCGATGCGCAGGGCGGGTGCCTGTTCAAGATCTATCTCGGCCGGGACGCGAACCGCGCCCTGATCCCCGCGCAGGTCGCCGCCTTCGAGACGCTGCGCGACCGGCTGGCCGACCGGGTGCCAGCATGAGCGGGGCGCTGGCCGGGCGCCATATCTTCGTCTTCGGGGCGGGCTATGTCGGCGCCCGCGCCGCGGCTCTGATCCAGGCGCTGGGCGCGCGCGTCTCGGCCACCACCCGCGATCCGGTCCGCGCCGCCGATCTGTCCGGCAAGGGCATTGCCGCGCACCTCTTCGACGCCGGCCGGGCGCCGGATGCCGATACCTTGCGCGACTGGCTCGACGGAGTGACGGACCTGCTGGTGTCGATCCCGCCCGACAGCGCGGCCCCGCCCGAGGTTGCCTGTCCCGTGCTGGCCGCGCTCTTGTCCTCGGGCGTCGAATTGCCGGACCTGCGCTGGATCGGCTACCTGTCCTCGACCGGCGTCTACGGCGATTGCGGCGGCGCCTGGATCGACGAGACCCGGCCCCCGGCCGCGGCCACGCCGGACGCGCGCGGCCGGATCGGCGCGGAACTCGGCTGGCGCGCGTTCGCCCAGCCGCGCGGCATCCCGCTGGATATCCTCCGGATCGCCGGCATCTACGGCCCCGGCACGCGCAACGCACTGGCGCAGGTGCACTCGGGGCGGGCGCGGGCGGTGGTCAAGCCCGGGCAGGTGTTCAACCGCATCCACGTGGATGACATCTCCGGTGCGATCCTGGCCACGATGGGCCATCCGGACGGGACGCGGGTCACGAACCTCGCCGACGACCTGCCTGCCACGTCGGCCGAGGTGCTGGACCATGCGGCCGCGCTTCTGGGCCTGCCGAAGCCGCCGCGCGTGCCGCTTGAGGATGCGGGCCTGCCGCCGATGGCCGCCGCCTTCTGGGCCGAGAACCGCCGATTGCGCAACGACCGGCTGAAGGCGCTGCCCGGCTTCGCTCTGCGCCATCCGACCTATCGCGAGGGTCTGGCGGCGATACTGGCCGCCGAGACGGCGGCCGCGGAGATGGCCGATGCGACGTGACGATGGGCAGGGAAACCGACCGGAGCCGGAACCGCGCCATGGGCGCCCGTGCGGTGGAGCGGCACGACATCTGGCGGGAGGTCCTGTCGGCCGAGGGAAACGGGCCGGCGCCGGGCGATGTGGGCCTGGAGCCGCTGCTGGACCGGATCGACAGGCGGGAGGCGGCGCGAGCCGGGCCGAAGCCATGCGCGAGGCCGCCGCGCTGCCGCTCCACGACGCCCGTATCCTCACGGGGGGCGGCATCACCGCGGTGATCGTGCTGGACGGGGTCGCCTATAGCCTGCGCATCACCCGCGCGGGCAAGCTGATCCTGACCAAATGAGCGCGCTGTCCCTCAGTCCTGGCGCCGCACCGGTCGCCATGCTCGCCGACCTGCCGCCGGTCGAGCGGGCGGCGA
The DNA here is from genome assembly GCF_004342445.1 of Rhodovulum euryhalinum. Taxonomy (GTDB): domain Bacteria; phylum Pseudomonadota; class Alphaproteobacteria; order Rhodobacterales; family Rhodobacteraceae; genus Rhodovulum; species Rhodovulum euryhalinum. The sequence goes on from NZ_SLWW01000002.1 coordinate 24,679, forward strand.
TCCGCTGCCCGCGCGGCTGGGGGGCGAGCCCGAGGCCCGCGCGGCTGGGGGGCGAGCCCGAGGCCCGCGAAGAGGCGCTGGATATGGTGATGGACCTTGTCCTGACGCAGGGGCGACGACCGCTCGCGCGCTAAGCCCTCGCCCATTCAGAGGTCAGATATGACATGGGGGCCGAAACGACCAGCAAGACAGGCCGTTGACCCGGGCGGCCTGTCAACCGTGTCCGGCCGGGGTCATCGCCCGTGCACGGGCAAGGTGAAGCGCTGCCAGCGCAGTCCCAGGGCTGCCGGTGCGGCTGGAAACCGGCCCGCGCAGCGCAGGGCGGCCAAGGCCAGCGCGTCGAGTCGCGGGTTTCCCGACGACCGGCGAGGCGCGCCCCGAGGAGCGCGCCATCCCCGTCATCTTCATTCCGCCGCGACCTGCCCCGCCGCATGGGGCAGAAGGTAGGTTCCGCCCTCGGGCGGCGTGTTGACCCGGATCGGGCAGCGATAGGCGCGGCTGAGGGCCTCGTCGCGGAACACGTCTGCGGGCGTGCCCTGGGCCAGCACCCGGCCTTCGGCGAGCAGCGTGACCCGGTCGGCGAACATCGCCGTCAGGTTCAGGTCGTGCATCACCGTGACCACACCGCCGCCCTGGTCCGCGTAGTCGCGGGCGACCCGCATGACCTGCAACTGGTGGCCGATATCCAGGCTGGATACGGGTTCGTCGAGGAACAGCCAGCGCGGTTGCCCATGGGCGGTGGGGCGCCAGACCTGCGCCAGAACGCGGGCAAGCTGCACGCGCTGCTGCTCGCCGCCGGAAAGCTCCTGGAAGTAACGGCCCTCGAACCCCGCGAGCCCGACACGCGCCAGCGCCTTGGGGACAAGGTCGGCCTCGGCCGCCTCGATCCCGCCCATCAGGCCCAGTCGCACCACCTCGGCGGCGGTGAACGGAAAGGCCAGCGGCGTGGCCTGCGGCAGCACCGCCCGGAGGCCCGCGAGCACCCAGGGGCGAAGGGAGGACAGGTCCTGGCCGTTCAGCCGGACCCGTCCTTCCTGGGAGAGATCGCCCGTGAGTGCTCGCAGGAGCGTCGTCTTGCCCGATCCGTTCGGGCCGACGATGGCGGTCAGTTCGCCCGGTCGGGCGCGGAAATCGACCCCGTGCAGGATCTCGCGCCGGCCAAGGCGAACGGTGATGTCGGTGGCCTCCAGCATGGGCCTACAGGTCCAGCACGCCGCGCCGGCGCAGCAGGATCCACAGGAAGACCGGCCCGCCGAGCACCGCGGTGACAATGCCGATGGGCAGTTCGGCGGGGGCGATCACGATGCGGGCGATCACATCGGCCAGGATCAGCAACGCCGCGCCCAGAAGGGCCGCGTTCACCAGCAGATAGCGATGATCGGGCCCCGTCGCGAGGCGCAACAGATGCGGCACAACGATCCCGATGAAGCCGATCCCGCCCGACACGGCCACCGCCGCCCCGGTGGCGCCCGCGACGGTCAGGATCGCCACGGTCTTGAGCCGCTGGACCGGGATGCCGATGTGGAACGCCGCGGCCTCGCCCAGCGCGAGCCCGTTCAGGCCGCGGGCCAGCATCGGGGCGCAAAGAAGCGCCAGAGCCATCAGGGGCGCGGCCGCGGCGAGCTTGGCCCAGGTGGCGCCCGCGAGCGAACCAAGCCCCCAGAAAGTCAGGTCGCGCAACTGCGCGTCATCGGCCATGTAGACGAGGATGCCCGACAGCGCCCCGGCCAGCGCCCCCAGCGCGATGCCCCCGAGCAGCATGGTGGCAACCGAGGTCCGCCCCCGGCGCGTGGCGATACCGTAAAGCACCAGCGTCGAGGCCCAGCCGCCAAGGAACGCGGCCACCGGCACCGCATAATAGCCAAGCGCCGCCGCCAGCCCCGCAGGCCAGAACCCGCCCAGCACGATGGCCGAGATCGCGCCCAGCCCCGCGCCCGCGCTGACGCCCACGAGCCCCGGATCGGCCAGCGGGTTGCGAAACAGCCCCTGCATGACCGCGCCCGAGACCGCCAGCGAGGCGCCCACCAGCGCCCCCATGGCAAGCCGCGGCAGCCGGATCTCGAACAGCACCACCCGGTCGGCCAGCGCCACCTCGCGCCCCGCCAGCAGGTCGGCCAGAACCGTCCAGGGCGACGTGCCCGCGGCACCGGTGGTCAGGCCGCAGGCGGCCACCGTCAGCAAGACCAGCGCCAGAAGGACCGTGGTCCGGCGTGCATGCCCGGCACGGTCCCACGCGGCCGCCGTGTCGGGGGAGATGGCGACCATCGCCTCAACTCCCTGCCCGGGCCAGCGCGTCCGAAAGATCGCGCACCGCCTGGGCCGTGCGCGGGCCGAAGCCCAGCAGGTAGAGCCCGTCCATCTGCACCAGCGCGCGGGCCACGGCGGCCGGTGTGGTGCGGATCGCGGGATGGGACAGCACCTGGTCCGACATGTCCTCCGCCCCCTCGCGCGCCATCATCAGAATCACTTCGGGCGCGGCACGGGTCACGGCCTCATCGGTCAGCGGCTTGTAGCCCTCGAATTCCGCGACCGCATTCTCGCCACCGGCAAGGCGAATGATCCCGTCGGCCGCGGTGTTTCGCCCGGCGGCCAGGATGCGCCCGCCCTGAACCGACATCACGAACATCACGCGGGGATGCGGCCCCCGGGCGGCCTGTCCCGTTGCCGCATCCAGCGCCGCGCCCACGTCGGCCGCGAGCGCCGCGCCCTTGTCGGGCACGCCGAGTGCGGCGGCCACGGCGGCGATCTTGGCCAGCACCGCATTACGGTCATGGCCATCAGGAACCTCCACGAACGGGATCGCCGCGGCGCGGAGCAGGTCCACCGTTTCGGGCGGGCCGGCGCCATCCTCGGCAAGGATCATGTCCGGGTCCACCGACAGAACGCCCTCGGGCGACAGACGCCGGGCGTAGCCGATATCGGGCAACTCGCGCACCGCGGGCGGAAAGGTTGAGGTCGTGTCGCGCGCGACCAGCCTTTCGCCTTCGCCCAGGGCAACGACGATCTCGGTGACCGCGCCGCCGACCGACACGATCCGGTCCGCAGCCAGCGCCGGACCTGCGAGGACCAGTGTCGCGAGAAGGGCGCGGATCATGCCGTGACCTCCTGCGGCAGGCTCGGCAGGGACGCCACCAGATCGTCCCAGGCCGCGGTGTGATCCACCTCGCCCACCCGCATGCCGAAGGCCTGCAGGATCAGCCCGCCGCTGGCGTCGAATGCCTCGACCGAGACGGCGGGGCCGCGCTTCGTCGGCTTGGTCACCGCCCAGACCTCGGCCACATGATCGCCGCGCAGGTGCAGGTTGAAGGCGGGATCGAGGATGTTGAGCCACGGGCCCGTCGGCTTGACGGTTTCGGCCGGGCCGCCATGGATCTCGATGCAGCCGCGGTTGCCGACGAACAGCATGAAGGGCAGTCCCGCACCGGCGAGCGCGTCCAGCAGCCCCGCCATGCAGCCGGTATCAAGCGGGCGCACGTAGGGCGCCCCCGCGATGCGGTAGGCGCCCAGGCGGTTCATCTTGAGCTTGCGCACCATCAGCAGGAACTGGTGGGTGTCGGTCAGCCGGTCCCATTCGGAGCGCAGGCGCTCGGCCTTCGCCGGGCCGGATATCGCCGGCTCGACCGGCTCGCGCCGGGCCAGCGTCAGGTGGTCGGACTGGTCCTCCAGCCGCAGGCGCCCGACCAGGTCGGCCCATTCCGCATCGCGAGCCGACTCGTGCAGGTAGACCTTGTGCACCGCGTCCCCGGCGGCATCGAAGATCTGGATCGACCGGCGCAGCCCGCCACCCTTTTCCTCTTCGACGGCGAAGCCGTGGACCCAGTGCTTCGGGAAAATGCGCAGGTCGATGGCGGGGCTCAGCACCATCGCGGCATGTGCGCCCGGCGTATAGGCGCCATAGGTGCCGGTCTTCTCGATCACCGCGCTGTCATTGCGGGTCAGCGCCATCGCCTCGCCAAAGCCGGGCAGCCCCGGCATCAGCGTATCCGGATGCGCCGCGATCCGGGTGACGGCGCGGCCCGTTTCAGCAGCCAGAACCTCGGCCTCGCTCACGCCGAGACTGTCGGCCAGATCGCGCGTGCGCATCGTCGATTTCTCAAGCCGGACGGCCCTGATCCGTTCCGGCGAAACCGCCTTGCCTTCTCCCATGGGAGGCTCCTTTCGCTGCGGGTGTCATGGAATGCGCCTGGCTGGCCGGGGCTGTCCCGGGCTCGCTGGATCGCGGGGCCGTTCGCGCGGCCGTCAATGTTGACAGAAACTATCAGAATAATCCGACAATGCAAGCCTGTCCTGCCCCCTTGAAACGGGGTTTCAAGCCGTTCGTGGGAGTGCGCCTTGGCGTTCGCGTGGACGGCGCCCGCGGATGCGGGCGGCCGGAAGACCCCGTCGTCCGGGCGTGGGGAAGAAGCGAAGAAGTCGCTTGAACAAGATATGTTATAAGATAACATCTTTTGACCCGCCCAGGGTTCGATCCGTAAACGCCCTTAACCAGGATACAGCCATGACCTCATCCGACGACATCACCCATGCAGAGCACCTGAAACAGGAGCAGGACCATTTCCGCTGGCGCCAGCAGCACCTGGAGGCGCTGGCCACGCTCAGGCGGGCCGAGGCGGCGCTGATGCTGCACGAGGCCCGGATCGTGGCGCATCAGGCAGAGATCGCCCGGCATCAGGAACAGATCGCGCATGGCACGGCCCATGCCCCGGCCGTTGACGCGGGCGAACATGCCCGGATGGCCCACGACCACGCCCATGGGGCCGAACACCACGCCGGGCTTCTGGATGCCATCAAGGCCGTCGCAGCGCATCTGGATGGGGGCGAGAAGCCATGACCGCCGCCGCGAAACTCCCCGTGACGGTTCTGTCGGGCTTCCTCGGTGCCGGCAAGACGACGCTTCTGAACCATGTCCTGAACAATCGCGACGGCCGCCGGGTGGCGGTGATCGTCAACGACATGTCCGAGGTCAACATCGATGCCGACCTGGTGCGGGCGGGCAGCGAGCTGTCGCGCGGCGAGGAAAAGCTGGTCGAGATGACGAACGGCTGCATCTGCTGCACGCTGCGCGACGACCTGCTGGTCGAGGTGCGCCGCCTCGCGGATGAAGGTCGCTTCGACTACCTGCTGATCGAGTCCACGGGCGTGTCCGAACCGCTGCCCGTGGCCGCCACCTTCGAGTTCCGCGACGAGGACGGCCGATCGCTGTCGGACGTGGCCGAGCTTGACACGATGGTGACGGTGGTCGATGCCGCGCACCTCTTGCGCGACTTCTCCAGCCGGGACTTCCTGAAGGACCGGGGCGAAGACCTGGGCCCCGAGGATGAACGCACGCTGGTCACCCTGCTGACCGAGCAGATCGAGTTCGCCGACGTGATCGTGCTGAACAAGGTGTCCTCGGCCACGCCCGAAGACCTGACCGCCGCCCGCGCGATCCTGCGCGCGCTGAATGCGGATGCGAAGATCATCGAGACCGATCGCGGGCGCGTCGACGCGGCCGAGATCATGGGCACGGGTCGGTTCAGCTTCGAGGCCGCGCATCGCCACCCGACCTGGGCGCAGGAGCTTTACGGCTTTGCCGACCATGTTCCCGAGGACACGGAATATGGCATCACCAGCTTCGTCTACCGCGCCGAACGGCCCTTCGATCCGGTACGGCTGGCCGAGTTCTTCGACACGCCGCTGCCCGGCGTGATCCGCGCCAAGGGGCATTTCTGGATCGCGACGCGGCCGCATTGGGCGGGCGAATTCTCGATGGCGGGATCGGCGGTCGAGGTGAAGGCGCTGGGCCTCTGGTGGGCCGCGGTGCCCGAGAAGCACTGGCCGCCGGAAGAGCGCGAGCGCATGGCAGAGCGGGTCGCGGGCGAGTTCGGCGACCGGAGGCAGGAGATGGTCTTCATCGGCACGCTGGGTACTATGAACAGGGACCGGATCACCGCGATGCTCGACCGTTGCCTGGTACCGGAAACCCGGTTCGAGCCCGACCGTTGGGCGCGCCTGCCCGATCCGTTCCCGCAATGGGGCCGGGCCATGGAACCCGCCGAATGACAGGTCGTGCGTCGAACCGCGGGGCAACGACATTGAAGCTGCGGCGCCGCGCCACCGATCCGATGCGCGACTACGATCGCCTGCCCCTGGAGCTGCGCACCTGGCTCGCCCAGGCCGCGCGGCCCTGGAGCCCGATCTCGGTGCGCCGGGCCTTCGCGCGCGCCCTGGCCGCCAAGGGCGACCGTGCTCAGGCGCTGGCCGAACTGGATCGGCTGGAGGCGCACAGGATCGCGCGGGATGCCTTGGGCCTCTGGGGCAGGTCTCACCCAGCCGCACTTGACCATTTGGCGAACTCCCGCTCTTGATTGGCCCAAGCGTTCGCGTCCCAAACCGCGGTCGAGATCCTGTCCGGACGCCCTCTGCGCCTCGCAGGTTATCGGTGTGGTGCGCGGCATCAAGGAATGAAGCGGATCCCCGCCGATCGTCTGCTTTCGAGAGATGGCCCGTGAAACCTCGCGCCTTCAGCAGAGTGGGCGCTGCACCCTGAACGAATGTCCCAAAAGGGCTGGACCTCCGACATCTGATGATTTCCGTCGGATATCCGCACGCCCCCGCACCGCATGGTTTCGCCGGATGCCCGGCTTCGCGGGCGAAGCGAATGGCACCTCTGACGGGCCGCGCTGCGGCATATCGATGTCGAGGCCAGGTCCGCTCCGCTCGGTGGCGCCCAAGTGCGCCGGTCGCTACCTCTGCGCATTGCGGCCTCTCGTGCCGGGTGCCGCGAAAGCGCGCGTCCCGCCTTCGCCCACAGGGGCGCCCAAAAAGCAGGCGGAGCGCGAGTATGGCGTCCGCTCCGGGCCCGCCGCTATCCCGGCGCATGCTCCAGAGTGTAGAGGCCATGCGGAGCGGTCCCTGACGACTTGCCTGATACCGCTGGTGACATCGGGTGTGCAGCCTCGGCCATTGACCGTCCTCAGTGGCTTGGTAGCCTGCAACGAGGTGAACTCGTGCCATTCTTGTGCCGAGCATGATCAGCCGGGAGAAGCCCACCTTGCTGTTGAATTCGCTGCGTCTCTTCATGGCCATCCTTCTCGGTGTCGCCTTGTCCGGTTCGCACCCGACCCGGGCGGCCGCGCAAGCCTCGGACACTCCGGCCTGGCTGCAAGACCATGTCGGCGTGGCCGAGGGCCAGATCGCCCCGGTGGTCCTGGCGCGGGCACGTGCGCTTTATCGGCATAAGACCGGCCTGGGCGCGATCAGGAACCCCTGTTACATGGCGATGGATGCGACGCGCCCGAGCACGGCGCGCGACGGCACGCCGGGCGGCCGGTTCTACATCATCTGCGAGGCGCGGAAATCGTTCCGCGCCGTGTCCTCGGGCCATGGCAACGGGCGGAACCTGCCGCGCGCGGATTTCTCGAACGGCCGGCAATGCGCGAAGCACTTCAGCAACGCGGAGGGATCGAAGCTGACCGCGGGCGGGTCCTATGTGACGGCCGAAACACGGACCTCCTTCAAGGGATATTTCCAGGACGCGGGCCGGAGGAGCCCGTTCTATCGCACCTTCCTGCTTTTTGACGGGGAAGGCGAGACGGACAACGCGAGGGAGCGGGCCATCGGCGGGCATCCGGCCGTGTTCCTGAAATGGCAGTGCCGCTTCAGGAACCCCGAGAGCCCCCATGCCGACGCGGAAGGGTATGTCCCCTATGGAGACCTGGTGAACTACACCGGCGGGCGCAGCAACGGCTGCACGACCTGGTCGCCATCCGCGTCCGATGAGATTCTCGCGCTGGTGGAGGGCAACCCGACGACGCTCTACATCTATCCCGAGTCCCGCGACATCGACGCCGTCTCGGACGCGGTGAAGGCCGGGAAATCCGTGTCGCGTGCCGGGCTCTACTGGGACATGGCATGCCTGGAGGCAATCGGCTCTCCCAGATTCTGGCCAAAGAGCACCCTCCGGCCAATCATCGATGAATGGCGGCGGTCCCTGCCGGCACAGCCGCCGCTGCAGTTGCCGATCTGCGATCGAGGGTGACTTGGGCGATGTGTGGGCAGGCGGTGTCGCTTCGAGCGTCTGCCCGGTCCGTGGCCAAACCCGGACTGCAAGGAGCTTTGGGGCAGCCCCTCCCTCTCATGGAGAGGCGGTCGATCGCACGCCGCCCCGCCCAGTTTCCCCTTGACGCGTTCACCTTCGTCCCGTACCTAGCGCCTCGCTCTTGGCGGAGTAGCTCAGTTGGTTAGAGCAGCGGAATCATAATCCGCGTGTCGGGGGTTCGAGTCCCTCCTCCGCTACCATCAAAACCCGACACTTCGGGTTGTCTCCCAGAATAGCCCCAAGAAAGCATTCGACGACGACGTCGAGCCCGGTTTCGGTCGGTGTCACGACCACGGCGCTGACGAGTTCGCGGATGATGCAGACAGCGTCCGGATCGGCGGTGTGGAACCGGCCGGCAAGGTCGGCGAGCGCAACCACATAGCGCTCCACCGAGGCCGGGTGTGTAGCGCGGCGGCAGCTTTTGCACGGTAGCGTTGCAGCTTTTGCACGAAAATTTCGCCGTTCCGTCAGGATCTTGCATTGGAAGGGCGTTTCTGACGCGATGCCCCGCCGGCACAGTCGGGGACTCACACGACCATACGAAGCTGGGCTTCCGGTGACCTAGATGGCGCGGATCTCCAGCGTCTGTTCATCGACGCCGATGTGGATCTTGCGCCACAGACGGCGTTTCGCGCCGCCATGCTTGCGGGCGTGCCACTCGCCTTCGCCCTCCGCCTTGATGCCGGTGCTGTCGATCAGAAGGTTCAGCGGCCCCTGCGAGCCCCGGTAGGGAGTACTCACAGCCAGGGATTTCTGGCGCCGGCTCAGCGTGCTGAAATCCGGCACCGCCCAGTCGAGGCCGACCAGCCGTAGAAGGCTTTCGACGAACCCCGTCGTCTGCCGGAGGGCCATGTGTAGGGGGGTCTTGCAAGACCCGGCGCAAGGTGCAAACACGGTACCTGCAAGTTCGATGAGATAGTCTGACGGGCGGGAAAGCGAAGATGCATGTGCGGACCATCCTGTTGCCGGCGGTCGTTCTGACCCTCGGCGCCTGCAACGCGTCGGTCGAGGGGGCCCGAACCAGTTCGGGGTTCATCGAGCGATTGCCGGACGCCGTCGTGGCCGCCGCAGCCCCCTACCAGGACTTGCGGCATGTGCGCCTGCTGCCGGAGGACGGATGCTACTGGTACCGGCACGAGGGGCCCGTCGAGACAACCCTGTTGCCGCTTCGGACCGCCGAAGGCAGACCGATATGCACGCGCGCGCAGCGCAGGCCCGTGGCGGGGGGCTGATCCGGCTGCGGGCCTCCTGCGGCGGGCGGCGCCCGGGCCCCGCGGGGGATGTCGTGACCCCGGCCGGCCGCCCCGGCGTCAGCTTCGTGCGGTAACGCTTTCCTCGGCCGGGTAGAGATGCGCGGTCACCCCGGTATCGACCCGGTCGTAAAGCCCGTTGATATGGGCCATCACCATCCGCACGCAGCCGGAACTTGCCCGCATGCCGACCGACCGCGGGAACGGCGTGCCATGAATCCGCAGATAGGTGTCGCGGTTGCCGACATAGAGATAGAGCGCCCGCGAACCCAGTGCGTTCATCGGCCCGGGGGGCATGCCGCCGGCGAACTGTGCGTAGGTCTCGGGCTCGCGGCGGATCATGTTCTGGGTCGGCGTCCAGCTGGGCCACTTGGCCTTGCGCCCGACGGTGAACCGGCCAGGCGCGTAAAGCCCGCCACGCCCGATGGCAACGCCGTAACGCATGGCGGTGCCGTCACCCTGGATATGGTAGAGATATCGCGCGATCGCATCGACATGGATATCGCCCGCGCGGAGCCCGTCCCTTGCCTCGACCCGGACCGGCAGGAAACGCGGATGCAGCCCCCAGGGGTTCGACCTTGCCGGATCAAAGTCCGGCGGGGTCACCTCGGCATCCCAGGCCGCCCATCGATCTGACGTCGAGGAAGGCGCCGCCGACACCGGTGCAACGATCGCCGAAGAGAACAGCGCGGTGGTCGTCAGGATGAAATGGCGTCTGGTCAGCATGGTGCCTCTCTTTGTGTGAACCGCAAGGTCAACCCCCGGCCTGCCCATTCGATTTCAAGGGAACGATACCGCGATGGTCCGATCAAGCCCGAATTTTGGGGCCCGGGCCCAGGCCGTCCCCAGGCCGTCCCGAGGATGCCGCCAGAGCGGGTGCGCCGCGTGACGGTCGCGGACCAACCCGGAACCGCGCAAACCGTACACGCTGTTCGCACGGTGAACGCTGGCGCCGCGCCCGTTGACCAGACGCTGCACATCGTGTGACCTGCCCCCGGCACAACGCGGGTCAACCGTCGAACCGCAGTTGCGGACGCTCGGGGGCCGTGCGGTCAATGCGATAGCGCGGCTCGGCCGGGTTGCCCATCTCGCGAAAGGACACGAAACGCTCGCGTCCGTCCGCCCAGCGGCGATTCCAGCCCAGCGGCGTGCCGTCCAGGTCATAGCGCGCCTCGTCGGTCCAGGGCGCGGTCCAGTGCAGGACCGGGTCGAAATAGGCACCCCGCGCCGCCGCATCGTAGTCGATCGACACGAGACGGGGCGCACCGCCGGATTCGGCGGCCGCATAGCGGCGCACCTGGTGGGCCGGGAACGCGATCGAGACAAGGGCCGGGGCACTGTCATGGACGCCGTTGTGGGCAAAGACGCCGATATCGACCCGCGCGTGGCGTCTCGTCGCATAGTCCTCGCCACCGCCCGGCGCGGGTTCGCTGAACGGGTCGTGCCAGGCAACGGTGATCCGCGCGCTTCGCCCCTCGGAGTCCAGGGGCTCGATCTGCACGCGCGCCGGATCGCCCTTGAGCAGCCGCCATTCGAAACGCAGCGGCCGGGCGTTCGGGTCGGCCGTGTCCGCAGCAGTGACGACCATTTCGCGGTCCCAGTCGAAGCTACGCCAGATCCGCGCGATGGCCGAGGGCGTGTCGAACAGGCGTTCATCCAGCCCGGCAAGCCCCGCCGCCGGGCGAAAGCCGTCCTCGACCACCTTGAGACGCACCATCGGCGGAATGGCGTCTGCGCGCAGATCCGCGGCCTGGGCCACCATGCGCCCGATCCGGATCTGCGCGGGCTCGAACGCGACCGGATGTGCGCGGCCCGACAGATAATCCTCGCGCGTGGAAACCGTGGCCAGGTTGCGCCGCAGGATCATCTGGAGGGTGGGCGCGACAAGCCCGGCCTCGCGCAGCGCCGCAAAGGTGTCGGCCGGAAACGCCGCCAGCGTCATCGCGAGCGCCACCAGGAACCGCCGGTCCGACCCGGACGATCCCTGGCTGGTGATCGTGTAGGGCCAGTTCGCCGGAAACAGATCCTCTGAATCATGGTCGCGATGTTCGGGATAGACGTAAAGCGCGTTGGTTTCGTACAGCCGGGGCGTGATCGCCTGCCCCATGCGGCTGGTCATGGCCAGCCGCACCTGGCTGCGCGGTATCGGGCCGTTGGTGATCGCGGTCGACGAATTGCCGAACACCACCGCCGGCAGCAGGATGCGGCCGGCAAGCCCGTAGTCCTGTTCCTCCGACACCAGAGCGGGGCCATAAACCAGGCGCGACAGCCGCGGGAAAAGGCCTGGATCCAGCGTGGAATGGCCGCGGTCGCGGTTGTCGTAGAGGATGCCAGAAAAGCCGTTGATCCCGCCCCTGCCCGCGAGGTGGCGCAGCAGCCGCGCGCCATCCTGCGTGTTGGCCTCGCCCACGATCGGCACATTGCGATCCTCGGCGGGCAGCACGAGGTCCGGGGCGATCCGCGCCCCGGACCCGGTCTCGACAAGATCGGCGGAGCTCAGCGTGACCTCGCCCGCCACCGCGGGCGTCGGCAGGGAAACCGGCACGAGGATCAGCCAGATCAGACAAAGCAGGGCGCGCATGCCCGGATCATGCGCCAGCAACGGCCCACGCGTCCAGCACGGGCGTCAGGTCATCCGGATCACATCCTTGTCGATCGCCAGCATGTAGCCGCGCCGCGCAACGTTCTTGATCAGCAGCTCGCTGACCATCTGGTTGCCCAGCGCGTCGCGCAGCCGCTTGATCCGCGTGGCGCCGGCGGCCTCGTCGCACTCGTCGGGGCGGCGGCCCGAGATCGTCGCCTCGATCTCGGCGCCCGACAGCATGTCGTCGTCCATCCGCGCCTCGGCCAGCACCGACAGCGTCTCGATCGCGGCCCCGGTCAGCCGGAACGCCATGCCGTTCAGGATCACGGTGTTCTCGGGCCGGTTGATCGTGAGCGAAGACACCCGGATGCCCGCCCGCTCGATCTCGGACATCCGGCGGTTCAGGGTAATGATCGTCACCAGGAACACCAGCGCCGCGATCAGCAGCGCGGTGGAAAACACCAGCAGCACGAAGATCACCATCCGGTAGGACGCCAGCACGTCGGAAAAGGCGGTACCCGACTGGGCGAGGATCTCCAGCAGCTTGATCTCGGCACCCGCCCTCAGGTCGTCGTTCTGAACGAAGATCCGTTCCACCCGGGCGTTGAAGGCGTTGGCGTCGGGCAGGTTGACGAACAACAACACCGCGGCTGCCGACAGGATCGCGACGATCGCGGCCATGCCCGCGATAACAACGCGGCCCGCCTGCAGCGGCCGCGCCTCGGCCCCGTGGGCTGCGACGGTTTCGGGGGCGGGGCGCATCGGAAAGACCTCAGTAGCGCAGGAAGAACGACCCGGCGCTGGCCTGGCGTTCGGCCAGCCCGTCGGCGCCGAAGATCGACATCACGTTCAGCAACTGCCAGCCGTCCCGGCCGATCCGCCGGTCGATCTCGCGCGCCGCGTCGCCCCGGCCGCCGCAGGCCGCGGCAGGCAGTTCGATCACGCCATAGTGCAGCCGCAGCGGGTCGTCCCGCTTGGCCTTGTAATCGGCATAGCACTGGGCCGAGGCGGCCCCGGCGAACGTGACGGCGGCCAGGACGGCCGCAAGGAGGAAACGCGGTTTCATGGCCGCGAGCATGGGCCAGCGGGCGCGGCTATTCAATATCGCCGATGCCCCGGGGCGCGGGCGGCGGCTGTTATCCGATAGCGGCCGGGCGTTATTGCCTGTCGGGCGGGCATGGCGGGACGGTGGACCCATCGCTTCGATACGGGCGGGGCGATGCCGTCCCCGCCCCCCGCATCAGGAAAGGACCATGACCATGACCCGCCGACTCATCGCCCCGCTTCTCGCCGCCGCCCTTGCGCTGACGCCGATGGCTGCCGCCCCCGCCCGCGCCGATGGCGAGGACATCGCCAAGGCGCTGCTGGGCGCGGTCGTGCTGTACGGGATTGCGGAAGGGCTCGACTCGAGGGATCGGAAGGACAACCGCCGCGTCGAGCAGCGCCACGATGACCGCCGCGGCTGGCAGGACGCCCATCGCGGCCGCACGATCCCCGCGCAATGCATCCGCACGGTCCAGTCGCGCAACGGCACGCGCCAGTTCGTCCCCGAGGCATGCCTGCGCCGCGAGGGCGTCCGCCGCCTGCCCGACCATTGCGCGGTGTCGATCTCGGGCCCGCGGCGGGAACGCGACGTCTACGGCCTGCGCTGTCTGCAGCAGTCGGGCTTCCGGGTCGAGGGCCGGCGCCGCTAGCGGCACCGGCGAGCAGAGGGCGGGCGCCCGGGCAAGGCGGCCCGCCCGGTGGGCGGAGGGCGACCGGCCCTCCGCCCTTTCCGCTTGCGGCCGGGCCGCGTTTGGCGCTTGTCTGGCCACATGCCGACCCAAACCCCCGACTTCATGCTGGAAACCGAGGCGCTGGCTGCGGGCGCGGCCTGGATCGTCGGCGTCGACGAGGTGGGACGCGGGCCGCTGGCCGGGCCGGTGACGGCCGCGGCGGTGCGGCTGGACCCCGCCGCGATCCCGCCCGGACTGAACGATTCCAAGCGGCTGACGCCCGCCCGCCGCGCCGCGCTGGCCGAGACGCTGATGGACTGCGCGCAGGTGTCGGTCGGCCATGCGAGCGTTCAGGAAATCGACACGATGAACATCCTGCGCGCCAGCCACCTGGCGATGTGCCGCGCCATCGCCGGGCTGCCCCGGTCGCCCGACCTGGCGCTGGTCGACGGCAACCTTTTGCCACGGGACCTGCCCTGCCCGGGCCGCGTCGTGGTCAAGGGTGACGCGCGCTGCCTGTCGATCGCCGCGGCCTCGATCGTGGCCAAGGTCACCCGCGACGCGATCATGGTGGAGCTTGCGCAACACTTTCCCGGCTATGGCTGGGAGCGCAATGCCGGCTATGGCACCAGGGCGCATCTGGACGCGCTCCGAGATATTGGGGTCAGCCCACACCATAGACGTTCCTTCGCACCGGTGCACAATATCTTGTATCAAGATAAAACTGTAAGTGGCTGATTCAAAAAAGAAATTGACGCCGAATCGCCTTTGACTCAGATTGAGAGGCGACAGAACGACGTCCGCAAACGGACGCGGCATCAGAGGCAGTGACACGAAATGACAAAGGCGAAGGGGGCGGATACGCTCCCGCTCAACCGGATTTTGCCCGGCGACTGCATCGAGGTGATGAATGGCCTGCCCGAGGCCAGCGTCGACCTGATCTTTGCCGACCCGCCCTACAACCTTCAACTGCGCGGCGAGCTGCACCGCCCCGACAATTCGAAGGTCGACGCGGTCAACGACCACTGGGACCAGTTCGATGGTTTCGCCGCCTATGACCGGTTCACCCGCGACTGGCTGGCCGCCGCGCGCCGCGTTCTGAAACCCCACGGCGCGATCTGGGTGATCGGCAGCTATCACAACATCTTCCGGCTCGGCGCCGAGTTGCAGAACCAGGGCTATTGGCTGCTGAACGACGTGGTCTGGCGCAAGTCGAACCCGATGCCGAACTTCAAGGGCAAGCGGCTGACCAATGCGCACGAGACGCTGATCTGGGCCTCGCGGTCCGAGGGCGCGAAATACACCTTCAACTACGAGGCGCTGAAATCGCTGAACGAGGGCGTGCAGATGCGCAGCGACTGGGTGCTGCCGATCTGCACCGGCCATGAACGGCTGAAGGACGACAACGGCGACAAGGCGCATCCGACGCAGAAACCGGAATCGCTCCTGCACCGGGTTCTGGTGGCCACGACCAACCCGGGCGACGTGGTGCTGGACCCGTTCTTCGGCACCGGCACCACCGGCGCGGTGGCCAAGATGCTGGGCCGCGACTTCATCGGGATCGAGCGCGAGGAAAGCTATCGCAAGGTGGCCGAGGCACGGCTGGCCCGCGTGCGGAAATACGACCGCGAGGCGCTGATGGTCTCGGCGTCGAAACGCGCCGAACCGCGGGTGCCGTTCGGGCAACTGGTCGAACGCGGCATGCTGCGCCCGGGCGAGGTGCTGGTCTCGCCGCGCGGCAAGACCGCCAAGGTGCGCGCCGACGGAACATTGGTGGGCGATGCCATGACCGGGTCGATCCACCAGGTGGGCGCGGCACTGGAAGGCGCGCCCTCCTGCAACGGCTGGACCTATTGGCATTTCCGCCGCGAGGGCAAGATGGTGCCCATCGACTTCCTGCGCCAGCAGATCCGCGCCGAGATGAACGGTCGCCCCCACTAGGTTTCCAGGGTTTACCGCCTGTGCCAGCGGTCCCCAGCCGCCGGCACACCTCGCCCCGCCAGCCCTTGGCGGGGCCTTTTTCGGTTTCGGGCCCCGGAATGTGCGCCCCACCTCGGAATCCCGGAAATCGTACCTACCTTCAGGGAAATGGAGGTGACACATGCGAATACTTGTGATCGGAGCGAGCCGGGGCATCGGTCTGGAGACCGTGCGCCATGCCCTGCAACACGGCCACCACGTCCGCGCCTTCGCGCGCAGCGCCGAGCAGATCGGCATCGAGGACGACAAGCTTGAAAAGATCAACGGCGACGCGTGCAACGCCGCGGACGTGGCGGCCGCGCTGAAAGGCGTCGACGCAGTGATCGTGACGCTTGGCCTGCCCAAGACAATGCAGGGCCTCGGCCGCACCACGCTGTTCTCGGACGCGACAAGGGTGCTGTTGCCGGCGATGGCGGCGGCGGGGGTGAAACGGTTGCTGGCCGTCACGGGCTTTGGCGCGGGCGACAGCAAGGCCAGGATGAGCACGGTCGAGAAGATCCCGTTCAAGGCACTTCTGGGCCGGGCCTATGCCGACAAGGACGTGCAGGAGGATCTGATCCGCGAGTCCGATCTCGACTGGACGATCGCGCGGCCGGGCATCCTGATGAACCGCCCGGCCAGCCATTCCTACGAGGTCCTGGTCGAACCCGACACCTGGCGCAACGGCCTGATCTCGCGCGGGGATGTCGCGCATTTCCTCGTGCATGCGGCCCAGGAAGGGACCTATGTCGGCAAGGCGCCAGTGCTGATCCGCTAGGGCAGGCGCACGGCCCCTTCTGCGGGGCGGGGCCCAGGCCGATGGGGCGGGGGGCGCTGCCCCCCGACCCCCCCGGAATATTTCAGCCAAGAAGAAGCACAGGCGCGTGCGGGCGGTATCCTCGGTTCAACTGCCCGCAGGCC
This sequence comes from Rhodovulum euryhalinum, assembly GCF_004342445.1. Classification (GTDB taxonomy): domain Bacteria; phylum Pseudomonadota; class Alphaproteobacteria; order Rhodobacterales; family Rhodobacteraceae; genus Rhodovulum; species Rhodovulum euryhalinum. Next base: position 41,188 of record NZ_SLWW01000002.1, read on the forward strand.
AGGGCAGGCTGGCCTCGCGGTAAGGTGTCCAGTCCCGGACACCTGGATAGTATTTCCGCCGCCAGGCGCGGACCCTGGGGTTCATCCGGCGGCGCCAGAGCGGCGGGATCATCGCAAGCGCCGTCATCGCCGGATAGCCCAGCGGCAACTGGGGCGCCTTGTCCTCGGCATAGGTCTGCAGCAGCGGAAAGCGCCGCTGCGGTTTGAAATGGTGGTCGGAATGGCGTTGCAGATTGATCAGCAGCCAGTTCGACGCGGTATGCGCGGCGTTCCAGCTGTGATGCGGCTGGACATGTTCGTATTTTCCGTCACCGAGGTAGCGGCGGGTCAGGCCGTAATGTTCGACATAGTTGGTCAGCTCCAGTTGCCAGATGGCGATGAACGCCTGCCAGGCAAGCAGCCCGAGCCCGGCCAGCCCGCCGATCCAGAGCGCAAGCGCGGCCATCGCCAGTTGCAGCGCCCCATAGCGCCAGAACGGGTTCGAGCGGTGCCAGACGGGGCGGCCGGCGCGGGCCAGCATCAGCCGTTCGGCGCGCCACGCCGAGGGCAAGCCGGTGCGGAGCACCCGCCAGAAATAGCGGTGGAACCCCTCGTTGTAGCGCGCGGTCACGCCATCGCGCGGGGTACCGACATGAGGGTGGTGAACCAGCAGGTGTTCGGTCCGGAAATGGCTGTAGAGCACGCTTGCCAGCAGCAGATCGCCCAGCCAGCGTTCCAGTCGCGTGCGCTGGTGCAAAAGTTCATGGGCATAGACGATGCCGACCGTCCCCGAGATCACGCCGACACCGAAGAAAAGCGCGACGGTCTCTGAGGGTGACAGGTGGTCGGTGTGGGTGACCCACCATAGCAGGCCGAAGATCGTGGCGAACTGGATGGGGAACCAGATCAGCGTGATCAGGCGGTGCCAGAACAGATCGGACTCTGGCGTGTCGGGGTCGGGGTTCGTCTCGTTCAGGCCCAGCACCGCGTCCAGCACCGTGACCGACAGCCAGCCGTACAGCGGCAGCAGGATCAGCGTCCAGCCGCCGAAGGCCGCGCCGATCAGCGCGAGCGGGATCATGCCCAGCGACATCCAGAACGGCAGCGCGGAGCGCAGGCGGAAATGGGGAGCTGTCTCGGTCATCCGTATCGTCCCATGGTTGCGCGCGCCCGTTCCGGGGCCTGTATAGCGCGAAGGGCCGGGATGGCTCAATCGCTGGCGAAACCGCCGCGGGCCAGGTCGAAGGCCTTGCGCATGACGGTCGGCAGGTCGGAGGGGCGGAAATCGTGCCGGTCCACGAACGCGCCCCGCGCGGGCGCGCAGTCGGCGGGCAGGTCGGCGACCCAGAGCGCCAGGCGCAGGTGGAAATGGGTGAAGGTGTGGCGCACCTCAGCCCCCAGCGGGCGCCAGTCGGCCACGGCAGGGGGCGCTGAAACAGGCTCTGTTTCGGCCCAATCCGTGCCCGGCCAGCCCAGCATGCCGCCGAGCAAACCGCGATCGGGACGCCGTTCCAGAAGCCAGGCGCCATCTGTGCGGCGGCCCAGATAGGCCAGGCCCAACCGCGTGGGTTTCACCCCCTTGGGGAGCTTGCGGGGCAGGTCCGCCGCGATGCCCCGGGCCCGGCCCGCGCAGGCCGCCATGACCGGGCATATGCCGCAGGCCGGGCTGCGCGGGGTGCAGATCGTCGCGCCGAGATCCATGACCGCCTGGGCGTGGCAACCTGGCCGTTCGGCCGGCGTCAGCCGGGCGGCCAGCGCGGTGAGGTCGGGCTTGGCTGTGGGCAGGGGCGTTTCCACCGCGAAGAGCCGGGCCATGACCCGCTCGACATTGCCGTCGACCACGGTTTCGGGCCGGTCGAAGGCGATGGCGGCGATGGCGGCAGCCGTGTAGGGGCCGATTCCGGGCAACGCCAGCAGCCCCTCGCGCGTGTCCGGAAAGCGCCCGCCATGGTCGCGGGCCACCGCGCGGGCGCATTTCAGCAGGTTCCGCGCGCGGGCGTAATAGCCAAGCCCCGCCCATTCACCCATCACCTGCGCATCCTCGGCCGCGGCCAGCGCGGTGACATCCGGCCAGCGCGCGGTGAAGCGGTGGAAATAGTCGCGCACAGCCGCCACCGTGGTCTGTTGCAGCATCACCTCGGACAGCCAGACCGCATAGGGGTCGGGCCGGACACCCGAAACGCGCGCCGCCGGCCCGATCCGCCAGGGCAGGTCGCGCGCGTGGACGTCGTACCAGTCCAGCAGGTTCCGGCTCACCTCTGCGTCACGCAATCTTTATTTTCCCGCCCCGGTCATTTGTCTGGCTGCCCGCCGTCCTGCCGCTTAAGCTAGCTGCAGGCAAGGCAAAGGACAGGCATGGCCGGACCCTCCGACACCCAGACGCGCCGCATGCGCGGGTTCGAGCGCACCGCGTCGCTGCTGAGCACGCGCATCCGCAAGGTGGGCGAGAAGCGCGGCTTTGCGGTCGCGCGCGTGCTGACCCACTGGACCGAGATCGTGGGCGAGGACATCGCGCGCATCTGCCGCCCCGTCGACGTGAAATATGGCCGCGAGGGGTTCGGCGCGACGTTGACGGTCCTGACCAGCGGCGCCAACGCGCCCCTGCTGGAGATGCAGAAAGAGACGATCCGCGCGAAGGTGAACGCCTGCTACGGCTATTCCGCGATCGCCCGCATCCGCCTGACCCAGACCGCCCCCACCGGGTTCGCCGAGGGTCAGGCAGAGTTCGCCCCCGCCCCGAAGGCAGCCCCGCGCGCGCCCGAACCAGCCGTCCTTGACCGCGCCTCGGAGCTTTCGGGCGAGGTGCAGGACACCGGGTTGCGCGCCGCCCTTGAAGCCCTGGGCCGAAACGTCCTATCCCGCCCCAAACCCTAGGGAGACCTGTCCGATGTTCCGCACTCTGTCGCTTTCGCTTGGCCTGACCGCGCTTGCCGCGCTTGGCGGGCTCTGGATCACCGCCGCGCCGTCGCTGGGCCCGATTTCCGCCGCGCAGGCGCAGGAGGTCGCGCAGGTCGCCCCCTTCACCCTTGGCGACCCCGGCGCGCCGATCAAGCTGGAGGAATTCGCCTCGTTCACCTGCGGCCATTGCGGGACGTTCCATGACGAGGTCTTCAAGAAGCTCAAGGCCGAGTATATCGACACCGGCAAGGTGCATTTCACCTATCACGAGGTCTATTGGGACCCCTACGCGATCTGGGCCGGGTTGCTGGCGCGTTGCGGCGGCGAGACGCGGTTCTTCGGGATCGTCTCGATGCTGTATGAGAAGCAGCGGGACTGGATCGACCCCAAGGATCCCCAGAAGACTGCTGGAAACCTGCGGCAGATCGGGCGCACCGCGGGGCTGGCCGACGACCAGATGGAAGCCTGCCTGAGCGATGCGGCGCTGGCCACCGCGCTGCGCGATCACTCGGCCGAGACGACGGCGAAGGCGGGCGTGACGGGCACGCCCGCGCTGGTGATCGACGGGCAGCTCTACAAGAACATGCGCTATCGCGATCTCAAGAAGATCCTCGACGAGAAACTTGCCGGCTGATCCCATGGCCGCCCCGCTTGCGGGCCTTCGGGTCGTCGAACTGGCGCGCATCCTGGCCGGCCCCTGGGCGGGTCAGGTTCTCGCCGATCTGGGCGCCGAGATCATCAAGGTCGAGTCGCCCGAGGGCGACGACACGCGCCGCTGGGGCCCGCCCTTCGTGGACCGCGACGGAACGCGCGAGGCGGCCTATTTCCACGCCTGCAACCGGGGCAAGCAGTCGATCGCCTGCGACTTCCGCGACCCCGAGGGGCAGGCGCTGGTGCGCGACCTCGTGGCCGGGGCGGACGTGGTGATCGAGAACTTCAAGGTGGGCGGGCTGGCCAAGTACGGGCTCGACTATGCGTCTCTGTCCCGGCTCAATCCGCGGCTGATCTACTGTTCGATCACCGGCTTCGGGCAGACCGGGCCCTATGCCCACCGGGCGGGCTATGACTATATCATCCAAGGCATGTCCGGGCTGATGTCGATCACCGGGGAACCGGACGGCCAGCCGCAGAAGGTGGGGGTGGCGGTCACTGACATCTTCACCGGGGTCTATGCCGCCACCGCGATTCTGGCGGCGCTGCACCAGCGGCAGGCGACGGGCCGGGGTCAGCAGATCGACATGGCCTTGCTGGACGTGGCGACGGCGATCACCGCGAACCAGGCGATGAACTACCTGACCACGGGGCAGGCGCCGCAGCGGATGGGCAACGCCCACCCGAACCTTGCCCCCTACCAGGTGTTCGACTGCGCCGACGGGTTTATCATCATCGCGGTCGGCAATGACGGGCAGTTCGCCCGGCTTTGCGGCCTGTTGGGCCTGGCGGATCTGGCGGGCGATCCGCGCTTTGCCACCAATGCCGACCGCGTCACGCACCGCGCCGCACTGACCGGCCGGCTGGGCGCGGCGATCAGCGGTTTCGCCAAGGCCGACCTTCTGGCCGCCTGCGAGGCTCAGGGCGTGCCCGCCGGGCCGATCAACAACATGGCCGAGGTCTTTGCCGACCCGCAGATCGTCCACCGCGAGATGGTGGTGGACCGCGACGGCGTGCCCGGCGTCCGCACGCCGATCCGCTTTTCCGACGCCGGGCTTTCGCTTGACCATGCCGCGCCCCGGCTTGACGAACACGGGGCGGCGATCCGTGAAAGGCTCAGCCGCCGGTAAGCCCCAGCCGGTCGAAAGCAGTCTCTATTTCGGTCCAATCGTCGATTTCCAGGCGCACGGGCAGGGTCAGCACCTGTCGCCGGAAGGACGGCGGAAGGCGCACCGCGTCCTTTTCGGTGGTGACCATCTGCGCGCCAAGCAGCCTTGCCTCGTTTTCCAGCCGGGCCATCAAGGCAGGCGTCAGCGGCTGGTGATCCTCCAGCGCCTCGCCCCGCAGCAGGCGCGCGCCCAGCCCCTCGAGCGTGGCAAAGAACTTCTCGGGGTGGCCGATCCCGGCGAAGGCCAGCACCGGCATCCCGGCCCAGTCCATGCCCGTCTCAAGCGGCCGGAGCGCACCGGTCAGCCGCGGCAGGTTCAGACCCTCCCCCCAGGTTGACTCGAAATGCCGCTGCGCCGGCCCCGGGCCGATCGACAGCAGCAGATCGGCCCGGGCAAGGCCCACCGCCGCGGGTTCGCGCAGGGGGCCGGCCGGGATCACCCGGCCATTGCCGAATCCCCTGGCGGCATCCACCACCACGATGGCCAGATCCTTGGCCAGCGACGGGTTCTGAAAGCCGTCATCCATCAGGATCGCCTGCGCCCCGGCGGCCACCGCCGCGCGCGCGCCTGCCGCCCGGTCCCGCGCAATCCAGGTCGGCGCAAAGGCCGCCAGCAAAAGTGGTTCGTCACCCACATCCGCGGCGGAATGGCGGCGCTCCTCGACCCGGACCGGCCCCTCGATCCGCCCGCCATGGCCGCGGCTGACGACATGGACCGCCACCCCCCGCGCCATCAGCCGCAGCGCCAGCGCGATCACCGTGGGTGTCTTGCCGGTGCCGCCCGCATTGATGTTGCCGACGCAGATCACCGGCACGCCGACGCGGGCGGGCGTGACGCGGGCCAGCCGCCGCGCCGTGCCGCGGGCATAGATCGCGGCCAGCGGCGCCAGCGCGCGGGCGGCGATTCCCGGCCGGTCGGGCGGGTCGAACCAGAAGCCGGGCGCGCGCATCAGCCCGCCTCCGCCAGATCCAGCGCCTCCAGCATGCGCCGCACGACGCGCTCGGTGGCAGTGCTGCCCTCGGTCGAGACAGCCCAGGCGGCGCTGGCCAACTCGGCGGCGCGATCGGGCGACAGAAGGTCGGCAACCGCCTCGGCAAGTTCGTGCTCGTCGCGGGCCAGTTGCGCGGCCCCGGCGGCGGCAAGCTGGCGGTAATGCGCGGGATGCCCCCCGGTAGCGGGCCCATGGATGATCGCAGAGCCCAGCGCCGCCGCGTGGTAAGGGTCAGGGCCCCCGTCCGCCGCAAACGTGCCGCCGACAAAGGTGACCGGCGCAAGCCGCAGCCAGAGCCCCAGTTCGCCCTCGGTATCGGCGACGTAGATCTGGGTTTCCGTTTCCGGCTCCTCGTCCTCCGAGCGCAGGGTGACGGCCCAGCCCTCGTCCCTCAGCCGCCGGGCCAGCGCCGGCCCCCGGGCGGGATCGTCCGGGGCAAGCAACAGCAAAAGCCGGTGGGCCTGCCGGATGGCAGCCGAATGGGCGGCGACCACGACCGGCTCTTCGGCGCGACGGGTGCAGGCCGCAAGCCAGGCCGGTCGCCCCCCCATCAGCCGGGCCAGCGCCTCGCGCTCGGCCTCGCTGCAGCGCAGCACCGCGCTGCCCTCGGACAGCGGGCCGCAAGGGCTGAGCTGTACCTGGGACACGCCCATCGCCTTCATCTGGTCGGCACAGGCCCGGCTCTGGGCAAAGACCCGGTCAAAGCGGCGCAACACGCGGCGCGTCGGATTGGTGCCAAGGCGCCAGCGGGTGCGCCAGCTTTCGGGCAGCTCGCGCGCGATCAGGAACAGGATGGTGCGGCGGCCATGGGCCTGGGTCGCCACGGTCATCGGCAGGGTCTCGGGGTAGAAGATGGCGATGGTGGGCTGCCAGGCCGCGAGGAAGTCGGTCACCTGCCGGCCGGTCTCGCGCGGTGCGGCGGCAAGGTGCAGACCGGGCAGCCGACCGAGCCCCCCGGTCCAGTCGGGCGCTGCCCCGGTGTCGGTCACCAGGAACCCAAGGCCGGCGCGCTCGGCATGCAGCGCGCGGATCAGTTCGGCGGCTGCGGCCCGTTCCAGCGGCGGCGGCGCGTGCAGCCAGACCACCGGGCCCTGGGGTCGTGCGCCCTGCTCTGCCGCGTCCCTTGCCATGTGCGTCCCGCTCAGGCCCCGAGTTCCTCGGTCGGCCCGGCCTCGGACTCCTCGTCGCGGAGGCGATGGATATGGGCAATGAAGTAGCGCATGTGGGCATTGTCGACGGTGCGCTGGGCCTCGGCCTTCCAGGCTTCGTGGGCGCTGGCGTAGTCGGGGAACATGCCGACGATGTGGATGTTGTCCACGTCACGGAACACCGTCCGGCCGGGGTCGACCAACTCGCCACCGAACACGAGGTGCAGGCGTTGGGTCATCGTCATGCCTCCGGGTATCGCTTGCAATCGGGCGCCACCCTAGACCAAGCCCGGGCGCCGCGAAAGGGCAACGGGCGTCAGGCAAGCCGCGCCATCACCTCGTCATGAATCGGTGCGGGCGCGGCGATGATCCCGGCCGAGACCGGGCTTTCGGTGTTGAAGACCAGCGGCGCGCCGCGCCGGTCGGTCACCCGCGCGCCCGCCTCGGTGGCGATCAGGCTGCCCGCCGCGGTGTCCCAGTCCCAGCTGTCCCGCAGCGTCAGCATCGCGTCGAACCGCCCCTCGGCCACCAGGCACAACCGGTAGGCGAGCGAGGCGCGCAGCGACCGGCGCAGCCGGGGCGGCGGCCCGGACCAGTGGCACGGATCAAGCGCGGGCCGCGCGGTCAACACCGCCGCGCCGTCCAGCCGGGCGCGCCCGCTGGCCCGGATCGGCTGGCCGTTCAGCGTGGCCCCGCCCCCCAGGGTCGCGGCGTACATCTCGCCGCGGATCGGCAGGAACACAACGGCGGCGGCCACCCGCCCGGCATCGGCCACCGCAAGCGCATGGGCGAAGGTGGGGTCCCCCGCGATGAAGGCGCGGGTACCATCGAGCGGGTCCACCACAAAGAGGCGCCGGGCATCCAGACGCGCAGGCGTATCCTCGGTTTCCTCGGACAGCCACGCATAGCCGGGGCGGGCCGCGGTCAGCCGCTCGCGCAGCATGGCGTCGATTTCCAGGTCGGCCTCGGTCACCGGGCCCTGGTGGCCGGGCTTGTCCCAGGTCTTCAGCGTGCGTTTCCAGTGGCGTTCGGCGATCCGGCCGGCGGCCTCTGCCGCCTCGGTCAACAGCGCAAGGTCAGTCGCCGGCAAGCGTCAGCCCCTCGACCAGCAGGCTGGGCACACGGTGCGACTTGTGATCCCGGGCGTCGTTCGCGGGCAGGATCCGGCGCAGCATGTCGGGCAGTTGCCCCGCGATGGTACATTCGTTGACCGGATAGACGATCCGGCCGTTCTCGACCCAGAATCCCGCGGCACCGCGGGAATAGTCGCCCGTGGTCGGGTTGATCGTGCTGCCGATCATCGAGGTGACCAGAAGCCCGGTGCCCATCTCGGCGATCAAATCCTCGCGCGAGCGCGTGCCCGGCGTCAGCGTGACATTCCCCGCCGAGGGCGAGGGCGGCGAGGACACGCCGCGCGCGGCATTCGCGGTGCTGTCCATCCCCAGCTTGCGCGCGGTGCCGAGGTCCAGCACCCAGCCCGCCAGCACGCCGTTTTCGACCAGCGCGCGGCGCGCGGTCGCCAGCCCCTCGCCGTCGAAGGGGCGCGAGCCCGGGATTCGCGGCCGGTGCGGCTCGGCGACCAGCGAAAGCCCGTCGGGCAACACCGCCTCACCCATCAGGCCGCGCGCCCAGGACGCGCCGCGCACGATGGCAGTGCCGTTGATCGCCGACAGCAGGTGCCCGATCAGCGAGGCCGCCACCCTTTCGTCGTACAGCACCGGGTAGGCGCCGGTTTTCGGCCGGCGCGGGGCAGCCCGTTCGGCGGTGCGTTCGCCCGCGATGCGGCCGATCTCTTCGGGGGACGGCAGATCGGCCTGGAAGACGCGCGATTCATGGCACCAGTCGCGCTCCATCCCCGTCCCTTCGCCGCAGATCGCGACACAGGAGGTGGTACGGCTGGTCCGCGCGTAGCCGCCCGCGAATCCATTGGTTGCGGCGAGATAGAGCCTTTGCCGGTTATAGCCCGCCCCCGCCGACTCGATCTGCGTGATGCCGGAAACGGCGCGCGCGGTCGCCTCGGCGCGGCGGGCATCCTCTTCCAGCGCCGCGGGGTCAGGCTCGGGCGCGGGATCGGCAAGTTCCAGCGCGGCGATATCCGCGTGTTGCGCAAGCTGGCCCGGATCGGCCAGCCCCACGGTCGGATCCTCGGGCGCCTCGCGCGCCATGGCAACGGCACGGGCGGCCATCTCGGCGAGCGTGCTGTCACGCGTGTCCGAGGACGAGACACAGGCCTGCCGCCGCCCGATCAGAACCCGCAACCCGATTTCCGTGCTTTCGGCGCGCTCGGCCTGTTCCAGCCGCCCGCCGCGCACGTCGATCGACAGGGATGCCTCGCCCACGGCCAGCGCGTCGGCCGCGTCGGCGCCCGCCTTCAGCGCGGCGTCAAGCAGCGCCTCGGTCAATCTCTGCAAGCTGTCGGGCATGGGGACTCCGGCTGTGGACCAGCAATGAGGTAGGCCGCGGGCACCGCGCGCGCAAGTCCGCGCAGTGCCCCGGGGCCGTCAGCGCAGCCGCTGCCCGTTCGCCAGAACCTGGCCGTCCGGGGTGACCTCGATCTGCGAGGTCATGGTGTCGGCCTCGCCGGTGGGCCGGGCGAACATGCCCAGCATCATCCGCATGCCGGTCGCCTGGTCCTGCGGGATCAGACCCATCGCCACCAGCCGGTCCAGCAGGGTGTTCGCGCCCTCCAGCTTCAGCGCCAGCCCGCCCGTGGGTTTCGGGACGCCGTCAAAGGTGATCTTGTCGGAATTGTCGAAGACGAATGCGCCGTTGCCGGTCAGTTCGGCGCCCGCAAGGCTCAGTTGCAGATCCTTGACGTTCAACTCGTGCAACTCTGCGGGCGGCGCGTTGGCGGTCGCGGCCGCCATGGCATCGGGATTGGTGATGTCCACCAGCCAGCGTGCCTTGCCGGCAAGGTCGATCACCAGATTCGCCGGATCGCGCGGCAACTGGCCCGCGGGGTCGAGCATCGCCCAGATGCCATCGCTGACAGTCAGCCCCCTGGTGCGCGTCAGCAGTTCGAAATCGGCGGGGTCCTCGGTCTCGACCATCGGCAGATTCAGCCGGAAGGCGCTGTCGGCAAAGGCAAGGTCGATCTGGGGCAGCGGCAGGGCCGGGCCGCTCATCGTGATCTGCCCGGGGCCCGAGCGGACGTCATAGACCATCGCGTCCTCGCCCAGCGCGATGTCGATCGCGCCCGACTCAAAGCTCGCGGCAACGTCCGTGCTGCCCGAAAGGTCCGCTACCGTCATCGCATAGGCAAAGCCCTGGTGGGTCACGCGCCCCTCGGATGCGAATCCGGCCGCCAGCATCTGGCCAAGCCGGGTCGTGTCCATGCCGGGCGGCGTCACCGCCTCCGAGCGGCCCGCAAGGTCGGTGACCTCGCCCGCATAGCGTATGCTGACGCTGTCCTCGGGCACGTTCACGGCAACGTCAAAACGCGCACCGGCGGCGGCGATCTCGCCGGTCAGCCGGGTCGTCTCGCCCCCGGTCAGGCTGTAGCGGCCGGTCATGCCGGTGATTCCGGTCACCGCCTCGGCGTCGACCGGCTTGCCGTCCACCTCGGCCCGGTCCAGCGTCATCGTCACGTCATCGGCCGACAGATCGTAGGTGATCGCCTCGGGCGACCCGCTGGCAACCATCGACAGGCCGTCCTGCGCAACCGACATTTCGGCCAGCAACGGCTTGCCCCCGGCGGGGCGCATGTCCAGCGTGATCCCAAAGCTGGCGGGCATCACGATCTCCACCGACCCGTCGCCGCGTTCCCGGAACGCGATCTCCCCGCTCTGCGAGACCGTCGCGCTGTTGTCCGGCGTCTGCGCCGTGGCGACAAGGCCGCTGACGGTCAGCGTGTCGCCCTCCCGGCGCGCGGTGCCCGTGACGGTCTGGCCATAGCCCGCGGCCGCGGCCTGCCACGAGGACCAGACCTCTTCGGCGGTGAGGTCGGCCCGGGCCGGAGCGGCGACGGCCAGCGCGGCAAGAATGGCCCCGGCAGAGGCCGAAATGCGCAGCAGCATGTGTTCCCTTTCATGGCAGGATGCCTGGGCGCAGCTTCGGCCCAAGGCCGGGGGGAGTCAACGCCACGTTGCACTGGCCTGCCCCGGTCGGCTGGGCTAGGAAAAGGACGTCGAGACGCCAGAGTGGAGGGGGTGACATGGGTGAGTTGACCGGCAAGAGCGTTCTGATCACGGGGGCAAGCCGCGGCATCGGCGCGGCGGCGGCGCGGGCCTTTGCCGAGGCGGGCGCGCATGTGGCGCTGGCCGCCCGCAACGAGGCCGCAATCGGGTCGATCGCGCGGGAAATCGGCGGCAAGGCGATCGCGCTGCCTTGTGATGTGGCCGAATTCGCGCAGGTCGCCGACGCGGTGCGCGCCGCGGTCAAGGCGTTCGGCCAGCTTGACGTTCTGGTGAACAACGCCGCCGTGATCGAACCCATCGCGCGGTTGCAGGACGCCGACCCGGCCGACTGGGCCAAGGCGCTGGACATCAACCTCAAGGGCGTGTTCCACGGCTTTCGCGCGGCGATGCCGGTGATGGCGGCCATGGGCGGCGGCACGATCCTGACCATCAGCTCGGGCGCGGCCCACAACCCGATGGAGGGCTGGAGCGCCTATTGCACCTCGAAGGCGGGGGCCGCGATGCTGACCCGCTGCGCCGACCTGGAAGGCCGGGCGCAGGGCATCCGGGCGCTGGGCCTGTCGCCCGGCACGGTGGCGACCGACATGCAGAAGGCCGTCCGCGAGAGCGGCGTGAACCCGGTCAGCCGGCTGGACTGGTCCGAGCATATCCCGCCAGCATGGCCCGCCCGTGCGCTGCTCTGGATGTGCACGGCCGATGCCGACGAGTTCCTGGGCCAGGAGGTGTCGCTGCGCGAACGCGCCATCCGCCGCCGCGTGGGTCTGCCATCGTGATCGCGCTGGACAAGGCGGGCGCGCGGTGGACCGTGACCCTGAACCGGCCCGACAAGGCGAATTCGCTGAGCCGGGCGATGCTGGGCGATCTGGACGATATCCTGGCCGATGCCGCGGGGGCGGGGATCGCGGCGCTGGTGATCACCGGGGCGGGCAAGGTGTTCAGCGCGGGCGCCGATCTGGACGAGGCGCGCGCGGGGCTGGCCACCGATCCGGTCTGGGAAAGCGTCTCGGGCCGGATTGCGTCGCTGGACGCGCTGACGGTGGCGGCGCTGAATGGCACGCTGGCGGGCGGCGCCTTCGGGATGGCGCTGGCCTGCGACCTGCGGCTGGCCGTCCCGGGGGCCCGGTTCTTCTATCCGGTGATGAAGCTGGGCTTTCTGCCGCAGCCGTCCGACCCGGGGCGGCTGGTGGCGCTGGTGGGACCGGCGCGGGCCAAGCTGATCCTGATGGGTGGCGCGCGGCTGGATGCCGAGGACGCGCTGGCCTTCGGGTTGGTCGACCGGCTGGTGCCGCCCGAGGATCTGCGGGACGCGGCGGACGCGCTGGTGGCCGATGCCTTGACCGCGGCACCGGCGCACCGGACCGCGATCAAGGCGCTGTGCGAGGGGCGCGTCGCCCCGCGCTAGAGCCTGCCCGACAGGTGCAGGTCCAGATCCTCCAGCCGGTCCTGCCCCCAGAACCGTTCGTCGCCGTTGGTGATATAGAACGGTGCGCCGAAAACACCGCGCGCGGCGGCCTCTTCCAGGGTCGCCGCATAGGTTTCGGCCCCCGCCAGCAGCCCCTTGTCGGCAAGTGCCGGATCGAACCCCGCCGCAGCCAGGCAGTCGCGGATCACCGCGTCCTCGGCCACGTCCCGGTCCTCGGCCCAGCAGGCGCGCATCAGCCCGTGCACCAACGCGCCCAGATCGCCGCCGCCGACCTTTTGCGCGGCGATGATCGCATAGGAGGCGGGTGCGGGATTGGCCGGGAAATGCGCGGGCTTCAGCACCACGGGCATACCCCGCCTGGCCGCCTGGCGGCGGATTTCCTGCAGCCGGTAGGCCTGGCGACATTCCGGCCGCTCGCTGGGCGGCACGCCGCCCGTGCGCCCGAACAGCGCGATCACATCCAGCGGCTTGTAGGTGATCGTGGCACCGTGCCGTGCCGCGATCTCTTCCAGCCTTGTGCCTGCAAGGTAGGAAAACGGCGAGATCACCGAAAAGAAATAGTCGATATGGGCCATCCTGCCGCCTCCGAACGCCACGAGGTTTTCAAGACCGTAGCCGGGTGGTAAGCGCTGTCAACGTCACGTGCCCGTCACGAATCCGCTGCCCCCGAGGATCCTCCTAATGCACAACACCCACGAACCGAAGCTGATTTCGGGCAACGCGAACCGCCCGCTTGCCACCGCCATCGCGCGGCGGATGTCGATGCACCGGGGGATGAATGTCAGCCTCGTGGATGCGCGGGTCGAACGGTTCAACGACCAGGAGATCTTCGTCGAGGTCTACGAGAACGTGCGCGGCGAGGACATGTTCATCATCCAGCCCACGTCGAACCCGGCGAACGACAACCTGATGGAACTGATGATCATGGCCGACGCGCTGCGCCGGTCCAGCGCCGCACGTATCACCGCCGTGATCCCCTATTTCGGCTATGCCCGCCAGGATCGCCGCACCAAGGCGCGCACGCCGATCAGCGCCAAGCTGGTGGCGAACCTGCTGACCGAGGCCGGGATCGAGCGGATCCTGACGATGGACCTGCATGCGGCGCAGATCCAGGGCTTCTTCGACATCCCCGTCGACAACCTGTACGCCTCGCCGATCTTTGCGCTGGACATCGCGCACCAGTTCAACGGGCTTTGCGACCGGATCACCGTGGTCTCGCCCGACGTCGGCGGGGTGACGCGGGCGCGGGAACTGGCCCAGCGGATCGGCGCCGGGCTTGCCATCGTCGACAAGCGCCGCTCGCGACCCGGCGAGGTGGCCGAGATGACCGTGATCGGCGAGGTCGAAGGCCAGATCTGCTTTATCGTCGACGACCTGTGCGACACGGCGGGGACGCTTTGCAAGGCGGCCGACAAGCTGATCGAGGGCGGCGCCGAGGAGGTCCACGCCTATATCAGCCACGGTGTCTTCTCGGGCCCGGCGGTGGAACGCATCACCGGTTCACGCCTGAAATCGGTGGTGGTGACGGATTCGATCCAGCCGACCAAGGCGGTAGAGGACTGCCCGAACATCCGCATCGTGCCGACGGCCCCGCTGTTCGCGCAGGCGATCATGAACATCTGGCAGGGCACCTCTGTCTCGTCGCTGTTCGAGCACGAGACCCTGGCCCCGATCTACGAGGGGCTCTACGGGTCGAACGGCCGCTAGGTCACGCCGTTGCCAGCGCCTCGAGACGGGCATGGGCCGAAACGCCCCTGGTTTCCAGCGTTACGTCATGCAGGAACCGGCCCAGCGCGAGGCTGCTGATATGCATGCGCTGTTCGGTGAAACTGGCGTCGAACAGCATGTCGCGGATCAACTGCCGCTCGTCCTCGTCAAGGTCGAGCACCTGGGGTTCGGGCATGTCGGTCTGCACCGAGACGATGGTCAGGGGCGCGATCCGCGCCAGCGCCGACTGTTCGATCACCAGGTGCAGCGCACCCGCCTTCAGCCCGCGCTTGGCCGCGATCCGCGTCAGGATCTCGCGGCCGCGCGCCTTGGCGATATCGGCGCCCCGCTCGGCCTCTTCCTCGGGCATCAGGCGCTGGCGCCGCTCCTTGTTGTCGACGGACAGCAGCCGCGTCTCGACCAGATAGACCATCAGGAACATCAGCGCCGGTGCCTGGCCGATCGGCAGGGCAAGGTCGGGAAACAGCAGGATCAGGATCGGGAACGGGCTGAGCGCGGCGAGGTAGCGCAGAAAAGACACCTCCATGAACATCCGCCAGTAGATCGAACTGCCCATCGACCCCGGTGCGAGGATCGAGAAGCCATGCCCGATCAGCGCCCGCGGCACCTTGCGGATCTTGGTGGTCGCGCGGCTGGACACGGTCGAGGGCGTGACGACGTGGAGCATGGACGGGGCCTCTGCGCTCTTCAACTGGAACAACTCTAGCCCTGCCGCCCGCGCCGTCCAGTCCGGCACCGATCGGCCCGGGAATCGACGCCGGAGCCCCGGGCTGTTAAGCTCTTGGCGCAGCGGCCCGGCCGGATGCAGCGGGGCCCGGCCGGACGCGCGCGCCGGGGTGCGGCAAGAGCGGGGCATTGACCTGAGGGGGGCAGCCCCTTAACCCCAAGGACCGACAGCGACCGGAGGACGGCCCATGCGACCCGCCAACGAAGCCCTGATCGTGATCGACGTGCAGAACGATTTCTGCACCGGGGGCGCGCTTGCCGTGCCCGGTGGCGAACAGATCGTGCCCCAGATCAACGCCCTGCTGGACGAGTTCCAGACCCGCGTCCTGACCCAGGACTGGCACCCGGCCGACCACGCGTCCTTTGCCGTCAACCATCCGGGCAAGCAGCCCCACGAGGTGATCGAGATGCCCTACGGGCCGCAGATCCTGTGGCCGGCCCATTGCGTGCAGGGCACCAGGGGCGCCGAATTCCACCCCGATCTCGACATCGCGAAGGCCGACCACATCGTGCAGAAGGGCTTTCGCCCCGAGATCGACAGCTATTCCGCCTTTTTCGAGAACGACCACGAAACGCCCACCGGGCTTGACGACTATCTTTCGGCCAGGGGGATCGACCACCTGACGATGGTCGGCCTCGCCACCGATTTCTGCGTGCTCTACTCGGCACTCGACGCGGCGCGGCTGGGCTATGCGGTCACGGTGATCGAGGGCGCCTGCCGCGGGATCGACCTGCACGGCTCGCTGGAAGATGCGCGCCAGGCGATGCTGGATGCGAATATCGTGCTGGAGCCCTGACCATGGCGGACATCGCCACGCGGGTCTACAACCACAAATGGAAGATCGACCCGATCGTCCGGTCGCTGCTGGATACCGATTTCTACAAGCTTCTGATGTGCCAGTCGGTGTTCCGCAACCGGCCCGATACCCATGTCAGTTTCTCGCTGATCAACCGGACCACCGGGATCCGGCTTGCGGACCTGATCGACGAGGGCGAGCTGCGCGAACAGCTGGACCATATCCGCACGCTGCGCCTGACCCGCGGCGAAAGCACCTGGCTGCGCGGCAACACCTTCTACGGCAAGCGCCAGATGTTTCGCCCCGATTTCATGGAGTGGTACGAGAACCTGCAATTGCCGCCCTACCACCTGGAAAAGCGCGACGGGCAGTATGAACTGACCTTCGAGGGGCGCTGGCCCGAGGTGATGATGTGGGAGATCCCCGCACTCGCCGTGCTGATGGAACTGCGCGGCCGCGCGGTGCTGGAACGGATGGGCAAGTTCGAGCTGCAGGTCCTGTACGCCCGGGCGATGACCAAGCTCTGGGAAAAGATCGAACGCCTGCGGCCCGTCGAGGGGCTGAAACTCGCCGATTTCGGCACGCGGCGGCGCCATTCCTTCCTGTGGCAGGACTGGTGCGTGCAGGCGATGATCGAGGGGCTGGGGCCGAAATTCGTCGGCACCTCGAATTGCCTGATCGCGATGCGCCGCGACATCGAGGCGATCGGCACCAATGCCCACGAGTTGCCCATGGTCTATGCCGCGCTGGCCGAAACCGACGCGGAACTGCGCCAGGCCCCCTACCGGGTGCTTGCCGACTGGCACGAGGAACACGAGGGCAACCTGCGGATCATCCTGCCCGACACCTTCGGCACAACGGGATTCCTGAAGAACGCGCCCGACTGGCTGGCGGGCTGGACCGGCATCCGCATCGATTCCGGCGATCCGGCCGAAGGCGCCGAGACCGCCATCGCCTGGTGGAAGGAGCGTGGCGAGGATCCGCGGCAGAAGCTGATCATCTTCTCCGACGGGCTGGACGTCGACGTGATCCTGGACTTGCACAAGCGGTTCGCGGGCCGGGCCAAGATCAGCTTTGGCTGGGGCACGCTGCTGACCAACGATTTCCGCGGGCTTGTGCCGGGGGACGCGCTGGCGCCCTTCAGCCTGGTCTGCAAGGCGGTCAGCGCGAACGGACGGCCCACCGTCAAGCTGTCGGACAACCCCAACAAGGCGATGGGCCCCGAGGACGAGATCGAACGCTACAAGCGCGTGTTCGGCGTGGGGGTCCAGCAGCGGCGGGCGGTGGTGGTCTGAACGCGCTTGCCGGGGCGCGGCAGCCTCGGGATCGCCCGGCCGCCGGCAATCAGCCGATGCGGAACAGCACCAACCCCTCCAGCACCGCGTGCGACGTGCGCACCGCGCGGTTGAGATAGGCGCGGATGCGCGGATCGCCGGGGGCCAGCCGCGGCATGGTCCAGCCCACCGAGGCCAGCGTGCGCAGCATCACGAAGACCGGCAGCATCGCGAGGTCGTCATCGGTCAGCGGGCGTAGCGTGGCATAGCCCTCGACCAGCCCCGTGGCGATCGCGTCCAGCGCAGGCTCCTCGAGGTTCTGCGCCAGCGCCGTGCCGAGGTCGTACAGCCGAAAGCCGAAGCCGCAATCGTCGAAGTCGATCAGATGCGCGTGGGGGCCGTCGAACAGGATGTTCTCGCGCATCAGGTCGGCGTGGATCAGCCCCTGGTCGGCGCCGGCGGCGGCATAGTCGGACAGCCGCTCGCGCGCGAAGCGGCGCGCCTCCTGCAACAGGATCGCCTCGGCCTCGCTGGCGGCCGGGTGATCCCAGAACCGGCCCCAGAAGGGAGCGGCACCCAGCAGGCCGTCGATGTCCCAATGCGGCCGGGAAAACCACGCCGGCAGGCTCAGCCGGTCGGCCGCCACATGGACCTGCGCGACGGTCCGCCCGATGCTGGCAAAGTGGCGCATCTGGTCGTCGGGCGCACCCTCCAGCGGTTCACCGCCCGCGCCGAGCGGCCGGCCCTCGACCCAGCCCAGCACCGAGGCGATGCGCCCGTCCGCAAGCTGCGCCAGAAGCGCGCCGTCGGCGGTCCGCTGCGGGCGGGGAACGCAAAGCCCGGCCTCGGCCAGCCCGTCCATCCACCACAGTTCCGACCGGATCGCCTCTTCGCTCTGATAGCCGCGGCGGTGAAGCCGCAGCACGCCGCGGCCGGCATCGGGCAGGGTCACGGCGAACACCGCATTCTCGCGGTGCGAGATCGGGCAAGGGCTCGCGCATCCGGCCCAGTGCCGGATGGCTTCCTCGGCCAGTATCAGGGCCTCGGCCTCGGTCATGCGGTTTCCTCCGTGGTGGCCAGCACCTCGTCGAGCGTATCGACAAGGAGATCGGCATTGTCGCGCGAAAACGGCATCGGCGGGCGGATCTTCAGCGTGTTCATCTGACGCCCGATGCGGCCCGCCAGGATCCCGCGCTGGCGCAGCCCCTCGACCAGCCGTTCGGCGAAACCGGTGGCGGGGGTGTGGTCCGGATGGGCGAATTCAGCCCCCAGGAACAGGCCCGCGCCCCGCGCCTCGGCCAGCAGCGGGTGTCGCAGTGCGCGCAGCCGGGCCAGCAGGTGGGCGCCGACATCGCGGGCATTCGCGACCAGCCCCTCCTCCTCCAGCACATCCAGCGTGGCCAGCGCGGCGGCGGCCGAGACGGGGTTGCCGCCGAAGGTGTTGAAATAGCCGAAGGCGGTGCGGAAATCGGCCATGATGTCGGGCCGCGTCACCACCGCGCCGACCGGGTGGCCGTTCGCCATCGGCTTGCCCAGCGTCACCACATCGGGCGCAAATCCCAGCCGCTCGTGCCCCCAGAACGCATCGCCCAGACGGCCGAACCCCGGCTGCACCTCGTCGGCCAGGATCAGACCGCCCGCGCGCCGGATCACCGCGACCGCGGGATCGAGAAACCCCCTGGGCAGCGTTGGAAAGCCCTCGTTCGCAAAGAAGGGACACAGCATGAAGCCCGCAAAGCCGTGGCCCGAGTCTTCCAGTTCGGCGATGGCATGCGCGATGCTGGCGGTGAAGGCGGCGGCCTGCGCCTCGGCGCTGCCGCCCAGCGGCTTCAGGCTTTCGGGGGCGGGGACAAGGCGGACATGGGCCGGATAGCCGCCGATTGGCGGGCGCCGTGTGGACAGCTGGCTGACCGCCGCGGTGTTGCCATGATAGGTGTTGTCGGTCGCGATCAGCCCGCGCGCACCGGTGGCCGCCTGCGCCATGCGCAGCGCCACGTCGTTCGCCTCGGACCCGGTGCAGACCATGATCGCCTGGGACAGCCCGTGGCCCAGCGTCGCGGTCAGCCGCTCGATATAGTCCAGGATGGCGGTGTGCAGATAGCGCGTATGGGTGTTCAGCGTCGCCGCCTGCCGGGCGATCGCCTCGACCACGCGGGGGTGGCAATGGCCGACATGGGGCACGTTGTTGTAGCAGTCGAGATAGCGCCGCCCATCCGCGTCCCAGAGCCATACGCCCTCGCCGCGCACGATGTGGACCGGCTGGGCATGGAAGGTGGGCACGTTCGGCCCCATCAGCCGGGCGCGGCGGTCGAGAAGGGTTTCGCTCATGGGATCCTCACCCGGGTTGCGTGCCAGTCTGAGACTGACGCCCGCCCGATGGCAAGAGCGACTTCAGGCGAAACCGGGCGCCAGCCGGATTTCCCCTGTCTCGATGCCGCGCCAGTTGCGGATCGGATCGCCCAGGCGCCGCCGCGCGGCCGGGTGCGCGGGGTCAAGCACGCCCAGGCGGACCAGCAGACCGGTGATCGCGGCCTCGGAGGCGCGGGTCGCGCCGTCCTCGATCTTGACCGCGACGCCAAGGCCCCGGTCGGGCAGGATCGCGACGAAGACGCCCTCGGCACCGGTCTTGACCGCGACGCTGCCGCCCATGGCGCGCATCAGTTCGGTGCAGGCCCGCCCCTCGCCCGCGACAAGCTCGGGAAAGGTCCTCATCGCCTCGACCAGGCGCGCGGCGGCCCGGCTGCGCGCATCCCCCGCATCGGCGCGGGCACCGGCGAAGAACGCCATGGCGCGGGCGAGGCCGTGCATCGTGGTGGCAAAGTTCGGGGCCGAACAGCCGTCGATGCCGAAGCGGGGGCTTGCCTGCCCCGTGACATCCTCGAAGGCCGCGCGCACCGCGCGCTGCACCGGGTGGCCGGGGTCGACATAGTCCGGCCCCGCACCAAGGTGGCGCGCCAGCGTCAGGAACCCCGCATGCTTGCCCGAGCAGTTGTTGTGCAACTGGCAGGGGGCCTCGCCGGCGATCAGCATCCGCTTGCGTTCGGCCGGGTCACGCGTGGGCTGGGCGCCGCAGCGCAGATCGGCCTCGGACAGGCCCAGCCCTTGTAGCCAGGCGGCCACCCGGGTCACGTGCACCGGCGCGCCCTCGTGCGAGGCGCAGGCCAGCGCCAGGTCCTCGGGGCCCAGCCCCGCCGCGTCGGCCGCACCGCTTTCAACCAGCGGCAGCGCCTGGATCATCTTGACCGAGGATCGCGGCAGGATCACCGCACCGGGATCGCCCCAGGACTCGACCACGGCGCCGGCCGCGTCGCAGATCACCGCATGCCCGCGATGGCGCGACTCGGCCATGCCGCCGCGCCAGACCTCGACCATCGCGACCGTCCCGGCCATGATCCGCCTCCCCTTCAAGCCCACGCGATTTTGTGCCATGAGGGATTTCACTTCCCTGCGCGGTCAGGCTAGGCTGCGCGTATCGAGTTGCATAGGGCCAGCCATCGGAAAAGCGGTCGGACGAACGGCCGGACGGGCGGGCAGAGAGGCAATCACGGCTGGAGGCTGTATCGACGATGAATTCCCTGATGCGAACGGCCCTTGCGGGCGGGATGATGGCACTGTGGGCCGTGGCGGCCCAGGCGCAGTCGGAATCGACCAACAACGTCGCGGTCAAGACCGACTGGAACGTCTTTGTCGAGACCGACCCGACCGAGTGCTGGGGCGTCTCGCCGCCGAAGGAAACGGTGAACACCCGCGACGGGCGCGTGGTCTCGGTGCGGCGGGGCGAGATCCTGCTGTTCGTGACCTTCCGGCCCGGCGCGGGCGCGGCGGGCGAGGTGTCGTTTACCGGCGGCTATCCCTTCGCGGACGGCTCGACCGTGACGGTCCAGATCGGAGACGCAAGCTTCGATCTGTTCGCAGACGGCGAATGGGCCTGGCCCGCGTCCAAGGACGACGACGCCAAGCTGCTGGCCGCGATGAAGGGTGGTGCCGAGGCGGTGGTCACCGCGCGCTCGTCGCGCGGGACACAGACCAAGGACACCTTCTCGCTGATGGGCTTTACCGCCGCGATGGAAGAAGCGGAACGCCGCTGCGCCAAGTAAGCCCGCCGCAGGACTGACATCCCGCAGGCGCCCCCGCGCCTGCGGGATGTTTATTTCGGGCGGCGAATCCCATATACGGGGCGCCTTACCCGATGGAGACGCGCAAGATGACCGCGAGCCCGCCGATCACGCCCGAGGTGATGCCGATCCCGCGCAAGCTCACAGAGCCCGCGCGCCGGAACCTCGTGGGTCTGACCCGGCCCCAGTTGCGCGCAGCGCTGGTCGATGCAGGCACGCCCGAGCATCAGGCCCGGATGCGCGAGGTGCAGGTCTGGCAGTGGATCTACCAGAAGGGCGTGCGCGATTTCGACGAGATGTCGAACCTTGCCAAGGACTACCGCGCGCGGCTCAAGGACCATTTCACGATCGAGGTGCCCGAGGTCGTCACCCGCACCGTCTCGGCCGACGGCACGCGCAAGTACCTGGTGCGCATCGCCGGCGGCCACGAGGTCGAGGTGGTGTACATCCCCGAGGAGGGGCGCGGCACGCTCTGCATTTCCAGCCAGGTGGGCTGCACGCTGACATGCACCTTCTGCCACACCGGCACCCAGCGGCTGGTCCGGAACCTGACTGCGGCGGAAATCGTCGGCCAGATCATGCTGGCCCGCGACGATCTGGGCGAATGGCCCGAACCCGGCCGCGCGCCGAAGGACGAGACGCGGCTGATCTCGAACATCGTGCTGATGGGCATGGGCGAGCCGCTTTACAATTTCGATTCCGTCCGCGACGCGATGAAGATCACGATGGATGGCGAGGGGATCTCGCTCTCGCGCCGCCGGATCACGCTGTCGACCTCGGGCGTGGTGCCGGAAATCGGGCGCACCGCCACGGAGATCGGCTGCCTGCTGGCGGTGTCCCTGCACGCCACCACCGACGAGTTGCGCAACGAACTGGTGCCGATCAACAGGAAATACCCGCTGGCCCAACTGTTCGAGGCGCTGAGAGCCTATCCCAAACTGTCGAATTCCGAGCGGATCACCTTTGAATACGTGATGCTGAAAGGGGTGAACGACAGCGACGCGGATGCCCGCCGGCTGGTCAAGCTGATCGCCGGCATCCCGGCCAAGATCAACCTGATCCCGTTCAACGAATGGCCCGGCGCACCCTATCAGCGGTCCGACTGGGACCGGATCGAGGCCTTTGCCGACATCCTGTACAAGGCAGGCTATGCCAGCCCGATCCGCACCCCCCGCGGCGAGGACATCATGGCCGCCTGTGGCCAGTTGAAATCGGCCACCGAACGGGCCCGCAAGTCCCGGTTCGAGATCGCCGCCGAAGCCGGGCTTCCCCAGCCCGAGCGCATTGTCCGCCGCCCGAACGCGCCGGACGTGCACTAGGCATCCGGCGCGTCCTGCCGCCCTACAGACCGCAGGTCGACATCTGGCTGCGATAGACCCCGGCCCTCGCCTCGACCCGGCCCGCGACGGCCAGCAGCCACGGCTTGCCGGCATGGCTGCCGCGCGCATAGCCCGTCTGGCCCTCGTGATAGGCCAGGTACTGGTGGCGCGCATCCGAAAGCGGGATGCCCAGCCGGTCGCGCGTGCGCGTCATGTACCAGCCCATGAAATCGGTCGCATCGAAGATGTCGTCGCGCCGGGCGCCGCGGTTGCCCGTGTCGCGGCGGTAATCGTCCCAGGTGCCGTCGATCGCCTGCGCATAGCCATAGGCCGAGCTTTGCCGCCCCATCGGGATGATCCCCAGCACATACTGGTGCGGCGTGCGGGCATTGCCCACGAACTTGCTCTCCTGATGGATCATCGCCATCTGCACGTGGACGGGAACGCCCCAGCGCCGTTCGGCCCGCTCCATGGCGCGCACATATTTCGGACGCTCGCGCGCGATGCCGCATGCGTTGTCAAGGTCGCGCGGTGGCGAATAGCCACCTCCGCAGCCCGCAAGCGCCAGAACCACCGCCACGAGAAGGACCCTGCTCATCTGCCCCAGCCTCGTTTTCTTTTTTTGTTGGGTCGACTATAGGCGAAATCCGCGCAGGGGAAAACGCCTTGGCGCACCGTCCAGATCAGAAATCCGAGAGCTGCGGCCCGCCTTGCACCTGCCGATCTCTGGCGCACCGCCCTGCGCCACTGTGGGGGACAGGTTCACAATCTGTTTCCCGCGCTAGCGCCCTGCCGCATGGACATCGCCGCACTTGCGGCATTAATGTGGCGGTGTGAGGGTTTAGGCATGATGCGGACGGCGCGCGCGAAATACGGACTCGGACAGGTTGTCCGCCATCGGAAGCATCCCTTCCGGGGGGTTGTGTTCGACGTGGATGCGATGTTCTCGAACACCGACGAATGGTACGAAGCAATCCCCGAGGAAAGCCGCCCCGCCAAGGATCAGCCATTCTACCACCTGCTGGCTGAGAACGACCACAGCTATTACGTGGCCTACGTGTCCGAGCAGAACCTCGTGCCCGACGACACCGGCGAGCCGGTGGACCACCCCGACCTCGCCGATCTGTTCGGCGAGTTCGAGGATGGGCATTACCCCCTGCAATTCCAGTTGAACTGAGGCGGGCGCCGGGCCTAGTAGCCCAGCGCGCAGCCATCCTTGCGCGGGTCGGACGCGCCCTGCAGGACGCCCGTTTTCTCGTCGATCAGGATCGCCTGGGCACCGCCGATCGGCACGTCGGGGATCACGACCTGATGGCCCATCGCGGCCAGTTCGGCGCGCGCCGCGTCGGTATAGCCGCGTTCGACCTGCATCTGGCCGGCATCGGTGAAACTGCGGGGCGCGTCGATCGCCTGCTGCGGGTGCATGCCGTAATCGACGACGTTGGTCAGGAACCGGGCATGCCCGTTCGCCTGGTAGGCCCCGCCCATCACGCCGAAGGGCATCATCACCTTGCCGTCCTTGCGAAGCATCGCGGGGATGATCGTGTGCATCGGCCGCTTGCCGCCCGCCGCCTCGTTCGGATGACCCTCGGCGAGGGTAAAGCCCGCGCCGCGGTTCTGGAAGTTGATGCCGAACTTTGCCGAGGCCAGGCCCGAGCCGAAGGCGTGGAACACAGAATAGATCAGCGAGACCGCCATCCGGTCCTTGTCGACCACCGTCAGGTAGATCGTGTCCTTGTGGACCGATTCCGACAGCGCCGCGGGGCTGTCCATTGCCCGGCCGGGGTCGATCAGCGCGGCCAGCCGCACGGCGGTCTCGGGTGACAGCATGTGGTCCAGCCGGGTCATGTGCGCGGGATCGGCGATGAAGCGGTTGCGCGCATCATAGGCAAGCTTCGCCGCCTCGGCCTCGACATGGGCGCGCTGGGCGCCCAGCGGGTCCATGTTCGGAAGGTCGAAATGCGACAGGATGTTCGCCATCAGGATCGCGGTCGCACCCTGGCCGTTCGGCGGATGCTCGACCAGTTCGATGCCCTTGTAGGTGCCGCAGACCGGCTCGGTCCAGTCGCAGGCGGTGGCGGCGAAATCGTCCAGCGTGTGCGTGCCGCCCAGCGCGCGCAGCGAGGCCACCATATCCTCGGCAACCTCGCCCTCGTAATAGCCCGCGCGCCCGTCCATCGCGATCCGGCGTAGTACCTCGGCCTGCATCGGCGCGCGGAACACCTGGCCCGGGCGCGGCGCGGCGCCGTCCAGCAGGTAGAACCGGCGGGCATCGCCCTGCAGGTTCCCTTCGGTGCAGCCCCAGTCCCAGGCGGTGCGCGGCGCCACGGGAACGCCCGCCTCGGCATAGTGGATCGCGGGCGCAAGGCTGGCCTTCAGACCGGCGCGGCCCCAGTCCTTCGACAGGCGGCAAAAGGCGTCGATCGCACCCGGCACGGTAACGGCGTCGGCGGTATTGATGGGCATCGCGGTCAGCCCGCGGTCGCGCAGCGCCGCCGCGTCCAGCCCCGCGGGCGCCCGGCCCGACCCGTTCAGCGCCAGGATGCGGTCCTCGCCGGCCGGTTTCAGCAGGACGAAACAGTCGCCGCCGATCCCGGTCATGTGGGGTTCGCAGATGCCCAGCAGGACAGCCCCGGCAATCGCGGCGTCAACCGCGTTGCCGCCCGCCTCCAGCATCTGGATCGCGACCTTGGCCGCCAGCGGGTGCGACGTGGCGCAGATTCCGTTCGTGGCGAAGACGGCCGAGCGGCCCGGAAGCTGGAAATCGCGCATGCTTTCCTCCCTTGATTCGGGCCGGAAGGTAGGCCGGACGGAGGGCGAAGCCAACGCGCTTTTCGGGGGAGATTACGACCTCGGCGCCGCGCACTGGGTGGGGGCTGTAGTCGCGGCGCCGAGGGAAGCCATTTGCAGCTACAGAACCGGCATACCCGGGCATTGCGGCCCGATCTGGGACGGATCGGGGCGATTTCGCGGCGCCAAGGCGCGTCCCGCACAGCCAGGCCCGCGCCGGGGCGCCGGCCCGAGGTTCAGGCCTCGGCCAGCGGCACGAAGAAGCAAAGCCGGTTCTGCCCGTTCTCGCGGACATAGGACAGGTCACGGGCCAGCGCACGGATCAGGAACCAGCCGAAGCCGCCCTCGGGCGGGCCCTCGTCCGGATCGTCGCTCTCGGGCAAGACGCCGCCCGGCAGCACGCCACCCGGCATCGGTTCGCCATAGTCGCGCACATCGGCCTTGAGACGGGTGCCCGCGCGCTCCAGCCGCAACTCGATCGGACCCTCGCCACCGCGTTTGTAGGCATGCTCGACGATGTTGTTCAGCACTTCGGCCAGGACGGTCTCGGCCATGCCCAGCGCATCGGGGCCAAGTGAGGATGGCGCAAAGCGGGCCCGCATCTCGGCCAGGGCGTTGCGCACGCCGAGGGGCGTAGCCTCCACCACCAGCGGCGTGGCCTCGCCCGGATCGACGGCCATGTCTCCGCATGGCGCATCTGCGGGCCGGCCCATCCCGCCCGGGAAGGGTTTCGAAAGTGTCATGCGATCGACCGTTTGTCCGCAAAGGCGGCCTCTGCGTCAGGATGGATGGTGAAAACCCGGTCCATCCGGGTCAGGCGGAACACCTTCTCGACCGTGGGTGTCAGGTTGCAAAGTTCCAGCGTCCGGCCCGGCCCCAGCAACTTCATCACGGCGACAACAGCGCCAAGCCCGCTGCTGTCCAGGAAATCCACGGCGCCGAGGTCCAGGACGACACGCGGCGGGCCATCGGCGGTCACCTCGCGCATTCGGTCCTTGAACCGGATTGCCACGGCAGAGTCGATTCGCGGTTCCGCGACGACCACGTGGATTGCGTCGTCGCGCTCTTCGGTGTGGAGTTCCATGCGGCCTCTCTCCTGTGATCCGGGCTTGAGGCTAGACGCCAATCCTTACCATTCGGTAAGTGTTGGCCGACAAATGCGGGAGGTTGACATGGAAGAGGTTGTGATCTGCGGCGCCGCGCGCACGCCCATGGGCGGGTTCCAGGGCGTCTTCGCGGATGTCGACGCCCCCACTCTGGGCGGCGCGGCGATCCGCGCCGCGATGGCGGGGGCCGGTGTCCAAACGGTGGACGAGCTCTTGATGGGCTGTGTCCTGCCCGCGGGCCAGGGCCAGGCGCCCGCCCGCCAGGCGGGGTTCAAGGCGGGTCTGGGCGAGGATGTGCCCGCCACCACGCTGAACAAGATGTGCGGCTCGGGGATGAAAACGGTGATGCTGGCGCATGACCAGCTTGCGCTCGGCGCCGCGTCCGTGATCTGCGCGGGCGGCATGGAAAGCATGACCAACGCCCCCTACCTGCTGCCCGCGATGCGGGGCGGGGCGCGGATCGGGCATGGCCAGGTCATCGACCACATGTTCCTCGACGGGCTAGAGGACGCCTATGACAAGGGCCGCCTGATGGGCACCTTTGCCGAGGACTGTGCCGAGACGTTCCAGTTCACCCGCGAGGCGCAGGACGACTATGCGCTGGGCTCGCTCTCGAACGCGCTGGCCGCACAGAAATCGGGCGCCTTCGAGGGCGAGATCGTTCCCGTGGCGGTCCCCTCGCGCCAGGGCGAGACGCTGGTGACCGAGGATGAACAGCCCGCCAAGGCGCGGCCCGAGAAGATCCCGCAACTGAAGCCCGCCTTCCGCAAGGACGGCACCGTGACCCCGGCCAATTCCTCGTCGATCTCGGACGGGGCGGCGGCGCTGATCCTCGCCACCCGCGCCGAGGCCGAGGCGCGCGGCCTGCCCGTTCGCGCCCGCATCCTGGGCCATGCCAGCCACGCACAGGCGCCCGGCTGGTTCACCACCGCCCCCGTTCCCGCTGCGCAAAAGCTGCTGTCGCGGATCGGCTGGGCAAAGGACGACGTGGACCTCTGGGAGGTGAACGAGGCCTTCGCCGTCGTCCCCATGGCCTTCATGCACGAGATGGGCCTGCCCCGCGACAAGGTGAACGTAAACGGCGGCGCCTGCGCGCTGGGCCACCCGATCGGCGCGTCGGGCGCGCGGATCATCGTGACGCTCCTGAATGCGCTGGAAAAGCGAGGGCTCAGGCGCGGCGTGGCCGCGATCTGCATCGGCGGCGGCGAAGGCACGGCCATCGCCATCGAACGGCCCTGACTTCTTCTTGGCCAGAATACTCCGGGGGAGTCGCCCGACAGGGCGACGGGGGCAGCGCCCCCACCCCCACCCCCGGGGCCGGAGACACGCATGCGCATCGACTATGACGAGATGGAAAAAACCCTTGCCGCACTGACCGAGGGCGAAACCGACATGATCGCCCTGATGGCCACCATGGCCTGCGAGTTGCACCATGCCGACGATCGCTTCGACTGGACGGGGTTCTACCGCAATGTCGGCAACGAGACGTTGAAGATCGGCCCCTACCAGGGCGGCCATGGCTGCCTGACCATCCCGTTCTCGCGCGGCGTCTGCGGGGCTGCGGCGCGCACCGGCGCGGTGCAGATCGTCCCCGATGTCGAGGCCTTCCCGGGGCATATCGCCTGTTCGTCCTCGACGCGGTCGGAAATCGTCCTGCCTGTCCGCGACGCAGATGGCGTGCTGATCGGCGTGCTCGACATCGACAGCGACCGGCCCGGCGCCTTCGACGACACCGATGCCCGGGGACTTGCGCGGCTGCTTGCGCAGACCTTTGCCCGCTGACCCGAGGCGGGCGCTTGCGCCCCCCGGCCGAACCCGCTACCGCGCAGGCGATGACCGAGACCTACGCGCCCCCCGACACGCCGCTCGAGGTGATCCACCAGGATCACGCCCTGCTGGCCGTGAACAAGCCCCAGGGGCTTCTTTCGGTGCCCGGCAAGGGCGCGCATCTGGCCGACTGCCTGCTGGCGCGGGTGCAGGCCGCCTTTCCCGAGGCGCTGCTGGTCCACCGGCTCGACCGCGACACCTCGGGCGTGATGATCTTTGCCCTGACGCCACAGGCCCAGCGCCACCTTGGACTGCAATTCGAGAAGCGCCAGACGAAGAAGACCTATGTCGCCAGGCTCTGGGGGCGGCTCGACCCCAGGACCGGCACTGTCGACCTGCCGCTGATCGTCGACTGGCCGAACCGCCCGCTGCAGATGGTCGATCATCAAAACGGCAAACCCGCCGTCACCGACTGGCGCGTGCTGCGCCACGAGGGCGACACGACGCGCGTGCGCCTCACGCCCCACACCGGCCGCAGCCACCAGTTGCGCGTCCACATGCGGGAACTGGGCCACCCGATCCTCGGCGATCCGTTCTATGCCGAGGGTCCGGCACGGGACGCGCCGCGGATGATGCTGCATGCCGAGGAACTGCGCCTGCGCCACCCCGATGGCGGCCGGGGCATGGCCTTCCGCGTGCCCTGCCCGTTCTGACAGGCCCATCCGCGGCGGGTCTGTCTGCGCGCTGAAGGACAGCGATCCGCCTGAGCTTCTTCTTGGTCCAAATACTCGACCTCGCCCGGAACGGGCGCCACCAAAAGGCAGACGCCGCAGGCGCGCGATTCAGCAGCAGTCGCAGCCGCCGGAACCATGATGGTGATGGGGCACCTCGTCATGCCAGCCGCTGACCGCCTTGACCTCGCAGAACTCTTCCAGCCCCCAGACCCCGCCTTCACGGCCGTTGCCCGACCGTTTCACGCCGCCGAACGGGCTGCCCGCCCCGCGCGAGGCACCGTTCATCTCGACCATGCCGGACCGCAGCCGCCGCGCCAGCCGGTTGCACCGCGCGCCATCGGCGGACTGCACATAGTTGGTCAGCCCGTATTCCGTATCGTTGGCGATCGCCACCGCCTCGTCCTCGGTCTCGAAGGGGATGATCGACAGCACCGGGCCAAAGACTTCCTCGCGCGCGATGGTCATCTGGTTGGTCACGTCGGCAAAGACCGTGGGCCGCACGAAGTACCCGCGGTTGAACCCCTCGGGCCGCCCGGGGCCGCCCGCGACCAGCCGCGCGCCCTCGTCGATGCCTTTCTGGATCAACGTCTGGATCCGGTCGAACTGCGCGGCGCTGACCACCGGGCCGATATGACGCCCCTCCCTGTCGGCGGGCCCGACCTCCATCGCCTGGGCCACCGCGCGCGCGGTGTCCACCGCCGCATCGTAGACCGAACGTTCGACCAGCATCCGGGTCGGCGCGTTGCAGGATTGCCCGGTGTTCTGGAAGCAGTGCAGGACGCCGCGCTTCACCGCCTTGTCGTCGGCATCGGCAAAGATCAGATTGGCGCCCTTGCCGCCCAGTTCCAGGTGCACCCGCTTCAGCGTGTCGGCGGCATTCTTCGAGATCGCGATCCCGGCCCGGGTGGACCCGGTGAACGAGATCATGTCGATATCCGGGTGGCCCGAAAGCTGCGTGCCCACGCCCGCGCCATCGCCGTTCACCAGGTTGAAGACGCCCGGCGGCACGCCGGCCTCGTGCAGGATCTCGGCGAAAATCAGCGCGGACAGCGGCGCGATCTCGGACGGTTTCAGCACCATCGTGCAGCCCGTGGCCAGCGCCGGGATCACCTTCAGCGTGACCTGGTTCATCGGCCAGTTCCACGGCGTGATCATGCCGATGACACCCGCCGGGTCCATCAGGATGCGGTCGCCCGGGGCGTGCGATCCCAGCGGCCGGTCGAACTCGAACATGTCCAGCGCGTGGAGAAAGCCCTTGATGTGCCACGCACCCGCGCCAACCTGCGAGGTCCGGGCAAAGTCGATGGGCGCGCCCATCTCGCGGCTCATCGCCTGCGCCAGATCCTCGGCGCGCGCCTTGTAGGCTTGCAGGATGCGGGTCAGAAGCTCGGCCCGTTCCGCCCTGGACGTGGCGGCCCAGCCGGGCTGGGCGGCCCGGGCGGCGGCGACCGCGGCATCGGTATCGGCCGGCCCACCCAGCGCGATCACCGCGAACGGCTCCTCGGTCGAGGGGTCGATCACCTCGCAGTCGCGGCCCGCGCGCGGCGCGACCCAGGCGCCGTCGATGTAGAAGTCCCGCCGGTCGATCATGGCTCTCCCCCATTGCATGTCCGATCCCCCGAACCATCCCCGCGCACCGGGGCGAAGGCAAGGGCGTTTCCCCGCAGCCCGGGCAAGGCCAACGAAAAAAGGCCCCGGTTTCCCGGGGCCTTTGCATGCCTTGGAAGGGGCCGGACCTACTCGTCGGCTTCTTCCTTTTCGAGGGCGACCTCCTGGCCGGTCGCCTGGTCGATCATCTTCATCGACAGGCGCACCTTGCCGCGGTCGTCAAAGCCCAGCAGCTTGACCCAGACCTCCTGCCCCTCCTTCAGCACGTCCGAGGGGTGGTTCAGGCGGCGGTTCTCGATCTGGCTGACATGCACCAGGCCGTCGCGCTTGCCGAAGAAGTTCACGAAGGCGCCGAAATCGACGATCTTGACCACGGTGCCCTTGTAGACCTTGCCCTCTTCCGGCTCTGCCACGATCGAATAGATCATGTCATAGGCCTTCTGGATGGCGTCGCCATTGGCCGACGCGATCTTGATGGTGCCATCGTCGCTGATGTCGACCTTGGCGCCCGAAACCTCGACGATCTCGCGGATCACCTTGCCGCCCGACCCGATCACTTCGCGGATCTTGTCGGTGGGGATCGTCATGGTCTCGATCCGCGGCGCGTGAACGCTGAACTCACCCACCGAGGACAGCGCCTTGGACATCTCGCCCAGGATGTGCAACCGGCCCTCTTTCGCCTGCGCCAGCGCCTTTTCCATGATCGCGGGCGTGATGCCCGCCACCTTGATGTCCATCTGCAGGGATGTGATGCCCTTCTCGGTACCGGCCACCTTGAAGTCCATGTCGCCGAGGTGATCCTCGTCGCCCAGGATGTCGGTCAGGATCGCGAACGATCCGTCGTCCTCCAGCACCAGACCCATCGCGACGCCCGCGACCGGTGCCTTCAGCGGCACGCCCGCATCCATCATCGACAGCGAGCCGCCGCAGACCGAGGCCATCGAGGACGAGCCGTTCGATTCCGTGATCTCGGACACCACGCGGATCGTGTAGGGGAAGTCGGTCGGCGCCGGCAGCACCGCCTGCAGCGCGCGCCACGCCAGTTTCCCGTGGCCGATCTCGCGCCGGCCGGGGCTGCCCACGCGACCAACCTCGCCGACCGAGTAGGGCGGGAAGTTGTAGTGCAGCAGGAAGTTCGACCGGAAATTGCCGTGCAGCGCGTCGATGATCTGTTCGTCATCGCCGGTGCCCAGCGTGGTGACGACCAGGCCCTGCGTCTCGCCGCGGGTGAACAGCGCCGAACCGTGGGTCCGGGGCAGAAGGCCCACCTCGCAGACGATCGGGCGCACCTTGTCCAGCGCGCGGCCGTCGATGCGGTGGCCGTGTTTCACCACGTCGCTGCGCAGCACCATCGATTCCAGCTTCTTGATCGCGGAATCGAGGTTGGGGTCGGCCAGTTGCTCTTCGCTCAGGGTCGCCTTGATCGCGGCCTTGGCGGCGGCGACCGCGGCCACGCGTTCCTGCTTGTCGAGGATGCCGTAGGCGGCGCGCATCTGCGCCTCGCCCGCGGCCTTCACCACCTCGTAGAGCGCGGAATAATCGGGCGGGGTGAAGTCGAACGGCTCTTTCGCCGCATCTTCGGCCAGCGCTACGATGAGGTCGATCACCGGCTTGATCTGCTCGTGCGCGAAAGTGACCGCGCCCAGCATCTCGGCCTCGGTCAGCTCGTAGGCCTCGGACTCGACCATCATCACCGCGTCGCGGGTGCCGGCCACCACGAGATCCAGCCGCTGGTCGGGATTGTTGCGCAGGTTCTGCATGTCCTCGACATCGGGGTTGAGGACGTAGTCGCCATTCACAAACCCAACCCGGCAGCCCGCGATCGGCCCCATGAAGGGCACGCCGGAAATCGTCAGCGCGGCCGAGGCGGCGATCATCGCCACGATGTCGGGATCGTTGACCAGATCGTGGCTCAGCACGGTGCACATCACCAGCACTTCGTTCTTGAAGCCCGGCGCGAACAACGGCCGGATCGGCCGGTCGATGAGGCGGGCGGTCAGCGTTTCCTTCTCGGTCGGACGCGCCTCGCGCTTGAAGAAGCCGCCGGGCACCTTGCCCGCGGCATAGTATTTTTCCTGGTAGTGGACCGTCAGCGGAAAGAAGTCCTGGCCCGGCTTCGCCTCCTTGGCGAAGGTCACGTTGGCCATGACCGAGGTCTCGCCCAGCGTGGCGATCACCGATCCGTCGGCCTGACGGGCAACCTTGCCCGTTTCGAGAGTGAGGGTCTCTTGCCCCCACTGCATGCTTTTCGTCGTTACGTTGAACATACGTCCATCCTGTAAGGGAGCACTCCCGCCCCTGCGGGTCTCCCGTTGAAATGGCGGCCGCATTGCCGCCGACCCCTTCCATCCATTTTTCCGAGCGCCGGGGTCCTGGCGCCGCGTCTCAGATGCACGCCACATAGGGAAAACTTGGCCGTTTGGAAAGGACGAAGTCGTTAATGGCAGGGTTTGGCCGGGACAGGGCGGTTGCCCCGCACATTCTGCAACGCGGGTATGCGGACAGGACTCTTGGTGTCCGGCGCGTCATTTCGCTACCTGTTCGCCATAGCTGCAGTGCAGCATTGGGTGTTTCCCACGAACCCGAGGAGAGATCTCGATGGAAACGACAGCGTTTGGAACGATCCGGCTCGAGGATGGGCAGGCAATGCTTCCGGTGGGGCCGGGTCTGTTGCGGCCGGCGGGCCTCGACCTGCTTGCGACGGTCGGGGACCGGGCGGCGATGACGGCGGCGGCGGCCTTTCTCGACGCGCTGCCCCGGCATCTCGAAACCGTGCGCGGGCACCTGCTGGACGGGCTCGATACCGAACCGGCACGCTATGCCGGCCTGTTCCCCGAGCTTGCCTGCAAATCCGCGGTCTCGGCGGACGCGCTCTGGAACTCCTTGGCGCTGCAGTCGGTCTGGACCGACGACACGGGCACGGTGACGCTGGATTTCGCCGTCGACGGGGCCGAGCAAGGCCCCACCCTCTCGGCCGCCTTCGCGCTGGACGGGACGCTGAAGGGGCTTGCCGTCAGGCCGTAAGGGCCCGCAAAAGCGAAACCGCGCCCCAAGGGGCGCGGTTTGCAATCCATCTGCGGTCGGGCGCGTTCAGCGGCGGATGCCGAGACGCTTGATGAGGTCCTGATAACGGGCCTCTTCCTTGCCCTTGAGATAGTCCAGCAGCTTGCGGCGCTGGGCGACCATCATCAAAAGGCCACGACGCGAGTGGTTGTCCTTCTTGTGGGTCTTGAAATGCTCGGTCAGCGTCGAGATGCGGCTGGTCAGGATGGCGACCTGGACCTCGGGCGAACCGGTGTCGCCGTCCTTGGTGCCGTATTCCTTGATGAGCCGGGTCTTTTCTTCGGCCGTGATCGACATCGGGATCTCCTTTCGAAGGGTTGATGGCACAAGCCGGGATGTCGTCCAGCAGGGCCCGTGGAGCATGCCCCGTCCCGGGTCCGGAACGGATGGGCGCGTATAGGGGATTCGCCGCCGCGTTGTAAAGGGCGGGGCGTCAGGGGGTCGCGTTTTCCTTGATCTCCCGGGCGATCTCGGCCGCCCAGTCGCCGATCACCGGGATGAAGTCGATCTGGCTCAGGGAAAAGGCGATCACCGAGACCAGCGCCGTCGCGCCCACGACCGTGCCGAAGCCCATCGCGACCCCGCGCAGGAACTGCACCGCCACCAGCCGCCGGACCGAACCGTTGATCACGAAGAAGCGTTGGCCGTTCAGCGCCTCGACCTCGCGCCTGAGCGCCGCGATCTCGGCGGCAAGGTCACTGTCGGGGCGGTCGGCCCGGGCCTGGTCGGGCGTCGCGGAGGGCGGCTGGTGCTGGGACATGGCGCCAGCCTAGCCAAGACCGCGGCGCGGGCCAAGCCCGGGCGGCTCAGGCCCCGGCGGCGAGCGCGGCGGGGAACTGCGCTTCGGGCACCAGTTCGACCATCGAGGGATCGAGCCCCGCGCCGCCGCTGACGATGGCGAGCGGCATCCCGTCGAGCAGCAGCATCGCGTCGTCCTCGCCGGTCTCGGACGGGCCGACTGAAAGAACCGGGGCGGGATGGGCCGCGGCATCATAGACCACGAACAGCGCATCCTCGGCCTCGTCGTATTCGTCGATCAGCGTCGGCGCGCCATCGGTCAGCGCAAGCCAGTCGTCCAGGCTCGACCAGGCCGGCGCGGCGGGCTCGTCCAGCGCGCCCTCGGCCATCGCGTCGAAGTCGGCCTCGTCCTCGAGGTAGCGGGCAAGCGCGGCATCGGGGTCGGCGGCGTCATCCGCGGGAACGGCATCAAGCAGGAGATCGGCATAGGCGAACCCGAAGACCGGGGTTCTTTCCTGGGGCGCGTCGGAATCGTCGTCTGCCTGATCGTCGTCGTCGCCCTTGGTGAGATCCAGCGCCTCGCTGAAATCCATGGTCGAACCGACCATCATCAGGCCCAGAAGACTTGCCAAAGTAATCATCACGCGATCCTTCGCAATTTCTCACTCGCCGCCCGACGGACAGTGTCACCCGCGTTCCAGAATACTCCCGGCATAGTGGCGGGAATATGGCGGCTCGGTTAACCGGTTAACGGATATCGGTCTTTTTCCGGCCATCCGCCCCTGCGAAGGCGGGTTCCGGCACCATGCAAGCGGCAAACGTCTGGCGCGACGGGATTTTCTCCGCGCAACTTTCGCGTGTCATGGTTAATGCGCCGGCGGGTGCGATCCGGCCTCAGCGATCCCCTGCAAAGAACGGCAGAAAGATATCGAGGACCGCGCGCGGGTTCTCTTCCATCGCGAAATGCCCCGATCGGCAGGACGCGTCCCGCACATCCGCCGCCCAGCCGCGCCAAAGCGCGCCGGGCCGTCCGGTCTGGGCCGGAAACCCGGTTTCCGCCCAAAGGAACATCAAGGGCGCCGCGATCCTCGCCCCGGCGGCGCGGTCTTCCTCGTCGATCCGGCGGTCGGTGGTGGCGCCCGCGCGGTAATCGGCACACATCGCCGCGATCCGCGCCGGATCGGCGGCCTGCCGTCGGTAGGCGTCGAGCGCCGCGGGCGGGAACACGTCCAGCGTTTTCCCCAGCGTCCAGCTTGCCAGCGTGTGGTCCACATAGCCCACCGGATCGGCACCGATCAGCCGCTCGGGCCAAGGCGCGGGCTGGGCGAGGAAGGTCCAGTGGTAGGCCCGCAGCGCAAGCTCCGCCGTCCAGGCGGCCCAGAAATCGGCGGTCGGAACGATCTCGACGATCCCCAGCCGGTCGATCCGGCCCGGATGGTCCAGCGCCAGCCGATAGGCCACCCGCGCCCCTCGGTCATGGCCCAGCACATGCGCGCGCCCCAGCCCCAGCGCGTCCATCAGCCCGGTGATGTCGCGCGCCATCTCGCGCTTGGAATAGACGGTGTGGGCCGCGTCGTCGGGCGGCGCATCGCTGTCGCCATAACCGCGCAGGTCGGGAATTATGACGTGGAACCGCTCGGCCAGCGCCGGGGCCACGTTCAGCCAGCACATATGGTTCTGCGGATACCCGTGCAGCAGGATCAGCGGCGCGCCCCGGCCCGCCCGGTGCACCGACAGCGCGATGCCGTTGGTGGCGATCCTGTCGCGGGCAAAGCCCGGCAGATCTGACGTCATGGCGGCCCCTCCCGGCGCAAGCCTAGGGCGGCGCCCGGGTCACGT
This sequence comes from Rhodovulum euryhalinum, assembly GCF_004342445.1. Taxonomy (GTDB): domain Bacteria; phylum Pseudomonadota; class Alphaproteobacteria; order Rhodobacterales; family Rhodobacteraceae; genus Rhodovulum; species Rhodovulum euryhalinum. The sequence continues at coordinate 77,187 of NZ_SLWW01000002.1, forward strand.
CCAGAGCCCAGTCCCGGCGGCCGCGCATGGCCGAAAGGCAGGGGCCTTTCGGCTGGCACGCGCCGCAACCGGGCGATCTCGGCGGCACGTTGCCCGACGGAAACGCAAACTTAACGCGTTGCGCCGAAGCTCTGCCGGAAAATCCGTTGCTTGCGAGTGATCAAATGAAGCTTCGCACGAAGATCGTTCTGGCGATCACGTTATCCGTGGTCATGTCGGCCTTGCTGGTTCTCGTCCCCATGCTGATCGGCATGCAGGGGCTGATCGAAAAGGGCACCGAGCGGGAACTTGAACATCTCGACAAGCGATTCCACGCGGCACTGGAATCCAGGCTGCAGGGGGCGTTGACGACGGCTTCGCTGATCGCCGAGATGCCCGCCGTCCAGCAGGCGATGGCCAGCGGAGACCGCGCGACACTGCACGAGTTGTTCGTGCCCGGCTTTGCCCGGATGCGCAGCGAGTACGGCATCCGGCAGTTCCAGTTCCACGAACCGCCCGCGACCTCGTTCTTCCGGGTGCACAAGCCCGACCAGTTCGGCGATGATCTGTCGGGGTTCCGCCAGACGGTGATCGAGGCCAACGCGCGCAAGGCGCCGATTGCCGGGCTTGAACGCGGGCGGGGCGGGCTGGGGATCCGCGGGATCAGCCCGGTGGCCCATCAGGGGCGTCATCTGGGAACGGTCGAGATCGGGCTCGACCTCGACGCGGCCTTCATTCGGGATCTGGTCGCCGAGTCCGACGCGCTGATCGAGTTCTACGTGCTGCCCGACAAGAGCATAGACAACTTCTCGTCAGAGGATTCCGCGGTCACACGCAGCGCCGCAAGCTTCGAGGGCGACCCCGCGCTCGAGTCGCAAGCGATCCTCGCGGCTGGCGATACCGGGATCGGCATGGTCTCGCGCGAGGTCGGGGGAACCAGTTACGCGAGCGCGGCGTTCCCGGTGACGGATTTCGCGGGGACAACCGTGGCCCTGCTGCATGTTATGGTGCCGCGTTCGGCCTACCTTGCGATCGCGGGGCAGATGCGGCTGATCGCGTTCGGCGCCGCGGCGGCCGCCCTGATCGCTGGCCTCACCGCCGCGGTCATCTTCGGCACGCGCCTTGCCGGAACGCTGACCGATCTGGTCGAAAAGATGGGACGTCTGGCCGATGGCGAACTCGACGTGCGGTTTTCGCGCAGAACGCGGCAGGGCGGCGAGGTCGGCAAGCTGCAGGACGGGCTCGTCACCTTCCGCGACAAGGTCATTGCCGAATTCAAACGGCGCGAAGAGGATGCAAACCAGAATGCGGCGCATCAGAAGGCGGTGGTCGAGGTTCTGGGTGACGGCCTTCGACAGATGGCCCAAGGCGACCTGACCGGCAGGATCGACCAGAACCTCGGCGCGCACTACAACGGACTGCGCGACGACTACAACGAAACGGTCCGCAGTCTTGGCGAGGTGCTGTGCGCCATTTCCGACGCCGCCACCAGGATCGACGAACGGGCCCGGTCCATCAACGTCGCCGCCCATGACCTGTCACAGCGCACCGAGAATTCGGCCGCCACGCTGGAGGAAACCGCGGCCGCGCTGCACGACCTGACATCATCGGTTCACGCCACCGCCACCGGCGCGCGCGACGCCGACGAAATCGGCAGCGAGACCATCGGCAAGGCGCGGACTGGCGCCCACATCGTCGCCGACACCGTCGTCGCGATGACCGAGATCAACAGCTCGGCCGACGAGATCTCGCGGATCATCCATGTCATCGACGACATCTCGTTCCAGACCAACCTGCTTGCCCTGAATGCGGGCGTCGAGGCCGCGCGCGCGGGCGAGGCCGGCCGCGGCTTCGCGGTCGTCGCGTCGGAAGTGCGGGCCCTGGCGCAGCGCACCACCGACGCCGCGCAAGAGATCGGGCTGCTGATCGCGTCATCGGGCGACAAGGTCAAACAGGGCGTGGGGCTGGTCGACCAGACCGGGCAGGCCCTGAACGAGATCGTGCGCGCGGTCGAAGCGGTGACCGCCAAGGTCAGCCAGATCGCCACGCTGGCCGGCGAGCAGGCGGTGGGCGTGGGCGAGATCAATATCGCCGTCGGCCAGCTTGACCAGGTGACCCAGCAGAACGCCGCGATGTTCGAGGAAACGACCGCGGCCAGCGACACGCTGCAACTCGAGGGCCAAACGCTGCGCGAACTGGTGTCCCGCTTCCGCTACCGGTCCGACACCGCCGGTGACTTCGCCGTGCGGCCCATGGTGGCCTGACACTAGACCCGCCACGGCGCCCGGATCGCGACAGCACACCCCCGCGCCGCGGCAAGGGGCGCCGCCGCCTCTACTCGCCGGCGGCGGAAAGCGCCGCGGCCTCGTCCAATGGGGCCAGCGGTGCACCGGCGCCGATCGCCGCGAGATAGGAATCGAGCGTCTCAAGGGATGAGGCCGGCGCATAGCCCGTGTCGACCGCGCCCGCCACCACGGCAAAGCGGGTCTGCCAGCCCGCAGCCTCGCGGCAGGCGACCGAGACCACCGTGGCGCGTTCGGCGGCATCCAGCTCGAACTCGCGGCAAAGTTCGCCATCGGCGTTGCGGAAGGACGCGATGATCGCGACCTCGCCATCCGCGACCGCCGCCCGCGCGCCCGAGGGCAAGCCCGACAGCGCCTCGGCCAGTCCCCTTGTCCCGAGCGTGGCGATCCGCAGCCCCCCCGGCACCCCATCCCCCAGCGACAGCCCGACCAGCACACCGCCCGCAAGCCCGAGAGCCAGCGCAAGGCCTGCCGCGATCGCCATTGGCCGAAACGGTCGGGGCGGGACGGACGGGCGGCGCAACGGCACGACAGTCGCATCGGTCTCTGCCCCTGCCCGCCCGGCCTCGATCGTCGCGCGCACCCGCGCCATCAGCGCGTCGGGCACCGGCGCCTCGGGCCGCGCCGCCGCGGCGCGTGCCAAGACGTCGCGCGTGCCGGAAAACAGCGCAAGCCGCCGGGCCAGGGCCGGATCGGCCGCCACCGCCGCGCCGACCCGCGCCGCCTCGGCCGGGTCAAGCGCGCCGTCGGCATAGGCCATCAGGGTCTCGTCGCTGAAATCGTTCGTTGTCATCCGTGCCACTCCTGCCCCCGTCGACAGGGACTACGTGCGATCCGTCATTCTATTCCCATCTTCTCGGCCAGCGCGACCCGGCCGCGGGCAAGGCGGCTCATCACCGTGCCCCTGGGGATCTCCAGCACCTCGGCCGCCTCGGCATAGCTCAACCCCTCGATACAGACGAGCACGATCACCTCGCGCTGCTCGGCCGGAAGCATGGCCAGCGCGGCCTGCGTCTGGCGCAGCATCAGCGCCGCCTCGGTGGCCCGGGCCCCGTCATGGACGGCGGCCTCGGGGGCATCGGTGATGTCGATCTCGACCCCGCGCGTGCCCGACCGCCGCGCGCTGTCGATCCAGGCATTGCGCAGGATGCGGAACAGCCAGGGTTCCAGCCGCATCGACGGATCGAACCGGGTCCGCGCGGCGATGGCGCGCTCGACCGTGGTCTGCACCAAGTCGTCGGCGATATCCGGCTTGCGGCACATCGACAGCGCGTAGCGGCGCAGCACCGGAAGCGCCTCGATCAGGCCCGTCTCGAACGCATCCGCCATGCCCCTGCCTGCATTGTTCATCCGCTTCCGCGGAATAATATCCATCCCGGAACGTAGTCCCATCGAAACCGGACGACCACGAGGGATTCCCGCCGATGCGCTTGCGCCCCTTCGCATTGCTTCTTCTCGTCGCGACCCTGTCGGCCGCGCTGATCCTGCCCGCGGCGCTGCACCCGCTGGCGCCCTGGGGCGTGGCTTGGGCGGACGACGACGATGACGATGATGATGATGATAACGATGCGCCGTCGGGCGCGCGCGGCCGGGACGATGACTCGGGGGGCGGGCCGGGGCCGCGGGCGGGATCCGGGGGCAACTTCCTGCGCAACCTCTTCGGACAGCCCCGGCAGGTGCGCCGCTCCACACCAGCCCCCCCGCCGCCGGCCTTCGTCGCGGACGAGATCGTGGCGCTCTCGCTCACGGTCGAGGATCTGGCGGCGCTGACCGCGCAGGGCTTTTCGGTGATCGAGGAACTGGCGGTGCCCGGGCTCTCGGCCACGCCGCGCCGCCTGCGCGTGCCGCCGGGCATCGCGCTGGCCGATGCCCGGGCGGCGGTGCGGGCGCTGACGTCGGGCCAGGATGCCGACTTGAACCACTATTACCGCGCCGAGGCGGGCTTTGCCACGGATTGCCGCGGCGCCGACTGCCCCGCGCGCCAGACCATCGGCTGGCCGCGCCTGCCGGTCCGCGAGGGCACCTGCGGGGCCAGCGTGCCGATCGGCATGATCGATACCGGGATCAACGAGGCGCACGAAACCTTCGACGGCGCCCGGATCGAGCTGCACCGCCTCTCGCCCGAAGGCTTCGATCCGTCCCGCGCGGTCCACGGCACCGCGGTTGCGGCGCTGCTGGTCGGCGATCCGGCGACGCGCGCGCCCGGGCTGGTGCCGGGGGCGCGTCTGGTCGCGGTCGACGCGTTCCACCGGGCGGGCGCAGACGAGCGGGCCGACGTGTTCACCCTGGTCGAGGCGCTGGGCTTTCTCGCCGGGCAGGGCGTGCGGGTGATCAACCTCAGCCTCGCGGGCCCCGACAACGGCGTGCTGTCCGAGGCGATCGGCCAGCTGGTCGGGACACACGACATCGTCGTGGTCTCGGCCGCGGGCAATGGCGGGCCGAACGCCCAGCCCGCCTATCCCGCCGCCTACGAGCCGGTGATCGCCGTGACCGCCGTCGACCGCGCGGGTCGGGTCTACCGCCGGGCAGTGCAGGGCGCGCATATCGACCTGGCCGCCCCGGGCGTCGATGTCTGGACCGCCGCCTCGGTCAGGGGCGCGCGGTGGAAAACCGGCACCTCCTTTGCCGTGCCCTTCGTCTCGGCCGCCGCGGCCATCCTGCGCGAGGCACGGCCCGACCTGACCGCCGCCGAGGTCGGCGACGAGTTGCGCCGTCGCGCGCGCGACCTGGGCCCGCTCGGCCATGACGCGGTGTTCGGGGCGGGCCTGCTGAACCTTGGCACGCTGTGTGGCGACAAGACCTGAAGGGAAGGGACAGGAACATGAGCCTCTTGCGCAAGATCACCCCGACGATCCGCTTTCTCTGCGATCCGGCCGACGAGGGGGTGATCGCGCCCCCGGTCCCGGCCAAGGCCTACACGCCCGACTGGTTCCGCCGCCTGCCCGCGGTCGACGAGGCGCAGGTGTCACCCACCGATACCGGGCTGACGGTCAAGCGTTGCCTGCCGTTTCTCGACGCGATGACCGCGGGCTGGATCATCCCGCTGGCGGCGACCGTCCGGCTGGATGTCCGGAATGGCGGGCGGGATGTCGAGGCGGGCTGGGATTTCGACCGCACCATGGTCAGCTTTCACGGCGCCCACCAGGTGCGCGGCAATCCCTGGGGCGATCGCGCGGCCTGCAAGTTCCACAATTTCTGGACCATCGTGACGCCCCCTGGCTGGAGTTGCCTGTTCCTCGATCCGCTGAACCGGCCGAACGGCCTGTTCGAGGTGCTGGCGGGCGTGGTCGACACCGACACCTACCAGGCGCCGGTGCATTTTCCCTTCGTCCCCACCGGCCCCGACGGGCTGCACGTGATCGAAAAGGGCTCGCCGCTGATCCAGGTGATCCCGTTCCGCCGCGACACGGCCGCCCTCGGCGCCGAGATCCGTGCCGAAACCCGGGCCGAGGCCGCCCAACGCGACAAGGTCACGCGCAGCACCCGTGCCGCGCCCGGCTGGTACCGCACCGAGGCGCGCGCGAAACGCTGACGCGCGCCTTCGGGCTTTCCAAGGGTCTCCGGCCCCCATGCGAAAACGCCGGCCCCAAAGGGCCGGCGTTCCTGATTTCCGCCGGGCGGGCCGGTCTCAATCGTCGTCGTCACTCGAGTTCGAGCTGCTGTTCGAACTGGAGTTGGAGCTCGAATTCGAACTGGAGTTGCTGTTCGAGTTGGAGTTGCTGTTCGAACTCGAATTGCTGTTGGAGTTGCTGTTCGAATTGGAGTTCGAATTCGAAGAGCCCCGCCGGCGGTCGTCGTCGTCGCGATCGTTGCGGTGACTCCGCCGCTCGAAGCGCACCTCGGTCTGGCGCTCGCGCCAGTCGCGGTCCCCCGCGCGGAATTCCCTGGCGAGGTTCTCGAGATAGCCGCGGATACCATCGGCCTCGACCGGCCCCGACAACGTTGTGGTGGCGGCCAGAGCCATGACCAGCGTGGATACGATTCGTTTCATGGTCGTCTCCCTTGGGTTGGCTGCCATCAGCGGCAGCACAGGGACTACGGCGGACCCGCTCGTCTATTCCCGGCCAATCGAAACGCTCGGCGGACCCCCGCCCCATGCCCGGCGGCGCGGGCCCGTTGACCGCGGTCAAGACCGGCCGGTGCCCTGCATGCTAGCTTGACCGGGCGACGGAACGCCCTGAAACTCCCGCCGGAGGGGGACGATGGGCGATGCATCGCATGCGGCCCGGGAAGCCGCGCCCAACAGAGGAGGAGTTCCAATGTTCCGTTACATGACATTCGCCCCGCTCGTCGCGGCGGCCGGTCTGGCCCTTGGTGCGCCAGCCCGGGCCGAGGGCACGGTCGAGGTGCTGCACTGGTGGACCTCGGGTGGCGAGGCCAAGGCGGTCGGCGAGTTGAAGCAAAGCTTCGAGGCCGCGGGCGGCACCTGGATCGATTCGCCCATCGCGGGCGGCGGCGGCGACGCGGCGATGACGGCGCTGCGCGCGCGTGTCGTGGCGGGCAACCCGCCGACCGCGGTGCAACTGAAAGGCCCCGGCATCCAGGAATGGGCCGAGCTGGGCGCGCTGGCCGATGTCGAAGGCGTCGCCGCGGCCGAAGGCTGGGACGGCGTGCTGCCGCCGGTGCTGGCCGCGATCATGAAATCCGATGGCCGCTACGTCGCCGCGCCGGTGAACATCCACCGCGTCGACTGGATCTGGGCCAACCCCGAGGTTCTGGCGCGGGCCGGCATCGACACCATGCCCACCACCTGGGACGAGTTCAACGCCGCCGCCGACAAGCTTATCGCGGCGGGCATCACGCCCTTGGCCCATGGCGGCCAGCCCTGGCAGGACGCCACCATCTTCGAGAACGTGGTCCTTGGCGTCGGCGGGGCCGAATTCTATCGCGCCGCGCTGGTGAACCTCGACCCCGAGGCGCTGACCTCGCCCACGATGGTCGCGGCCTTCGACCAGTTGCGCAAGATGCGCGGCTATGTCGACGCCAACTTCTCGGGCCGCGACTGGAACCTCGCCACGGCGATGGTGATGAACGGCGAGGCCGCGTTCCAGATCATGGGCGACTGGGCCAAGGGCGAATTCCTGGCCGCGGGCAAGGTGCCGGGCAAGGATTTCGTCTGTGCGCCGACGCCCGGGGGCGGCTTCGTGCTGAACGCCGACAGCTTCACCTTCTTCAAGGTCTCGGGCGAGGACAACATCGCAGGCCAGCAAAAGCTGGCCAGCCTGATCATGTCGCCCGAGTTCCAGAAGACCTTCAACCTCGCCAAGGGCTCGATCCCCGCGCGCACCGACGTGCCGCTGGACGAGTTCGACGACTGCGCCAAGCTGTCCCATGCCGACCTGCTCAAGGCGACCGAGGCGGACACGCTGGTGCCCTCGATGGCGCACGAGATGGCGATCTCGCGGTCGGTGCGCGGCGAATTCCTCGACCTCGTGACCGAGTTCTTCAACTCGGACATGAGCTCCGAGGACGCCGCCCAGCGGCTTGCCGACGCCGTGAAACGCGCGATGTGACAGGGACGCGCCGGGGGCCACCCGCCCCCGGCCACCCCGCAAGAATGGCCGGCACCGGATTCCTCACCACTCTCTCGCGCGGCTTCGAACGCCGCCTGCCGCTGATCGTGGTCTCGCCGCTCTTTGCGCTGAGCCTCTTCTTCGTCTACGGTTTCATCGCCTGGACCGTCTGGATTTCCTTCACGAAATCCGGCGTCATGCCGGTCTACGACCTGTCGGGGCTTGCCCAATACGAACGGCTCTGGACGACGCCCCGCTGGTATGTGGCGCTGAAGAACCTGTTCATCTTCTCGTCGCTCTTCATCGGTATCTCGATGGCGCTGGGCATCGTCCTCGCCATTCTGCTCGACCAGCGGATCCGGGTCGAGGGCGTGATCCGCACCATCTACCTTTATCCGATGGCGCTGTCCTTCATCGTTACCGGCACCGCGTGGAAATGGATCCTCAACCCCGGCCTCGGCATCGAAAAGCTGGTGCGTGACTGGGGATTCCCCGACTTCACCTTCGACTGGCTGGTGAACCCCGATTACGCGATCTACACCATCGTCATCGCCGGGGTCTGGCAAAGCTCGGGCTATGCGATGGCGCTGTTCCTGGCGGGCCTCAGGTCCGTCGACGACGAGGTGCTCAAGGCCGCCGCCATCGACGGCGCGGGCGCCTGGCGCACCTATACCCGGATCGTGCTGCCCTCGATGCGGCCGGTGTTCCTGTCGGTCGTAATCATCCTGGCGCATCTGGCGATCAAGAGCTTCGATCTGGTCGTGGCCCTGACCGGGGGCGGCCCCGGCTATGCCACCGACATGCCCGCCACCTTCATGTATGCCTTCGCCTTCCAGCGGTCGGAGCTGGGCATGGCCGCGGCCAGCGCGGTGATGATGCTGGCCACGATCTGCGCGATCATCGTGCCCTATCTCTATTCCGAGCTTCGGGGGGCACGGCGATGAGGGCGCGCCGCACCTCGGGTATCGTCCACCGGTCCGGTCCCGGCGCGTGGCTGCTGCGCGGGTTGCTGTTCACGATCCTCGGGCTCTTCTGCCTCTACTACCTGTTCCCGCTCTTCGTGATGCTCGCCACCTCGGTGAAATCGCTGGCGGAAATTCGCGAAGGCAGCTTTCTCGCCTTCCCTCGCGACATTAGCTTCGAGGCCTGGGCCAAGGCCTGGGGCGCGGCCTGCGTGGGCGTGCGCTGCGACGGGTTGCAGCCCTATTTCATGAACTCGGTGATGATGGCGGTTCCCGCCGTTCTGCTCTCCACCACGCTGGGGGCGCTGAACGGCTATGCCCTGACCAAATGGCGCTTCCCCGGCGCCGACATCATCTTCGCGCTGATGCTGTTCGGCGCGTTCATCCCTTTCCAGGTGGTGCTGCTGCCGATGGCGCGCACGCTGGGCGAACTGGGGCTGGCGGGCACCGTGCCGGGGCTGATCCTGGTCCACACCGTCTATGGCCTGGCCTTCACCACGCTTTTCTTCCGCAACTTCTTCATCGGGGTGCCCGACGGCATCGTGCAGGCGGCCAAGGTCGACGGCGCGGGCTTCTTCGGCATCTTCTTCCGCATCGTGCTGCCGATGTCGCTGCCCGCCATCGTGGTCACCGTGATCTGGCAGTTCACCCAGATCTGGAACGACTTCCTCTTCGGCGTGGCCTTCACCGTGGGCGATTCCAACCCGGTGACGGTGGCGCTCAACAACGTGGTGAACACCTCGACGGGGGTGAAGGAATACAACGTCGACATGGCCGCGGCGATCATCGCGGGCCTGCCGACGCTGTTGGTCTATGTCGTGGCCGGGGCGTATTTCGTGCGCGGCCTCTCGGCCGGGGCGGTAAAGGGGTAGGGCATGGCATCGGGCATCCGGCTGGACAAGGTCCGCAAGAGCTTCGGCGCGACCGATGTCATCAAGGGCATCGACCTGACCATCGAGCCCGGCGAATTCGTGGTCCTCGTCGGCCCCTCGGGCTGCGGGAAATCCACACTGCTGAACCTGATCGCGGGCCTCGAAACCGTCAGTTCGGGCGACATCCTGATCGGCGGGCAGAACGTCAACCGCGTGCCGCCGCGCGACCGCGACATCGCCATGGTGTTCCAGTCCTACGCGCTCTACCCGACCAAGACGGTGCGCGCGAACATCACCTTCGGGATGGAAACCCGCCGCGTGCCCCGCGATGCGCAAGAGGCGGCTGTCGAGGAATTCTCGCGCCTTCTCCAGATCGACCACCTGCTCGACCGCAAGCCCGGCCAGCTCTCGGGCGGCCAGCGGCAGCGGGTGGCGATGGGCCGCGCATTGGTCCGGCAACCGGCGGTGTTCCTGTTCGACGAGCCGCTCTCGAACCTCGACGCCAAGCTACGGATCGAGATGCGGACCGAGATCAAGAAGCTGCACCAGCGGCTGGGCAAGACCGTGGTCTACGTCACCCACGACCAGATCGAGGCGATGACGCTCGCCACCCGCATCGCGGTGATGGACAACGGCCACATCCGCCAGTTCGCCGACCCCGCGACGATCTACGAATATCCCGTCGATCTGTTCGTGGCGGGCTTCATGGGCTCGCCGCCGATGAACATGATCCGGGGGCGGCTGTTCCACGAAAACGGCCGGGTGTTCGTGCTGCCCCTCGGCGCGCGCGAAAGCGTCCGGTTCCCGCTGGTGGGCGCGGCGGGCACTGCCGCGCTGGCGGACAGCCGCGAGGTGGTGCTGGGCCTGCGCCCCGAGACGATCTTTGCCGCCGGGTCCGAACTGCCCGGCCCGAACCGCCACGTGTTCGAGGCCCCCGTCGAGGTGGTCGAGCCCACCGGCCCCGACACCATGCTGGTGTTCCAGATCGGCGGGCAGGATCTCATCGCCCGCGTCCGCCCCGAGGACGTGGCCACCCCCGGCAAAACCTTCCGGTTCGAGGTGGACATGGGCAAGGCCAAGCTGTTCGACGCCGAAACCGGCCTCGCGCTCTGACCCCGGCGCCCGGCGGGTCCGGCATTTTGTCCGATGAAAGTCCGATGGAATTCCGACAGCGGCATGCCGGGCGCCCGGAGTTATTCTGAGTAAAAAAGTCGGATTGACATGGCCGACTGAATCACTCAGGTTTGATCCGGGCGTCAGGACCCCGGCGCCCTTGGGAAACGCGAACGACGGGGGCAAGGGAGCAGATGACAGTGAAATTCGCAGCGGCGAGCGCGCTCGCCCTGATCGTGGGGCTGGGTGGTGCCGCGAAGGCCGAGAACGCACCGGAAAATACAGCCATTCTTGATACTTACGCGGACATTGCCGAGGCAGGCTATGGCGACAGCCTGGCGCTGGCACGGCAGGTGCAAGCCGCCGTCGAGGCCCTGATCGCCACGCCGTCGGCCGAGGCGCTGACGGCAGCGCGCTCTGCCTGGCTCGCCGCCCGCGTGCCCTATCAGCAGACCGAGGTCTACCGCTTTGGCAACCCCGTCGTGGACGACTGGGAAGGCAAGGTGAACGCCTGGCCGCTGGACGAGGGCCTGATCGACTATGTCGATTCCAGCTATGGCGGCCCTTCGGACGAGAACGGGTTCGCCACCCTCAACGTCATCGCCACGCCGGAATTTTCCCTTTCTGGGCAAGCGGTCGATGCGACCGAGATCACGCCCGCCCTGCTGTCGGACACCCTGCACGAGGCCGACGGGATCGAGGCCAACGTCGCCACCGGCTATCACGCCATCGAGTTCCTGCTCTGGGGACAGGACCTGAACGGCCACGGCCACGGCCACGGCGCCGGCGCCCGCCCCTGGACCGACTATGCCCAGGACGAAGCCTGCACCAATGGCAATTGCGACCGCCGCGCCGCCTATCTGAAAGCCGCGACCGATCTGCTGGTCAGCGACCTCGACTGGATGGCCGCCCAATGGGCCGAAGGCGGCGCCGCCCGCACCGCGTTGATGGACAACCCCGATGCCGGGCTGTCCGCGATCCTGACCGGGATGGGCAGCCTGTCCTACGGCGAGCAGGCGGGCGAGCGGATGCGGCTGGGCCTGATGCTGAACGACCCCGAAGAGGAACACGACTGCTTCTCGGACAACACCCACAACAGCCACTACTACGACGGGCTGGGCATCCGGAACGTCTATGTCGGGCAATACGTTCGCGCCGATGGCAGCATCGTCGCCGGGCCGTCGCTGTCCGACCTGGTGGCCGCCACCGATCCCGCGCTTGACGCCGAGATGAAGGGTAAGCTGGCCGACACTCTGATCGCGCTGGGCCGGATCAAGACCGCCGCCGAGGCGGGCTTTGCCTACGACCGGATGCTGGAACGCGGCAACGCGGGCGGCGAGGCGCTGATCATGGGGGGTGTGGACGCGCTGATCGACCAGACCCGCACGATCGAGCGGGTGGTTGCCACGCTCGGCCTTGATCAGATCGAGTTCGAGGGATCCGACAGCCTCGACAACCCCGGGGCCGTGTTCCAGTGACCGCCTAAGCCAACCGCCGGGGCCCCGGTCGGGCCCCGGCCCGAACGACCGGAGAGCCTGAACCATGATCGTCTGCCACTGCCGCGCCATCACCGACCGGGACATCCACGCCGCGATCGACTGGATGCGCGCATCCGACCCGCACACGATCATCACCCCCGGCAAGGTCTTTCGCGCGCTGGGAACGACCTCCGACTGCGGCGGGTGCCTGTCGCTGTTTCTCGATACGATGCGCGGGAACCCTAACCTTGAGGTTCCGTTGGAACTATGCTCGCTTAAGGTTACCGCCCGCAAAAAGGAGACAGAGACATGAAAGGCGACCCCCAGGTCATCGACTACCTCAACCGCGCCCTCCGCAGCGAACTGACCGCGATCAACCAGTACTGGCTGCACTACCGTCTGCAGGACGACTGGGGCCTTGGCGCCATGGCCAGGAAAAGCCGCGAGGAAAGCATCGAGGAGATGGGCCATGCAGACAAGCTGATCGCCCGCATCCTTTTTTTGGAAGGCCACCCGAACCTGCAAAAGCTGGATTCGCTGAGGATCGGCCAGACGCCCAAGGAAACGCTGGAATGCGACCTCGCCGCCGAGCAGGAGGCGCGCGCGATGTACAAGGAGGCGCGGGAATACTGCGACAAGGCCGGCGACTACGTGACCCGCGCGCTGTTCGACGAGCTTCTGGCCGACGAAGAGCACCACATCGACTTCCTCGAGACCCAGCTCGGGCTGCTCGAACGGATCGGACCGGAGAATTATGCACAGCTCAATGCCACGAAGATGGACGAAGCGGACTAGCACGATCGCGCTGGCCGTCCTCGCGGCCTCGCCCCTTGTGGCGGGGCCGCTCGACGAACCCCACCTGACAATCATCCCCCGCACCCCCGACGAAGCCGTGCGCATCGCGGCGGCCACGGCCCTGCCCAAATCCTTCGACGCGCCCGCACCGTTCGAGGAGCTGCCCGGCGGCGCGGCCACGGTGCGGGTGCGGGCGAATGCCGACGCGTTTTCCCAGCCTTCGGCCAATATCGGCTTCGAGGGCGAACTGACCTTCAAGGTCGGCAATGGCCTCTTCCGCAAGGTCTGGGTCTCGTCGCCGGCCTCGACCCAGGCCTCGGACGGGCTGGGGCCGCTGTACAATGCGCGGTCCTGCCAGCGCTGCCACCTCAAGGACGGCCGCGGCCACCCGCCCGAGGGGCCCGAGGACAGCGCCGTGTCGATGTTCCTGCGGGTGTCGATCCCCGGCGGGCCCGAGGACGCAATTGAGGACATCGAGGACTACATCGCCACGCGCCCCGAGCCGACCTACGGCGAACAGATCCAGGATTTCGCGCTGGCGGGCTTGCCCGCCGAGGCGCAGATGCGGATAGCCTACGAGGAAATCGAGGTGCCCCTGTCGGGCGGCGAGGTGGCGCATCTGCGGCGACCCACCTACAGCCTTGCCGACCTCGGCTATGGCCCGCTGCACCCCGACGCCATGTTCAGCCCGCGGGTCGCGCCGCAGATGATCGGGCTTGGGCTGCTGGAGGCCGTGCCCGCCGCCGACATCCTGGCGCTCGCCGACCCCGACGACGCGGACGGCGACGGCATTTCCGGGCGTCCGAACATCGTCTGGTCGGTGGAATACGGCCAGCCGATGCTGGGCCGGTTCGGCCTGAAGGCGGGCGCACCGACGGTGAAACACCAGTCGGCGGGCGCCTTTGCGGGCGACATCGGCATTTCCAACCCGCTGTTCTCGGCGGGACACGGCGAATGTACCGAGGCGCAGGCCGACTGCCGCGCCGCGCCGCATGGCGACGGGGACGAGCGCGTCACCGAGATCGACGCCGAGGGGCTGGACCTGGTGGCGTTCTACAGCCAGAACCTGGCCGTTCCAGCGCGGCGCGACGTGGACGACCCGCAGGTGCTGCACGGCAAGCAGGTGTTCCACGACATCGGCTGCGTGTCGTGCCATCGCCCCGCCTTCGTCACGCACCGGCTCAAGGACCGGCCGGCGCAAAGCTTTCAGCTGATCTGGCCCCATACCGACATGCTGCTGCACGACATGGGCGAGGGGCTGGCCGACAACCGGCCCGAGGCGCGGGCGACGGGGCGGGAATGGCGCACCGCGCCGCTGTGGGGTCTGGGGCTGACGGAACGGGTCAGCGGCCACACCCATTTCCTGCACGACGGGCGGGCACGGTCGATCCTCGAGGCGATCCTGTGGCACGGCGGCGAGGCCGAGCCCCACCGCGACGCGGTGGCCAACATGCCGCCCGAGGACCGCGCGGCGCTGATCCGTTTCATCGAGAGCCTGTGATGCGGCGCGCCCTTGTCCTTGTCGCCGCGCTCTGGGCTGGCACAGCCGCCGCCGAGGCGCCGGTCGCCGCCATCGTCGAGGGCCACGTGCTGCCGGGGTTCACCCGGCTGGCCGAGGCATCGGCCACGCTGGACGCTACGGCAGACGACCATTGCGCCCCCGAAGACCCCGCGCTGCGCGCCGCCTGGGGCGCGGCCTTCGATGCCTGGATCGCCGTCTCGCACCTGCGCTTCGGCCCGACCGAGACGGGCGATCGGGCCTTCGCGCTGGCCTTCTGGCCCGACAGCCGCGGCGCGACGCCCAAGGCGCTGGCGGGCCTGATCGCGGCGCGCGATCCGGTCGTCGAAACCGCAGAGGGGTTCGCCACCGTATCGATCGCCGCACGGGGGTTCCACGCGCTTGAGTTCCTGATCTACGACCCCGCCTTCACCGGGGACGACGCGGCGGCCTATCGCTGCGCGCTGGTGCAGGCGATGGCGGGTGACATTGCCCGGATCGCCGCCGACATTCTGACGGACTGGCGGGCCGATTACGCCGAAAGGATGCGCGACGCGGGCGGGAACGATACCTACCGAACCCCCGACGAGGCCGCGCAGGAGTTGTTCAAGGCCGTGTCCACCGGGTTGCAGTTCACCTCGGACACGCGGCTGGGCCGCCCGCTGGGTACCTTCGACAAACCGCGCCCGACGCGGGCCGAGGCCTGGCGGTCGGGCCGGTCGCTGCGTCACGTGGTGATGTCGCTGGACGGCACGCGGGACCTGGCGCTGATGCTGGCCGAAGGCCACCCCGAGGCTGCCGCGGCGCTGGACGCCGCCTATGGCCGGGCCTTCGCCATCGCCCGCGATCTGGACGATCCGGTCTTCGCAGGCGTCGAAACGCCCGAAGGCCGGTTCCAGGTCGAGATCCTGCAACAGGCCGTCGACGCGATCCGCCGGGTGGTGGCGCAGGACCTTGGCCCCACCCTTGGCGTTGCCGCGGGGTTCAACGCGCTGGACGGAGACTGACCAATGACCTCTCGCCGCGGATTCCTGGCGGGGCTTCTGGCCGCCGGGGTGGTTCCGAAACCCGGCTGGGCCGATGCGGGCGACCCGGCCTATCTGACGGCGGCCCGCCTGCCCGACCGGTCCTACTGGCTGTTCGGCCTGACCGAGACCGGGGACGAGCTGTTCCGCCTGCCCCTGCCCGACCGCGGCCACGCGGCCGCCGCCCATCCGGCCCGCCCCGAGGCGGTGGCCTTCGCCCGGCGCCCCGGCACCTTTGCGGTGGTGATCGACTGCGTGACCGGCGCAAGCAAGGCTGTTCTGGAAAGCCCCCCGGGGCGGCATTTCTACGGCCACGGCGCGTTCTCGGCCGATGGCGGGCTGCTGTTCGCGCCCGAGAACGACTACAAGGCGGCCCGCGGCGTGATCGGCATCTGGGACGCCGCCCGCGGCTATGCCCGGCTGGGCGAGTTTTCCTCGGGCGGGGTCGGACCGCATGACGCCCGCCTGCTGCCCGATGGCGAGACGATTGTGGTGGCCAATGGCGGGATCGAGACCCATCCCGAGGCGGGCCGGACCAAGCTGAACCTCTCCACGATGCGCCCGAACCTGACCTATCTGCGGCTAGACGGCACGGCGGTCGACCAGACGGAACTGGACCCCGCGCTGCATCGCAACTCGATCCGGCACCTCGCGGTTGGTCCCGACGGGCTGGTGGCCTTTGCGATGCAGTGGGAGGGCGATCTGGCCGCGCATCCCCCGCTGCTGGGGCTGCACCGGATGGGCGGCACCCCCCGCCTGCTGGCCGCCGGGGACGAGGATCACCGGCGGATGCAGGGCTATGCGGGCAGCATCGCGCTGGCGCCCGCCAGTGGACAGGTCGCCATCACCTCGCCGCGCGGCGGGCTGGTGCAGATGTTCGACACCGTGACCGGGACCTGCCTTGCCAGCCATGCGGGGCCGGATGTCTGCGGCGTCAGCGATGCGGGCCGGGGGTTCCTGATCACCGCGGGCACCGGCATCGTGTCGCTGGCGGGCGCGCAGGGCGAGATCTGGCGGCGGCGGCATGCCTGTCAATGGGACAATCACCTGGTCCGCGTCGCCCGGGGCTGATCATCAAAAGGATACAATTTCAAGGCTTTCCGGTCATTGGTGCGCAAATGCAAGACCCGGCAAGCAAAAGACTGCGCGGCGAAGCGTCTCGCTGGGCTTTGCCGACTCGCGATGCCATAGTCCGCTCCGATTGCCCGAGGAGCTTATTTGATGATTGGACGATCTGTTCTGGTAACCGGGGGGGCGGGCTTTCTCGGCTCTCATCTTTGCGACAGGCTGCTTGGCGACGGCGCGCGGGTAATCTGTGCCGACAGCCTGCTGACCGGGACGATCGGCAACATCGCCCACCTGATCGGCCGCGACGGGTTCCGCTTTGTCCAGCACGACGTGGCGATGCCCTTCGATCCGGGCGAGCCGGTGACCGAGATCTTCAACCTCGCCTGTCCGGCCTCGCCGGCGAAATACGCCATCGACCCGTTGCACACGTTCCGGACCAGTGTCCTTGGCGCGATGAACCTGCTGGACCTCGCACGCGCCCATGGGGCGCGGATCGTCCAGTCCTCGACCTCCGAGGTGTATGGCGATCCTTCGCTCAGTCCACAGCCCGAGGCGTATTGGGGCAACGTCAACCCGGTGGGCCCGCGCGCATGCTATGACGAGGGCAAGCGCGGGGCCGAAACGCTGTTCTTCCACTACCGCCAGCAACACGGCGTGGACGCCCGGATCGCCCGCATCTTCAACACCTACGGCCCGCGGATGAGCCCCGATGACGGCCGGGTGGTGTCGAACTTCATCGTGCAGGCGCTGACCGGCACCCCGCTCACCGTCTACGGTACCGGCGCACAGACCCGGTCTTTCTGCTATGTCGACGACATGGTGGAGGGGCTGGTCCGACTGATGGCCGCGCCGGCGCCCGCGCATGGCCCCGTCAATCTTGGCAATCCGGGCGAGTTCACCATGCTGGAACTGGCCGAGCTTGTTCTTGCCAAGACGGGGTCGCCCTCGCGCATCGGCTTCAGGCCGCTGCCCGAGGACGACCCCCGCCAGCGCCGGCCCGATATTTCGCTGGCGGGACGGATGCTGGGATGGGCGCCGAAGGTTCCGTTGAGCGAGGGGCTTGACCGGACCATCGCCTATTTCGCCGAGCGCATCCACCAGGGACAGACCGGGGAATAGGTGCAGGCGTGACTCAGTCGAAAGCGGTTCTGGTAACCGGGGGTGCCGGCTATATCGGCAGCCACACATGCAAGCGGCTGGCCGAGGCAGGCTATGTGCCGGTCGCCTACGACAATCTGAGCACCGGCCATGCCGACGCCGTGCGCTGGGGCCCGCTTATCGAGGGGGACACCCGCGACCGGGAGGCCGTGGCCCACGCGATCCGTACGCACGCCCCCGTCGCCGTGATCCACTTCGCCGCGGCGGCCTATGTGGGCGACTCGGTCCGCGATCCGGAATTCTACTACTCGAACAATGTCGGCGGGATGCTGGGGCTGCTGACCGCCTGCCGCGAGACGGGGCTGGCGCGCGTGATCTTCAGCTCGTCCTGCGCCACCTACGGCGTGCCCGACCGGCTGCCGATCACCGAGGATACGCCGCAGAACCCCATCAACCCCTATGGCCGGACCAAGCTGATCGGCGAATGGATGCTGGCCGATTTCGCCCGCGCGCACGGGCTGCGCTATGTGGCGCTGCGCTATTTCAACGCCTGCGGCGCGGATCCCGATGGCACGCTGTGCGAACGCCACGACCCCGAGACGCATCTCGTTCCGCTGGCGCTTTTCGCTGCGGACGGACGGCGGCCCGCGCTCGACCTGTTCGGCACCGACTATCCCACGCCCGACGGCACCTGCATCCGCGACTACATCCATGTCTGCGATCTGGCCGAGGGCCACCTGGCCGCGCTGCGCCATCTCGAGGCGGGGGGCAGCAGCCTTTCGGTCAATCTCGGGACCGGCACGGGTCATTCGAACCGCGAGGTTCTGGATGCGGTAGGGCGCGTTCTGGGCCGACCGGTGCCGGTGAACGCGGTGGACCGGCGCGAAGGCGATCCGCCCGCGCTGGTCGCGGACCCCGCCTTCGCCCGAGAAGCCCTTGGATTCGCGGCCGGCTTCCGCGACCTCGACGCCATCGTCGCCCATGCCGCGCGGGCCTTCGGGATGAAGCTCGGCGATGACGCGACTCCCTGACGGATATCGCGCGCGCGGCCGCCCGCGCCACCTGGTTTCAGTCTACTCGCCGGGCATGAAGATGCGGTACCGGTTGTCGGTGCTGCTGTGGGTGGCGACCGTGGTCTGGTTCTGGGCCTGGTGGTTCCAGCCGCACCACAATATCGGCACACTGCGTTATCTGGTCGTCACCCTGGCGGTGGCCTGGATCATGTTCCTTCAGGCCTATTTCCTGACCGTGATGTTGCGGGCCTGCCGCCCCTCCGGCGACCTGTCCCGGATGCAGGGCGCGCGGGTCGCGATGGTCGTCACGAAAAGCCCGTCGGAGCCGTTCGAGGTGGTGCGCCGCACGCTCGAGGGGATGCTGGCGCAGGACTGGCCGCACGACACCTGGCTTGCCGACGAGAATCCCGCCCCCGAAACGCTTGCCTGGTGCGCCGCCCACGGCGTCAAGGTCTCGACCCGCAAGGACCGGCCCGACTACCACCGGGCCGAATGGCCCCGCCGGACCCGGTGCAAGGAAGGCAACCTGGCCTTCTTCTACGATCATTTCGGCTATGACGGTTACGACTTCGTCTCGCAGCTTGATGCCGATCACGTGCCGCAACCGGGCTATCTGCGCGAGGTGCTGCGCGGCTTCGTCGATCCGGAGGTCGGCTATGTCAGCGCGCCGTCGATCTGTGCCAGCAACGCCCGGGACAGTTGGGCCGCGCGGATGCGGCTTGACCACGAGGGAATGTTCCACGGCATCCTGCAGGCGGGCTATTCCAATGGCTGGGCGCCGATGTGCATCGGCTCGCATTACGCGGTGCGCACGACGGCGCTGCGCGAGATCGGCGGGCTCGGGCCGGAGCTTGCCGAGGATCATTCCACCTCGATGATGATGAACGCCCATGGCTGGCGGGGGGTGCACGCCTTCGACGCGATCGCGATCGGCGACGGGCCGGTAACCTTTGCCGACATGCTGACCCAGGAATTCCAGTGGTCGCGCAGCCTTGTGACCCTGTTCCTGCGCTATACGCCGCGCTACTTCGCGGGGCTCCGGCCGATCCTCAAGTTCCAGTTCCTTTTCTCGCAGCTCTGGTATCCGACGTTCGCCCTGTTCATGGCGGCGACGATGCTGGTGCCGGTGACCGCAGTCCTATTCGACATACGCTATGCCGATGTCACATATCCGGCCTTTGTCGGGCACAGCCTGCCGGTGATGCTGGCCTTCATCCTGATCGCCTACCAGCTGAGGGCCGACGGGTTGTTCAGGCCCATCGACGCCAGGGTGATAAGCTGGGAAAAGGGTCTGTTCCAATGCGCGCAATGGCCCTGGGTGCTTTGGGGCTGCGTGATGGCGGTGCGCGACAGCCTGACTGGCCGTTTCGTCGATTTCCGGATCACGCCCAAGGGCGCCTCGGCAGAGGCAAGGCTGCCTTTCCGCGTGCTTGTTCCCTATGTCGTTCTGGCGCTGATGGCGATACTGCCGGTTATCCTGGTCGAGGATGCCGGGAACGCGGCGGGGTTCTACCTTCTGTGTCTTTTCAACGCATTTCTCTACCTGATCGTTCTCGCCGTGGCGATTGTCCACCATATGCGGCAGAATATGCCAGACTGGCCGGGACTTCTGTTCCGCTATGGCCCGCAGGTCGCGGTTGTGGTGTCGCTGTTGGGACTGATGGCATTTTCGGGGTGGCTCAGGGGCATGCAAAGCCTGCACTATCTGTCAACGGGACTGGGTCCCTACCAGTTCACCAAGTTGGAATTCCTGGTTTCCGGCGCCGGGCAGGGAGGGCGGAAGAGCATGCACTACTCGTTCGACCTTCCGTTCGGCCGCCAGGAACGGTGACCGATCATCGAGTAAGGAACACATCATGGCCTACGCTCTGAAATCCACCGTCGCGGGGCTTGTCATGGCGCTTTGCCTGACGGCCACGGCACGTGCGGAATCCGCCCCGCCGGGCGACCTGCCCTTCGGCGTCTATGACCCCGACGGGGTCTTTGCGGACGATCCCGAGGTCACCATCGAGCATCTGTTCCTGCCCTGGGAGGACGTGTTCCTGCCCAGCCTGATCGAGGCCGACGCCTACGCGCTGGAACGCGGCCGGTCTATCCTGGCGACGATCGAGCCCTGGACCTGGAACCGCAGCGAGCGGAACACCCCCGAGATCCTGCAACAGGGCATCGCCTCGGGCGAATACGACCGCTACATGGCCTCGATCTGCGCCGTGCTGAACCTGTTCGAAAGCCCCGTCACCGTACGCTGGGCGCAGGAGATGGAGGACGAGAGCGGGCAGTTCATCTGGGCCAACTGGGAGCCCGAGACCTATATCGCCGCCTATCGCCGGCTGGTGGACGTCTGCCGTGCCCAGGCGCCCAGGGTGAACTACATGTGGTCGCCTCTCGGCTACGAGCAGCTGACCCCCTATTACCCCGGCGACGACTATGTCGACATCATCGGCCTGTCGGTCTTTGGCCTGCAGCCGTGGGAGCAGGAAATCCTTGGCGAAGAGCAGTCCTTCGAAAAGATCCTCGGGCCCCGCTATGCGCGTGTCGAACCCTTCGGCAAGCCGGTGGTGGTCGCGGAACTCGGCTATTCGGGCAGCCAGGCCTATGTCGACAAGTGGAATGGCGAGGTGCGGCAACTCTATCCGCAATTCCCGAACCTCGTGGCCGTCGTCTACTTCAACCAGAAAGAGGTCTATCCCTGGCCTGACGACTACGGCCTGCCCAACTGGAAATTCGAGGCCCGCGTGATCGACGAATAGACGCGCAGATCGCGACATCGGCGCACAAGTGGCAGCGGGCCGCCCATGATCTGGGGGGCCCTCGGCGAATACCCGCCCGTATCTGGCGCCGCGGCTGATACCGCCTCGCCTTTGCCCCGGCTTTGCCACAGAAAAGCTTAACATCCAGACGATACTCGTGCACTTGGGGGGCCTTTGGTCCGTCCTGACGACCCGACCGGATCGCGGACGCCATGCCCCCCGGGCGAAGCAACCGAGTACAGGCAAAGCAGGAACCAAACGCGATGCGTATCCTTCGACGACCAGCCCGCGCCGGAATTCCGGCGCTCGCCGCCGCCGCGGCCGCAGGCCTCATGCTCAGCGCCGCACCGGCCCTGGCCGACGGCAAGGTGGTCCAACGGCAGGCGATCGTCGGGGCTTCGGTCATGCGCTGGCTCTACCCCGAGCCCAAGGCCGACACGGTGCTGTCCGAGCGGGAGCGCAAGGTGCTGGCCCGCCGGCTTGACAGTCGCCACGGACAGGGATCGCACATCTGCACCGCCTCGGGCTTCGGCCAGCGGCCGAGCTGCTTCTCGCGCTGAACCGCGCCGCCGGCGCGTTGCGCGGCCCTGAACGGCCCTTTCGCCCGCGTGCCCTTTCCTGTAAGGCTCGCGCCCGGGAATCCACCCGAGAAGAACAGGAGCCACCCGATGGGCTACAAGGTCGCCGTCGTTGGCGCCACGGGCAACGTGGGCCGCGAAATGCTGAACATCCTGGCGGAACGCCAGTTCCCGGTCGACGAGATCGCCGCGCTTGCCTCGCGCCGCTCTCTGGGCACCGAGGTCAGCTTTGGCGACCGGACTCTCAAGACCCAGGATCTGGACACGTTCGATTTCACCGGCTGGGACATCGCGCTGTTCGCGATCGGCTCCGACGCAACCAAGGAATACGCGCCCAAGGCCGCCAAGGCCGGGTGCGTGGTGATCGACAACAGCTCGCTCTACCGCTACGATCCGGACGTGCCGCTTGTCGTTCCGGAAGTGAACGCCGACGCGGTGATGGGCTATTCCCGCAAGAACATCATCGCCAACCCCAACTGTTCCACCGCGCAGATGGTGGTGGCGCTGAAGCCCCTGCACGACCGCGCCCGGATCAAGCGCGTTGTG
This sequence comes from Rhodovulum euryhalinum, assembly GCF_004342445.1. Lineage (GTDB taxonomy): Bacteria > Pseudomonadota > Alphaproteobacteria > Rhodobacterales > Rhodobacteraceae > Rhodovulum > Rhodovulum euryhalinum. The sequence goes on from NZ_SLWW01000002.1 coordinate 99,778, forward strand.
GTCTCTACCTATCAATCCGTGTCGGGTTCCGGGAAAGAGGCGATGGACGAGTTGTGGAACCAGACCAAGGGCATCTTCGTGCCCGGCCAGGAGGTCGCGCCCAGCGTCTATCCAAAGCAGATCGCCTTCAACGTGATCCCGCAGATCGACGTCTTTCTTGATTCCGGCGAGACCAAGGAAGAATGGAAGATGGTCGCCGAGACCAAGAAGATCATGGACCCCGCGATCAAGGTCACCGCGACCTGCGTGCGGGTGCCGGTCTTCGTCGGCCATTCCGAGGCGGTCAACATCGAGTTCGAGGACTTCCTGGACGAGGACGAGGCGCGCGACATCCTGCGCGAGGCGCCCGGCGTCATGGTGATCGACAAGCGCGAACCGGGCGGCTACGTGACCCCGATCGAATGTGTGGGCGACTACGCCACCTTCGTCAGCCGCATCCGTCAGGATTCGACGATCGAGAACGGGCTGAACCTGTGGGTGGTGTCCGACAACCTGCGCAAGGGTGCTGCGCTGAACGCGGTGCAGATCGCCGAGGTCCTTGGCCAGCGCGCCCTCAAGAAGGGGTGAGAGGCGGTCCGGGCCGCAAGGCCCGCCAACCGCAAGGCCCAAGCGTTTCGACCAGCGCGCGGGCCCGGCACAATCCGGGCCCCTTGCGCGGGGGTATGCGCAGCTTGCCCTTGCCAACCCGTGCCCCGCTGCCGCACCCTGCATCGCAAGACCCCCAAACGGAGCGATCCTGCGATGCGCGCCCTTGTCCTTTGCCTGGCCCTGACCCCCACCGCCCTGTGGGCCGATGACATCCCGCTTGCCAGTACCGTGACCGCGGTCACGCTGTATCCCTACGGCGCAAGCGTCACCCGCCGGGTCGCGTTCGAGATGCCGGCGGGCCGCCATCGGCTGATCCTGACCGACCTGCCGAAATCCACGCCGCTGGCCGGCGTGCGCGTGGCGGTCGAGGGTGCCACGCTGGGCAGCGTCAGCGCACGGTCGGATTTCGTACCGCCCCGCACGCCGCTCAAGACCGCGCTGCTCGAGTCGGCCGAGGCAACGGTCGAGGATCTGGAGAACCAGTTGCGCACCGCCGAGGCCGAGGTCGACGCGATCCGGCTGGAGGCCGATGCCGCGCGCGCGCGCATAGCCTTCCTGGGCCGCATCGGCTCGGGACAGGCCGGCGCGCCGCTCGATGTCGGCGCGTTGCGCGACATCGCGGCGATGATCGAGGACAAGACGCTTGAGGCCCTGCGCAAGGCGCTTGCCGCCGAAGAGCGCGCCGCCGCCGCCGACCGGGGCCTGAAGGATCTGCGCGAGGCGCTGGACGAGGCGCGCCAGACGCTCGCCGCGCTGGTCCCCGAGGACGAGGCGCGGGCGCTGGTCGCGGTCGAGGTGTCCGCGGAGGCGGCGGCGTCGGGCGAACTGAGCGTCAGCTATACCATCCCCGAGGCCGGCTGGATGCCGGTCTACGACCTGAGGCTTGACCGTGCCGAGGGGCTCCTCGCCATCGAGCGGGGCGCCTTCGTGTCGCAAGACACCGGCGAGAACTGGGCAGGCGTCGCGCTGACCCTGTCGACCGTGCGCCCCAGCGAGCAGGCCGCGCCAAGCCCCGTCTGGCCCGAGCTGCGGCGGATCGGCGACCCAGACGACATGTTCAAGCGCCCGCGGGCGGCAATGGAAAGCGCCACGGTGGGCGCCGCGATCGACGACGCGCCGATGCCCGCCCCGGCGGTCGAGATCGCCCAGGCCCTAAGCGATGGTCTGTCGGTCAGCTATGCCTATCCCCAGCCCGTCGACATCGCCGCCGGGGCCGACCGGGTGCGGCTGGCGCTGGGCACGCTGACATCCCCGGCCGAGATCGCCGCGCGCGCGGCCCCGCTGTGGGATGCGACCGCCTTTGTCGTGGCCGAGTTCACCAATGCCTCGGACGAGGTGATCCTGCCCACAGGCGAGGCGCTGTTTCATCTCGATGGCCGCTTCGTGGGCCAGCAGCCGATCGCGGCGATTCCCGCGGGCGGCGAGGCCGAACTGGCCTTCGGACCGATCGACGGGCTACGGCTGACCCGGCAGGTGCTGGACCGGACCGAAGGCGACCGGGGCGTGATCCGCAAGGCGAACGAATGGGTCGAGGAAGTGCGGATCGAGGCGAAGAACCTGACCGGCGAGGCCTGGCCGATCCGGCTGGTCGACCGCGTGCCCTATTCAGAACAGCAGGACCTGAAGATCACCTGGCAGGCCACGCCGGACCCCGCCGAGACCGATATCGACGGAAAGCGCGGGGTGCTGGAATGGCGCTTCGACCTGGGGGCGGGCGAGACGCGCGAGGTGTCGCTATCCACCCGGATGACCTGGCCCGAAGGCATGGTCCTGCAGTAGGATCCGCGTATCGGAATTTCATCGGACTTTTTTCGGTCCTATCCTTGCCCGGATGGGGCCGGGATCAGAACCGTTCCGCCCGCAGCACCTGGCAATCGGTGACCGAGACGACGCCGATATGGCGTTCGACCACGGCGAAGGCCGCATCCAGCAGGCCGTCCAGCCGGTCGGGCCGGATCAGGCAGATCACCGCCACCATGCCGCCCGCGCGGCCGACCTGGCCCTCGCGGCTCCACGTCCCCGACCGGCCGGTGCCGCCGAGGACCGGCAGAACGGTGTAGCCCGTGACCCCGGCCTTGTGCAGCGCCTCGGTCAGACGGCGTTCCATCGGCGCCTCGATGATGATCTCTACCCGTTTCGCGGCATGGGTCTGCATGCGGCTATCCTCCGGTGACGAGGCGGGCCGCCGCAAGGTAAAGCGGAATGCCCAGCGTCAGGTTGAACGGGAAGGTGATCCCCAGCGACAGCGTCAGGTAGATCGATGGGTTCGCTTGGGGAAGCGCCACCCGCATCGCCGCCGGCACCGCGATATACGAGGCCGAGGCCGCCAGAGTCATCATAAGCACGACACCGCCGAGGCTGAGGCCCAGCGCCAGCCCCGCGGCAAGGCCGAACAGCGCGCCGATGGGCGGCATCAGGACCCCGAAGGCCAGCAGGCCCGGCGTGATGACACCCCGGCTGTCGCGCAAGTTGCGGCCCGCGACCAGCCCCATGTCCAGCAGGAACAGGCAGAGCACGCCCTTGAAGGGCGCCACGATGAAGCTTTCGATCTCGGCCAGTCCCCCCGGGCCGGTGATCCAGCCGATGGCGAAGGCCCCCAGCAGCAGCACGATGGATCCGTTCAGCAGGATCTCGCGCCAGATCCCCGATTCCATCTCGGTTTGCCCGCCCCGGCGCATCACCAGCCAAAGGGCCGCCAGGATCGCGGGCGCCTCCATGATCGCGGCGACGGCGACCATGAAGCCCTCGGCCGGGATTCCCTGGCCCGCCAGCACCGAGGTCGCGGCGACGAAGGTGACGATCGAGATCGAGCCGTAATGACCCGCGACCGCGCCCGCATCGACCGGCCCCAGCCGGGTCATCGCGCGCAAGAGCGCATAGGCCACGAAGGGCAGGCCCGCCGACAGGACCAGCCCCGCCACCAGCGCCAGCAAAAGCGTTCCGTCCAGTCCGTGCGCCGCCACGCCTGCGCCGCCCTTGAAGCCGATCGCGAACAGCAGGTAGAGCGACAGCGCCTTGGCCGCGGCCTCGGGCACGGAAAGATCGGACCGCGCCAGCGCCGCGGCCAGGCCCAGCGCGAAGCTGAGGATGATCGGCGACAACAGGTTGCCCGCCGCAAGGTTCAGGATGTCACCCAAGACCGCCCTCTTTGGTTCCCACGCAAATTCTAGGCGGGCTGGCCGCCGGGAAAAGGGTCAGACCGCCAGGAACTGGCCCTTTTCCGGGTCGAAATACTCGACATTGCCTTCGCCGATGTCGTTCCAGAGCGCGTGCAGCGCCAAATCCTCGGCCTCGACCGCGGACCTCACGAAGGGGAAGGTCATCAGGTTCTCGATCGAGACCAGAACCGCGTCCTTCTCCATCGCTTCCAGCCGGACATCCTCGTCCCCGATGCCCTGCGTCCGCTCGTAGCTGGGGCGCAGGATGTCCATCCAGCGGCCGATGAAGCTGGTCTTCTCCTCCAGTTGCGGGGCAAGGCCCGCGCACATGTCGTGGCAGCCGCGCACACCGCCGCATTTGGAATGGCCCACCACCAGCAGGTTCGCGACCTTCAGAACGGTGACGGCGTATTCCACCGCGGCCGAGGTGCCGTGGTTGCCCCCGTCGGGCGCATAGGGCGGCACGAGGCCCGCAATATTGCGGTGGATGAAGAATTCGCCCTCGTCCGCGCCGAAGATCGAGGTGACATGGACCCGCGAGTCGCAGCACGAGATCACCATCGCGCGCGGCCGCTGGCCCTCTTCTGCGAGGCGGCGGTACCAGGCCTTGTTCTCGGCATGAATTGTCGCTTTCCAGCCATGGTAGCGCTGGACAAGATACTGCGGCAGCGGGCGGGCGTTGTGCATCACGTTCTCCGTTTTCTCTGCGGGTGCATAATGCGCATTTGCCCGAAATTCGAGAGATTTCGGCCGTGGGCCGCAACGCTTTCTTGACGCTGTGGGCCCAGTGTCCCCGCAGGTGTGGTGCAAACTTTTCCCGGAGGGGTGCGAGTGTCCCGAGTTGTTGTGATGCGTCAGGACGAACCGCTGAGTGTGGACTCGGATCGGCTGGCGGACCTTTTCGTCGAACTGGGCGAGACCCGGGCGGCGCATCTGATGTCGCTGTCGGTCGAGCGGCTGGAGGAATTGATGGTCTGCCTCGATCTGGCCTCGGAACAGGTGCGGCCGGGCGATTGCATCGACCTTTCCGGTCAGATCCGCGCGCTGGGCGACTCACTGGGGCTGCTCAGCCTGTCGGTAGCCGCCAGGGGCGTGTCACGGGCCGTGCAGTCGGGTGACCAGGTTGCGGTGGCCGCCACGATGGCACGGCTGCGGCGGATCGCCTTGCGGTCCTTCCGGATCGCCGCCGAGTTGCAGCACCGCTCTGGCTGAACCCGCTTGCGGGCGCGGCGGAACCGGGTAGGGTCGGGGTCCATCCCGCACCCTGACCGGAGGCCCGTCCGCCCATGCCGCCCCGTTTCGCCGCGCCCGACGCGCCGTCGCTGCCGCTTCACGTCGTCGAGGAGGAGGCGTTTGCCGATTGGCGCGCCACCCGTCCGGCGGCCGAGGCGGCCTGGCTGACGGCGACCGGATTCGCCGCGGGGCTGGGCGAGGTGGCGCTGTTGCCGGGCACCGATGGCGCCCTTGCCGGGGCCGCCGCGGGTCTTGGCAACGCCGCCCGGCGGGCGCGAGGGCGGTTTCACCTTGCAGGCGCGGCGGCCCGGCTGCCCGAGGGCGTCTTTCACATGGAAACCGACCTTGCGGGCGCCGCGCTGGAGGCCGAGGCGCTGGGCCTGCTGCTGGCGTCCTACCGGTTCGACCGCTACCGGGCGCAGACCCCGCCCAAGGCCGGTTTCAAGGCGCCCGCGGGTGTCGACGCGGCCCGGGTCGAGGCGCTGGCCGCGGCTGAATGGCTGACCCGCGACCTGATCAACACCCCCGCCTCGGACATGGGCCCCGAGGCGCTGGAGGACGCGCTGTTCGCACTGGCCGCGCGCCACGGGGCAACCGCCAGCGCGGTGCGCGGCGAGGACCTGATCGCGCGGAATTTCCCGCTGATCCATGCGGTCGGCCGGGCCGGGCCGCAGGCCCCCCGCCTGCTGGAGATGCGCTGGGGCGAGGCGGGCCCGCGGCTGACGCTGGTGGGCAAGGGGGTGTGCTTCGATACCGGCGGGCTGAACCTCAAGCCCGGCGAGTCCATGGGCCTGATGAAGAAGGACATGGGTGGCGCCGCGTCCGTGATGGGGCTGGCGCAGGCGATCATGGCGCTGGGGCTGCCGCTGCGGCTGCGCGTGCTGATCCCGGCGGTGGAAAACTCGGTGTCCTCCGCATCCTTCCGCCCGCAGGACATCCTGCGGGCGCGCAACGGGCTGAGTGTCGAGGTCAACAACACCGATGCCGAGGGGCGGCTGGTGCTGGCCGACGCGCTGGCGCTGGCCTGCGAAGAGGAGACCGACCTGCTGATCTCGATGGCGACGCTGACCGGGGCGGCGCGCGTCGCGGTCGGCCCCGACATCGCGCCGTTCTACACCGATGACGACGGGCTGGCCGCGGCGCTGACCAGCGCGGCCACGGACGCCGCCGACCCGGTCTGGCGGATGCCGTTCCACGCGCCCTACGAGACGATGATCGAGCCCGGCATCGCAGATCTCGACAACGCGCCCAGGGGCGGTTTCGCGGGGTCGATCACCGCGGCGCTGTTCCTGCGCCGTTTCGTCGCGCAAGCGCGTTATGCCCATTTCGACATCTACGGCTGGCAACCCGCCGACGCCCCCGCCCGGCCCAAGGGCGGTGTCGGGCAGGGCGCGCGGGCGATCCTGGGCGCCCTGCCCGGGGCGCTGGGCCTGTGACCGGCGACCGGCGCGAGACGCCCGCCAACGGCCGCGTCGCGGCGCTGCACCTCGTGGGCAAGGTCGAGGCTGCGCGGTTCGTCCGGCCTGTCCTGCACCGCGTCAAGCGGCCCCTTACAGATCTGTTCCGCGCCCCCGGCGGCGCGCGCGAACGCCAGCTTGTCCTCGGCGAGGGGGTCGAGGTGCTGGAGGTCCGGGACGGCTATGCCTTCGGCTGGGCCGCGCGCGACGGGTATGTCGGCTATGTGCCCGCCGAGGCGCTGTCGGACAGCGCGCCCGACCCCACCCATGTCGTCGCCGTCCCTGCCACCCACGCCTATACCGCGCCCGACCTCAAGCGCCCCGAGATCTGGAGCCTCGGCTTTGGCACGCGGCTGTGCGTGGTGGGCGAGCACGGCACCTTCTGCGAGACCGCCGAGGGCTGGTTCGTCCCGAAACCCCACCTGCGGCCTGCCGATGCGCACTTTGCCGACCCGGTGACGGTGGCGGAACTCTTCCTCGGCACGCCCTATCTCTGGGGCGGCAACTCGATCTGGGGGATCGACTGCTCGGGGCTGGTGCAGGCCGCCTGGCTGGCCTGCGGGCGGACCTGCCCGGGCGACAGCGACCAGCAGGAACGTGCCCTGGGCCGGGCCTTGCCCGGGGCCACGCCACCCGCACGCGGCGATCTCCTGTTCTGGAAGGGCCATGTCGCACTGGTGGCCGACCCAGGCACGCTGATCCACGCCAGCGCCCGCACGATGTCCGTGGCTCACGAACCGATCGACGCGGCCGTGGCCCGGATCAGGGCGGCGGGCGACGGCCCGGTAACCGCGCACCGGCGGACCGAGGTGTTTGATCCCACGGTTTGATGGTTCGATCCTTTCGAAGGGATGGAAGGAAGCACCATGGGACAGGGTCGTCACGGGAACGCCACGGCCACGCACGCTGTCAGAGCGGCAATAAAGCGATCGCAAGCGTCGCTCGCGCAGCTGAGCCGGACCTTGGCATCAACCCCAAGACCGTAGCGAAGTGACGGCAGCGGGCGACGGTCGAGGACATGAAGACCGGGATTTCGAAACCGTGGTCCACCGTCCTGATGGTGGCCGAAGAGGCGATATCGTCGCCGGCCGAGGCTACGACGCCCGCACCATCCTCGTCACATGCGCACGGCTTCGGCCAAGACAATATGCGTCCCTATCCTAGGGCTGGCGAAGCGCCGAGACATTGCCGGCCGGTGTCTCTCCGCCGCCCTCGAACACCAGCGTGACGCCGTCGGCATCATTGCGGACCTCGGTGATCCTGGCATAGACCTCGGCCTTGCTCTCGGCGATACGCGCGCCGTCCTGGAAGCTCTCGACCACGAAACCGTAGCTGCCAGCCGGAAGCGGCGTTCCATCCGCGGTTGTGCCGGCCCATTCCACCGGCGCACCGTCCATCGGGAGTTCGAAGCGCTGCACCTCTTTGCCATCCGCATCGCGCACAACCAGATGCGCCTTGTCGGCCTCGGCCGCGGGTGTCGGCACGATCGTCACCGGATCGCCGTCAAACAGCGCCGGGACCGCCGCACGCCCCTCCATTCCAACCCAGCCGCCATACTGCGCCAGCCCCGCGCCGCCCATGGTCTCGGTCAGGGTCTTCAGCAGGTCGTTGGTCTGCACCTGCTGTTCCACCCCCGAGAAGGTCGCGAGCTGCACCGCATAATCGGACGATTCGATCGGGTTCATCGGGTCCTGGTTCGTCATCTGGACCGTCAGCATCTTCAGGAAGGTTTCGAAATCGCTGCTGATCGCGGCGTTCTTGGCCTTGGTTGCCGCGGCCGAGGACGTGGTGGCGGCGGTGGTCGCGGTGGTGGATGTCGCACTGTCCATCTGGTCACTCCTTTCAAAGGCGCAGGTCAAGCCCGCTGCCGCCCGCAAGGCGGGTCGGATGCGGGGCGTCGATGCGGGTCTGGCCCGCGGTCTGATCGGCGGTACCGTCCGGGGCAGGGCCGGTCTGCGGCGCATGTCCCTGGCGCGCACCCTTGCCGCCGAAATCAAGCACCACCTCGCCATAGCCAAGCTCGCGCATGGCGTTGCCCAGAAGATCGGCATGGCGGCGCATCAGGTCGAGCGTGTCGCCGCGGTCGGCCTCGATCGTCACCGTGATTCCGTTCTCGCCCGGGTTCAGGGTCAGGCGCACCCGGCCCAGTTCTTCGGGGTTGAGGGTCAGTTCGACGGCCCCGTCCGCGGCCCGGTGCAGCGCTTCGGCCATGGCCCGCATCGCCGGACGCGGGGCATCCAGCGGCTGCGGGGCCGTGCGCCCCGTCTCGGAGGCGGACCGGTCGGCCACCGGCGCGTCGCCCAGCGGCGCGGTCTCGACCGCAGAGAGGTCCGCCGCCGCACCGGTCGTGCGGGCGCTGTCCAGGGCCGTGGGCTCGTCCGCCGGCCGGGCTGCAGGCGCGATGGTCGCAGGCGCGGTTGCCGCCGGCGCCCCGTTGCTGGATGACGGCGGCAGATCGGCGGGCACGGTCCGCTCGCGCGGTGGCGCGGACGCCTCCTTGCCAGCGGGGGCGGGCGCAGCGGGTTGCGATGGCGGCGCCTCGGCCGCCTGGCGAAGCTGGGCCTGCGCGGCGGTTCGCGTCTGCGTGTCAGACGCTGCGTCCTCGGGACCGGATGACGGCAGGTCCGCGGCGGCGGCGGCGGCTTGCCCCGGCGCCGATTGTGCTGCTGGCATCATGCCGCCCGCCAGCCCGGACGGCGCCGAGAGAGAGGCCTGAAGCAGGGCGGGTTTGCCATCGCTCCGGCCGGGGTCGCCGGGACCAGCCGCGGCAGGCACGGCACCTGCGGCGGGCAGACCGTCCCCGGACCGGCGCTCGCCCGTCCGGGTCTCTTGCGGCAAAGCGCCTTCCGCTGACAGGCCACCACCAGCGCGCGGCGTCACCGGGGCGGCTTGCGGTCTCTCGGCCTGTGTCCGGGCCTCGCCCTCGATCCGGGTGGTTGCGTCGGGCGGCGCAGGCGGAACGGTCGTCCCCTCCCCGATCGGGTCGCGCCGGGTGCCGCTGCCCGCCACGACGCCGTCAGCGGCGGTTGCCCCCACGAGGGCAGACCGCGGTTGTACCGCCTCCACCGCCGATCGGCGTTCGGCCGGGGAACCCGCCGGCAGTGCATCGGACGTCGCGCCGGACGCCGGTGCTGCGCCGGATCGCGGCGTTTGCGCGGCCCCAGCCACCTGCAGGCCGAGGGCGCGGCGATCGCCGGACAGAGGCCAGGCCGGCCCCACACCCGCCCCCTGCACGGCAATACCAGCGGCATCGGACGGGTGTGGGGCCGCAGGCACGGGGCCCTGTGCCGCGATGGCCATCGCAAGGACAGGCACGGCCCCGGGTGGCGGCACGGACGGAGTCTCGCCGGGTTCGCCATTGGACGCCGGGGGGGCCGTCCCCGGATCGCCTTCGCCGTCCGGCAGCGGCTCGGCGCCGGCGGGCCAGTCGACCGGCAGCACCGGGCCGCCCGTGGAGGGGATCGGTACCCCGTCGATGGCGGCCATGCCCGGCAGCGCCGGATCCGGCAAGACGCCAGCCGCATCGAGGACGAACACCGCGGTTTGCGCACCCTGGCCCCCGGCCGCGTTCGGGATCAGCTGTACCGCCAACGGAATCTCGGTCCCCGGAGTGCGGATGCCGGCCTGGGGCATCTGCGCAAAGGTGCTGAGGAACGCGCCCGGCTCGCCGCCCGGCGGCGCCGCGCCCGGGCGTGCGGCGTCGGGCGTTGCGGGAACATTGCCCCCCACGGAGTCGAATACGGGAAAATACTGCATGCGCATCGCCGGACTTCTGCCACTGGTCCCGGGCAGATTGGCCGCCAACCGGTTACCGCTTCTTTACCGCTTGGGCGTCATAACCGGGAAAACGAGTCGCAATTTAGGGAAACCGCCATGCTTCCCCCCGTCACCTCCCCAGCCATGCAGACCACCGGCCCCAATCTCCGCGACGCCCCCCTGCGCGAGGCCGCGCAAAAGCTGGAGGCGCAGTTCCTTTCGGAAATGCTGAAACACGCGGGACTGGGAGAGGCGAAGGGCGCCTTTACCGGCGGGCCGGGCGAAGCGCAGTTCGCCTCGTTCCTGCGCGAGGCGCAGGCCCATGAATTGGTCCGGGCCGGGGGAATCGGCCTTGCCGAGCAATTGTTCGAAGCCCTGAAGGAGCGGATGGATGACCACGGATGACCCGATCGAGGATCTGCTGCTGCGCGAACGCGCGGCGCTGAGACGCGCCGATTTCCCACTCCTCAACGCGCTTGCCGAGGAGAAGGAGCGCATGGTGGCCGAGTTGGCCGCGCACCCCGTGACCGACCCGGCGACGCTTGCGCGGCTGCGTGCGCTGGCCGAGCGCAACGCCGAACTGATCGAAGCGGTCAGGCGCGGCGTCGATGCCGCCATGGCCACCCTGCGCCGCGCCCGCCAGCCGGCCGAACCGCTGAGCACCTATGACCAGAGCGGGCAAACCAGCAAGATCGGTGCCACGCAAGGGTCGCTGACCCGCCGCGCCTAGGCCTTATTTTGGCCCAAACGCCCCGCTAAAACCTTGGTTCATTAGCCGTCGTTTAACCCGCAGTTGAAATGCTCGGGATCGCACCCAGAAGACGGGTGGCACGGCACGGGATACCTCCACAGCCGTACGGGTGAGAACACCATTGGATCGTCGTTGATCGGCGGCATCAACCCGTGGCGCAAAGCGCCATACGAAAAGGAAGGACTGAACCCATGTCCAGCATCAATACCAATACCGGCGCAATGGTCGCGCTGCAGACCCTGAAAAGCATCAACTCGAACCTGTCCAAGGTTCAGTCGGAGATCTCGACCGGCAAGTCGATCGACTCCGCAAAGGACAACGCCGCGGTCTGGGCCATCGCCAAGACGATGGAGGCGGACGTGTCGGGCTTCAAGAAGATCTCGGACGGCCTGTCGAGCGCCGAGTCCACCGTTTCGGTGGCTCGTAACGCGGCGGAATCGATCACCGGCCTGCTGAATCAGGTGAAGGACCAGATCGTCCAGGCCAAGGGTGCCTCGAACGCCGACGAGCGGCAGAAGATTCAGAACAACATCAGCGCGCTGAGGGATCAGGTCGCATCGGTGGTCGGGGCGGCCCAGTTCAACGGCGTCAACCTCATCAACAACGGCGACGACATGGACGTGCTGTCCTCGCTCAACCGCGATTCTTCGGGGAACGTTGCCACGGCCTCGATCAACGTCAAGGCGCAGGATCTGTCGATCGGCGGATATGTGGCAGCAAATGCGTTCACCACCGATTCCACGGGCGTCACCGCGGCCACCGACCGCACGGCGTTCACCCTCGGCGCGACCGGCGGGACGGGGTCGATCGCGATCGACACCAGCACGATGACCGTCGGCGACTCGCTGAATCTGACCATTGGCGACCAGACGGTCTCGGTCAAGTTCTCGCAGGAGATCGCTGACGCAGGGGCCGCGGCGCAACAGAACGCGGCGATGGCGGTCGCCATGAAGAATGCGATCGACTCACTCGCCATTCAGACTCCTGGCACGCCCGTCCCCCCCGCGACAACCGCCGATCCGGATCGCCTGACGATCGCCATCGACGGGACGAACGCGAACCAGATCACCTTTACCAACGACACCGCCAACAGTCTGTCGGTCTCGGCCCAGTATCTGAACGAGGGGTCGGGCAAGCTGGGTGGCCTCAGTGCGATCGACGTCACCGGCGGCGACAGCACCGGCGCCAACGCGGCTCTGGCCTCGATCGACGGACTGATCAAGACCGCGATCGACGCCGCCGCCGCCTTCGGCACCTCGCAGAACCAGCTCGAAACCCAGAACGACTTCGTCAGCAAGCTGATGGACTCGATGAAGACCGGGATCGGCGCGATGGTCGATGCCGACATGGAGGCCACCTCGGCCCGGCTCCAGGCGCTGCAGGTGCAGCAGCAGCTTGCCACCCAGTCGCTGTCGATCGCCAACCAGGCGCCGCAGAACCTGCTGTCGCTCTTCCGCTAAGGCAAGGCAGGGCCGGGGCAAAAGCCCCGGCCCTTTCCTGACGGACCTAGCCCCCTCTCAGAACGGAAGGACACAGCATGAACGCCCTGCACATGGCCCGGACTGCCTATTCGGCCCCCACCCAGGCCCAGACCCGCACCCCCCGCGCCACCGAATACGCGGCCTTCGCCCGCATCACCGCCCGGCTCAAGGCCGCCGAAGGCGCCGGGCGCCGGAACTATCCCGCGCTGGCCGCGGCGATCCACGAGAACCGCAAGCTCTGGACGATGCTCGCCGCCGATGTCGCCGATGGCGACAACGGACTGCCCCAGGCACTGCGCGCGCGGATCTTCTACCTGTTCGAATTCACCACCCATCACAGCCGCGAGGTGCTGAACGGCAAGGCCGATATCGGCCCGCTGGTCGAGGTCAACACCGCCATCATGCGCGGCCTCGGGAAATCGGAGGCTTCGGCATGAGCGGTCTTGTCCTCAAGCTTGGCCCCAAGGAACGGGTCCTCGTCAACGGCGCGGTGATCGAGAATGGCGACCGCCGCACCCGGTTGTCGATCAAGACGCCCAATGCCAACATCCTGCGCCTGCGCGACGCGATCCACCCCGAAGAGGTGAACACGCCGGTGCGCCGGGTCTGCTACATGGCCCAGCTGGTTCTGTCGGGCGATTCCGTGCCCGACGACATCCGCCCGCAACTGCTGCGCGGGATCGAACAGCTGAGCCAGGTCCTGACCGACCATGACAGCCGGACCCAGCTGACGCTGGCCACCGAGGCGGTGCTGGGCGCGGAATACTACCAGGTGCTCAAGGCGCTGCGCAGCCTGCTGCCGCGCGAGGAACGCCTGCTGGCGGGCGCGAGGCCGTCATGAGCTTTCAGCCCGTCGTCCCACTCGGCGGGTACGCCGGCTGGCGCTTCCTCGAACGCACGATGGAGCGCCAGCAGGAAGCCTTCAACAAGAGCACCGTGGTCCAGCGCGATCTGGACTACTTCGCCGAGAAGATCGGCAAGGTCACCAACGCCGAAGAACTGGTGGGCGACTACCGCCTGCTCAAGGTGGCGCTGGGGGCGTTCGGCCTGCAGGACGACATCGGGTCGAAATTCTTCATCCGCAAGGTTCTGTCCGAGGGTACCAGCGCAAGGGACGCCCTGGCCAACAAGCTTGCCGACAAGAGCTATTTCAAGCTGGCCGAGGCATTCGGCTTCGGCGGCGTGGGCGCCCCGCGCACCCAGGAGCCCGGCTTTGCCGAGGAGATCGCCGAAGCCTATCGCGAGCGCAGCTTCGAGATCGCAGTGGGCGAACAGAACGACGACATGCGCCTGGCGCTGAACGTCGAACGGGAACTGACCGATCTCGCCTCGAATTCGTCCGGCGACGATTCCAAGTGGTTCAGCATCATGGGGTCGAGCCCCCTGAGACAGGTGTTCGACACCGCCTTCGGCCTGCCGACCTCCTTCGCCGCCATCGATCTTGACCGCCAGCTCGAGGTCTATCGCGAAAAGGCCGAGGCCCTGTTCGGCAGTTCCGACGCTGCGCAGTTCGCCGACCCCGACAAGCGCGAGCAGCTGATCAAGATGTTCCTGGTCCGCTCCGAGATCAGTGCCGGCTCGGCCGGCTACAGCTCGGGTCAGATCGCGTTGACCCTTCTCGGCGGCTGAGCCGGTCCGGGAAGGATCACCTCTGGGCGGCGCCGGTCCCGGCCGCATCGGGCAAGGGTCCGGCCACGGCCAGAACGTGGGCGAGGCGCGCGAAACTTGCATCGACATCGCCCGGCGAGTCCTCGGACAGGAACGCGTCAAGCCCGGGCCAGGCCTTGATCGCGGCATCGATCTCGGGGTCGGAGCCCGCTGCGTACAGCCCCGCCTGGATCATCATCTCGGCCCGGTCATAGGCGCCGAGCAGCCTGCGCGCCCGCGCGATCAGCGCGTTCTCGGCGCCGTTGGCGGCGCGCGGCAGGCTGCGCGACACCGACCTGAGCAGGTCGACCGCCGGAAACCGCCCGCGTTCCGCGATCCGCCGGTCCAGGACGACATGGCCGTCCAGCACCCCGCGCAGGATGTCCGCGACGGGCTCTTCCATGTCCGAACCGGCCACGAGAACCGAAAAGACGGCCGTTATGTCGCCCATGCCGTCGACACCCGGCCCGGCGCGTTCGGCCAGCGACATGATCGCCTGCGCGGTCGAGGGCGGATAGCCGCGCAGCGCGGCGGGTTCACCGGCCGCAAGCGCCAGTTCCCTGTGCGCCTCTGCAAACCGGGTCACGGAATCGGCCAGGAACAGGACGTGGTGGCCGTCGTCGCGGAAATGTTCGGCCACCGCCATCGCCGCCCAGGCCGCCCGGCGGCGGACCATCGGCGACTGGTCCGAGGTGGCGGCGACGATCACCGAGCGCGCCATTCCCTCGGGGCCAAGCACATGAGAGACGAATTCGCCCACCTCGCGGCCGCGTTCGCCGACCAGCGCGATCACCGCCATGTCGGCCTGAACCCCGCGCGCGAACTTGGCCAGCAGGCTGGACTTGCCGACGCCCGACCCGGCGAACAGCCCGATCCGCTGGCCGCGCACAATCGGCAACAGCGTGTCGAAGGCCGTCAGGCCGGTGCCCAGCCGCGGACCCAGGCCGCGCCGTTCGGTCGCGGGCGGCGGTGCGGCGCGCAGCGGCCGCAGCTCTGGCCCCGGCATCAGGGGGCGGCCGTCCAGCGGCTGGCCGAACGGATCGACGATCCGCCCAAGCCAGCCGCGATGCGGCGCGATCGCGCCCGGGCCCATCAGGACGACGCGGTCGCCCACCGACAGCCCTTCGGGCGTGCCGTCGGGCAGCACCGTGACCGCCCCCTCGGCCAGGGCAAGCACCTCGCCCCGGCGGCGCACGCCGCGGCCGTGCCGGATCTCGACCAGATCGCCCAGCCCGGCCTCGGCGGACAACCCCGACACGGTCACCGTGCCGCTGCCCGCGGCCATCACCCGGCCGACCGCGCGGATCGGGGCCAGCGCGGCAATGCGGGCCTGGAGCGCGGCAAAGGGACTTTCGGGCATGCGGCATCTCCGATCCGGGTCAACACTTACCGTTTCTAAAGGAATCATCCTTAAGCCTTGATTGAAACCGAGGGAGAATCCCCGATGTTCGACAAGATGGAAATCTTCCGCATGGCGCAGGGCCTGGCAGTCCATGCCGGCACACGCCAGGCCGTGATCGCGCGCAACGTGGCCAACGCGGACACGCCAGGATTCCGTGCGCAGGACATCGCGGATTTCACCGAAACCTACCGCAAGACCGGGCCCGAACTGCCCCTGCGCACCACGCGCGAGGGTCACCTGCCCGCCAGCGAAACCGGCCTGCGCGCCGCCGCGATCCGCGAGGACGACGCGCCCGGAGAGCCGAACGGCAACACCGTTTCCCTTGAAGAAGAAATGCTGAAGGCGGCCGAGACCAAGAGCAAGCACGACCTTGCCCTGGCCGTCTACCGCAGTTCGCTGGGCGTGCTGCGCACCAGTCTCGGCCGGGCAAGATAGGAGGCATGAATGGCAGATCTCAGTGACAGCCGTGGCCTCTCGGCCAGCGGGTTGCGGGCCCAGGCGGCGCGGTTGCGCCATGTGTCCGAGAACATCGCGAATGTCGACACGCCCGGCTACCGGCGCAAGCTCACGGATTTCGAGGCCGAACTGTCGCCCAAGGGCCCCGAGGGCGCCGTCAGGACCGGGCCGGTCCGGCTGGACCAGACGGACCTGCCCCGGCTCTATGACCCGTCGCATCCGATGGCCGACGAGGCAGGGTATTTCCAGGGCTCGAACGTTAACCTCGTGATCGAGATCGCCGACGCCCGCGAGGCCCAGCGCAGCTACGAGGCCAACCTGAAACTCTTCGACCAGGCACGGCAGATGTCGCGCGGCCTGCTCGACCTGCTGCGCCGTTAGGAGGCACGCCCATGGATATCCGTTCCAGCATCGCCGCGCAGGCCTATGCAACCGCCAGGCCGGCGACGCAGCCGCAGAAACCCGACAGCGGGGGCGCCTTTGCCGACGCCGCCCAGCAATTCGCCCAAACCCTGCGGAACGGCGAGCAGACCGCGATGGCCGCCATGTCGGGCAGCGCCGATCCGCACGCTCTGGTCCAGGCACTTGCGCAGACGGAACTGGCCATCGAGACCGCCGTCACCGTCCGCGACAAGGTGGTCGAAGCCTATCAGGAAATCCTGCGGATGCCGGTGTAACCCATGACCGAGTTCATCTTCTACGACACGCTGCGCCAAGGGCTGTGGATCGCCGTGATGATCTCGCTGCCGATGCTGACCGCGGCGCTGGTGACAGGGGTCGCGATCGGCCTGTTCCAGGCGCTGACCTCGATTCAGGAAATGACGCTGACCTTCGTGCCCAAGCTGGCCGCGATGCTGGTCGTATTCTGGATGACGATGGGCTTCATGACGGAAACGCTGACAGGTTTCTTCACCGACCGGCTTGTTCCGATCATCGCAGGGGGCTGAGGAATGGACAGCACCACCTATACCACGCTGACCCGCCAGGTCGGCCTGATGCGCGAGATGCAGAGCGTCGCGCATAACATCGCCAACGCCTCGACCGCCGGTTTCCGGCGCGAGGGCGTGATCTTTTCGGAACATGTCGCCGCGGTCGAGGGGCCGGGGGGATCATTGTCTATGGCGAACGCCCATGTGCGCAACATCGACCTGTCGCAGGCGCCGCTGACCCAGACCAACGGCACCTTCGATTTCGCGATCGAGGGCGAGGGGTTCTTCATGATCGAGACGCCCCAGGGCGACCGGCTGACCCGCGCGGGCAGCTTTTCGTCCAATGCCGCGGGCGAACTTGTCACGCCGGACGGATACCGGCTGCTGGATGCCGGCGGCGCGCCGATCTTCGTGCCGCCCGACGCGGCCTCGGTCGCGCTGGCCTCTGACGGCACGCTGAGCGCCGACGGCCAGCCGCTGACGCAGATCGGGCTTTTCCTGCCGGCCGACCGCAACGCGATGACCCATGTCGCGGGCACGCTGTTCGATCCGGGCGGGCCGGCCGAGCCGGTGCTGGAAGGCACGATGCTGCAAGGCTTCGTCGAACAGTCGAATGTCGATGCCGTGGCCGAGATCACGCGGATGATCGAGGTGCAGCGGGCCTACGAACTTGGCCAGAACTTCCTGACGCAGGAGGACGAACGCATCCGCGCGGCCGTCCGCACCCTGAGCGGCAGCACCTAGGAAAGGACTGAACCCCCATGCGCGCCCTTGCCATCGCCGCCACCGGCATGTCGGCCCAGCAGATGCGGGTCGAGACGATCTCGAACAACCTCGCCAACATGAACACCACGGGCTACGACGCCCGCCGGGCCGAGTTCGCGGACCTGCACTATCAGCAGGTCACCCGCGCAGGTACGATCAACGCCTCGGATGGCACCGTGCTGCCCACGGGCGTGCAGCTGGGCCTGGGCGTCCGGCCCGCCTCGGTCACGGTGAACCTCGCGCAGGGGTCGCTGTCGCAGACCGGCAACGATCTGGACGTCGCGGTCGAAGGGCGCGGCTATCTCGAGGTGACGCTGCCGAACGGCAACCCTGCCTATACCCGCGACGGGTCGCTGAAACGCACGGGCGACGGGCTGATCGTGACCTCGGACGGGTTCGAGGTGGCACCGGGCATCGTGATCCCCGACGATGCGCGCAGCATTTCGATCAACGCCGAGGGCGAGGTCTATGCCTATTTCCAGGATCAGGTGGAACCGCAGCTTCTGGGCCAGCTTACGCTGACGATGTTCACCAACGAGAAGGGGCTCGAGGCCATCGGCTCGAACCTCTTCACCGAGACCGAAGCCTCGGGCGGCCCGATCGCGGGGGTGCCCGGCGACGAGGGGTTCGGAACACTACGCCAGGGCTATCTCGAGGACAGTTCGGTGGATGCCGTGCGCGAGATCACCGAACTGATCGAGGCCCAGCGCGGCTACGAGCTGAATTCCAAGGTGATCACCGCGGCCGACCAGATGCTTGGCGCAACGACGCAGATCCGATGATACGCGCGATGCTCCTCCTCGGCGCGCTCTGTGCAGCCTGTCCCGCCCCGGCCGAGATGCTGGTGGCCACCCGCACGATCCGCGGCCAGACCATTCTCGGGCCCGCCGATGTCGCGGTGGCCGAGGGCGAGATGCCGGGCGCGCTGATCGACCCGGCCGAGGCGATCGGCCAGGAGGCGCGCGTGAACCTGTATGCCGGGCGCCCGATCCTGGCCGGCGACATCGGCGCCCCCGCGATCATCGAGCGCAACCAGATCGTGACGCTGCTCTACCGCAACGGCGCCGTGAACATCGCCGCGGATGCCCGCGCGCTGGACCGTGCGGGCGTCGGCGACGCGCTGCGGGTGATGAACCTCGCCTCGCGCAATACCGTGACCGGATATGTCGCGCCTGACGGCACCGTGACCGTCGGCGCCTCCACCAGACCCTGAGGAGTCCTGCTGCCATGAAACGCCTGACCCTGATCGCCTGTACCGCGGCGCTCGCCTTCCCCGCCGCCTGCTCGAAGCTCGAGGATGTCGGAAAGGCGCCTTCGTTCAAGCCGATCGAGGGCACGAACGAATATTACGCCATGACCTCGCCCGGGGGCCTGCCCGAATCGATCGACCGGCGCAATCCGTCGGACAGATCCTCGCTCTGGGCGGCGGGGCGCAACTCGCTGCTGGGCGACCGGCGGGCGGAACGGCGCGGCGACATCATGACCGTGGTGATCGAGATCGACGACAAGGCCGAGATCTCGAATTCCACCGCGCGCAGCCGCAGCGGGTCGACCTCGATGGCGGTACCGCAGATGATGGGAATTCCGCAGATCGTCGACCGCATCCTGCCCGACGGCAGCACGATGGCGAATGCCGCCGATGCGGATTCGACCTCCAGCCACAACGGCGACGGATCTGTCCGGCGCAACGAGAAGATGACGCTGCGTGTTGCCGCCACGGTCACCGAGGTACTGCAGAACGGCGTTCTCAGGATCGAGGGGTCGCAGGAGGTGCGGGTGAATTTCGAGATGCGCGAACTGATCGTGACGGGCTATGTCCGGCCCCAGGACATCTCGCGCCAGAACGAGATCACCTATGACAAGATCGCCTCGGCACGCATTTCCTATGGCGGGCGAGGGCAGATCACCGACATGCAGCAACCGCGCTACGGTCAGCAGATCGCAGACATCATCCTGCCGTTCTGAGGATCGACATGGGCAAGCTCCTTCCCGTCATCATCGCAGTCGTCGGCCTCTTGGTGGGGGGGGCGGCGGGGTTCTTCCTGCGGCCGGCCCCCAGTACCGATCCGGCCGCGGAACATGGCGCCGAGCAGGGCGCGGACACCGCCCATGACGGGGACGCAGCCCATGGCGGAGATGCCGGTCACGCGGACGGCCATGACGGCGCGACGGATCCGACCCGCGATTTCGTCAAACTGAACAACCAGTTCGTGATCCCCGTGGTCCGCAACGGCCGGGTCGGGTCGCTGGTCGTGATGTCGCTGAGCGTCGAGATGACAGGCACCGGCGGCACCGAGCTGGTCTTCAAGCACGAGCCCAAGCTGCGCGATGTGTTCCTGCAGGTGATGTTCGATCACGCCAATGCCGGCGGATTCGACGGCGCATTCACCGAAAGCGGCAACATGACGATGCTGCGCCGCGCGCTGGTGGAGGTCGCCCAGAAGGTGCTGGGGCCCGACGTGCGCGACATTCTCATCACCGACATCGTCCGCCAGGACGCCTGATCGGCGGCTCAGCCGCCCTCGGCCCGGTGGACAAGCCGCCGCAATGCGTCGTCGCGCCCGAAAGCGCGGGCAGCCTCCTTCATCCGCATCGCCTCTTCGACCCTGGCGCGGGCCAGCGCGCCGTTCAGCGCGGCGCGCCTCTCGCGGTACCAGCGTTCGCGGCTGTCGCCGAGAAGCGCGCAGACGGCCGGGTCGGCTTCGTCATCAAGGGCACGGCGCTGGGCGTCGAGCGCCGCGATCTCGGCCTCGATCCGGCGGCACGCCTGGGCCGCGGTCCGAAGACGGGCGAGCGCCGCATCGCGCAGCACGCCCCCGACCTGGCCCAGCCGCTTCAACCTGTCGTCGGGCGGCGCCATCACCGGGCCCTCGCGCGGGTGCGCATGTCTTCGGCAAAGCGGATGGCGGCGGCGACGGCACGGTAATGCTCGGGCCGGATTTCCTCGCCAATCTCGACGGTGGCGAAAAGCGCGCGGGCGGTCGGCGGGTCGCGCCGCATCGGCACGCCCGAGGCGGCGGCGACCTCGCGGATCCGGGCGGCGACCTCGTCGACACCCTTGGCGACGCAGATCGGCGCGCCAGGCCGCGACCGGTCCCATTTCAGCGCCACCGCGTAGTGCGTCGGGTTGACGACCACCACATCGGCCGAGGGCACATCCGTCATCATTCGGTTGGTCGCGATGTCCATCCCGCGCTGCCGGCGCTGCTGCTTCATGTGCGGATCGCCCTCGGACTGCTTGATCTCGTCCTTCAGTTCGTCGTGGGACATCCGGTTCTTGCGCCGGTGCTCGGCGACCTGCCAGAGATAGTCGACCGCGGCGATTCCACCGGCGATCGCGACCACCACCGCCATGAACTCGGCCGCCATCCGGCAGAAGGTGGCCGCCGCCATCGCCGGCGAAAGGTGCATGGTGCCCAGCATCTCTTCGACATGGGCCGAGAGATAGGCGCCGACGAGGAGGATGTAGAGAAACAGCTTGGCCGTGCTCTTGGCGAATTCGAACAGGCCGCCGCGGCCGAACTTGTTCTTCGCATTCTGGATCAGCGACACCTTGGAAAGCTTGGGCTTTATCTTTTCGGGCGCGACGACAAGGCTGCGCTGGGCCAGGATCGCGGCCAGCGCGGCCAAACCTGGCACCGTCAACCAGGGCAGCGCGGCCATCGCCGTGCTGCCCATCAGCCCGCCCAGCGGCGCGCTTCCATGCCCGTGCAGCATCAGCGGCGCAATCCGGTCGGCCTGGCCGATCAGCCCCGCACCGATTTCGCCCAGCGCCGTCAGGCTGGCCGCCCCCAGTCCCAGCGCGGTCAGTGCGAACCCGGCATAGGCGGCGGCGGTGTTGAGGTCGTTCGATCTGGCGAATTCGCCCTTCTTCCGGGCATCGTCCAGCTTTTTCTGTGACGGCTCGTACTGCTTGTCGCCGGGGCTTTCGTCGCTCATCCCGCGACTCCGAACGGGGCGGCGAAGAGATCGAGAAGGCGGCCCTGCCAGAGCGCGAGCATCGGCGGCAGTGCCAGCAAGAGCAGCATCAAACCGCCCGCGGTCAGTGCAGGTGCGCCGACGAAGGCGACCATGAGCTGCGGCATCGCCTTGTTGATGACGCCGAGCGCAAGGTTGTAGATCAGGGCGGCGATGACGAAGGGCATGGCCAGCGTGGTCGCCAGCCCGAAGCCGCGCGCAATCCCCCGGATGCCCCAGTCGGCAAGGTCCGCGGCCTCCGGGAACCGGCCCGCCGGCATCAGGTCATAGGACAGGATCATCGCCTCGGCGGCGCGCACGTGCAGCCCCGACATCACCGCCAGCGCAAGTCCGGCCATCATCATCAGCCGCCCCATGGCGGGCTGCGGATCCATCGACATCGAGCCCAGAAGCTGGGCCAGCGAAGTCGCCTGCGCGGCGATCTCGCCGGCCATCTGCAGCGCGAGGATCATCAACCGCAGGACAAGTCCGAGGGCAAGGCCGATCACCGTCTCGGTCACCAGCGCAAGGCCAAGCGGCCCGGGCGAAACGTCAAGTCCAGGCGCAACCGCGGGCGCCACGACCGCCGTGAAGGCAAGCGCCAGGCCGAGGCGCACCCGCACCGGCACGGCCCGCTCGCCGAAGGCGGGCAGCATCGCCATCACCGCGCCGACCCTCAGAAACACCAGCCATCCGGCCCAGAGAAGCGGCTGCCAGGCCTCGGCGAGTTGCGCCAGATCGTAGCTCATGCTGCCACCATGCCAACGAGCGACGGGCGGCTGTTGGTGCCGATCTCCTCGAAGGACAGGACGGGAACCGAGAGTCCCTTGGCGGATAGGGCCGTCTGGACGAAACGCCGCCGCCGCCCGGATGTCGCGATCACCGGGAAGACGCCCGCCTCGCCGGCCCGGGCCAGCCGCTCGGAGACCGCGCCGGCAAGCCGGTTGAACTCCTCGGGCGGCAGGGCGACGTCGGGGGGGCCGTAGTCGTTCGCGACCTGGTAGGTCGTGAAACGTTCCTCCCACTCGGGGGCGAGTTGAAGAAGCGGCAGGGTGCCGTCCTCGCGCCGGTGATCGGCGACAAGCTGAAAGCCGAGCCGGCGGCGGACATGCTCGCAGATCGCCTCGGCGCTGGCATGCGAGGGCCGCGCCTCGGAGATGGCCTCGAGGATCAGCGGCAGGTTGCGGATCGAAACCCGTTCGTCCAGCAGCAGCCGCAGCACCGCGAGCAGCAGGTCGGTCGGCACCTTGTCGGGCACCAGTTCCTCCAGCATCCGGCGGTTGGCGGCGGCGCGGTCGGTGTCGGAAAGGTTCGTCAGCTCGTCCAGAAGCCGGCGCAGCGCCCGGTTCGTCATCAGCCGCGCGAAGTTGCGCTTGACGACTTCCAGCAGATGCGTGGCCAGCACCTCGGACGCGTTCACCACCGTGACGCCGAGCAGGGCGAGATCCTCGCGCTGCTCGACAGCAACCCAGCGGGCGGGCGCACCGTAGACCGGCTCGCGCACGTCCTCGCCCGGGGGCAGCATCATCGCGTCGTCGGCCCGAAGCGCCAGGACCTGGTCGGGGCGCAGCCGGTCGCGGGCCTGCTCGACGCCCTGTATGCGCATGACATAGGTGCCCTGCGCCAGCGCACCATTGTCGGTCAACCGGATCTCGGGAAGGATCAGGCCATAGGTTTCGGCCACATGGCGCCGCATCGAGGTGATCCGCGCCTCGATCCCGGTGGCGGGGTCCAGCACCATTCCGACGAGGTCCGGCGCAAACTCGAGATGGATGTCGTCAAGGTCGAGCAGATCACCCAGACGGCTTTCGGGCTTGGCGGCGGCGGCATCCTTGCCTTGCGGTTTCGCCGCCTCCTCTGCGGCGCGCTCGGCCCGCCGGGTCATCATCAGGCCCGCACCCCCAAGCGCAAGGGCGCCCGCCATGAAGGGAACGAACGGCAGGCCGGGCACCAGCGCGAACAGGCCCAGCAGTACCGCGACCGTACCCAGCGCGGCGGGGTGCCGGCCAAGCTGGCTGAAGAGGGCGAGATCGGCGGTTCCCGTGGCACCGCCGCGCGACAGCAGAAGCGCCGCGGCGATCGAGATGATGACCGCCGGGATCTGGCTGACCAGGCCATCGCCCACGGTCAGGATCGCATAGGTCTCGAACGCGCGGCCGATCGGCATCCCGTGCAGGATCACACCGATCGCCAGCCCCATGACGAAGTTGAGCAGCGTGATCAGCAGCCCCGCCACGGCGTCGCCCTTGACGAATTTCGACGCACCGTCGAGCGAGCCGAAAAAGGTCGTCTCGGCCTGCTCGCGTTCGCGCCGCAGCTTGGCCTCGGCATGGTCGATGGCGCCCGCGGCCATGTCGCTGTCGATGGCAAGCTGCTTGCCCGGCATCCCGTCGAGGGCGAAACGCGCGCCGACCTCGGCCATGCGGCCCGCGCCCTTGGTGATGACAATGAAGTTGACGATCATCAGCACGCCAAAGACGACGAGGCCGAGGAACACGCTGCCGCCCATGACGAACATCGCGAACCCCTCGATCACGTCACCCGCCGCGCCGGTGCCGGTATGGCCCTGGCCGATGATGAGCTTGGTCGACGAGACGTTCAGCGACAGCCGCAGCATCAGCGCGGCCAGCAGGACGGTCGGAAAGGACGAAAAATCCAGCGGCCGCTCGATGAAGAGCGTGACGGTGAAGATCAGGATGGCGATCGCGAAGGACGCGGCGAGACCGATGTCCAGCACCCAGGCCGGCATCGGCAGGATCATCATCACGATGACCGCCATCAACGCAAGCGCCAGCAGGATCGTCGGCCGGAACATGTCCTTCAGGCTGAGATTCAGCACGCTCTCATTCCCCATCGGCGCCAGGTGCTGCAAGCCCGCGACCGGCGGTGGGCGCGATCAAGCCTCGAAACCGCCGCGCGAGCGCGTTTTCCGCGAGGCGGCGCGTGGGTCGGGAAGGGAGCGCGAAAGCCGCCATCCGACGCCCGAAGACGCGGTTGGACGGGTCGCTTGGGTCTGGGAAGTGCCATTCTGGCCTGTCCGGATCTGTCCTGTCTGATCGCAGGCTAGGGCGCGCAGGTTGAGAAAGGCTGAATCCCCTGCCGGTCTCAGCGCGGCCCGGATGAAACCAGCAAATCCTTCAGGCGGTCACGCATGGCCTCGCTTCCCTCGAGCAGCGCCCTGGCGCCGGAAAGGCTGGGCTCTGCCGCGGGATCGAACGAGGCGGCTGGCGTCTGCTGTCGCAGCACCGCATAGCCGCTCTGGGTTTCCGGCCCCTTTGCTTCGACGGTGGACCAGTCCCGATCACGCCAGGCGAGTTCGGCCTGTTTTCCGGTTTCTCCGGCGGCGGCGTAATAATCTGCCGCCATCGCGAGATCCCCACGGCTGCGGGCAGCCTCTGCCCGAAGCAGGTCGGCTTCTGGCGTGTCGACCTCCGACAGGTATTGCGTGGCCTGCTCGGGGCGCCCGGCCGCCAGCGCGAGACGCGCACGCACCAACCGCTCCTGACTGGTGCCCTGCGGCGGTATCATGGCCACGATTTCCTCGGCCCGGGCTGCGAAACCGAGCCGCAGCAAACGGTCGGCGACCGCGAAGCGCGCATTCGGGACGACGCTCACCTCGGGACGGGCCAGCACGCCGACGAAAGCCTGGCGCAAGAGTTCGGCGTCGTCGCCTTGGCCCGCCAAACCGCGCACCAGGTCCGACACCAGCTCTTCCCGGGTGTCCAGCCCGTGGTGGACCAGCATTCCGAAGGCCGTCGCGAAATTCCCGCGCGCTGCGTGGCCCCGGATCGCAAGTTCAAGCAGGCGACTTCCCAACGCCGTGCCGCGCCGTTCGTAGGCAAGCGCCTCGGCCAGGGCAAGCGCATCGGCCTCGGGGACCTGCCCCGCCGCGAGATCGGTTTCGAGTTGCAGGACGATGGCTTCCGGTGACGACGGACCGCCTTCGGACAGAACCTCGGCAATCCGGGCCTCGGCCGAGTCGGTTTCGCCCTGCGAAAGGTCGAGCCGCGCCTCGACCAGGGTGAGTTCGCCCGACCGGGTCTTGTCGCCCGCACGCGCCACGGCATTGCGCACCCGCGTCGCGGCGGCCGTTTCCCCGGAGGACAGGAACCGCTCGGCAAGGATCGGGCCAAGATGCCGGCGCAGGTGGAGCGGCAACTCGGAGAAGCCGCGAATGACGGCGGCTTCGTCGACATCGCTGACAGAGGGGATCTGCGGCCTCGCAAGCGCCGCCCAGAGCGCTGCGCGCGAGGGGCAGGAGATCTGGCCATCGAAAAGCTCGGGCGTATCGGCGAGCCCGCTGTCGATGATCGCCCCGAGCTGACGCCAGATCGCTGCCGGGGGCGTATCAAGGCCGACCGTATCGATGACCGCGCGCGCCTCGGCGCCGAATCCCAGGGCAAGATAGGCCCGAACGAGGTTCCCGGCCCCGTCGGGATCGGCCGCATCCCGCATGTTGAGCAGGGATCCGCGCCGATCCGCGATCAGCGCGGCCGGCGGCAGGTGGGCCCCCCAGGACGCGAGATCGAAATAGGAATCCGGATAGCACGGATCCCCAAGCGCAGACCGATCCTGGCCGTTCGCGCCGGGACCGTAGCCGCGATCGATGCTGGTTTCGACATGCATGTTGGGGCGATCGCCAAGGCCCGGAAGCGAGGGCTCGGGCGGAGGATCGGACGCTTCGGCGCTGTCATGGCCTTGATGACCGGGCGGATGCAGGGCCGGAGCAGGGGCGATATCGGCCGGTTCAAGCAGACCTTGCGCTGCGGCGCGTCCGATCTGTTTCATCAGTTCCGATCGCGCGTCGGCCACCCGGGGATCGGTTGCCGCCGCCAGGTCAGGCACCTTGGGCGGAATGAACCGGCCAACGACCAACGCGGTCGCCCGGCGTCCGGCATCCAGCGGTAGCCGGACCTGCGGCACCCGGACGGTTGGCCTGGTTTCTGCGGGGGGCGCGACATCCTCGGAGATCAGCGGCCGCTCGAACGGCGAGTCCCCCGGGGCGGGCCCATCCCGCAGGTCGAGAACGACTATGCCCGGGCGCAAGGTGAAGGCCTCGGCATGCACATCCCGGGACACACGGAGCGCCACGATGCCGGGTTCGGCCAGACCGATCTCGACGAGACGTGTTCGCGGAATCAGGTTGAAAATGCCGCCGAACGCGAAATCGAGATCGGGGTTGTCGAACCGGAGCAGGTAACCGTCCGGGCCACGGCCCAGGGTCCAGGTCTCGTCCGGTGGAACCTCGAACACGAGGCGCGAGAAATCCGCATGCTCGCCCGACCGGATCGCGACGGTCTGGGCGGCCGCGGGCATGCCGAACAGCAGGAAAAGGACAAGAAGCAGCGCCCGCTGCATCAGGCTGCCTCGTTCTTGGCGGATTTCAACGCCTCTTCAAGCTCCGAGAAGCTGGGGCGCATGCCGCCGGGGGTGTTCTGCCGTCCGACCTCGATGCAGATCGTCGGCGGGTGGTTGTGCAGGTTCGCGACGAGAACCTCGCGGATAAGGTGGTAGAAGTGAGCGTCCTCCTCGACCACGGCCTTCACCTTGACCGAGAACGGCCCGACGAAACCATAGGCAAGGAACACGCCGAGGAAGGTGCCGACCAGCGCGCCGCCGATCATCTTGCCGAGAATTTCCGGCGGCTGGTCGATCGAGCCCATGGTCTTGATCACGCCCAGAACGGCCGCGACGATCCCCAGCGCGGGCAGGCCGTCGGCGATCGACTGAAGCGCATGGCTGGAATGAAGCGCGTGGTGCATGTGCGCCTCGAGCCGCTTTTCGAGAACCTCTTCGACCTGGTGCGGATCATCGTAGTTCATGCTGGCCGCACGCAGCGTGTCGCAGATCAGTTCCACCGCCGCGGAATCGGCGGCGATCTTGGGATAGCGGCCGAAGATCGTGGACTCGCCGGGCGCCTCGATATGACTTTCCAGTTCCAGCGGGTTCTGCCGCGCGACGCGGATCATCTCGAACAGCAGGCAGAGAAGGTCGCGATAGTCGCCGGGCTTCCATTTGGGGCCCTTGAACACCTTGCCGACATCCTTGAACGTGTGCTTGATCGCGGCCATGTCGTTGCTGATCGCGAACGCGCCGATCGCCGCGCCGCCGATCATCATCATCTCGTAGGGCAGCGACTTGAGGATGATCCCCAGCTTGCCGCCGGCAGCAATGTAGCCGCCGAAGACCATCGCGAAGATGATGATGATGCCGACAATGCCGATCATGGCCGCCCCGCTGCATACGTGTCACCGCGGACTCTCGCAGGCCCGCGTTAAGAAAGGCTGATTATTCCTTGGGTGCGCGTGCGTTGCGTCCCGCGAGGATCACGCTGATCGAGTAGGCTACCGTCGGGTCGAGACCGGCCATGACCGCCGCGGCCGCATCCGCCCGCATCCGGCCGAGGAAACCCGCCGCGAAATCCGGGTCCATCTCGGCAAACAGCGCGGCGGCCTCTTCGGCCTTCATGTTCTCGTAGACCGCGGTCAGCCGGGCGATGTCGGACTCGGCCGCCTCGTCGGCGATGGTGATGGTCGATTCGAGCGCGGCCTCGGCCGCCTCCAGCGCCGCCATCTGGCGCGCGATCTCCTCGCGGGCGATGTCGAGGGTTGCCTCGCGTTCGTCAAGCGCGACCTCGCGCAGCTCGATCTCTGCCTCGCGGGTCTGAAGCGCGGACAGGACGGCCGCGATGTCGGGCGGCGGCGGACAGGGTTCGGCCGGGATCTCTTGCGTGGCATCGCTCTGGGCAGCGAGATGACGGATCTCCTCGGTCAGGGCCTGCGCGGTGCCGCCGCCAAAGCGGATCAGCCCCGACGCCAGAAAAAGTCCGGCGATGACAGGAAGAACTGCGCCGCTGGGGCGAATCCTTGGCATGGTCCGGCTCATTCCGCGGCCTCCTGGGCGGGGCGTCGGCGGAACAGGACCATCGGTCCTTCATCCGCGGGCATGGCCGCAGACGGCGCGGCGGGAGGCGGCGCGGGCGGAGCAGGGCGCGGGGCCGCGGCGGCCGGCGCCCGGAGATCCTCGCCCGGCAGGTCGTGCATCGCGGCCACCAGAAGCTCCAGCCGGCGGGCGACCTCTTCTGCCCGTCCTGTCAGGCTTTCGAGCCCATCGGTTGAATGTCGTGCCGAACTCTGTGCGCCGTGCAGCGCCCGGGTCATGTCGTCCACCTGGGCCGACAGCACGGCGATCGCACCGCCCATGCCCTTTTCCAGATCGTTGAAACGCCGCAATCGGCGGGCCAGAACGTGGCAGTAGAGCGTGGCGCCCAGTGCCCCGGCGATCAGCAGGATATCCGCGATCAACGCCATCCAACCCTCCTCAGTTCAGCACGAATTCGGTGATCAGCAGGTCGCGCACCCGATCCTGCCCGGTGACAAGCTGCACCCGGCGCAACATCTGCGCACGCAAGGTGATCAGCGCGGTCGGCCGTTCGAATTCGTCCGCCTCGACGGCACGCAGGTAGCTGTTCAGCACGTCCAGCACACGCGGCATGAGCAATGTCACCTCCTGCTGGTAGGCGGGGGTGACCTCGAGCTGGGCCTGGAACCTGAGGTGGCGGCCCTGCACCTCGGGTCCGAGCGTTATGATCAGGGGATCGACCGGCACGAAGGCCACGCTGGACAGAAGCGATTCGCCGCCATGGCCATCGCCACCGCCGTGACCATCGGCAGCCGTCTTGGAGTGATCGTCACCGCCCATGATCATGCCGGAATAAAGCGCGAAGAACGCCCCGCCGCCGAGCACGATGGCCCCGACGACGCCAAGGATCAGCGGCTTCTTCGAACGCTTGGCGGGGGAGTCTTCCCCGTCGGTTTCGGTCTTGGCCATTGGCCCGGGCTCCTTGTCTGTCCGGCTCTCTATAGCCGAATGAGGGCTAACCGATTGTTAAGCCGGTCCTGCGAAGGATGTGCGGCAGAAACGGGGCAGAAGCCCCAGGATCGGGAGACCAGTCTTGACGCAGCTATTGGCCATCTGGACCGGACTGACCCCGCGCCGCCGGATGATCGTGATTCTGGCGACAGTGGCGATGTTCGCCTCGGTCCTGGCCCTGTCGCGCGTCGCGACGACCCCTCGGATGGCGCTTCTCTATTCCGGGCTGGACACCTCGGCGGCCGGCGACGTGATCGGCGCCCTCGACCAGCGTGGCGTGGCCTATGAGGTGCGCGGGCCCGCGATCTACGTCGATGCCCGCCAGCGCGACTCGCTGCGGATGACCCTCGCCAGCGAGGGGCTGCCGGCGACCGGATCCGCGGGATACGAACTGCTGGACGGTCTTTCCGGGTTCGGCACCACGTCGCAGATGTTCGACGCGGCCTACTGGCGCGCCAAGGAAGGCGAGCTTGCCCGGACGATCCTTGCCAATCCCCAGTTTCGCAGCGCGCGCGTGCATATCGCCACCCCCTCGGCGCGGCCCTTTGCCCGCAACGCCAAGCCCTCGGCGGCGGTGACCGTGGGCGCCGCTGGCGGCGCGCTGGCCCCGGCACAGGCCAACGCGCTGCGCCACCTGGTGGCCGCCAGCGTCACCGGCCTGAGTGCCGGGGATGTCTCGGTGATCGACGCCAATACCGGCACCGTGGTGGCCGACGATGCGGTTCCGGGCTTTGGCGGCGATGCCGACGACCGGGCCGAGGCCCTGAAGGCGCGGCTGGAACGGCTGCTGGCCG
The DNA here is from genome assembly GCF_004342445.1 of Rhodovulum euryhalinum. GTDB lineage: Bacteria > Pseudomonadota > Alphaproteobacteria > Rhodobacterales > Rhodobacteraceae > Rhodovulum > Rhodovulum euryhalinum. The sequence continues at coordinate 130,024 of NZ_SLWW01000002.1, forward strand.
CACGGCTCGGGCCGGGACGCGCCGTGGTCGAGGTGAGCCTGGAGACCGAGATGCAGAGCGAGTCGATCCGCGAACGTGTGATCGACCCCGACAGCCGCATCGCGATCAGCGCCGAGAACGAGGAACGCTCGACCAGTTCCAGCGATTCGGGCGGTGCCGCGGTGACAGTGGCCAGCAACCTGCCCGAGGGCGACGGTTCGACCAACCGCCAGGCCCAGCGCAAGGAATCCGAAACCCGCGAGCGGGTGAACTACGAGGTCTCCGAGACCGAGCGTGAGATCCTGCGCGCCCCCGGTGCGGTCAAGCGGTTGAGTGTGGCGGTCCTGGTCGACGGGATTGCCGGGGTTGACGATGCCGGCAACCCGACCTGGCAGCCGCTGCCCGAGGAAGACCTCGAGGCGCTGCGCGAACTGGTCGCCTCGGCCGCTGGCTACGACGAGGACAGGGGCGATGTCATCACGCTGAAATCAATGCAGTTCGAACCGGTTGACGCGCCCGGCACCGGACCCGAAAACAGTATCTTCCGCGACGTCTCCGTCGATCCGTTGACGTTGATCCAGCTTGGCGTGCTGGCCGTGGTCGCGCTGATCCTCGGCCTGTTCGTCGTCCGGCCGATCCTGGCTGGCTCGGGTCGCGCAATGCCGCCCAGCCTGCCCGCGCCCCGGCCCGCCAGTGACGGCCCGGCCTGGCTCGACGGCGAGATCGACCCCGATGACGGATTCGCAGGCGGCCTGCCCATGGCCACGATGTCGATGAACACGCTCGATCCTTCCGCGTTCACCGACAGCGGGTTCGGATCCGCCGATGAAGACCCGGTTGGCCGGCTGCGCGACCTCATCGAGGAACGGCGCGAGGAATCGCTCGCCATCCTGCGCGGCTGGATGGAAGACAGGCGGGAGACGCCTTCATGAACAGGCTGAACCTCGAGGATTTCTCGGCCCCGCAGCCAGCCGCGCAACAGCCCGTGGCGCAGCCCGAGCCGCCCGACACCCAGGACATGCGCCTGAACGCCTACGAGAACGGTTACAAGGCCGGCTGGGACGATGCGACCGCCGCCGAGGCCGAGGCCCGGACCCGGATCGCAGCCGACTTCGCCAAGACCCTGCAGGAGATGTCCTTCAGCTATCACGAGGCGCGCGCCCATGTCCTTGGCGCGCTCGGGCCGCTGCTCAATGCGATGGTCGAACGGGTGATCCCGCAGATCGCCGCAGACGGGTTCGCCCGGACCGTTGTCGAGACCGCAATGCAGATCGCGGATGCCGAAGTCGACCGGCCGGTGCGGATGCGGGTCTGTCCCGAAAACCGCGATGCACTGGAAGAGCTGGTCGGCCGAGACCCGGGCCTGCCGCTGGTCGTGGTCGAGGACGACACGCTCGGCCCCGGCCAGGCACTGGTCTCGGCCGGGACCGCCGAGAAAGAGATCGACATCGACGGGACGCTGTCCGCGATCCGGACCGCGCTCGAGGACTTCCTGACCACCCAAGAGGAGACCCGCCGTCATGGCTGAGTCCACATCCGACGGCCCGGCCGAAGCGCTGGGGGCCAGACTGCTCGACCAGGTTCCGATCGAGATCACCGTCTCGGTCGGCAAGGCGCGCCCACTGCTGCGCGATCTGCTGCGGATCGAACGTGGCGGCGTGCTGCCGCTTGACCGGCGGATCGACGATCCGGTGGAACTCTACATCGGCGACCGCCTGATCGCCCGGGGCGAATTGCAGGAGGTCGAGGGCGCGCAGCCCGGCCAGATCGCAGTGCGCCTGACCGAGGTGATCGACACCGTCAAGGGCGGCTGAGCGATGCGCGCTCCCCTCGTCCCCGCCATTGTCGCGCTGGTCGCGCTCGCCCTGCCCGCCGGCGCGCAGGAGGTGTCGATCTCACTTGGCGAGGGCGGCTCGCTCGCCGGCACAGGGGTGCAGCTGATCCTGCTGGTCACTGTGCTGAGCCTGGCGCCGGGGCTGGCCATCATGGTGACCTGCTTTCCGTTCATCGTGACGGTGCTGGCGATCCTGCGCCAGGCCATCGGCCTCCAGCAATCGCCGCCGAACATGCTGATCGTGAGCCTGGCGCTGTTTCTGACCTATTTCGTGATGGAACCGACCTTCACCCAGGCCTGGCAGGAGGGGGTGACCCCGCTGGTCGAGGAAACCCTGCCGATCGAACAGGCGATCCCCCGCATCATCGATCCGTTCCGCACCTTCATGGCCGCCCGGGCCGAGGCCGACACCTTTGACTCGCTTGCATCGCTTCGGCCCCAAGCCGACCTGACGGGGCCGATCGAGGAGGCGCCGCTTTCGGTCCTGGTGCCGAGCTTCCTGCTCAGCGAGATCGGACGGGCCTTCGAGATCGGCTTCCTGATCTTCCTGCCGTTCCTGATCATAGACCTGGTGGTTGCGGCCGTCCTGATGTCGATGGGCATGATGATGGTGCCGCCAGCGGTGGTAGCGATGCCGTTCAAACTTGCCTTTTTCGTCGTGGCCGATGGCTGGACGCTGATCTCCGAGGCGCTGGTGCGGGGCTATTTCCCGTCCGGCTAGACTGCACGGCCCGGGAAGTCCGAACCGCTGGAGTCCCGTGACCGACAGATCCCAAAGCGCCGCGCGGACAAGGGCTGGTGATTCTCGGTCGTGAAGGCGGCGGCAGGACTTGGTTCTGCGCCGGTATTCCGCTCAACAAGCCGGACATAACAGGCATCAATCCGGGCCACGCCTCGCACGCCTGACCGGCGTCTGCGGAATGAGCGGTCCCCCTGACCCGTCTGATCGATCTCTTCAACGGTACCGCCAAGGCCACGCGGACACGGACATCGACGCCCTGATGCCATGGGCCAGCGCCATGCAGGCAGATTGCCGTAAATAGTCCATCTCGGTGCCTGACGGGCGGTCGGCAACCCTTTGCCTCACGCGCTCTCGGCCACCAGAAAACCGAAAGCCCAATGGAGCCTTGCCGACGAATACTTCATGTCCGGCCCCTGGGACATCGCGGAACGGGGCCAAGGCCCGTGCCAGCGTCAGCGCACGAGGAATTCCGCATGCAGCGCTCCGGCCGCCTTGATGCTTTTCAGGATGTCGATCATGTCCCGCGGCGAGACGCCCAGCGCGTTGAGCCCAGCGACAACCTCGGACAGCGATGCGCCTTCGTCGATCTCGGCCAGTCCGATGCCCGGCTCTTCCTGAATGTCGGCCTTGGTCCGCGGCACGACAATCGCCTGGCCTTGCGTGAAGGGGTTGGGCTGCACGACGAGTGGCTCTTCTTCGATACGTATCGTGAGGTTGCCCTGCGACACCGCCACGCGCGAGATCCGGACGTCCTCGCCCATGACAATGGTTCCTGACCTCTGGTCGACGACCACGCGGGCCTTTCGTTGCGGCTCGACCGTGATGCCCTCGATCCGCTGCAAGGCATGGGCCGGAGAGGGCGCCTGGGTCGCGCCGATATCGAGCAGGACGGTGCCGGAATCGATCATCCGCGCGACACCGCGCCCGTAGCTGTTGTTGATCGCCGCCTCGATCCGGCCGGCGGTCGTGAAATCGGGGCTGCGCAGGGCCAGACGCAGTGAGGTCAGCCCGCCGAAATCGAACTCGATCTCCCGCTCCACACGCGCGCCGGAAGGGATGACACCCGCCGTGGGAACGCCCTGGACGACGGCAGCGCCCTCGCCCTCGGCAGACGCGCCGCCGGCGATCACCGTGCCCTGGGACACCGCGTAGATCTGGCCATCGGCGGCGTTAAGCGGCGTCATCACCAGCGTGCCGCCAAGCAGGCTCTTGGCGTCGCCGATGGCCGAAACCGTCACGTCGATCTGCGACCCTGCCCGTGCAAAGGGCGGCAGTTCCGCCGTAACGAAAACGGCCGCGACGTTCTTGGGCCGGAACTGCTCGCCGGTAACGTTAACGCCGAGCCGTTCGAGAATGCTCGACATGATCTCTTCGGTGAAGGGTGCGTTCCGGATGCCGTCGCCCGTGCCGTTCAGGCCCACGACGAGACCGTAGCCGACAAGGTCGTTGCCCCGCACGCCGTCGAACTCGACCAGATCCTTGATGCGGATCGGCCCTGCAGCGGCGGGAACCCCGACGACCAGGGCAAGAAGCAGGATCAGAGCATGACGCAGCATCATATGTAGTCCGCTAGGCTGAGACGCGACAGGCGCGCGGTGACGGTGTAGATGGTCTCGAGCTGGGCCTCGACGGCCTGAAACTCGCTGGCCGCATCGTATTGGTCGACGGCAAGCATGTCGATCCGCGCCAGCTCGAACATCTGGCGACTGGCAGAGTTCTCGGTTCGGATGCTCTCGACCCGTGCCTGGGCGGAGCCGATCTCGCCGCGCAGCGCGGTGAGATTACCCGAATTCGTCAACAGACTCTCACCGACCCGCGCGGCAAGCGACGTACGCTGTGTGACGTCTCCGCCGAACAGGGTGGGATCGGACAACAATGCGGCCGCGGCCATGTCCTTCAGGGTGTCGCGAATGACCGGGTCCGCGGCGGAGACATCGAGCGCAAGACTGTTGCCATCGTTCAGGCGCACCGCACCGACGGGACTCGCCGACCCGAGATACCCCGATGTCTCGAAGCCGCCGCCAGGTGCGTCGAACCACAGATCGATTGCGTCGAGAACATCCGAAGCGGTCGTCAGGCCCGCGACCGCGGCCTTCACGTCATCGTAGATTTCGGCACCCGTCGCCAGCGCCGCGCGATCGGTCGCGGCACCCGCGAACAGCGTCCGCCCGGCGACCTGGACGTTCAGCGCGGACACCGACATCTCGAACCAGCCTTTCGCGTCTGCCCCCAGCACATCGATGGTCCGCGCATCGAACATGTTCGATGCGTTCAGGAGGCTGGAACTGAGATTCTGGGATGCATCGTGAACCTGCCCGAGGGCATTCTGCATCGCCTCGGTCGTGAGCGCGGCCTCCTTGGTTGCGATCTCGTAGGAGTCCATGACCTTGAGGCTGCGCTCGATGGCCCCAAGCGCGCGGAAGTCGCCGCGCAGACGGGCGGCCGGATCGGCGGTGATGCCCGTGCTGAACTCCTCGCCAAGCCGGTTCAGCCGGGCCTTGATGTCGGCCGTCTGGGTGCGAAGGGCGAAACCGCGGGACAGGTCGCCGACGGAAACAAAGGACATGGCTATATCTCCATCAGCAGTTGCATCATCTGATCGACGGCCTGAATGACCTTGGCATTCGCGGCATAGGCCTGCTCGTAGAGCATCAGATCCTGAAGTTCGGCATCGGTATCGACGCCGGCCTGGAGTTCCGCCTCCTTCAACGCATTGGTGCGCGCGGACGCGAAGCCTTCGCTCTCGATCGCGACCTGCGCCTTGACGGAAACCAGAGACACGGTCTCGGCGGCAAGATTGGCCGCCGAAAAGAACTGACCCGCGAACGGACCCGACCCGACGGTTCGGCCAAGCGCCAATGCGTCGGTGAAGGCCGTCAACAGGGTCGAGTCACCCACAGCGCCTGGGCTGGCGGCCCCGAGACCGTCCCGCAGGCGCCAAAGCGCGCCGCCCGCGTCGGGATCAACGGCGGTGTTGACGGCGATCCGCTCGGACAGGCCGAGTTCATCCAGCGGATCGAAGGCGCCGGCCAGGTCGGTGAAGAGTCCGGCAGACCCGGCGGCAAGGCTCGGGTCGAGCGCGGGATCCTGGAATCGTTCGACGAGATCCCGGGCCAGGGCATCGAGATTGCCCTGCGCCTCGGTCGCCAGAACGTCGCGTTGTTCGAACAGCGCACCCAGGCGCCCGCCGCCCATCGGCGCGTACCGCCCGGTGGTGGCGACCGGCTCGCCATTCATGGTCAGCCCGGAAAGCGCCCCGCTTGCGAGCGTCATGTCCGCAACGATGAGGCCGACCTTGTCGAACCCGAACTCCGCGGGCGGGCCGTCAACGAGTGCGGCGCCACTCTGCGTGTAGAGCGCAATCATGCCGTGTTCGCGCGGGATCTGGCGCAGCGGAACGATTTCGGCGATGCGGTCCACGAGCACCTGCCTCTGGTCAACAAGCGCGCTGGTGTCCGCGTGGCTTCCGGCGTGGCTGCGGATTTCGTAGTTCAGATCGGCAATCCGGGCGAGCGAGTCGTTGAGCGTTCCGACCTCGCTGGCAATGGCGGTTTCGGCGTCCATCCGTACGGACTGGATGTCCTTGGCGGCCGCGCGGATCGAGCCGGCCACGCTTTGGGCGGTGGAAAGAACTTCGGCCAGGCGCGTGTTGCTGTCGGGCCGGCTGGCGGCGGACACGAATGTGCCTTCGAGCGCCGCGATCCTGGCAGCGATGGAATCGGCATCGTCGGGCGTCCCCAACGCCGCCTCGATCCGCGAGAGAGCATCGGCTCGGGTACCGGCATCCCCGGTATCCGCCTGGGAGAGGCGGCGGTCCGAGATCAGCGCGAGGTTCGTGTCGCGGCGGACACCGTCGACGCGTACCCCGCCGCTGTTCCCGCCGACCGCCACCGCCGAGGTTTCGAGCGCGCGACGGCCATAGCCTTCGGTCAGCGCATTGGAAATGTTCGACGATACGACCTGGGCCCCCCGTGACGCGGCGTTGAGGCCCGACAGGGCGTTCGACAGGCTGGCGCTCAGGCTCATCTCTCACCTCGCTTTCACGCTGGCCGCAGGTAGCGGCCTAGCGTTTGATGTTCGTCGTCTCCTGCAGCATCTCGTCGACGGTCTGGATGACCTTGGCGTTCGAGGAGTAGGCGCGCTGCGTCTGGATCAGGTCCGTCAGTTCCCCCGCGATGTCGGTTGCCGAGCCTTCGAGGGCGTAGCCAACCACATCACCGGTGGGCCCGTCTCCGGCATCCCAGAGGAAGAACGATCCGCTGGTGCTGGACAGCGTGTAGATCTGGTTGTCCAACGCGATCAGACCGTTCGGGTTGGGCAGGTCGACGATCGGGATCTGGTAGAGGGTGCGGGTGATCCCGGTATCGAAGACGGCGCTGACCATGCCATTTCCGTCGACCTCGACCGAGGTCAGGTTGCCGACCGGGAACCCGTTCTTGTTGATTGCCGTGGGCGCGAAACTGTCAGAGAGCTGGGTCATGATGCTGCCCGAGTTCTGGGCACCGATATTGATCGACATCGTGTCACCCAGCGGGCCAACATCGACCGTCAGCACACCGCTGGCCGGATCCCAGACGCCCGCGCCGGCGGCGGTGCCGGCCGCGGTCAGGGTCACGGTATCGAGCGTACCGCCCAAACCCTGGGTGGCATCGAACACCAGCGTGTACTCGCCGATCAGCGCGCCGCCCTGGGCGGAATCGCGCATCGTCATCGTCCAGGTGTTCGAGGCACCGGGCGCACCGGGAAGCGTTGGCGTGTAGGTAACGTTGATGCTTTGCGACGTCCCGAGGTTGTCGAAATACTCGACCGACAGGGGCAGCGCCGTACCGGCCGCGCCGAACTCGGTCTCGGTCGCGGGCAGGTTGACGCCAAGCGTGATTTCGGTGGTCGGTTCGGCGGCGAACTGGTTGGTCTGGATCTGCACCGGCTCAAGCCCGTCGGACGTGTCGCGGGGATAGGCGGGGATCGCTCCATCCGGGTCCGCCGGCCAGCCCAGCAGGACCAGGCCCGTCGAGGTGCGCAGGAATCCGTTGGCATCGGTCCGGAACGAACCTGTCGTCGCAAGATACATCGGGTAGTCGTCGGTGCCCGACATCAGGGCGGTTTCCTGCGTCACCGGCAGAAAGCCACGTCCGCGCACCGCGAGATCGGTGGGATTGCTCGTCGCCTCGAGCGCGCCCGGCTGGTCGATCATGCGCATCGAGGTGATGCGCACGCCACCGGCCGAATAGGTGCCGCGGTTGGAGCCGATCACCATCGAGTGGAAATCCGTCTGCGACCGCTTGTAGCCGTAGGTCGAGGAGTTCGCGATGTTGTCGGAAATCGTCGCCAGACGGTTCGCGTTGGCGGCAAGGCCCGCGACACCGGCATTGAGCGAGGAGGAAATCGTCATGGAAGCACCTTTCTGCTGCTTGGACCCCAGCCGACAGCACCGTTACATCCCGACATTTAACGCGTCCCTAACATCTAAAATCCGGTCTAGTTCTCCGTGTCCGACCGCAAGAGCACGATCTCGAGCCGGTTGTTCCGCGGTGCCATCGGCGTCGAGACGGCAGGCTTGCGGTCGGCATAGCCGCTGAGCCTCTGGAACCGCTCCGGCGTGATCCCCGTCTGCTCGAGCATCTGGCGCACCACCTGAGCCCGCGCGGTCGACAGGTCCCACACCGGGTTGTCCGCCAGAACGATGGGCCGCGAGCTGACATGGCCCGAGACCGACACCCCGTTCTTGACCAGCGCAAAGGCCTGCCCGATCACGCCAACCAGTTCCTCGAGCACCAGCATCGCGTCGGTACCGTCCCCGACGAAGAGCGGCGCCTCGTCAAGATCGAAGATTTCCACGATCAGCCCCTCGTCGGTCAGCCGCGTCGCGATGTGGCGCAAGAGCTGTTCGCTGAAAACCGTCTCGCCGCTCTTGCCGTTCAGCAGTTCCTCGATCTCTCGCAGGGCCTGTGCCTCGGCCTCGGCCTGGGCTTCGTCCTTCTTGTCGGAAGCGGCCTCGGCCCCGACCGAGCCGCGCGCCTGGCGCTCGGGCGTGGGGCTCGGCTGCGCGGCACCGGTGCCGGTCTGGGCGAGGATGCGTTCGGAAAACACGCTCTCGCCGCCGAAGGCGCCCTCGCCGCCACCGGAGACCCGGTTCACCGGGATCGTGGGATTGAAATAGTCCGCAATCCCCTTGCGTTGCTTTTCCGTCGTCGCGTTCAACAGCCACATCAGCATGAAGAAGGCCATCATGGCGGTCACGAAATCCGCGTAGGCCACTTTCCATGCCCCGCCGTGGTGTCCGCCGCCGCCCACTACCTTCTTACGCTTGATGATGACTGGCGCGTTCGTACCATGCGCCATTGCACCACCTTCGTATTTTCACCCCACCGCTTTTCTAGTGGGCAGCTACATTTGCCTAAGGGTGAAAATGGGCGGAATTCAGGCACCAAGCAGCAGATCTGCGGCCTTTTCCGCGATCATGATGACTGGCGCGTTGGTATTGCCGCTGGTGATCGTCGGCATGATGCTGGCGTCCGCGACGCGCAACCCCGACAGCCCTCGAAGACGGAGCTGGGGGTCGATCGGGGCGTCGGCCTCCGGGCCCATCCGGACTGTACCCACGGGGTGGAAGATGGTCGTCGCGATTTCGCCGGCCGCCCGCGCAAGCGCTGCGTCGTCGTCGCCGACAGGGCCGGGTTTCACCTCTTCGGGCGAATGGGGGGCCATGGCGGGCTGGGCCATGACCCGCCGGGTCAGCCGGATCGCCTCGGCCGCGATGCGCCGGTCGCGTTCGGCACCGAGATAGTTCGGCCGGATCTCGGGGGCGCGGCGCGGATCGGGCGAGGTGATGCGCACGTGACCCCGGCTTTCGGGGCGGAGATTGCAGACGCTGGCCGTGATCGCGTCAAACGGATGAAGCGCACCCCCGAACGCGTCGAGTGACAGCGGCTGGACGTGGTATTCTAGGTCGGGCGTCGCGAGGTCGGGCGAGGATCGCGCAAAGGCCCCAAGCTGCGAGGGGGCCATCGCCATGGGGCCGGTACGCCGGGTCAGGTATTCCCAGCCGATCCGGGCCTTTCCGATCCAGGTCGCAGCCATGGTGTTCAATGTCGGCGCCCCACTCACCCGGTAGGCGCAGCGGATCTGCAGATGGTCCTGAAGATTGGCGCCAATGCCGGTGGCGTCACGGATCACCTCGATCCCGTGCCTGCGCAACAGGTCCGCCGGACCGATCCCCGAAAGCTGCAGGATCTGCGGCGTCCCGATGGCACCCGCCGCCAGCACGACCTCGGCCCGCGCGCGCGCCTGCTTGATGGAATTGTCCTGGCGGTAGCGGACACCGACAACACGGCCGTCCTCGACGATCAGCCGCTCGACCTGGGCATGGATCTCGACCCTCACGCGGTCCTTGACGGGGCTCAGGAAGGCGCGCGCGGTGTTCCAGCGGAACCCTGCCCGCTGGTTCACCTTGAAATAGCCCACGCCTTCGTTGTCGCCGCGGTTGAAATCCCCGGTCGCGGGCACGCCCGCGGCCACGAAGGCGTCGCGCACGGCATCCAGGATGTCCCAGTGCAGGCGCTGTTCCTCGACCCGCCATTCGCCGCCCGACCCGTGCATCTCGTCCGGTCCGGCGAAATAGTCCTCGGACCGCCTGAAATAGGGCAGCACGTCATCCCAGCCCCAGCCCGGGTTGCCCAGTTGCCGCCAGTGGTCATAGTCGGCCGCCTGCCCGCGCATGTAGATCATGCCGTTGATCGACGAACACCCGCCCAGCACCTTGCCACGCGGATAGAGCAGGCTGCGCCCGTTCAGTCCCGGTTCCTCGGCGGTGCGATAGCACCAGTCGGTGCGCGGGTTGCCGATGCAGTAGAGATAGCCCACCGGAATGTGGATCCAGTGGTAGTTGTCCCGCCCCCCGGCCTCGATCAGCAGGACGCTGGCCTTGCGGCTGAGCCGGTTGGCCAGCACGCAGCCCGCGCTGCCCGCGCCCACGACGATGTAGTCGACCTCCACGGCATCCTCCCTTGTGCGCGTCCCGGCGGTGCGCGAACGCACAGCCCCCGTGTCCGCCCTTGTCCCTCCCCGGATCGACCCCACACTAGGGGCATCTCACGGCAACCGGAAGCGAACAGGAGAAAAGCGATGGCACAGCCTGTGGAGGGCCTGCATCACGTCACGTCGCTGGCCACCAGCGCGGTGGCGAACAACGCGTTCTTCACCGGCACGCTGGGACTGCGCCGCGTCAAGAAGACGGTGAATTTCGACGCGCCCGATGTCTATCACCTGTATTACGGGGACGAGACCGGCACACCCGGCACGGTGATGACCTATTTCCCCTACGAAAGGGCGCAGCGCGGCACACGCGGCACCGGAGAAATCTCTGTCACGGCCTTTTCGATTCCCGAGGGCAGCCTGCGCGCCTGGCAGACACGGCTTGAGGGCGCCGCGGTCGCGGGGCTGTCGCGCGATACCCGGTTCGGCGAGACGCGGCTGGAATTCGAGGGGCCGGACGGCGAGCGGTTCGCCCTGGTCGAGCGGGCGGACGGGCGCACCCCCTGGACCGGCGGGGGAGTCGATGCCGGAATGGCGATCCGCGGGTTCGACGGGGTGACCCTACGGCTGGCAGAGACGGGGCCCACAGCCGATCTGCTGCGATGCCTCGGCTACGAGGAATCCGCCCACGAGGGTACCCTGACGCGGTTTTCCCTGTCCGAAAGCAACGGTGCGGGGATTGTCGATCTCGAGACGGTTTCGGCCCCGCCCGCCGGGCAGGGCGCGGGCTCGGTCCATCACGTCGCCTTCGCGGTGCCCGACGATGCCGCGCAGAAGGCGCTGCGCGCGGCGTTGACGCGGGCAGGGATGCAGGTCACCCCACAGATCGACCGGGACTATTTCCAGTCGATCTATTTCCGAAGCCCGGGCGGCATCCTGTTCGAGATCGCGACGAACGCGCCCGGCTTTACCCGCGACGAAGACCCCGCGCATCTGGGCGAGGCGCTGAAACTGCCGCGCCAGCACGAACACCTGCGCCCGCGGCTGGAGCGCGATCTGGCGGATATCGACGCATGAAAACACAAGCGGCGCCGCGCAAAGGCGCGGCCTGGGATTTGTGGTGCCGGTGAAGGGGGCGGTCCGTCAAAATCGAACTGTTGAACAGCGCGGTTTTCAAATTTTTTACAATAACTTACGCGACAAGCACTCAACCCGGCTGCCAAGTGTGTGTGCTTGGCATGTCGGAAGCGTGTATCCGTTGATAACGGCGGTTCATCCCCGCGTGGGCGGGGAACAGGCATCGGTGGTCGAGGTCTGGCCCAGCACCGCCGGTTCATCCCCGCGTGGGCGGGGAACAGGAGGCGGCCAGCTACTCGGCCGCCGCCTACACCGGTTCATCCCCGCGTGGGCGGGGAACAGGCCGCTGCGTCGGCGCCCGCCGTCCATCTCGCCGGTTCATCCCCGCGTGGGCGGGGAACAGGCTGACCAGCTCCACCAGCCGGTCGATACCCCACGGTTCATCCCCGCGTGGGCGGGGAACAGGGATGCGAAACATCCGGCGTCATGCGCCGGGCCGGTTCATCCCCGCGTGGGCGGGGAACAGTCAAGGTGCACCAGGTCGCGGGCCACCAGCCTCGGTTCATCCCCGCGTGGGCGGGGAACAGTCCTTCTTGCTCAGCAGCCCGTCACGCAGGCCCGGTTCATCCCCGCGTGGGCGGGGAACAGAGCGACGGGGTGAGGCGCAGCTGCTTCTGCTCCGGTTCATCCCCGCGTGGGCGGGGAACAGGCGCCGGGGTCCGCATGATCGAGGCGCGCACGCGGTTCATCCCCGCGTGGGCGGGGAACAGACTATCACTGCCAGTGATCGTCAGCCAGAGGGCGGTTCATCCCCGCGTGGGCGGGGAACAGGTTGCAGAGCGCCGTTGCGACCTCGTAGGGGACGGTTCATCCCCGCGTGGGCGGGGAACAGGCTGACAGCGTTCTGCCCGAGCGCGGCGTAGTCGGTTCATCCCCGCGTGGGCGGGGAACAGTCTTGCTGCAGACCATTGATCTACCGAACAAATCACGATGTCAAAGAGCTTACCGAAAAGATGGCCTTTCTATGGGCCCTCACCGCGGCATTTCGGGAAGGAAGCTCACCAGCTTCAGACCATCGAAATCCACCGGCATCCGCCGGTTCTTTCCGGCCGTGAGGAAATCGTAACCCTGATCGGTGGGCGCCTTCCAGACCATCACCGCATCGCCGGTCGCGAGCCCGGCCAGGACCTGGTCCCAGATCATCTCGCGCGTGCGGGCGGAGTAGTCGCCGACGTAGACGCCGGCGCGAATCTCGACCAGCCAGGCGGCGAGTCGGCCGCGCAATCTCGGGGGCGCATTGGAGACGACCACGACCATCATGGGTCACCTGTGGCCCGGATCGCCGGAGGGCGGCGCGTCGGGAAAGGCGGGGGACACGGCCTCGGCGGGTGGATCGGGACGCGGCAGGTCCCCCGCCGACAGAACCTCTTCGATTGCGGGAATGATACGACCCAGGAGTCCGGTGCGCCGGAAGGCATCACGGCAGGCCAGCCGCACCGCGCGGTCGGGGGCCATGTCGAGCTTGCCCTTCGCCGCCTGGCCCGCAATGCGAAACGCCTCGGGCACCACTGTCTCGAGCTTGTAGAGATCGGCGATGTCGTAGACGAATGATAGCGGCTTGCCCGTATGCAGGAAACCGATGGCGGGGGCATAGCCCGCCGCCAGGACGGCAGCCTCGGTCAGGCCGTGCAGGCAGGCGGTGGCGGCGGAAAGGCAGCGGTTGGGTATGTCGCCGGCCTCCCAATCTGCGGGGTCGTAGGCGCGGCGTTTCCAGTCCACCCCGTACTGCCTGGCCAGCAGCGCATAGGACTCGCGGACCCGCACGCCCTCGATGCCGCGAAGCTGGTCGATTGAACGGCGCGAGGGCGCGGCCTCGCCGAAGCGCATGGCGTACATCTTGCGCACGACCCTGAGACGCGCCGCATCGTCGAGGGCGATCGACGCCTGCCAGAGCAGACGGTCCGATCGCGCCCCGCCGGGCTGCCCCGCCGAATAGAGCCGCACGCCGCCTTCGCCGACCCAGGTGATCAGCGTTCCCACCCGCGCCGCCAGCGCGATGGCGGCATGGGAAATCCGCGCGCCCGGTTCCAGCATGATCCCGGCCAAACCGCCAACCGGGATCTGGGTGCGCGTTCCGTCGGCATTGAGCGCGACGAAGGCGCCGTCCGCCACATCGAGCCGGGCGCGCTCCACGAAAACGAGCGAGGCGCGATCTTTCAGCGGGATTGGCCGCGGCGGCGGCAAACCGGGAAGGCCGCCCCCGCTCATGCCGCCCGGCGGATCAGCATCAGGCCGCAGCCGAAGGCCTTGGCGCGACCAAAGCCGCGGCCGAGCTGCGCCAGAAAGGCCGCCGCGTCCGTGACCTCGATGCGGCCCTCAAGATCGAGGATGCCGAATTGTGGCTGGCCCTTGCGCGGGCCGCGGTGATCGGGAAGCGCCACGGTCGAATAGTCGCCGGCCGCGGCCGTCACGACCTTGAACCCCGCCGCCTCGCCCTGTCGGGCGAGCCAGGCCGCGCCTTCCCGGCTGGCCGCCGCCATTCGTTCGGGGCCGCGCGCGCCCCCAGGAAGGCCGTGCAGCGCATCCATCACGACATCGACGCGGCGATTGCCCTCGCGCCTTGTCCGGGTCGCATTGGCGCGCAGAACGAAGTCGAGCCGTTCGCCCGGCGCAAGGACCGGCGCGTATTCCCTGACCTCATGCGGCGCGAACAGATCCATCGGTTGGGGCGGGCGTTCCGACAGGGTCAGGAACGTGCCGTCATGCTCTTCGCGCCAGAGGAAATCACGGCGACGGTCCGGGCCGTCGGCAAACGCCGCCCAGAGGAGCCTGTGGTGGGCCGACCAGCGCGGCCCAGCCTCAGACGGCATAAGCAGCCCGGAGAGAGCCTGCGCAGAGGGGCTGCACGACAACCGGATCCGGCTGAGATAGAGGTTCATGGCGCGCCTCCCACGGTGATCGTGACATCGCGGAGCGCAACGCGACGCGGCGCGAAATGCCAGAGCGCCCTGTCGCGGGGGATGTCGTGGACCTGTTCCTGAACGACGTCGTCCTCTGTCGCGTCGCAGATCAGCATGCGGGCCGTGGCGGTTCTGGCGCGACGCCAAGGCGGCAGTGTCAGATACGCCAGCGCGGCCTCGGGGCTGTCCGCCTCGATCACCTTTGCCCCGGGCGGGGCCGCCAGGGGACATGACTTGCGGCCAAGATAGAGCGTGTAGCGAGGGCGCATCAGGGCCGCCGCCAGCGCCTCCAGCCCTTCGCCCCAGACCGCGACACCATAGAGCGCCCCTGCCCGGTAGTCGCGCAGGGTGATGGTGGTGTTGGTGCGCCCGCGCGCTACGGCGAGCGCCTCGGGACGTGAATTGGGGCGTTTGGCGGCAGCCGAGGGCACGGTTTCGACCGTGTGGTAGTCGCGCAAGGGGGCGCCGGCGTCGAAGACGGCCACGGCCAGGTCCAGAGCATCCAGCGCGGCAAAGTCGCCATCGCGGTCGATCCCGAGTGCAGCGCCAAGCAGCCCCAGGATCGCCGAACGCCCCGGCCAAGCCAGCGAACCGCGTCGCTCATGCCCCGCCAGTTCACCCATCGCGCCGAGCGCGGCGGTCAGGCTGAACACCAGATAGGGCTTCATCACGCCCCCCGAACCACATCGCCTGCAAAGCGCACGACCTCGTCCAGCGTGCCGCCCACGCCCACGTGCAGGATGCAGTCGGCCTCCCAGGCCTGGCCATAGGCCGCGTCAATATCGGCGCGGGCCTTGGTCAATGCGGCCACGGAATTGTCGAGGAAAGGCGGTTTCCTGACCGGCTCGAAAAAGGCGCCCGACAGGTCGCGCGGGGCCTGCGGCCCTTTCTCGGCCAGGACATAGTGGGCGCGGGGATGGTGAGCAAAGCTGTTCTGCTTGCCGCGCGGGGTGGTCTGGGCGATGGCACGCGCCAGGGCCTCGGCCGCCTTTGCAGCGAGTTCACGCTCGCCGGCGAGGTTCTCGATCAGCAGGTCGGCGTTCACGCAGACATACTGGTAATAGACGCCAGACCCGAATGCAGTCTCCCCGAGGTGGCCAGCCCCGGTCTCTTCAGCCTTGTTCAGATCGTCCACCGCCGAATACCAGTCTTCCTCGGCCTGCGCGGGATGGGTGGTGATGGCATGGGCCACCTGCACCGCCGCGTCGCGGTTGAAATCGGCATCATCGGCCAGCATCCGCCCGAACATCGCGATGTCCACGGCACCATCGGCCCGGCGCAGCACCAGCTTCTTCAGATCCTTTTCCTTGGGCAGGTCCTCGCCCGCGATGATCTTGCCCGCCAGGTCCTCGGCCAGACGCCACTCCTCGGGCGAGATGAAGGCCAGCGTCGTTGCCACCCGTGCCTTCTCTTCCTTCTTCGGCGCCTCCAGCTTGCCGAAGATCGCGGCGACCTGCTCGGCGGCCTCGCGGGCCGCGTTCTCCGGCGCGCCGTGCCCCACCAGCCGCTGGACCAGTTCGTCGTAAAGCCGCTTGGTGCGCGTGCCCATGTTGTCCTTCAGGTCCAGTTCGAAGAACGCGCTCTCGCGCAGGGCGCGCTTGATCGACTGAGAAGACATCCGCAGGCGCGGGCTGCCGCCGACCATCGCCTGTTTCGGGCGGCCCTGGTCGTCGCGGTTCGGGTTCGAGGGGCCATAGCTGGTCAGCAAATGGAATTGCAGAAAGGTGCTCATTCGATCGTCTCCTTCAACTCGTCCTTGGGCGCATCCGCCCCGAAATAGTGAAAACACCAGCGCGGCCGGGCGGCCTCCCAGTGCAACAGGTCATTGGCCAGCGCGGCGACGTTGCAGCGCCGGTCGGCCATCGTGATCGCGCGGCGCAAAAGCGCGGTTAGTTCCTCGCCCTCGGCGCGCATCAGGCGCTGGAAACGCAGATTGGACAGCACGGGTTCCGCCCCGCCCAGACGCCGGGCGAGCGTTGCGCCATCATGCTCGCGCAGCTCGGCCAGCAGACCGGCGAGCCGGACGATTTCGCCCGACCGACCGGGACCGATCCCCAACGCCCGCGCCAGATCCTGTACGGCCGGTTCGCACAGCACGGCCATGGGCGCAGCCCGCCGCAGCCGCGCCGCGAGCGCCCGGGCTGCCGCGCTGTCGCGCGCGCCGATATGCGTGCTCCACCAGCCAAGGGCCACGGCCCCCGGCGTTTTGCCGTCATCGCTCATGCCGCTTTCCCCTTCTTCGTCACGGGAGGCTCCATCCCGAGATGCGTAAAGATCTCCCGCCCCTGCTTGCCAAAGCCCGCGAACGCACCCGTCAGGTACTTCCGCGCCTCGACGATCCGCTTGATCCGGTCGGTTTCGCACTGGTCGAGCCCCGGCACGGCCAGCGCATCGAACTGCCGCAAGGCCTGGGCACGCAGGTCGGCATGCCACGCACCCCGCGGGTCATCGCCGGACTTCAACTCCTGAACCCGTTTGAGGAAGCGATCCTCGGTCCGGGCAAAGAACGCCTCGCGCTCGGCCTCGCGCGTCTCGCCAGCCGCCAGAACGGGCTCCAGCGCCCCACGCAGCGCGACCCCGGCCGCCTCGGCCGCAAGGATCATCCCCACCAGCCAATCCTCGGCCTCGACGGACAGGTTCAGCAGGGGTTGCACCGACAGGATGAAATCGCGCGCCTTCATTTTGTCCATGGCCCAGCCCGCAACGATGACCGACGCCTCGCCGCTCCGCTCCCCCCAGTCGCGCAGGGACAGCGACCGTTCCAAGGTTTCACTGCCCACCTCCTGCGCCACGACCCCCAGCCAGTTGCGATAGCCGAACCGGCCTGCGCGCGGGTGTTTCGGCGGCCATTGCTCGCCAGCTTTCATTCGGTAATGGGGGCTGAGCGGATGTTTCCACAGGGTATAGTTCGTGCCCCATGGCTTCTGGATGACGCCGGTGACCCCCGCATCATCGCCGATCAAGCGCAGCCGCCGCGGCATGCCGAAGAACGCCTCGGCCCCGAAGACCCGCCCCTCGGGCGGCAGCGTCTGCTGCCCCGTGTCAGAGATGTTCGTCGGCCGCATCCAGGGCAGGTCGCCCAATGTGCCGGGCGCGCCGCAGGGGACGTTGGCCCAGACCAGCGGCCACAGCCCCTCGCCCGGATCGACAAGCGTGACCAGCGGGCCACCGCCGCGCATCGAGGTGCGGTTTCCTGCACCGCCCGCCGGGGCATGGGCCTGAAAGGCGTAGAGCGTCATGGCGGCCAGCGGCAGGTCAATCTGCGGGTAGCGGCCGCGGTGGACCATGAGGTCGGCATTGTTCTTCGCCGCGTTCGCCCCGGAACTGTCGATGAACAGCATGTCCACGGTGTTCACGTCGCCCACGAGCGGCTCCAGATCCTGAAGGAACCGCGGCCCGTCGCCCAGCAGGTTGAACGCGGGCGCAAAGGGGGCCAACCGGTCCTTCAGGCGCTGCGGACCGGGGGCAATCCGGCGCTGCCACTCGCCATTGTTCGCGGGCGGGTCGGCCAGGAACACCAGACCGATCAGAAATTCATAACAGGCGATGTTCAGATCCGGGCGCGGCCAGTCCGGGCGCGCAATGCCGGGTTCGGCCATCTGCCAGGGCGCGATCACCCGCCGCGTGCCATCGGCGCAGAGAACCGGAATCCAGGGGTCTTCGATCAAATTGAGGGGCATGAAAACTCCGATCGCAACAATCAAACAAAGAGAGACCACCCACCCCAAAACCTGTAAAGAGGGTCAATTGGCAAGGGTGTCAGCTTTTGTCACCGAAGGTCAGCCCAAGCGATCCTTCATACCGCAACCCCGCACAGATCGTTCCGTCCTCGGCGACCGGGCACAGACGGTACTCGGCGCGCTTCCAGTCTGGCCAGTCGCAGGTGACGGCGGCGATCTCGGGCGCGGACTGATCCGGCAGGGGCAGCGCGTCCAGCCGTTTCAGGCGGGCCGAGACCTCGGACAGCGCCCAGGCCTCGGGCCCCTCCCCGTCGGCCCAGGGCCGCAGCCCGCCAGCCTCATGCCGGGCCAGCACCAGCACCCGCTGCGCTTCGCCCAGCCGCGTCGGATAGCGGGCGTCGTCATTGGCCTGTCCGCC
Source organism: Rhodovulum euryhalinum (assembly GCF_004342445.1). Lineage (GTDB taxonomy): Bacteria > Pseudomonadota > Alphaproteobacteria > Rhodobacterales > Rhodobacteraceae > Rhodovulum > Rhodovulum euryhalinum. The sequence goes on from NZ_SLWW01000002.1 coordinate 148,688, forward strand.
CGCACGATAGCCCGCCGCCAGATCGACGATGTTCTGTGCCGCATGTCCACGCGCCGCAGAACCCTGCCCTTCAGCCGTGACCTCGGCCTCGACAAGTGCCTCGGGGATCGGCCGCGCGTCGTTCCCATGCACAGCCTCGATCAGGGCCCGCAACCCCGACGGTGACTCGATGCGCCCAACCCGGAACAGCACGTCCGCCGTGCGCCACTGATCGGCCACCGGATACACCCAGGCGCCCCGGTCGAGCGTGCCGTGCAGCCAGCGGGCGTCGACCACCTGCGCCGGATCGGGCGACAGCACATGCAGGACCGGCGCGGGAACCGGGCGCGATGCGGCGGGGCGCCGGTCCATGTGCCGCCACAACCGCCCGGCGCGCTGGATCAGGGCGGCCATTGGCGCGAGGTCGGACACCATCACGTCGAAATCGAGATCGAGCGAGGATTCCAGAACCTGCGTGCCGATCAGCACGAAGCCTTCGCGCCCCTGGCACTGCTTGCCGACGCGCGCCATAACCTCGGCCTCGATCCGCTTGCGGTCGCTCAGCGCGAAGCGGGCATGCAGCAGATGCGCCGCGATCCCCCTTTCGCGAAGCATCGTGATCGCGGCGATGGCATCGTCCACGGCGTTGCGCACCCAGACACAGGCCGCGCCCGTCTGCGCCGAATTTTCCAGGAGGTCGGCCGCCTCATCCGTTCCCGTCAGCCGCTGGACATGGACCGCACCCCGAGCTCCCGTCGCTTGCGGCAGGTCGGTCACGGGCGCAGCGCCGGCTACGGTCAATGCTGGATAGGCCGGGCTGTCCGAGTACCCCTCGTAAATGGCCAAAAGCCGCGCCCGTTGCGCCATCGGCAAGGTTGCCGTCAGCAGGATCGCCGAGCCCCCGGCTGCGCGATGCATGCGAAGCAGCGCCTCGAGTTCGGCACCGATATAAGGCTCGCCCAGTTCGTGCACTTCGTCGACGATCAGGATCTTCGACGACAGGCCGAAATGGCGCAGCGCCTGGAATTTCACCGGCAACACCGACAACAGTGCCTGGTCGATCGTGCCGACACCGACATCGGCCAGCAGGGCGCGGCGGCGGCTTTCGGCCAACCAGCTCGAACAGGTTGCCTCATCCTCGCCGCACGGCCCGCCCGTCACCAGATCGCGGAACTCGACCGACAGCCCGGCCCGGCCATGGGCCAGCGTCAGGGTGGTTTGCCGGTCGAACAGCTTGCCGACGGTCCCGGCGGCGCGGCGGAACATCGCGTCGGCCGTCGCCATCGTCGGCAGCGCGACGAACAGGCCCCGGCCCTTGCCCGCCAGCAGCATGCGCTGCGCCAGGATCAGCGCCGCCTCGGTCTTGCCCGCGCCGGTCTCGTCCTCGATGATGGCCAGCATCGGCCCATCGGTCAGGGGAACCTCGGCGCAGGAGGCCTGCATGGGTCGTGGGGCAAAATCGAACAGGCGCGTGTCACGGGCCCTGCCGGATGCAAGGCCCGCACCGGCGACGGCGGTGCGCGCCGCTTCGCGCGCCCTGGCCCGGTAATCCGGCAGGCCGGGGCATGAGGTCGGCGGCCTGAACAAGTCCGTATTCGACCCGATCCAGTCCGCAACCGTGCAGAACCCAGGCAACCACCAGGACAAGGCGACCGTCCGTTCGTCGGACAAACCGTCCAGGGAGGCGTTCGGCCAGAGCCCGCAAAAGGCCTCCACCGCTTCACGCGCGTCTTCCATGCCCGCGCCGACTGCCTCCAGCGCCAAGCGGTAATCGCGCGTCCGTCGTCCGGAATATGCAAGCCCGCCCATATTCCGCTTTGGCGGTCGCCCGTGATGCCCCGCAACAGCCGCATAGAGCGTTTGCCGGTGCCAGCAATCGCCCCCGAGATGCGCCGCCACAACAGTGTCCAGTTCGAACAGGAGGGCCTCGGTCAATTCCCAGTGACGGAATGACTGCGGGACTCCCTTGCGCAGCATCCTCCGGAAGCTCTCGCTGATCTTGCCCAGATCGTGCAAGCCGACGAGAAGGACCAGAGCCTCCTGCAATGGCCGGCCAAATCCAAAGGGCTCGATCAGGCGTTCGGCGACCGCTGCCACATCGAGCATGTGATGGACTGCCAGATGTTCCGGCAGTCCCGGAGCATCGGCGCTCTTGCCCGGCCAGTCGGGGAATCCCATCCTGCCCTCCCCATTCAAGGGCCTAAGATATTCGCACCCGCCCACGGCGATGGATCAGGCCGAGACAGTTCACTCGTCGTTAAATGTCCAGTTGCCTCGCGAACCAGTCCCGACTGCGGCCCGCCGATCTCCCTTGCCGCCATGAAACGCATCACATTATTGCAAACGCGCGGGGTAAAGGTCGACATGATCGCCACGGGCATCGACATCAGTTCGCGCGCAGGCTCCGAGTCTGCCAGCTCCCAGTAAGGAAAAATGCCGTGATATGCCGCTGAATGTGCCGCGCAGAATCGCGCCGACCCATTCTGGGCATCAAGATGGCCGCTCCCTTCGTACAAGGGCCTCTCGCAGGATGAGCTTGCGTACCAGGCTGATCTTCACCGTACCTGTGTCAGCGGCGTCGAGCGCGGGGTAGAAAACCCCACGGTCCTCATTGTCGCCAAGCTCGCTGTCGCGCTGGGCGTGGAGTCATGCAGGCTATCTGAATTAAACGGTTGGATCGAGAAGACTGGTGCCGCTGAAGGGACTCGAACCCCCGACCCCATCATTACGAATGACGTGCTCTACCAGCTGAGCTACAGCGGCACTCTTCTCTGTCTTGGCCATACTATGGCCCTACAAGCTCCACAAGCCCCGATCTAACCCACTGGCTTTATTCGTCTTTCTTGGGCGGGCCCAATCATTACGAATGGATTGCTCTACCAGCCGAGTTATACCGGCACTGTGGCGCGGTCTTTATCACCCTCCTACGGGGGTGTGTAGACCCTTTTTCGCGTCTATCCTGCGGGCTTGTCCTTTGGCCCGCCGACCAGCAGCGGCAGCATGTCCGCCGCACCCGGCAGGGCGCCCTGCGGTGCGGGCGCGCGTTTCCACGCGAGCGTGTCGAAACCGTGGCATGCCGAACAGACAGGCGCCCATGTCTCGTGCACCGCACCGCAGCTGTCGCAGACCCATTGCAGGCCCCGGGGCGCGCTCAGCGCCTTGGCAAGATAGCCCCGCACCACGCTGTCATCCGCGCCCATGCCGCGCTCGATCGCAGCCATGAGGATCAGCGCGCGCGCGGTCGGATCGGTTTCGACCAGATCGCCCAGCGCCTTGCGCGCACCGGGGAAATCCTCGGCGGCGACGTGAAGCTCGGCCATCAGCATACGGGCCTCGGGATCGTCGGTCTTGCCCAGGACCAGCGATTCGAACCGCTTGATCCGGTCTTCGGGCGTCTCTTCGGGCGCGATCTCGGCAAAGGCCGCAGCAAGGTCGGGATGGGGTTGCACGTCCCAGGCGCGTTTCAGAACCTTGACCGCCTGCTTGGCCTTGTCCTGCTGGACCAGCGCGCGCGCCGCCATCGCGGCCGCGGGGATGAGGTCGGGCGACAGCCGGTTCGCCTCTATGGCAAGATCGCGGGCCCGCGCGGCTTCGCCATCGACCAGAAGATCGCGCGCCTCGCACAGTGCGAGGATCGCGTCACGCCGCTTGTGGACGTCACGCGGCAGGTTCCCATGGCGCAGCTTGGCGTTCAGCGTCTGGCGCGCCCCCTTCCAGTCCTCGGCCCGGGCTTGCAGTTGCAGCAACGTGTCCTGCGTTTCTTCGTGCCGCGGCTTCAGCGCAAAGGCCTTCTCGGCCAGTTGCATCGCGGTGTCGGTGTCGCCCTCGGCAAGCTTCTGCTTCATAAGCCCGCGCACGCCGACAAAGCGGGTGCGGTCGTCGGTCACCAGCTTCTTGTAGATCTCGGTTGCACGCTTGGTATCTCCGGTCATCTCGGCCGCCTGCGCGCTCAGCAGGTTCGTCAGCTCGGGCCGGCGGAGATAGCGTTCGGCCTTGGCGGCGTTCGACATCGCCAGCCGGGCCTCGCCCGAGGCCAGCGCCAGCATCCCGTCGGCCAGTGCCTGAAAGCCGCGGCGTTCCCGCGAACGGCTGAAATAGCGCGAGATCGCGGTTTCGTCGCCGTTGAGAAAGCGCAGCACCGCCACCAGAAGCCCCGCAAGTTTCAGCACCAGCCAGACCGCAACCACCAGCAGGATCGCGACGATCACCGCCTGCAGGGGCCCGAGTTCGAACTCGACATTGGCCACCGCGATGCGCAGGCCGGGGGCGTTTTCCATCAGGATGCCCGCGCCAAAGGTCAGGCCCGCGACGATCGCGACGAAGATGAGGATCTTGAGAAGAGACCAGAGCATGTGTCGCGCGTCCTTAGTTGTTCAGGCTTTGCTCGAGCGCCTCGGCGGCCTCGACGGCATCGGCACGGGCGACGGCTTGCGCGATCCAGTCGGCCATTTCGGCCTTGGGAGGGTCGGGCAGGGCGTCAAGTTCCGCAAGGGCAGCGCGCAGCTCGCCCCCGCGCAGCGCGGCTTCGGCCCGCGACAGAACCGCATCGGCATCGTCGCCCTCGCGCGGTTCCAGCGAGCGCAGGCCAAGCTGGCTGCGCATGAAGGCATTGAGCCGGTCGCCGACGCCCCCGGCAGCCTCGACCGCAAGCGCGGCATCCAGCGCGGCACGGGCGGCAGGCGGAAACTCGATCTGAAGCTCGGGGAGGGTGGCGACACCACTGGAGGCCACCCGCGCAAGGCCCTCGGGCACCTCGATCGCGCCAAACTGGCCCAGCGCAGAGTCGAAGGCCGCGCCATTCGCCAGCGCCGCATCGATCCGCATCAGGGCGGCGCGCGCCTCGACCTGGGCGGCGCGGTCCATCGCGGCGCCGATCTCGGCCTCGGCCTCGTTCGCGACCGCGGTGACGGAATCGGCCAGCTTGGCGTTCTCGTCACGCTGGGCGGCAAGTTCCTCGCGCATCAGGGCGATCTCGCGCTCGTAGGCGGCGACGGCCTCGGCGGACTCTTCGCCAACCACGGCAAGTTGCGCCTTGGCAAGCTCTTCCATGCGCGCGTCAAGCGTACTGACACGCTCGGCCAGCGCAGTCATCTGCTCGGCCAGCGCCGAAATCTCGGGGGCCAGCGTCTCGGCGCCAGCACCGGCCGCGCCGGCAAGCTCGGCCACCTGGTCCTGCAGCGCGGCGACCTGGTCCTGGGTCTCGGCAAGGCGCGCCTCGGCTGCCGACAATGCGGCCTGCGCCTCTTGGCCCAGACCGGCGCCGGGGAAGGGCCAGCCCTCGGGCTTGACGTATTGTGCGGCACCATAGCCGAGCCCAGCCGCCAAGACGCCGCCGATCAACGGCGCGAGGAAACCGCCCTTGCGCTGCGGTGCGGGCGCGGCAGGCACCGGCTTGGGCGTGGCCGCGGGCTCCTGCACCGGTTCGGCCCTGGTCTCGTCCCACGAGGCGCTGGCCTCGTCGAGCGTATCGGCCAGATCGCGCGGCGCGTCGAGCTGCCCTTCGCTGGTCCCCGAGGGCGTCTGGTCGGAAACGTCATCGGTTCCGCTATCCTCGGGCGGCGCGACAGCGTTGTCTGCCATTTCCGCATCGGCCTCGTCGATCCGCTCGGGTCCGGACACGGTCTCGGATTGCGACAATTCAGAGCTGTCCTCGGAAACCTTGTCGTTCTCGGTATTGGCCACGGAAAACCGCCTTTCGATTCGCTTCGCCTCGGGCCGCGCTTCGCACGACGCGCCGCACCATACTGGCTCGCCCCTACGGCCTCAAGGCGCAGGGGCTGCGTCAATCAAACTGGCGAGCGCGTCAAGCATCGCCGGGGCGTCGGGCCGCGCGGCCTCGCACAGCGCCACCGGCCGGGGTCCGGCCCAGGCCGCGGTCACCGCGGGACTCATCGTGGCAAGCGCCAAGCGGCCGGTTCGGCCCCGAAACTGCTCGCCCACCAGCCGCGCCGAGCGCGGAGAGAACAGCGGCACCAGCGTCAGCGGCGCCGCGCCGACGCGCGCAAGTGCCTCCGGTCCAAGGGGCAATGCCTGCTGGCGGTAGACAATCAATGTCTCGATCTCGAAGCCGAGCGCCGCAAGATCGCCCTCGATGTCGCCCGCGGCATGCTCTCCGCGCAGGTGAAGCAGTCGGCCTTCCGGGCGATGCGAGGCAAGATCCCGGACAAGCGCCTCTGCCGTTCCCTCGGAGGCGGTCGTGGAAAAACCGACGGACTGCGCCGCCTGCGCCGTGCGATCGCCGACGCACCACGCATGCAGCGACCGGTCGGGTTGCACGGCCGAAAAGGCCGCAACCCCGTTTTCCGATGTGAAGATGAGCCCCGACACACCATCAAGCGGGATCGGCGCGCCGGTCGGTGCGATCTCCAGCACCGGGGCGGTCACGACGTCAAAGCCCGTGCCGAACCGCGCGGCGAAGGCCTCGGCAAAGCGGGCCGACTGGGCGCGCGGGCGCGTCAGCAGCAGCAGCGGTCTTTCGTCGGGCAAGGCGGGCTCTCCCGGGATTGTGCCTGTCATCGGGCTGGTGTTACCTGCCCCCGGCAAGCGAGGCAACGGCAGAGCCATGGGCGACACCCTTACGGTGCTGGGACTAGAAAGCAGCTGCGACGACACCGCGGCCGCCGTGGTGCGCCAGCGCGACGGCGCGCGGCCCGAGATCCTGGCCTCGGTAGTCAAGGGGCAGGCCGAGCTGCACGCGCCCTTTGGCGGCGTGGTGCCGGAAATCGCGGCGCGCGCCCATGCGGAAAAGCTGGATATCTGCGTCGAGGCGGCGCTGGCGGCGGCGGGGATCGGGCTGTCCGACCTGGACGCCATCGCCGTCACGGCTGGACCCGGGCTGATCGGCGGCGTGCTGTCGGGCGTGATGTGCGCCAAGGGGATCGCGGCGGCGACCGGGCTGCCGCTGGTGGGCGTCAACCACCTTGCGGGTCACGCGCTGACGCCGCGGCTGACGGATGGGCTGGACTTTCCCTATCTGATGCTGCTGGCCTCGGGCGGGCATTGCCAGTTCCTGTCGGTCGAGGGGGTCGAGGATTTCACCCGGCTGGGCGGCACCATCGACGATGCGCCGGGCGAGGCCTTCGACAAGACGGCAAAGCTGTTGGGGCTGCCGCAACCCGGCGGCCCGGCGGTGGAGCGCGCGGCCGAGGCAGGTGACGCGCGGCGCTTTGCCTTTCCCCGGCCGCTGATGGACCGGCCGGGATGCGACATGTCCTTTTCCGGGCTCAAGACGGCGCTGTTGCGGGCACGGGACGCGGTGATCGCGGAAAAGGGCGGGATCACGGTACAGGACCGGGCGGACCTGTGCGCATCCTTCCAGGCGGCGGTACGCGACGTGCTGGCGGGCAAGGCGCGGCGGGCCATCGCGGCGGCACCCGTGGGCTTGACGGCACTCGCCGTGGCGGGCGGGGTCGCGGCCAACCGGGCGATCCGGGCGGCGCTCGAGGACGTGGCGGCAGAGGCCGGGCTGCCCTTCGTCGCGCCGCCGCTGGCGCTCTGCACCGACAACGCGGCGATGATCGCCTGGGCCGGACTGGAGCGGTTCCGGCTGGGCGCGCGCGACGGGATGGACCTGGCCGCCCGGCCCCGCTGGCCGCTGGACGAGAAAAGCCCCGCCTTGATCGGGACGGGCAAGAGAGGAGCAAAGGCATGAGCGTGATCGGAATCGCAGGGGCGGGCGCCTTCGGCACGGCCATGGGCGTCGTACTGGCGCAGACCGGGCGCGAGGTGGCGATCTGGGCCCACGAAGAGACGTTCGCCGAGGAAATCCGGCAGCGCAACGAAAACGCCCGCCTGCCCGGCGTGAAGCTGCCGGAGAACGTCGCGATCACGTCGGACATCGACGACATCGGCCGTTCGGAACTGGTGTTGCTGACGACGCCGATGCAGGTTCTGGCAGGGATGCTGCAAACCCATGGCGGGCGGCTGTCAGCGCGCGCGATGGTGGCCTGCTGCAAGGGGGTGGACCTCGCCACGGGGCGGGGACCAGTCGCGATCATCGCGGAAAACTGCCCGGCGACGGTGCCCGCGGTGCTGACCGGCCCCAGCTTTGCCGCCGACATCGCCCGTGGGCTGCCCACCGCGCTGACGCTGGCCTGTGCCGATCCGGGCGTGGGCGCAGCGTTGCAGGAACAGTTGTCGACCCCCACGCTGCGGCTTTACCGCACCACCGACACGGTGGGCGCGGAACTGGGCGGCGCGCTGAAGAACGTGATGGCCATCGCAGCGGGGATCGTGATCGGTACCGGGCTGGGCGAAAGTGCGCGCGCGGCGCTGATTACCCGCGGCTTTGCCGAGATGCAGCGCTTTGCCCGCGCCTATGGGGCCGAACCCGAAACGCTGGCGGGGCTGTCGGGGTTCGGCGACCTGGTTCTGACCTGCACCTCGACCCAGTCGCGCAACTTCAGCTTTGGCGTGGCGCTGGGCAAGGCCCAGTATTTCGACCCCGAGGTGACGGTCGAGGGCGCCGCCACCGCGCGGGCCGTCGCCGCCATCGCCACGGCGCGCGGCATCGACATGCCGGTGACGCAAAGCGTGGCCCATGTGATTGACGGCCGACGCAGCATTTCCGAGGCTGTGAAGATCCTGCTGAGCCGCCCCCTGAAGGAGGAATGACCGATGCCGCTGTTCGCGCTGATCTGCCGGGACAAGCCCGGTCATCTCGACACCCGCAAGGCCAACCGGGACGCGCACCTTGCCTATATTGCCGAAACCGGAGTCGTGGCGCAGGCCGGTCCGTTCCTGGACGGGGCGGGGCAGATGTGCGGGTCGCTGGTGATCCTCGACGTGACCGACCGCGCGGCGGCAGAGGCCTGGGCCGCGGGGGACCCCTATGCCAGGGCGGGGCTGTTCGACAGCGTCGCCATCGAGGAATGGAAGAAGGTGATCGGCTGATGGCGCATTGGCTGTTCAAGTCCGAACCCAACACCTGGAGCTGGGACCAGCAGGTGGCGAAGGGCGAGGCCGGCGAGGAATGGGACGGGGTGCGCAACTATCAGGCGCGCAACAACATGCGGGCGATGAAGGTGGGCGAGAGGGGGTTCTTCTACCACTCGCTGTCCGAGAAGGCGGTGGTCGGCATCGTCGAGGTGATCGCGCCTGCGCACCCCGACAGCAAGGCCGGCGATCCGCGCTGGGAATGTGTGGACATCAAGGCAGTGCAACCCCTGCCGCGCCCGGTGACGCTCGAGATGTGCAAGGCCGACCCGCGGCTGGAAAAAATGGTGCTGGTCAACAACTCGCGCCTGTCGGTGCAGCCGGTGACGGACGAGGAATGGCGGATCGTCTGCGAGATGGGCGGGCTGTAGGCGCAAGAGGGCACCCTGGCCGACAAGCCACGAAAAAATGGAGGGCTCCGCCAGATGCGGAACCCTCCATCACCCCACGTGCACCCTACGCACCACACGTGAACTTGTCTGAGGGCCCCGCCATACTGGAGGGCATGTCCGGACCATAACCCGGACGCCCGATCCATGCAAAAGGCAAGTGCCTGCAATTTAAGACGAACGCGCAGGCACATGGACAGGGGGTCCGTTGGCGGGCCCCGGGGGTCAGCCGTAGATCTTCTCTTTCCCGAAATGCCGGGTCAGCATGTAGTAGATCACGGCGCGGTACTTGTTCCGCTCGGACTTGCCATAGGTCTCGATCACCGCGTGGATCGCCTCCATCAGCTCGGGGCCGTCCCTGAGCCCCAGCTTCTTGACCAGGAACTTGTCCTTGACGGTTTCCAGTTCGCCGGGCTGTGACCCGGCCACGATGGCGGCATCGGCGTCATAGATCGCGGGACCGCAGCCGATGGTGACCTTGGTCAGCAGATCCATGTCGGGCTCGATCCCGCACTTGATGCGCAGGTCCTCGGCGTATCTGGCGATCAATTCGTCTCGTTTTCCCATGTTCAAACCTCCCAAGCTGACAATCCGGATGACAGAAGTCCCCAAAACCTAGGCAAAAAGCCGCAGCCCACAAACCGAAATTTCACGCAGATCGAGCCGCGGCTGGCATGTGTCGCTTTCACGCCTTGAGGCCGGCGGCGGGGCGCGGTCATATCGCGGCAAGTCACGTCGAGGAGGATCGAAATGGCGTCTTATCTCAAGACCACGCCGACCCGAGAGGGCTGGTTCGGCGACTATGGCGGCGCGATGCTGCCGCCGCCGCTGGAGCCGCATTTCAAGGAGATCCGCGAGGCCTATGACCGGATTTCCAAGTCGGCCGAGTTCATCCGCGAGCTGCGCTATATCCGCAAGCATTTCCAGGGACGGCCGACGCCCGTGTCCTATCTGAAGAACCTGTCCGACCTCTGCGGCGGCGCGCAGATCTACGCCAAGCGCGAAGATCTGAACCACACCGGCGCGCACAAGCTGAACCATTGCATGGCCGAAGGCCTGCTGGCCCGCTTCATGGGCAAGACCAAGCTGATGGCGGAAACGGGCGCGGGCCAGCATGGCGTCGCGCTGGCCACGGCCGCGGCCTATTTCGGGATGGAGTGCGAGATCCACATGGGCGAGATCGACATCGCCAAGGAGGCGCCGAACGTCACCCGGATGAAGCTGCTGGGCGCGACGGTGGTGCCGGTGTCCTTTGGCGGGCGGTCGCTGAAAGAGGCCGTCGACTCGTGCTTTCAAAGCTACATCTCGCAGGCCGATACGGCGCTGTTCGCGATCGGCTCGGTGGTGGGGCCGCATCCCTTTCCGATGATGGTCCGCAACTTTCAGCATGTGGTGGGCGTCGAGGCGCGCGAGCAGTTCATCGAGATGACCGGCGAACTGCCGGACATGGTGGCGGCCTGTGTCGGCGGCGGGTCGAACGCGATGGGCATGTTCTCGGGCTTCATCGACGATGACGTGGCGCTGTACGGGGTGGAACCGCTGGGCACCTCGTCCGCCTTGGGCGACCATGCCGCGACGATCAGCTTCGGCGAGGACGGGGATATCCACGGCTTCCGGACGCTGGTTTTGAAGGATGCGGACGGCAACCCGGCGCCGGTGCACACGGTGGCCTCGGGGCTGGACTATCCCGGCGTGGGGCCGGAACACGCGCATCTGCACAAGACGGGCCGCGTGAGCTACACCACCGCCGACGACAAGGAGGCGCTGGGCGCGTTCTTCGCGCTGTCACGGCACGAGGGCATCATTCCGGCGCTGGAAAGCGCGCATGCCGTGGCCTTCGCCATGCGCGAGGCGAAAAACCATCCGGGCAAGTCGATCCTGATCAATCTGTCGGGCCGCGGCGACAAGGACATCGACTATGTGACGCAGACGTTCGGGTTCGGCGAAACGCTCTAGGCGAGCGAGACGCGCCGCGGACCCGATCCGGGGCCTTGACCCGCCTGCATGGGCCGGCGGAGGAGGGCCGGGGCGGGGTCTAGGTGGCAGCGCCCGGCCTGAAGGCAAGCAAAAGGCCGCCGCGGGTCCAGCCCACGGCGGCCTTCTTGCCGATGCGCCGCCTCAGTAGCGGTAGTGTTCCGGCTTGAACGGGCCTTCGGGTGTCACGCCGATATAGGCCGCCTGCTCGGGCGAAAGCTGCGTCAGCCGGACGCCGATCTTGTCCAGATGCAGGCGCGCAACCTTTTCATCCAGGTGCTTGGGCAGGATGTAGACCTCGTTGCCGTACTGGTCGCCCTTGGTCCACAGCTCGATCTGCGCCAGAACCTGGTTGGTGAAGCTGGCCGACATCACGAAGGACGGATGGCCGGTGGCGTTGCCGAGGTTCAAGAGGCGGCCTTCGGACAGCAGGATGATGCGGTTGCCCGAGGGCATCTCGATCATGTCCACCTGGTCCTTGATGTTGGTCCACTTGTGGTTCTTGAGCGCGGCAACCTGGATCTCGTTGTCGAAATGGCCGATGTTACCGACGATCGCCATGTCCTTCATCTCGCGCATGTGCTCGATGCGGATGACGTCCTTGTTGCCGGTGGTGGTGATGAAGATGTCGGCGCTGCCGACCACGTCCTCCAGCAGGACCACTTCGAACCCGTCCATCGCGGCCTGAAGCGCGCAGATCGGGTCGACCTCGGTGACCTTCACCCGTGCCCCGGCGCCGCGCAGCGAGGCGGCCGAGCCCTTGCCCACGTCGCCATAGCCGCAGACCACGGCGACCTTGCCTGCCATCATCGTGTCGGTGGCCCGCCGGATGCCGTCGACCAGCGATTCCTTGCAGCCGTACTTGTTGTCGAATTTCGACTTGGTGACGCTGTCGTTCACGTTGAAGGCCGGGAAGGGCAGCAGGCCCTTGTTCATCAGGTCGTAGAGACGATGAACACCGGTGGTCGTTTCCTCGGACACGCCCTTGATCGCGTCGCGCTGGCGGGTGAACCAGCCGGGGGTTTCGGCCATGCGCTTGCGGATCTGGGCGAACAGCGCCTCTTCCTCTTCGGAATGGGGTACGGCGATCAGGTCGTCCTCACCGTTCTCGACCCGCGCGCCGAGAAGGACGTACAGCGTCGCATCGCCACCGTCGTCGAGGATCATGTTGGCGGTGCCGTCCGCGAACTGGAAGATCCGGTCGGTATAGGTCCAGTAGTCGACCAGAGTCTCACCCTTGACGGCGAAGACCGGCACGCCCGCCTTGGCGATCGCGGCGGCGGCATGGTCCTGGGTCGAGAAGATGTTGCACGACGCCCAGCGCACATCCGCGCCCAGCGCCACAAGCGTCTCGATCAGCACGGCGGTCTGGATGGTCATGTGCAGGCTGCCGGCGATCCGCGCGCCCTTGAGCGGTTGCGCCGCGCCATATTCCTCGCGCAGCGCCATCAGGCCGGGCATTTCGGTTTCGGCGATGTCCAGTTCCTTGCGGCCGAACTCGGCCAGGGAAATATCCTTGACGATAAAATCTTCAGCCATCGCGGCCTTCTCCTCGGGATTGTCGGTTGCCGCTGCCCTTAGCATCCCCGGCCCGTCTCGACAATGCGCGCGGCCCGTGGCAAGCCGACGAAAACGAACGTGGTGAACGGATGCGACGGACACGCGCCTGGCAACGGATGCTCTCGGGCCGCCGGCTGGACCTGCTGGACCCGACTCCTGTGGATATCGAGATCGAGGACATTGCCCATGGGCTGGCCTTCGTCGCCCGATGGAACGGTCAGACGGCAGGGGATTTTCCCTATTCAGTGGCCGAACATTCGCTGCTGGTCGAGGCGCTCTTTGGCCGGTTGACGCCCGATGCGCCGGCCAAATGGCGGCTGGCGGCGCTGCTTCACGATGCGCCCGAATACGTGATCGGGGACATGATCTCGCCGGTGAAGGCCGCTGTGGGGCCGGACTACGGAGAACTCGACCGGCGCCTCGCGGTTGCGGTTCACCTGCGCTTCGGGCTGCCGGCGACGGTACCCGACCGGGTCAAGAAACAGATCAAGAAGGCCGACCAGGTCTCGGCCTGGCTGGAGGCGACGCAGATCGCGGGGTTCACCGTCAGCGAGGCCGACCGCTTCTTCGGCAAGCCCGACCCGGCGCTGATCGAGGGGCTGGGCATCCGGCTGCGCCCCCCGGTCGAAGTCCGTGCGGCCTATACCGCGCGGCATGCGGAACTTCTGGCAGAAATCTGATCGGTCTCAGCCGCAGGTCTGCCCGGCCGCCGCATCTTGCTTGCGCCACCCCACGAACTGCTCTGGCGTGAAACTCACGACGAGGTCGCCCCAGGCGAGGCGCTGCTCGATCCCGTCCGGGCAGCCGTCAAGGGGCAGCGTGCGGGCCGGGCCGAGTTCGCGGGTCAGGGCGGCAATCACGCCCCCGGGGGCCCGGCCGAAGTCGATGCGAAGGGGACTGCCGTCGATGGCAAATCCACCCGAATCGGGCCGCAACAGGGTCGAGTCAGACCTGGGCGTTGCGGTCACGCAACCCGCCACCAGAACGAGCAGCGCAACCGCGCCGGTCCTCACCTCGGGCTGCGCTTGGCCAGGATGCGCTGAAGGGTCCGGCGGTGCATGTTCAGCCGCCGCGCGGTCTCGGACACGTTACGGTCGCATTGTTCGTAGACGCGCTGGATATGTTCCCACCGCACGCGGTCGGCCGACATCGGGTTTTCGGGCGGCGGCGGCAGTGCCTCGCCGTTCGACAACAGCGCCGCGGTCACGTCATTGGCGTCAGCGGGCTTGGACAGGTAGTCGGTCGCGCCGATCTTGACCGCGGCGACGGCGGTTGCGATCGCACCATAGCCGGTCAGAACCACGATCTTGGCGTCCGGCCGCTTTTCACGCAGGATCTCGACCACGTCGAGCCCGTTGCCGTCCTCGAGCCGCAGATCCACCACCGCATAGGCCGGTGGACGGGCCGTGGCGATCGCCTTGCCGGCTGCGACGGAATCCGCCGTCTCGGTCTGGAAACCGCGCTTTTCCATCGCTTTGGCGAGACGTCGCAGGAACGGTTCGTCGTCATCCACGATGAGAAGGGTAGGATCGGGGCCGAGATCCTTGAGTTCGTCGTCGGCCATGGGGGCAAACTCCTGATGGGGCCAGACATTTTCGTCCTTGTAGGACGTTAACGCCGGTGGGTCAATTTCACTCAGAACGAATCGACAAAGCAGGCCACCCTCTCGGCCATCTCGTCGGGCGTCACATCGCGCTCGAAGACCTCGACCACGCCGAGATCCGGAAACGCGAGGTAGGTGAAGGTGGAATGGTCGATCAGATAGTAGTCGTCGTCTGCATCCTGTATGCGGTAGAAGGTGCGATAGGCGCGGCTGGCGGCCTGCACCTGTTTGGGGGTTCCGGTCAGGCCCAGCATCCTTGGGTGCATGTAGCCGGTGAACTCGGACAGCAACTCGGGCGTGTCGCGCGCCGGATCGATCGAGATGAAGACCGGCCGGACCTCGTAACCCCGTCCGTCCAGCAGATGCACCGCCTCGGCGTTGCGACTGTTGTCGAGCGGACACACATCGGGACAGAACGTATAGCCGAAATAGATCAGCGTGGGCCCGGTAATGACATCCGCCTCGGTCACGGGTGCGCCGGTTTCGTCGATCAGGGTGAAGGGCCCACCAAGCTGCGCGGGATCGCCACCGATCCGTCCGGTCCGGCACTGGGCAAAGCGGTCATCACCCGGCCCCCTCTGTGCCAGGTAAACCCCGCCGCCGATGAAGCCGGCAAGAGCGGCGGCGGCGACTGCGGCCAGGGCAATGCGGTTCATGGCGGAACTCCTTGCGCGATCCGTGGCGCATTGATCGGCTTTCGCGCCCGGATTAACAAGGGCAAACCCTGCCACAGGATGCACCATGCCTGAACCCACCCCCGGTCTTCTGCCCCCTGCCGAGCGCAGCAACTGGATCCGCCTGCGGACCCTGATCCTTCTGCGCTGGGCCGCGGTGGCCGGGCAGGTGATCGCCATCGCGGTGGCGGAACTCTACTTCCAGATCCAGCTCGATCTCGGGCTTTGCCTGCTGGTGATCGGTGCGGCCGTGCTGGCCAACATCGTCGCCGTCGCCGTTTTTCCCGAGAACCGGCGGCTGTCGGAAACCGAGACGATGCTGACGCTTCTGTTCGACATCGTGCAGCTTTCCGCGCTGTTGTTCCTGACCGGCGGGCTGAACAACCCCTTCGCGTTGCTGATCCTGACGCCGGTAACCATCTCGGCCACCGCGCTCAGCCAGAAATCGACCCTGTTTCTGGCCCATGTGGCCTTTGCACTGGTCTCGCTGGTTGCCTTCTATCATCTGCCGCTGGTGACTGCCGACGGCGCCGTGCAGCGCCTGCCGAACATCTTTCTCTTCGGGTTCTGGGCCGCCATCGTGATCGGGATCTCGTTCCTCGGGCTTTACGCCGAACGTGTGACATCGGAGATGAACAAGATGTCGGACGCGCTGCTGGCCACCCAGATGGCGCTGGCGCGCGAGCAGAAACTGACCGATCTCGGCGGCGTGGTCGCCGCCGCGGCGCACGAACTGGGCACGCCGCTGGCGACGATCAAGCTGGTCAGTGCCGAGATGATCGATGAGCTGAAGGACCGGCCGGACCTGCGCGAGGACATGGAGCTGATCCGCGACCAGGCCGACCGCTGCCGCGACATCATGCGGTCGATGGGCCGGGCCGGAAAGGATGACCTGCACATGCGGACCGCGCCGCTGGAGGCGATCATTCAGGAGGCCGCCGAACCGCATGTCAACCGCGGCAAGGAGTTGATCTTCACCTCGGAGCCGATCCATGGCGGCGCACCGCGGATGCCCGTCGTCTACCGCCGCCCCGAGATAATCCACGGCCTTCGCAACCTGATCCAGAACGCCGTCGATTTCGCCGACACACGGGTCTGGGTCGTGGCGCAATGGACCCAGGAGGACATCACGATCCGCATCATGGACGACGGGCCGGGCTATCCGCCGCACCTGCTGGGCCGGATCGGCGATCCCTTCGTTCGCCAGCGCAAGAGCCCGGTGAGCCAGAAGGCGCGGCCGGAATACGAGGGCATGGGCCTTGGGCTGTTCATTGCCAAGACGCTTCTGGAACGCTCGGGCGCAAGCCTCAGCTTCGCCAACGGGTCCGACCCGTTCCTGACCGATACCGACCGCTCCGATCCGGGCGGCGCGGTGGTCGAGGTCCAATGGCCGATCTCGACCATCGGGGTCAGCGCGGAATCCCAGCTTGCCGCGCTGGGCGAGAACCTTCCGATAGAGGCCTGACAGACCCGCCCGGCCGATGGCGGAAGGCCGAAACGGTGTATTAACGCTACGTTAACCCTTCTGTCGAAAAGATGCCCCTCGGGCGCCGGACAGTGGGGCAGGACATGACTTTCGACTGGGTTTTCGCGCTGATCGTCGGGGCGACATCGCTGGCGACGGCGGTGATCGCGCTGGTGCTGCTGCCATTGTTGCCCCGCCTCTCGCGCCCGGCCGGCCCAAGGCCCGCCGAAAGCAACATGATCTTCCTGTTCGATGGTGAACTGCTGGTCGATGCAACGCCTGAAGGGCGGGGTTTTCTTGCGAACGGCCCGTCCGGACTGTCGGACTGGCAGCGATTCTGTGCGCTTGTCGCGCCGCGGTTCCCGGGCTTTCGCGACCGTATGGCCCATCTCGATCGCGAGGGAAGCACGCTTCTGGCCGAGGCCGGGGGTCCGGCGCAACTGTCGGCGACCTGGCTTGACGGCGTCGCCCGGCTGTCGTTGCACCTGCCCGACCGCGACCGGGCGGACGGCCTGCCTGATCCGCAAAGCCTGGCCGCGATGGCCGCCGAACTGACCACGCTGCGCGATGTGGTCGAGGCGATGCCAACCCCGGCCTGGCAGGAGGACGAGGCAGGCGCTGTCGCCTGGGCGAACAGCGCCTATCTTGCACTCGTGCGCCAATGCCAGGGCGACGATGTGCCGTTGAGCTGGCCGCTGCCCGCACTTTTCACCCCGCAGGCAGACAGCGAAGCGGCGCCGCATCGCGAGGTGATCCGGGTCGGCGACGACGCCGAGCACTGGTTCGACTGCGTTTCGGTCACGGCCGAGGGAACGCGCCTGCATTTCGCCTTGCCCGCCGATGCCGCCGTGCGGGCAGAAACCGCGCTGCGGAATTTCGTCCAGACCCTGACAAAGACCTTTGCCGAATTGCCGATCGGCCTTGCGGTGTTCAACCGGGCGCGAGAGCTGGTGCTGTTCAACCCAGCAATGCTGGATCTCTTCAACCTCGAGCCCGAATTCCTGACCGCACGCCCAAGCCTCGTCGCCGTGCTCGACCGGCTGCGCGAGACGCGCATGATGCCCGAGCCCAAGGACTATCGCACCTGGCGCGAGCAGATCGTCCGGCTGGAACGCGACGCGCAGGACGGGGTCTATGCCGATACCTGGACACTGCCCTCGGGCCAGGTCTACCGGGTGACCGGACGGCCACACCCCGATGGCGCGGTGGCCTTCCTGTTCGAGGACATCAGTGCCGAGATGTCGCTGACCCGGCGGTTCCGCGGCGAGATCGAGACCGGCCAGGCGGTGATCGACAGTTTCGACGAGGCGATCGCCGTCTTTTCCAGCGCGGGGCTCGTGACGATGTCGAACGCGGCCTATGCCGAGCTTTGGCGCGAAGACCCGCTTCTGGTTATGGGCACGACAGACATCGCAGAGGCAACCGCGCTCTGGCAGAAGAACTGCATGCCCGGAGAAACCGGCACCGTCGTCGACCTTGCCCGTCTGATACGGCATAGAAAGCCGTGGTCGGGCAGCCTGGTCCACCGTGACGGGCGGCGGCTTTCCTGCCGGCTGAAACCGGTCGGCGGCGGGGCGGTTCTGGTCGGGTTCCAGCCCGATTGCGAGAACCAGAGGGTCGAGCCCGCGGTTTCGCGCGCGGTCGGCTGATCCGGCCTTGCGGGGGATTGGCGGGGGCGTAAAACTGCGCCCATGTCCAGCCTGCCCGCCCTTGCCCCGATCCACCTGACACTGGCCTCCGAAGCGGATACGCGCGCCCTTGCGGCACGGCTTGCCGCGATACTGGGGGGGGGCGACACGATCCTGCTGCAAGGTCCGATCGGCGCGGGCAAGACGGCCTTTGCCCGGGCGCTGATCGGAGCGCTGCGTGCCCGCGCAGGCCTGCCGCCCGAGGACGTTCCCTCGCCCACCTTCACGCTGGTGCAGGTCTACGACGCCGGGCCGGTCGAAATCTGGCACGCCGATCTCTACCGGCTGTGTCATCCCGACGAGTTGGTGGAGCTGGGCCTGGACGAAGCCTTCGCGTCCGCACTTTGCCTGGTGGAATGGCCCGACCGGCTGGGGGATCTGGCGCCCGGCGGTGCGCTGACGCTGACCCTTGCGCCCGGCCCGGCCGACGAATCCCGCAAGGCGGTGCTGTCCTTTTCCGATCCCGCCTGGGCCAGGCGGCTGGCGCGCGCGCTTGATGCGGCACAGGCCGATGCCTGAGCGCGCCGGGATCATCGCGGCGTTCCTGTCGCAGGCCGGGTGGTGCGGGGCCGAGCGCCGACCGCTGGCCGGTGACGCGTCGAACCGCCGCTACGAACGGGTGACGCGGGATGGACGGACCGCGGTGTTGATGGATGCGCCTGCCGAGCGGGGCGAGGACGTGGGCCCGTTCCTGGCGATCGCGCGGCACCTGTCCGGTCTCGGGCTGTCAGCCCCTGCGATCCTGGCCGAAGACCGTCAGGCCGGGCTATTGCTGCTCGAAGATCTGGGCGACGATCTTTTCGCACGGGTGGCGGCCCGCGATCCCGGGCAAGAGGAGACGCTTTATGCAGCCGCGGTCGATCTGCTGGCCGACCTGCACCGCGCGCCGCCCCCCGACGGGCTTGGCCGCTATGACGCCGCCACGATGGCTCGGCTCGCCTGCCTGCCTTTCGAGTGGTACCTGCCGGGTGCGGACGGCGATGCGCCAAAGGGTGCCGTCGAGGCGTTTCGGGCCGAGTTAGAGACGGCTCTGACCCGGCACGCACCACCCTCGGTACTGATCCTGCGCGATTTCCATGCCGAGAACCTGATCTGGCTGCCGGATCGGCGGGGCGTCGCCCGGGTGGGCCTGCTTGATTTCCAGGACGCGCTTGTCGGCCATCCCGCCTATGATCTCGTCTCACTGCTCGAGGATGCGCGGCGCGATGTCGGCGACGACCTCCAGGCCCGGATGCGCGCCCGCTACATTGCCGCGGCAGGGGTCGAGCCGGACACCTTTGCCCGGGCCTATGCGCTGCTCGGCGCGCAGCGCAACCTGCGCATCATCGGGGTGTTCGCCCGGCTTTGCCTGCGCGATGGCAAGCCCGGGTATCTGCGGATGCTGCCGCGGGTCTGGGGGCATCTGATGCGCGATCTCGCCCATCCCGACCTTGGCGCATTGCGGGCGCGCGTCCTCGGCCTGCTGCCGCCACCCGACCCCTCGCTTCTGGACAGGATTGCCCGCCGATGCCCGACGCGCTGATGCTGTTCGCGGCCGGGTTCGGCACCCGCATGGGGCGGCTGACCGCGGACCGTCCCAAGCCGCTGATACGGGTCGGGGGCCGCGCCCTGATCGACCATGCGCTGGTGCTGGCCGAGGCGGCGGGGGTGACGCGCACGGTGGTCAACACCCACTACCTTGCCGGACAGGTCCAGGCGCATCTGGCCGGCCGCGACGGCATAACGATCTCGCACGAGGCCGGTGCGATCCTCGACACCGGCGGCGGGCTGAAGCGGGCACTGCCGCTGCTGGAAGCGGACACGGTCTTCACCCTGAACAGCGACGCCGTCTGGACCGGGCCGAACCCGCTGACCCGGCTGGCCGCGGCCTGGGCGCCGGACCGGATGGATGCGCTGTTGCTGCTGATCGATTCAGGCGTGGCACGAGGCCATTCCGGAACGGGCGATTTCGCGATCGGCACCGGTGGTTGCCTCAGCCGCGGCGGGACGGCGGTCTATACCGGCGCGCAGATCGTCAAGACCCGCCTGCTGGACGACATTGACGAGGCGGCTTTCTCACTGAACCGCGCCTGGGACCGGGCGATCGCCGCGGGCCGGCTGTTCGGCGCCCTGCATGCCGGCGGCTGGTGCGATGTGGGCCATCCGGGCGGCATCGCCGAGGCAGAGGCGATGCTGGCAGAGGCGGCGGGCGATGTCTGACACCGCAACGCCCCGCCTGTTCGGCTTGCCGCCCGGGGCGGATTTCCCCGCGGAATTCCTTGCCGGTCTTGAACGGCGTCTGGACGGCACCCCGCCAGAGGACTGGGCGCGGGTCGAGATCTGGGTCAACACCCAGCGCATGCGGCGCCGGATGCAGGATCTGCTTCAGGCCGGGCCGCCGCGGCTGTGGCCGCGTATCCGGCTGGTGGCCGAACTTTCCGGGCATCCCGTGCTGGCCGACCTGCCGCCGCCGCCTTCGCCGCTGCGGCGCCGGCTGGAACTGGCGCGGCTGGTCGGACTGCTGCTTGAAAGAGAGCCCGACCTCGCGCCCCGAAGCGCGATCTACGATCTTGCGGACAGCCTTGCGACCCTGATGGACGAGATGCTCGCAGAAGGCGTCGCCCCGCAGGCGCTGGATGATCTCGACATGGGTACTCTGTCCGAGCACTGGGCGCGCGCCCGGCGGTTTCTCGGTCTGGTCAGGGATTATCTCGGTCCCGAATTGACCGCGCGCGGAAGCGACGGCGCGCGGCAGCGTCTGGCAGCCGAGCGATTGGCGGAACGATGGCGCACCGATCCGCCCGACCATCCGGTGATCGTCGCGGGCAGTACCGGCTCGCGCGGGGCGACCGCGCTGTTCATGGCCGCGGTCGCGCGGCTGCCTCGGGGCGCGGTCGTTCTGCCGGGCTTCGATTTCGACATGCCCGCCGCAACCTGGGCAAGTCTGGACGATGTGCTCGCTGCCGAGGATCACCCGCAATTCCGCTTTCGCCGCCTGTTCGACAGACTTGGGGCCGAACCCGGCGCGGTGCGGCCCTGGTGTGAAGATTCCCGGCCGCCAGGGCCGGCGCGGAACCGTCTGGTCTCGCTGGCGCTGCGGCCCGCGCCGGTGACCGACCAGTGGATGGATGAGGGGCCAAACCTCGAAAACCTTGGCGCGGCAACGGCCGAACTGACCCTGATCGAGGCGCCCTCGCCGCGGGCCGAGGCGCTGGCCATCGCGCTTTGCCTGCGCGAGGCGGCCGAGACGGGCCGGACCGCCGCGCTGATCACCCCTGACCGGACACTGACCCGGCAGGTCACCGCCGCGCTCGACCGCTGGGGGATCCTGCCCGACGACAGCGGGGGGCTGCCGCTGCCGCTGTCGCCGCCGGGCCGGTTCCTGCGGCAGGTGGCGGGGCTGTTCGGGCAGCGCCTGACGGTCGCCAGCCTGCTGGCGCTGTTGAAGCATCCGCTGACGGCGTCGGGGACCGGACAGCGCGCACATCACCTGTTGTGGACACGCGAACTGGAACTGGAACTCCGGCGCAACGGCCCGGCCTTTCCGGATGGCTCGGCATTTCTGGCCTGGGCCGGGACAGGGCGCGAGGATGGTCGCCTCGGCTGGGCAAGATGGCTGGCAAGTGCCATGGATGGCCTTGATCAGGCCGGAACAGAGCCTTTAACAACCCATGTCGAGCGGCACCTCGCGCTGGCCGAAACCCTTGCCGGGGGGCCGGCGGGCGCGGCCAGTGGCGGGCTTTGGGCAGAGGCAGCAGGCGAGGCCGCACTGGCCGCTTGCGCCAACCTGCGTGCCGAGGCCGACGCGGGGGGTCCCATGTCCCCGGCCGACTACGCCGCGCTGTTCGATGCGATCCTGCGCGAGCACGAGGTGCGCAGCGCGGTCGAGCCCCATCCCGGCATCATGATCTGGGGCACGCTCGAAGCCCGGGTGCAGGGTGCCGAACGGGTGATCCTTGCCGGGCTCAACGAAGGATCGTGGCCCGAAACGCCGCCGCCCGACCCCTGGCTCAACCGGCAGATGCGGGCGGATCTCGGCCTGTTGCTGCCCGAGCGCCGGATCGGCCTCTCCGCACATGACTTCCAGCAGGCGATTGGCGCGACCGAGGTGGTGCTTAGCCGCGCCGTCCGTGACGCCGAGGCCCAGACGGTTCCGGCACGCTGGCTGAACCGGCTGACCAACCTGCTGGGCGGGCTCGAGACCAATGATGGCCCCGAGGCATTGAAGGCGATGCGGTCGCGGGGCGGGAACTGGCTGCGCCTTGCGGTCGCGCTGGACCGGCCCGAGGCCGGCACGCTGCCGGCCCCGCGCCCGTCGCCCCGACCGCCGGTCGATGACCGGCCAAGGCAACTGTCGGTGACCGCGATCGAACGGCTGGTCCGCGATCCTTATGCGGTCTACGCTCGCTACATCCTGCATCTGAAACAACTCGATCCGCTGCTTCACCGGGCGGATGCGCCGTTGCGCGGAACGGTGCTGCACAAGGTGATGGAGCGGTTCCTTGAGGCGCCGCTCGATTCCGACCCGGCGCGTGCAAAGGCGCGGCTGCTGTCGCTGGCCGACGAGGTTCTGGCCGACGAGGCGCCATGGCCGGCCGCACGAACATTGTGGCGCGCGCGGCTTCAGCGCATCGCGGACCCGTTCTTGCAGGATGAACGTGCGCGGCAGGCCGAGGCGCACTGCATCGCGTGCGAGCGGCGCGGGGAGGTCACGCTGGATTGCGGCTTCCGGCTGACCGCCGAGGCTGACCGGATCGACCTGCGTCCGGACGGGCGCCTGGTGCTCTATGACTACAAGACCGGCACACCGCCCAGCGTGAAATCCATGGAGGTGTTCGACAAGCAGTTGCTGCTGGAGGCCTGCATCGCCGAGCGGGGCGGGTTCGAACGGATCACGGCCGCCCCCGTGGATCACGTCGCCTATCTTGGCCTGGGCAATCCGCCGAAGACCGTGGCGAACCCGCTGGCCGACGGGCTGGTGAACCGGACCTGGGAAGAGCTTGGCCAGCTCATTGCCCGTTACGGGCAGGACGAACAGGGATACACCGCACGCAGCCGGGTGCAGAAGCGGACGGACAGAACCGACTATGACCTGTTGTCGCGCCATGGCGAGTGGGACGAAACAGCCAGGCCCGAGCCGCAGGAGGTCGGCCGATGAGGCGCGACGACGCGACCGAGCGGCAGGTGCAGGCGGCGGACCCGGCAAACTCCACCTGGCTGTCGGCCAATGCCGGCTCGGGCAAGACACGGGTGCTGACCGACCGCGTGGCGCGCCTATTGCTGAACCGGGTGCCGCCGCAGCGGATCCTGTGCCTGACCTACACCAAGGCCGCAGCCAGCGAGATGCAGAACCGGCTTTTCGACCGGCTGGGCGGCTGGGCGATGCTGGGCGATGCCGACCTGCGCGCCGCGCTGCACCAACTGGGGGTCGACGGCCCGATCGAGGCGCCGCTGCTGCGCGAGGCCCGGCGGCTGTTCGCGCGCGCGATCGAAACGCCGGGCGGGCTCAAGATCCAGACGATCCACTCGTTCTGTGCCTCGCTGTTGCGGCGTTTTCCGCTCGAGGCAGGGGTATCGCCGCAGTTCACCGAGATGGACGACCGCGCCGCACGGCGGCTGCGCGCCGAGATCCTCGACGAGATCGCCGATGGGCCGGATGCCGGGGAATTCGCCGGGCTGGCCCTGTTCCACACCGAGAACGATCTGGACGGGCTGACCGCCGAGATCGCCGGACACCGGGACCACTTCCCCGACCGCCCGGATGCCGCCCGGATCTGGCGGCGGTTCGGTCTGCCGCCGGGTGTGGACGAGGCGGGGGTCGTTGGCAGCGTTCTCACTGGCGCCGAGGCCGGTCTTTTCGCGACGCTTCTGCCTGCCCTGCGCGCGGGCAGCGTGATGGACCAGAAGGCAGGGGACCGGCTGGGCCGACTTGACCTGAGCCGGCCAGGCCTGGGCCTGCTGGCAGATCTGGAGAACGTGCTGCTGACCGGCGCCTCGGCCAAGCAGCCGTTTTCGGCCAAGACCGGGTCTTTTCCGACCAAGGCGACGCAAGCCGCGCTGGGCCCGGCGCTGCATGGGGTGAACGCGCTGATGGGGCGGGTCGAGGCCGGGCGGGCGCTGCGCCTCGGGCTGGCGGCGGCGGAACGCACGCTGGCGCTGCACCGGTTCGCAGCCGTGTTCCTGCCGCGTTATGCCCAGCGCAAGCAGGCCCATGGCTGGCTCGATTTTGACGACCTGATCCTGAAGGCCCGTGCGCTGCTGACCGATCCGGGCGTCGCCCAATGGGTGTTGTTCCGTCTGGATGGCGGACTGGACCACATCCTGGTGGACGAGGCCCAGGACACCAGCCCGGCGCAATGGGAGGTGATCGAGCGGCTTGCCCAGGAGTTCACCGCGGGCGAAGGGGCGCGCCACGGGGTGGAGCGGACAATCTTCGTCGTCGGCGACAAGAAGCAGTCGATCTATTCCTTCCAGGGGGCCGACCCCGGTGGGTTCGACCGGATGAAAGAGGTGTTCGACGACCGGCTGCGGGGGATCGGCAAGCCGCTGTTGACCCTGCCGCTTGAACATTCCTTCCGGTCATCCCCCGCGATCCTCGGGCTGGTCGATCTGGTCTTGCGCGAGGGCGGCCCGCAGACCGAGATGCAGCACCGTGCGTTTCACACCGACCTGCCGGGGCGTGTCGACCTGTGGCCGGTGGTCGAGGACAGCGAGGCGCCCGACACCGGCCACTGGGCCGACCCGGTCGATACCTTGCCGGAAGATCACCATTCCGTCCGGCTGGCCCGGCGCGTGGCGGCATCGATCCGGGCGATGATCGACGATGGCGACAGCATCGCCGTCAAGCAGCGCGACGGAACGTTCACCCGCCGCCAGGTGCGCGAGGGCGATGTCCTGATCCTGGTGCAGCGCCGGTCGGACCTGTTCCACGAGATCATCCGGGCCTGCAAGGCGCAGGGGCTGGAGGTCGCTGGTGCGGACCGGCTCAAGATCGGGGGCGAACTGGCGGTACGGGATCTGACTGCGCTGTTGTCCTTTCTTGCGCTGCCGGAGGATGACCTGTCGCTGGCCTGCGCGCTGCGCTCTCCGCTGTTCGGATGGGACGAGGCGGCGCTCTACCGGCTGGCGGCCCATCGCGGCCGCGCCTATCTGTGGGAAGCGCTGCGCAACGCGGATTGGGCCGAAGCAGAGACCAAAGCCACGCTTGCGGCCCTGCGCGACGAGGCGGATTTCCTGCGGCCCTACGACCTGCTGGAACGCATCCTCACGCGCCATGACGGCCGCCGCCGCCTTGTTGCCCGTCTGGGCGACGAGGCCGAGGACGGGATCGACGCGCTGCTTTCCCAGGCGCTGGCCTACGAGCGGATGGAGGTGCCATCGCTCACCGGTTTCCTCGGCTGGCTGGAAAGCGACGAGGTCGAGATCAAGCGCCAGCTCGACGCGGGCGGCAACCGGCTGCGGGTGATGACGGTGCATGGCGCCAAGGGGCTGGAGGCCCCCATCGTGATCCTGCCCGACACGGCGGCCCGCCCGGTGCGCATCCGCGATCATCTTTACCCGATGCCCGATGGTGGACCGGTCTGGAAGACACCCGCCGAGGACCGGCCGCCGGCATTGGCCGAGGCGCACGAGGCGCGGGCACGGCGCGAGGAGGAGGAGCGCGCGCGCCTGCTTTACGTCGCGATGACCCGGGCCGAACAATGGCTGATCGTCGCGGCGGCTGGCAGTCTCGCGGCCGATGGCAGCGACTGGTACAGCCGGATCGCCGCCGGGATGGGCCGGATCGGTGCCGTTCCGCACGGTTTCGGCTTTGGCCAGGGGTTGCGCCACGAACTCGGCGACTGGAGCGGCATGCCGGAAGCGGAGCCCGTTCCGTCCGAGCCCGCGGACCCGCCCTTGCCGGGCTGGGCCCGGCGCGAGGCCGCCCGCCCTGCGCGTCCGCCGCAGCCGCTGTCCCCGTCGGATCTGGGCGGGGCAAAGGTGCTGCCGGGCGAATCCGACGGGCATGAGGCCGAGATCGCCAAGGCGCGCGGCACGTGGATGCACCTGCTGCTGGAACACCTGCCCGGCGCCGCCCCGGAGGACCGCGCGGCGCTGGCAAGGGCGCTTCTGTTGCGCACAGTTCCGCCAGCCCCCGCCGCGGACATCGACCAGCTTTGCATCGAGGTCGAAAGACTTCTGGCCGATCCGCAGCTTGCCCATGTCTTTGCGCCCGAGACGCTGGCCGAGGCCGGGTTCGGCGTTGATCTGGAGGGCCGCCCGCTGCGCGGAACGATCGACCGGCTGATCATTGCGCCCGATCACGTTTGCGCGGTCGATTTCAAGACCAACGCGCTGGTACCCGGCCGGCCCGAGGACGTGCCCGAAGGCCTGCTGCGCCAGATGGGCGCCTATGCACATGCCCTGACGGCGATTTATCAGGGGAAAACGATCAGGACCGCGATCCTGTGGACGCGCACCGGCCGGCTGATGGACATCCCCGCCCCCTTGCGCGAAGCGGCGCTTGCCCGCGTGGGGCTGCCTTGACGGCCCAGCACCCGCTTCTTACTGTCCGGCAACGATCGCAGGTTCCAAGGAGAGACCCGATGCCGACCCATGCTGTCACCGACGATACCTTCGACGCAGAGGTACGCAATTCCGACATTCCCGTCGTGGTGGATTTCTGGGCCGAATGGTGCGGGCCCTGCAAGCAGATCGGCCCCGCGTTGGAGGAACTGGCGGAAGAGTTCGAGGGCAAGGTCAAGATCGTCAAGGTCAATGTCGACGACAACCCGAACACCCCGGCCCAGATGGGCGTGCGCGGCATCCCCGCGCTGTTCCTGTTCAAGGACGGGCAAGTGGTCTCGAACAAGGTCGGCGCCGCGCCCAAGGCCTCGCTCAAGGGCTGGATCGAAGAGTCGGTCTGAACGACACCGCGGCGGGATGAGACAAAGGGGCGCTGCGGCGCCCCTTTCTGTTGCGCGCCTTGTGGGGCAGCATCGGGCGCATATATGCGCCGAAGCGCAAGGCACGGAGGGCGCCATGGCACGAGACGAGTTTCCCGGCTGGCACGGCACGACCATCATTGGCGTCAAGCGCGGCGGGCAGGTGGTGATCGCGGGCGACGGGCAGGTCAGCCTGGGCCAGACGGTCATCAAGGGCACCGCGCGCAAGGTGCGCAGGCTGTCCCCCGGCGGCTATGACGTCGTGGCGGGCTTTGCCGGGTCCACCGCGGATGCCTTTACCCTGCTGGAACGGCTGGAAACCAAGCTGGAAGCGACGCCGGGCCAGTTGCAGCGCGCGGCGGTGGAACTGGCCAAGGACTGGCGCACCGACAAGTACCTGCAAAAGCTGGAAGCCATGCTGATCGTCAGCGACGGCGCCGAGCTGTACGTCATCACCGGGGCGGGTGACGTGCTGGCGCCCGAACATGACGTGGCCGCCATCGGGTCGGGGGGCAACTATGCGCTCGCCGCCGCCCGCGGGCTGATCGAGAACACCGAGCTTTCGGCCGAAGAGGTCGCCCGCAAGGCGATGGCGATCGCGGCCGATATCTGCGTCTACACGAACGGCAACCTGACGGTGGAGACGATTTCGAAATGACCGACCTGACCCCCCGCGAGATCGTCTCGGAACTGGATCGCTTCATCATCGGCCAGAAGGACGCCAAGCGCGCTGTCGCCGTTGCCCTGCGCAACCGCTGGCGGCGTAAGCAGTTGGGCGACGACCTGCGCGAAGAGGTCTATCCCAAGAACATCCTGATGATCGGCCCCACCGGCGTCGGCAAGACCGAGATTTCACGGCGACTCGCACGTCTGGCCCGGGCGCCCTTCATCAAGGTCGAGGCGACCAAGTTCACCGAGGTCGGCTATGTCGGGCGCGACGTGGAACAGATCGTGCGCGATCTTGTGGACACAGCCATCGCCCAGACCCGCGACTACATGCGCGAAGAGGTCAAGGCCGCCGCGCACCAGGCCGCCGAGGACCGGGTGATCGCCGCCATCGCCGGAACCGAAGCCCGCGAGCAGACGCGCGAGATGTTCCGCGGCAAGCTCAAGCGCGGCGAGCTTGACCAGACCATTATCGAGCTGGAACTGGCCGACACCTCGAACCCGCTGCCGATGATGGAGATCCCGGGCATGCCGCCGGGGCAGGGCGCCGGCATGATGTCGCTGGGCGATCTCTTCGGCAAGGCGTTCGGCGGACGGCGCGTCAAGCGCAAGATGACCGTACGCGACAGCTACGAGATCCTGATCTCGGAAGAGGCCGACAAGCTTCTGGACGACGAAACGGTGACGCGCACCGCGCTTGAGGCCGTGCAGGAAAACGGCATCGTCTTTCTCGACGAGATCGACAAGGTCTGCGCCCGCAGCGACGCGCGCGGCGCCGATGTCAGCCGCGAGGGCGTGCAACGCGACCTGCTGCCGCTGATCGAGGGCACGACCGTCTCAACGAAATACGGCCCGGTGAAGACCGACCACATCCTGTTCATCGCCTCGGGCGCGTTCCACATCGCCAAACCCTCGGACCTGCTGCCCGAATTACAGGGCCGCCTGCCAATCCGCGTGGAACTGCGCGCCCTGACCGAGGCGGATTTCGTCCGCATCCTGACCGAGACCGACAACGCGCTGACCCGGCAATACGCGGCGCTGATGGAAACCGAGAAGGTCAATGTCACCTTCACCGAGGACGGCATCGCCGCGCTGGCCCGGATCGCCGCCGAGGTCAACGAGAGCATCGAGAATATCGGCGCGCGGCGGCTTTACACGGTGATGGAGCGGGTTTTCGAGGAACTCAGCTTTACCGCGCCCGACCGCGGCGGCGAGGCGGTTGAAGTGAACGCCGATTTCGTCGAGAAGAACCTTGGGGAACTGACGCGGTCCGCCGACGTGACCCGCTATATCCTCTAGGGTTGCCGGCGGGGGCTGCGCGTGCTCCGACAGATCGTGTTCCTAGTCTGCCTTTGCACGCTGGTGGGCTGCGCGCCGCGGGGCGTGTTGAATATGGTGCCGACCGCTGGCCCCGATGCAGTCGAGCACACGATCTTCGTGGGAACGACGCGCGAGCCCGAACCCGGCGCGCGGTTCTCGAATACCCGGACCGAGACTCTCAGCTTCGGCGAATACGTGGTGGCGGTCCCGCCTGACCGCGGCCCGGGGGAAATCGCCTATCCCCGCAGCCTGCCGGATCCGGCACGCGATTTCGTCACCACATCGGCCCGGTCTTTCGAACGCGCGCCGGATTTCACCGCGGCGCTCGCGCGCGAGCTGGCCACCCGGCCCCGCGGCAGGCGCGCGGCGATCGTCTTCGTTCATGGTTTCAACACGAACTTTGCCGAGGGCCTTTACCGATCCGCGCAACTTGCCCACGATTTCGGGATCGAAGGTGTGACACTGCACTATTCCTGGCCCAGTGCTGCCAGCCCCCTGGGCTATGCGCATGATCGCGACAGCTCGCTGTTCGCCCGCACCGGCTTCGACCGGTTCCTCGATGCGGTGATCGCGTCAAATCCCGACGAACTGTTGATCCTGGCCCATTCGATGGGCGCATTGCTGACCATGGAAACCTTGCGCCAGATGGCACTTGCCACGCCGGGCCGTGTCGGGCGCGAGGTCGACGGCCTGGTCCTGCTGTCACCGGATATCGACGTGGACGTGTTCCGCGCGCAGGTGCACGATATCGGGCACATGCCGGAAAGCGTCGTTGTCTTCACCTCGCAGCGCGACCGGGCGCTGCTGTTGTCGGCGCGGCTGTCCGGTCAGCGCGACCGGCTGGGCAATATCGAAAGCGTCGAGGAGGTTGCCGATCTCAAGATCACGGTTCTGGACGTGACCGGGTTCTCGCGTGGCCTCGGACATTTCACCGCCGGAAGCTCGCCCGACCTGATCCGCCTGCTCAGGAACGTGGACAATCTTCAGCGGTCGTTGAACACCGGTGCGCCGGGTCGGCCGGGTCTGCTGCCAGGCACGGCCATCACCGTGCAGAACGCCACCGCGGTGATTCTTTCGCCGCTGACGGCCCTGGCGGCGCAATAGCGCAGGAAGACGCCGGCCCTACCGCGCGCGGCGAAGGTAAACATAAAAGGCACCCTCTCCGCCGTGGCGGCGATGGGCCTCGGCGACCTGCAGCACGGCCGCGGAAAGCGGTGGCTGGTGCAGCCAATGGGGAACCTGCCGCTTCAGCACACCGCGCCGTTCGGGGATCGGGCCATCGCCATCGGGCCCCAGCCCCTTGCCGGTGATGACAAGGACAAGCCGCCGGCCCTCGGCCTGTGCCCGCAGGATGAATCCGTTCAGTGCCGGATGCGCCTGCGCCAAGGTCATGCCATGCAGGTCGATCCGTGCCTCGGGCGACAGCTTGCCCCCCCTGAGCCGGGCGAAAGCCTTTCGATCCATCCGGATCGGTGCACCGTCCGCGGCTTCGATGGCGATCCCGGCGGTGGTGCGGCTCTGCCCGGCGCGGGATCCGATGCTGAACGGGGCGATGGGGTCGCTCGCGCGCGGCGGCGTCTGCGGGGCAGCGTCGGACGCGGGGTCCGGCCCGGTCCCCGCCGGCCGGCCGGACAAGGGCCGCGTGCGTCGGGCGACCTGCTCCCAGAGAGCACGGTCCTCGCGGCTCAGATGACCGGGGCGGCGGCGCGGCAAAAGGTCAACCCTCCGGCAGCATCGCAAGCGCGGTCTCGATCGGCAGCAGGACGACCATCCGGCCACGATCGCGGATCCGGCCCGCCTGGTCACCCGCCGCAGCACCGGTGCCATAGAAGATATCCGCCCGCTGCGCCCCCTTGATCGCGGACCCCGTGTCCTGCGCCACCATCAGCCGGTGCAGCGGCGTCCGCCCGCCCTTCTCGATCCAGACCGGGGCGCCCAGCGGCACGTAGTCCGGGTCGACGGCGATGGTTCGCATCGGCGTGACCGAGCGGTTCATCGCCCCCAGCGGCCCCTTGTCGGACGGCACATTCCCCAGTTCGCGGAAGAAGACGAAAGAGGGGTTGTGCAACAGCAGATCTCGCCCCTCCTCGGGGTTCCGCTTGACCCAGGCACGGATCACCTGAGCCGAGACCTGATGCGGCGTGTAGATTCCGCGCCGTACGAGTTCCTGCCCGATCGACCGGTAGTCATGCCCGTTCTTTCCGCCATAACCCACCCGGATCGCCGATCCGTCGGTCAACCGTATACGCCCTGACCCCTGCACCTGCAGGAAGAACAAGTCAACGGGATCGTCTAGCCAGGCGATTTCGAGCCCGCGGCCGCGCAGCACGCCGGTCTCGTGGATTTCGCGGCGGGAATACCAAGGCTGCCCCGCGACAAGCTCGGGCGGCTTGCGGTAGATGGGATGGCGGAACAGCGCGTCGGGCTTGCGTGCGCCACGAAGCTCGGGCTCGAAATAGCCGGTGAACAGCGCGGGCGCGCCGCCGCCGATCAGCACCGGCCGGAAGAACAGCTCGAAAAAGCGGCGGGCATCCGTCTGCGACTCGGCCAGGGCGCAAAGCGACGCCCAGGCCGGGTCCGGCAGGTCGGGGCAGGTATTGCGAAACACCGCCAAGGCCGCCGCGTGGTCGTCGCCGCCCCACCCCTTGAGGTCCGAAAACTTCAGTATGTCGATCGTCGCGTCGGGCCGCGCCGGCCCGGCGCTCATCGCGAGGGCAAGGCAGATCGCGGCGCCAAGCCCACGGATCATTCGCCCGTGGCGACGAGCTGCCAGTTGGGGTCGTCGACCCCCATGCGCCGGGCAAAGGTCCAGACGTCACGCTGGCGTTTGATCTCGTTGGGGCTGCCCTCGATCACGTCGCCGGCCTTGTTGCGCACCACCGAGGTCAGTTCGCCGACGAACTTGACGGTCAGTTCGGCCTCGCCGGTGTCGCGGTCGAAGGTTGCGTCCTTCAGAGACAACTCGCGCACGCCGACAAAATTGGCCTCGACCGAAAGCCCCTGATCCTCGCGTAGTTCGACCACTTCGGCAAAGCTGTCATAGACCTCCGGGGCGAGGAAGGCGCGAACCTCGTCAATGTGGCCTCTCTCGAAGGCCATCAGGATCATCTCGTAGGCGCCGCGGGCGCCATGCAGGAACTCTCCGACCGAAAACCCGGGCTCGGCCATCTTCATCGCGCCCAGCGCCTTGGCCGCCGGGCTGCCATCGGGGACGTGATCGGTGATGTCGGTGTCGACCCCGCCCTCGATCACCTCGAAGTCGCGGCGGACGTCCGCCCGGCGCGATGCGGGATCAGGCATCGAAAGCGGCGGTTTCTCGAACCCTTCGCGCGTTCCCAGGACAGAACGCAAGCGCAGGACGAGGAACACCGCAATCCCCGCGAGAACCAGAAGTTGTATGATGGCAGAGCCCATGAGAACCTCGCAGCACGCGGGACCGTTTGTATCGAGACGTTACCGGACATATGTAAGTCACGTCTGGGGTCAAGTCTACCTGCCCTGCCCAGCACAAAGAGGTTTTGCGGATGTGGCTTTTCCTGATCCTGCTGTCGGTGCCGCTGATCGAGATCGCGCTTTTCATCCAGGTGGGCGGCCTGATCGGTTTGTGGCCGACGCTGGGCATCGTGATCCTGACGGCCGTGATCGGAACCTGGCTGATCCGCCAGCAGGGCGCGCTGGCGCTGTCTCAACTGCGGACCTCGTTCCGGGAATTGCGCGATCCGGCAGAGCCGCTGGCGCATGGCGCGATGATCCTGTTCGCAGGCGCGCTGTTGCTGACACCCGGTTTCTTTACCGATACGGTCGGCTTTGCCCTGCTGATGCCGCCGGTCCGCGCCGCGGCCTATCGCTGGCTGTCGCGGCGCATCGTCGTTCAGACCATGACCTTCGGCGAACCGCCGCGATCCCGTCCACAGCCCTCGGGCGACGTGATCGACGGCGAATTCCAGGAGATCGCGCCCGACCGGCGCGATCCGGACCGGCCCTCGGGCTGGACGCAGCATTGAGCAGGGCCGCCCAAGCTGCTAATCCACACGCGGACACAACATTCGGCAGGAGCACGCCATGAGCGAGACCGAGGGCAACGGCGCTGACGCGCAGCAACCGCCCCAGGTGAAGATGCAGATCCTCGGCCAGTACATCCGGGACCTGTCCTTCGAGAACATTCTGGTGCGCAAGGGCGCACAGGGAGAGGTAGCCCCGGACATTTCGGTCCAGGTGGCGCTGGATGCGCGCAAGCGGCCGACCGATCACCAGTACGAGATCATCTGCAAGTTCACGATCAATTCGAAGAACAAGGGCGACGGCGCGGCGCTGTTCCTTCTGGAACTCGAATACGGCGGCATCTTTCACATCGAGAACGTGCCCGAAGAGCAGCTGCACCCGTTCCTGCTGATCGAATGTCCGCGGATCCTGTTCCCCTTCGTGCGCCGTATCGTGTCGGACATGACCCGGGACGGCGGCTTCCCTCCGCTGAACCTCGACCCGGTGGATTTCGTGGCGCTCTACCGCCAGGAAATCGCGCGGCGCGCGCAAGAGGTCCAGCAACAGGCGCCGGTCAACGGCGGAACCGCCTGACCTCTCAGGCGAAGCGCTTCCAGATCGCGTCTTCGCCAAGCTTCTCGACGAAGGCCGCGTGCGCCGCGGCCTCGTCGGCGGACACGCGCGGCGGCAAGGGTTCGCCGCGCGGCCGCGCGCGCCACGCGTTGTCCGCGCCGTCGCCGGTTGCCGTTGTCTGTCCAGGCCGAACCGCAAGAACCAGGTCCGGTTGCCTGCCGCCGATCAGTTCCAGGTAGACCTCGGCCAGGATCTCGGAATCGAGCAGCGCGCCATGTTTCTCGCGCGCGGAATTGTCGACACCGAACCTGCGACACAGCGCATCAAGCGTGGCCGGCGAGCCGGGAAATTTCTGCCGCGCCATGGCGAGGGTGTCGATGGCCTGGTCCCAGGGCAGAAGGGGCAGCCCAAGCCAGCCAAGCTCGGCATTGAGGAACTTCATGTCGAAGGCCGCGTTGTGGATCACAAGCTTGGCGTCTCCGACGAAATCCAGGAACTTTTTCCCGATCAGCCTGAAAACAGGCTTGTCGCGCAGGAAATCGTCGCCAAGCCCATGCACCTCGAACGCCCCCTGCGGCATCGAGCGCTCGGGGTTGATGTATTCGTGAAAGGTCCGGCCGGTGGGCAGGTGGTTCCACAGCTCGACCGCGCCGATCTCGACGATCCGGTGGCCCTCGGAGGGCTCGAACCCGGTGGTTTCGGTGTCCAGTACGATCTCACGCATGGGCGTGCCTCAGCTGTTGGACCAAGGCTTGCACCTCGGCGCGGGTCTGTTCAAGAGTCTGCGTCTCGATGACGTGATCGGCGCGGGCGCGCTTGTCGGCATCGGGCATCTGTCGGTCCAGGATCGCCTCGAACTGTGCCTCGGTCATGCCAGGGCGGGAAAGCACGCGCGCGCGCTGAACCTCGGGCGGGGCGGTGA
This sequence comes from Rhodovulum euryhalinum, assembly GCF_004342445.1. Classification (GTDB taxonomy): domain Bacteria; phylum Pseudomonadota; class Alphaproteobacteria; order Rhodobacterales; family Rhodobacteraceae; genus Rhodovulum; species Rhodovulum euryhalinum. Next base: position 183,319 of record NZ_SLWW01000002.1, read on the forward strand.
CGACCAGCACCGCGTCCAGCCATGCCTCGGCGCCGGTCTCGAACAGCAAGGGGATGTCGAGCAGAACGAGCGACGAGTCCCGATGCCCCTCGACAAAACGGGCGCGATCCGCTGCCACCAGCGGATGAACGACGGCCTCGATCAGCGCCAGTGCCGTCTCGTCCTGCGCGATCCAGTCCTTCAGCGCCGCCCGATCCACCGCGTCCTGCCTGACCGCGGCGGGGCAAAGCGCGGCGATCGGCCCGACCGCCGCGCCGCCCTGCGCATAAAGACGGTGAACGGCTGCATCGGCATCCCAGACCGGCACGCCAAGCGCGCGGAAAAAGCCCGCCGTGGTCGATTTCCCCATCCCGATGGATCCGGTCAGACCCAGAAGAAAGGGCCGCGCGCTCATCCCGCCAGAACCACCGCGCGGGCGGCCTCGTCCACCTCGGGCCTGCGACCGAACCAGCGTTCGAACCCCGGTGCCGCCTGGTGCAGCAACATGCCCAGCCCGTCGACGGCGACACAGCCCCGCGCCCGCGCCTCGCGCAGGAATGTGGTTTCCAGCGGCGTGTAGACCAGATCGGACACCACGGTGCCCGGGCTGAGCGCATCCAGCGGCACGCGGAACTCGGACTTGCCGACCATCCCCAGCGATGTCGTGTTCACGACCGTCGCCGCACCCTCGACCATATTGGCGGCCTGCACCCAGTCATAGACGACGATCTTGGGACCGAACTCGGCTCTGAGCGCCTCGGCACGCGAGCGGGTTCGGTTGCTGACGCGGATCTCTCGCACGCCCTGCTCGGACAGCGCGGCGATCACCGCGCGCGCGGCGCCCCCTGCGCCGAGGATCGCCGCAGGCCCTGCGGTCGGCTCCCAGCCAGGCGCGCCATGGCGCAGGTTCTCGATGAAGCCGATCCCGTCGGTATTGTCGGCATGAACCTTGCCATCTGCACGGAAGATCAGCGTGTTTGCCGCCCCGATCAGCGCGGCCCGGTCCGACACCAGATCGGCCAGACCCAGGATCGTCTCCTTGTGGGGAATCGTCACGTTCACGCCGACGAATCCCATTTTGGGCAAGGCGGCAAGAACCTCTTTCAGGTCGGCCTGCGCCACATCCATCGGGATGTAGTACCCGGCGATGCCGTACCGCTCCAGCCAGTGGCGGTGCAGCCTGGGCGATTTCGAATGGGCAACCGGCGATCCGATCACCCCGGCCAGCGGAATCTTTTCAATCATGCCATCAACGCCCCGCGCGTGGTCAGGAAGGTCAGAAGCGGCAGCAGCGGCAGCCCCAGCACATCGAAATAGTCCCCTTCGATGCGCGAGAACAGCCGCACGCCCTCTTCCTCGAGCTTGTAGGCGCCGACGCAGTCGCGCACGTGATCCCAGTTCCTTGCAAGATAGTCGTCGAGATAGGCATCAGAGAACGGCCGCATGTGAAGGGTGACACGCCCGACGTGACGCCACAGCGGTTGCAGATCGTCATAGATCACCACCGCAGACAACAACTCGTGCGGACCACCGCGCAGCGCCTTCAACTGCGCGCGCGCCTCGTCGATCGATCCCGGCTTCGACAGCACGCGCCCGCGATGCGCCAGCACCTGGTCGCATCCGATCACCAGGGCCTCCGGCACCCGTCCGGCCGCGCGCTCGGCCTTGAAGGCGGCCAGCGTCTCGGCGATGTCGCCGGGCGCAGCATCCTCGGCCTCAAGCGCGTCGCGGATCGCCGCTTCATCCACGGCGGCAGGCATCACCTCGAAGACCAGACCGGCCTGTTCGAGCAGTTGCCGCCGGATCGGCGAAGCCGAGGCCAGGATCACGCGTTGGGACATGGGGAACAACCCTGTGGACAAGCGTAGGCACGATTTTCGCAAGGAAGTGAGCAAAACCGGTACCTGACCCTCGGGGTGCCGGTCGGGCGGGAAAAAGTCAAGACAACGCCCGGTTCCATCCACGGTGGATCGTCGCATCGGCCGGGTGTGGGGGAATCGGTAGGCGCCGAGTCGTCCCCAGACATCCACAGAGGACATGGCCGAAGCCAAGATGTAACCATCTGGTTAACAAAAGGTTTTCTTTCCATGAATCCGTGTTCCACGGATACCAACACAGTTTTCAACAGATCGGTTCCTGTGGGCATTTCCGGGGACAGCGCGATAATCCCCACAGCACACAGCCCCTACAAAAACATCATCTTTTCTTCTCTTTATATTTTCCTCTAGAAGGAGGCACGACAGCACCGGGACGACGAGGAAGACGGAATGATCGACATCGTGCGGGGGTTTCTGAACGACTGGTACTTCTGGACGAAGTCGCTTCACATCATTGTGGTGCTGACCTGGATGTCGGGAATCTTCTACCTGCCGCGGATCTTCGTCTATCACGCCGAACGGGCACCCGCGGGTGGCGAGACGAGCGAGATCTTCAAGGTCATGGAGATGAAGCTCTACCGCTACATCATGAATCCTTCGATCATCCTGGTCTGGGTGTTCGGTCTGATGCTGGTGTTCACGCCGGCTGCGAATGTCGACTGGACGCAGATCTGGCCCTATGCCAAGGGCGCCGCGGTGATCGGGATGACCTGGTTCCACATGTGGCTGGGCGCGCGCCGCAAGGAGTTTCTGGCCGACGTGAACACCCGCGGCGGCAAGACCTACCGGATGATGAACGAACTGCCGACGATCCTGATGCTGGTGATCGTCTTCGCGGTGGTGCTCAAGTTCTGAACGACCTTGCTCTGGGTGATTGACTCGCGTCGGCGCTGCGCCTAAGAGCGAGGCGAACGCCCGCCGTCCGGCGCTGCGATTTCCCTGCACCGACAGCCGCGCCGCATGGCGCCCTCTCTGCGAATGCATCCAATGATCCAAGACAGCCTGAATCTCGCCGATCTCAAGGCCAAGAGCCCCAAGGATCTTCTCGCCATGGCCGAGGAGCTCGAGATCGAGAACGCCTCGACCATGCGCAAGGGCGACATGATGTTCTCGATCCTCAAGGAGAGGGCCGAGGAGGGGTGGGAGATCTCCGGCGAGGGGGTGCTAGAGGTATTGCAGGACGGTTTCGGGTTCCTGCGCTCGCCCGAGGCGAACTACCTGCCGGGTCCCGACGACATCTACGTCTCACCCGACATGATCCGGATGCACAGCCTGCGCACCGGTGATACGGTCGAAGGGGTGATGGTCGCGCCGCGCGAGAATGAGCGGTATTTTGCGATCACCAAGGTTACCCGGATCAATTTCGAGGATCCCGAGAAGGCGCGCCACAAGATCAACTTCGATAACCTCACGCCGCTTTACCCCGACGAGCGGCTGAAGATGGAAATCGAGGATCCGACGATCAAGGACCGTTCGGCCCGGATCATCGACCTCGTGGCGCCGATCGGCAAGGGCCAGCGCGCGCTGATCGTCGCGCCGCCCAGGACCGGCAAGACGGTCCTGCTGCAGAACATCGCCAATTCCATCGAGACCAATCATCCCGAGACCTATCTGATCGTGCTGCTGATCGACGAGCGGCCCGAAGAGGTGACCGACATGCAGCGGAGCGTGAAGGGCGAGGTGATCTCCTCGACCTTCGACGAACCTGCAACGCGCCACGTCGCTGTCGCCGAGATGGTGATCGAAAAGGCCAAGCGCTTGGTCGAGCATAAGCGAGATGTTGTGATTCTTCTCGATTCTATCACAAGACTTGGTAGGGCCTACAACACCGTCGTGCCGTCCTCGGGCAAGGTCCTCACCGGTGGCGTCGACGCAAATGCGTTGCAACGGCCGAAACGCTTCTTCGGGGCGGCCCGGAACATCGAGGAAGGCGGCTCGCTGACCATCATCGCCACCGCGCTGATCGACACCGGCAGCCGGATGGACGAGGTGATCTTCGAGGAATTCAAGGGCACCGGCAACTCCGAGATCGTGCTGGATCGCAAGGTGGCCGACAAGCGGGTCTTCCCGGCGATGGACATCCTCAAGTCCGGCACCCGGAAAGAGGAGTTGCTGGTCGATTCCAAGGACCTGCAAAAGACCTTCGTGCTGCGGCGCATCCTGAACCCGATGGGTACGACGGATGCGATCGAGTTCCTGATCTCGAAGCTCAAGCAGACCAAGACGAATGGCGAGTTCTTCGAGTCGATGAACACCTGAGGCCTGTACCCGGAGATGGCCGGTGGACACGATCTTCGCTCTTGCGACGGCGCGCGGCAAGGCGGGCGTGGCCGTCATCCGCGTTTCGGGCCCCCGGGCGCTGTCTGCCGGGCAAACCCTGGCCGGTGATCTGCCGCCTGCACGCAAGGCCGGCTTGCGGCGCCTGACAGATCCGCGGGGCGAAGTGCTCGACCAGGTATTGGTCCTGCAATTCGAAGAGGGTGCCAGCTTTACCGGCGAGAAGGTCGTCGAGTTTCACTGTCACGGCAGCCCTGCGACTGTGACCGCAGTCCTGCGGACGCTTGGCGACATGGACGGTCTCAGGATGGCAGAGCCGGGCGAGTTCACCCGGCGCGCGCTGGAAAACGGGGTTCTCGACCTGGCGCAAGTCGAGGGGTTGAGCGATCTGCTGGAGGCCGAGACCGAGGCGCAACGCCGTCAGGCCCTGCGTGTACTGTCGGGCGCGTTGGGCGAAAAGGCCGAAGGCTGGCGGTCGGCGTTGATCCGGGCCGCCGCGCTCCTCGAAGCCACGATCGATTTCGCCGACGAGGATGTGCCGGTGGACGTGACGCCCGAGGTTCTGGATCTGCTTTGTGGCGTCGACGCCACGTTGAAGGCCGAGATCGCGGGGGTGGATGCGGCAGAACGCATCCGGGACGGGTTCGAGGTGGCCATCGTGGGCCCGCCGAACGCCGGAAAATCCACTCTGCTGAATCATCTGGCGGGCCGCGATGCGGCGATAACGTCGGAACATGCGGGGACGACCCGCGACGTGATCGAAGTGCGGATGGATTTGCATGGCCTTCCGGTCACGATGCTTGACACGGCTGGCCTTCGTGACAGCGCGGATGAGGTGGAATCGATCGGGATCGCCCGAGCAATCGCGCGGGCGAAGACCGCGGATCTGCGGGTATTTCTGCTTGATGGGACAGGCCGCACAGAAGGATTGGACCCTTTGCCCGACGATATCGTCGTGCGTGGCAAGGCGGATGTTGCCGACGCCGGGACATTTGCGGTTTCCGGCAAGACCGGGGCGGGGGTAGCGGATCTGGTGGCGCGCATAGCCTCGGTTCTGCAGGCGCGCGCCGCGCGCGCCGAAACGGCGACGCGCGAACGGCATCGGCTGGCGATGAAACGGGCGTGCGATGCTATCGTTGCGGCCGAGAATCGGCTATCGCTTGGCATGGACGGGGCAGAGCTTGCCGCCGAGGATCTGCGCTGCGCGATCCGCGCCCTTGACTCGCTTGTCGGACGTATCGATGTCGAGCATGTGCTGGATGAGATCTTCGCCCGGTTCTGCCTTGGGAAGTGAGGAGTGTTTCACGTGAAACATCGCGCCTTTGACGTGATCGTGGTGGGCGGTGGCCATGCCGGGGCCGAGGCGGCCCATGCTGCCGCACGTCTTGGTGTTCGCGTGGCGCTGGTGACGCTGCACCGCGATGGCATAGGAGTCATGTCCTGCAATCCCGCTATTGGCGGTCTCGGCAAGGGGCATCTCGTGCGCGAGGTGGATGCGCTGGACGGCATCATGGGCCAGGCGGCGGACCGCGCGGGCATCCAGTTTCGGTTACTGAACCGACGCAAGGGGCCGGCAGTTCAGGGGCCGCGGGCACAGGCGGACCGAAGACGGTACCGCGAAGCAGTCCAGCACGCGCTATCGACGCTAGCGAACCTGACGATTCTCGAAGCCGAGGTCGGCGATCTGCTGGAAGAGCAGGGCCGAATTATCGGCGTGCGCCTCGTGGATGGCTCCGAGATCGCGTCGGGCGCCGTCGTTCTTACCACCGGGACATTTCTGCGCGGGGTGATCCATATCGGGGACCGGCAGATGCCGGGCGGCCGCATGGGCGACAGACCCTCGGTTCGACTTGCCGAGCGGATCGACGGTTTCGGGTTGCCGCTTGGCCGGCTCAAGACGGGTACGCCACCACGGCTGGACGGGCGGACCATCGCGTGGGACCGCCTAGAAAAGCAACCGGGCGACGAAGAGCCTGTTCTTTTTTCATTTCTTTCCAAAGAATTGCATTTGCCACAGATCTCCTGCGGCATCACCCACACCAATGCCGAAACGCACGAGATCATCCGCGAGAACCTGTCCCGATCTGCGATGTATGGCGGGCATATCGAAGGGGTTGGACCGCGCTATTGCCCCTCGATCGAGGACAAGATCGTGCGGTTCGCCGACAAGGACTCGCACCAGATCTTCCTTGAGCCCGAAGGATTGGATGATCCGACCGTCTATCCGAACGGCATCTCGACATCGCTTCCCGAAGAGGTTCAGCATGCTTACGTCCGATCAATCGCGGGCCTTGAGCAGGCGGTGATCCTGCAGCCCGGCTATGCGATTGAATATGACTATGTCGATCCGCGGGCATTGCGGAGCTCGCTCGAACTCAGAGAGGTGCCGGGATTGTTCCTGGCAGGCCAGATCAACGGGACAACGGGGTATGAAGAGGCGGCGGCCCAAGGATTGGTCGCGGGCCTGAACGCGACCCGGCAGGTTCTGGGCGAAGACCCGGTACCATTCGCCCGGACCAACAGCTATATCGGCGTGATGATCGACGACCTTGTAACCCGCGGGGTCAGCGAACCCTACCGCATGTTCACGTCGCGCGCCGAGTTCCGTCTTTCGCTTCGCGCGGACAATGCGGATCAGCGGTTGACGCCGATCGGGCGCGAGATCGGCTGTGTCGGCGACCTCAGGGCGCGTGCCTTTGCCGACAAGATGGACCGGATGTCCACCGCAAGAAGCCGTCTGGAGGCCATGTCCCTTACGCCAAAGCAGATCGCTGCCGCCGGGATCAAGGTCAACGCCGACGGCAACCGCAGGAGCGGGTTCGACATCTTGGCGTTTCCCGATGTCAGCTTTCAAGATATTGTGGTGCTTGATCCGGTGCTTGCCGATGTCGACCAGGAAATCCGGTCGCAGGTCGAGCGGGACGCGCTTTACGCGAACTATATCCGTCGCCAGGAGCAGGACGTGCAGGCCATGCGCCGCGACGAAGCACAGGTATTGCCGGGCGATTTCCCCTATGAGCGAATCGACGGGCTTTCCAACGAACTGAAGGACAAGCTGGCGGCGGCCCGGCCCGAAACGCTTGCCCAGGCTGCCCGAATCGATGGGATGACTCCCGCAGCGCTGACATTGATTCTCGCGCGCCTGAGGCACATGGAGCGGCGCTCGGCATGAGCGCAAATGTGAGTGGTTTCAGCGATGTTTCACGTGAAACATCGGCGCGGCTGACACGCTACGCGGCGCTATTGCGCAAGTGGAGCCCGGTGATCAACCTGGTCGCCCGGTCCACACTCGATGTGCTCGAAGAACGTCATCTTCTTGATTCTGCGCAGGTTTTCGAACATTTGCCAAGCCGGGCGCAACGCTGGACCGACCTCGGCAGCGGCGGCGGCTTTCCGGGCCTCGTGGTCGCGATCCTGGCGGCAGAGTGTGCACCGGAGCTGGAAGTCGATCTGATCGAGAGCGATCAGCGAAAGGCTGTGTTCCTTCGCACCGTCGCTCAGGAACTTGGCCTGACCAATGTCACCGTGTTTTCGGAACGGATCGAAGATGTCCCGCCACGCGGGTCCGATGTGGTTTCGGCGCGTGCGCTTGCACCATTGTCGGCGCTTCTGGGTCATGCGGACCGGCATCTTGCCCGGGATGGCATCGCGCTTTTCCCCAAAGGCGTGCGCCATGCCGCCGAACTGGACGAGGCGCTTGCATCCTGGCGGTTCGACGTCCAGAAAATTCCCAGCACGACCGACCCCCAGGCCGTCATCCTGAAAATCGGAGGCATTGCCCGTGTCTGATCCCACGAGACCGAAGGGTCCCAAGATCATCGCTGTCGCCAACCAGAAGGGCGGCGTCGGCAAGACCACAACCGCGATCAACGTGGCCGCGGCACTGGTCGAAGAGGGAAAAGCCGTACTGATCGTGGATATCGATCCGCAGGGCAACGCCTCGACCGGCCTGGGGGTCGAAGCTGAACAGCGGACCAAGACAACCTATGACCTGCTGCTTGACGAAGCCCCCTTGGACGAGATCATCCGGCGAACCGATATCGACGGGCTTATGATAGCGCCAGGGACGACCGACCTGAGTTCGGCGGATATCGAGATGGTGTCGAACGAAAAGCGCAGCTTTCTGTTGCATGACGCGCTGCGCCAGCCGGCGATCGACGCCTATGGCTTTGATTTCGTTCTGATCGACTGCCCGCCTTCGCTGAACCTGCTGACCGTGAACGCCATGGTGGCCGCCCATTCGGTTCTGGTGCCGTTGCAAAGCGAATTCTTTGCGCTCGAGGGGTTGTCTCAGCTCATGCTGACGATCCGCGAGTTGCGGCAGACCGCGAACCCCGAGCTGCGAATCGAGGGTGTGGTGCTGACCATGACGGATCGGCGCAACAACCTGTCGCAACAGGTCGAGAACGACGCCCGGGCCCATCTCGGGGATCTCGTGTTCAAGACGGTAATTCCGCGAAACGTGCGCGTCAGCGAGGCACCCTCTTACGCGATGCCGGTGCTGGACTATGATCCGCTGTCCAAGGGTGCACAGGCTTACCGGGCCTTGGCACGCGAGATGTTGGGGTCTACTGTCCAAGTGACCGCATGATGTTGGGAGGATTTCGATGAGCGTCAAGAATTCCGGAAAACGCGGTCTCGGGCGCGGTCTTTCTGCCCTGATGGCGGATGTTCAGATCGAACCGGCGCCCGAACGCGGCGAGGCGCCGCGTGCGAAACCCGATCAGGTGGTTCCGCTGGACCTGTTGGAGCCGAATCCGGACCAGCCCCGCCGCCTGTTCTCGGACGACGCATTGCAGGAACTGGCGGCGTCGATTCGCGAAAAGGGCGTGATCCAGCCGCTGATCGTCCGGCCCAGCAAGCGCAGCGAGGGCCGGTACGAAATCGTCGCCGGAGAGCGGCGGTGGCGGGCGTGCCAGCTTGCCCAGCGGCACGAGGTTCCGGTGATCGTGCGTGAACTTGACGATATCGAGGTGCTCGAGATCGCGATCATCGAGAACATCCAGCGCGCCGATCTCAACGCGGTCGAAGAGGCGATGGGCTACCGCCAGTTGATGGACCGGTTCGGCCACACCCAGGAAAAGGTGGCCGAGGCGCTGGGAAAGAGCCGCAGCCATATCGCGAACCTCTTGCGCCTGTTGCAACTGCCCGAAGAGGTTCTGGACCATGTTCGGCTGGGGCGGCTGACCGCGGGCCATGCGAGGGCGCTGATCACCACCGAGGACCCGGCGCGGCTGGCGCGCGAGGTAATCAAGGATGTGCTGTCGGTACGCGAAACCGAGAAGCTGGCCAAGCGCTCGTCCGAGCCGCGTCCGGCGGCGCGCAAGACGGGCGGAGCATCCGAAAAGGATGCCGACACGCGGGCGCTGGAACAGGATCTTTCGGCCAATCTGGGGATGAAGGTCACGATCGAACATTCCGCCGATGGGTCGGGGCGGCTGGTGATCGCCTACGGCTCGCTCGACGACCTCGACACGCTGTGCGGCGCGCTGAGTTCGACGCGCGAGACCGTGTTCGGTTAAGGTGGATCAGTCCGGCAAAAGCTCGCGGATCACCGCGTTCAGAACGGCGCGACCCGCCGCAGTCGCGCGCAGGATGCCCGCGTGGTGCTCTAACAAGCCCAGTTGTTCCAGATCCGCGACTTTGCCGGGGTCGATCTGTTCCTGGCCCAGGCGTTCGTAGCGGGCGACGGACAGACCTTCGACCAGACGAAGCCCCATCAACAGGTATTCCGCTGCCTGTTCGCGCGGGTTTAGGACCGTGCGCGGCGTCTCGCCACGCCCGGTCTGTGCTACCTGCGCTAGCCAGCTTGAGGGGGAGAGGGGCGTTTCGGTCGCCCAGCGCTGGCCGCCCAGCGTCAGACGCCCATGGGCGCCCGGGCCGATCCCGGCATAGTCACCGTAGCGCCAGTAGATCATATTGTGTCGCGACTCGGCACCGGGGCGAGCGTGGTTGGACACCTCGTAGGCGGGCAGACCCGCCGCCGCGCAGATCTCCTGTGTCGCCGTGAAGAGATCCGCGGCGCGGTCGTCGTCCGGCAGGCCGCGCAGCAACCCCCGCGCATGGCGGTCGCCGAAGGCGGTGCCGGGCTCGATGGTCAGTTGGTAAAGCGACAGGTGATCGGCGGCCATCGCCAATGCCTCGCCAAGCTCGGCCTGCCAGTCTGCCGGGGTCTGGCCTTGCCGGGCATAGATCAGGTCGAAGCTGACACGCTCGAAGGTCGACCGCGCGACGTCGAACGCCGCGCGGGCCTCGGCGGTACTGTGCAGGCGTCCAAGGCGGCGAAGATCGGCGTCGTTCAGCGCCTGCACGCCAAGAGAGACGCGGGTCACGCCGGCGTCGCGATATCCCCTGAACCGGCCGGCCTCGACCGAGCCTGGATTGGCTTCCAGCGTCACTTCCATGTCGTTGGCGCAAGGCCAGGTCGCGCGGACGGTCTCAAGGATCGCCGCGACCAGATCCGGTGCCATCAGGCTGGGCGTGCCGCCGCCGAAAAAGACGGTGTTCACGGTGCGCGGGCCTGTTTCGGTGCCGATTCGGCGGATTTCCGAAAGATAGGCGCGCTGCCATGCCGCCATGTCGATGGTGGCCGCCACATGGCTGTTGAAGTCGCAATAGGGGCATTTCGACAGGCAGAACGGCCAGTGAATGTAAAGCCCGAACCCGCCCGCCTGCCAGTCCTCAGCGGTCAAAGGCTGCCACCAGCTTTTCGAACGCGCGGCCGCGGTGGCTGATGCGGTTCTTCTGCCAGCGGTCCATTTCGCCGAAGGTCAGATCGCTGCCTTCGGGTTGGAAGATCGGGTCGAAGCCATGGCCCTGGTCGCCCCGCATCGGCCAGACGATCCGGCCCGGCATGCAGCCCTCGAACACCTCGTCATGGCCATCGGGCCAGGCCAGCACGAAGGTACAGCGGAACTCTGCCCGCCGCGGTTCGGGCGCGCTGGCCGACTCGAGCTCGCGCCAGACCCGCTCCATGGCCATCCCGAAGTCGCGACCAGACCCTGTTTCGGCCCAATCCGCGGTATAAACCCCCGGCGCGCCACCCAGAGCCTCGACCGACAGGCCGCTGTCATCCGCCAGTGCGGGCAGGCCGGTGGCCCGCGCCGCGGCATGGGCCTTGATGCGGGCGTTGCCGACGAAGGTGGTTTCGGTCTCGGCCGGTTCGGGCAGGCTCATCTCGGCCGCGCCGATCACGGTGATCCCGAAGGGTTCCAGAAGGTGCGCGATCTCGTCCAGCTTGCCGCGGTTGTGCGTCGCCACCAGCAGCCGGTCGCCCGTGAAACGGCGCATCCGTCAGACTCCGACCGCGGCCTTCTGCGCCGCGACCAGCTGGGCGACACCGGCATCGGCCAGCCCCAGCAGCTTGTCCATCTGCTCGCGCGTGAAGGTGGCGCCCTCGGCGGACATCTGCACCTCGATCAGCCGGCCCGAGCCGGTCATCACGAAATTGCCGTCAACCCCAGCCTCGCTGTCCTCGGGGTAATCCAGGTCCAGGACCGCCTGGCCGGCATAGATCCCGCAGGACACCGCCGCCACCGGGTCGGTCATCGGGTCCGAGATCACCTCGCCCGTCTTCATCAGCTTGTTGACCGCCAGCCGCAGCGCGACCCAGCCCCCGGTTATAGCTGCGCAGCGGGTGCCGCCATCGGCCTGGATCACGTCGCAATCGACGGTGATCTGGCGTTCGCCCAGCGCCACACGGTCGACGCCGGCCCGCAACGACCGCCCGATCAGGCGCTGGATTTCCACCGTGCGCCCGCCCTGCTTTCCGGCCGACGCCTCGCGCCGCATCCGCGTCGTCGTGGCGCGCGGCAGCATCCCGTATTCGGCCGTGACCCAGCCCAGGCCCGAGTTCTTCATGAAGGGCGGAACGCGCTCTTCCAGCGAGGCGGTGCACAGGACATGGGTATCGCCGATCCGGATCAGGCACGACCCTTCGGCATGTTTCGTTACCCCGGTCTCGATTGAAACCGGGCGCATTTCGCTTACATCACGACCAGACGGGCGCATGGAAAGTCCTCTCTCGGGTTTGGCGCTTTGCTCCCACGAGAGGGGGGCCGATGCAAGCCCGATTGACGCAAGCCTGCCCTGTCCTTTAATTGCATCGCCCTGCTGGAGACACGCGTCAGGTGACCGACACCCAAGCCCTTCTCGACGAGATGAACGACCGCTCGCGCGAGGTGTTCCGCCGGGTTGTCGAGGGCTATCTGGAAACCGGCGACCCGGTGGGCTCGCGCACGCTGACCCGGACGATGAACGAAAAGGTCAGCGCGGCCACGATCCGCAACGTGATGCAGGATCTCGAGTTCCTCGGCCTGCTGGACAGCCCGCATGTCTCGGCGGGCCGGGTGCCGACGCAGCTTGGCCTGCGGATGTTCGTCGACGGCCTTCTGGAGGTGCGCGAGCTTGAGAACGAGGACCGCGAAAAGATCGACGCTACGCTATCCAGCAACGACCGCGGCATGGGCGCGATGCTGGACCGGATCGGCGCGGCACTGTCGGGCGTGACGCGGGGCGCAAGCCTTGTCCTTGCGCCCAAGCGAGAGGCGCCGATCCGCCATATCGAATTCGTCAGCCTCGCACCGGACCGGGCCCTGACGGTTCTGGTCTTTGCCGATGGCCATGTCGAGAACCGCATCTTTCAGCCCGCGCCGGGCCAGACGCCGTCATCAATGCGCGAGGCCGCGAATTTCCTCAATGCGCTTGTCGCCGGAAGGACGCTGAGCGAATTGCGCGAGGTCATGCAGGTCGAGATCACGCGCCGCAGGCAGGAACTGAACGAGCTTGCCCGAACGATGGTCGAGGCCGGGCTGGCGGTTTGGGAGAACGAGGGTCAGCCGCACGAGCGGCTGATCGTCCGGGGCCGGGCTAACCTGCTGGCCGCCAGCGCCGAGGCCGAGGATCTTGACCGCATCCGCACGCTGTTTGACGACCTCGAACGCAAGCGCGACATCGTCGAGTTCCTGGAACTGGCCGAAGACGGCGAAGGTGTGCGCATCTTCATCGGATCCGAAAACAAGCTTTTTTCACTTTCGGGTTCCTCTCTGGTGGTCTCTCCATATATGAACGCTGACCGGAAGATCATCGGCGCCGTTGGCGTGATCGGGCCGACCCGGCTGAACTATGGGCGGATCGTCCCCATCGTCGACTATACGGCACAACTGGTCGGGAAACTGATCACCGACCAGGGCAAGGGATAAGGCATGGCAGAACCTGAGAAGACAGAAATCGAGATCGAAATCGCCCCCGAGGACGCCGCGGCAGGGGAAGCGTCGGCGGCCGAGCAAGAGATCGCCGCGTTGCGCGCCGAGCGTGACGAATTGCGCGACCGTTTCATGCGGGCGCTTGCGGATGCCGAGAATTCGCGCAAGCGCGCGGATCGTGACCGGCGCGAGGCCGAGAACTACGGCGGAGCCAAGCTCGCCCGCGACGTGCTGCCGGTCTACGATCACCTGTCGCGCGCCCTCGACGTGGTCACCGAGGAACAGCGCGAGGCGCACAAGGCGTTCCTGGAAGGGGTCGAACTGACCCTGCGCGAATTGCTGAACGTCTTTTCCAAGCACGGGATCGAGCGCGTTGTCCCCGAAATCGGCGACCAGTTCGACCCGCAGATGCATCAGGCGATGTTCGAGGCGCCGGTGCCAGGCACACGGGCAGGCGACATCATCCAGGTGATGACGGTCGGCTTCATGCTGCACGACCGGTTGCTGCGGCCCGCCCAGGTCGGCGTGTCCTCGTCGCCCGCGTCCTAGTCGGGGCGGGCGAGCGTCTTCAGTTCGTAGATCAATTCCAGCGCCTGTTTCGGCGTCAGCTCGTCGGGATGCACCCCGGCGAGCCTTTGGTCCACGGCAGACGCACCCTTCGCGGCTTGCGCCGGAGTCGCGGCGCGCACGGCCGAGAACAGCGGCAGATCGTCGATCAGTGTCTTTTGCGGCCGTCCGCCCTCGCGCTCGCCACGCTCCAGCGTCTCCAGAACGACGCGGGCGCGCTCGACCACCGCTTCGGGCAGCCCGGCAAGCCGGGCGACCTGAACGCCGTAGGACCGGTCCGCCGCGCCCTTGCGAACCTCGTGCAGGAAGATCACGTCGCCTTCCCACTCCTTGACCGCGACAGTCGCGTTCTCGACGCCCGGCAGCTTGTGCGCCAATGCTGTGAGCTCGTGGTAATGCGTCGCGAATAGCGCGCGGCAGCGATTGACGTCGTGCAGGTGCTCCAGCGTTGCCCAGGCGATCGAAAGGCCGTCATAGGTGGCCGTGCCGCGCCCGATCTCGTCGAGGATCACCAGCGCCCGGTCGTCGGCCTGGTTCAGGATCGCCGCGGTTTCCACCATCTCGACCATGAAGGTCGACCGGCCGCGGGCCAGGTCGTCGGACGCACCCACCCGGCTGAAAAGCTGTGAAACCATCCCGATATGGGCCCGCGCCGCCGGAACGAAGCAGCCTGCCTGCGCCAGCAGCGCAATCAGCGCGTTCTGGCGCAGGAAGGTCGACTTGCCAGCCATGTTGGGACCGGTCAGCAACCAGATCGCGGCGCCGTCTCGGCCATCCGACAGGGCGCAGTCGTTTGCGATGAATGGCGCGCCGCCTTGCCGCCGCAACGCGCGTTCCACGACCGGATGGCGCCCGCCCTCGATCACGAAGGCGCGGCTGTCGTCCACCTTCGGTTCGCACCAGTCCTCGCCGCGGGCAAGATCGGCCAGTGCGGCCGCCAGGTCGATTTCGGCCAGCGCGCCCGCGGCCTGCCCGACACGCCCGGCCTTGGCCAGAACGGCATCTTTCAGGCCGTCATAGAGACGTTTCTCGATCTCCAGTGCCCGGTTGCCGGCGTTGAGGATCCGGGTTTCAAGCTCGGAAAGTTCGACCGTCGTGAACCGCACCGCGTTCGCCGTGGTCTGGCGGTGGATGAACCGTTCCGCCAGTGGCGGGGACAGCATCCTTTCCGCGTGGGTCGCCGTGACCTCGATGAAGTAGCCCAGCACGTTGTTGTGCTTGATCTTGAGCGAGGCGATGCCGGTTTCGCGGGCGAAACCCGCCTGCATGGCCGCGATCACCCCGCGCCCCTCGTCCCGCAGCGTGCGCGCCTCGTCCAGATCGGCGTCGTGGCCCCGTGCGATGAAGCCGCCGTCGCGGATCAGAAGCGGCGGCTCGGCGACCAGCGCGGCCTCCAGCACCTCGCGCAGCGCCTCATGGCCCACCAGCGCCCCCCGCGCACCGGTCAGAAGCGGGGGCAGATCGTCCGCAAGGCGCGCGGCCACCGCCGCCGCCTGCGCCAGCCCGTTCCGGATCGCCGCCAGGTCGCGCGGGCCGCCCCGGTCGAGCGCCAGCCGCGACAGGGCGCGGTCCATGTCGGGGCATTTCCGCAGCGCATCGCGCAGCGCGGTGCAAAGGCCCGCGTCGTCGACCAGCGCGCGCACGGCGGCCAGCCGGGCGTGGATCGTGGGCAGATCCCGCGAGGGGCTGGAGATGCGCCGTTCCAGAAGCCGTGCGCCGGGTGCGGTCACGGTGCGGTCGATGGCGTGCAGCAGGCTGCCCTCGCGCCCGCCTGACAGGCTGGCGGTCAGTTCCAGGTTCCGTCGTGTCGCCGCGTCGATCTGGACCGTGCCGCCCGAGGCCTCGCGCACCGGGGGGCGCAGCAGCGGCAGCTTGCCCTTCTGCGTGATCTCCAGATAGTCGACGATGGCGCCCATCGCTGCGATCTCGGCCCGACCGAAGCTGCCGAACCCGTCCAGCGTGTCCACCCCGAACAGCGCCGCCAGCCGCCTTTCGGCCGAGGCGCTGTCGAAGCTCGCCCGCGACAGCAGCGTGAGCGCGGCCCCGGAGTCAGTGACTATCCCGGCCCAATCGGCCCCGGACGCCTCGCTCAGCAAAACCTCGCGCGGCGCGAGGCGGGCCAGTTCCGGCCCCAGCCGCACGGGCGGGCACTCGGTCACCCGGAACGCCCCGGTCGAGATGTCGACCCAGGCCAGGGCGCCCGCGTCCCGCACCTCGGCGAAGGCCGCGAGGAAATTGTGCCGCCGCGCCTCGAGCAGCGAATCCTCGGTCAGCGTGCCCGGCGTGACCAGCCGCACCACGTCGCGTTTCACGACCGCCTTGGACCCGCGCTTCCGCGCCTCGGCCGGATCCTCGAGCTGTTCGCAGACCGCCACACGGAACCCCTTGCGGATCAGCGTCAGCAGGTAGCTTTCAGACGAATGGACCGGCACGCCGCACATCGGGATGTCCTGCCCCAGATGCTTGCCGCGCTTGGTCAGTGCGATGTCCAGCGCCTCGGCCGCGGCGACGGCATCGTCAAAGAACATCTCGTAGAAATCGCCCATCCGGTAGAACAGCAGCGCGCCCGGATGCGCCGCCTTGATCTCCTGATACTGCGCCATCATCGGCGTGACGGTTTCGGCCTCTGCGCTCACCTTGCCCCCCGGTCTGTCGAACCCGGACCTTACAAACGGCGCCCGCACCACGAAAGCGGGAAATCCTCGTCTATTGAGGACCGCCCACCGTAGCGATAAGAGGCACAATGTGCAGGAGGAGACCCGCGGAATGGCCGACAAGTCGAAAATCACCCCCGAAGAGGCGCTGAGCTATCATATTGACCCCATTCCGGGGAAATACGAAATCGTGGCGACCAAGCCGATGACCACGCAACGCGACCTGAGTCTGGCCTATTCGCCGGGTGTCGCGGTGCCGGTGCAGGCGATCGCCGACGCGCCCGAGACTGCCTATGACTACACCACAAAGGGCAACATGGTGGCCGTGGTGTCAAACGGCACCGCGATCCTCGGCATGGGGAACCTGGGCGCGCTGGCATCCAAGCCCGTGATGGAGGGCAAGTCGGTCCTGTTCAAGCGCTTTGCCGACGTGAACGCCATCGACATCGAACTGGACAGCGAGGACCCCGAGGACATCATCAAGGCGGTCAAGCTGATGGGGCCGACCTTCGGGGGGATCAACCTCGAGGATATCAAGGCGCCGGAATGTTTCATCATCGAGCAGCGGCTCAAGGAAGAGATGGACATTCCCGTCTTTCACGACGACCAGCACGGGACGGCGGTGATCTGCGCCGCGGGGCTGATCAACGCGCTGCACCTGACGGGGAAGAAACTGGCAGACTGCCGGATCGTGCTGAACGGGGCAGGGGCGGCCGGGATCGCCTGTCTGGAACTGATCAAGGCGATGGGGGCCCGCCACGACAACTGCATCGCGTGTGACACCAAGGGCGTGATCTATCAGGGCCGCACCGAGGGGATGAACCAGTGGAAATCGGCGCATGCGGCCAGGACCGACGCGCGCACGCTGGAAGAGGCGATGGTGGGCGCCGACGTCTTCCTGGGCGTCAGCGTCAAGGGCGCGGTAACGTCCGAGATGCTGGCCAGCATGGCCGACAACCCGGTGATCTTCGCCATGGCGAACCCCGATCCCGAGATCACACCCGAAGAGGCGCACGCGGTCAGGCCTGACGCGATCGTTGCCACCGGGCGCAGCGACTACCCGAACCAAGTGAACAACGTCCTCGGCTTCCCCTATCTCTTTCGCGGCGCGCTGGACATCCACGCCCGCGCGATCAACGACGAGATGAAGATCGCCTGCGCCGAGGCGCTGGCCGAACTTGCCCGCGAGGACGTGCCCGACGAGGTCGCCATGGCCTATGGCAAGAAGCTGAGCTTTGGCCGCGACTACATCATCCCGACGCCCTTTGACCCGCGGCTGATCTACACCATCCCGCCGGCGGTGGCGCGGGCAGGAATGGACACCGGCGTTGCCCGGCGGCCGATCGTCGACATGGACGCCTACCGCCACAACCTCAAGGCCCGGATGGACCCGACCGCCTCGGTACTGTCGGGGATCGCGGCGCGGGCCAAGGCGGCGCAAGCGCGGATGATCTTTGCCGAGGGTGACGACGAACGCGTGCTGCGCGCCGCGGTTGCCTATCAGCGGTCGGGCTATGGCAAGGCGCTGGTCGTGGGCCGCGAGGCGGACGTCAAGGAAAAGCTGGAACAGGCAGGCCTGGGCGACGCCTATCGCGAGCTTGAGGTGGTGAACGCCGCCAACACCCGGCACCTGGAGGCCTATCGCTCGTTCCTCTACCAACGGCTTCAGCGCAAGGGGTTCGACACGCATGACATCAACCGTCTGGCCCAGCGCGATCGGCACGTGTTTTCGGCGCTGATGCTGGCGCATGGCCATGGCGATGCGCTGGTGACGGGTGCGACACGGAAATCGGCCCATGTTCTGGACCTGATCAACCACGTCTTCGATGCCCGGGCCGAGGATGGGGCGGTGGGCGTGACCGCGCTGTTGAACAAGGGCAAGATCGTCTTCGTGGCCGATACGCTGGTGCATGAATGGCCCGAGGAGGAGGAGCTTGCCACCATCGCCGAACGCGCGGCGGGCGTGGCGCGCAGTCTCGGGCTGGAACCGCGCGTCGCCTTCCTGTCGTTCTCGACCTTCGGCTATCCGATCTCGGAACGGGCGACCAAGATGCACCTCGCGGCGCGGGTTCTGGACCGGCGCGGGGTGGATTTCGAGTATGATGGCGAGATGACCGTGGACGTCGCCCTGAACCCGGCGGCGATGGCGAAATACCCGTTCTGCCGGCTGACCGGTCCGGCAAACATCCTTGTCGTGCCCGCCCGTCACTCGGCCTCGATCTCGGTCAAGCTGATGCAGGAAATGGCCGGCGCCACCGTGATCGGGCCGATCCTCGCGGGTGTCGACAAGCCGATCCAGGTCTGCTCGACCGGCTCGACCGTGAACGACATCATGAACATGGCGCTGCTGGCGGCCTGCGAGGTCGGCTAGTGACCGTTTATTGCCTGGGCTCGATCAATGCGGACCATGTCTATTCGGTGCCGCATCTGCCCGCACCCGGCGAGACGCTTGCCGCGACGGCGCTGTCGCAAGGTCTGGGGGGCAAGGGCGCGAACCAGTCCGTCGCGGCCGCGCGCGCCGGGGCACGGGTCGTCCATGTGGGTGCGGTGGGCGCGGACGGGGCCTGGGCGGTCGAGCAACTGGCCGCGTTCGGGGTCGAGACCAGCCATGTCGCCCGTGTCGGCCATCCTACCGGGCACGCGATCATCAACGTCGCGCCCGACGGCGAGAACTCCATCGTGATCCTTCCGGGCGCCAACGCCCGGCAGGATACCGGCCGGATCGCGGCGGTCCTGGCCGAGGCCGGGCCGGATGACACGCTGCTGTTGCAGAACGAAACGTCGCACCAATCCGAAGCGGCGGCGCTGGCGGCAGAACACGGGTTGCGCGTGGTCTATTCGGCCGCGCCCTTCGAGATCGGGGCGCTTTCCGCGGTGCTGCCGCACGTCTCGCTGCTTGTCCTGAACGCGGTCGAGGCGGGGCAGATGGGCGCCGCGCTTGGCCCGGTCGAGGGGCCCGAGATCATCGTGACGGATGGTGCACGCGGGGCGCGCTGGCGTTTCGGGGGACAGACCCTGTCGGTGCCTGCCTTTCCCGTCATGCCCGTCGATACCACCGGGGCGGGGGACTGCTTCATCGGGTCGCTGGTCGGTGCGCTGGACCGCAGGCTGTCGCGTGCGGACGCGCTGCGCTATGCCGCTGCGGCCGCCGCACTGCAGGTGACCCGGCCCGGCACTGCCGACGCGATGCCCGCCCGCGCCGAGGTCGAGGCGTTCCTGGCCCGCGCCTAGCTGCCTGCAAAGGGTGCCCGATCGCCCCAAAGCGCCCGAACCCGCGCATCGCGGCCGCAGGCCTGGCGGTAAAGCCTGTAGGCCTCGGCCCTGGTCTTGACGCCGAACCGGGTCACGACGCGATCGGTGCTCTTGTAATAGTCCTGATGATAGTCCTCGGCCGGATAGAACGCGGCCGCGGGCAGGATCGGCGTCACGATCCGTTGCCCCAACTCGGCCTCGGCGCGGTCCTTCGCTGCTTCGGCAGCCCGCTTTTGGGCCGGATCAGAGACGAAAACCGCGGTGCGATAGCTGTCTCCCCGGTCGCAGAACTGCCCGCCGGTGTCGGTCGGATCGACCGAGCGGAAGAACAGCGACAGAATCTGGTCATAGCCGATCACGCCGGCATCATAGGTGATCTGCACCGCCTCGTAATGGCCGGTGCCGCCGCGCGTCACCTGCTTGTAGGTCGGGTTCGCGACTGTGCCGCCGGTATAGCCCGAGACGACCTCGGCCACGCCCTTCACCTTCTCGAAATCGGCCTCGACGCACCAGAAGCAACCGCCCGCGACAACCGCGGTCTGCATGTCGGCGGCGCGCGCCTCGTTGCATTCGGCGGCGATGCCAAGCGCGATCGCGACCGCCAGTAGCATCGGTTTGATGTCCTTGAATGTAGCCAGCATGTCCGGTCTCCCTTTGCGATGGACGATACGCCCGGCCGAAATGCACGGGGAAGGCACAAACCCGTGACCTCACACAGGCGGGACCGCTTGTAACACTCCGTTGGTTCGCTAGGCTGCCCCGGGGCAGGCTGGGAAAGGGTGGAACATGCGCATCGCGATGTGGTCGGGGCCGCGCAACCTGTCCACGGCCATGATGTATGCCTTCGCGGCCCGGGGCGACTGCGCGGTGTGGGATGAACCCTTCTACGCCGCCTATCTGGTGCGGACGGGCCTGACTCACCCGATGCGGGATCAGATCGTCGCCGCGGGCGCGACCGACCCGGCCCTTGTCGCCACACGGCTGACCGGCCCGGTGCCGGGGGACAAGCCGCATTTCTACCAGAAGCACATGTGCCAGCACATGGTGGCGGGCGTGCCGCGCGACTGGATGGCAGATGTGACCAACGTCTTCCTGATCCGCCACCCGGCGCGGGTGATCGCCAGCTTCGCCGCGAAATACGAGAATCCGACGCTCGCCGATCTGGGCATCGTGCAGCAGGCCGACCTGTTCGACCGCGTGGCCGACGCGACCGGCGCGGCGCCCATCGTGATCGACAGCGCCGATATCCGGGCCGATCCCGAAGGGATGCTGCGGCGTCTGTGCGACGCGCTGGGGCTGGAATTCACCCCAGCGATGCTGTCCTGGCCTGCGGGGGGTCACCCCGAGGATGGAATCTGGGCGCCGGTCTGGTACGGCGCCGTGCATCGCAGCACCGGGTTCGCAGGGCCAGAGGGGCGGCTGCCCGATCTTTCGGCCAGCCATGACCGCCTCGCCGAAGCGGCGCTGCCGCTCTACGAGCGTCTCTTTGCAGTCCGCCTGATGCCTTAGCCGCCCAACCGCCGCTTGCGCATCGCGATCAGCCGGAGCCGCAGCGCGTTCAGCTTGATGAAGCCCTGCGCGTCCTTCTGATCGTAGGCGCCCGCGTCGTCCTCGAAGGTGACGTGGCTTTCGGAGTACAGCGAATGGTCGGACCAGCGGCCGACCGTGCGCACCGAACCCTTGTAGAGCTTGAGCCGCACGGTGCCGGTGACGTGTTCCTGCGACTTGTCGATCAGCGCCTGCAGCATCTCGCGTTCCGGGCTGAACCAGAAGCCGTTGTAGATCAGTTCCGCATAGCGCGGCATCAGCTCGTCCTTCAGATGCGCCGCGCCGCGGTCGAGCGTGATCTGCTCGATGCCCCGGTGCGCCTCGAGCAGGATCGTGCCGCCGGGGGTTTCATAGATGCCGCGCGACTTCATGCCGACAAAGCGGCCCTCGACCAGGTCGAGCCGGCCGACGCCATGCCGTCCGCCGATCTCGTTCAGCCGGGTCAGCAGCGTGGCGGGCGACAGCGCCTCGCCATTGATTGCGACCGCATCGCCGCGCTCGAAGGCGATCTCGACATATTCGGGCGCATCGGGTGCCTTTTCGGGATCGACGGTGCGCTGATAGACGTAGTCAGGCGCCTCGACGGCCGGATCCTCCAGCACCTTGCCCTCGGACGAGGTGTGCAACAGGTTCGCATCCACCGAGAACGGCGCCTCGCCGCGCTTGTCCTTGGCGATCGGAATCTGGTTCTTCTCGGCGAAGTCGAGCAGTTTCGTGCGGCTGGTCAGGTCCCATTCCCGCCAGGGCGCGATCACCTTGATCTCGGGGTTCAGCGCGTAGGCGGAAAGCTCGAACCGCACCTGATCGTTGCCCTTGCCGGTCGCGCCATGGGCCACCGCATCGGCGCCGGTTTCCTCGGCGATCTCGATCAGGCGTTTCGAGATCAGCGGCCGCGCGATCGACGTGCCCAGCAGGTAAAGCCCTTCGTAAAGCGCGTTCGCCCGGAACATCGGAAAGACGAAGTCGCGCACGAATTCCTCGCGCAGATCCTCGATATAGATGGCGCTGGCGCCCATCATCTCGGCCTTGGCGCGGGCGGGTTCCAGCTCTTCGCCCTGGCCCAGGTCGGCGGTAAAGGTCACCACCTCGCAGCCATAGGTCGTCTGCAGCCATTTCAGGATGATCGAGGTGTCGAGGCCGCCGGAATAGGCAAGGACGACTTTCTTGGGCGCGGACATGCGGAGAACTCCGGTTGAGGGAAGTCCCGGCGGCGTTTATTGCGTTTCGGTCAGAGGGGCAAGGGCAGCCCGGGGCTTGCGTCCGGGCGGCCCATCGCGCCAGAGGAGTGCCATGAGCGATTTCGTCACCAGGGCCCGCGCCGCCGAATCGGCCTTGCGCGAGCTGTTCCCGCCGACGCCCCTCCAGGGAAACGTCCACCTCTCCGAACGGTTCGGGGCCGAGATTCTGCTGAAACGCGAGGATCTGACGCCTGTCCGGTCCTACAAGCTGCGCGGCGCCTTCAATGCGATGCGCAAAGTGCTGGCCGCACGGCCCGATCAGCGGGTCTTTGTCTGCGCCAGCGCTGGCAACCACGCCCAGGGGGTAGCCTTTGCCTGCCGGCATTTCGGGGTGACGGGCGTGATCTTCATGCCGGTCACGACGCCGCGCCAGAAGATCGACAAGACCCGCATCTTCGGAGGCGAGAACATCGAGATCCGCCTGACCGGCGATTACTTCGACGACACGCTGGCCGCGGCCCAGGGCTATTGTTCCGGGGAGGGGGGGCATTTCCTGGCGCCCTTCGACGACGAGGACGTGATCGAGGGCCAGGCCTCCGTCGCGGTGGAAATTCTCGACGCGCTCGACCGGGCGCCGGATCTGGTGATCCTGCCGGTGGGGGGCGGGGGGCTTGCGGCGGGCGTGGTGTCGGTGCTGCGCGAGGTATCGCCCGACACGCGCGTCAGGTTCGTGGAACCCGCGGGGGGTGCCTCGCTTGCGGCGGCGGTCGCGGCGGGCGGCCCGGTCACGCTGCCCAGGGTCGATACCTTCGTGGACGGGGCGGCGGTCGCGCGGATCGGCGAGAAGACCTTCGGGGTGCTGCGGGGCATCGACCCGGAGGACGTTCTGGCCGCCCCCGAGGACCGGATCTGTGCCACGATGCTGGAGATGCTGAACGTCGAGGGGATCGTCCTGGAACCCGCAGGCGCGCTGGCCGTCGATGTATTGCCGGTGCTGGCCGATCAGATCGCGGGCAAGCGGGTGGTTTGTATCACCTCGGGCGGGAATTTCGATTTCGAGCGGCTGCCCGAGGTCAAGGAACGCGCCCAGCGCTATTCCGGGGTGAAGAAGTATTTCATCCTGCGCCTGCCGCAGCGGCCCGGCGCGTTGAGGGATTTCCTTGACCTGCTGGGTCCGGACGATGACATCGCGAGGTTCGAGTACCTGAAGAAGTCAGCACGGAACTTCGGCACGGTGCTGATCGGGATCGAGACATCGCGGGCAGAGAATTTCCCCGCACTCTTCGCCCGGATGGGCGAGCGGGGTCTGGTCCATCGCGACATCACCGATGACGTGGTGTTGTCGGAATTCCTGATCTAGGCGACCTTGGTGCCGGCCTTGGCCGAGCCGATCAGCAGCGATTTCGACTCGCCATAACAGTCGAGCAGCGCGCCCAGATCGACGGGTTCACCGCGAGCCAGCCGATGCTCGAGGCCCTGGCAGATCGTGCAGAATTCCTTGAGACCGAGATTCAGCGCAGAGCCGCGGACGAAATGCAGATCCGCCGGAAGGCAATCGGAGTCCGGCGCCTCGCGCAGCCGGTTCATCACCTCGTCGACCTCTTCGAGGAACAGGTCAAGCACCTCGTCAAAGGCGTCCTCCCCGACCTCGGCACGCAGTTCCTCTACCCTGGTCCAGTCGATCATCGCACTCTTCACCTCTGGCAGGCCCCCGCCTTGACGTCCAACCATAGGCACCGGGGTTTAACGCTGCGTATGCCGGAAGGGAAAAATAGCTCGAAAACGATCTTTCACCGGCCGTTAATCCGCAGCGGGGTATCCCGGTCGAAACCAAGCGCAAGGATGCCCGTGAACGTCGAGACCGAACACCCGGAATTCCGGCAGGATCCGCCGTCGCTGGTCCGGCTCGTCCTGCTGGTGGACGACAGCCGGCTTCAGCGGCGAATCCTCCGCGCCTCGCTGGAGCGGTGGGGTTATGCCGTGGCCGAATGTGGTTCCGCCGAAGAGGCGCTGGACATCTGCCGCGAGCGGCCGGTCGACCTGATCATCAGCGACTGGATGATGCCGGGCATGAACGGACCCGAATTCTGCAGCGCCTTTCGCGCGTTGCCGCGTGACAGCTATGGCTATTTCATCCTGCTGACCTCGAAATCCGAGACCGGCGAAATGGTGCACGGCCTCGACGTGGGCGCCGACGAGTTCCTGACCAAGCCCGTCAACGCGAACGAGTTGCGCGCGCGAATCGCCTCGGGCGAACGCATCCTGAGAATGGAGCATCAGCTACGCGAGCAGAACCGGCTGCTCAGCGCGACGCTGGCGGAACTGCGCACGCTTTACGACGCGATCGACCGCGACCTCGTCGAGGCGCGCAAGCTTCAGCAATCGCTGGTGCGCGAACATTCGCGCCGCTTCGGCGCGTCCGAGGTCACGCTGCTGCTGCGGCCCTGCGGCCATGTGGGCGGCGATCTCGTCGGTTTCTTCCCCGCCGGGGATGGCAAGGTCGGCCTGTTTTCGGTCGATGTCTCGGGGCATGGGATCAGCTCGGCGATGGTGACCGCCCGGCTCGCGGGGCTTCTGGTCTCGTCCTCGCCCGATCAGAACCTCGCACTCGAAGGGGGGGAGGACGGTACAATTCATGCCCGCCCACCCGAAGAGGTGGTGGAACATCTCAACCGGCTGTTCCTCGAAGAGCTGGAAACCGAGCACTATTTTACCATCCTGCTGGCGCTGGTATCGCTGGATACCGGCGAGATGCGGTTCGTGCAGGCCGGGCATCCCTATCCGGCGATCCAGCGGGCCGACGGCACGATCGAGTTCCTGGGCGCGGGCGGGCTGCCCGTGGGCCTGATTCCCGGTGCCGGTTTCGAGGCCGGCGTCGCGCATCTGGCGCCCGGCGACCGGGTGTTCCTCGCTTCGGACGGGATCACCGAATGTCCCTCTCCGACGGACGAACAGCTTGGCGAAGAGGGGCTGTGCCGGCTTCTGAAAACCAACGCGCATGTCCGGGGCGAGGCGTTCTTTGCGGCGATCATGGAAGACCTTGTCGCCTATGCGGGAACCGCCGACATGCCCGACGACATCTCGGCGGTGCTGTTCGAGTTCGGCTAGCGCGTCCAGCCCAGAAAGCGCGCGACGAAATGCCGGTCGCCCGCATTCCCGAGCCGGGCCAGCGCCTCTTCGGGTGCCATCCAGAAGGCCGAATGTCCGGGCTCGCGCGGGGCCCCATGGGCGCGGACCGGGCGGGCAAGGTAGATGCTGCAAAGCTTCTCGGCCCAGAGGTCGTATTCCGGCATGTAGGTGAACCGCCGGAACGCGCCCAGCCGCCGGGTGACGTCGATGCGCCATCCGGTTTCCTCGAACACCTCGCGATGCAGCGCCGTCAGGGGTGATTCGCCGGGGTCGATCCCGCCGCCTGGCAGCTGGAATTCGGGGATCGGCTCTTGCTGATGCGTGACCAGCAGCGCGCCATCGCGTTCCAGCACGGCATAGGCCCCGGGCCGCATCCGATACCGCCGGTCCGACTGCACCGCCTCGCCGAATCGCCTGATCATGCCCACCCCCTTTGTGCTCGGGACGCGGCATCTATATAAGGCCCGTGGGCCGACGCACAGTGCCAAGGAAAACCCCATGTCCATCGGATCGCAGATCGCCTGGGACGATACCGTCCTGCCCTTCCAGCTTGACCGCAGCGATATCCGCGGGCGGGTCGCGCGGCTGGACGGTGTGCTGGACCAGGTGCTGGCGCAGCACAGCTACCCGCCCGCGATCGAGGCGCTGGTGGCCGAGGCGGCGCTGCTGACCGCGCTGATCGGTCAGACAATCAAGCTGCGCTGGAAGCTGTCGTTGCAGGTGCGGGGCGACGGACCAGCCCGACTGATCGCCACCGACTACTACGCGCCGGCCGAGGACGGGGCGCCTGCCCTGATCCGCGCCTATGCCAGTTTCGACGCCGGGCGGCTGGCCGAGGGGGCCGACCCGTTCCGGCAGATCGGCACCGGCTATTTCGCGATGCTGATCGATCAGGGCCGGGACATGGTGCCCTACCAGGGCATTACCCCGATCTCCGGCGGCTCGCTTGCGTCCTGCGCCGAGACCTATTTCGCGCAGTCCGAGCAGCTGCCGACGCGCTTTGCCCTCAGCTTCGGGCGGACCCGGCTTCCCGGCCAGGCCGAGCGCTGGCGCGCCGGCGGCGTGATGTTGCAGATGATGCCCGAGGCGTCGATCCCGGCCGCGGGCGAAGGCGGCAGCGGCGAGTCGGGGCTGTTGCATGCCGACGATATCCTCGGGGGCGACGAGGCCGAGGCCTGGACCCGGGCGAACTTGCTGCTCGATACGGTCGAGGACATGGAACTGATCGGCCCGGTCGTGCAGCCGACCGAACTGCTGGTAAGGCTGTTCCACGAGGAACGCCCGCGCGTCTTCGACCCGCAGCCCGTGCAGTTCGGCTGTACCTGTTCCGAGGATCGCGTCCGGCAAAGCCTGTCCATCTACTCGGCCAAGGATATCGGCCACATGACCACGGACGAGGGCATTGTCACCGCCGATTGCCAGTTCTGCGGCGCCCATTACGAGCTGGACCCGGCGACCCTGGGCTTCGAAGCCGAGAAGGGCCGCGATGGCGGGGAATGATCCGCTGGGCGCCCTGCGCGCGGCGCTGGCCCGGCCGGGCGGCGAGACATCCGACCACGATCTCAACCCCGATTTCGTGATGCCCGAGGGCCGCGTGCTGCGCGCCGCCGCGGTGCTGGTTCCGATCCGGCCGGCGCCTTCGGGTCTTCGGGTGATCCTGACCAAGCGGTCCTCACGGCTCAGGCACCACCCGGGCCAGATCGCCTTTCCCGGGGGCAAGCTGGACGAGGGCGACGATGGGCCGGTCGGTGCCGCCCTTCGGGAATCGCACGAAGAGATCGGCCTGCCGCCCGGGCTGGTCGAGGTGCTCGGCACGCTGCCGCCACACGAGACCGTCACGGGCTTCACCGTCACCCCGGTTCTGGGCCATGTTCGGGATGCTTTCGATCCGGTCCCCGAGGCCGGAGAGGTGGACGAGGTGTTCGAGGTGCCGTTCGACCATGTGATGGACCCCGCGCGGTTCGCGGTCCAGTCGCGGATCTGGCGGGGTCAGCGGCGGCACTATTACACGGTGCCCTATGGTCCCTACTACATCTGGGGCGCGACCGCGCGCATCCTGCGCGCGCTGGCCGACCGGGTGGCGCGATGATTCGGGTCGAGGGCGACTGGTTCTTCGCCGATCACACCCAGGCGGTGTGCCGGATGCTGACTGACGCCGGACATCTGGCGCTGTTCGTCGGCGGCTGCGTGCGCAACGCGCTTCTGGGCGCCGCGGTGACGGATATCGACATCGCCACCGATGCGCGCCCCGAACGGGTGATGGACCTGGCCGAGGCCTTGGGGTTGAAGGCCGTGCCGACCGGGTTCGAGCATGGCACGGTGACGGTCGTGGCCGGCCATCTGCCGCACGAGGTCACGACCTTTCGCCGCGATGTCGAGACCTTCGGGCGGCATGCGGTGGTCGCCTTTGCCGACACCGCCGAAGAGGACGCCCACCGTCGCGACTTCACGATGAACGCGCTTTACGCCACGCCGACAGGCGAGGTGATCGATCCGCTGGGCGGACTGCCCGACCTGATCGCCCGGCGGGTGCGGTTCATCGACGACGCCGATGCGCGCATCCGCGAGGATTACCTGCGCATCCTGCGGTTTTTCCGGTTCCATGCCTGGTATGGCGACCCCGAGGGCGGGCTTGACGCCGAGGGGCTGGCGGCCTGCGCGGCCAACACCGGCGGGCTGGCACAGCTTTCGCGGGAACGGGTTGGCGGCGAGATCCGGAAACTTCTCTCTGCGCCCGATCCCGGCCAGAGCGTTGCGGCCATGGCCCGTTGCGGCGTGCTGGCGCATACCTTGCCCGGGTCCGATCCGGCGCTTTTGCCCGTGCTTCTGCACATGGAAGCGGCGTGGGGGCAGGCGCCGGACCCGATCCGGCGCCTTGCGATCATGGGTGGCGACGACCATGCCGAGCGGTTGCGCCTCAGCAAGGCCGAGGCGCGACGGCTTGACCGGCTGCGCGCGGCGATGGGCGCGGCCGAACCTGCCGAGGCGCTGGGCTACCGGCTGGGCGCCGACGATGCCCGCGACGCGGTGCTGTTGCGCGCGGCCGCAACCGGGTGCGAGCCCATTGCCGACACGCCTGCGCGCATCGAACATGGCGCCGCTGCCAAGTTTCCGCTGTCCGCGCGGGACCTGATGCCGGGCCTTTCGGGGCCCGCACTGGGCGAGCGGCTGAAGCAGCTGGAGGAGCGGTGGATCGCGTCGGGCTTTACCCTGACAAGGGAGCAGTTGCTTGGCTAGGCGGAACCCCGGATCGGGCCGGGTCAGAGACGCATGATGCTCGACCCGCTTTACCTCTTTGTCTTCGCGGGGCTGTTCTCGCCGGGGCCGAACGTGATCCTGCTGACCGCGTCGGGCGCAAGGTTCGGGTTCCGCCGCACGCTGCCCCATGTGGCGGGGGTGGTCGTGGGGGTGGGCATCACCTCGGCGCTGACCGCGCTGGGGATCGGAGCGTTGATCCTGTCCCACCCGGCGCTGGCCAGTCTTCTGCGCCTGCTGGCGGCGGGCTGGATCCTCTGGATGGCGTGGAAGCTGCTCACCGCCATGCGGCAACCCCGTGCCGAGGCCGGGCACCGCCCCTTTACCTTTTTCGAAGCGGTGCTGTTCCAATGGGTGAACCCCAAGGTCTGGGCGATCGCGCTGGCCGCCGCTTCGGGCCATGCCGCCGGGCTGGGCCCCTGGGGCGAGGCGCTGCGGATCGGGTCGGCGTTCTCGGGGATCAACCTTTTCGTCTGCCTGTTCTGGTCGTTTGCCGGGTCGCTTCTGACCTATCTGTTGACCAGCGAACGGGCCTGGCGGCTGTTCATGGGCAGTATGGCGCTTGCGCTTGCGGCTTCGGCGGGGATGGTGGTCCTCTAGGTCCGGCCGGTCTATAGTTTCCACCCGTACAGCGCGAAGGCCAACGCTCCGTGTTCCGTTTTTTCGAGACCCTCGTCGACCCCTTCATGCCCTACGAACAATCCGACGTCCCACCCGGGCGTCTGGGGCCGTTTCTGTGGACTTATGCGCGGCCGTTCCGCCGGATCTTCGCGGTGGCGATCCTGCTTTCGATCGTCGTGGCGGCGGTCGAGGTCTGGCTGATCCATGCGATGGGGCGTGTGGTCGACATCCTGTCGACCGGCACGCCCGCGCAGGTCTGGGACGAGCAGGGCGGGTTCCTGATCGCGCTGGCGGTGCTGATCCTGTTGGTGCGGCCAGTGCTTCAGGGAATGGATACGGCGATTCTGAACAACGGCGTCATGCCCAATTTCGGCACGCTGATCCGATGGCGGTCGCATGCCCATGTGCTGCGCCAGTCGGTCGGCTGGTTCGAGAACGATTTCGCGGGCCGGATCGCCAACCGGATCATGCAGACGCCACCTGCCGCGGGCGAGGCGGTGTTCCAGGTGTTCGATGCCATCGCCTTTGCCGTGGCCTACACCCTGGGCGCCGTGATCCTGCTGAACCAGGCGGACCCGCGGCTGGCGCTGCCGCTGCTGCTTTGGCTGGTGCTTTATGCCGGGCTGGTGCGGTGGACGATCACGCGTGTCGGCCCCGCGTCCAAGGCCGCGTCGGATGCGCGCAGCGCCGTCACGGGTCGGGTGGTGGACGCCTATACCAACATCCACTCGGTCAAGCTGTTCGCCCATCACGACCGGGAACTGGCCTATGCGCGCGAAGCGATCGAGGAAACCCGCCGCACCTTTGCCATCGAGATGCGCATCTTCACCAAGATGGACATCGCGCTGACCGCGCTGAACGGTCTTTTGATCGTGGGCGTGGTGGGCTGGGCCATCGCGCTGTGGATGCAGGGCTCTGCCAGTGTCGGCGTGGTGGCGGCTGCGACCGCGCTGACCCTGCGGCTAAGCGCGATGACCGGCTGGATCATCTGGGCGATGTCGAGCTTCTTCCGTTCGTTGGGGGTGGTGGCGGAGGGGATGGAAACCATCGCCCAGCCGATCACCCTGACCGACGCGCCGGATGCCCGGCCGCTGGATTTCCGGACGGGCGAAATCCGGATTCAGTCTCTGACTCACCACTATGGGCGGGGCAGCGGCGGGCTGGAGGGGATCGACCTGACCATCGCGCCGGGCGAGAAGGTGGGCCTTGTCGGCCGGTCCGGGGCGGGCAAGTCGACGCTGGTCAAGCTTTTGCTCCGGTTCTACGACGCCGAAGGCGGGCGCATCCTGATCGACGGTCAGGACATCGCCCGCGTGACGCAGGAATCGCTGCGCCGCCATATCGGCATGGTCAGCCAGGATTCCAGCCTGATGCATCGCTCGGTGCGGGACAACATCCTCTACGGCCGTCCCGAAGCCAGCGAGGACGAGATGATTTCGGCCGCAGAACGGGCCGAGGCGCATGGCTTTGTCCTGGACCTGCAGGATCCCGAGGGGCGGCGCGGTTATGACGCCCATGTGGGCGAACGGGGGGTCAAGCTGTCGGGCGGGCAGCGCCAGCGGGTGACGCTGGCGCGCGTGATCCTGAAGGATGCGCCGATCCTGGTGCTGGACGAGGCGACGTCCGCGCTGGACTCCGAGGTCGAGGCGGCGATCCAGGAAACGCTTTACGGCGTGATGGAGGGCAAGACTGTGATCGCCATCGCTCACCGTCTGTCGACCATCGCGCATATGGACCGGATCGTGGTGCTGGACGATGGCCGCATCGTCGAAGAGGGGCGTCACGCCGAACTGCTGGCGCGCAACGGGCTTTACGCCCGCTTCTGGGCCCGCCAGTCCGGCGGGTTCATCGGCACGGAGGCGGCCGAGTGAGCCACCGGATCGACCGGCTGAGCCTGCGCGGCGAGGGGCTGACAGCCGAGGGTGTGACCGTCGCGCTGGCCCTGCCGGGCGAAGTGGTCGAGGGCGAGATCGCGGAGGGGCGCATTGCCCGTCCGCGGATCCTCTCGCCGGTCCCGGACCGCGTGCGCCCGCCCTGCGCCCATTTCGCCAGTTGCGGGGGGTGCGCGCTGCAACATGCCAGTGACGCCTTCGTGGCGCAGTGGAAGACCGGGGTGGTCGAAGCCGCCCTTGCCGGACAGGGCCTGTCGGCGCCCATGCGGCCGATCC
Organism: Rhodovulum euryhalinum; assembly: GCF_004342445.1. Taxonomy (GTDB): domain Bacteria; phylum Pseudomonadota; class Alphaproteobacteria; order Rhodobacterales; family Rhodobacteraceae; genus Rhodovulum; species Rhodovulum euryhalinum. The sequence goes on from NZ_SLWW01000002.1 coordinate 215,027, forward strand.
ATACCTCCGCGCCTGCCAGCCGCAGGCGCGCGGTGCTTGCCGGGCGGCGCATGAAAAAGGGCGTTCTGGTGGGATTCCATGCCCGGGCCTCGGACCAGATCGTGGCGATCCCCGAGTGCCGGTTGCTGCATCCCGACCTTATGGCCGCCCTGCCCGCCTGCGAAGAGCTGACGGCGATGGGGGCCTCGCGCAAGGGCGAGGTCACGCTGACCCTTACCCGGTCCGGAGACGGGGTCGATCTGGCCGTCGATGGCGGCAAGCCGCTGGACGAGGCGTTGCGTATCGGGCTTGCCGGAATTGCAGGGCGGCACGGGCTGGCGCGGCTGACCTGGGCCGGTGAGACGGTGGCGGCCCGCTGCCCGCCTCGACAACGGATGGGTTCTGCGCATGTCGTCCCGCCCCCCGGCGCGTTCCTGCAGGCGACCGAGGACGGGCAGGCGGCGCTGACCACCGCCGTCCGCGAGGCCATAGAGGGTGCGCGGCGGATCGCCGACCTGTTCGCAGGGTGCGGTACCTTCGCCCTGCCGCTGGCCGAAGCCGCCGAGGTCCATGCCGTCGAAGGTGACGCCGCGATGCTGGCCGCGCTGGACGCGGGCTGGCGGGGCACACCGGGGCTGAAGCGCGTCACCCACGAGGCACGCGACCTGTTCCGCCGTCCGCTGCGCCGCGACGAGCTCAACCGCTTTGACGCCGTTGTGCTGGACCCGCCGCGGGCGGGTGCAGAGGCGCAGGTGGCCGAGATCGCAGGTTCGGGCCCGGCCCGCGTGGCCTATGTCTCGTGCAATCCCGTGACCTTCGCGCGCGACGCGAAACGGCTCTGTTCCGCGGGATTCCGCCTCGACTGGGTGCAGGTCGCCGACCAGTTCCGCTGGTCGGCCCATGTGGAGCTTGCCGCGGCGTTCTGCCGGGCCCATATCGCCTGACGGACCGGTTAACCATTTCGGGTGGGGCGATGACGGACAGACTGGCGCGGCTGCTGGAGCAGCCGTCGACGCGCAATTTCATCATGGGCGTGATCCTGTTCAACGCCGTTCTGCTGGGGATGGAGACGTCCGACCGGCTGATGGGCCGATTCGGCTGGCTGATCCTGGCGCTGGACAAGCTGTGCCTCGCGATCTTCGTAGCCGAGATCGCGGCCAAGCTGGTCGCCTACCGGCTGTCCTTCTTCCGCTCGGGCTGGAACAACTTCGATTTCCTGATCGTCGGCATCTCTCTGGTGCCCGGCGCGCAGACCCTCAGCGTTCTGCGGGCACTGCGCATCCTGCGCCTCCTGCGCGTGATCTCGGTCGCGCCAAGGCTGCGCCGCGTGGTCGAGGGCTTCATCACCGCGCTGCCGGGCATGGGCTCGGTGTTCCTGTTGATGGGGATGATCTTCTATATCGGTGCCGTGATGGCGACGAAGCTGTTCGGCGATGCCTTCCCCGAGTGGTTCGGCACGCTGGGGCTTTCGGCCTATTCGCTGTTCCAGGTGATGACGCTGGAAAGCTGGTCGATGGGCATCGTCCGCCCGGTGATGGAGGTCTATCCCTATGCCTGGGCGTTCTTCGTGCCCTTCATCATGGTGACGACCTTCGCGGTGGTGAACCTGCTGGTGGGTCTCATCGTGAACTCGATGCAGGACGCCCACCACGAAGAGGACGTGCAGCGCACCGACGCCTATCGTGACGAGGTGCTGGCCCGTCTGTCGGCGATCGAGGCCCGGCTCGTCGCCCGCGACGAGCGCTCCGAGACGCTTTCGAGGGATGAAACCGCCCGCAGGATCGCGTATGATCGCCGGTAGGCAAGAAACCGGAACGGGCGGATTCCAAGATGATGAAACGGCGGGCTTTCGTCGCGGCGGGGGCGTGTCTGGCGCTTTCGGCCTGCGCGTCGAAGTTCAAGACCTATGACGGCCCCGAAGTCACGCGCATCGTCGTGATGAAAGAACGTCGGCAGATGTATCTGCTGCACCATGACCAGGTGCTCAAGTCCTACCGCATCGGTCTCGGCTATGCACCCGGCGGGCACAAGCTGCACGAGGGCGACGGCCGCACGCCCGAGGGGCGCTATTACATCGACCGGCGGAATCCGAACAGCGCGTTCCACCTGTCGATCGGGATTTCCTACCCGAACCAGCGCGACGTCGAGGTGGCGCGCGGGCTGGGGCTCGATCCGGGCGGCGACATTTTCATCCATGGCCGCGCGCGCAAGAACCGTGGCAAGGGGCCGGACTGGACGGCGGGCTGCATCTCGGTCAGGGACCGCGATATCGAGGATATCTACGCGATGGTGCGCGACGGGACGGTGATCGACATCCTGCCCTGAACGGGGCTCAGAGGCCGGCCATCTCGTCGGCACGGCGACCGGTGACCATCGTCCACCAGATCTTGCCGTTCGCTTCCTGGAAGAAGGCGAACCCCAGGTGGGTCGCCTGCGGATCGAGCACGACGTTCCGTGTATCGGGCTGCTCCATCCAGGCGGCCAGCGTTTCGAGTTCGGTCTCGTAGGTCTCCGAGATGTTCTCGCCGCGCATCTCGCCGCGGAACCCTGCGCGTTGTACCCGATCGAGCGGCGACGACCCGTCCGAGCCGAAATGCCAGGGCCGGTTCTGAACCGACATGTCGCGGGAATGGGTCGCCGCGGCAGCGTTCAGGCGCGAATCGAGATCGAGCGGACCCATGCCCCGCGCCTGCCGCAGCGCGTTCACCGAATCAAGCATCCGGTACTGGATCTTGGCGCTGTCCCCTTGCGAGATGCGGTAGACCATCGGCAAGGGCTTGCCGTCCGGTCCGATGCGGACGGGCTCTGTCGAGGTGCAGGCCGACAGAGCGGCGAGGGCGATCAGAAGAGCCGGGACCAGACGGGTCATGGAAATGTCCTTCGCGGTGTTCGGGATCTCTCTAGCGACAGTTTTGCGGCGGTTCAAACGCTTCCGGCTGATCCCCGCGCATCCTGACGGGTCTTTGAATTGCGGCGGCGCGTGCCGATGCGTATATGATCGCCTGAACGGTCTTGCCCTGTCACGACGGAGCCTGAGATGCGCATCCGACCTGAACTCTCTCTCAGCCGCCGCCACTTTCTTGGCGGCTCGGCGCTTGCGCTGGGCGGTCTTGCCGCGCCGGCCGCGATCAGCCAGACAGTCGAGATCGAGCCCGATGTGTCGGAGATGGTGCGGCACAACATCTCCAGCTTTCGGGCGCTGGACTGGCGGCCCTATTTCGCGAATCTGCGTGCCGGGGCGATCCTGGTAGATACCACCTCGCGCGCGCTGCACTACTGGTCAGAGGACGGGTCGATCTACAAGCTTTACCCGACTTCGGTGCCGATCTCCGAGGACCTGACCCGCCGCGGGCGGACCGAGATCGTGCGCAAGGTCGAGGGGCCGGACTGGCGGCCGACTCCGGCGATGAAGCAGCGCAACCCCGAATGGCCGGACTACGTGCCGCCCGGGCCGGACAACCCGCTGGGTACCCACGCGCTCTATCTTAGCTGGACCTATTACCGAATCCACGGCACCCACGACACGCGCAAGATCGGGCGCAGGTCGTCGAATGGCTGCATCGGTCTTTTCAACGAGCACATCGCGGAACTGTTCGGACTCGCCAAGGTCGGCACGCAGGTGTTGCTTATTTGACGACATTTTCCGCGACCGCAGGGCAAGGTCTTCTCTCGGATTGAAAAAATCGGAAGCTCTGGATTAGACAGGAAGTACATGTTTACCATGCATGCGACGGGAGGAGTTATCCGTCCCGTGCTGTTACCAGGAGAGACCAATGAAAAAGATCGCCCTTGCTGCCGCTCTTTCGGTCGCCGCGACCGCCGGCTTCGCCGGTGGCTACTCGGAGCCGGTGATGGAGCCGGAAGTCATCGTTGAAGACACCTCGTCCTCGGCCGGTGGCATCCTCGTCCCCGTCCTCGCCCTGATCCTGTTCGCGCTGGCCGTTTCGGACTGATCTGCGGACCATCGGGAACGAAAAGGCGGTGGTTTTCCACCGCCTTTTTCTTTTGCCAATGGCGACCGCCCGCCGTCAGTCGAGCCAGCCCTTCAGATGCGTGCGGACGACTTCGCACAGTGCCGCGATGTGGTGGTCATCGTCATTGAGGCAGGGGATATAGGTGAACTCCTCGCCGCCAGCCTCCTCGAAGCTCTCGCGAATCTCTTCGTTGATCTCTTCCAGCGTCTCGATGCAGTCGGCCGAGAAGGCGGGCGCGATGACCGCGATCTTCTTCTTGCCCCTCTCGGCCAGCCGCGCGACCTCTTCGACGGTATAGGGTTGCAGCCATTCCTCGGGACCGAATCGGGACTGGAAGGTGGTGGTGATCCGGTCGTCCGTCCAGCCGAGCTTTTCCTTGAGCAGGCGCGTCGTCTTCACGCACTGGCAGTGATAGGGATCACCCTCGGTCAGATAGCGTTGCGGCACCCCGTGATAAGAACAGACCAGCACGTCGGGCTGGTGTTCCAGCGCGGCATAGGCGCGCTCGACCGAGGCGGCCAGCGCCTCGATGTATTTCGGATCCTCGAAATAGGCGGGCACGGTACGCACCTGCGGCTGCCACTTTTCTTCCATCAGGGCGCTGAAGAAATGGTCGTTCGCGGTGGCCGAGGTGGCGCCGGAATACTGCGGGTAGAGCGGGAAGAACAGGATCTTGCGGCACCCCATGTCGACCATCTCGCGCACCTTCGACTTGGTCGACGGATTGCCGTAGCGCATGCAGAAATCGACCATGACGCGGTCACCGAACGCCGCCTGAAGCGTGCCGCGGATCTTCGATGTCTGCGACTTGGTGATGGTCATCAGCGGGCTTTCCCCCGCCTCGTGGTTCCAGATCGACTTGTACGCCTCGCCCGAGGCGAAGGGGCGCTTGGTCAGCACGACCAGTTGCAGGATCGGCTGCCAGACCCAGGGGGAATAGTCGATCACCCGCTTGTCTGACAGGAACTCGTTCAGATACCGCCGCATCGACCAGTAGTCGTAATTGTCCGGTGTGCCGAGGTTCGCAAGCAGAATGCCCACCTTCTCGCGCGGGATCTTCGGGTGGTCGGCCGGGGCATGGGCGGGGCGCTCAGCCATCGCGGCGGCGGACGCAGTGCTTTTGCTCCCGTCGTGCTTGGAGTCGAACATCGTGTCTTTTCCGGGATCTCTGTCAAACTTCAACTTGGAATTCCTCAAGCACATAAACGGATTCTGCCGGGGGTCAATCGGCGGCCGGGCCGTCCCGACCCGCGAACCCCCGCTCGCTCGTTCCCAGGGCCTCGGCCAGCCGGCTCCGCGCCGAACCGGGGCGCAAGGGCCTTGGTTGAGTGTCGGCGGGTGCCCACCCCGCAAGGTAGATCATCTCGACGGTCGCGGGGATGCGGCCATCCGGCCCGGCATGGGCATTTTCATATCGGCGGGCCGCCTCGGCGAACAGGGCACGGGGTGGCGTCCGGCGGTGGCGCGCGGCCAGCGCGTTGGTCTCGCCCATCGCGCGAAGATCGCGCAGCAGGTGGAACGGGGTTTCGTAACTGACTGTATGCGTTGTCGAATCAGCGACCGGCAGCGCGAATCCGGCGCGCTGCAACAGCGCGCCAAGGTCGCGGATTTCACCCATCGGCAGAACGCGCGGCGACAGCCCGGCGGTCAGCGCGATTTCGGCCTCGGCCAGGGCGGTGCGTAGTTCGTGCAGGCTGCGTCCGCCGAACAGAACGGCCAGGAACAGCCCGTCGGGCTTGAGCGCGCGGCGGCACTGGACAAGCTGGCCGACGGGATCGTTCGCCCAATGCAGGCACAGCGCGTGGATCACGAGATCGTGTGCCCCCGGATCCAGCGCCAGCGTTTCGGTATCGTCGACGATCACCGCCCCCGGCAGGCCTTCCTGCCAGAGTTCGGGGAAACCGGTGACCACGGCGGGCGCCGTAAAGGTTCTGTTAACCTCGGTGAGCCTTTCCTGAAGCTCGGCCAACGCGAGTCCCTGCAGGAAAGGTTCGGGCGCGCGGCGGGCGCGGGCGCGTTGGCGGATCAGTGCCGCACGGTCGGTAAGGTCAGGTGGGCTCTGCATCGGGTCTCCCGTGATCGAAACCGCAATGTAGGGTCGGGGGGACAATGTTTCAAAGCGCGCTGCGACTGATCTATCCACCCCGCTGCGTATCCTGCGGCGAGATGGTCGAGCGTGACTTTGCGCTGTGCGCGACGTGCTGGGGCCAGATGGACTTCATTTCCGGCCTGGTCTGTGATTGCTGCGGCACGCCCCTTCCGGGCGAGGAAAATGGCGAACCCGAGTATTGCGACGAGTGCCTTGCCCGCCCGCGGCCCTGGTCGCGGGGGCGCGCCGCGGTTCTCTACCGCGACAAGGCGCGCAAGCTGGTGCTGGCCTTCAAGCATGGCGACCGGACCGACCTTGCCCGCCCGGCGGCAGACTGGATGCTGCGCGCGGCCCGGCCGATCCTGAGCCCCGGCATGGTGGTGGCCCCGGTGCCGCTGCATCGCTGGCGGATGGTGACGCGGCGCTACAATCAGTCCGCCCTGCTGTCGCAGGCGATCGCCCGGAACGCGGGGTTCACCCATTGGCCCGACCTGCTGGTGCGCACGCGCAAGACCCGGGTGCAGGACGGGATGGGGGCCGAGGAACGTTTCGCCAACCTTGCCGGCGCCCTTACGGTCCACCCCCGCTATCGCGAGCGGTTGCGCGACCGCATGGTTCTGCTGGTTGACGACGTGATGACCTCGGGCGCGACGCTGTCCGCGGCGGCGGACGCCTGTCTTGCTGCGGGCGCCGACGAGGTTCGCGTGCTGGTTCTGGCCCGCGTTGCGAAAGCGCCCTGATCACCTATAGTGCACCCGAGGCAAGGGAAACGGATCATGCGACCGGTGGAAATCTACACTTCGCCCTATTGCGGCTATTGTCATGCTGCCAAGCGGCTGCTGGACCAGAAGGGGGTCAGCTATTCGGAAATCGACGTGGGGACGCAGCCCGCGCTGCGCCAGCAGATGATGGCCCGCGCCCATGGCCGCCACACGGTGCCGCAGATCTTCATCGGCGAGACCCATGTCGGCGGCTGCGACGAACTTTACGCGCTGGACCGGTCGGGCAAGCTCGACCCGCTGCTGGCGGGCTAGGGTCCAATGCGCGCGGCGCTGATCCAGATGACCTCGGGCGACCGGCCCGACGCGAACATCGCGATGGCCTGCGGTATGGTCCGCGAGGCTGCCAGCGGGGGCGCGCAGTTCGTGCTGACGCCCGAGGTGACGAACTGCGTGTCCTCAAGCCGGGCACACCAGGCGCAGGTGCTCTGCCACGAGGAAGACGACGCGATGCTGTCCGCCCTGCGCCAAGAGGCGGTCAATGGGCGCATCTCGCTGCTGATCGGATCGCTGGGGCTCAAGACGCACGATCCGGATGGGCGCTTCGCCAACCGGTCCTTCCTGATCGCACCGGACGGGTCCATCGTCGCGCGCTATGACAAGATCCACATGTTCGATGTGCAGATCACCGAGACCGAAAGCTTTCGCGAATCAGAAGGCTACCGCCCCGGCGACCGTGCCGTGCTGGCCGAGACGCCGTTCGGCAAGGTGGGGCTGTCGATCTGCTATGACCTGCGCTTCCCGCATCTTTTTCGCGCGCTTGCCCATGGCGGCGCCGAGATCCTGACCGTGCCGGCCGCCTTTTCGCCTGTGACGGGCGCCGCACATTGGGAAACGCTGCTGCGGGCCCGCGCCATCGAGAACGGCTGCTATGTGCTGGCCCCCGCGCAATGCGGGCTGCACCCGGCGACCGAGGGGCGCCCACGCCGGACCCATGGCCATTCGCTGGCCATCGCGCCCTGGGGCGAGGTTCTGGCCGATGGCGGTACCTCACCCGGAATCACCTATGTCGAGATCGACCGGCAGGAGGTGGCGCGCGCCCGGGCCCGCGTGCCCTCGATCACGCACGACCGGCCCTTTGCGCCGCCGACGTGACCGAGATCGGCGACAGTCTGGCCGTGACGCTGTTCAGCGAGATCTTCATGGCTGACCAACTGGCGCGGAACCGGATCGCGCGGGCGTTGCCCAAGGGGATGGAACTCAGCCATTTCTCGGTGTTGAACCACCTGGCCCGGATCAACGAGGAACGCAGCCCCGCGCAACTGGCCGCAACGTTCCACGTCACCCGCGGCGCGATGACCAACACGCTGAACCGTCTGGACTGGGCGGGCCATGTGCATATCCGCCCAGATTGGGACGATGCCCGGCGCAAGATGGTTTCGATCAGCCCGTCCGGCCGGTCGGCGCGCGATGTGGCGATCCAGGCGATCGCGCCCGTTCTCGCCGAGGCCGTGGCCGATATAGGCGAGGACCGGCTGCGCGCGGCGCTGCCGGTCCTGCGGATGCTGCGCCAGAAGCTGGAGGGCCGGCGCTAGGCCGGTTTGACCGACGCCGTGACGTAGTTCACGCTCAGGTCGCGGCTCGACAGCGACCAGCCCCAGGTCAGCGGGTTGAACACGAACCCGGTCCGGTCCACAGGTTTCAGCCCGGCCTGTTCCAGCAACTGGCACAACTCGTCCGGGGTGATGAATTTCGACCATTCATGCGTGCCCTTGGGCAGCCAGCGCATCACGTATTCCGCGCCCACGATTGCCATGGCGAAGCTTTTCGGGTTGCGGTTGATCGTGGAACACAGGTGCAGGCCACCCGGTTTCAGCAATTGCCGACAGGCGGCCAGGTAGGTCAGCGGGTCCGACACATGCTCGACCACTTCCATGTTCAGCACGATGTCGAATTGTTCGCCCGCCGCGGCCAGATCCTCGGCAGTGGTGTGGCGATAGTCGATTTCCAGCCCCGATTGCTCGGCATGGATGCGCGCAACGGGGATGTTGCGGGGCGCGGCGTCGGCCCCGACCACTTCGGCCCCCAGCCGCGCCATCGGCTCGGACAACAGCCCGCCACCGCAGCCGATATCCAGCAGGCGCAGCCCCTTGAACGGCGTTTCGGCCGACAGGTCGCGGTCGAACTCCGCGGCGATCTGGCGCGTGATATAGTCCAGCCGGCAGGGGTTCAGCATGTGCAGCGGCTTGAACTTGCCGTTCGGATCCCACCACTCGGCGGCCATCGCCTCGAATTTCGCGACTTCGGCGGGGTTGACGGTGGTTTCGGCTGCTTGCATCGCGCGCTCCGTTCCTGTCTTCTGTCTGCACACCCTTGGGGCGTGTCGCTCGGGCGTTATATAGGCGGCTCATGGACAAATCCGCAGGCCAAAAGCGCGCATCGCAACTTCTTTACCCGCCGGTCGATCCGTTTGACCAGCGGATGCTGGATGTGGGCGACGGCCACCGGATCTATGTCGAGCAATGCGGCCATCCCAAGGGCATCCCGGTCATAGTGCTGCATGGCGGCCCCGGCGGCGGCTGCAGCCCGGCGATGCGGCGCTATTTCGACCCCGAGGAATTCCGCGTGATCCTGTTCGACCAGCGCGGCTGCGGCCGGTCGCGGCCCCATGCCAGCGTGTCGGCCAACACGACCTGGCATCTGGTGAGCGATATCGAGACGATCCGCAGCACGCTTGGCATCGAGCGCTGGGTGCTGTTCGGCGGAAGCTGGGGCGCCACGCTGGCGCTGATCTACGCCCAGACCCATCCCGAGCGTGTGGCCTACATGGCGTTGCGGGGCGTCTTCCTGATGACGCAGGCGGAACTGGCCTGGTTCTACGGTGGCGGCGCGGGGCAGTTCTGGCCCGATCTCTGGTCCCGCTTTGCCGAGATCATCCCCGAGGACGAGCGCGCCGACATGATCGGCGCCTATCACCGCCGCCTGTTCTCGGGCGACATGATGCTGGAAACCCGCTATGCCCGCGCCTGGGCGGCGTGGGAGAACGCGCTGGCCTCGATCGACCATGACGGCCCGATGGGCGAGGCCCCGGCAGACTACGCCCGCGCCTTTGCCCGGCTCGAGAACCACTATTTCAGCAACGCAGGCTTTCTTGACCGCGACGGCCAGATCCTGCAGGACGTGGCCCTGATCTCGCATATCCCGGCGACCATCGTGCAGGGGCGTTACGACATGGTGTGTCCGCCCGCATCGGCATGGAAACTTGCCGAACGGTGGAGCCGCGCGGATCTCAGGATGGTTCCGCTGGCCGGCCACGCCCTGTCGGAACCGGGTATCAGCGCGGAACTGGTGCGCACCATGAAAGGCGTGCAGCGGCAGGCGGTGGCACTGGGGTTGTAGGCGCATGAGCGTGAATGTCCGTTTCTGGGACCGGCTGGCCCGGCGTTACGCGCGCATGCAGGTGCGCGATCCCGAGGCCTATGACCGCAAGCTGGCGATGACGCGAGCGCATTTCCCGCCTGATGCAAGGGTCTTCGAATTCGGCTGCGGCACGGGGACGACCGCGCTGAAGCACGCGCCCCATGTCGGGCATGTGACCGCCATCGACTGTTCGGCCAACATGATCGGCATCGCGCGCGAAAAGGCGGCGGCCGAGGGGATCGGCAACGCCACCTTCAAGGTCGCATCGCTGGAGGACATGCCCGAGGCGCCGGGCGCCTGGGACATGGTCATGGCGCACAACGTGCTGCACCTGCTGCCCGACCGGCAGGGCGCGCTGGCCCGCGTCAACCGCATGCTGAAACCGGGCGGGGCGTTCGTGTCCTCCACCGCCTGCGCCGCCCGCGCGCCCTGGCTGTTCCGCGCGATCCTGAAGACCGGCCACGCGCTGCGCCTGTTGCCGCTGTTCAACTTCCTGACCGAGGCGCAGCTGAAGGCCGAGATCGAGGCCGCCGGGTTCGAGATCGCCGAGGAATGGCTGCCGCCCGGCGGCCGGTCGGCGCTGTTCCTGATCGCGCGGAAGAAAAACGAACTACCGAGAGGTCCATCGTAGAGAGGGAGAGCCATGAAAGGCGAAGGCTGGAGTCTTGGCCCTGTGTGGGTTGGCCTAATTTCGTTGGTTGTTGCTACGGTCTCCTTTTTTGTTGGTGTCAATCAAGGCATTGAGGCCGCGCCAGAAGTGGCAGCAGCCGAGCGCGAAAGTGCAGAGTCATTCCAGCGCTGGGTGGAGGAAGAATCAGAAATAAGGCCTTGGTATCCTAGCGACCGATACGAGGCTTGTGACCGGATGTTTGAGTGGGCAGTGGACATCATTGATCAGGAGAGAATGGAGCAGATGCGGAACGAAGAGCCAATTGGCGATCCATATCGTGATCGCTAGCGGCTTGCGTCATTGATCCCGCCGAACAATCTCCTTGCACCTGCGGCCCATTCCGCCTATATCGCCCTCAACAACGGCGGTTCGGCCTCCACACCCGATCCTCCACCGGTGATCTTCGCACGGGCCGTTGGCCCGTTTTTTTTGTGTCTGGACGCCAGATGAACGACCTTGTCGCCAAGACCTCCATCGACCGGCGCCTCGCCGAGATCCTGACCCCCCTGATCGAGGGGATGGGATATGAACTGGTGCGCATCCGGCTTATGGGTGGCAACACCAAGACGCTCCAGATCATGGCCGAGCGCCCCGAGGGTGGCATCGAGGTGGACGACTGCGCCAGGATCTCGACCGCGGTGTCGGCCTTGCTGGATGTCGAGGACCCGATCGAGGATGCCTATACGCTGGAGGTGTCGAGCCCCGGCATCGACCGCCCGCTGACCCGGCTCAAGGATTTCGAGACCTGGGAAGGCCACGAGGCCAAGATCGAGACGACCGAACAGATCGACGGCCGCCGCCGCTTCAAGGGGATGCTGCAGGGCACCGAAGGCAACGAGGTTCTGATCGAGATCGACGGGCCTGATGGCGCGCCGGTGACCATCGGGCTGGAATTCGAGTGGCTGTCGGACGCGAAGCTGGTGCTGACCGACGAGCTGATCCGCGAGATGCTGCGGGCGCGCAAGGCGGCGGGCATCATCGACGAAAGCGACTTTGACGAGATCGAGACGGACGAGGGTTCCGTCGCGCAGGAGGACTGAGACATGGCGATTACCTCTGCCAACCAGCTGGAACTGCTGCAGACCGCCGAGGCGGTGGCGCGGGAAAAGATGATCGACCCCGATCTCGTCGTGCAGGCGATGGAAGAGAGCCTCGCCCGCGCGGCCAAGTCGCGCTACGGGTCCGAGATGGACATCCGGGTCAAGATCGACCGCAAGACCGGCCGGGCCAGCTTTACCCGCGTGCGCACCGTGGTCGAGGATGATGCGGTCGAGAGCTACCAGGCCCAGCTGACCGTGGCGCAGGCGAAACAGTATCTCGACGATCCCAAGGTGGGCGACACCATCGTGGACGAGGTGCCGCCGGTGGAACTTGGCCGGATCGCCGCGCAGTCGGCCAAGCAGGTGATCCTGCAGAAGGTCCGCGAGGCCGAGCGCGACCGGCAGTACGAGGAATTCAAGGACCGCGTCGGCACCATCATCAACGGCCAGGTCAAGCGCGAGGAATACGGCAACGTCATCGTCGATATCGGGCGGGGCGAGGGCGTGTTGCGCCGCAACGAGAAGATCGGCCGCGAAAGCTATCGCCCGAACGACCGCATCCGCTGCTACATCAAGGATGTCCGCCGCGAGGCGCGTGGGCCGCAGGTGTTCCTGTCGCGCACGGCGCCCGAGTTCATGGCCGAACTCTTCAAGATGGAAGTGCCGGAAATCTATGACGGCATCATCGAGATCAAGGCCGTGGCCCGCGATCCGGGCAGCCGGGCCAAGATCGGGGTGATTTCCTATGACAACTCGATCGACCCGGTGGGCGCCTGCGTCGGCATGCGCGGCAGCCGCGTTCAGGCCGTGGTGAACGAGCTTCAGGGCGAGAAGATCGACATCATCCCGTGGAACGAGGACCAGGCCACGTTCCTGGTGAACGCGCTGCAACCGGCCGAAGTGTCGAAGGTCGTGATCGACGAGGAGGCCGGCAAGATCGAGGTCGTGGTCCCCGACGACCAGCTTTCGCTCGCCATCGGCCGACGCGGCCAGAACGTCCGGCTGGCGTCGCAACTGACCGGGCTTGATATCGACATCATGACCGAAGCCGATGAAAGCCAGCGCCGCCAGGCCGAGTTCGAGGAACGCACCCGGCTCTTCATGGACACGCTGGACCTGGACGAGTTCTTTGCCCAGCTTCTGGTGTCGGAAGGCTTCGGCAATCTCGAAGAGGTCGCCTATGTCGATATCGACGAGCTTCTGACCATCGAGGGTGTCGACGAGTCCACCGGGGCGGAACTGCAGGCGCGCGCCCGCGACTACCTGGAAGAGCAGAACCGCAAGGCGCTGGAACATGCCCGCGAGCTGGGGGTCGAGGACAGCCTGGTTGAATTCGAGGGTCTGACGCCCCAGATGCTTGAGGCATTGGCCGAGGACGGCATCAAGACGCTGGAAGACTTCGCCACCTGTGCCGACTGGGAGCTTGCCGGCGGCTGGACCACCGTCGATGGCCAGAGGGTCAAGGACGAGGGTATCCTCGAGAAATTCGACATGTCGCTGGAAGAGGCGCAGACCCTGGTGATGACCGCGCGGGTCATGCTGGGGTGGGTCGATCCGTCGGAACTGACTGGCGAGGCCGAGGAAGAGCCCGAGTCCGAAGACGAGGAGGAGGCCGGGGCCTGATCCGGGGCGGAACGCATGACCCGTGGAGGTGCGCGAAAACCGGCTGACGAACCGGAACGGCGCTGCATCGCGACCGGCGAGGTGCAGCCCAAGGCCGGGCTGATCCGCTTTGTCGTCGGTCCCGACGACCGGATCGTGCCCGACCTGCTGGGCAAGCTGCCGGGCCGCGGTATCTGGGTCACCGCCGAGCGGACGGCGCTTGAGACCGCGGTCAGGAAGCGCCTTTTCGCCCGGGCCGCCAAGCGCGCGGTCACGCTGCCCGAAGATCTGGTCGATCAGGTCGAGGCCGGGCTGGTGCGGCGGGTGGTCGAGGCGCTGTCGCTGGCCCGCAAGGCCGGGCAGGCCGTCGCGGGCTACGAGAAGGTCAAGGGCTGGCTCGACGGGGGCGAGGCCGCCGTCCTGATCCAGGCGTCGGACGGGTCGGAGCGGGGCAAGACCAAGCTCAGACCGCCGCGTCCCGAGGGTGCCTATATCGGCTGTCTGACCGCCCGGGAAATCGGTTTGGCTTTCGGCCGGGAACATGTGATACATGGCGCGCTTGCGGCTGGCGGACTCACTGAACGTGTAGTAGAGGATGCCGCCAAGCTTTCGGGCATCCGCAAGAAGATTGGGGGCGGGACCCCCTGAAAGGGTTGAAGGCCTTATGGACGACACTGACGGCAAGAAGACACTCGGTTTGCGCGGCGGCCCGCGGTCCGGTCAGGTGAAGCAGAGCTTCAGCCATGGCCGCACGAAGAACGTGGTGGTCGAGACAAAGCGCAAGCGCGTCGTCGTGCCCAAGCCCGGAACCGCGAAATCCGGTGGGGCCGCGACGGCCGGCGTGTCGGGCAGCGATCCGGCCAAGCGTCCTGCGGGGATTTCCGATGCCGAGATGGAGCGGCGCCTGAAGGCGTTGCAAGCCGCCAAGGCGCGCGAGGTCGAAGAGGCCGCGCAGCGCGCGGCCGACGAGCGCCAGCGCGAGGAAGACCGCCAGCGCCGCCGTGAAGAGGCCGAGGCGAAGGAGCGCGAGCAGCGCGAGATCGAGGAAGCCGCCCGGCGCAAGGCCGAGGAAGAGGACGAGCGCCGCCGCGCGGAGGCCGAGCCCGCCAGCAAGCCGGCCGCCGCGCCGCCGCCCGCAGCGGTTACGGCCACGCCGATGGCCGATGCCGACAAGGGCGCGGCGAAGCCCGTCGCGCGCAAGGTCGACCGCGAGCGCGAGCGCAGCGACGAACGCACGGCCCGTGCCAAGGTCAAGGACGACGCGCGCCGTGGCGGCAAGCTGACCCTGAACCAGGCGCTCGACGGCGAGGGTGGGCGGCAACGCTCGCTTGCCGCGATGAAGCGCAAGCAGGAGCGGTTGCGCCAGAAGGCGATGGGCGGGGCCGAGTCCCGCGAGAAAGTCGTGCGCTACGTGCAGGTGCCCGAGACGATCGTGGTGTCCGAGCTGGCCAACCGCATGGCCGAGCGCGCCGCCGACGTGGTCAAGGCGCTCATGAAGATGGGCATGATGGTGACGCAGAACCAGCCGATCGACGCGGACACCGCCGAGTTGATCGTCGAAGAGTTCGGCCACAGGATGCAGCGCGTCTCGGACGCGGATGTCGAGGACGTGATCGACAGCGTCGAGGACAAGCCCGAGGATCTGACGACGCGTCCCCCGGTTGTGACCATCATGGGCCACGTCGACCACGGCAAGACCTCGCTTCTGGACGCGATCCGTGACGCCAAGGTGGTCGCGGGCGAGGCCGGGGGCATCACCCAGCATATCGGCGCCTACCAGGTGACGACGGACAGCGGCTCGACGCTGACCTTCCTCGACACGCCGGGCCACGCGGCCTTTACCTCGATGCGCGCCCGGGGTGCCCAGGTGACGGACATCGTGGTGCTTGTGGTCGCGGCCGACGACGCGGTGATGCCGCAGACCATCGAGGCGATCAACCACGCCAAGGCGGCCAAGGTGCCGATGATCGTGGCGATCAACAAGATCGACAAGCCCGCCGCCGACCCGCAGAAGGTGCGGACCGACCTGCTGATGCACGAGGTCGTGGTCGAGAAGATGTCGGGCGAGGTGCAGGACGTCGAGGTTTCGGCCAAGACCGGCGAGGGCCTTGACGAACTGCTTGAGGCGATCGCGCTGCAGTCCGAGATTCTCGAACTCAAGGCCAATACCACCCGCGCGGCGCTGGGCGCCGTGATCGAGGCCAAGCTCGACGTGGGCCGCGGCCCGGTCGCGACGGTTCTGGTGCAGAACGGCACGCTCAAGCAGGGCGACATCTTCGTCGTAGGCGAGCAGTGGGGCAAGGTGCGCGCGCTGATCAACGACAAGGGCGAGCGCGTGGAAAGTGCCGGGCCCTCGGTTCCGGTCGAGGTGCTGGGCCTGAACGGCACACCCGAGGCCGGCGACGTGCTGAACGTGGTCGAAACCGAGGCGCAGGCCCGCGAGATCGCGGAATACCGTCACGCGAAGTCCAAGGAAAAGCGTGCTGCCGCCGGGGCCGCCACGACGCTGGAACAGCTCATGGCCAAGGCCAAGGAGGACGCGACCGTTGCCGAGCTGCCCATCGTGGTCAAGGCCGACGTGCAGGGCTCGGCCGAGGCGATCGTCCAGGCGATGGAGAAGATCGGCAACGAAGAGGTCCGGGTGCGCATCCTGCACGCGGGTGTGGGTGCCATCACCGAGACCGACGTGGGCCTTGCCGAGGCATCGGGCGCGCCGGTCTTCGGCTTCAACGTGCGGGCCAACGCGCCGGCGCGGAACGCCGCGAACCAGAAGGGTGTGGAAATCCGCTATTACAGCGTGATCTACGATCTGGTCGACGACGTGAAGAAGGCGGCATCCGGCCTGTTGTCGGCCGAGATTCGCGAAACCTTCATCGGCTACGCGCAGATCAAGGAGGTCTTCAAGGTCTCTGGCGTGGGCAAGGTCGCGGGCTGTCTGGTCACCGAGGGCGTGGCGCGCCGGTCGGCGGGCGTGCGTCTGCTGCGCGACAACGTGGTGATCCACGAGGGCACGCTGAAGACGCTGAAACGTTTCAAGGACGAGGTGTCCGAGGTCCAGTCGGGCCAGGAATGTGGCATGGCGTTCGAGAATTACGACGATGTCCGGCAGGGAGACGTCATCGAGATATTCGAGCGGCAGGAGGTCGAGCGCACGCTCGCCTGAGTCTGCGGTCACCGAAGATTGGAAAGGGCGCTCCGTTGGAGCGCCCTTTCATTTCGCGTGAGTGGTGTGGTTTGGCCGCTTCAGGCGGCCTTGTTGACCGGACGGCCCTCATAAAGCCGATCGCCCACGCGGACGACGATCCGGCCATCCGGCCGGCGCGCAACAAAGGCGCCTTGAACCGATACGCAAGACCCAAGCACGATCGTTTCGATCATCTGTTCGTCCCTCGTGTAGAAACTTACCTTTTGTAATTCGGGAACGATTCGGCGCGACATTTTATTTCGCCGCAGGCCGCGCGCATGCGCGGATTCCTGCCGAAGCGGATCCAAAGGCCCCCGGTGGCCTTGTCCTCTGGCGGAACGGTTCCGCCTAAAGCAAGTCCCTCAGGAACGGGATAAGCGGCAGATCGGCCGGCGGCATCGGATAGGTGCGCAGGTCCTTCGGACGCACCCAGGCTAGCGCCTGGCCCTCGTGGCCATGCGGCTGGCCCTGCCATTTCCGGCAGACGAACAGCGGCATCAGCAGGTGGAAGTCCTCGTAGCCATGGCTTGCAAAGGTCAGTGGCGCGAGGCAGCTGGACCAGGTGTCGATCCCCAGTTCCTCTTTCAGCTCGCGCATCAGCGCCGCCTCGGGCGTCTCGCCGGGCTCGACCTTGCCACCCGGGAACTCCCAGAGCCCCGCCATCGCCTTTCCCTGGGGGCGCTGCGCAAGCAGCACCCTGCCGTCCGCATCGACCAGCGCGACCGCCGCCACGAGGACGATCTTCATGACCGGTAGTCGGCGTTGATGTCGATGTAGCGATGCGTCAGGTCGCAGGTCCAGACCGTGGCCGCGCCGGTGCCAAGACCCAGATCCACGCCGATCACCAGCTCATCGCGCCGCATGTAGGCGGCCCCCGCCTCTTCGGCATAGCTTTCCGCGACCCAGCCCTTTTCCGCGACGAGGATGTCGCCGAAGCGAATCGATAGCCCGTCCCGATCCGCCTTGGCGCCCGACTTGCCCACCGCCATCACGATCCGGCCCCAGTTCGGATCCTCGCCCGCGATTGCGGTCTTGACCAGCGGCGAGTTGGCGATCGCCATGGCGATCTTTCTGGCGTCGGCTGCGCTGGCCGCGCCGGTTACCGCGATTTCGACGAACTTCGTGGCGCCTTCGCCATCGCGCACAACCTGGTGCGCGAGATCCATCATCACCCGTTTCAGCGCGTCCTGGAACGCCCGCGCCGGCGCGCTGCGCAGGTCGGTGATCTCGGGCGCCCTGGACTTGCCGGTAGCGGCCAGAAGCAGCGTGTCCGAGGTCGAGGTATCGCCATCGACCGTGATGCAGTTGAAGGTCTCGTCGGTCAGGCGGCCCAGCATCCGTTGCAACGGTGCCTGCGCGATCCTGGCATCGGTGAAGATGTAGACCAGCATCGTCGCCATGTCGGGCGCGATCATGCCCGAGCCCTTGGCGATGCCCGCGATCCGCACCTCGTGACCGTCGATCTCGACCGTGGCCGTCGCGCCCTTGGGGAAGGTGTCGGTCGTCATGATCGCGCGCGCCGCCTGGGGCATCCCCTCGGGCGACAGCCGCGCGGCAAGATCGTCAAGGACAGCGGTGATCCGGTCATGCGGCAGCGGTTCGCCGATCACGCCGGTAGAGCTGGTGAACACGCGTGCCTCGGGCACGCCTGCCGCCCGGGCCACGCCCGCACAGATCGCCTGCACCGCCTCGACGCCCTTCGCACCGGTGAAGGCGTTGGAGTTGCCGGAATTCACCAGGATCGCCGCACCTTGGCGCGGCCCGGCCGTGGCGCCGATCTTGGCCTCGCAGTCGAGAACGGGCGCCGAGCGCGTGGCCGACCGGGTAAAGACCCCGGCAACCGCCGAGCCGGGGGCGAGCCGTGCCAGCATGACGTCCAGCCGGCCCTTGTAGCGCACGCCTGCCTCGGCGGCGGCGAACTCCACGCCGGCAATCACCGGCAGCGCGGGAAAGCCGTTCGCGGGTGCGAGTGGCGACAGCGCCGGGCCGCGGGACGCCGGTGCTGCGGTGCCCGCCAAGTCCAGCGCCTCGCGCAGCCGTGCGACTTCGCGCTTCAGCGGCTTGACCTTCGCCTTGGTGATCTTCTTTTCGAGCTTCTTCTTTTTAGACTTGGCCATCGCCGTCCCTTTCGCGCGCCTTGGACCTATTCGCCCAGCAGATCGCGGTTCTTCAGAATGGCCGGGTCGATCTCGATCTCGGTACGGGTGATCTCGGCCTCGGCCGTGTATTTCTCGAGCGCCGCCTCCATCGCGTCACGCTGAAGCTGCTGGACGATGTCCGCCCGCACCTCGTTCAGCGGGGGGGCGTCTTTCAGGCGGGTCTCGTTCAGCTTGATGATGTGCCAGCCGAACTGCGTCTCGACCGGCCCGGAGACCGTGCCGGGCTCCATGGCGAGGACGGCATCCTCGAAGGGCTTGACCATCATACCAGCGCTGAACCAGCCCAGGTCGCCCCCGTTGGGGCCCGAGGGGCCCACGGATTTCGACTTGGCAAGCTCGGCGAAATCGGCGCCGTTCTCCAGTTCGGCCAGCACGGCCTGGGCCGCCTCCTGGCTTTCGAGGAGGATGTGGGCCGCCTGGAATTCCGTCGTGGGCTCGGCCGCGGCATAGGCCGCCTCATAGGCCGTTTGCACCGCCTCGTCGGTCGCCGCCTCTTCGGCGACGCGGGCCAGTGCCTCGCCAGCGAGGTAAGACCGCTGCTCGTTCTCGAGCGAGAGCCGCGCACCCAGCGACAGTTCGGTGCCGATCTGCTCGGCCACCGCGCTTTGGCGGATCAACTGGTCAAGCACCGCCTGGTAAAGTACGTCGTCGGGCAGTTGCTGGTATTCCGCGGGCAACTGGGCACGCAGCACGATCATGTGACCCAGCGTGATCTCGGTGGCGCCGACGCGTGCCACGACGGTATCGGGACCGATCTCCTCGGCGGCGGCGGGCAGGGCGAACCCGGCCACCAGGGCAAGCACAAGCAGCGGTTTCGAGGCTTTGGGCATAGGGGCAACTCCTTTCCTGCCGCGCGCTTGGGCGACGTTGACACCATTCTGACCGGCCCTTACATCGCAGGTGGTCCTTAGGGCCGGTCCTAAGTCTTAGGCCACTTCTTATTGCCGCATCGACAGGCGGGCAAGGCGTCCGTCGAACAACATCCCTTGAGACAGCCGCCGCGGAGAGAACATGCTGGGCATCGGAACAGTCAGCCGCAAGGTCTTCGGCACGAAGAACGACCGAATGGTCAAGAAGGTGCGCCCGCTGGTGGCCCGCATCAACGAGCTGGAGCCCGAGTTCAAGGCGCTGTCCGACGAGGGGATCAAGGCGAAGACCGAGGAGTTCAAGCGCCGGATCGCAGGCGGCGAGGAACTGGACGACCTGCTGCCCGAGGCCTTTGCCAATTGCCGCGAGGGCGCGCGCCGGGCGCTGGGCCTGCGCGCCTTCGACATGCAGCTGGTGGGCGGCATCTTCCTGCACCGCGGCAACATCGCCGAAATGAAGACCGGCGAGGGCAAGACGCTGGTCGCGACGTTCCCGGCCTATCTGAACGCGCTGACGGGCAAGGGCGTGCACATCGTCACCGTCAACGACTACCTTGCCAAGCGCGACGCGGAATGGATGGGCAAGGTCTATGCCCATCTGGGCATGACCTGCGGCGTCGTCTATCCGTGGCAGCCGGACGCCGAGAAACGCGCCGCCTATCGCGCCGACATCACCTACAGCACCAACAACGAGCTGGGCTTCGACTATCTGCGCGACAACATGAAGTCCGAGCTGTCCGACATGGGCCAGCGGGGCCATTACTTTGCCATCGTCGACGAGGTGGATTCGATCCTGATCGACGAGGCGCGCACGCCGCTGATCATCTCGGGCCCCAGCCAGGACCGGTCGGAACTTTATCTCTCGCTGGACAAGGTGGTGCCCGATCTGACCGAAGAGCATTTCAAGCTCGACGAGAAGGTGCGCAACGTGACCTTCACCGAGGACGGCAACGAGTTCATGGAACAGCGGCTCCATGAGCTTGGCATCCTTCCCGAGGGTCAGTCGATGTACGACCCCGAAAGCACCACCATCGTCCACCATGCGCAGCAGGCGCTGAAGGCACACAAGCTGTTCCAGCGGGACAAGGACTACATCGTCCGCGACGGCGAGGTGATGCTGATCGACGAATTCACCGGCCGGATGATGCGGGGCCGCCGCCTGTCCGAGGGCCTGCATCAGGCCATCGAGGCCAAGGAAGGCGTGCAGATCCAGCCCGAGAACGTCACGCTCGCGTCGGTCACGTTCCAGAACTATTTCCGCCTCTACGAGAAACTCGCCGGGATGACCGGCACCGCCGTGACCGAGGCCGAGGAATTCATGCAGATCTACGGCCTGGGCGTGGTTGAGATCCCGACCAACCGCCCGGTGGCGCGCCGCGATGAACACGACGCCGTCTATCGCACCGCGCGCGAGAAATACGAGGCCATCGTCGAGACGATCAACGAGGCTTACAAGCGCGGCCAGCCAATCCTGGTCGGCACGACCTCGATCGAGAAATCCGAGATGCTGTCGGCCCGGCTCAAGGCGGCGGACATCCCGCATAACGTGCTGAATGCCCGCCACCACGAGCAGGAGGCCCAGATCGTCGCCGATGCAGGCCGGTTCGGCGCAGTGACCATCGCCACCAACATGGCCGGCCGCGGCACCGACATCCAATTGGGCGGCAATGTCGAGATGAAGGTGATGGAGGCGCTCGCCGCCGACCCCGAAGCCCATCCCGACGAGATCCGGGCCCGGATCGAGGCTGAACATGCCGACGAGAAACGCCAGGTGCTGCACGCTGGCGGCCTGTTCGTCCTCGGCACCGAGCGCCACGAATCCCGGCGCATCGACAACCAGTTGCGTGGCCGGTCGGGCCGGCAAGGCGACCCGGGACGGTCGGCGTTCTTCCTGTCGCTCGAAGACGACCTGATGCGGATCTTCGGGTCGGAACGGCTGGACAAGGTGTTGTCGACGCTGGGAATGAAGGAGGGCGAGGCGATCGTCCATCCCTGGGTGAACAAGTCGCTGGAAAAGGCCCAGGCCAAGGTCGAGGGGCGCAACTTCGACATCCGCAAGCAGTTGCTCAAGTTCGACGACGTGATGAACGACCAGCGCAAGGTCATCTTTGGCCAGCGACTGGAGATCATGCAATCCGCCGACCTGTCCGAAATCGTCCAGGATATGCGCCACCAGGTGATCGACGATCTGGTGGAAACCTACATGCCGCCCAAGACCTATGCCGACCAGTGGGATACCGACGGCCTGCGCGAGGCGTTGATCGACCGGTTGAATCTTGACGCCCCGGTCGCCGTCTGGGCCGACGAAGAGGGCGTGGATGACGACGAGATCCGCGAGAGGCTGTATACCGCCTCCGACGAGTCGATGGCGGTCAAGGCCGCGCAATTCGGCCCCGAAACGATGCGCAACATCGAAAAGCAGGTGCTGTTGCAGACGATCGACGGCAAGTGGCGCGAACATCTGCTGACGCTGGAACATCTGCGATCGGTCGTGGGATTCCGCGGTTATGCACAGCGCGACCCGCTCAACGAATACAAGACCGAGTCCTTCGCGTTGTTCGAATCGATGCTGAATGCACTGCGTGAGGAGGTCAGCCGCAAGCTTGGCCAGATCCGTCCCCTGACCGAGGAAGAGCGCGGCGCGATGCTGCGCCAACTTGCCGAGCAGCAGCAGCGCATGACCGAGGCCGCGGAGCAAGGCACCGCCGAACATGCCGATGAGCCCGCACAGGCGCCGCAGATGGCCGAAGGCTTTGACGATACAAGGCCGGAAACCTGGGGCAACCCGGGGCGGAACGACCCGTGCCCCTGCGGATCGGGACGCAAGTTCAAGCATTGCCACGGTCAGCTCGTCTGACTCAGCTTCGCCCGGCGGTCGTCGCCGGTTTCCCGCAAGGCTGCCACGTCCTCGCCGCTTTTCCCGCTTAACCAGGATGCAATCTTGGTACGGCAGGAAAGAGCCATGGGCAGACGAAGAAAACTGTGGCTTCTGGCGATCGGGCTGGCCTTGCCGGGCCTGGTGGCCCTTGGCCGGCACATGGACCTTGGCGACCCGATTTCGGTTGGCGAACCGGCCCATCGCTCCGCATCGCTATCGGGCCTCGAACCTCTGGCTGCGCGCGCCGGGGGCCTGCCCACCCTGCCCGACGACCCGGCCGGTCCTGCGGTCCTGCACCCGATCCCCGTTCGTCTTGCCATCGGAACAGACGACCTTGTGACCGGCGCGCAACTCGCCATGCCGGCCTATGGCGTCTCGGGCCTGCCTTGCCGCCCCAGCCTTGTGGCCACCCCGATCGGCGCGGCGGTGGTGCGGCTGGTCCTGTCGGCGCCCTGTCGCCCCGGCAGCCGCGTCACCGTTCACCACGATCTGATCAGTTTCACCGAACGGACCGACCAACTGGGCCTACTTAGTGTCGAACTGCCTGCGATGACCCCAACTGCCGCCTTCCTGGCCGAGTTCGACGACGGTGTCACGGTGCGCGACACGGTCTCGGTTCCCGCGGCAGCCGGGCTGACCCGGGCCGCGCTGATCACGCGGGGCGATAGCGGCATGCACCTTCACGCCTTCGAGGCGGGCGCCGGGTTCGGCGGCGGCGGCCATGTCTGGGCTGACGCACCCCGGGGTGATGGCGCTGCGGGGACGATTCGCATCCTCGGCGATCCTGCAGTCGAGAACGGACACCGGGTCCAGATCTACACCGCCCCGGCCGCTACCCCCGTCCCCCGCCTGTCGGTCGAGGTCGAGGTGACCCGGGCCAACTGCGGCCGGCGGGTCGAGGCCGAAACCGTGCTTCCCGACGCTGACGGGCGAATGGGTACGGGGGTCGTCACCTTCACCCTGCCAGGATGCGAGTCGGTGGGGGAATTTCTGGTGTTGAAAAACCTGCCCCAAGGCCGGAAACTCGCCACGAACTGAGGCGGTCCGGTCCCTGCAGACATGCGTTTTTTCGGATGCGCGGTGGTCCTCGCCGCGCTGTGTCATTCCTTCTGCCCCTCCCCCGCTCGCGCGCAGGACGTCACGCTGACCTCGCGCGACGGGTCGGTCGAGATTAGCGGCACGCTGATCGGCTTCGATGGCGAGTTCTACAGGGTCGATACGATCTATGGGCCCCTGACCCTGGACGGTCAGGGCGTGGTCTGCACTGGTCCCGGCTGCCCGGACATGGAGGCACATGTCGCGCGATTCCGCCTGTCCGGCGCGCCCGCTCTGGGCGAGGTGCTAATCCCCGCGCTGATCGAGGCCTATGCGGTCCAGCGCGGGCTTGCCGTCACGCGGGACCGGGCCGGGACGGATACATCCTTGGTGCTGACTGACAGCGATGCGGGGTACGCGGTGGCCGAGATCGCCGTGGGGGTTGGCAGCACCGAGGAAGGCTTTGCCGATCTGCTGGCCGATGCGGCGGACATCGTGATGGCCGCGCGCGAGCCCCGGCCCGAAGAATTGCGGCGGCTGGTCGAGGCAGGTTATGGCGACCTGTCCGATCCGGCGCGGCGCCTTGTCGTCGCGCTGGACGCGATCGTGCCGGTGGTGGCGCCGGGCCAGCCCGTTCAGGCGCTGGCCATCGACGACCTGATCGGCATCGTCACGGGCAAGATCGTCGACTGGGCGGCGCTGGGCGGCCCTGACGCCCCGGTGAGCGTGCATCTTCTCGACCGGCAGAACGGGATGCAACAGGCGGTGGTGCTGCGGCTCCTCTCGGGGGCGCCGCCCGCCCCGTCGGCCCGGCGCCACAAGGGCACGGCCGCGCTTGCCCAGGCGGTGGCGCGCGATCCCCTGGGGATCGGCCTGACCCGGCTTTCGGCGCTCGGCGCGGCGCAGCAAGTGCCGCTGATCGGCGGCTGCGGGATGCGCCTTGTTGCCACGCGCCAGTCGGTCAAGACCGAGGACTACCCCTTTGTCGCACCGCTGTTCCTGTACACGCCCGCGCGCCGTTTGCCGCTTTTCGCGCGCGAGTTCCTTGACTGGCTGGACACGCCCGCGGCGCAACTGGTGATCCGGCGGGCGGGCTTTGTCGACCAGTTGGCCGATACCATCCCCTTCGGCCGCCAGGGTGACCGGCTGGGCCAGGCGATCGCCACGGCCGGCCCCGAGGTGCCGCTGTCCGAGCTTCAGCGCCTCGTGGCGGTGCTGTCGGGGGCCGAGCGGCTGACCAGCACCTTCCGGTTCCGCGAGGGCGGGTCGGCCGAGCTTGACGCGCAGTCCTACGGCAATGTCGGCGCGCTGGCCCGGGCGGTCGAGGCAGGACGGTTCGACGGGCGAGAGTTGATTTTCGCGGGCTTCAGCGATGGCGAGGGGCCGGCCGAGGCCAACCGCCGCCTTGCCCGGACGCGGGCCGAGGCGGTGCGGGACGCCGTGCGTGCCGTGGCAACGGCCGCGGATCCTTCGCGGGTAAAGCTGCGGGTCGAGGCCTTTGGCGAGGCGTTGCCCATCGCCTGCGACCAGAGCGCGTGGGGCGGGATCATCAACCGCCGGGTCGAAGTCTGGCTGCGCTAGCGGCTACAGATAGCCCTCGGCCCGGAAACTCAGCTCGCGCTCCTTGCCGACGATGAGGTGATCGTGCAGCACGATCCCGAGCGCGGTGCAGCCCATCGCGATCTGCTCGGTCATCAGGATGTCCGACTCAGACGGCGTGGGATCGCCCGAGGGATGGTTGTGCACCAGGATCAGCGCCGAGGCATTCAGTTCCAGCGCGCGCTTGACGACCTCGCGGGGGTAGACCGGCACATGGTCGACGGTGCCGCGCGCCTGTTCCTCGTCGGCGATCAGGACGTTCTTGCGGTCGAGAAACAGGACGCGGAACTGTTCGGTCTGGCGATGCGCCATCGACGCATGGCAGTATTCAAGCAGTGCGTCCCAACTGGAAATCACCTGGCGGTGCATGACGCGGGCCCGCGCCAGCCGGTGTGCCGCAGCCTCGACCAGCTTGAGTTCGACCAGCACCGACTCGCCCACGCCCTTGACCTCGCGCAGCCGGGCCACGGGCGCCGACAGGACACCGTTGAAATCGCCGAAGGTCTCCAGCAGCGCGCGGGCCAGCGGTTTTACGTCCTGCCGCGGGATGGCGCGGAACAGCACCATCTCGAGCAATTCGTAATCCGGCATGGCATCGGCCCCGCCCTCCATGAAGCGGGTCCTGAGCCGCTGGCGGTGGTCGCGCAGGTAGGATGGCAGCCGGTCGCCCCGCGACAGCGGGACGGGCTGCGCGTCGGCGAAGATCGGCAGCGGCGGCTCGGAGAAACGCGTGGTGTCATTCGGGCGAGTCATCGCCCCGAGCCTAGGGAAATCATCCTGAACGAAGCGTTAACGCCGCAGCGGATTTTGCGGCGTCAGCTCTTCATCCCCTCCCAGAAGCTCTTGACCTTGCGGAAGAAGGACGACCCCTCGGGGTTGTTCTCCTCGCTCAGTTCCTCGAACTCGCGCAGCAGCTCTTTCTGCCGGGCCGTCAGGTTCACCGGGGTTTCCACCGCAAGTTCGATCAGCAAATCGCCATGCCCGCCACCCCGAAGCGCCGGAATCCCCTTGCCGCGCAGGCGCATCTGCTTGCCCGACTGGCTGCCCTCGGGCACCTTCACGCGCGACCGGCCGCCGTCGATCGTGGGCACCTCGATCTCGCCGCCAAGCGCGGCGGTGGTCAGCGACACCGGCACCCGGCAGAACAGGGTCACGCCATCGCGTTCGAAGATCGGGTGATCCGCCACCTCGATGAAGATGTAGAGATCGCCCGGTGGCCCCCCCCTCAGCCCCGCCTCGCCCTCGCCGGCCAGGCGGATGCGCGTGCCGGTCTCGACGCCCGGGGGGATGTTGACCGACAGCGCCCGGTCTTTCTCGACCCGGCCCGCGCCGCCGCAGGCCTTGCAGGGATTCTTGATGATCTGGCCCATGCCGCCGCAGGTCGGGCAGGTCCGTTCCACGGTGAAGAAGCCCTGCTGGGCCCGCACCTTGCCCATGCCTGAACAGGTCGGACAGGTGGCCGGTTCCGCGCCGCCCGCGGCCCCCGTGCCGCTGCAGATGTCACATGCGACCGAACCGGGCACGTTGATCGTCTTTTGCAGGCCGCGATAGGCGTCCTCCAGCTTGATGCGCAGGTTATAGCGCAGGTCGGATCCGCGGGTGGCCCGCTGCCGCCCGCCCGGGCCGCCGCCCATGAAATCGCCGAACAGGTCGTCGAACACGTTCGAGAAGGCCGAGGCGAAATCGCCGCCACCGCCAAAGCCCGGTCCGCCCGGGCGTGGCCCGCCACCCATGCCGCCTTCGAAGGCGGCATGGCCGAAGCGGTCATAGGCGGCCTTCTTGTCGGGATCCTTCAACGCCTCGTAGGCCGCGTTCACTTCCTTGAACTGGGCCTCGGCGTTGGGGTTGTCCGAGTTTCGGTCGGGATGCAGTTCCTTGGCCTTCTTGCGATAGGCCTTCTTGATCTCGTCGGCCGAGGCGCCGCGGGCGACGCCGAGAACCTCGTAGAAATCGCGCTTTGCCATCAGCTATCCCTCTGTCCGGAACACGCGGGCCGGCCCGGTTTCCCGGACCGGCCGCCTGACATCCGGTCGTGTCCTACGAGCGCTTCCTGTCGTCGTCCAAGTCCTCGAACTCGGCATCGACGATGCCCTCGTCCACGCCACTGGGACCGTCGTCGTCATGGGCGGCGCCTTCGGCCTGCTGCTGCTGGGCCTTGTAGATCGCCTCGCCCAGCCGCATCGCCGCCTCGGAGACGTTCTGGATGCCGCCCTTGATCTTGCCGACATCCTCGGTTTCCAGCGTGTCCTTGAGCGCGGCGATGGCCAGTTCGATCGCCTCGACGGTCGAGGGGTCGACCTTGTCGCCATGCTCCTCGATCGACTTCTCGGTCGAATGGACAAGGCTTTCGGCCTGGTTGCGGGTCTCGACCAGTTCGCGGCGCTTCTTGTCCGCCTCGGCATTCGCCTCGGCGTCCCGGACCATCTTGTCGATCTCGTCGTCCGACAGACCGCCCGAGGCCTGGATCGTGATCCGATGCTCCTTGCCGGTGCCCTTGTCCTTGGCGCTGACCGACACGATGCCGTTCGCGTCGATGTCGAAGGTCACCTCGATCTGCGGCATGCCGCGCGGCGCGGGCGGGATGTCTTCCAGGTTGAACTGGCCCAGCATCTTGTTGTCAGCCGCCATTTCACGCTCGCCCTGGAACACCCGGATCGTCACGGCGTTCTGGTTGTCCTCGGCGGTCGAGAAGATCTGCGACTTCTTCGTGGGGATCGTGGTGTTGCGGTCGATCAGGCGGGTGAACACGCCGCCCAGCGTCTCGATCCCCAGCGACAGCGGGGTGACGTCCAGCAGCACCACGTCCTTGACGTCGCCCTGCAACACACCCGCCTGGATCGCGGCACCCATCGCCACGACCTCGTCGGGGTTCACGCCCTTGTGGGGTTCCTTGCCGAAGAACTTGGTCACCTCCTCGATCACGCGGGGCATCCGGGTCATGCCGCCGACAAGGACCACCTCGTCGATATCCGAGGTCGACAGGCCCGCATCCTTCAGCGCCGCCTGGCAGGGCTTGATCGAGTTCTTGATGAGATCGCCCACCAGACTTTCCAGCTTGGCGCGCGTCAGCTTCATCACCAGATGGAGCGGCGTGCCCGAATCCTTGTTCATCGAGATGAACGGCTGGTTGATCTCGGTCTGGCTGGAGGACGACAGCTCAATCTTGGCCTTCTCGGCGGCTTCCTTGAGCCGCTGAAGCGCCATCTTGTCCTTGGACAGGTCGACGCCGTGCTCTTTCTTGAACTCGTCGGCCAGGTAGGCGACGATCCGCATGTCGAAATCTTCACCGCCAAGGAAGGTGTCGCCGTTGGTGGATTTCACCTCGAACAGGCCGTCGTCGATTTCCAGGATGGTGATGTCGAAGGTGCCGCCGCCCAGGTCATAGACCGCAATGGTACGGGTTTCCTTCTTGTCCAGGCCATAGGCCAGCGCGGCCGCCGTCGGCTCGTTGATGATGCGCAGCACCTCTAGGCCCGCGATCTTGCCGGCATCCTTGGTCGCCTGGCGCTGGGCGTCGTTGAAATAGGCGGGTACGGTGATGACGGCCTGCGTCACGGTCTCGCCGAGGTAGCTTTCGGCGGTTTCCTTCATCTTCTGCAGGATGAAGGCGGAAATCTGGCTGGGCGAATACTTTTCGCCGCGCACCTGCACCCAGGCATCGCCATTGCCGCCATCGACAATGGTATAGGGGACGTGCTTGCGGTCCTTCTCCACCTCGGGGTCGTCGGCGCGGCGCCCGATCAGGCGCTTGACCGCGAAGACCGTATTGTCGGGGTTGGTGACCGCCTGCCGCTTGGCCGGCTGGCCCACGAGGCGCTCGGTTTCGGTGAAGGCGACGATCGAGGGGGTCGTCCGCGCGCCTTCGGAATTCTCGATCACCCGGGGTTGCGAGCCGTCCATGATGGCGACGCAGGAGTTCGTGGTCCCAAGGTCGATCCCGATGACTTTGGCCATGTCTGTTACCTCTTCTTCGGCGATGTTGAGGAGAACAGACCCTGAAAAGGCCTCTGCCCTCCGATCCCAGAATTCGGCCGGGAACTTGTCCCGGCCCCATGTCTCGGGCGTATATAAGGAGGGGTCCGGAGCCCTGCAAGCATGGCTTGTGACAGAAATGTGAGCGTGGTGAACGATGTCCGAAACAGGTCAAAGCGGTCGTCCGGCGCCCGGACTGGTGGTCCGCGGGGTCGAGCTCTACCCGGGCTGGCTGGACCCGCCCGCCCAGCAGGCGATGGTCGAGGCGCTGCGTGCCGTGGTTGCCGCCGCCCCGCTGTTCCAGCCCGAGACGCGGTTCGGGCGCAAGATGAGCGTGCGGATGACCTCGGCCGGGCGGTTCGGCTGGGTGTCGGACCGGCGCGGCTATCGCTACGCGCCGATGCATCCCTCGGGCGGGGCCTGGCCGCCGATCCCGGCCCCGGTTCTGGCGGTCTGGGACGCGATCACCGGCCTCGACCGGCGGCCCGATTGCTGTCTGCTGAACTACTATGCCGAGGGCGCGCGGATGGGGATGCATCAGGACCGGGACGAGGCCGATTTCGGCTGGCCCGTGCTGTCGATCTCGCTGGGCGACCAGGCGCTGTTCCGGATCGGCAATCTCGATCGCGGCGGGTCGACCGAAAGCCTTTGGCTGAGCTCGGGCGATGTACTGGTGATGGGGGGCGAGGCAAGACTTGTCCACCACGGCATCGACCGGGTGCGCGCGGGGTCATCGACGCTCTTGCCCGGCGGCGGACGCATCAACCTGACGCTCCGGGTTGTGGACTAGCATCCGGTCCGGAGGGGGCCGCCCTTTGCGACCCCCCGGGGGCAAGGCTTGTCTCGTTGCGCCACGCCGGACGGCCGGCCGACCTGACCGGCCGGATCTGCCTCTATGGCTGGACCGTGACGGCGATCGGCTCGGACATCACCGGGGGGTCGTGCGGCAGATGCGCCGCATCGCCAAGCAGCAGCCACAGCGAATGTTCGCCCGCGGGCAGGTCCAGCGTCACCTCGGTCTGGCCGCCCCCGAAATGGATGTGGGCGTCGTCGGCTGGTACGGCCACCGAGAAATCGTAGTCCTCCTGCGGAACGTTGATGATGAGGTGGTGGTGGCCCGTCCCCTCGGCCATCGTCCCCGCGGGGGCGACGCCCATGCCTTCCAGACCGAACCGGATCGTCACCGGGTTCGAGACGGTGGCGCCATTCTCGGGGCTGATGATGTAGGCGCGGGCTCCCTCGGGGGCTGGCGTTCGGTCCTGCGCCGCGGCGGGCAGCGCCAGCGTGGCGCAAAGCGCGATGGCGCCGGGGCGCAGCAGTGTAGTGCGGATCATGGCAGACTCCTCCCTGTCTGACGATGTCTGTCCCCCGAGATCCTCTTGCGGGATCGTGATGACCGGAAGAATAGGCCGGGCCGCCCGCCGTTCAATCCTCGGCGGGGGCGGCCGGTGCGCGGGGCGGGATCGGGATCCACAGCCCCGTGACATGCACGTCCACCAGTTCGTCGCAGTGGAACAGCGTGTAGGTGAAGATCGTCTCGGGCTTGCGCATGATCCGCGGCCCCGAGGTCAGCAGGCCGGCCGGTTGCGGGCGCACGCCGGGCTGCATCCGCGGGCCATGGATCCGCTGGGCGGGCGAGACCACAACCTCGGCCAGGGGCAAGCCGGGACCGAAGGCGCCGGGCCGGATCAGGATCGGCAATGCCTCGGGATGGCAGGCCAGAAACGCCTCGTCCAGAACGTAGCGGTCCAGCCAGACGATGCGCTTGAACGGTCCGCGGCGGGTACGGACCCGGTCTCCGACGCGCAGCGTCTGCGCCGGGAAGTCGCCGAAATCGGTCGTGATGCGGGTCATCGGGCCAAAGCCGGGCAGAGTCCATGCCGGGGGCTGACACCGCGTGCCGGACGCCTGTCCCGGCGCAGAGAGTGGGGCGGCGGGGCTGGACACGCCCCTGGTGGAATACGGGTCGGACATCGTCTGCCTTCACGCCGTGGCTGCCGCAATGCTACGCGTCCGCCAATCGAGGGCGGTACCCGCACTGCGTTGGGGTGCACAGGACCGAACAAACCGAAGGCCCGTGCACCCCAAGCAACCACACCACTGGTTACAAGCCCCGAAGGGCCCCCACCCGGGACCGGACGATGCCGTCCCGCGGGTGAGTACGCTCTCGGAATAGGTCAACTCTCGGGTGGAGTCCTGCCGCTTTGTGGAGCTTTGGTGACGTGGCTTCCACAAGGCCGCGAAAGCCGTTTCGGGCCTGTCGTCGCAACGGCGACAGTTGGACCACGCAACCTGACGGAAAGTCAGGTCGATGCCGGTGCCATCCCTGTTTTCGTTTCCCGATGATCAACAATGGATGATGGCAGTTTCGCCACCTTTCGGTCGTTCGCGAAGCGTGGACAAACCGTTTCCGGCGATTTTTCGACGTCTCTTCGGAAAATCCAAGGGGATTCCCTGCCGCACGGACCGCGACTCACCCCAACCACTGCGCCGCCTGACCGCTTCCCCCCCGCGCCGGTTTCGCCTATATGCGCTCCACCATGGCAAAAGCGAAATCCGATCCCAACTACAAGGTGATCGCCGAAAACCGGCGGGCGCGCTACGATTACGCGATCGAGGACGACCTCGAATGTGGGATCATGTTGCAGGGCTCCGAGGTCAAGTCGCTGCGCGAGAACGGCGCCAACATCGCCGAAAGCTATGCCAGCGTCGAGAACGGCGAGTTGTGGCTGATCAACGGCTATATCCCGCCCTACGAGCAGGCCAAGACATGGGGCCACGAGGAACGGCGCCGCCGCAAGCTTCTGGTCAGCCGCAAGGAACTGGCCCGACTCTGGTCCGACACCCAGCGCAAGGGCTACACGCTGGTGCCGCTGGTTCTGTATTTCAACCACAAGGGCGTGGCCAAGCTGAAGATCGGCATCGCCAAGGGCAAGAAGACCCAGGACAAGCGCGCCACCGAGGCGCAGCGTGACTGGCAGCGCCAGAAACAACGCCTGTTGAAGGACCACGGCTGATCGCCTTGCCAGGCGGGCGGCACCGTTTTAAGTGGGAACGGTGCTGCGCGAGGCGGAGGGGTGCATGGCCTGTGACGATCCGAAGACGCTGGTCTCGACCGAGTGGCTGGCGGCCCACCTGAAGGACCCCGACCTGCGCATCCTCGACGGGTCATGGTACCTGCCCACGATGGGCCGGGATGGCCGCGCGGAATACGCCGCCGCCCACATCCCCGGTGCGCGGTTCTTCGACATCGACGAGATGTCGGACCAGCGGTCCGAGATCCCGCACATGGCACCCCCGGTGGAAAAGTTCATCAGCCGGATGCGCGCGATGGGCGTGGGCGACGGCCACCAGGTCGTGGTCTATGACGGTGCGGGGCTGTTTTCGGCCGCGCGGGTCTGGTGGACCTTCCGGCTGATGGGCAAGACCGACATCGCGGTGCTGGACGGCGGGTTCCCGAAATGGCTGGCCGAGGGGCGCCCGGTCGAGGACATGGCGCCCATGGTGCGCGACCGGCACATGACGGTGCAGCGCCAGGCGCATCTGGTCAAGGACGTGACCCAGGTGGCGGCGGCCTCCAAGCTGGGCGATCACGAAATCATCGACGCCCGCAGCCCCGGCCGCTTCGAGGGCCGCGAGCCCGAACCGCGGCCGAACCTGCGGTCGGGTCACATTCCGGGGTCGAAGAACGTGCATTTCGCCACGCTCCTGAACCCCGACGGCACGATGAAGTCGCCCGACGCTCTGCGCGCGCTGTTCGCGGCCGCGGGCGTGGACCTGAAGAAGCCCGCGATCACGTCCTGCGGGTCGGGGGTGAACGGGGCGATGCTGAACCTCGCGCTGGAACTTGTGGGCCACCGCAACCACGCGCTTTACGACGGGGCCTGGACGGAATGGGGCATGTATAACGATCTGGCGGTCGAGACGGGGCCTGCGAAATGCTGAACCTGCTGTCCCCGCAGACGCCCGACAAGATCATCGGCCTGATGCAGGCCTTCCGGGCCGATCCGCGAACGGACAAGATCGACCTGGGCGTGGGGGTCTACCGCGACGACGAGGGCCGGACCCGGGTGTTGCGTGCGGTCAAGGCCGCCGAGGAACGGCTGTGGCGCAGCCAGGACACCAAGGGCTATGTCGGGATCGAGGGCGATCCGGCTTTCCTCGACGCGATGCGGGGGCTGGTGCTGGGCGGTTCCGTGGCGCCCGAGCGGGTGGCGGCGGTCGCCACGCCCGGCGGCACGGCGGCGGTGCGGATCGCGCTTGACCTGGTCCGGCTGGCCAACCCCAAGACGCGGGTCTTCGTGCCCGATCCGAGCTGGCCGAACCATGCGGCGATCATCGGGTTCGTCGGCCTCGAACGGGTGGATTACCGGTACTACGATGCCGTGGGACGGACGCTCGACATGGCCGGCCTGCTGGCCGACCTGGAACGGACGGGGCCCGGCGATGTCGTGATCCTGCATGGCTGCTGCCACAACCCGACCGGGGCGGATCTGAGCGCGCGGGACTGGGCCGAGGTGGGCAAGGTGCTGGCGCGGACGGGTGCGCTGGTGATGGTGGACCTCGCCTACCAGGGGTTCGGCGCGGGGATCGAGGCGGATGCGGCCGGGCTGCGCGCGCTGGCGGCCAGCCTGCCCGAGATGCTGGTCGCGGTGAGCTGTTCCAAGAATTTCGGTCTTTACCGTGAACGGGTTGCGGCGATTCTGGCGGTGTCGGCCGATGCGGCGACCGCGGGGTTGGTGCGGGGCAACCTGTCGAACCTGAACCGGCAGACCTATGCCTTTCCGCCCGACCATGGCGCGCGGGTCGTCACCGAGATATTGGGGGACGCGGCGCTTTGCGATCAATGGATGGTTGAGCTCGACTCGATGCGGTTCCGGATGCAGGAGTTGCGCACGGCGCTGGCTGAAACCCTGCGCGACATCAGCGGATCGGACCGGTTTGCCTATCTGGCGGGGCAGCGGGGCATGTTCTCGCTGTTGGGTGCCAGTCCCGTGCAAGTCGCGAAAATGCGTGACGAAAAAGGGGTTTACGTGATCGGGGATAGCCGGATGAACGTGGCCGGCCTGACCGAGGCGAACATCCCGCGGGTGGCCGAGGCGATGCTGGCTGCGGGGCTTTAGGGCGCCGCGACCGATTATCGGAATTCCATATGGCAAAACGGCGGGGCCTTGGCCCCGCCGTTCGCGTTTCGCACGACCCCTTCGGATCAGCTGTGATAGGCCGCCTCGCCGTGGCTTGTGAGGTCGAGGCCCTGACGCTCGCTGTCGCTGTCGACCCGCAGGCCCACGGTCATGTCCACGAGCTTGTACAGGACCAGCGAGACCAGGCCGCACCACACGATGGTGACGCCCACGGCCTGTGCCTGGATGATGGTCTGGCCGATCGCCGAATAGTCGTCGCCACCCTGGCCGCCGAACATCGAGCCGCCGAACAGGCCGGTGCCCAGCGCGCCGACGATGCCGCCGATGCCGTGGATGCCGAACACGTCCAGGCTGTCGTCATAGCCGAACTGGTGCTTCACCTTGGCCACGAAGAGATAGCAGATCGGCGACACGATCAGACCCAGGAGGATGGCGCCCATCGGACCCAACTGGCCACAGGCCGGGGTGATGGCAACCAGACCGGCGACCATGCCCGAAGCCGCGCCCAGCATCGAGGCCTTGCCGCGCAGCAGTGCCTCGACCGCCGACCAGGACAGAATCGCCGCCGCTGTCGCCACGAAGGTGTTGATGAAGGGCAGGCCGGTGAAGCCGTTGGCCTCGAGGTTCGAGCCCGCGTTGAAGCCGAACCAGCCGACCCACAGCATCGAGGCCCCGACCATGGTCAGCGTCATCGAGTGCGGCGCCATGTTGTCCTTGCCCATGCCGATCCGCGGTCCGATCAGGATCGCGCCCACCAGGGCCGCCACGCCGGCGTTGATGTGCACCACGGTGCCGCCCGCGAAGTCAAGCGCGCCCATGTTGAACAGCAGGCCCGCGCCATCCCAGACCATGTGGGCGATCGGGAAGTAGACGAAAGTCGACCACAGCGCCACGAACAGCAGCACCGCCGAGAACTTGACCCGCTCGGCGAAGGAGCCCACGATCAGCGCCGGCGTGATGACCGCGAAGGTCATCTGGAACGCGATGAAGACATATTCGGGAATCACCACCCCATCGGTGAAGGTAGCCGCCGTCGAATCGGGCGTCACGCCCGACAGGAACAGCTTGCCGAGGCCGCCCCAGAACGGTGAGGTGCTGCCGCCGAAGGCGAAGGAATAGCCCCAGAAGACCCAGATCACCATCATCATGGCGGAGATCAGGGTACATTGCATCAGGACCGACAGCATGTTCTTGGTGCGCACGAGGCCGCCATAGAACAGCGCAAGACCCGGCATGGTCATGAAGAGGACCAGGATCGTCGCGGTCATCATCCAGGCGACATCGCCCTTGTCCATGGTTTCGCTTACCTCGGCCACGGCCTCGACGACCTCTTCGACCACGGTGGTATCCTGCGCGAGGGCAGGAAGGGCCGCAGCCGCGGCCAATGCCGCCGCGAGGCCCAGGGTTTTCTTGATGTTCATCATCTTCCTTGTCTCTCTATCCCTGAAATTCGCGCGTCAGATCGCGTCTTCATTGGTTTCGCCGGTCCGCACGCGCACCGCCTGGTTCACGTCGAGGACGAAGATCTTGCCGTCGCCGATCTTGTCGGTCTTGGCGGTCTTCGCGATCGTCTCGACGACCTGATCGGCCATGGCGGACGACACGACGATCTCGAGCTTGACCTTGGGGACGAAGTTCACGGCGTATTCCGCGCCGCGGTAGATTTCCGTGTGGCCGGACTGGGAGCCGAAGCCCTTGATCTCGGTCACCATCATGCCGCGCACGCCAATGGCGGTGAGCGCTTCCCTCACCTCCTCCAGCTTGAACGGCTTGATTGCAGCAATGATCAGTTTCACGTCATGACCCTTCCGGTTCTGGCAGGCGGTCCTGCGGGATTTCACGAGGCAAGGAGGGGCCGCAGGGGCGGGGGAGACAAGAAAACCCCGGCGTCGGGGGCGGGTGAGGCGCGGAAGTTTGCACATTTTTTGCACATAAAGATTTGGACGATTAATTTTTATGCGTAAATGAAAGGGCCCTTGCGCGTGCCTGGGAACTCCACATTGCCGTGCGGGCGGGGTATGGTGCCGAGAGGCAGGCAGAACAATCGGAACGGCAATGAGCAGCAAGGGCCGCAGAACACCGCCGCTGGTGGCGGAACGGCGCTATACCGGCAAAAAGGCGCCCGCCAAGAAGCGCGCGCCCACGCGCCGCGGATCGGGCGGCGGCCGGCGGCGCACGGCGCGCCGGCACAGCAATCCAGTGGTGGCGGCGATCACGGGGCTGTTTCGCTGGATCCTGCGGCTTGTCTGGCGCATCGGCTCGCGGCTGGCGCTGATGACGGCATTGGTGGTTGGGCTTGCGGTGCTGTACTTCCACGTCCAGCTTCCGCCGGTCTCGGCGCTGCTGGACGGGCGCAACCGCGGGTCGGTGACGCTTCTGGACCGGCATGGCGAGGTCTTTGCCTGGCGCGGTGAACAGTTCGGCGGGCAGATCAGCGCCGGCACCGTGGCGCCCGCCCCGAAACACGCGGTCATCGCCACCGAGGACCGCCGCTTCTATCGCCATTTCGGGGTGGACCCGCTGGGCGTTGCGGGGGCGGTGCGGATCAACCTGTCCGAGGGGCGGGGGCCGTTCTCGGGCCATGGCGGGTCGACCATCACGCAGCAGACCGCCAAGCTGCTGTGCCTGGGCGTGGCCTATGACCCCAAGCAATGGAAGAGCGAGGCCGAGTACGAGGCCGATTGCCGCCGCACCACCCTGGGCCGCAAGGCCAAGGAGGCGGTCTATGCGATGGCAATGGAGGCCAAGTATACCAAGGACGAGATCCTGACGATCTATCTGAACCGCGCCTATCTGGGCGCCGGGGCGCGCGGGTTCGAGGCCGCGGCGCAACGCTATTTCGGCAAGTCGGCGAACCAGGTGACGCCGTCCGAGGCGGCGATGCTGGCGGGGCTGCTGAAGGCGCCGACGACCTATGCGCCGACCAACAACCTGGAACGCTCGCGCAACCGGGCGAACCTGATCCTGGGGCTGATGCAGGACCAGGGCTATCTGAGCGCCAAGGACGCGGCGATCGCCAAGGCCAACCCGGCGGTGCTGTCGCAGGCGGCCGAATCGCGCTCGGGCGGGTATTTCGCCGACTGGGTGATGGGCGCGGGCCCCGATTTCCTGACCCGGGACACCACCGAGGACGTGATCATCCGCACGACCTTTGATGCGCGGCTGCAAAAGGCCGCCGAAGACGCGCTGCGGGACGTGTTCGAGACCAAGGTCAAGCCGGGGTCGAAGGCCGAGGCGGCGATCGTGGTGATGTCGGCGGATGGCGCGGTCAGGGCAATGGTCGGCGGGCGCAAGACCAGTATCGGCGGGTTCAACCGCGCGACCATGGCGCTGCGCCAGACCGGGTCGGCGTTCAAGCCCTTCGTCTATGCCGCGGCGCTGGACCTTGGCTTCACGCCGAACGCGACCGTGGAGGACGAACCCTACACGATCAACGTGCCGGGGTCGGGGCGCTATTCGCCCGAGAACTATGACCGCCGGTTCCACGGACGGGTGACGCTCACCGAGGCGCTGCAACATTCCTACAACATCCCCGCGGTGAAGGTGTCGGAATCGGTCGGGCGCGAGAACGTGCGCCGGATCGCGGCCGATTTCGGGCTGGACAGCGACCTGGCGCTGGGCCCGGCGCTGGCGCTGGGGGCCTCGGAATCGACGCTGATCAACATGACCGGCGCCTATGCGGGCATCCTGAACGGCGGGTCCAGCGTGACGCCCTACGGGCTGGTGGATCTGCGGCTGAAGGGCGAGCGCGAGCCGCTGATGGGCCAGGACGGCGGCATGGGCGAACGGGTGATCTCGGAACGCGCCGCCCGCAGCCTTGTCTACATGATGACCCGGGTGATCGAGGCCGGCACCGGGCAGCGCGCGAAACTGCCCGGCTGGCAGGTCGCGGGCAAGACCGGCACCACCTCGGCGGTGCGCGACGCGTGGTTCGTGGGCTTTACCGCCGAGTATGTGGCGGGCGTCTGGATGGGCTATGACGACAACACGCCGATGTCAGGGGTCACCGGCGGCGGGCTGCCCGCCGACATCTGGCGCGAGGTCATGGTGCGGGTGCATGACGGGCTGACGCCGCGGCCGCTGCCCATGCTGGTGCCCGAGCCGCCGGAGAACGCCCCGCGGCAGGAGGCCCGGCCGCATGGCGAGGCCCGCCCGGGTGGCGGCGACATGGCCGAACGCATCCTGCAAGAGGTGCTGGGCGTGATCCTGGGAACGAACCGGAACTGAAATCCGCGCCCCGCCCGGGCCTCAGCCCATGCGGCGCAGGTCCTGGATCAGCGCATCCAGATTGCCGCGGCGCTGGTCGAGCAGGGCGCCGATCTCGGTGCGCTCGGTCGCCAGCATGTTCACGCCTTCGATGAAGATGTTGAAGAACAGGTCGCGCCCGGACCGGTCGGAGACCAGGAACACCACGTCGAAGGGCGCCTGGCCGCGCAGCATTGCCGTGGTCTTGACCTCGTGGAAATTCTTGTAGGGCCGCGCCTCGCGCACCTTGAGTTCGCCGCCGATGAATTCGCGGAAGCGGCGTCCATACTTGCGCGAGATATAGCCCTGGAAGGCGCCGGTGAAGGCGCGCATCTGCGCCGCGCTGGCCGAGCGCGCGGCCACCCCCAGCGCCGAACGCGCGATGATCGGCACGTCGGCGTAACGGGCAAAGATCCGCTCGAACTCGGGCAGCATCTGCGCCTCGGACCGGCCGGAATTGATGACGCGGTTGATGTCGCCGATGACCCGGTCGATCAACTGAGCGGCCTGATCGGTGGTCAGGGCGTCCGCCCCGCGCGGCAGCGCCAGCAACACACCCGCGCCAAGACCGGCGGCCAGCAGGTGGCGGCGGCGGGGATCAGCGGGCGGGAACGTCGGCATAGGGGTCCTCATACGGGTCGAAATAGTTCGGCTGGGCGCCGCGGCCAAGCTGGAACCGCCGGTTCTGAAGATAGATCTGGCGGCTTTGCGCATAGCTGTCGGCACTGTCGTAGAGAATCGAGTCGACCAGGTCGCGCCGTTCGTAGCGCTGGTTGAGCCCCGACAGTGCCCGCGAGCCCGCCGCCGTGTCGCGCTGGTCGGCATGGGGCAGGTGGCGCAGCGGGTTCATCGCGAAGTCGACCACGCGGCCCAGCGTGTCGCGACCGGTCGAGGGGCCGAGTACCGGCAATTCGACATAATCGCCCTCGGCCACGCCCCAGACATGCAGCGTCTCGCCAAAATCGGTCGTGATCGCGGTCGCGCCCATCGCCGTTGCGGGATCGAACAGACCGCCGATCCCGATGGTCGAGTTGATCAGGAAGCGCGTGGTGTTCTGCGCCGCATCGCCAGGGCGCAGTTGCAGCAGGCTGTTGATCACCGCGCCCGGCAGCGACAGGTTCGAGGCGAAATTGCCAAGGCCGGTGCGCATGGGGCGTGGCACCACGCTGCCATAGGCGATGGACGCCGGGCGAACCACGGTCCGGTCGAGCGCCACGTTCGCGCGGTGCATCTCGCGGTTCTGCGCCTCGTGCGGATCGGACAGGCCGGTGGGAATCGGCGCGGCACAGCCGGCCATCAGGACAAGCGCCAGAGTTGCCGCAAGAAGGCGCGGCCGGTGAGACGGGACTATCGCGAACCGGGACAAGGGCGGAATCCGGACCAGACCTAGACAACCGGGCTACCGAACCATGCCCGGCCCCGGATCTCAAGGCCCAAGACCCCGACCTTGACAGGGAAACGTCTTCATTTTTCGGTTTCGCCCGGCCGGACCCGGCTGTAGCGTCGGCAGCCAACAGGAACAGTCTCCCGGAGAGCACCCATGAGCGGACGAATCGAGGCCCGGCTGGCCGAGCTTGGCGTCACCCTGACCGAGGCCCCGGCCCCGGCGGCGAACTATGTGCCCTATGTCGTCTCGGGCGACCTGGTGTTCGTCTCGGGCCAGATCGCGATGGAAAAAGGCACCTTCATCACCGGCAAGCTGGGCGCCGACATGGACGTGGCGGCGGGTGCTGCAGCGGCGCGGACCTGCGCGATCAGCCTGCTGTCCCAGGTCCGGGCGGCCTGCGGCGGCGATCTGGACCGGCTGCAGCGGGTGGTCAAGCTGACCGGTTTCGTCAACTCCACCCCCGAGTTCGGCGACCAGCCGAAGGTTGTGAACGGCGCGTCCGATTTCCTGGTCGAGGCGCTGGGCGATGCCGGGCGCCATTCGCGCTCCGCGGTCAGCGCGGCGTCGCTGCCCTTTGGCGTGGCGGTCGAGATCGAGGGCATCTTCGAAATCCGATGACCGCGCTGCCCCCGGCCTTTCTGGCCGCGCCGATCGCCCACCGGGCATTGCACGACCGCACGGCGGGCCGCCCCGAGAACTCGATCGAGGCGGTGCGCGCGGCGGTCGCAGCGGGCTTTGGCATCGAGATCGACATCCAGCCCGCCCTGGACGGGGCGCCGATGGTGTTCCACGATTACGACCTGAAGCGGCTGACCGGCGCCACGGGGGCCATTTCCCAGCGCAGCCGGGCGGAACTGCGCGAGTTGCCGCTGCTGGGCGGGGTCTGCGCGATCCCGACGCTAGAAGACGTGCTGGACGAGGTCGCGGGCCGGGTACCCCTGCTGATCGAGATCAAGGACCAGGACGGCGCGATGGGGCGCGGCGTCGGTCCGTTGGAACGCGCGGTGGCGCGGGTGCTGGCGGGCTATGACGGGCCCGTTGCGCTGATGTCTTTCAACCCCCATTCGGTGGCGGAGCTGGCCGAGGCCGCCCCGGACATCCCGCGCGGGCTGACCACCTGCGCCTATCAGCGGCCGGGCTGGCCCGCCCTGCCCGGCCCGGTGCGCAGGCTGCTGCGCGCGATCCCCGATTTCGACAGAGTCGACGCCGCGTTCATCTCGCATCGCTGGTCCGACCTCGCGCGGCCGCGGGTGGCCGAACTGAAGGCGCAGGGCGCGGCGATCCTGTGCTGGACGACCCGCAGCCCAAGGGACGAGGCCGCGGCGCGGTCGGTCGCGCAGAACGTCACCTTCGAGGGCTATGTCCCGCCACTGGCTTGACCCGGGCGGGCCCCGGCCCATCTGACCCCGAGGCAGGGGAGCAGGGATGACCGCGGCGCAGGTGGAAATCGAGGTCTTGTCGTCGCTGGCGCAGATCGCGCCCGGGGACTGGGATGCCTGCGCCTGCCCCGAGGCCACGGGCGGCGGTCGGCCCGACGATCCGTTCACCACGCATCGGTTCCTGAAGGCGCTGGAGGACAGCGGGTCGGTCGGCCCGGGCACCGGCTGGCATCCTCAGTACCTGGTCGCCCGGCAAGGCGGCGCGGTCATCGCCGTCGCGCCGCTTTACGCCAAGACCCACAGCCAGGGCGAATACGTCTTCGACCACAACTGGGCCCATGCCTATGAACGGGCGGGCGGGCGGTATTACCCCAAGCTGCAGATCGCGGTGCCCTTCACGCCCGCCACGGGCCGGCGGTTCCTGGTGCGTCCCGGGGCCGAAGACACGGGGATGGCGGCGCTGGTGCAGGGCGTGGTCAAGCTGGCCGCGCAGAACCGCATTTCCTCGGTCCATGTCACGTTCTGCACCGGGGCCGAGGCCGGGGCGGGGGTTGCCATGGGGCTGATGCACCGCGTCACCCAGCAATTCCACTGGGAAAACCACGGCTATGCCGATTTCGACGGCTTTCTCGAGTCGCTGTCTTCGCGCAAGCGCAAGAACATCCGCAAGGAACGCGCCACCGCGCAGGGATTCGGCGGCACGATCACGGCCTATGCGGGCGATGCGATCCGGGCCGAGCACTGGGATGCGTTCTGGCGGTTCTACCAGGATACCGGCGCGCGGAAATGGGGCACGCCCTACCTGACGCGGGCGTTCTTCGACCGGGCGCACGAGACGTTGCGGGGCGACATGCTGCTGGTGCTGGCCGAACGCGACGGGCGGGCGGTGGCGGGTGCGCTGAACTTCATCGGGCGGTCGCGGCTTTACGGCCGCTACTGGGGCTGCATCGAGGACCATCCCTGCCTGCATTTCGAACTGTGCTACTATCAGGCCATCGACCACGCCATCGCCCGGGGTCTCGACACCGTCGAGGCCGGGGCGCAGGGCGCGCACAAGCTGGCCCGCGGCTACCTGCCGGTGGCGACCCATTCGCTGCACTGGATCGCCGATCCGGGGCTGCGGGCCGCGGTCGGCCAGTTCCTGCGCGCCGAGCGCGACGCCGTCGAGGAAGAGATCGAGGTGCTGACCGACTATGGTCCGTTCAGGAAAACCGTGACGGAGGAGACATGACCGACAAGCTGACCGAGGCCCAGCGCGCGGCCGACCTGGCCCCCCTTCTGGCGGCGGGCTGGCGCATGGTCGAGGGCCGCGATGCCATCGCCCGGACCTACAATTTCGCGAATTTCGTCGAGGCCTTCGGCTTCATGGCCCGCGCCGCGCTGTGGGCCGAAAAGCTGAACCACCACCCCGAATGGTTCAACGTCTACAAGACCGTCGAGGTCACGCTGTCGACCCATGACGCGGGCGGGCTGACGATTCTGGACGTGGAACTGGCCCGCCGGATGGACGCGCTGGCCTGAGGGGGATGCGGAGGAGTGGGTAGGTTTGAGCCCATGTCGACAGATGCCACATGGGTCGCGAACGACCGGTTTGCCGCAGACGTGAGAACCGGCGGGGTCATATTTGCAGAGATCCCTTGTCACAAACATTTCCAAGCCAAGTGCCCGCTAATTATTATCATTCCACCTCATCTGACTTAATCAGCTCTGGATCGACGTGGTCGGTTAGCATCTTGCAAAGGACGACATCGACCGCCAAGAGCAGGCCGTCAGCGGAGTCTATGTCTTTGAGAACTTCTGCGTTGAGACAGAAGTCTTGTCTCGGGTTGTGAACTAATTCGTGGCGAAGAGAAAAAATCCTCTTTAGGCTATTCAGGTATTCCGGCTCAAAGCAGACTGCGGTCTCTGGCCGATCCTTTATTCGTATTTTTAGGCCAATAGCTTCTCCCCAAACACTCTTGCCCAGAAATTTTGAAAAGACCCTATCTATCTTGTCTGTGTTTTGAAACGACGCATCGCTCGAAACCAGTTCAAGAGGATGAATCTGCCGCTTATAGATGTCGATCAAGTCTTCGATGTCATACTTTATGTTGTGGATGTTCTTTAGTTTGGGGATAAAAAAATCTGGGGCGCACTGCCTAAAAATAGCGTCAAGCATGTCCCTGAAATAGACTTCGACATGCGTCACGAACGTAATGACGACACTTCGCTCCAGAAGCTTAGAATGTGTGCTCGCTGTTGTATTCTCGAGCAAATCCTTTCCTGCCTCTTTGCACTGGTCGACCGCATCTCGAAGGTTTCGATAGGGACGCGAGTGCCTAAGCGCTCGTGTCTCGCGATTTGAAAGAACTTCATCAAAATCCGGCACGCAACGCTCCTGTTAGACGTTAATATGATATTCTCTCCAATTGGTCTTGTATGCAAGTAGCAAGAACTTGGACGAGGCGCGGACATCTCGACTTGGCAAGGTGGTGTCGTGCCAGCCATGTGAGCGGCCATTGGTGCCAGAACCATGAACGGCAGCAAAGTCCCGCAAATCGCCCCCCCCACCCGTCCCGCCCGACGCCTGATCTCGCGCCGGGCAGGCAGGCCGGTTGACCTGCGGGGGGTGGCGTCAGATCGCCTCGAGCATCGCTTCGCCCGCCGACACGCCACATTCGCCGGGGCTTTCTTCCAGGTTCAGCACCTTGACCACCCCGTCCTCGACCAGCATCGCATAGCGTTTGGACCGCGACACCAGGCCCACCGGCAGCGCGGTGAAATCCAGGCCGATCGCCTTGGTAAAGGCGCCGTCGGGGTCGGACAGCATGGTGATCCCGGCGGCGGTGGCGCCGGTGGCCTCGCCCCAGGCCTTCATCACGAAGGGGTCGTTGACGGCGACGCAGATCACCTCGTCCACGCCCTTGGCGGTCAGCTTGTCCATCACCCGCACGAAGCTGGGCACGTGCGCCGAGTGGCAGGTGGGGGTAAAGGCGCCGGGCACGGCAAAGATCACGACCTTGCGGCCCTTGACCCTGTCGGACAGCGGCACCTCTTGTGGCCCCTCGGCGCCGAGCCGGATGAAGGTGGCCTCGGGCAGGCGGTCGCCGGTGGAAATCGTCATCTTTGTCCCTCCTCTTGGATTGCAAACGGTTTCACCCGTCAGATAGGGTCTGGCCCGGATCATGCCAGAGCGGAAGGCCCAATGTCCCACATCGTCATCATCGGC
This sequence comes from Rhodovulum euryhalinum, assembly GCF_004342445.1. GTDB lineage: Bacteria > Pseudomonadota > Alphaproteobacteria > Rhodobacterales > Rhodobacteraceae > Rhodovulum > Rhodovulum euryhalinum. The sequence continues at coordinate 259,576 of NZ_SLWW01000002.1, forward strand.
GCCGGTCAGGCGGGCGCGGCGCTGGCCGCGAAGCTCAGGGCGTTGAACCATGCCGGCCCGATCACCCTGATCGGCGAAGAGGCCGCGCCGCCCTACCAGCGGCCGCCGCTGTCCAAGAAATACCTGCTGGGCGAGATGGCACTGGAACGGCTGTACCTGCGCCCGCCCGAATTCTATGCCGAGAACGGGATCGAGTTGCACCTGGCCGAGACGGCGGTGGCGGTCGACCGCGCCGATCGCAGGGTGATCGCGGGCGGCAGGGCGATTGCCTATGACCAGCTTGCGCTGACCACGGGCGCGGTGCCGCGCCGGCTGCCCGGGGCCATTGGCGGCGAACTGGCGGGCGTGCATGTGGTCCGCACGCTGGCCGACGTGGACGCGATGGCGCCCGACTTCCTGCCCGGCGCGCGGGTGCTGATCGTGGGCGGCGGCTATATCGGGCTCGAGGCCGCGGCGGTTGCCGCGATGAAGGGGCTGGAGGTCACGCTGGTCGAGGCCGCCGACCGCATCCTGCAACGGGTGGCCGCGCCCGAAACATCAGCCTGGTTCCGCGCCCTGCACCGCGCCCACGGGGTTGACCTGCGCGAGGGGACGGGGCTGGTGCGGCTGATCGGCGAGGGGCGCGTCACGGGGGCGGAACTGACCGACGGCACCGTGCTGGAGGTGGATTTCGTCATCGCGGGCATCGGCGTGACGCCCGCCACGGAACTGGCCGAGGTCGCGGGGCTGGCCACCGAGAACGGCATCGCGGTGGACGCGATGGGCCGGACCTCGGACCCGCGGATCTGGGCGGCGGGCGATTGCACCAGCCTGCCCTTCCGCGGGGAACGCATCCGGCTGGAGAGTGTGCAGAACGCCATCGACCAGGCCGACGCGGTGGCGGCCAACATGCTGGGCGCCGGGGTGCCTTATGACCCGAAACCCTGGTTCTGGTCGGACCAGTATGACGTCAAGCTGCAGATCGCGGGGCTGAACACCGGGTATGACCGCGTGATCCTGCGCGCCGGGGACCGCGAGGGCAGCGTGAGCCACTGGTATTACCGCGGCGCGGAGCTGCTGGCCGTGGACGCGATGAACGACCCGCGCGCCTACATGACCGCCAAGCGGCTGATCGAGGCGGGCCGCTCGCCCGACCCTGCGACGGTGGCCGCGGGCGATCTCAAGGCGCTGATGGCGGCGTGAGGATCATTGCGGGGCGATACCGGGGCCTTGGCCTTGCCTCGGTCGGCAAGGGCGATCCGGGCGCGCATCTGCGGCCGACCGCCGACCGGGTGCGCGAAAGCCTGTTCAACCTGATCGTGAACGGGGGCTATGGCGACCCGGTCACGGGCGCGCGCGTGCTGGACCTGTTCGCGGGCACCGGCGCGCTGGGGCTCGAGGCGCTGTCGCGGGGGGCGGCGCAGATCACCTTTGTGGAGGACGGGGCCAGGGCGGCCGCGCTGATCCGCGAGAATGTGGCGAAATGCCGGGCCGCGGGCGAGACGGCGCTGATCCGGCGCGATGCGACGCGGCTGGGCGCAAATCCCGGCGCGGCGTTCGACCTGGTGTTCCTCGACCCGCCCTATGGCAAGGGGCTGGGCGAACGGGCGCTGGCCGCCGCGCTGGCGGGCGGCTGGATCGCGCCGGGTGCGCTGATCGTCTGGGAGGAAGGCGTCGAGGTCGTGCCGCCCGGGGACCTCGTGCCGCTGGATACAAGGCGCTATGGCGATACCGTGATCTCGATCCTGCGCCACGGCTGATCCCGCTTGCGGCGCCCCGGGCGGGTCCCCATTTTCTCCCGCATGACCGAGCTTGCCCCCGATACCGATGCCGCCCTGATCGCCGCTGCCCGTGCCTATTTCGCCGAACGGCGGGCGCGGGTGCCGGGTTTCGTGCGGGCGCGGTTCGGGATTCGCGGCACGTTCGGGCTGCACCGGCATGCGCTGGGCTGGGACATCGTCCGGGCGCCGGTCAACGTTCTGCTGTCGCCGGTGCTGATCCTGTCGCGGATCGGCGGGCATGCGGCGGGGCGGCTGGGGGCGCGCGAGGCGTCCGGCTGGCTGTTGTCACGGCGCGTGCTGTTGCCGACCGCGGTGGCGCGGGCGGCCGAGCGGGCGATCGCCGTGGACCTTCTGGAACTGCCCTGGGGCGGACCCGGCGAGGCGAGCGAGGCCGACGCGCTGGCCCGCGCGATGCTGGCCCAGCCCGCGCTGGCCCGGCTGATCGCCGAGCGGCGCGAAGCGGGCGCGCTGAGCGCGCGGGCGCTGTCGGATTATGGCGGCGCGCGCTCGGCGGTGGCCGAGATGACCACCGCGCTGGGCACGCTGGGCGCTGGCGCGATCGCGTTCCAGTCGCTGACGCCGGGAATGGTGTCCTTCGCACCGGGACTGGCCGCGGTGCTGGCGCATCAGGCGGCGGTGGCGGCCTTTCCGCTGGGCGGACTTCTGGGAACGGCCTGGTACGGGATGTTTCCGGCCGCGGTGTCGCCCTGGCTGACGGCGGGTCTTGTCCTGGGCCTGATGGGGCTGGGTGCGCTGGTCGCGGCCTTTGCGGGGCTGATCGCGGATCCGGTCCAGACCGCGCTGGGGCTGCATCAGCGCCGCCTGAACCGCCTGATCGACGCGATGGAGGATGCCTTTACCGGCGAGGGGAAACGCGGCTTCGCCGTGCGCGAGCATTACCTTGCGCGTCTGCTCGATCTGTCGGATGCGGGCGTCGCGGCGATCCGGATGCTGACGCCCTGAGGCGCGTCAGCCGGCCTGGAACATCGGGAAGGTCACGCCCAGCGCCCAGGCCAGGAACAGCCCCAGCCCGATCCCTGCACCCGCAGGCCGCGAACTGGCGCGGCCGACCCAGCCGCCCATCATCCCGAACAGCAGGAAGAACAGCAGCACCACGGGCAGGATCACCAGCAGGAAGAACAGCCGCTCGAAATCGAGCGCGGTGGCGAGTCCCAGCGACACGAGAAACGCGCCGCGCGCGACCAGGCTGCGCCACAGCGGCGCGCGCCCGCCCTCGACCATCAGCGCATCGGACAGCATGTAGGGCACCGTGCCCAGCGCCATCGCCGCGATGATCGAAAGGCGGATCGGGATCGGGTAGAAGCTGGTGACATAGCGGTCCATCGCCAGGCCGAAGACGCAGATCCCGTAGAAGGCGACAAGCCCGGCAAGGACCAGGATGCGGCCCACCTCGTCCCGGCCCGGCCAGCGCACCTCGCCCCACCACCACAACAGCGCCAGCGCCAGCGCGCCGTAGGCGGCAAAGTGCAGCGCCAGGTATTCGGCAACCAGAACCGGGAAGAGATGCGTTTCGACCGGCGACAGCGCCAGCGGCACCACCACCGCGGGCGCCAGCGCCACGATCAGGAACCGGCGGCGCGGCAGCGGCTCGGGGCGCGGTGCCTCGGCCCGGTCGCGCAGCCGGGCAAGTGGCCAGCCCAGGGCCACGATTCCCGCCAGCAGCAGCGCGATCCAGCCGCCCATCCGCGCGACCGGCCCCTCGCTCTGGCGCCCGAAGGTGGCATCGAGCCATTCCCGCATCTCGCGCAGCATGAAGGGTGACCAGATCACGCCGACATGCTCGACATCGGGGGCCAGAACCGCGCGGCGGCCGGTGCCCTCGGCCGGGTTGCCCACGGTTTCGCCGAATCCCGCCCCGGGGTCGGCCAGATCCAGCGCGGCGCGGGCGTCGGGGATCAAACGGCCTTCCCATTCGCCCTGCACCATCAAGAGGTTCGGCGGCTCGGTCGCGGTGATCGAATCGTTCGACATCGACACGCCGACGGTGGCCGCCAGGCGGTCGTCCACGCGGGCCTGCCGGATCGCGATATAGCTGCCCATGGAATGGCCCATGATCGCCACCCGGCCGTCGGCCCAGGGCTGGGCCAGGGCGGCGTCGATCACCCGTTCCGTCTCGGCCATCAGCAGGATCGCGGTGCCCTCGGGGCTGTCCAGATCGCCCGACATCGGCACCGGGTTGCGGCCGTGCCCCTCGTAGTCGAAGGCGACCGCGGCATAGCCCGCGCGCGCCAGCGTCAGCGAGGTCGCCTGCATCAGCGGGCGCGAGCCCGCGAATCCGTGCGAGACGATGACCACCGGCGCGGGCGGTGCGTCGGGCAGCCGGTAGACGGTGGCGGGCGTCGTGCCGGTGCCGGGCACGGGTTCGATCAGGATGCCCGCGCGCTCGGCCTCGAGCTGCCAGACCGACAGGGCGATTGCCAGAACGGACAGGATTGCCACAGCCCAGCGGGCGGGGGTCAGCCGCCAGGCGAACCGGTGATGCGTCACCTCGGCATGGGTCGTCATCTGCGGCACTTTCCTTTTGCCAGTCCGGTCGAGGTCAATCTAGCGCTGGATCGGCCGCGGACAGGGGGTGCGCCTCAACCGCAGGTCGGGTGGAACAGCCCCGCCGGCGAGAGGGTGAAGATCTCGCACCCGTCCGCCGTGACGCCGACCGAATGTTCGAACTGCGCGGACAGCGACTTGTCCCGGGTCACGGCCGTCCAGTCGTCGCCCAGCACACGGGTCTCGGGGCGGCCGAGATTGACCATCGGTTCGATGGTGAAGAACATGCCCTCCTGCAGCATCGGCCCCGCGCCCGGCTGACCGTAATGCAGCACGTTGGGCGGCGCGTGGAACACCCGGCCCAAGCCGTGGCCACAGAAATCGCGCACCACGCTCATCTTGTGGGCTTCGACATAGGTCTGGATCGCGTGGCCGATATCGCCGAAGGTGTTGCCGGGGCGGACCGCCTCGATCCCCTTCATCAGCGCGTCATGGGTGACCTGGATCAGGGACTGCGCCTTGCGCGACAGCTTGCCGGCGGCATACATCCGGCTGGTGTCGCCATACCAGCCGTCGACGATCACGGTGACGTCGACATTCAGGATGTCGCCGTCCAGAAGGGCATCGTCCTTGCGCCGTTTCTCGAGGTCCCTGGAAATCGTCTCGGTCCCGCTTTTCGGAATCGGCTCGCCCGGGATGCCGTGGCAGACCACATGGTTGACCGAGATGCAGCTGGCATGGCGGTAGCCCTTGTAGCCGATGGTCGCCGAGGTCGCGCCCTTGGCCTCGACCAGGTCCGTGATCGCGCGGTCGATCGCGCCGGTGGTCTGTCCGGGGCGGATCAGCGGGGCGATCTCGTCCAGGATCTCGGCCGCGACACGGCCGGCCGTCTGCATCCCGGCGAAATCTTCGCGGTCATGGATGCGGATATTGTCCTTTGTGCGCCGGCCGCGCGATCTGTCGTCCACGAGCAACTCCTTGGCCTTTCGCGCGAAACATAAGTCCACGCGGCGACAAAGGCCAGAGCGGGCTAGGGCTGCGGCGCAAGGTTCACCGGCAGGGGATGGGCCAGCGTCACGCCGTCCGGGCCGATCCGCGTGGCATGGCACAGCATCTCGACCCCGGCGGCCTGCGCTGCCCGTGCCGCGGCGGCATAGGCGGGGTCCAGATCCGCGGCCAGCCGGAACCGTGCGCAGTCGGTGCGCTGGACGAGATACAGAACTGCCGCGCGATGCCCGGCCTGTGCCATGCGGGCCAGTTCCGCCATGTGGCGGGCGCCGCGTGCGGTGACGCTGTCGGGAAATTCGGCCCAGTCGTCCGTGCGGCGCAGATGCACGTTCTTCACCTCGAGATAGGCATCAGGCAGGCCGGGTCCCGACAGCAGGAAATCGACGCGGCTTTTCTCGCCATAGGCGACCTCTGGCCGCAGGGTCGGATAGTTGGCCAGCGCGGTCACCCGGCCTGCCTCCAGCGCCTCGCGCACCACCCGGTTCGCCAGCCCCGCGTCGATCCCCGCCCAGTGGCCGCCGGGCAATTCGGCCAGCCGCCAGCCAAAGCGCAGCTTTTTCCGGGGGTCGTCGTTCGGTTCCAGCCAGACGCGCAGGCCCGGGTCCTTCAGCCCCATCATCGACCCCGGGTTCGGGCAATGGGCGGTGACCGCGTCGCCGCTGTCCAGCGTCACGTCGGCCAGGAACCGGTTGTAGCGTCGGATCAGCCGACCCGGCACGAGGGGGCTTTGAAAGCGCATGGGACGCTCCTATACCGGGGCAAGACCCCGGACAAGGAGGCGGAACATGGGCAACCCAACCGCGGCAATGCTGGTGATCGGCGACGAGATCCTCTCGGGCCGGACACGCGATGCGAACATGCATTTCCTTGCGGGCGAACTGGTCAAGCATGGCATCCGGCTGGCCGAGGTGCGGATCGTCCCCGACATTCCCGGCCGCATCGCCGAGGCGCTGAACGCGCTGCGCGGGGGTTATGACACGGTGTTCACCTCGGGCGGCATCGGACCCACCCATGACGACATCACGGCGGATGCGGTGGCGGCAGCGTTCGGCGTTCCCATCGACGTGCGCGAGGATGCGCGCGCGCTGATGGCAGAATACTGCGACAAGATGGGGCGCGAGCTGAAAGAGGCGCGCCTGCGCATGGCGCGCATCCCCGAGGGTGCCAAGCTGATCGAGAACCCGATCTCGGCCGCGCCGGGATTCACCATCGGCAATGTCCACGTGATGGCGGGCGTGCCGTCGATCTTTCAGGCGATGGTGGCCGGCGTGCTGCCGACCTTGACGGGGGGTGACGCGCTGTTGTCGCAGAACCTGACCGTGCAGCGGGCCGAGGGCGATATCGCGGCCACGTTGCGCACGCTGGCCGACGCGTTCCCCGACCTGTCGATCGGGTCCTATCCCTTCGTGCGCGATGGGGTCTATGGCACGAACATCGTGATCCGCGGCACCAACGGCGCGCGGATCGACGCGGCGATGGCGCAGCTGTCGGCGCTGTTTCCCGAGGCCGCGGCGTGACGCCCGACCGGCTGTTCGCGGCGCAGGAGGCGACCTGGCCGCCCGCCGCGGCGACGCGGATCGGCCCCTGGTGCATCCGCGACGGGCAGGGCGGCGGCAAGCGCGTCTCGGCGGCAACGGCCGAGGGGCGGGTCACCGAGGCGGATATCGACGCGGCCGAGACGGCGATGGAAGGTCTGGGTCAACCCGCGCTGTTCATGGTCCGGCCGGGGGACGAGGCGCTGGACGCGCTGCTGGCGGGGCGCGGCTACACGGTGGTCGACCCGGTGGCGGTGCTGGCCGCCCCGGTCGCCAGGATCGCGGCGGACCCGCCCCCGGTCACCGCCTTCACGGTGTGGGAACCGCTTGCCATCATGGACGAACTTTGGGCCGAGAACGACATCGGGCCGGCCCGCCGCGCGGTCATGGCCCGGGTGAACGGGCCGAAGACCGCCCTGCTGGGCCGCCAGAACGACCGCGCGGCGGGGGCAGGCTTCGCCGCGATCCATGACGGTATCTGCTTCGTCCATGCGATGGTGGTCGCGCCCGGGCACCGTCGGCAAGGGACCGCCGTCAACATGATGCGGGCGGCTGCCATGTGGGCACAAGATCAGGGGGCAACCGATCTGGCCGTGCTGGTGACCGAGGCGAATGGGGCGGCGCGCGCGCTCTATGCTTCCTTGGGGCTCGAGAATGTGGGACAGTACCATTACAGGATGAAAGTGCCACAAATGGCCTGAGCAGTGACCGAGAAACGCGACCTTCCCACGGCCCTCGACCTGCCTCCGGTCGATCCGCTGCCGCCCGAGACGCGAAAATATTTCGACCTCTGCACCGAAAAGCTGGGGCTCGTGCCGAATGTGCTGCGCGCCTATGCCTTCGACATTGCCAAGCTGAATGCGTTTTCGGCGATGTATGGCGACCTGATGCTGGGGCCGAGCGGCCTGACCAAGCTGGAACGCGAGATGATCGCGGTGGTGGTCTCGTCGATCAACCGGTGCTGGTATTGCCAGGTGGCGCACGGCGCGGCGGTGCGGGAACTCTCGGGCGATCCGGCGCTGGGCGAGGCGATGGTGATGAACTATCGCGCGGCACCGTTGAATGAACGCCAGCGCGCGATGCTGGATTTCGCGGCCAGGCTGACCGAGGAAAGCCACAAGGTCGAGGAGGCCGATCGCCAGCGCCTGCGCGATCAGGGCTTTTCCGACCGCGACATCTGGGACATCGCGGCGGTCACCGGCTTTTTCAACATGTCGAACCGGATCGCCTCGGCCAGCGGCATGGAACCGAACGAGGATTATCATGGCGCCCACAGATGACGGTGCCGCATCCTCTGGTGCTTGCCGCGCTGGCGGCGCTGGCCGCCACCGGCCCGGCACGGGGGCTGACCCTGCCCGACCCCGCGACTCTGGCCGCCGAGGAGATCGTTGCGCACACAACCGTCGCGATCCCGGTCGGCAGTTTCGACGGGACGCGGGTGCCAATGATCGAGGCCGAGGGCGCGGTGACGCGCCGGGCCTGGCACGCCCCCCTGAAAGGGCGAACAACGCTGCAGGTTCTGGCGCCCCTGCGCGACCAGCTGTACGCTGAGGGGTTCCTGCCGATCCATGAGTGCGGGGCCGAATCCTGCGGCGGGTTCGATTTCCGGTTCGCGACCGACACGCTGCCGGAACCGGCCATGCATGTCGATCTTGGCGATTTCCGGTTTCTCTCGGCGCGGCGACTGGGGTCGGCGGGCTCCGCCTACGTGACGCTGATGGTCAGCCGGTCGAGCGCGCGGGCCTTCGTGCAGGTGACGCGGGTGGGACCGGCCGAGGATCCCGCGCCCGACGCGGTGTCGAGCAAGAGCAACGGCGCCGGTGCGGCGCTGGCCGAGGACACGCCTCTGGCCGACCGGCTGGACCTCGACGGCCACGCGGTTCTGGCCGATCTCGACTTCGCCACCGGCTCGGCCGCGCTGGCCGAGGGCGAATTCGCCTCGCTCGCGGCGCTGGCGCGCTACCTGGCGAACAACCCGGATCGCGCGGTGATGCTGGTGGGCCATACCGATGCGGTCGGTGCGCTGGACAGCAATATCGCGCTGTCGCGCAAGCGGGCCGAGGCGGTGCGCGGTTACCTGATCGACCGGCTGGGCGTGCCCGCGTCCCGGGTTGCGGCCGGGGGCGCGGGCTATCTGGCGCCGGTCGCCAGCAACCGGACCGAAGCGGGCCGGATGCAGAACCGCCGGGTCGAGGTCATCCTGACCACCGCGGAGTGAGGGCGGGCGCCGCGCGGCCCCATGGGTTTCGCCCTGGCTGTCGCCAAGGCGACCCGCCGGGGGCTTTGCCCCCGGACCCCCAGAGTGTTTCAGCCAAGAAGAAGCCGCCGCTGCGGCACCATCGGCCTGGTCCGGGCCGGGCCGGCGGGGGGCAACGGACGGATCGGTTGCGGGCCGAGGGGCCGGCCGGAGCGTTCAGATCACCGCGTCTTCGCCGGAGAACTGCTCGACCAGGAAGTCGATGAAGGCGCGCACCTTGGGCTGGGTGAAGCGGCCCGGCGGGTAGACCGCGTAGATGCCGAGCTTTTCCAGCGGCAGGCCGGGGATCGCCTCTTCGACAAGGCCCTTTTCCATCGCGTCCCTGAACAGGAAGCTCGGCAGATAGGCGATGCCGAGGCCCGAGATCGCGGCGTTCAGCAGCGACTGGCCGTCATTTACCGTCAGCCAGCCCGCGGTGCGCACCTGGCGCCTTTCGCCCGAGGGCGCGGTGATCTTCCAGACATTGCCGCTGGCCTGGTTGGAATAGTGCAGAAGCTTGTGTTCGTTCAGGTCGTCGATCTTTTGCGGGCGGCCGTATTTCTGGAAATAGCCCGGTGAGCCGATCATCCGCCGGGCGGTTTCGGCCAGCTTGCGGGCACGCAGCGTGCTGTCCTCAAGCTCGCCCACGCGGATCGCCATGTCGAAGCCTTCCGAGATCAGTTCCACATAGCGGTTGTTCAGCACCATGTTCACGGTGATGTCGGGGAATTGCTGCAGGAAATCGCCGAGGAGTGGCGACAGGTGATTGACCCCGAAATCGGTCGCGACCGAGATCCGCAACAGCCCCGAGGGTGCGGACTGCATCGAGGTCACCAGCGCGTCGGCCTCGCCGGCATCGTTCAGCACCTTGCGGGCTCGGTCGTAATAGGCGAGCCCGATTTCGGTCGGGCTGACGCGGCGGGTGGTGCGGTTCAGCAGCCGCGCGCCGAGCCGAGCCTCGAGCGAGGAGACATGCTTGGACACGGCGGATTTGGAGATCCCCATCTTCTTGGCGGCATCGGTGAAGCCGCCCTGGTCCACCACTGTGGCAAAGGCCTCCATCTCGGTCAGTCGGTCCATCGGAACATCCTTGGTCACACCCCCGTGCAGGCCCCGACACTCCGCTGCAATTCGGGCAGGAATTTGGAAGGCGCTCGACAATAGTTGGATGATAGCCACATCGTCACCCGGGGGGAAACCCGCGGGACGCGCCCGCAGGCGGACCGGCCGGGCACTCGAGTTATTGATCTTAAATGGATGCGGCCAGGCGTGCGCCCTGGTCGATGGCGCGCTTGGCGTCCAGTTCCGCGGCAATGTCCGCGCCGCCGATCACGTGGTGAACGATCCCGGCCTCGGCCAGCGCCGCGGCAAGGTCGCGCTCGGGTTCCTGCCCGGCACAGAGCACCACGTTGTCCGCCGTGACCAGCCGCCGCGCGCCGCCTTGCGTAATCTCGATGCCCTCGGGCGTGATCCGGTCGTAGGTCACGCCCGCCAGCATCTCGACGCCCTTCATCTTGAGCGCGGCGCGATGGATCCAGCCCGTGGTCTTGCCCAGGCGTTTGCCCGGCGCCTCGGGCTTGCGCTGCAACAGCGTCACCTGCCGCAGCGGCGGCGCGGGGCATGGCCCACCGGGCACCAGACCGCCGCGATGGATCGCCGGGTCGCCCACGCCCCATTCGGCGCGCCAGTCCACCGGGTCCAGCGTCGGGCTGTCGCCTGTCACCAGGAACTCGGCCACATCGAAACCGATGCCGCCCGCCCCCACGATGGCGACACGCGGGCCGACCGGGGCGCCCCGGGCCAGAATGTCGGCATAGCCCAGCACATGGGGCAGATCCTGACCCGGGATGCCGGGATCGCGCGGCGTGACGCCGGTGGCGACGATCACCGCGTCAAAGTCCGCCAGCGCCGCCGCGCCGGGCGCCGTCGACAGGCGCAGATCCACCCCGCGCCGGTCCAGCATCGTCCGGTACCAGGCGACAAGGCCGTGAAACTCCTCCTTGCCGGGGATGCGGCGGGCCATGTCGAGTTGGCCGCCGATCTGGTCGGCCTTGTCGAACAGAGTAACGGCATGTCCGCGCCCGGCGGCCACCAGCGCGGCGGACAGGCCTGCGGGCCCAGCCCCCACCACGGCGATCCGCCGGGGCATTGCTGCGGGTTCGTAGCGCAGTTCTGTTTCGAAACAGGCGCGCGGATTGACGAGGCAGGTCGAGACCCTGCCAGCAAAGGTGTGGTCGAGACAGGCCTGGTTGCAGGCGATGCAGGGGGCGATCTCGCAGGCCCGGCCCGAAGCGGCCTTGGCGACGAAATCCGCGTCGGCCAGCCAGGGCCGCGCCATCGAGACCATGTCGGCACAGCCTTCGGCCAGCACGCGTTCGGCCACCTCGGGCGTGTTGATCCGGTTCGAGGTGATCACCGGGATGCCGACCTTGCCCATCAGCTTTTGCGTGACCCAGGCGAACCCCGCCCGCGGCACCGAGGTGGCGATGGTCGGCACGCGGGCCTCGTGCCAGCCGATGCCGGTGTTCAGGATCGTGGCGCCCGCCCGTTCCACGCGCTGCGCAAGTTCCACCACCTCGTCGAAGGTGGCCCCGCCGGGGACAAGGTCGATCATCGACAGCCGGTAGATCAGGATGAAATCGTCGCCCACCGCCGCGCGCACGCGGGCCACCACCTCCAGCGGCAGGCGCATCCGGTTCTCGTAAGCCCCGCCCCAGCGGTCGGTGCGCCGGTTGGTGTGGGTCACCAGGAACTGGTTCAGGAAATAGCCCTCGGACCCCATCACCTCGACCCCGTCATAGCCCGCCTCGCGGGCGCGGGCGGCCGCCGTGGCGATGTCGGCGATCTGCTTCTCGATGCCCGCCTCGTCCAGTTCCCGCGGCGGGAAGGGCGAGATCGGCGATTTGATCGCACTGGGGGCGACGCAATCGGGGCCATAGGCATAGCGGCCCGCATGCAGGATCTGCATCGCGATCAGGCCGCCCTCGTCATGCACGCGGGTTGTCACGCGGCGGTGGTTGGCGATGTCGTCCGCGGTGTAAAGGCCCGCCGCGCCGGGGAACACGCCGCCTTCGGGGTTCGGCGCCATGCCGCCGGTGACGATCAGCCCGGCCCCGCCGCGGGCGCGCAGCCCGTAGAACTCGGCCACCCGGTCCCAGTCGCCGCGTTCCTCCAGCCCGGTATGCATCGAGCCCATCAGCACGCGGTTCTTCAGCGTCACGAAGCCCAGGTCGAGCGGCGCCAGCAGATGCGGATAATCGGTCATGCGGTCCTCCCCATCCGGCAGAATGGCGGCGCGCGGGCGCGCTGTCACGGCCGACGCGGCGTCATCGCAGACCGGGGCCTACATCGTCTCGATGCAGTGGCGGCGGAACGCCTTCTTCAGCATGTCGAGTTCGGCGCGCAAAAGCTCGATCTCGGCGCGGATGTCATGGTCGAGCGGTGCGCCGGCAAGGATGGCGAAACTGTCCAGCGTCGCGCCGCTGGCCCGGTCGCGGATCAGGAAGGTCTGCACCCCGTCGGACAGCAGGTCGGCCGGAATCGGCACGGCGACGGCGAAGCGGCCAGCGCGATATGGGTCGGGGGTCAGGCGCAGCCCGGCGATCGGCCGGTCCAGATGCACCACCTCGATCGCGGGCGCCCCGGTGTGGGGCTCGACATCCAGCACGCCCTCCCACACGCCTGCGCGCAGGCGTGTGCCGGTCAGGCGGATCGTGCCTGCGGCCATCTCGCTCACAGCTCAGCCCTTGGCCTGCGGCTCAGCGTGACGTCGCGCAGGGTGATCTGGTTCATCTGCGGCCCCTCGAAGATCAGGTCGAGCCACATCTTCTCGACCCGTCTTTCGTTCAGGTCGGTATAGCCAAGGTCGAACTCGACCACGGCTGCGGACGTGTCCTTGGGCAGTTCGCGGACAAGCTGTTCGGTATTCGGCCCGTGCCGGACATTGAGCCGGGCAAAGATATCCAGCGGCGTCTCGGCCTCGATCACGGTTTCGAGCCGGATCAGATGCCGCCGCCGCAGGCCCGCGACGCCATCCGCGGGCAGGTCGATCGCCAGCGACAGGAAGGTTCCGTCGAAGCGGAACACGTCAAGGCGCAGGCCATGGGGTGCCAGATCCTCGGCGCGGGTGTTCCGGATCTGACGCAGGGTCAGTTCCGGGCGGATGCAGTCGTGGAAGATCCGCGCCTCTGTGCCGAACTGGGTCCGGTTGCCGACCGCCGCTGCCCCGGCGGGCGACAGCGGACCACGGAAGATCTCGGGCCGCCACGCCCAGTCACAGCCCAACGGTCTGCGCACGCCCCGTGCCGCATCCGGCGGCTGGTTCAGCCGGCCATCCGCGGCATGGATCACCCGGTCGACCCGGCGGCGCAGCTGCGCCGCGCGCGCCCGCAGCGGCCTGAGGTCGGCCACGTCCAGCGTCCCGGCGCGGTCGGCCGCCCGCCCCCAGGCGGCCAGCGCGTGGCGGAACAGGAACCTGTCGAACAGGGTGGCGGGCTTCGCTTGCATGGGCGGGCTGCTCGGTCGGTGTGTTGATCGGGTGCAGTGCACACCGCCGCCGGTTTCACCCGGGTAAACGTTCGCGCGGCAAAAAACCGAAAAAACGACGCAATCCGGGCGGCTGTGGCCGGGTAGCGGGCTCTGCCACCGCGGTTGCCTCGGGCGAGGGGGTGGCGGCAGGTTCGCCGGGGGCGAGCCTGGCGCTTGCCGTGCGGATGCGGTCCGCGAACTCCCGCAGCACCGCCAGCGCCGCCTCGTCGCTGATCGGGGTGGTTTCGAAGCCCACCACCGAGGCGGTCACGATCCGGCCGTTCACCTCGAAGATCGCGCGCCAGTGATCGTCCCTCAGCCCGGCCTTCAGCCCCGCGCTCCGGTCACGGGCGCGCAGGAAGAACAGCCCGTCGCGGTCGAACATCTGGTCCACCGTGACACTTGCGGCCCGCCCGTCACGGGCCAGTGCCGCGCGGCCCTCGTCGGACGAGAAATAGCGTGCAAGTACCAGCGCCCGGTCCTCGGGGCTGCCGCCGGGCCCCGGGTTGGCGGCGACCGAGGCGGTCAGCAGCGCATCCGTCGCGGGCGTGGGGGCGGTCCGGCGGCCGGTGATCGCGGCGCAGCTTGCCATCAGCACGAAGGCGCCGTTCTCACCGTCGCGGGTGGCCGTGCCGTCGATGCAAAAGCCGCGCGGGCCCGCGATCGCCACCACGCCGTCCGAGAGCGTCACCTTCTGGGGGGCGGCGCGCGAGGCGGCAAAACCGCCAAGCCCCGCCGTCGCCCCGGGGCCGCCACCGACACAGCCCGCAAGCGCCAGCGCCACAAGGCCGGCCGCGATTGACCGGCCCCGGGGCAATGGATCAGAGATCCATGTAGACATGCTTCTCCTGGGCGCCGCCCGGATGGGTGACCGCTCCCTTGCGGGTGGAGCCGACAAGCCGGGCGTATTTCCACAGCGCGCCCGAGGCATAGATCGTGTCCTTCGGCCCGGCCCACGCGGCCTTGCGCGCGGCCAGTTCCTCGTCGGACAGCGCGACCGACAACTCGCCCGTGATCGCGTTGATGGTGATCACGTCACCATCCCGGAGCAGCGCGATCGGCCCGCCATGGGCCGCCTCGGGGCCGACATGGCCGACGCAGAAGCCGCGCGTCGCGCCCGAGAAGCGGCCGTCCGTGATCAGCGCGACCTTCTTGCCCATGCCCTGGCCGGACAGCGCGGCGGTGGTCGCCAGCATCTCGCGCATGCCGGGGCCGCCGGCGGGACCCTCGTTGCGGATTACGATGACCTCGCCTTCCCTGTAGCTGCGCGCCTTGACCGCCTCGAACGCGTCCTCTTCACATTCGAAGACACGGGCCGGGCCGGTAAAGACCTGCTGTTCCTTCTCCATGCCGGCGACCTTGACGATGGCCCCGTCGGGCGCAAGGTTGCCCTTCAGCCCGACGACGCCGCCCGTGGGCGTGATCGGCGCGGCCGAGGGATAGATCACGCGGCCATCGGCCTCCCGCGTGACCATGTCGATTTCCTCGCCGATGGTGCGGCCGGTGGCGGTCATGCAGTCCTCGTGGATGAGGCCCGCCTTCTTCAGTTCCTTCATCACGACCGGCACGCCGCCGACTTCGTACAGATCCTTGGCGACGTATTTGCCGCCCGGTTTCAGGTCGACGAAATAGGGCGTGTCGCGGAAGATGTCGCAGACGTCGAACAGGTCGAAGTCGATCCCCGCCTCATGCGCGATGGCGGGCAGGTGCAGCCCGGCATTGGTGGACCCGCCGGTGCAGGCCACCACGCGGGCGGCGTTTTCCAGCGCCTTGCGGGTCACGATGTCGCGGGCGCGGATGTTCTTCTCGATCAGTTCCATCACCTTGCGGCCCGACGCCTCGCAATACTGGTCGCGCGATTCGTAAGGCGCGGGCGCGCCGGACGAGTTGGGCAGCGCCAGCCCGATCGCCTCGGAGACGCAGGCCATGGTGTTCGCCGTGAACTGGCCGCCGCAGGCGCCCGCGGACGGGCAGGCGACCTTTTCCAGCGCGATCAGCGCCTCTTCGGACATGTTGCCGGCCTGGTTCTGGCCGACCGCCTCGAACACGTCCTGCACGGTGACATCGCGGCCTTCGTGCCGGCCGGGCAGGATCGAGCCGCCATAGATGAAGACCGACGGGACATTCAGCCGCACCATGGCCATCATCATCCCCGGCAGCGACTTGTCGCAGCCCGCCAGCCCCACCAGCGCGTCGTAGCAATGCCCGCGCATGGTCAGCTCCACGGTATCCGCGATCGCCTCGCGCGAGGCCAGAGACGAGCGCATGCCTTCATGGCCCATGGCGATGCCGTCGGTGACGGTGATCGTGGTGAACTCGCGCGGGGTGCCGTGCGCCTCCTTGACGCCCATCTTCACCGCCTGGGCCTGCCGGTTCAGCGCGATGTTGCAGGGCGCGGCCTCGTTCCAGCAGGTCGCGACGCCGACGAAGGGCTGGTGGATCTCGGCCTCGGAGATGCCCATCGCGTAGTAATAGGACCGGTGCGGCGCGCGGGACGGGCCTTCGGTGACGTGGCGGCTGGGCAGGCGGGACTTGTCGATGGGGGGCATGGGCATGGCTTCCTTCGGGTCGTGTTGCCCTTGGGAATAGACGCCGCGGGAATGGGAGACAAGCGATTGATGGGCGCCGGGCGCCGGTCTAGGCTCGGCCGGTCAACGGACGCGGGCGCCATGCGATACCGACCCCACGAAAGCCTGATCCAGCCCGCCCGCGCCCGGCCCGAACTCTGGCGGCTGGTGGCGGGCGGCGTGATGGCCGTGGCGGTTCATCTGGGGCTGATCTACGCCGCCTTCGGGCTGGTCGCGGCGGCCAGCGGCACCGAGATCGCGGCCTCGGTCTTCGCGGGCGTGTTCGCCACCACGCTGACCGTTGCGGATGCCTTGTGGCTGCTGGCCTCCTTCGGTTGCCTGGTCGTGGGCACGCTGGTCGCGGCGCGCCTGGTGCACAACCGCGGGCTTGTCTCGCTGACCGGCCCGCCCGGGCGCGCCATCGCCGATTTCGCCCGCGTGCTGTGGGCGCTGGCGCTGCTTTACGCGGCGCTCTGGCTGATCCTGCCCACCGGCCTCGAGGTAACGCCAAATCTGGGGGGCGGGCGCTGGCTGGCCCTGCTGCCGCTGGCCCTGCCGCTGATCCTGTTGCAGGTCGGCGCCGAGGAACTGTTCTTTCGCGGCTACCTGCAACAGCAACTGGCCGCGCGCTTCAAAAGCCCGGCGATCTGGATCGGCCTGCCCGCCGCCCTGTTCGCCTGGGGCCATTACCTGCCCGAGCAAAGCGGCGGAAACGCGCTGATGGTGGCGGCCTGGGCGGGCCTTTTCGCGGCGGTGGCGGCCGACCTGACGGCGCGCACCGGCACGCTGGGGGCGGCGATCGCGCTGCATTTCGCCAACAATGCGGTGGCGATCCTGGTCATCGCCTTGCCCGGACCCGTCGCGGCGCTGGCGCTTTACACCTATCCGTTCGCCGCCGACGATCCGGCGCTCGGGCCGCTGTTCCTGGTCGACCTGGGGGTGATCGCCGTCTCGTGGTTGGCCGCCCGGGTGGTGCTTCGCGTCTGAGTTGAAGCCGCGCCGCCCCCGCGCTAGCTTGCTCCCGTCCACCCCTATGCCCGAGCCGCCATGCGATCCCCCCTATTCGAGGCCTTTGTCGAGCCCGCCCGCCTTTACCCCGAACTCTGGCGCCTGCTGCTGGGGCTGGGCGTGGTCGCCCTGATCTATGCGGGCTGCTTTGCGCTGATGCTGGTTGCGGCCTATCCTGTTCTCGGTCCGCTCAACTATTTCGGCTGGCTCCAGGGCCTGACCGCGCCCACCGCCCCGGGCCAGACGCTGTTCGTGCTGGCCACCTTCCTGGGCATGGGCCTGGGCGTGCTGATCGCCACGCCCGCGCTGCACTATCGCGAACCGGGCAGCCTGTTCGGCCCCCTACGCGACACGGCGCGCGGCTTTTTCACCGCGCTCGGCGCGCTGGTGCCGGTCTATGCGCTGCTGCTTTTCGTCAGCGGCGCGCTGATCCCGCTGGAGGGCAACCTGCCCCTTGGCGACTGGGCGCGGGTTTTGCCGCTGGCCCTGGGGCTGGTGCTGATCCAGACCGGGTCCGAGGAGTTGCTGTTCCGCGGCTACCTGCAACAGCAGCTTGCCGCGCGCTTTGCCTGGCGGGCGGTGTGGATGGGCCTGCCCGCGCTGATCTTCACCGCGCTTCACTTCAACCCGATGGCGGGCGGGACCGCCTGGGTCGTTCTGGTGGCGATCCTGGTCTTCGCGCTGGCCGCCGCCGACCTGACCGAGAGATCGGGCAGCCTCGGCTTTGCCATGGGCTGGCACTTCATCAACAATTGCAGCTCGCTGCTGTTCGTGTCGGTCAAGGGTACGATCACCGGGCTTGCGCTTTACGTCACGCCGTTCGACCTGACAGACGGCGCGATGGCGCCGCTGGCGCTGGGGCTCGACATCCTGGTGATCCTGGCGATGTGGCGGCTGTTGCGCGCGCTGATCTGACCGGCCGGGCCACGATTGCATTTCCCGGCCCCGCGGCTTATCTGAGCGGCCAGACCGTTCCGAGGGTGGCCCGCGCATGAACTGGATCAACAACTACGTCCGGCCCAAGATCAACTCGCTGTTCTCGCGCCGCGAGATGCCCGAGAACCTGTGGACGAAATGCGACGCCTGCGGAACGATGCTGTTTCACCGGGAACTCAGCGACAACCTGAACGTCTGCACCTCGTGCGGCCACCACATGGGAATCCGGCCCCGCGACCGGTTCCTGACGCTGTTCGACGGCGGCATCTTCACCGAGGTGCCGGTGCCCACGCCGCTGACCGACCCGTTGGGCTTTCGCGACCAGAAGAAATACCCCGACCGGATGCGCGCCGCCCAGAAGGGCACCGGCGAGAAAGAGGCGATGCTGGTCGCCGAGGGCGAGATCGGGCGTACCCCCGTGGTCTGCGCGGCGCAGGATTTCAGCTTCATGGGCGGGTCGATGGGGATGTATGTCGGCAATGCGATCATCGCCGCCGCCCAGCGCGCCGTCGAACGGCGCCGCCCGCTGATCCTGTTCTCGGCCGCCGGCGGCGCGCGCATGCAGGAAGGTATCCTCAGCCTGATGCAGATGCCGCGTTCGACCGTCGCGATCCAGATGCTGAAAGAGGCCGGGCTGCCCTATATCGTCGTGCTGACCCACCCGACCACGGGCGGCGTGACGGCGTCCTACGCGATGCTGGGCGACGTGCAGATCGCCGAACCCGGCGCGCTGATCTGCTTTGCCGGACCCCGCGTGATCGAACAGACGATCCGCGAAAAGCTGCCCGAGGGATTCCAGCGTGCCGAATACCTGCTGGAACACGGCATGCTGGACCGGGTGACGCCGCGCACGAAACTGCGCGAGGAACTGCTGACCATCGTCCGGATGCTGATGGGCCTGCCGCCCGCGGTGATCGCCGACCTGCCGCCGCCCGCCAGCTTCAGCCAGGGGCCCGCCGAGCCCGAGGCCGAGGATACCGAGAACGCCGCGCCGCCGCGCCGGCCCGCCCCCCCTGATGCCGAGCCGCCCGAGGCGGGCGCCAAGGGGTGAACGGCCTGTGAGCGGGGCGCAAAGCGACGCCCTTCTTTCCCGGATGATGGCGCTGCATCCCAAGATCATTGACCTGACGCTGGACCGGGTGTGGCGCCTGCTGGCGGCTCTCGACCATCCCGAACGGCGGCTGGCCCCGGTGATCCATGTCGCGGGCACCAACGGCAAGGGCTCGACGGTCGCGATGATCCGCGCCGGGCTGATGGGTGCGGGGCAGCGGGTGCAGGCCTATACCTCGCCGCATCTTGCGCGGTTCCACGAACGCATCCGCATGTCGGACGGGCTGATCGCCGAGGACGCGCTGGCCGCGGTGCTGGAAGAGTGCGAGCGCGCGAACGGCGGGCAGCCCATCACCTATTTCGAGATCACCACCTGTGCCGCCCTGCTGGCCTTTTCTCGCGACCCGGCCGATTTCTGCCTGCTTGAGGTGGGTCTTGGCGGGCGGCTGGATGCCACCAACGTGATCGACGCGCCGCGGCTGACCGTGATCGCGCCGGTCTCGCTCGACCACCAGCACTACCTGGGCGAGACCCTGCCCGAGATCGCCGCCGAGAAGGCGGGCATCCTCAAGCGCGGCGTGCCCTGCGTGGTCGGCCCGCAGGACGAGGCCGGGATGGAGGTGATCGAGGCGAAGGCCGCCCGCCTCGGCGCCCCGCTGATCGCCCACGGCCAGCACTGGCATGTGTGGGAGGAACGCGGGCGGCTGGTGTTCCAGGACGAGCACGGCCTGCTGGACCTGCCGCTGCCCCGGCTGATCGGCGCACACCAGGTGCAGAACGCGGGCATGGCGATTGCCGCGCTGCGTGCGCTGGGCATGGAAGAGGCCGCCTGCGAGGCCGCCGTCACCCGCGCCGAATGGCCCGCCCGGCTGCAACGGCTGCGCCTCGGCCCGCTGGTGGATGCGGCGGGCCGGGCCGAGCTTTGGCTCGACGGCGGGCACAACCCAGCGGCGGGCGTGGCCCTGGCCGAGGCGGTGACGCGCCTGCCCCCCCGACCGCTGCACCTGATCTGCGGCATGCTGAACACCAAGGATGTCGCGGGCTTCATGCGGCCGCTGGCGGGTGTGGCCGAGACCCTGACCGCCGTCTCGATCCCGGGCGAGGCCGCGACCCTTCCCGCCGAAACCACCGCCGCCGCCGCAACGGCCGCGGGCCTGCCCGCGACGACCGCCGACAGCGTGGCCGAGGCGGTGGCGCGGGTTGCCCGCGAGGTGCCGAACGCGCGGATCCTGATCTGCGGCTCGCTCTATCTTGCCGGAAAGGTGCTGGCCGAGAACGGCTGATCGCCCCGCCTCTCAGCCCCTGCCCCAGTCCGCCCCCTGCATCTCGCGCAACCGGCTGGCCGTGCGCTCGAACTCGAACGCGCCCTCGCCTTCCATATAAAGCATCTCGGGCACGTCCGCGGCCGACGCGATCAGCCGCACCCGGCCCTCGTAAAGCGCGTCCACCAGCGTCACGAAGCGCCGCGCCTCGTTGTAGTTCTCGGACGACAGCCGCGGGATATCCTCGAGGATCAGCACCCGCACGGCGTCCGCGACCGCCAGGTAATCGGCCGGCCCCAGCGGCTTGGCGCAGAGATCCCAGAAACTGGCGCGCGCCACCCCGTTGTGGAACCGTGGCAATTCCACGGCGCGCCCCTGCACGCGAAGGACCAGCGGCGCACCGGCGCCGCCGGTGAAATCGGCCCAGATCGCCTCCATCGCCTCGCGCGCCAGCCGGTCGGCCGGGGTGAAATAGACATCCGCCCCGGTCAGACGGTTCTGCCGGTAATCCGTGGGCGAGGCGAGGTGCATCACCTCGAGCCGTGCCTCGATCATGCGGATGAAGGGCACGAACCGCTCGCGCTGCAGTCCGTCCTTGTAAAGCGCGTCCGGTTCCCGGTTCGACGTGGTCACCACGGTGACGCCCGCGGCGAACATCAGCTCGAACAGGCGCCCCACGATCATCGCGTCGGTGATGTCGGTGATCTGCATCTCGTCGAGGCAAAGCAGCCTGAGCCCGCTGAACAGATCGGCCGCCACCGGTTTCAGCGCGTCGTCCGCCCCCTGCGCGCGGGCGGCGTGCAGGCCGCGGTGCACCTCCTGCATGAAGGCGTGGAAATGGACCCGCCGCTTGCCCTCGATCGCCACAGTGCCGTGGAAAAAATCCATCAGCATGGACTTCCCGCGCCCCACGCCGCCCCAAAGGTAAAGCCCCGGCACCGGATCGGGCGGCGGTGGCTTGCGGAACAGCCCGCCCCGCGGCGCGGGGGGCGGGTTTTCCAGCGCGGCGCGGATGCGCTCAAGCGGGCCCAGCGCCGCGATCTGCGCGGGGTCGGGGCGCAAGTCGCCCGAATTCACCCGGGCGTCGTAGAGGCGGCGCAAGCTCTGGTCCATGCCGTCAGGTCTAGGATGCTGCGGCGCAGAAGGGAAGGTGCGGAAATGTGCAGCTGCGCCGGATTGACGCAGGATCGCAACGGCGGTTAACTCGCCCGGCCTAGCCGGAGCCCCCATGGACCAGACCCGCGCCACCCTGTTCACGCCCGTCCTGATCGGCGGATGCCTGATCATCCTGATCAGCTTTGCGATCCGGGCCAGTTTCGGCGTGTTCCAGATCCCGATTGCCGAGGAGTTCGGCTGGCTGCGCGCCGACTTCTCGTTCGCCATTGCGATCCAGAACCTGGCCTGGGGCATCGGCCAGCCGCTGTTCGCCGCCCTCGCCGAACGTTTCGGCGACCGCAAGGCGGTGATCCTCGGCGCGCTGGTCTATGCGCTGGGGCTGGTGCTCTCGGCCTATGCGGTGACGCCCGGCCAGCACCAGTGGCTGGAGATCCTGGTGGGCTTCGGCATCGCGGGCACGGGCTTCGGCGTGATTCTTGCCGTAGTGGGCCGTGCGGCCAGCGACCAGCACCGCTCGCTGAGCCTCGGGATCGCGACGGCGGCGGGTTCGGCCGGGCAGGTGATCGGCGCGCCGACCGCCGAGGCGCTGTTGCGGGTGATGCCTTGGCAAAGCGTGTTCCTGGTCTTCGCGGGGCTGATCCTCCTGGTGCTGCTGGCCCTGCCGATGTTGCGCGCGCCGGTGCCTGCCGCCCGAACCGAAGGCCCCGGCATGGCCGCGGCGCTGGCCCGCGCGCTGCGCGACCCGTCTTTCGCGCTGATCTTCGTGGGCTTCTTTTCCTGCGGCTATCAGCTGGGCTTCATCACCGCGCATTTCCCCGCCTTCGTGACCGAGGTCTGCGGCGCCATCGACCCCTCTGGCCTTCTGGCCAGCATCGGGGTTGCCACGCCGTCCGCGCTGGGTGCGGTGTCGATCGCGCTGATCGGACTGGCGAACATCGCGGGGACGATCTACGCGGGCTGGCTCGGCAACCGCCATTCGCGCAAGTATCTGCTGGCGTGCATCTATCTGGGCCGCACGCTGGTCGCTGCGGCCTTCATCCTGACGCCGATGACGCCAGCCACGGTAATCCTGTTCTCGGTCGCCATGGGGGCGCTGTGGCTGGCCACCGTACCACTGACCAGCGGACTGATCGCGCAGATCTACGGGCTGCGCTACATGGGCACGCTTTACGGGATCGTGTTCTTCTCGCACCAGTTGGGCAGCTTCCTGGGCGTCTGGCTGGGGGGCAAGTTCTACGACCTTTACGGCAGCTACACGATGGTCTGGTGGGTGGGCGTCGGTGTCGGCGCGCTGTCGGCGCTGGTGCATCTGCCGGTGCGCGAGACGCCCATCGAGACCCGGACGGCGGCGGCCTGAGGGCTCACCGTCCCAGGAACGCCTCGATCGCGTCGTGCACCTGCGGCGCGTGGGTGATGGGAAGCACGTGGCCTGCGCCCGGCAGGGTCAGTTGCGCCGCCCCGGGATTCAGCCCGGCCAGCCGTTCGGACGCTGTGGGCGCGATCAACTCGTCCGCCTCGGCCCAGATCGCCAGAACGGGGAGGCCCGCCGCGGCGATCCGGCGGTGGTCGGGGGCGAAATCCCCGGCCAGCAGGTGGCGCATGCTGGACAGCATGGCGGGCAGGAAACCGCGATAGCGGGTTTCCTCGACCTGCGCCGCGATCAGCGCGCCGGGCACGTTCTGCGCCCGGCCGAGGATCCGCGCCACCGCCCGCACCATCACCCCGCCCAGCAACCCCATCGCCGCATCGCCCAGCCCCGGCAGGTCGCGGGCAAGCGCCGCGGGCCAGGGCGTGATCTGCCCCAGCCCCGCCGGGGCGATCAGGATCAGCCGGCCGACCCGCCCGGGCCGGTCGGCGGCCAGCGCCGTGGCGATGGCCCCGCCCATCGAATAGCCCAGAACGGTCAGCCCGCCGCCCACGCCCAGCGTGTCGAGTAACTCGTCGATCTGGCGCAGGAAGAAGGCGCGGGTCTGGGGGCCGGGCGGGCGGTCGGAAAAGCCACGCCCGTAAAGGTCGGGGACCAGCACCCGGTAGCCACGCCGTGCCAGCATCCCGGCCAGCCCCTCCGTGAACCAGCCCCCGGTCGAGATGCCATGCAGGCAGAGCGCGACGGGCCCGTTTTCCGGGCCGATCCAGCGGTAATGCGTGCGCCCCGAGGGCAGGTCCGCGATCTGGCCGGGCGCGCCCGCACGGGCGGCGGCATCCATCGGGCGCCGCCGTCCGGCCAGCAGGAAAAGCGCAACTGCCAGCGCCGCCAGAGCCCAGGTCATCGCCCGCGCCACGCCTCCAGGATATGGGCCGCAGTCATCAGGTCCAGATGCGCGCCGCCCCCGTTCTTGAACAGCGTGATATCGTCGTCCGACCGCCGCGCGAAGTTGCCCGAACCGAGGTCGTAGAAATCGGCCAGCACATCCGCCTCGCGGATTGCGCCACTGGCCAGCGGGATCTTCAACTCGCCGATATGGCCCAGCACCGTGTCGCGGCTGTCGACAAAAATCCGTGCCCGTTGCAGCGCCGCGTCGTCGGCCTCGCGCATGTCGGGGCGGAAGGCACCGATCAGGTCGACATGCTGGCCCGGGCGCAGCCAGTCGCCGCGGATCAGCGGCTGGGTCGCCATGGTTGCCGAAGTCACGATGTCGGCCGCGCGCACCGCGCTTTCCAGGTCGTCTGCCACCGCCATGCCCGGGCAGTCGGCGGCCAGCCGGGCTGCCGCGGCTGGCGTGCGGTTCCAGACCGTGAACCGCGCGTTCGGGAAGGCGCTGGAATAGGCCTCGTAAAGCGACCTTGCCACGGTGCCTGCCCCGACGATCAGGATGGTCTGGCTGTCCGGGCGGGCCAGCCTTGTGGCGGCCAGCAGGCTGTCGCCCGCGGTTTTCCACTTGGTCACGAGGTGGAAATCGACGATCGCCGCCAGCGTGCCGTCGGTGTCGGAATAGAGGCTGACGCCCCCATTCACCGCTGGCCGGTCCCGGGCCGGATTGCCCGGGAAGATCGTCGCCGATTTCACAGCGATCCCCAGCCCGTCGATCCAGGCCGCACGGTTCAGCAGCGTGTCGGCCCCGCGATAGACAAAGCTGTCGGCGATCGCGGCGCGCGGCAGGGTGTGGCCATGCTCCAGTGCCGCGCAGAGGCCGGGCCAGGTCAGCAGCCGCTCGCCCTCGGCGAAGCCGATGATCTCAGGCATGGATCGCAACCTCGGTCTGGTCCAGCACCCCTTCGGCCATCAGCCGCGCGGCCCAGCCCCCGGCGCCGTCGAACAGGTGGGTCTGCCAGCCGCGTGCCGCAGCCGCCGCGATGTTCTCGGGGCGGTCGTCGGTAAAGATCAGCCGGTCGGGGGCGATGCCGCTGTCCTGTTCCACGATCTCGTAGATCGCCGGGTCGGGCTTGATGACGCCCAGCCGCCCCGAGACATAGGCCCGGTCGAACAGATCGAAGAACGGATAGGCGGCGCGGGCGATGTCATAGGTCGGCACGCCGAAATTCGTCAGCGCGAAGACCGGCACGCCCCTGGCCTTGACCGCCCGCAGGATCTGCGCCGAGCCCGGGATCTCGGGGCTGGCCATGTCCAGCCAGTGGCTTTGCCACATCCGGATCGCGTCGGCCCAGCCGGGGTGCCGGTCGGCCAGTGCCTCGACCGCCTCGCCCAGGTCGGCGCCCAGGTCGACCGACAGGTTCATGCCATGCAGGTCGACCTCGGCAAACAGCGCGCACCGCCGCTCGGGGCCGAGGTGGCGGTCATAGAACGCCTCGGGCTGCCAGTCGATCAGCACGCGGCCGATGTCGAAGATCACTGCCTCGATGGGCATGGGGCCTCCTCTGCTCGGGTCGGCGGCAGGCTAGCGGCTGGCCCGGCTTCCCGAAAGGGGGATTCGGGCGGGCGCGCCTATCCGCCCCGGCGGGCGGCGCGCAACGCGCGTTCCAGCGCGTCGAGAAAGCGCGACCGGTCGGCCGCGGAGAATCCCCGGCCGCCGCCCTGCCGGAACGGATCGGCCGCGCGCAGGTCGGCCATCAGGTCGCGCGAGGCGAGTTTCGGGCCGATATTGGCCGGCGTGAACGCCTCGCCATTGTGGTTTAGAACCTGCGCCCCCGCCGCCACGCATTTCGCGGCCAGCGGAATGTCGGCCGTCACCACCACGTCGCCCGGCCCGGCAGTGTCCGCGATCCACTTGTCGGCCTCGTCCGGGCCTTGCGCCACATAGACCATGCGCGCCAGCGGATGATCGACCGGGCGGATGCCGCCATTCGCGACATAGTGGATCTCCACCCCGTGCCGCTCCGCCACCCGCAGCGCCTCGGCCTTGACCGGGCAGGCGTCGGCATCGACGAAGACGCGGCTCACCCGTACAGCGCCTCGGCATGGAAGGCGACGTGATCCTCCATGAAGGTCGAGACGAAGAAATAGCTGTGGTCATAGCCGCCCTGCATCCGCAGGATGCCTGCGTGCCGCGTCTCGGTGATCGCGGCGGCCAGTGCCTCGGGCATCAGCGAGTCGATGAACTGATCGCCGGTGCCCTGGTCGATCAGCATCGGCCCCTTGAACCCGTTCGCCCGCAGCGACAGGCAGGCGTCGTGCCGCGTCCAGTCCACCTTGCCCTCGCCCAGATAGGCATGGATCGGCTTCTTGGCCCAGTCCGACTGGCTGGGATGGGTGATCGGTGCAAAGGCCGACACCGACGCGAACCGCCCCGGATAGGCCATGGCGATGGTCAGCGCGCCATGCCCGCCCATCGAATGGCCGCAGATCGCCTGGCGTTCCTCGTCCACGGCGAAGGTGTTCACGATCACGCGGGGCAGTTCCTCGGCCACGTAATCCCACATCCGGTAATGCGCGGCCCAGGGATCTTCGGTGGCGTTGACGTAGAACCCCGCGCCCATCCCGAGATTGTACATCTCGTGATCCGCCACGCCCGCGCCGCGCGGCGAGGTGTCGGGAAAAACGAGCGCGATGCCCTGCTCGGCGGCCCATTGCTGGGCGCCCGCCTTGACCATCGCGTTCTCATGCGTGCAGGTCAGCCCCGACAGGTACCACAGCACCGGCACCGGGCCGTCCCCGGCCTCTTCGGGCAGGAACAGCCCGAAGGTCATGTCGCATTTGCAGGCATCTGAGGCGTGGCGGTAAACGCCCTGCATGCCCCCGAAGCATTTGTTCTCGGAAAGGGTTTCCATGGCTCTCGCTCCCTCGCTGGCCCGACCAAAGGGCTAGCGTGCCGATCCCGTTTCGGCAAGCTCAGAGCGTCAGGACCCAGGCGATCACCGCCGGAACCGTCAGGATCGAGGCCGCGGTCGAGATCAGGATCGACGTCGACACCCGCTGCGGCGCGACGCCGTAATGCTGGGCCAGCATGTAGACATTGCCCGCCACCGGCAGCGCGGCCGCCGCGATCATCACGCCCGCGGCATAGGGCGGGACATCGAACAGGACCAGCGCGGCCACCGCGACGGCGGCCGGGTGCAGCACCAGCTTGGCAAGGGACAACCAGCCCGCGACCGCCAGCCGTTCGGCCGACTTGGTGGCCAGCGAGGCGCCGATTGCGAACAGCGCGCCCGGCGTGGCGGCATTACCCAGCAGCGTCAGGAAGTCACCGGCCGGTTCCGGGATCGGCAGCCGGAAGGCCGACCAGCAAAGCCCCAGCACGATCGACACGATCATCGGGTTCTTCACCAGCCCGACGCCGACGGTGCGCAGGATGCCAAGCGAAACCCGCCCCTCGCGCGAGGCGGTGATCAGGATCACGATCAGGCTGGAAAACACGATCAGGTCTACCGCCAGCACCATCATCACCGGGCCGACCGATGCCTCGCCCAGCAGGACGGCCAGCATCGGAATCCCCAGGAACCCGGTATTGCCGATGGCCGCGCATTGCGCCTCGACCGCCGCCTCGGCCATGCCTCGGCCGCGCAGGAAGGCGACCGCGGTGGCCAGCAGGTAGACTGCCATCGTCCCGGTCAGGTAGGCCGCAAGGAAGGCGGGGTCGATCAGCTCCGCCACCGGCAGGTTCGCGGCAAAGCGGAAGATCATCGCCGAAAGCGCGAAGTAGAACACGAACTTGGTAAGGTACGCGGTCGCCTCGGGGGTAAAGAATCCGCTGCGCCCGGCCCCGTAACCAAGGCCGATCAGCGCGAAGAAGGGCAGGGTTTCCAGAAAGATCGCCAGCATGGGCGTGGGCTAGCATGCTGCGGCGGCCTTGGAAATGCCGACCTCGGTGTCAGGGCGCAGTGCCCGGCCGCGGCCCTAGCCCGACCCGATCAGGATGCCCGCGCCCAGCACCAGCGCGCCCCCCAGCACCACCTGAAGCGCGGCACGCAGGAACGGCGTTTCCATGTATTTCTTCTGGATCCAGGCGATTGCCCAAAGCTCGACGAAGACCACGACCATGGCGATGGTGGTTGCCGTCCAGAAATCTGGGATCAGGTAGGGCAGCGCATGGCCCAGCCCGCCCACCGCGGTCATAACGCCCGAGGCGAGCCCGCGCTTGATCGGCGAGCCGCGCCCCGAGATCTGGCCATCATCCGACGCCGCCTCGGTAAAGCCCATCGAGATCCCCGCGCCGACCGAGGCCGCCAGCCCCACCAGGAAGGTGGTCCAGGTATCCTGCGTGGCAAAGGCGGTGGCGAAGATCGGCGCCAGCGTCGAAACCGACCCGTCCATCAGCCCCGCCAGCCCCGGCTGCACCCAGGTCAGCACGAATTGCCGGTGCGCGGTGCGCGCCTCGCGCGTTTCGGCGTCCTCGCCGACATGTTTCTCGACCAGTGTGTCGGCCCGCGCCTCGTGCCCGGCCTCGGCGGCGGCCAGATCGCCCAGAAGCTTGCGGGTGCCCGCGTCCGATGTCCGCTGCGCCGCCTTGAGGTAGAAGGCATGCGCATCGCGCTCCATCATCTCGGCCTCGTCGCGGATGCGCTCGATCCCCAGGTTCTCGACCAGCCAGACCGGGCGGCGCGCGTAATAGCCCGAGACATGTTCGCGCCGGATCAGCGGGATCACCTCGCCGAACCGTTCGCGGTGCTTCTCGATCAGGCGCTGGCGGTGGCGGTCCTCCTCGCCGGCCATGTCCTGGAAGACCTTCGCCGTGTCCGGATAATCTGTGCGCAGCCGCTCGGCATAGGTGCGGTAGATGCGGGCGTCGTCCTCCTCGGACGAGATCGCAAGCGCAAGGATCTCCTGTTCACTGAGATCAGAGAAACGGCGGCGCTGGGTGACACCGGGAATCATCGGCGGCCTCTTTTTTGGAGCGGTTCCAAACTATTCCGCAAAAGGCGGATTTCAAGGGCATGTTTGCCGCATCCGCGTGGCCGGAACAGGGGGCCATTTGCCGCCCCGGTGCGGCTTGCCCCAAGTGAACCGGCCGGTTTAGACTGCCTCACCCAGCAAGCGACAGGCCATGCACGCCAATCCGGGACAGATCAGGAAGGGGCGCAAGTTCGAGCAGGTGCTGGAAGGCGCCCGCGACGTGTTCCTGCGCGATGGCTTCGAGGGGGCCAACGTGGACGCCATCGCCCGGGCGGCCGGTGTCTCCAAGGCGACGCTCTACAGTTACTTTCCCGACAAGCGGCTGTTGTTCATCGAGGTGTTCCGGCTGGAATGTGACCGCCAGACCATGGCCGCGCTGGACGAGATCGACTTTGCGGATCCGCCGGCCGTGGTCCTGCGCCGCGCCGCCGAGCACATGGTCGCCTCGTTCCTGTCCGAGTTCAACCAGGCCGTATTCCGGGTCTGCGTGGCCGAATCCGACCGCTTTCCGGAACTGGGCGCGGCCTTCTACCGCTCGGGGCCCCTGCGGCTGCATGACGAACTGGTGGCCTATCTGGCGCGGATCGACGGGCAGGGCGCGATGGCGATCCCCGATCCCCATCTGGCCGCCGACCAGTTCATCGAACTGTGCAAGGCCGATCTCTACCTGCGCCACCTGCTGCGCGTGACCGACACCTTCACGCCTGACGAGATCGCCCGAGTGATCGACGGCGCGGTGGCAACCTTCACCGCGCGCTACGCGGCCTGAGCCTCAGTCGACGCGGCGCACCTGCAACTGGTTTCCCACCTTGCGCGTCTCGAACCGTTTCAACTCGCTCACAAGGTCCGACAGCTTGCGCTTGCCATAGCTGCGCGTGTCGAAATCGGGGTTGTCGGCGGTGATGTACTGGCCCAGCTGGCCCAGCGTGTACCACTCGTCCTCCTGCTCGATCTTGTCCATCGCCCGGATGATCAGGTCGATCGCATCCTTGGGCGGCCGCTTGCCCGCGGGTTCAGCGGCGGGCCGGCCCTTGAGTGCGGGAACGGGCTCCTCGACGATGTTCTCGATCAGAACGAAGCGGTTGCAGACATTGCGCAGGGAAACCGGCGCCTTGGCCTCGCCGATGCCGATCACGTCCAGCCCGTGTTCGCGGATGCGGCTGGCCAGCCGGGTAAAGTCGCTGTCCGACGATACCAGCACGAAGCCGTCGAAGCGGCCCGAATGAAGGATGTCCATCGCGTCGATCACCAGCCCGATATCGCTGGCGTTCTTGCCCTTGGTGTTCGCCGTCTCCTGATGCGCCAGAAGGCCCAGCGCCAGAACCTTCTCGGCCCAGGGCTTCAGCCGGTCCGATGACCAGTCGCCATAGACCCGGCGCAGGGCCGGTTCCCCGAAGGACGTGATCTCCTTGAGGATCGCCTCGGCATAGCGGGCGGGGATGTTGTCGGCGTCGATCAGAACGGCGAGAAGGGGCGGCTTGGGATCGGGCATGACCTGACTGTTACCGGGTTTTCCCGCCGGTGCAATGGCAGATCGGCGCGCGATCCCGGGCCGCCCGCGACGCTGGCGGGCAGCGGTCCCGGCCCTGGAATGGAGCATCGCAGGGCAGGGTCCGGGATCAGGTCTTTTCGCGGAAGTCGTCGTGGCAGGACTTGCAGGTCTTGCCGATCTCCATCATCGACGCCTTGAGCGCGTCGAGCGAGCCCATGTCGGCCGCCGCGGCCGCCGCCTTCAGCGCCCCGGCCTTTTCGGTGAAGCTGCCGAAATCCTGCCAGATCGCCGGTTTCGCGGTTGATTCGGGGTCGTCGGCCTGGGTCTCGAACAGGGCGGGCGCGGTGCCTGCGGTCTCGGCGATCGCGGCGGCCGCGGCGCTGGCGGCGGCGGCGTCGAAGGCACGGTCGCCCTTGGCCATGTCACTGATCGTCTTCATGTTCTCGCCGATCTTCTCCATCGCCTCCTGGCGTGCCTTGACCGGCGGATTGGTGGCGTCGGCGGCATAGGCAAGCGTGGCGGTCGCGGCGACGAGCGCGGCGCAGGTCACGCGGGTCATGTGGCTGGGTGTCATGGCTGTCCTCCCTTTCCGGATGATGCCAAGCCTAGCCGATCGGGCGGCGGGCGGTGGTCACATCGCCGTGGGTGGCGAAGCCCGGCGAGCGGGGGCGCGCCGGGCGAAGCGCATGCGTGGGCAAGCCGCCGCCATGTCCGCCCGGCGGTCGCGACCGCGGGAATGTTGGCGGTCGCAAACGGATGCCGGGCGGGGTCTGGCGGGGAGTTTGGCTGATACCGCCCCGGCACGGTGCGGATCGCCGGGTTTCGCCCTGGCTGAGGCCAGGGCGACCCGCGCGGGGGGCGCTGCCCCCCGCGACCCCCCGGAGTACTTGCGCCAAGAAGAAGACAGGAACGCGCCTTTTCCGGATTGGAACCATCGTCGGGGGGAAGGACCAGGAAACGCGCGCCCTTGCGCCGCACAGGCCGTGGCGCGCTGTGCGGCGGCACCTGGTCATCGACATAGGGGGGAGACAAGCGAAGGCCCCGGTGCCGCAGGCTGGGTGGGGGCTATAAATCCGCGGCACCGGGGTAGCGTCTTCGCTATGAGGACAATGTCGCTCCGAATCCCGGCGGGAACACGGGGCATCCCGGGCCATCCAGGGGTATTTTTACGGCAAGATCCAGGCGGGTCTTGATTTGCCTGACCGGGAACGGCACGCTGTCGGGATGAATGTCGTGACGCCGACCCCGTTTCCCCGGGCCAGCACGCCCGAGCAGGTTTCCTTTGACCGGGCCGAGCTTGGGGCCATCCTCGCGGTCTATGGGCGGATGGTCGCCGCGGGCGAGTGGCGCGATTACGGCATTTCCTGCCTGCGCGAGATTGCAGTCTTCTCGATCTTCCGCCGCACTGCCGAGCACCCGCTTTACCGCATCGAGAAACGTCCCCGGTTGCGCAGCCGCCAGGGGATGTACGCGGTGATCGGGATGGACGGGCAGATCCTCAAGCGCGGCCACGACCTGAAGACCGTGTTGCGCGTGCTCGAGAAGGCGCTGATCCGCCCCGTCGACTAGGATGCGGCCCCATGATGTCTTGCCCAAAGCCGTGTGCATGGGATGAAGACGGCGGCTCGACAGGTGCGGGCGGATTTCCCGTATCGTGTTGCGATCTTCCGGACGTGTTCGAGCTTGTTGAAGACCTTCTCCACGAGGCTGCGCTGGCGGTCGATCGCGGCGGGATCGAACGATTGCTGGACCCTGCGGTCTCTATGGGTCGGAATGTGGCGTGCGTGGTCGTGGCGCTCCCATGGCGAACCTGTCCCATGGTGCTGTCATCCATCCCTTCGAAAGGATTGCACCATCAAGCCGTGGGATCAAACACCCAGGCCCGCGCCCGCCGCTAGAGCAGCAGCGCGAGCGCGACCGCCATGCCCCCGGCCACGGCGCCAAGCCCCACCCACAGCGCGGGGTGCAGCGCCGGGGCCCGCGATGGCGCGGGGTCGGGATTCGATTGCCGGATCAGCGCCGACTCGGCCAGTTCCGGCAGCCGCGGTCCGAACCGCGCCAGCACCCGCGCCGTCCGCGTCAGGTCGCGCAGCAGCGCCTTGGGTCCGATATTCTCCTTGATGTATTCCTCGACGATCGGCTTCGCGACCTCCCAGATATTGACCGAGGGGTTCAGCGAGCGCGACACCCCCTCGACCACGACCATGGTGCGTTGCAGCAGGATCAGTTCGGTCCGGGTTTCCATGCCGAAGCGTTCGGTCACCTCGAACAGATAGGCCAGCAGCTTGGCCATCGAGATATTGGTGGCGTCCATCCCGAAGATCGGCTCGCCGACCGAGCGCAGCGCCTGTGCGAATTCATCGATATCGCGATCGTAGGGCACGTAGCCCGCCTCGAAATGCACCTCGGCAACGCGGCGGTAATCGCGCCGGATGAAGCCGAAAAGGATCTCGGCATAGACGCGGCGGGTGTATTCGTCGATCCGCCCCATGATGCCGAAATCGAACACCAGGATATCGCCGTTCGGTCCGACCTTCATGTTGCCCTGGTGCATGTCGGCATGGAAAAAGCCATCCCGAAGCGCATGGCGCAGGAACATCGACAGCACCCGTTCGCCCAGGGCGCGGCGGTCGTGGCCCGCCGCATCCAGTGCCGCGTTGTCGCCGATCGGCTCGCCCTCGCACCAGCCCAGCGTCATCACCCGCTTGGCCGACAGGGGCCAGATCACCCGCGGCACGACGAAGCCAGCGTCGCCCTCTGTATTCGCGGCGAATTCGCCCGCTGCGGCGGTCTCGATCCGAAGGTCCAGTTCGCCCGTCACCACGCTGTCGAAATGCGCGATCACGTCCGTGGGCCGCAGCCGCCGCGAGAACGGCGCGAGGATCTCGATGGTCGAGGCCGCCAGGTAGAAGGCGTCGACATCCTTGCGGAAATCCCGCTCGATATGGGGCCGCAGCACCTTGACCGCGACGAGTTCGCCGGTCTCGCGCACCCGCGCCTTGTGCACCTGCGCGATCGAGGCCGCCGCGATCGGTTCGGAAAACTCCGAGAACACGTCGTCGGCCGACCGGCCCAGTTCGTGGCTGACGGTTTCCTTCGCGACATCGATCGGAAATGGCGGCAGCTTGTCCTGCAGCACGCGCAACTGCACCGCCATGTCGTCGCCTACCACGTCGGGGCGCGTCGAGAGGATTTGCCCGAACTTGATATAGGCCGGCCCCAGCGCGGTCAGCGCGCGGGTCACCGGCGGTTGCGCCGGATCGCCCTTCTTGCCAAGCCACTTGAACGGCCAGCCGAGGATGCGCGCGGCCACCCGCACGCTGGCGGGCGCGTCCATCGCCTCGAGCACGAAGCGGTTGGCGCCCGAGCGTTCGAAGGTGGCCAGCGTCTCGACCAGCCGCAGGATGTTGTGGGGACCGCGCACCTAGAGCTTCCACCCCGAATGAAGCGCCGCGATGCCCATCGACATGTTGCGGTATTTCACCTGCTCGAACCCCGCCCGCCGGATCATCGACGCGAAGGTCTCCTGGTCGGGGAACTTGCGGATCGATTCCACCAGGTACTGATAGCTGCCGCGGTCATTCGCCACGATCTGCCCCATCACCGGGATCACGTTGAACGAATAGCGGTCATAGGCCCATTGCATCATCGGGTTGGGCATCTGGCTGAATTCCAGCACCATCAGCCGCCCGCCGGGGCGCAGCACGCGATAGGCCTCGTTCAGCCAGTCCTGGATGCGGGTGACGTTGCGGGTACCGAAGGCGTTGGTCACCACGTCGAAACTGCCGGTCTCGAAGGGCAGCGCCATCGCGTCGCCCACCACCCAGTCCAGATCGTCGGCCAGCCGCTCGGCATCGGCGCGTTTCTGGCCTTCGACCAGCATCGACTCGGTCAGGTCGCAGACGACGGCCTGCGCCCCCGGCGCGCGTTTCAGGAACCGGAACGCGATGTCGCCGGTGCCCCCCGCCACGTCCAGCAGCCGCTGCCAGGGCTGCGGCGCCAGCCAGTCCATCATCGCGTCCTTCCAGACGCGGTGGATGCCCGCCGACATCAGATCGTTCATCAGGTCATAGCGCGAGGCGACGCGGGTAAAGACCCCGTGGACCATCCCCGCCTTTTCCTCTTCGGCCACCGTCTGGAAACCGAAATGGGTGGTGTTCTGGGCTTGCTCTGTCATGGGCCTTGCCGTTGATCTGCCGCGCCCTTCTTATAGGGCGCCCTGCGGGGACTACAATGCGAACCGGACCACAAGGAAGGCCCCGATGCCCGAATTGCCAGAGGTAGAGACAGTGCGTCGCGGCCTGTCGCCGGTGCTGGAAGGCCGGGTGATCGCGCGTGCGCAGGTCAACCGCCCCGACCTGCGCTGGCCCTTCCCCGAGGGCATGGCCGCGCGGCTGACCGGCGCACGGGTGATCCGGCTGGGGCGGCGGTCGAAATACCTGCTGGCCGATCTCGACACAGGCGAGACGCTGATCTGGCATCTGGGCATGTCGGGCCGGGTGCTGGTGTCGGGGCAGATGCTGGGCGACTATGTCCACGCCCATCCCGCGCCCGAGAAACACGACCATGTCGTTCTCGACATCGAGGGCGGCGCGCGCATCACCTTCAACGACCCCCGCCGCTTCGGCGCGATGGACCTGATCGCGACCGACTGTCTCGACACCCACCGGCTGCTGGCGGGGCTCGGGCCGGAACCCCTGGGCAACGCCTTCGACGAGCCCTATCTCGTCGCCCGCCTGCGGGGCCGCATGACCCCGATCAAGGCGGCGCTGCTGGACCAGCATGTCGTGGCGGGGCTGGGCAACATCTATGTCTGCGAGGTGCTGCACCGGGCGGGCATCTCGCCGAAACGGCAGGCGGGCCGGATTGCCGCACCCCGCGCGGCGCGCCTCGTGCCGGTGATCCGCACCGTGCTGGCCGAGGCGATCGAGGCGGGCGGGTCCAGCTTGCGCGACTATCGCCAGACCGACGGGGAACTTGGCTATTTCCAGCATGCGTTCCGCGCCTATGGCCGCGAGGGCGGGCCCTGCCCGACCCCCGGTTGTGGCGGGACAATCGTGCGAATCGTCCAGTCCGGGCGGTCGACCTTCTACTGCCCGCAATGCCAAAGATAGCTTGAAAGCCGCCGCGGGGCTGGTAAGGCTTCGGGCTCGAACGGAACGGAGGCGAGCCCGGATGGCTTACAAGACGCTGATCGTCGAGATCGAGGACCATGTAGCGCTGATCCGGCTGAACCGGCCCGACGCGCTCAATGCCCTCAACGCCGAGTTGATGGGCGAACTGGCCGACGCGGTGGCCCAGTCCGACGCCAATGACAAGGTGCGCTGCATCGTGCTGACCGGCTCGGAAAAGGCGTTCGCCGCCGGGGCCGATGTGCGCGAGATGAGCACCAAGAGCTTTGTCGACGTGTTCGCGGGCGACCTCTTCACCCCCGAAACCGAACGCCTGCTCGCCTGCCGCAAGCCGATCATCGCGGCCGTCTCGGGCTATTGCCTCGGCGGCGGCTGCGAACTGGCGATGATGTGCGATTTCATCATCGCCTCGGACACCGCCAAGTTCGGCCAGCCCGAGATCAACCTCGGCGTCGTGGCCGGCATCGGCGGCACCCAGCGCCTGACCCGCTTCGTCGGCAAGTCCAAGGCGATGGACATGCACCTGACGGGGCGCTTCATGGACGCCGAAGAGGCGGAGCGTTCGGGACTGGTCAGCCGCGTGGTTCCCGCCAAGAAGCTGATGGAAGAGGCGATGGCCGCGGCCACCAAGATCGCCGAGAAATCCGCGCTGACGGCGATGGCGGTCAAGGAATGTGTCAATCGCAGCTACGAGACGACGCTGCGCGAAGGCATGTTGTTCGAGCGGCGCATGTTCCACATGCTGTTCGCCACCGAGGACCAGTCCGAGGGCATGCAGGCCTTCGTCGAGAAACGCGAGCCGCAGTTCCGCGACAAGTAGGGGCGCGGCTCCGACAAAAGTCCGATGGAATTCCGATAGCGGTTTTCGGTCTTTCCTTCCGCCCGGATCTGACCTATAGGCCGGGGCTTACATGCGTGTGAGGCCCGCTTTGGCCGGAATCAGCCGGTAGTGCAAAACCCGGCCGGGGCTCGTATCGCGCGACAGTTTTGACGACGAGACCCGGAGAAGGGAACCACAACCGATGGCAAATTCACCCCAGGCCAAGAAGCGCGCCCGCCAGGCCGATCGCGCCTATGCCGTGAACAAGGCGCGCCGTTCGCGCATCCGCACATATCTGCGCAAGGTTGAAGAGGCGATCGCCTCGGGCAACCAGGAGGCTGCCGTTGCCGCCCTGCGCGAGGCCCAGCCCGAGCTGATGCGCGGCGTGACCAAGGGCGTCGTTCATAAGAACACCGCCGCCCGCAAGATGTCGCGCCTGTCGGCCCGCGTGAAGGCACTCGGCGCCTGATCGGCCATAAAAACAAGGCTTTTGAAGGGCGTGGCGCAGGCCGCGCCCTTTTGCATTTTCAGCGATTGTCCGGGGCGCGTGGCGCCTCTGCCACGAGGTCCGGATTCGTTTCCGGCAAAGCCGAAGTCAAGGTCGAAGTTCTGTTGCGCCTCTCGCGGGGGGCGGTCTACCGTCCTTGAAGCGATTCACAACGACTTGGGGGGACATGGCGCACGCGGTTCCCGTGAACGTTCCGAGGGCCGTCTGGTGCGCGGCCGGCACGTTCCCGGGGGTTATCCGAAATTCGCGACGAGGGGGATCCGCGAAGATCGGACGCGACACAGGCATTGCTCGAACGGCAGTATCCGGGCCCGCCTGAGCCTCATGTCCATGGTTGCCCGCGCGGAAGCGGAGCAGAAGAAACCGGAGCCGGTGCCTGGCAATCAGGCTTGACCGGGAGGTCTTTCTTTTGCCCGTCTGACCGGAAGAGGTGCGGGAAAAGACCTTGGAGTCACCCTTGTCGAGGGCGCAAGGGGACGGGTGTCTGCGGCCGGAAAGGCGCGGGCATTTCGTCTGCCAAATGGTCAGGGACGGAACGAAAGCGGGCGAAGATGACAGACGACACCTGGGGACGCGTGTGCAAGGATCTGGAGAGGACGATCGGAAAGAACAACTTCGTCACGTGGATCGCGCCGCTTGAATTCCGGGCGCTGGAGAACGGAGTCGCGCGGTTCGGCGTGCCCACGAATTTCGTGGGCGAGTGGGTGAACCGCAATTTCGGGGACAAGATCCTCGAGCAGCTGGGCCGCAACGGCGTTGCCGTCGACCGTCTGGAATTCGCCGTATCCAGCGTCAAGAGTCCGGCCAATGCCGCGTCGCGCCCGGCGCCCGTGGTTCAGGCCGATCAACGGTCGGACACCGATCTGCCCGGCGCGCCTCTGGACGCACGCTTCACCTTCGAGACCTTCGTCACCGGCAAGCCCAACGAACTGGCCCATGCCGCCGCGCGCCGGGTGGCCGAAGGTGGCTCTGTGACGTTCAATCCGCTGTTTCTTTACGGCGGCGTCGGTCTCGGCAAGACCCATCTCATGCATGCCATCGCCTGGGAACTGCGCGAGCGCGCGCCCGAGAAGAAGGTGGTCTATCTCTCGGCCGAGCAATTCATGTACCGCTTCGTGCAGGCGCTGCGCGAGCGCGACATGATGGGCTTCAAGTCGCTGTTCCGATCGGTCGACGTCCTGATGGTGGACGACGTGCAGTTCATCGCGGGCAAGGACTCGACGCAGGAGGAGTTCTTTCACACCTTCAACGCGCTGGTGGACCAGAACAAGCAGATCATCATCTCGGCCGACCGCGCGCCGGGCGAGATCAAGGATCTCGAGGACCGGATCAAGAGCCGCCTGCAATGCGGCCTCGTGGTGGACCTGCACCCGACCGATTACGAATTGCGGTTGGGAATCCTGCAACAGAAGGTGGACATGTACCGCCAGCAATATCCCGGCCTCGTGATCGCCGACGGGGTGCTGGAATTCCTCGCCCACCGGATCACCACCAACGTGCGGGTTCTGGAAGGCGCGCTGACGCGGCTGTTCGCCTTTGCCTCACTCGTGGGCAAGGAAATCACGCTGGACCTGGCGCAGGATTGCCTGGCCGACATCCTGCGCGCCAGCGAGCGCAAGGTCACCATCGAGGAAATCCAGCGCAAGGTCAGCGAGCATTACAACATGCGGCTGGCCGACATGGTCGGACCCAAGCGGCACCGCACCATCGCCCGCCCCCGCCAGATCGCGATGTGGCTGTCCAAGCAGCTGACCCAGCGCAGCCTGCCCGAGATCGGGCGCCGGTTCGGCGGGCGCGACCACACCACGGTCATGCACGCGGTCAAGCGCATCGAGGAGTTGCGGGTGGCGGACTTGCAGATCGCCGAGGACCTGGAGATGCTGCGCCGCATGCTTGAGGGCTGAGCCCGCGCGGCGATGGCCTTGACGCCCTTGCGAAAGTCTCGGACAGTCCAGAAAACGCTTGAGCCGGGGGGCCGAACCGCTAGGGTTCGCCTCCCGTCTGCATGAGGAGCGAGGGCATGAAATTCAGCATCGAACGCGGCACCCTGCTGAGGGCGGTCGGTCAGGCGCAATCGGTGGTCGAGCGGCGCAACACCATTCCGATCCTCGCCAACGTGCTGATCGAGGCGGAGGGCGACAAGGTCAGTTTCCGGGCCACCGATCTGGACATCGAGGTTGTGGACAAGGTGACCGCGCAGGTGGAACGGCCGGGCGCGACGACGGTGCCCGCGGTCACGCTGCACGAGATCGTGCGCAAGCTGCCCGATGGCGCGCTGGTGGAACTGGCCGATGACGGGGCCGCGGGGCGGATGACGGTGCGTGCCGGCCGGTCGCATTTCACTCTGGCAACCCTGCCGAAGGAAGATTTCCCGGTGATGGCCTCGTCGGAGTACAGTTCTAACTTCTCGGCCCCTGCGCCGGTGCTGCGCCGGCTGTTCGACAAGTCCAAGTTCGCGATCTCGACCGAGGAGACGCGCTATTACCTGAACGGCGTCTACATGCATGTGGCCGATGGCGAGGGCGGCCGGGCGCTGCGCTGCGTGGCGACCGACGGCCACCGCCTTGCGCGGATCGATGCGCCGCTGCCCGAGGGGGCCGAGACGATGCCGGGCGTGATCGTGCCGCGCAAGACCGTGGGCGAGTTGCGCAAGTTGCTGGACGATGACGACGCGCAGATCGCGGTATCGGTCAGCGAGACAAAGGTGCGCTTTGCCACGCCCGAGATCACCCTGACCTCCAAGGTGATCGACGGCACCTTCCCCGATTACAGCCGGGTGATCCCGACCGCCAATGCGCGCCGGCTGGAGGTGGACGCCGCCGAATTCGCGCAGGCCGTCGATCGGGTCGCGACGGTCAGTTCCGAACGCTCGCGCGCGGTCAAGCTGGCCCTCGAAGACGACCGGCTGACCCTGTCGGTCAACGCGCCGGACAGCGGCGCGGCCGAGGAGGAACTGGCCGTCGCTTATGGTGACGAGCGGCTGGAGATCGGATTCAACGCGAAATACCTGCTGGAGATCGCCAGCCAGGTGGACCGCGAGAACGCGGTGTTCCTGTTCAACTCGGCAGGCGATCCGACCCTGATGCGCGAGGGCAACGACGCCTCGGCGGTCTATGTCGTGATGCCGATGCGGGTCTAGGCCCGGCTCTGCCGGGCTGCCTCCGGCGGGGATATTTGCGGCCAGAAGAAGGACAGGGCGTGCCCAGGCTCGCGGTGACAGGGGTGACGCTGGCCCAGTTCCGGTCGCACGAGCGGGCGCGTCTGGCGTTCGATGGGCGCCCGGTGGCGATTTTCGGTCCGAACGGGGCGGGCAAGACCAATCTTCTGGAGGCTGTGTCGCTGCTGTCGCCGGGACGGGGGCTGCGCCGGGCGGCGGCCGAGGATCTGGCGCGGGCGCCGGGCGCGCTGGGCTGGAAGGCCGGTGCGGTTCTGCACTCGCTCTGGCAGGTGCACGAGGTCGAGACCTGGGCCGAGCCCGGCGGCACCCGGCAGCTTCGGATCGATGGCAAGGCGGCGTCGCAGGTGGCGCTGGCGCGGCTCGCGCGGGTGTTGTGGCTGGTGCCGGCGATGGATCGGCTGTGGATCGAGGGCGCCGAGGCGCGGCGGCGGTTCCTGGATCGGATCACGATGAGTTTCGAGCCGGGCCATGCCGAGGCGGTTCTGGCCTATGAAAAGGCGATGCGTGAACGCAACCGCCTGTTGAAGGACGAAGCCCGAGACGTTCACTGGTATGCCGCGCTCGAAGGGCAGATGGCCGAGGCGGGCGCGGCGATCGGGGCGAACCGGCGGGCGGCGCTGGCCCGTCTGGTGGTGGCGCAGGAGGGCGCCGAGACGGCTTTCCCGGTGGCGGAGTTGGCCCTGTCGGGGCCGGTCGGGTCCGATCCCGCGGATGCGGACGCACTGGCGGATGCGCTTGCCGCGGGCCGCGGGCGCGACATGGCCGCCGGGCGCACGCTGACCGGGCCGCACCGCGCCGATCTGGAGGCGGTGTTCGCCGCCAAGGGTGTGCCGGCGCGCCATTGTTCCACAGGCGAGCAGAAGGCACTGCTGATTGCGCTGATCCTTGCCAATGCCCGGGCGCTGGCAGAGGATTTTGGGGCGCCGCCCCTGCTGCTGCTC
The DNA here is from genome assembly GCF_004342445.1 of Rhodovulum euryhalinum. Lineage (GTDB taxonomy): Bacteria > Pseudomonadota > Alphaproteobacteria > Rhodobacterales > Rhodobacteraceae > Rhodovulum > Rhodovulum euryhalinum. Next base: position 300,385 of record NZ_SLWW01000002.1, read on the forward strand.
GACGAAGTGGCGGCGCATTTGGATGCCGGGCGGCGCGCGGCGCTTTACGACGAGATCTGTGCGCTGGGGGCGCAGGCGTGGATGACCGGGACGGGGGTGGACCTGTTCGAGACTCTGGGCGAGCGGGCGCAGTATTTCGAGGTGTGTGACGCCTGCGGGGCCAGCATCGTGACCGAAAGGGATGCGCCATGACCGTGACGCCGGGCGAGCTGTTGCTGTATGCGGGGGCGCTTTTCGTCCTGTTCCTGACGCCCGGCCCGGTCTGGGTTGCGCTGACCGCGCGGGCGCTTTCGGGCGGGTTCCGGGCGGCCTGGCCGCTGGCGCTGGGCGTGGTGATCGGCGACGTGCTGTGGCCACTGCTGGCGATCCTCGGGGTAAGCTGGGTGGTCGCGACCTTCGACGGGTTCCTCGTGGTGCTGCGCTACGTCGCAAGCCTGGTGTTCCTGGTCATGGGGGTCCTGCTGATCCGCCACGCCGATGCGACCATCGCCGCGGACAGCCGACTGACCCGCCCGGGCATGTGGGCGGGGTTCCTTGCGGGTCTGGCGGCGATCCTGGGCAACCCCAAGGCGATCCTGTTCTACATGGGGGTACTGCCCGGCTTCTTCGATCTGGCGCAAGTCGGGGGGCCGGACATCGCGGCCATCGTGGCGATCTCGATGGTGGTTCCGCTGGCAGGCAACCTGGTCTTCGCGCTCTTCATCGACCGGGCGCGGCGCATCCTGACCTCGCCCGCAGCGCTGCGCCGCACCAACCGGGTGGCCGGGCTATTGCTGATCCTGGTGGGGCTGGTGATTCCCTTTACCTGACACCAAATCTTGTGGGGGGCGCGTGACATTCCCACCACGAGTCCGTATAAATCAGGCAGAATGAAAAGGAACGTTCGCATGGCCGAAAACGCGCGGCAGCCCGAGGAATACGGTGCCGATTCCATCAAGGTTCTCAGGGGCCTGGAGGCGGTGCGCAAGCGCCCTGGGATGTATATCGGGGATACCGATGACGGGTCCGGCCTGCACCACATGGTCTACGAGGTGGTGGACAACGGCATCGACGAGGCGCTGGCGGGCCATGCCGACGCGGTGAGCGTGAAGATCCACGCCGATTCCAGCGTGTCGGTCAGCGACAACGGCCGCGGCATCCCGGTGGGCATCCACGAGGAAGAGGGCGTCTCGGCGGCCGAGGTCATCATGACCCAGCTGCACGCGGGCGGGAAGTTCGACCAGAACAGCTACAAGGTGTCCGGGGGCCTGCACGGGGTGGGCGTCTCGGTTGTCAACGCGTTGTCGGACTGGCTGGAACTGCGCATCTGGCGCGACGGCAAGGAGCACTATGCCCGCTTCGAGCATGGCGACACGGTCGAGCATCTGCGGGTCGTTGGCGAAGCCAATGGCCGCAAGGGAACCGAGGTGCGGTTCCTCGCATCCCTGGATACGTTCTCGAACCTCGACTACGTCTTCAAGACGCTGGAAAACCGGCTGCGGGAACTGGCCTTCCTGAATTCCGGTGTGCGGATCGTTCTGGAGGACGAGCGCCCGGCCGAACCGCTGCGGACCGAACTGTTCTATGAAGGCGGCGTGCGGGAATTCGTGCGCTACCTCGACCGTCACAAGACGCCGGTGATGCCCGATCCGATCTTCATGACCGGCGAGCGCGATGGTATCGGCGTCGAGGTGGCGATGTGGTGGAACGACAGCTACCACGAAACGGTGCTGCCCTTTACCAACAATATCCCCCAGCGCGACGGCGGCACCCACCTTGCGGGCTTTCGCGGGGCGCTGACCCGCACGATCAACAACTACGCCCTGTCGAGCGGGATCGCCAAGCGCGAGAAGGTGAGTTTCACCGGCGACGATGCGCGCGAGGGGCTGACCTGCGTTCTGTCGGTCAAGGTGCCCGACCCCAAGTTCAGTTCCCAGACCAAGGACAAGCTGGTCAGTTCCGAGGTCCGCCCCGCGGTCGAGAGCCTGGTGAACGAGAAGCTCGCCGAGTGGTTCGAGGAACATCCGCAGGTGGCGCGCCAGATCGTCGGCAAGATCATCGAGGCGGCGCTGGCGCGCGAGGCGGCGCGCAAGGCGCGCGAACTGACGCGCCGCAAGACGGCGATGGACGTGGCCTCGCTGCCCGGCAAGCTGGCTGATTGCCAGGAACGCGACCCGGCCAAGTCCGAACTGTTTCTCGTGGAGGGTGACAGTGCCGGCGGATCGGCGAAACAGGGGCGGTCCCGCGCCAATCAGGCGGTGCTGCCGCTTCGCGGCAAGATTCTGAACGTGGAACGGGCGCGGTTCGACCGGATGCTGTCCAGCCAAGAGATCGGCACGCTGATCACCGCGCTTGGCACCGGGATCGGCCGGGACGAGTTCGATGTGTCCAAGCTGCGCTACCACAAGATCGTCATCATGACCGACGCCGACGTGGATGGCGCCCATATCCGCACGCTGCTGTTGACCTTCTTCTTTCGGCAGATGCCCAAGATCATCGAGGGCGGGTATCTCTACATCGCGCAGCCGCCGCTGTACAAGGTCGCGCGCGGCAAGTCCGAGGTCTATCTCAAGGACCAAGCTGCGCTCGAGGAATACCTGATCGCGATGGGGATCGAGGGGGCGGTGCTGCGGCTGGGCAGTGGCGAGGAAATCGTGGGCGCCGACCTCGCCCGCGTCGTCGAGGAGGCGCGCCATGTGCGCCGCATCCTGCAGGCCTTTCCCACGCACTACCCGGCGCATATCCTTGAACAGGCCGCCGTCGCGGGCGCGTTCCTGCCGGGGCAGGTGGATTCTGACCTTCAGGGAACGGCGAATCGCGTGGCCGAGCGGCTGGACCTGATCGCCGTGGAATACGAGCGCGGCTGGCAGGGGCGTCCGACCCAGGACAAGGGGATGCGCTTTGCCCGGATGCTGCGCGGCGTCGAAGAGGTGCGGGTGCTCGATGGCCAGGTGCTGCGCTCGGCCGAGGCGCGGCGGCTCGGCAGTCTGACCGAAAAGCTGCAGGAGGTCTACGGCGCCCCCGCAACGCTGGTGCGCAAGGATCGCGACCAGCCGATCAACGCGCCGTCGGGTCTGCTCGACGCGATTCTCGCCGAGGGCGAAAAGGGACTGACGCTGCAACGCTACAAGGGGCTGGGCGAGATGAACCCCGACCAGTTGTGGGAGACGACCCTGGATCCCGAGGCGCGCACGCTGTTGCAGGTGCGGGTCGAGGATTTGGCCGAGGCCGACGACATCTTTACCAAGCTGATGGGCGATGTCGTCGAACCGCGGCGCGAGTTCATCCAGCAGAACGCGCTGAGCGTCGCGAATCTGGACTTCTGATCCCGCCGCGGCCGTAAGGGCCGCGGCGGAACCGGTTCGAATTTTCGCGAACATCCACCTGTTTCGCGCATCTTCGTGCTATTTCCGCCCGATTTTGCACCGACCCTCGCGGCATGGACGCCCGACGCAAGACGGCGCCGGGTGTTACCGCAACATGCGAGGACACGACATGGCCTGGACCACCCGCAAACCCTGTACCGTTGCCGAGGACGACATGCTCCATTGCGGCGACAACGTCGCGGTGGCGGCGATCGCGGCGCTGCTGCTCGGCCCCTTTGGTATGTTCTATTCCACGAGGACCGGCGCCATCGTGATGATCGTTCTGACCGTCCTGGTCGCGCTGCCGACGCTGGGCTTCGGGGTGCTGCTGACCTTGCCGCTCTGCGTGCTCTGGGCCGTGCTCGCGGCGATGCGCAACGCCTCCGGCTCTGCCCTGCAACACGCTTGATCCGGCCGGCCTGGCCGAACCGCGTTGCCATTCGCGCACCAGGGGTTATCCTCCGCCACGGTTCGGCAGCGGAGTAATAAATATGAGCGGTCTTCTGGCGCTCCTCGACGACGTCGCGGCCATTGCCAAGGTGGCGGCGGCCTCGGTCGATGACGTGGTGGGGCAGGCGGTCAAGGCCTCCTCCAAGGCCGCTGGCGCGGTGATCGACGATGCCGCGGTGACGCCGAAATACGTCCACGGCTTCTCGGCTGACCGTGAAATTCCGATCGTCTGGAATATTGCCAAGGGGTCGCTGTTCAACAAGCTGGTGATCCTGCTGCCGCTGGCCCTGGTGCTGTCGCTGTTCGCGGCATGGGCCATTGCGCCGCTCTTGATGCTGGGGGGCGCGTATCTGTGCTTCGAAGGGGCCGAGAAGGTCTGGCACGCGATCAATCCCGCCGATCACCACGAGGACGATCTCTACCGTGAGAAGCTGAGCGATGCGCATCTTGAGGAGAAGAAGGTCAAAGGGGCGATCAAGACCGATTTCATCCTGTCGGCCGAGATCATGACAATCACCCTGGCGGCGCTGCCTGCCGGGCTGCCGTTGTGGATGGTCGCCGCGGCGCTGGCCGTTGCGGGTGTCATCATTACCGTTGCAGTCTACGGGGCCGTGGGCCTGATCGTGAAGGCCGATGATGCGGGTCTTGCCCTGGCCGCCAAGGGGCGGCTGGCGGCGACCCGGGCGCTGGGCGTCGGGATCGTGCGCTGGATGCCCTCCTTCATGCGGCTTCTCGTGATTGTGGGTACGGCGGCGATGATCTGGGTCGGTGGCGCGATCATCGTCCACGGGGTCTACGAACTCGGCCTCAAGGCGCCCTACCTTGCGATCCACGACCTTGCCGTGGCCGCCAGTCAGGGTGTTCCGGAGCGGGCGCATGCCGCGGTGGAATGGGCGGTGACGGCGGGAATCGACGGCCTGATCGGCCTTGCCATCGGCGCGGTGCTGATTCCTCTGGTGAAATACGCGATCCTGCCCGTGGCGGGCCTGTTCACCCGCAAGCGCTGACCTGCCGGTGTGCCGCAGCCGCGTTCGCTGCGGCAACGCCCCGTTCTCTTTCACCCTCTAGACTGCTGCCGGTCGACGAGTACTCGCGGCGCGGCGGCTCTTGCCGTCGGCAGGTCCGGGACCGGTGCAAGTGGCGGACCCGGCAAGTCATGCAGCGGGGAAACATGGCCCATCGCGACAGAACCCGAACCGGAGCCCAGATCGCCGCGCTGCCCATGCGCTGGGGGTCGGATGGAACGCTGTATGTCCTGATGGTCACGGCGCGCGGTTCGGGGCGCTGGGTGATGCCGAAGGGCTGGCGCCTTAACGGCGGCGCACCCTGGAAGACGGCCGAGCACGAGGCGCTGGACCGGGCAGGCGCAATCGGCCATGTCGGCATCAACCCGATCGGCCGCTACCGGTATCACAGGGTGATGTCGCACGGGCTGGTGGATTCCTGCGAGGTCGAGGTGTTCCCGATGGTGGTCGAACGCCTTCGGCGTGACTGGAAGAACCGAAAGACCCGCCGACGCCGCTGGTTCGAGGTGAGTGAAGCGGCCGGGCATGTGCAGGACGTGGAACTGGCCGCGCTGCTGCAATCGCTTTCCACCAAACCGCCCAGGCGGACAGCGCTTCGGCGTCTGCTGTCCTGGTTCGACTGAAAGGGCCTGCCGGGCGCCCGGAAACTCAACCGGGCGCCCGGGCGGACAGCCGCCTCAGGCGGGCGACAGGGCGCCGAAGATGCTCTCGCGGTGCTGGTCCAGATAGATGCGCAGCCAGGGCGTATAGGCGTCGGGCTCGTCCCTCACCGCGTGGTCGAGGTCGTGCAGATCGATCCACTTGACGTCCATCACCTCGTCGGGGTTCATCTCGATCCCGAGATCGGGCCCGGCGGGCGCGACGAAGATGTCCACCACCTCGTGCTCGATCAGCCCGTTGCCCACATCGGCGCGGTACTCCACCTGCTGGCGGAAGTCGAGCGAAAGACCGGTGATCCCCAGTTCTTCCCTCAGCCGCCGCCGGGCGCAGTCCTCGGCGCTTTCGTCCCAGCGGGGATGGGTGCAGCAGGTGTTCGTCCAGAAGCCGGGCGTGTGGTACTTGCCCAGTGCCCGGCGCTGCAACAGCACGCGGTCGCCATCCATCACGAAGACCGAAATCGCCTTGTGCCGAAGGCCCTTTTGATGGGCCTCCAGCTTTTCGACGGGCGTCAGGTCGCCGTTGACCCAGGCCGGGATCATCTCGCTCATGTGTATTGCGGCGAGACGAGGCCGGTCAGGTGGGCAACGTTCTTGATGCCGATCTTGATATGGGCCAGCGGGCGCTTCTTCGTCAGCTTCTTGTTCATGTAGCTTTCGAAGGTCAGCTTCTGCACGTCCACGTCATGGCAGAGCGAGACGAAGCGCTCGCGCCGCTCGTCGCTATGGTAATAGGCGTCCTGCATGCTTTGCAGGGCGCGGAAGGTCATCTTGTGGTCCTTCATGAACATCTGGCGTGCCAGTTTCAGGTCCGACGCCCGGCCCGAGGCCAGCGCCGCGGACACCGCCATTGCGCCGATGCGCCCGCCATACATGGCGTAGTAGATGCCCTCGCCCGAGGACGGCGCGACGGTGCCTGCGGCATCGCCCACCACGACCACGTCGCGGCCGTTGTCCCAGCGATCCATCGGGCGCAACGGGATCGGCGCGCCCTCTTTGCGCAGCGTCTCGGCCTGCTCCAGCCCGGCCATCCGGCGCAGATCGGCGGTCGCCTGCTTCAGGTCGAACCCGTCGACGCCGGTGCCCATGCCGACCGAGCAGGTATGCCCGTGCGGGAACACCCAGCCGTAGAAATCGGGGCTGATCCGGCCATCATAGATCACGTCGCAGCGGTTGGGCTGGTAGTTACCCACCGCCATCGGGGCATCGATGATCTCGTGATAGGCAATGACGTAGGGGATCTTGTCGCCGCCCGGCACCTCGGCGCGGGCCACGTCCGAGCGCGCCCCGTCCGCACCGATCACGTATTTCGTCTGAAGCCGGATTTCCTCGCGGCTTTCCTTGTCGCGGAAGACGAGGAAGGTCTTTTCCTCCTCGCGCTCGATCCGCAGGAAGGTGCCCGTGAACCGCGTGGCGCCGGCACGTTCGGCCCGGGCACGCAGGAACGGGTCGAAATCCTTGCGGTCGACCATGCCGACAAACCCGTCCTCGATCGGGATATCGACAAAGCGGCCCGAGGGCGAGATCATGCGCGCGGTGTCGATCTTGGCCACGAGCTGCTGGTCGGAAATATCGAAATCCTTCATCAGGCGGGGCGGGATCGCGCCGCCGCAGGGCTTGATCCGGCCCTCGCGGTCGATCAGGGCGACCTTCTTGCCCGACCGGGCCAGGTCTTCTGCGGCCGTAGCCCCGGCGGGGCCGCCACCAACGACGACAACGTCAAAGATCATCTGCTTCACTCCCCCGGGACAAGGCCCGCGTTTTCTGTTGTGGGTCGGTTGGAATCCATGATCCTCCACGCCATCCAGGCGGACAGCAGAAAGAGGATCGCCTCGGTCAGGAACACCGTCCCGAAGGCCGGTGCGTCGTCAATCATGGTGCGCATCACGTCGGCCGCCGCTGCGCCCAGCAGCCCGCCAAAGCCCGCGGCAATCGCCTGCGCCGCGCCCCAAAGACCCATGCGCGTGCCCTCGCGCGCGCCGCGGCCCTCGCCGGCCAGCGCCATCATCGCGCTGATCGCGGCCACCGTGAACATCCCGTTGAAGAAGCCCATCAGCACCACGGCGGGCGTCAGCGGCAGATGCGCACCGTAATTTCCCAGCCACGTGATCGTGACCAGTGCCGCCGCCGAACCAAGGCAGCCTGCGATCACCCAGGTTCTCAGCGCGCCGATGCGCAGCACGGACGAGCCGATACCCACCACGATCATGCCGACGAAGACGCCACCATGCTGGGCGCCGGAAAGCGAGGTCGACTGCCCGGGCGTGAAGCCGAAGACGAGGCCCGAATAGGGTTCGAGGATCAGTTCCTGCATGAAATAGGCCGACATGGACAGGAACACGAAAAGGGTGAAGATGCGCGCGCTTCGCTCGGCCCAGACTTCCTTGAAGCCTTGCCAGAACGGCATCTCGTCGGGCTCGCGCCGCGCGACGACGCGTTTTTCGATACCCCAGACGGCCAGCGTGGTGACGATCACCGCGCCGATGGTGACGGTGGCGACGATCTTCAGCAGCAGCGCGGGAGTGTAGGGGTCAAGGAAGGCGCCGACCGTGCCCGCGGTGATGGCGATCCCGGCGATCATCATCAGCCAGGTGATCGTGGCCGCCGCCGCCCGGCGGTCGGGCGCGGTGGCGGTGGCCAAGAGCGCCAGAAGCGACGTTCCCGAGGCCGCGACGCCCACCCCGATCAGTGCATAGGCGAGGATCGAGATCGCGAGACCGGCCAGGTGGTTGGTCTCCATCACGACGACGCCCAGTGCGGCCGAGAACCCGCCAAGCGCAAGCATGGCCATGCCCCCGATGATGAAGCGCGTCCTCTGCCCCTTGGTATCGGACAGAAAGCCCCAGTTCGGCCGGGTGATCTGGATCGCGTAATGCAGCCCCACCAGCAGACCCGGCAGGATCGCGGGCAGCGCCAGTTCCACCACCATCAGCCGGTTCAGCGTAGAGCTTGTCAGCACCACGATGGCACCAAGACACATCTGGACAAGGCCCAGCCGGACGATCTGGAGCCAGCCCAGCGTCATGCGCCGGCCCCCAGCATGCGGATCGCGAAGGCCGAGATCATCATGCCCGAGACGTAAAGGACGACGCCCACGCCGTTATACCAGGGCGCCTTGCCCTTGGGATCCTTCATCATCACCGACATCGCCCAGAACTGGACCAGCAGAACGGCGGTGACGCCAAGCGCATGGAACGGCCGGTCCCAGAGGAACAGCAGCGCGATCACCACCACCTGTGGCACCGCCATGACGATACTGGCCACCCAGGCGGCCTTTTCCGGGCCAAGCGTCACGGGCAGCGAGTTGACGCCCATCTTGCGGTCGCCCTCAAGCGCCTTGAAATCGTTCAGCGTCATGATTCCATGCGCGCCGATCCCGTAGAGCAGCGCTATGATGACGACATAGACGGACGGCGCGCCTGCCGACAGCACCGCCGCCCCCGTGAACCACGGCAGGGATTCGTAGGACAGGCCCACCAGCCCCGGCCCCCACCAGCCGGATTTCTTCAGCCGAACGGGCTCCGCCGAATAGGCCCAGGCCGCGGCCACGCCGAGGATCGTGGCGACGAAACCCCAGGGGCCAAGTTGCCAGCCGATCACCAGCGACAACAAGGACATCGCCAGCGCGATCCACAGCCCCCAGCGGCCCGGGATGCGCCCCGAGGGGATCGGGCGGTAGGGTTCGTTGATCGCGTCCACATGCCGGTCGCACCAGTCGTTCGCCGCCTGGCTCATGCCGCAGACCACGGGGCCTGCCAGCACGATGCCCAGCAGCACGAGCCCCGGCTTGGACAGGGGCGAGACCCCCGACGAGACCGTGCCGCAGAGATAGGCCCACATCGGCGGGAACCAGGTGATCGGCTTGATCAGCGTCACCATGGCGGCGGGCTCCGGCAGGCGCCGGGTCTGGAGGTTCGAGATATCGGTCATGTCTTCCGCATGCTCTCCCTGGCCCGGTCCGGGCATCTGTTCCTGTCGGCGGGGCTCACTCGCCGCTGCCGTCCCTGCTCAGAAGCCCGTACTTGCGCAGCTTCACGTAAAGGCTCTGGCGCGAGAGCCCCAGCATCTCGGCGGCGGCGACCCGGTTGTTTCGGGTCAACTCGACCGCCGTCTCGATGCACATCTTTTCGACCACATCCGTCGTTTCGGCCACGATGTCCTTCAGCGTGGCCGAACCGACCAATTCCATCACCGACCGCATCGCGTCGTCCGACACCGCGACGCCGGGCTTGCGGACGCCTTCCAGCCGGCTGGCGTCGCGGATCACGAAGACGATGCAGGGGTGGTCCTGTTCGGACAGGTAGGTGGCCGAGATTTCAACCGATACCTGCGCGCCGTACTCCCCGGCCAGCTTGGTTGCGAACATCCGCATCTGCCCGGTGCGGGTCGCATTCTCGACCAGCACACGCAGATCGACGCTACCCCGCACCAGGTAGTCACCCAGCGACCGGCCCTTGACCGAGGAGACCTGCGGCGCATCCGCAAGCCCGAGAAAGCTTTCGTTCGCAGTCAGGATCACGCCATCGGGGTCGGTGAAGACGATGGCGTCGACGCCCTCTTCGAAGAAGGCGCGCAGCGTCTCGGTCATTTCGTTGCCGCCCGCCGCGGCGGCTTCGACCGGGTCGATCCGGCACAGGATCAGCGGCTCTCCCGCGGCGCGGAAGGCGGTGGGCATGATCCGCACCGGCGTCCGGGTGCGCCGGGCCTCTGCTTCGAGCGGGCCGGCCGTTTCGTCCATTGCCCGCAGGTTCAACGCCTCGACGAATTCGGCCCGGCGGCGGCCGTCGAATTCCTGGGCCACGGCGTTGCCGATCAGGTCGCTGCGCGCGACGCCCAACAGCGCGCAGGCCGCCGGATTGGCATCGATCACGCGGCCTGATTTCGTGCCGACGAAGACAAAGGCATCCCGCGTCGCCTCGCTGAGCACGCGATAGCGGGTGTCATATTCGCGCTGGGTCTCGTAGTCCCGCTCCAGCGCCATCTGCGCCTCGATCAGCTGCATCTGCATCTCGGCGATGGGGCGCAGGTCGCGGCCCAGAAGCAATAGCACGCTGCCATCCGGACCGATGCGGTGGAACGAGTAGCGCACCGGGAAATCCCAGTTCTCGCCATCCCGGTGGTTCAGTTCGACCGGCTTGGCGCTGTCGCCGCCTTCGGCGAACAGGTTGAGCTTGGCCTCCAGCTTGGGCTGGCTGTCCTCGGTCAATACATCGCGGATATCGCGGCCTTCCCAGTGGTCGAGCGCACCAAAGGACCGATGGCCCGCATTGACGAGCACCGAGAGAATCCGGCCTTCGAGCGACAGCACGATCGCGATATCCGAGGCCGCAGCAATGACCTCGCCCAGCATTTCGGGGGCGATCAGCGGTATCGCACCGCTGCTCCAGTATTTTGTGCCCCTTGAGCTCACCCCAGATCAAACGGCCGATCCGGCCGCCTCCGCATCGTCAAATCCTCGCCAGCCGGTCGTTCGGGGCCGGAACGGGCGCCCGGACGCCGCACAGCTTCAACGCCTCGCGGGGGTCGACCGTCGCATGATCGGCCCCGGTCAGCGCACACACGTCCTCGGTGCCTTCGACCACCCGTCCGCCGATCACGATCGGCACGCCCTCGCCGCAGGCGGCGCGGATCTGGCCGACCAGCCGCCGCGCCGAATCCAGTTTGTGGCGGCACGAGACCGAGATCGCGATCATGTCGAAGCGGCGCGCGGCCACCTTCTCCAATATCTCGTCCTCGGTCTGGCCGAGGCAGAGGCAGACCGAGATGCCCATCCGGCGCAGCTGGCTTGTCGCGGTCATGCCGCCCAGCGTGTGGAATTCCTCCAGCGGCACGATCAGCATCACGTTCGGTGCGTCGGCGGGTGTCATCGCGTCGGTGACCCAGGGCGCGCTGAGTTCGCGCATGATCGCCTGCAGGCGTGCCGAACCGATGGTGACATCGGCAAAGCTCAACTCGTCGCGGCACCAACGCTCGCCCAGCTCGCGCGCGGCCGCGGGGATATATCCGTCGAGGATCGCCGAGACGCCGACGCCCTTGCGCTGCAACTCGGCCACCGCGTCCGTCCGCAGCGACTTGTCGCCTTTCAGGATGTCGCTGCAGAACCGGTTCAGCATGGCCTCGTCGATCGCATGTCCGGATTGCCCGGACCTTTGCGCCAGCGCGGACAGTACCTGAGCGGCGAGCGATTCCACCTCGTCGTGGCGTGCCTGTCCCGGATCGGGTGGCAAGGCTCCGCGCGTGTCATGCATTCCAGGTCGCCTCCCGATCCTGCGCGGGATGGATTCGCCCAGCCCCGGTCAAGGGGCCCGTTCTCTCACTGTCCAGCGTTGTCAAAGACAATTGACACTTCCTCGCCCTCATGCGGAGAGGAATCAAGCTCGAACGGTTTAGCCTTTTGTTTTGTAATGGCTTTCACCGCCGCCCCAAGGGTGGGGGGACCTCTCCGTGTTGGTCGAGTGTAGACGGAAAGAGTGTAAATTACAATTGACACTTTCCGGCGCTGAGGTCTAACTTGACACCGCCACCGCCTGTCAGGGAGTCGGAGGATGTCGGAGAGAAGCGGAGCCGCCGGAAAGGTGGTCCAGCTCTATACCCCGGAAGAGCGCCGGAGACGTGACGAGACAGTCTGGACGGTTGTCCAGGGTGTTCTTGCGCCAGTGCAATTCCTGGTGTTCCTTGTGTCGATCGGTCTTGTGATCCGCTATCTGTGGACCGGCGCGGGCTATGAGGCAGCGACGATCTCGATCGTCGTCAAGACTTTCGTCCTTTACACGATCATGGTCACCGGCGCGATCTGGGAAAAGGTCGTGTTCGGCAAGTACCTGTTCGCCAAGGCGTTCTTCTGGGAAGACGTCTTCTCGATGCTGGTGATCTTCCTGCACACGCTCTATCTTTGGGCGCTCTTGACCGGGAATGTCGGCCCGACTGGCCAGATGTTCATCGCGCTGGCCGCCTATGCCGCCTACGTGATCAACGCGGCCCAGTTCCTGTGGAAATTGCGGATGGCGCGGCTGCAGGGCCATGCCGACTCCGCCGAGGCGATGGCATGAAGGATTTCGCGCCCCAGCCGCCGGCCCATGGCTGCCGCAACGCCCCCGTGCTGAAAGAGCGCGGCCAGCGCGAGGTGTTCTGCGGGCTGACCGGCATCATCTGGCTGCACCGCAAGATGCAGGACGCCTTCTTCCTGGTGGTGGGCAGCCGCACCTGCGCGCACCTGCTGCAATCGGCCGCCGGTGTGATGATCTTTGCCGAGCCGCGCTTTGGCACCGCCATCCTGGAAGAGAAGGACCTCGCGGGCCTGGCCTGCGCCAACGAGGAGCTTGACCGCGAGGTCGACCGCCTGCTGGCGCGTCGTCCCGACATCCGCCAGCTCTTCCTTGTCGGATCGTGCCCGTCCGAGGTCATCAAGCTCGACCTGCACCGCGCGGCCGAACGCCTGACCCAGCGCCATGCGCCGCATGTGCGGGTGCTGAACTATTCCGGCTCGGGCATCGAGACGACCTTTACCGAGGGCGAGGATGCCTGCCTTGCCGCCATGGTGCCGACCCTGCCCGACACCAACGAGCGCCAGCTTCTGCTGGTCGGCGCGCTGCCCGATGTGGTCGAGGATCAGGCCCTGGGTCTGTTGCGCGACATGGGCGTGGCGCCAGTGCGCTGCCTGCCGGCGCACCGCGCCGCCGAGACGCCGGGCGTGGGGGCGAACACCGTCGTCGCGCTGACCCAGCCCTTCCTGAACGAGACTGCCGCCTTCCTAGAACGCCGCGGTGCGCGCCTGCTGTCCGCACCCTTCCCCTTCGGCGAAGAGGGCACGACCGCTTGGCTCTGGACCATCGCGCAGGAGTTCGGCGTCGATGCCGACACCTTCGCCCGCGTCACCGACGCCCCCCGCGCCCGCGCCCGCAAGGCCATCGCCGCGGCCGCCGAGACGCTGCGGGACAAGTCGATCTTCTTCTTCCCCGACAGCCAGCTTGAAATTCCGCTGGCCCGCTTCCTGACCCGCGAATGTGGCATGACGGCCGTCGAGGTCGGCGCGCCCTTCATCAACAAGCAGATCGTGGGCCCCGATCTCGACCTCTTGGCCGAGGGGCCGGTCATCGCCGAGGGGCAGGATGTCGACCTGCAGCTTGATCGCTGCCGCGCGGCGCGGCCCGATCTGACGGTCTGCGGGCTGGGCCTTGCCAACCCGCTGGAGTCCGAAGGCATGGCGACGAAATGGGCCATTGAGCTCGTCTTCACCCCCGTTCATCTTTATGAACAGGCCGGGGATCTCGCCGGCCTGTTCGCCCGCCCGCTGCGCCGCCGCGCGCTGCTGAGCGGTCTGGAGGGCGCGGCATGAAGCTGACGGTCTGGACCTACGAGGGCCCGCCCCATGTGGGTGCCATGCGGGTGGCGACGGCCATGAAGGGGCTGCACTACGTCCTGCACGCGCCCCAGGGCGACACCTATGCCGACCTGCTGTTCACGATGATCGAGCGGCGGGGCCACCGCCCGCCGGTCAGCTACACCACCTTTCAGGCGCGCGACCTCGGTGCCGATACGGCGAACCTGTTCAAGACCGCGCTGCAGGACGCCTATGACCGGTTCAAGCCGCAGGCGCTGATCGTGGGGTCGTCTTGCACGGCGGAACTGATCCAGGACGATCCGGGCGGCATGGCGGAAACCATGGGCCTGCCCGTTCCGGTGATCCCGCTGGAACTGCCGAGCTACCAGCGCAAGGAAAACTTCGGCACCGACGAGACCTTCTTCCAGATCGTCAAGGCGCTGGCCCGCCCGATGCAGCGCAGCGCGCATGTCAGCGCGAACCTGATCGGGCCCACGGGCCTTGGATTCCGCCACCGCGACGACATCGTCGAGGTGACGGCAATGCTGGAGGAGATGGGGATCGGCGTGAACGTGGTCGCGCCGATGGGCGCGACGCCCGCCGACATCGCCCGGATGGGGGCCGCGCATTTCAACGTGCTGATGTATCCCGAACATGCCGAGGCCGCGGCGCGCTGGGCCGAAAAGACCCTGGGCCAGCCCTATACCAAGGTCGTGCCCATCGGCGTCGGCGCGACGCGCGATTTCATCGCGGAGGTCGCGGCGCTTGCGGGTGTTCCGCCGAAGTACGACGACAGCCGCCTGCGGATGCCCTGGTATTCGCAGTCGGTCGACTCGACTTACCTGACCGGCAAGCGGGTCTTCCTGTTCGGCGACGCGACGCATGTCAAATGCATGGCGCGCATGGCGCGCGACGAGATGGGCTTCGAGGTCGTGGGGCTGGGCTGCTACAACCGCGAATTCGCTCGTGATATCCGCGCGTTGGCCAAGGAGTACGGCGTCGAGGCGCTGGTCACCGACGACTATCTCGAGGTCGAGAAGGCGATCGAGGACCTGGCGCCCGAGATGATCCTCGGCACCCAGATGGAACGCCATATCGGCAAGCGGCTGGGCATCCCCTGCGCGGTGATCTCGGCGCCTGTCCATGTTCAGGATTTCCCCGCCCGCTACTCCCCCGTCATGGGCTGGGAGGGGGCGAACGTGATCTTCGACACGCTGGTCCACCCGCTGGTGATGGGCCTCGAGGAACACCTGCTGCACATGTTCCGCGAGGACTTCGAGTTCCACGACGAGGCCGGCGCCTCGCACCATGGCGGCGCGGCCAAGCTGCGCGCGCTGGACGAGTCGCCCGCGGCCGAGCCGGAACCCGCCATGGCCGCGGCCGGCGCGGCGCCTGCCGAAGGCAACATCGTGTGGCTGTCGGATGCCGAGCGCGAGTTGAAGAAGATACCCTTCTTCGTGCGCGGCAAGGCCAAGCGGAACACCGAGAAATTCGCGCTTGAGAAGGGTGTCACCCAGATCAGCGTCGAAACCTTGTACGAGGCGAAGGCACATTATGCGCGATGATCGTCACATCCCCGGCTATCGAGTCGTCATCGTCACGCTGGATTCCCACTCGGCGGGCCCCGCGGCCCGTGTCACCGAGCGGCTGCGCGACGACTTTCCGGGGCTGACCGTCTCTGTCCATGCCGCCGCGACCTGGGCCGAAAACCCCGAGGCGCTAGCCCGCGCCAAGGACGACGTTCTGCATGGCGACATCATCATCGCCAACCTTCTTTTCATCGAGGAACACATCACCGCGATCCTGCCCGAGCTTCAGGCCCGGCGCGAGTCCTGCGACGCGATGATCGGCGTGATCGCCGACAAGCAGATCGTCCAGCTGACCCGGATGGGCGATCTGGACATGATGAAGCCCGCCTCGGGGCCGATGAAGCTCTTGAAGAAGCTGCGCGGATCCAAGGAAGGCACGAACGGCGCGCCCAAGGGCGGCGGCGAAAAGCAGATGGCGATGCTGCGACGCCTGCCCAAGATGCTGAAATACATCCCCGGCAAGGCGCAGGACCTGCGCGCGTGGTTCATGACCATGCAATACTGGCTGGGTGGCTCGGACGACAACGTCGAGCAGATGGTGCGTTTCCTGATCTCGCGCTACGCGCATGAGAAATCCTGGCGCGGTGCCCATTCCGAGGCGCCGGTCGAGTATCCGGAGGTCGGCCTTTATCACCCTGACCTGCCGCATGGCATCACCACCGACCCGGCCCACCTGCCGCGCCCCGCGCAGCCCGTGGCCACGGTCGGCCTCCTTCTGATGCGGTCCTACATCCTGGCCTCCGACACCGCCCATTACGACGCGGTGATCCGTGCACTGGAAGAACGCGGCATCCGGGTGATCGCGGCCTTCGCGGGCGGTCTGGATGCGCGGCCCGCCATAGACGCCTATTTCCGCGGCGAGACCGGCGTGCATGTCGACACGCTCCTGTCGCTGACCGGGTTCAGCCTGATCGGCGGGCCCGCCTATAACGACAGCGAGGCGGCGGTCGAGACGCTGAGCGCGCTCGACGTGCCCTATATCGCCGCGCACCCGCTGGAATTCCAGACGCTGGGCCAGTGGGGGGCATCCTCGGGCGGGCTTGGCCCGGTCGAGACCACGATGCTGATTGCGCTGCCGGAACTGGACGGGGCGATCTCGCCCACCGTGTTCGGCGGGCGCCACGGCCCCGAGGGCTGCCAGGGCTGTGCCAAGGGCTGTGCCTGCCTGACCGAGACCAAGGCGATGGCCGCCTGTTCCGAGCGGGTGGCGACGCTGGCGGCCCGGGTCGAGCGGCTGGCGCGCCTGCGCCGGTCGCAGGTGGCCGAGCGCAAGGTGGGCGTGATCCTGTTCGGCTTCCCGCCGAACGCGGGCGCGGTCGGCACCGCGGCCTATCTGTCGGTTTTCGAGAGCCTGTTCAACACGCTCCACAGGATGAAGGCCGAGGGCTACCAGGTGGGCGAGTTGCCCGCCAGCGTGGACGACCTGCGCAAGGCGATCCTTGACGGCAACGCCAAGCAGTATGGGCAGGAGGCGAATGTCTGCGCCCATGTGCCCGCCGACGACCTGGTGCGCGGCACGCCGTGGCTGAATGAGATCGAGGCGGTCTGGGGACCGGCGCCGGGCAAGATCCGCTCGGACGGGCGCGGTGTCTTCGTTCTGGGCCGCGAGTTCGGCAACGTCTTCGTGGGCGTCCAGCCGACCTTCGGCTACGAGGGCGACCCGATGCGCCTGCTGTTCGAACGGGGCTTTGCCCCGACGCATGCCTTCAGCGCGTTCTACCTGTGGCTCAAGAACACGTTCCGCGCCGATGTCCTGCTGCATTTCGGGATGCATGGCGCGCTGGAATTCATGCCGGGCAAGCAGTCCGGCATGGGCGCGCGCGACTGGCCGGACCGGCTGATCGGCGACATGCCGAACGTGTATCTCTATGCCTCGAACAACCCCTCCGAGGCGACGCTGGCCAAGCGGCGATCGAACGCGGTGACAATCACCCACCTGACGCCCCCGCTGGCGGCCTCGGGCCTCTACAAGGGGTTGCAGGAACTCAAGGACAGCCTGACCCGCTGGCGCCAGATGGAACCCGGCTCGCCCGAGCAGGCCGATCTGGAAGAGCTGATCCGCATGCAGGCCGAAGCGGTCGACATGGGCGGCACGCCGCCCGAGAAGCTGTGGCTGAAGCTGCTGGAAACCGAGGACGCGCTGATCCCCGACGGGTTGCACGTTCTGGGCCGGCCGGTCACCGATGCCGAACGCGCCGAGCATCTGCGCGTTATGTGCGATGTCGACGACGAGACCCGAGAGCGGGTCGATCACTGGCTGCAGCAGGACACCGAGATCCCGGCGCTGCTGCGCGCGCTGGGCGGGCGCTACATCCAGCCGGTGCCCGGCGGCGACCTGATCCGGTCGGCCGAGGTCCTGCCGACGGGGCGCAACATCCACGCCTTCGACCCGTTCCGCATGCCGACGATGTTCGCCATGCAGGAAGGCGCGAAACAGGCGCAGAAGCTTCTGGAGGCGCACCCGACCCTGCCCCGGTCCGTCGCGATGGTCCTGTGGGGGTCGGACAACATCAAGTCGGATGGCGGCCCGATCGCGCAGGCGATGGCGCTGATGGGGGCGAAGCCGCGCTTCGATAGCTATGGCCGGCTCTGTGGCGCCGATCTGGTGCCGCTGGCCGAACTCGGCCGGCCCCGGATCGACGTGGTGATGACGCTTTCGGGCATCTTCCGCGACCTGCTGCCCCTGCAGACAAGGATGCTGGCCGAGGCCGCCTGGAAGGCCGCGATGGCCGCGGACGAGCCGCTGGACATGAACTTCATCCGCGCCCATTCGCTGGCGCACGCCCAGAAGATGGGCGTCGACATGGACACCGCCAGCCTGCGGGTCTTCTCGAATGCCGAGGGTGCCTATGGCGCGAACGTCAACGGGCTGATCGACTCGGGCGCCTGGGGCGAAGAGGACGAACTGGCCGACGCCTACGAAGCCCGCAAGAGCTTTGCCTATGGCCGCGACGGCAAGTCCAAGGCCAATGCCGCGCTGCTGCAGCAGACGCTGAAGGATGTGGACATCGCCTATCAGAACCTCGAAAGCGTGGAACTGGGCGTGACCACGGTCGATCACTACTTCGATACGCTGGGCGGGATTTCCCGCGCGGTGAAACGCGCCAAGGGCGAAGAGGCCGCCGTCTACATCGGCGACCAGACCCGCGGCGAAGGCAAGGTGCGCACGCTCAAGGAGCAGGTCGCATTGGAAACCCGGTCCCGCAGCCTGAACCCCAAATGGTTCGAGGGCATGCTGAAGCACGGGCACGAAGGCGTGCGCCAGATCGAGGCGCAGGTCACCAACACCCTGGGATGGTCGGCAACGACTGGCCAAGTGGAGCCCTGGGTGTATCAACGGCTGTCGGAAACCTTCGTCCTGGACGAAGAGATGCGCAAACGGCTGGCAAGCCTGAACCCGGCGGCCTCGGCCAAGCTGGCGAACCGGCTTCTGGAAGCGCATGACCGCAACTACTGGCAACCCGACGCCGAAACCCTGGCCGCGCTTCAGGCGGCCGCCGACGAGCTGGAAGACCGGCTCGAAGGCATAGTGGCGGCCGAATAGAGCCGCGAACGGAGGGAACCAATGAGCCCCAGAGATGAAATTCCGACCCTGAGAGGCGAGGACGGCGAAGGCTCTGTCCAGGTCCATCAGGACGAGACGATGAAGATCGAGGGGGCCAAGGTCTTTTCGGTCTACGGCAAGGGCGGCATCGGCAAGTCGACGACCTCGTCCAACCTGTCGGCGGCCTTTTCCATGCTGGGCAAGCGCGTGCTTCAGATCGGCTGCGACCCCAAGCACGATTCGACCTTCACCCTGACCGGGCATCTGCAGCCGACGGTTATCGACGTCCTGAAGGAGGTGGATTTCCACCCCGAGGAACTGCGCCCCGAGGATTTCGTCACCAAGGGCTTCAACGGCGTGATGTGCGTCGAGGCGGGCGGCCCGCCGGCGGGCACCGGCTGCGGCGGCTATGTCGTTGGCCAGACCGTCAAGCTGTTGAAGCAGCACCACATGCTGGAAGACACCGATGTGGTGATCTTCGACGTGCTGGGCGATGTGGTCTGCGGCGGCTTCGCCGCGCCCTTGCAGCATGCCGACCGTGCGGTGATCGTGACCGCCAACGATTTCGACTCGATCTACGCGATGAACCGCATCATTGCCGCGGTCCAGGCCAAGTCCAAGAACTATCATGTGCGGCTTGCGGGCTGCATCGCCAACCGGTCCGAAGACACTGACCAGGTGGACAAGTATTGCAGCCGCGTCGGGTTCAACCGGATTGCGCATATGCCGCTGGTCGATGCGATCCGGCGGTCGCGGCTGATGAAAAAGACGCTGTTCGAGATGCCCGATGACGAGGATATCGTGAACTGCCGCGCCGAATACATCCGGCTGGCCGAAACGCTGTGGAACGGTACCGAGCCGCTGGCGCCCGCGCCGTTGCCGGACCGCGAGATCTTTGAATTGCTCGGGTTTGATTGATGTCCAGCAGTTATGCCAAGACACGGGAACGTCTGGAACACTACTTCGACCGCACCGCATCGAAGACGTGGGAACGGCTGACCTCGGACGCCCCGGTCTCGCGTATCCGCCAGACGGTGCGTGAGGGGCGCGACCAGATGCGCGCGGGTATGCTTGCGCGGCTGCCGGACGACCTGACCGGCAAACGCGTGCTCGACGCCGGCTGCGGCGCAGGGCCGATGACGCTTGAACTGGTGCAGAAGGGTGCCGAGGTGGTGGCCTGCGACATCTCGCAAAGCCTTCTGGATGTTGCGAAAAGCCGCATCCCCGAGAAATATCACCGGCAGATCACCTTCATCGCGGGCGACATGCTGTCCGACCGGCTGGGCAGCTTCGACTACGTGATGGCGATGGACAGCCTGATCCACTACAAGGCCACGGACATCGCTGCGGCGCTGGGCAAGCTTGCCGCGCGCACCCGTGGCAAGATCATCTTTACCGTCGCGCCGAAAACGCCGCTTCTGTCGGCGATGCATGTTGCGGGCAAGCTGTTCCCGCGCTCGGACCGGTCGCCGCGGATCATCCCACATTCCGAGGCGCGCATCGCGAATGCGCTGCGCAAGGCCGGGGTCAAGGGGCATCTAAGGCCGGTCCTTAGGGTGGCCAAGGGCTTCTACATCAGCCAGGCGATGGAGCTTGAGCCATGATCCTCAGCGCCCGGAAGATGGCACAGCTCAGCATCCGCTATCTGCCCTTTGCCGATGCGGTGTCGGACGATTTCCCGCTTCGGCAATTGCTGCGGCTGTCGCTGTTCCAGGTCTCTGTCGGCATGGCGACGGTGATGCTGCTGGGCACGCTGAACCGGGTGATGATCGTCGAGTTGTCGATTCCCGCGATGATGGTGGCGCTGATGATCGCGCTGCCGGTGATGACGGCGCCGTTCCGGGCGCTGATGGGATTCAAGTCCGACAATTACCGTTCGGCCATCGGCTGGAAGCGCATCCCCTACATGTGGTTCGGCACGCTCTGGCAGATGGGCGGGCTGGCGGTCATGCCGTTCGCGCTGATCGTGCTGTCAGGCGACCAGACGCTGGGGCCCGCCTGGGCCGGCGAGGTTCTGGCGGGCATCGCTTTCCTGATGACGGGCCTCGGGATCCACATGACCCAAACCGTGGGGCTTGCGCTTGCCTCGGACCGGGCGACCGATGAAACACGGCCGCGCGTCGTGGCGCTGCTTTACGTCATGTTCCTGGTCGGCATGGGTGTTTCCGCGCTGGTGATCGGCTGGCTGCTGCGCGACTTCAGCCAGCTGACGCTGATCCGCGTCGTGCAGGGCGCCGCCGTGGCGACGCTGGTGCTCAACCTCGTGGCGCTCTGGAAGCAGGAGCCCATGAACCCGATGAGCAAGGAGGAACGCTCGACGCGTCCCCCCAGCTTCTCCGACGCCTGGCGCGATTTCGCCTCGGGAGGGCAGGCCGGGCGGCTATTGGCCGTGGTGGCGGTCGGCACGCTTGGCTTCAACATGCAGGACGTGCTGCTGGAACCCTATGGCGGCGAGGTGCTGGGCCTGTCGGTCTCGTCCACGACGATGCTGACCGGCACCTGGGCCGCGGGGGCGCTGGTGGGCTTTGGCCTCGCGGCGCGATGGCTGGCGCAGGGCATGAACCTTTACCGCATGGGGGCCACCGGTGTCCTGTCGGGGATCGGCGCCTTCACGCTGGTGATCCTGTCCGGGCCGCTTGGCGCGGCGCCCCTGTTCTTCTTCGGCGCGGGGCTGATCGGCTTTGGCGGCGGCCTTTTCGCGGTTGCGACCCTGACAGCGGCGATGGTGATGCCTGCCGACGGCAAGGCTGGTCGCGGGCTCGCGCTGGGCGCCTGGGGCGCGGCGCAGGCGACCGCGGCGGGGCTTGCCGTGGCGATCGGCGGCACGCTCAGGGACGTTATGAACCACTTCGCGCTTTCGGGCGCGTTCGGAAAGGGGCTCGAAACCCCTGCGACGGGATACGCGGCGGTCTACCACATTGAGATCGTCCTTCTCTTCGTGACACTCATGGTTCTGGGGCCGCTCGTGCGGCCACAGGACGGCAACCATCCCAACAGGGATTCCTCGGCCAAGATCGGGCTGGCCGACTTCCCAACCTGACCCGGAGGACCGAACCCATGGTCAACGCTTTTTTCGGAAACTTCGATCTCGCCAGTCTGTCCATCTGGTCATTCTGGCTGTTCTTCGCCGGACTGGTCTTCTACCTCCAGCGCGCGAACATGCACGAGGGCTTCCCGCTCGAAGACGAGCTGGGCAAGGCCGCGCCCAACCAGGGCCTGTTCTGGGTGCCGGAAAAGAAGACCTACAAACTGCCGCATGGCCAGGGCGACAAGACGGTGCCCGACATGCAGACAGATGCGCGCAATGCCAATCTTCCGCTGAAGAAGGGCACGCCCAACAACGGCTACCCGCTGATCCCGACCGGCGATCCGATGGTCGACGGCGTGGGCCCGGCCTCCTGGTGTGCCCGCAAGGATGAGCCCGAGCTTGACGGCCGCGGCCATCCCAAGATCCAGCCGATGGCGGCGCTGGCCGGCTTCAAGGTGTCGGCGGGGCGTGACCCGCGCGGCATGACCGTGGTTGCCGGGGACGGCGAGGCGGTCGGCAAGATCGTCGACATGTGGGTGGACGAGCCCGAACAGCTCGTGCGCTATCTCGAGATGGAACTTGACAGCGCCCATGGTGGCGGTCGTCGGCTTATCCCCATGCAGGTCGCCAAGATCAGCTGGTTCAACCCCGAGGTCCGCGTGCGCCTGATCTACGGCAAGCACTTTGCCGGCGTGCCCACGATCAAGTCGGCCACGCAGGTGACCAAGCTTGAGGAAGAGAAGATCTGCGCCTACTACGGCGGTGGCATGCTCTATGCCGATCCCGCCCGGCAGGAGGCCGTCATCTAGGAGAGAGTGGACCGATGTCCCACGACGATTTCGCCGTCGAACCCATCAGGGGCCTGCCCACGCACTTGCCCGAAGGGGAGGAAATCCTCTGGCAGGGCGCGCCCGACTGGTTGGCGCTCGCCAGAGAGAGCCTCGCGCTCTACTGGGCGGCGGGCTATTTCGTCGTGCTCTTTCTCTGGCGTGTGATCGTCGCCACCGAGACGATGTCTCTGGCCCAGGCGGCGGTCGCCTCTTCGTTCTTCCTGGTCCTGGGGGCCGTGGTCTGTGCCCTGCTCATGATCACGGCCTTCGTCCAGGCCAAGGCGACCGTCTATACCGTCACCAACAAGCGCGTTGCGCTGCGGATCGGGGCAGCGCTTACCATGACGCTGAACCTGCCCTTTACCTGGATCGGTAACGCGAACCTCGACCTTCGGAAATCCGGGACGGGGACGATCGCCTTCGAACTGATGGGCAAGACGCAGTTTTCCTATCTCTTGTGCTGGCCGCATGTCCGACCATGGCGGATGGCCCGCACGGAACCCGCGTTCCGCTGCATCCCTGACGCGGCGAAGGTCGCACGGATCATCGCCGACGCGGCGGAAACGCGGGTTTCCGAACCCAGGCTTGCGCGTGTCCCCGACGAAGACACGCTGGCAGCGGAGTAAGACATGGCCGCCACCGATCCCCAGAAGCGACCCCGCCAGCAGGACGGAATGGAGAAGATCCCGCCGATCCTGATCAAGGCGATGTTCGGGATGGTCCTGTTCTCGCTTGTGATCGTCGCCTGGGCGCGGTTCACTGACCAACCCCTGTCCGCCTTGCCCGACCAGACCGAACCGGTCGCGGTCGAGCGGATGATCGTGATCGAGGGCAGCAATTCGGGACGTGCCACTGTCTACGACACGGATGGCAATGTCATTCGAGTCTATGGACCCCTGGAGGGGGGGTTCATCTCTGGAATCTGGCGGGTGCTGAGACATGAGCGCGGCAAGATCGACGCGCCGCTCGACGCGCCCGTCAGGCTTGTCCGCTACGAAGGCGGACGGCTCTCTCTGTACGACGACCTGACCGGTTGGCGTGCGGAACTGATCGGCTTCGGTGCCGATAACGCGGCAGCTTTCGCGCGGCTGCTGGACTGACCGGGAGGATAGGGAACATGGGTCCTCCCACAAAAAACAGGGAACCAAGAAATGGGAATATTTACCCGCGAGAAGGAGACCGCGCCCTGCACGGTTGAGATCTCCCACAAGTTCGAAAGCCTTCACGCGCATGTGCGCTTCAACAACGGGGCCGTCGTCCACCCGGGTGATGAAGTATTGGTGCATGGCCCCGAGATCATGGCCCCCTATGGCGAGGTCGTGACAGAGGATCGCGTGGCCACCATCACCCGCGCCTCGGCGGTCGAACGGCTTTGGACGAAGATGACCGGCGATCTGGAAGTCATGGAACTCTGCGAGTTCTCCTTCTCCGAGGAGGCCACGCTATGAACGTCCATACCGCAGACGCCACCACCGTCGAAGAGGGCCTTGCCATCCAGGAGGCGCAGGCCGTTCTCGACAGCGAGAGCGCGACCGCCGTCGCGATGCAGGACACCCTGCTGACGCCCCGGTTCTACACCACCGATTTCGACGAGCTCGACTCGATCGACGTCTCGCCCGTGCGCAAGGACTGGGACCAGCTCATCGAGGAAATGAAGGCCGACCCCAACAAAGGCCACTTCAGGAAGGACGAGAACTGGGACCATGTCGACTGGGACGGAATGGACCCGGAGTTGCGCAAGGAATTCATAGACTTCCTGATCTCCTCGTGCACAGCCGAATTCTCGGGCTGCGTGCTCTACAAGGAGATGAAGCGCCGCGGCAACAACCCCGACATCACCGAGCTGTTCCAGTTGATGGCACGGGACGAGGCACGTCATGCGGGCTTCATCAACGACGCGCTGCGCGAGGCTGGGATCGCGGTGAACCTCGGTTTCCTGACGCAGCGGAAGAAGTACACCTATTTCCGGCCCAAGTTCATCTACTACGCCACCTACCTGTCGGAAAAGATCGGCTATGCCCGCTACATCACCATCTACCGCCACCTGGAGACGCATCCCGACAAGCGGTTCCACCCGATCTTCAAGTGGTTCCGCGAGTGGTGCAATGACGAGTTCCGCCACGGCGAGGCCTTCGCCCTGCTGATGAAGACCGACCCCAAGCTGACCTCGGGCGTCAATGTCTGGTGGATCAAGTTCTTCCTGACCGCGGTCTATGCCACGATGTACGTCCGCGACCACCAGCGCCCGGCCTTCCACAAGGCGCTGGACGTCGATACCGACTGGTACGGGCAAGAGGTGTTCCGCAAGACATCGGAACTGTCGAAGCAGGTCTTCCCGATCACGCTGGACATCGACCATCCGCGCTGGATGAAGGGGCTCAAGACCCTGCAGGAGGCGTCGGTCGGGATTGACCGCGCAAGGAAGGCCGGCGGTGTCGGCGGCAAGCTTTCGGAATGGGCGGGCAGTGCGAAGGCCGCCTGGGCCTTCGCGATGCTTTACACGATCCCGGCGAAACGCCATCAGGTCCCCGCAAAGACCAGACTGGAGCCCGTCTATTGATCGCATCGGGATGGTTCGCGGCGCTCGGGGCGCTTTTCATCTGGTGGTTCTCCACCGGGGCGATCCTCGTGGTCGTGCGCCATGCCGAGCACCGCGGGCGCCTTGCCCATCTGCGTGCCACGATCCTGGCCCTGCCCCTTCTGGGGGGCGGGGTCTGGCTGTTCGAACTGACGCGCCATGTCGAAACCGTGGCCTCGGCCTACCTTGCCTTCCTTGCAGCGATCGCGATCTGGGGCTGGGTCGAACTGGCCTTTCTGACCGGCGTCATCACCGGGCCGAACACCACTCTTTGCCACGATGGCGCCCGCGGGTGGGAACGGTTCATGCGCGCCTACGGCACCATCGCCTATCACGAGACGCTGTTGGTGGTGATCCTGTTCGTGATGCTGGTGACCACGCAAGGGGCACCCAACACGGTGGGGCTCTGGACCTTCATCGTGCTGTTCTTTGCCCGAATCTCGGCCAAGCTGAACCTGTTCCTCGGCGTGCCCAAGATAAATGTCGAGTTCCTGCCGACGCCGCTTGCCCACCTGCCCAGCCATTTCCGGATCTCCAAACTGAACTGGCTGTTCCCGTTCTCGGTCTCGTTCCTGACCTTCGCCGTCTATTGCTGGCTTGAACGGCTTTACTCGGTCGCGATACCGCATGAAGTGATCGGCTTCGCGCTGTTGTCCTCGATCACAGCGCTGGCGCTTCTGGAACACTGGCTGATGGTTCTGCCCCTTCCCGACGAAAGGCTCTGGCGCTGGATGCTGCCCGCGCGCAAGGACGGTGCCGAGAAGGCCGAGATTCGGCGCAAGGACCTGCGCGGCATCTGAGGCGGGCCGGATTTTCGTCCGGTCCGAGGTCCGGGTGAAGTGCGACAGGTTGCCGCATCTGCGGCACGAACTCGATCTTTCGCCGGTCCTTGGCAGGCTCGGGTCACGCCCCGCAGATTGGAATACCTCTAATTCTGTGGGAGCCTTCACATTGTGGTGGCCGCACAGGTGCGGGAACCCCGGTTCTGTCCTGCAACTCGGCTCTGCTCAAAGGTAATTGGTTTGACCTTGCCAAAACTGCACTCCATGGTATGCGCGGTTTATTCGAGTCAGGGAGAGACTGATGATCAGAAAATCCGCTCTTGTCGCGGCCGCCGCGCTCGCCGTTGGTCCCGCGATCGCCCAGGAGGCTTCGGGCGACGCCGCTGCCGGCGAGAAGGCGTTCAAGCAATGCATCACCTGCCACGTCGTCGTGAACGACGCGGGTGAAACGCTGG
This sequence comes from Rhodovulum euryhalinum, assembly GCF_004342445.1. GTDB lineage: Bacteria > Pseudomonadota > Alphaproteobacteria > Rhodobacterales > Rhodobacteraceae > Rhodovulum > Rhodovulum euryhalinum. The sequence continues at coordinate 326,986 of NZ_SLWW01000002.1, forward strand.
CCGGCCGCAACGCCCAGGTGGGCCCGAACCTCTACAAGGTACCCGGCCGCCACGCCGGCGCCGTCGAGGGCTTCAAGTACTCCAGTTCCATGACGGATGCCGGCGAAAAGGGTCTCGTCTGGACCGAGGAGGAGTTCGTGAAGTATACGCAGGACCCGACCGGCTACCTGCGCGCCTATCTTGGCGACGACAAGGCGCGCGGCGCGATGACCCACAAGGTCCGCAAGGAAGAGGAGGCGATCGACGTCTACGCCTACCTCGTCAGCCTCGGCGTGCACGAGTAATCCCGCGAGCCGGGACCGAGACGGGGGCCGCCGGCATGTTCCGGCGGCCCTTTTCTTTGCGGTGACGGCTCAGAGATGCGCTGCCAGAAATGCCGCGATGCGGGCCGTGACCTCTTCGGGCGCCTCTTCATGGGCAAGATGGCCAAGCCCCGGCATCCTCAGAAGGTCCGCATTGGGCAGACGCTGGGCGGCCCGGACCGAGGCCTCGGGCGGCACGGCCCGGTCGGTGTCGCCGACGATCAGCAGCGTCGGTACCGCGATCCGCGGCAGGTCGTGCCAAAGCCCGTCCAGCGTCCATTGCGCGACCATGGCAAGCGTCGCGTCGGTATGGTGCCGGTCCGCCACGAGCCGCCGGTAAAGCGCCAGTCCCTCGGGCGAAACATGGCTGCCGATCCCCGCGATCATGTATTCGACGCCTGTAGCGTTCCCCAGCCAGCGCGAGATTTCCGAGGCCGAGAATGGGTTCAGCGCCATCATCCGGGCCATCATCGGGAACAGCCAGCCCGCCATACCCTTGAAGTTTTCCAGCGCCGCGTTGATGCCGACAATGGCCCTGGGTGGCCGCTTGAGATCTCGCACCATCCGCAGCGCGAGCGCCGCCCCCGCGGAATGGCCGACGATCGCGTCGGGCAACAGGTTCTCGCCATCCAGCAACGCCGATATGTCCTGGCTCATCGCGTCCAGCCCACAGCGTTGCCGCGCCCCCATCCGGGTAAAGCCCTGCCCGGGCAGGTCCAGTGCAACCACGTGATAGTCGCGCGCAAGGATCGGAAAGACGTCACGCCAGCTATGCGTGGCCCCGCCCGTGCCATGCAGCAACAGGAGCACCGGCCCCTCGCCCGCCTCCTGGATGTGCCAATAGTGCGGGCGGTGCCGGACAAAGCGGGAGTGGTTCCGGTTCGGCCAGTCCTTTCCGTCCCGGGTCCAGTCCATGGCTCACCCCTAGGCGTCGAGGGCGGCCGACACGGCAGAGGAAAGTCGGTTCGCGTCGGCCCTTGGAAGGGGAATGTAGGGGGCGCCCAGCGTATCCGCCAGCGCCTTGAGCGACCGTTCGGGCCGCTGGCCCATGTCGATCACCAGCGACGGGAATCCTTGCAGCCGAATCGCGGTTGCCATCCGTTCGGCATCCTCGGCGGCCAGCGCCCGGTTGGCCGAACCGTCAAGCGCGATGTTTGCCCGCCCGTCGGTCATCAGCGCCACCGTCGGGGTCATGCCCCGACCCTTGGACTGGATCGCGACCTCGAGCGCGACCTTCAGCCCCGCAGCCAGCGGCGTGCCGCCCCCGCCGGGCAGGGCCGCCAGCCGCCGCTTGGTCTGCACCAGCGACCGGGTCGGCGGCAGCAACAGTTCGGCACCCTCGTTGCGAAAGGCCACCAGCGCGACGTGGTCGCGCCGGGCATAGGCCTCGGCCAGCAGGATCTCCACCGCGCCCTTGGCCTCGGCCAGACGGGTCATCGCGGCAGAGCCCGAGGCGTCGACGACAAAGATCAGCAGACGGTCGGATTTCTCCTCGAACCGCTTGATCCGGAAATCATCGCTGCGGATATGCAGGGACCGTTCGAACCGGCTTTCCTGCTTGCGGATCGTCTGCCATGGCGCGGCGGCGCGCAGCGTCGAGATCACGTCGAGTCGCGCGCCCGTCTCCAGCCGTCCGCGCCGCGACGGGATCGGCCGGCCACGCCGGTTGCCCTTGTGCTTGGCGCCTGCGCCCGCGCTGCCCCCGCCCCCGCGATTGGCCCGCTTCGCGGCCAGCATCGCCAGCAGATCGGCGGGCAGGGTGGCCTTGGCAGCCTCCAGCAGGATGTCCTGAAGCGGGATGTCGTCCAGTGACTGGCTCTCGCCCTCGTCCTGTTCACCCTTTTCGGGGTCCGGTTCGGGCGGGGTCGGGTCCTGATCGGGGGGCTGGTCGGGTTCCGGCTCGGACTCGGGGAATTGTGTGGCGCGCGGGGCCAGCACCAGTTCCACCGCAGCGGTCAGATCGTCCACCGCGACCTCGTCGTTGCCCGCGATGGCTGCCAGCGCGCGGGCGGTGCGCAATGCCAGCATCGGGGCGCGCAGGCTGTGAACACCCAGCCGCACGGCCAGCAGCGTCAGATCCTCCAGCACCTTGCCCGCCGCACGGACCCGCGGCAGGCGTTCCCGCGCCGCAGCCAGCGCCGCCTGCTCCAGCACGATGGGGTCCGTCTCGCCATAGGGCAGGGCGTCAAGGTCAACGTGCAGCGCAAGGCGATCCGTCAGCGCCTCGGGCAGCGTCTCGCCGGGTTCGGCGCCCTCGTCCAGCGCGATCAGGCAATGCCCGGTCCCCTGGTCCATCGCGCCCGCAAGCCGCGCGGCAAGACCCGGCAGGGTGCGCTCGGCCATCGGCAGGACCAGAACGGCGGGCTCCGCCAGAAGGCCGGCGCGCTCGACCAGCTTGCCCGAGGAGAGCGTCGCGGTCAGGTCGATGCCGCCGAACAACTGCTCGTCACCGATGGACGGGTGCAGCCGTTTCAGCGGCAAGGGCAGGGCGCCCAGCGCCTCGGTCACGCGGTCGCGCACCGGCCCCGACCGTGCCCGTAGCCAGAGCCCGCCGAGCCCCGCAGGGTCGACGGCCAATGCGTTCAGGCCAATCTCGACCCGCGTCCAGACGGAATTGTCAGGCAGGCTCACCCAGCACCTCGTCGACAACACGGGCGACCCGCGTGGTAGACCCCGCCTCGTCCAGCGGATCACGGCGCAGGCGGTGGCGCAGCGCCGACGGCGCGACCGCCCGCACATGTTCGCGCGTGACCTTGTCGGCGCCCTCGAACGCGGCAAGCGCCCGGGCGGCCTTGAGCAGCGTCAGTTCGCCCCTCAGCCCGTCCGAACCCAGCGCCACGCACAGTTCGGCACAGTCGCGCAGCACGTCGTCCGAGCTTTGCATCGCCTTCAGATGATCGCGCGCGGCAAGGATGCGGTCGCGCAGCACGGCATCCTCGGGGCGCCACTTGGCCATGAAGCCCTCGAAATCGGTCTCGTAGGTGTCGCGGCGGCGGATCACCTCGATTCGCGTGTCGATATCCTTGGGCGAGGTGACTTCGACCGAAAGGCCGAAGCGGTCCAGCAGTTGCGGACGCAACTCGCCCTCTTCGGGGTTGCCGGACCCGACGAGCACGAAGCGCGCCGGGTGCCGGATCGAAAGTCCTTCCCTCTCCACCACGTTCTCGCCCGACTGGGCGACGTCGAGCAGCAGGTCGACGATGTGATCCTCAAGCAGGTTCACCTCGTCGATATAGAGATAGCCGCGATTCGCCCGCGCCAGGAGGCCCGGCTCGAACGCCTTCACGCCAGAGGACAGCGCCTTCTCGATATCGAGCGCGCCCACCACCCGGTCCTCGGTCACGCCAAGCGGCAGGTCCACGACGGGCGTGGGCCGCTTGACGATCTCGGTCGATGTCAGATGCGCCCATTCGGGGCATCTGTCGAGCGAGGGGGAATTGACCGGGCAGCTCGCGACCGCGTGGATCGGCGGCAAAAGGGCGGCCAGCGCGCGCACGGCAGTCGATTTGCCGGTCCCGCGGTCGCCGAACACAAGTACGCCACCGATCCCCGGGTCGATCGCCGTGAGGATCATCGCCTGCTTCATCTCCTCCTGCCCGACGATGGCGGAGAAGGGAAAGGGTTGGGTCATGCAGTCTCTTTCGCTTTCTTCGGCGCCTTGGACTTGTTCGGTGCCGTCCTGTTCGTCGTGGGTTGAGCCATGGGCTCGGGTGCCGGCGTCGGCGCGTCCAGCCGTTTCAGCGGGCTCCCATCCTCCCAACTACCCTCTTCTTCGAGGATGTTGAAGCGGGCATAGAGTTCTTCCTTGAACCAGTTGCCTTCGCGGACATGTTTCACCGCGCGGCCGTGCGGGCAGTCGCCATGGGCGAAGGTCGTCATCTCGCGCTTGTTGTTCCACAGCGAGAAGGTTACCTGCTGCACCCACGGCACCTCGGCCATGCCGATGTGGAAGGCGCAGTTGGGATGTTCGGCCACAAGCGACTGGATCTGCGGCACCTCGGCCCAGAACTTCAGCGCGATGGGCAGCTTGACGGTGGCCCGGGTCAGGACGGCCATCTTGCCAGACTCATCGGGTTTTTCGGTCACCCGCAGCGGTTCGACCCCGGACCACAGACCCTTGGCCGAGATCGGCGTCAGGTAGATCGTGTAGGTCTCGCAGGAATGGTCCCGCAGGGTGCGGTGGGTGATGCTGTCCTTCAGCCCCTTCTTGGCCGTTGCCATGTCCGGCCAGACACAGAGGATGGCGTTCACGTCGACATTGGGCTTGGGGTTGAAACCCGCGTCCGAACCCGTGCCGAGCAGCTTGAAAAATTCCAGCCCCGGCACATTCTTCAGCGCGAAGCGGCCGCGCGCCATCTGGCTGAACGCTTCGAGGCGGGACGCCCAGTTGTTGTAACGGAAGAAGCTGATGGTGACGACTTGCATTGGCGATTCTCCTTCGCAGCTGTCGTTCGTCGTTAGGCAGATCAAGGTGCGACCGAAAGGGACATGACGCACCCGGCGCGCATCCGGTAGAAGCATTGTAAACTAAACTAGACAGGTTTAACCTAGCGACATGATGACACGAGTTGATCCTGCCCTTGCGGAGGAAGCAGTCCGGGCCGCGGGCCCACATGCGGTCGTGATCGGGGCGGGTCTCGGCGGTCTTGCCGCCGCGATGCGCCTTGGCGCCAAGGGCTACCGGGTCACCGTGATCGACAAGCTTGACGTGCCGGGCGGCCGCGGCTCGGCGATCTGGCAGGACGGGCACCGGTTCGACCTAGGCCCGACCATCGTGACGGTGCCGCAAATCTTCCGCTCGCTCTGGCAGGATTGCGGCCGCGATTTCGACGCGGACGTGAAACTGGTCCCGATGGATCCGTTCTACGAGATCGTGTTCCCCGACGGCGAACGATTCCGGGCGCAGCAGGATACCGATGGCATGCGGGCCGAGGTGGCCCGCCTGTCGCCTTCTGACCTCGCGGGCTATGACCAGTTCCTGAAGGACAGCGAGAAGCGCTACTGGTTCGGATTCGAGGAACTGGGCCGCAAGCCGATGCACAAGTGGATGGACCTGGTGAAGGTGCTGCACATCTTCGGGATGCTGCGCGCCGACAAGTCGGTCTATGCCCATGCCGCGAGCCGGGTAAAGGACGAGCGCCTGCGCATGGCGCTGTCGTTCCACCCGCTGTTCATCGGGGGCGACCCGTTCAACGTCACCTCGATGTATATCCTCGTCAGCTACCTCGAAAAGGAATTCGGGGTGCATTACGCGATGGGTGGCGTGGCCGCGATCGCCAAGGCGATGGCCGGCGTAATCGAGGGGCAGGGCGGAATGATGCGCATGGGCACCGAGGTCGACGAGATCCTCGTCGAACGGCGCCCCCATTCACACAAGGCCACGGGCGTCCGGCTTGCCTCGGGTGAGGTGCTCAAGGCCGACATCGTGGTGTCGAACGCCGATGCGGGCTTTACCTACAACACCCTTCTGAGGAACCACCGCCGCTGGCGCTGGACCGACGAATCGCTGGCGAAGAAACGCTGGTCGATGGGCCTCTTCGTCTGGTATTTCGGAACGAAGGGGACGCGGGGGATGTGGAAGGACGTGGGCCATCACACGGTGCTGAACGGCCCGCGCTACAAGGGTCTCGTCAAGGACATCTTCTTCCACCAGGAAAAGCTGTGCGACGACATGAGCCTCTATATCCACCGCCCCTCGGTCACCGACTCCTCGGCCGCGCCCGAGGGCGACGACACGTTCTACGCGCTGTCGCCGGTGCCGAACCTGCACACCGACACCCCCGTCGACTGGCAGGCCAATGGCGAGCGCTATCGCCAGGCGGTGCAGGACTTCATGGAAGACAAGCTCATGCCGGGGCTCGGCAAGCATGTCTCGACCAGCCTGTTCTTCACGCCCGAGCAGTTCTGCGACCGCTATCTCTCGCCTTATGGCGCCGGGTTCTCGCTGGAACCGCGCATCTTCCAGAGCGCGAATTTCCGCCCCCACAACATCAGCGAAGAGGTCGAAGGGCTTTACATGGTCGGTGCCGGCACCCATCCGGGCGCGGGGCTGCCCAGCGTGATCACCTCGGCCGAGGTCATGGCCAAGCTCGTGCCGGACGCCGCCCCCGTGACGGCGGGCTGAGATGATCAACCCCGCGGATCTTGCGCATTGCGAAGCCTCGATCCGGACCGGGTCGTATTCCTTCCATGCCGCGTCCAAGCTCTTGCCGGACCGGGTCCGCGACCCCGCGCTGGCGCTCTATGCCTTTTGCCGGATGACCGACGATTCGGTGGATCTGACAAAGGACAAGAGCGCGGCGGTGCTTACCCTGGGCGAGCGGCTTGACCTGATCTATCGAGGCGCTCCCCGGAACGCCCCCGCCGACCGGGCCTTCGCGGCGGTGGTCGAGGAGTTCGAAATGCCGCGCACCCTGCCCGAGGCCCTGCTGGAAGGCATGGCCTGGGACGCGATGGGCCGGCGCTACAAGACCCTGTCCGATGTCTATGCCTATTCCGCGCGGGTGGCGGCGGCGGTCGGCGTGATGATGGCGGTGCTGATGCGGGCGCGCTGCCCGCACGCGCTGGCGCGGGCCTGCGATCTGGGCGTGGCGATGCAGCTGTCGAACATCAGCCGCGACGTGGGCGAGGACGCGCACGAGGGCCGGTTCTACCTGCCGACCGACTGGATGGACGAGGCGGGGATCGACCTCGACGCCTTTCTCGCCGATCCGCAGCCCACGCCCGAGATGCGGCGCATGGTCCGGCGGCTGCTGGCCGATGCGAACCGGCTCTATTTCCGGGCCGAACCGGGGCTGGTCGAACTGCCGTTTTCCTGCCGCCCCGGCATCTTCGCAGCGCGCCATATCTACGCCGCGATCGGGCGCGAGATCGCGCGCGCCGATTTCGACAGCATCACGCGCCGGGCCGTCACCACCAAAGGCCAGAAGATCGGCTGGCTGATCTGGTCCTCGATCCAGACGCTGATCGTCACGGCCATGCCGCGCTCGGCCGTTCTGTATGGCAAGCCCTTGCCGGAATGTGCCTATCTGGTCGAGGCCGCGGCCGAACGATTGCCGTCCGCCAACCCGTGGGGCGAGGGCCGCGCGGGCGAGGTTATCGCCGTTCTCGCGCAATTGAAGGCGCAAGAGCAGGCAAGGCGCCTTGCCGCATTGGCCGAGGGACAACGCCGCGCTATCTAGGAAGCATGCTGATGGATTGGCCGCTCTTCGCGATCTTCGTCGTCACCGCCTTTGCAGCGGGGTCCACCGGGGCGTTCTTCTCGCCTGGCACATGGTATGAACGGCTGTCCAAGCCGGTCTGGACGCCGCCCAACTGGCTGTTCCCGATGGCCTGGTTCGTGTTGTACCTCTCGATGGCCTACGCCGCGATGCGCATCGCGATCTCGGGCCACCCCGAGATGAGCCATGCGCTGGCGATCTGGGGATTGCAGATCGTGTTCAACACGCTCTGGTCGCCGGTGTTCTTCGGGTTGCACCGGTTGTTCCCGGCGCTGATCGTGCTGTTCGGCATGTGGGCCTCGGTGCTGGCGATGGTCATTGCCTTCTGGCGCGTGGATCCTGTTGCAGGGGCATTGGTCGCCCCCTATCTCGTCTGGACCAGCTACGCCTTTGCGCTGAACTTCTCGATCTGGCGCCGCAATCCCGGCGCGGCGCAGATGGCCGGGGCGTAGTCCGCCGCGGTCCTTCTTCTTGGTCCAAATACTCTGGGGGTCTGGGGGCAAAGCCCCCAGCCGGTCGCCTTGCGCAAGCAAGGCGAAATCCGGTCATCCCCGGCTCTCAGTCCCCGAACCGCCACCCCGCCCGCCGCGGCACCCGCACCGCCAGCATCGGCTTCAGCAGCGGACTGGCAAAGCGGTCGAGGTCCAGTGCCTCGTGAACGCCCACCATTTCCTCGCCGAAGACCTGGGTCCGGACCGCCGAACGGCAATAGAACGGCGCGTCCAGCATGTCGGCCACCTGCAGGGGCGTGTAGCCCGGATCGGCCCGGGTCTCGCGCCGGACCAGCCATTTCGACCGGGCGAAGCGCGTGCGCGGCGGCGCGTCGATCACCTCGGCCGAGCCATCCGCCCCGAAATGCAGCCCCACCGCCAGTTCCGAGCCGTCCCGCACAGTGGCGTCGTAGAAGCAATAGGCGCCGTTGTCGGCGGTCGGGAATCGCCCCCAGGTCCAGTAGCTGAAATCGTCCTCCAGCGCGTGGATGCCGAAATTCGCGTCGAAATAGCCATGCCCCGTCCATTGCCAGCCGGGCTGGTTCAGGTCGACCTCGATCTCGGACGAGGGCGCGAAGGGCCGCCAGACATGGCTGCCGTCCTGTTTCAGCGGCAACTCGACCGAGGTGATCGCCGACGGGGTGACCGTCACGCGCCCCTTCAGCCGGTGCATCCGGGGCCAGGCCACCTCGTCGATGTCGATCAGCAACTGGCGGCCCGTCCAGGTGAGTTTCGATGGCCCGACCTCGAACGTGTTGCGCGACTGGCGCAGGGCGGCCTGGCCGCGGTCGGTCATCGTCCAGCGGCCGCCCCGCCCATAGGTCGCGACGTTGATGCAGCAATGATCCTCGGGGTTCCGGCGCCCCGACCAGCGATACCAGGGCGAGAACACCGATCCGATGAACGAGATGATGGAAATCTGCTGTTCGCCGTCGCGGCTGATGCCGTCGACATACCACCAGGCATAGCCGTCCGGCGGCACCTCTAGGTCGAAGCAAGGTCCGTCAAGATCGCCGCGGCCGCGTGCCGTCCGGAGAGGGTTGCCATGGGGATGCCCGCCCCCGGATGCGCCCCGCCCCCCGCCAGGTAGAGCCCCGCCACCTTCGTCCGTGCCGTGGGCTTCTTCAACGAGGCTGTCAGGCCGTGCGGGCTCCGCCCGTAGAGGGAACCTTCCGAGGCCGGGAACAGCTTCGCGAACTGCCGCGGCGTCGTCAGCCATTCGGTCCCCGGTGTCGGGTCGAAGGTCAGCCCGAACCGGGCCAGCGTCTCGAAGGTGCGCGTCCGGCACGTCTCTTTCTCCTCGTCTGTCGGATCGGCCCCGTCCGCTTGGGGCGGGCCGTTCATGATGATCTCGAACCGTTCCAGCCCCTGCGGCGAGGTGCCGGTGCCCCGGTCCTGCGCGCAGATATAGAGCGTGCCGTCGTCCGGCATACGGCCAGCTTCGATCGGATCGAATTCGGTATGCGGATCGGTGCAGAAAAAGACGTTGTGATGGACAAGCTCCGGCCCCGTCGGGACGGCGGCATAGGACCAGACATAGGCCGACAGGCTGCGCGGATGGGTGGCCGCGCGCGGCAGGGTGTCGCGCAGACCCTCGCCGAGCAGCCCCGCCCCCAGCGCGGCCGGATCGCCGTTGAAGACGACGATATCGGCGGGCAGGCGGGTGCCATCCTCCAGGTGCACGGCGACGACTCGGCCGGCACGCGTCTCGATCCGTGCGGCCCCGGCGCCGAAGGTAAAGGCGGCGCCCTGCGTGCGGGCCAGCCGTTCCAGCCCGTGGGCCAGCCGTTTCATGCCGCCCTCGACCCGCCAGACGCCCTGTGCCTCGGCGTGCCAGATCAGCCCCAGGATCGCGGGCGACCGGAACGGCGAGCCGCCGACATAGGTGGCATAGCGCCCGAAGAGCTGGGCCAGCCGCGGGTCGGAGAACTGCGCGCCGAGCGTTTGCGCCAGCGTCCGGTGCGGCGCCATGTCGAGGATCAGCCTGGGATGGGTCAGCACATGGGCGGTCAGCGCGCCTTGCGAGGGCGTGCCCGCCAGCATCATCGGCCCCTCGAACGCCTGATAGAGCCGCTTTGCCCGGGCGCAGAAGGCGCGGAATTCGCGTTCCGCCTGCACCCCGCCGAAGGTGCCCACCGCCGCCGCGCTGGCTGCCTCGTCGGCGAAGAGATCCAGCGTTCCGCCGTCCGGCCACCAGTGGCGCGCCAGAACCTCTTCGCGATGCAGCGTCACATAGTCGGACAGCCGCGCGCCGGTGCTGTCGAAAAGCTCCTCGAAGACGGGGCGCAGGGTCATCACCGTGGGCCCGGCATCGACCGGCCCGGCGTCGGTCGCCATCGTGCGCATCTTGCCGCCCGGCCCGGGCGCGCGGTCCACGACATGCACCTTCAGCCCCGCATGGGCCAGCCGGATCGCCGCCGAAAGCCCCCCCATCCCGGCGCCGATGACGACGATTTCCTCAGCCCTTGCGGCCATCTTGATCCACCTCAAGGAATGTTGACTCGGGACCATAGAGTGTCCATCCTGATTTACAATCGTGAATGTCTCGCCTGCCTGACACATCCGGGTATGTGCAGCGGACAGACCAGAACGGGGAGCCACCATGGACCTTTCGGGCCGCATCGAATCCGCCATCAGCCGTGCGATTGCAGAGGGACAGGCCGGCGCGGCGCCGCCGAAACTGGCCGCGGCGCTGGATTACGCGGTGACACCGGGCGGTGCGCGCATTCGCCCCACCATCTGCCTGAACGTCGCGATGGCCTGCGGCGACGACAAACCCGATCTGGCCGACGCCGCCGCGACGGCGGTCGAGCTGATCCACTGCGCCAGCCTCGTCCATGACGACATGCCGTGCTTCGACAATGCCGACATACGGCGCGGCAAGCCCGCGTTGCACAAGGCCTATGGCGAACCGCTGGCGCTGTTGGCCGGCGACAGCCTGATCGTCGCGGGCTTCGAGGTGCTGGCCCGCGCGGCCCATCACGACTGCCAGCGCGCGATCGAACTGATCCGCATCCTGGGCCAGCGCACCGGCATGCCCTACGGCATCTGCGCCGGCCAGGGCTGGGAGAGCGAGGACAAGATCGACCTGTCCGCCTATCACCGCGCCAAGACCGGCGCGCTTTTCATCGCCGCGACCTCGATGGGCGCCGTTGCGGCGGGCCACGAGGCCGAGCCGTGGGAGGAACTGGGCGACCGCATCGGCGAGGCGTTCCAGGTGGCCGACGACCTCAAGGACGCGCTGCTGGATGCCGAGACGATGGGCAAGCCTGCCGGACAGGATGCGGCCAATGGCCGGCCGAGCGCGGTGGCCGAACTGGGCGTCGATGGCGCGGTGCAACGCTTCAAGGATATCCTGTCGGGCGCCATCGCCTCGATCCCGTCCTGCCCGGGCGAGGCGCGGCTGGCGCAGATGGTCCGCATGATGGCCGAACGGCTGATCCCCGAACCTGCGAGCCAGGTCGCCGAATGACCGACGCCATTCCTGATACCGCCCCCGCGCGTGCCCCGCGCGGGTTCAGTTGGCGCCGCTGGCGCAATCGCAAGATCGCCTCGCCCGCCTTCCAGAGCTGGGCCAGCCGCTTTCCGCTGACCCGGGGCCATGCCAGGCGCGAAGGCGAGCGGCTGTTCGACCTCGTGGCGGGCTTTGTCCACAGCCAGGTTCTGTGGGCCGTTGTCGAGCTCGACCTCCTGACGGCCACCCGGGACGCGCCGCAGAGCCTGACGACGCTCGCCAATCGCGCCCGCATCCCCGAGGATCGGATGGAGGCACTGATGCAGGCGGCCACGGCGCTCGGCCTGTTCGAGCGGATGGGAGGTGGCTACCAGCTTTCGGGCCTGGGGGCGGCGCTGATGGGCGTGCCAGGGCTCATCGGCATGATCCGCCACCACGATGTGTTCTACCGCGACATGGAGGACCCGATCGCGGTTCTCCGGGGCGAAAAACAGACCGAGCTTGCCCGGTTCTGGCCCTATGTCTTTGGTGCGGGTGCGGCCGAGAACCCCGATGTGGCGCAGCGCTACTCGCAACTCATGGCCGACAGCCAGGCGCTGGTGGCCGAAGAAACGCTGCGGACAGTTTCGCTCGACGGGATCACGCATCTGCTGGACGTGGGCGGGGGCACGGGCGCGTTTCTTGCCGCCGTCGGCCGGGCCAATCCGTCGCTCAGGATGACGCTATTCGACCTGCCCGCCGTCGTGCCCGCAGCCGAGGCGCGGTTCCGCGAGGCGGGCCTGTCCGGCCGGGTGCATGTCGTCGGCGGAAGCTTCCGCGACGACCCGCTGCCCGAGGGGGGTGACGCGATCTCGCTGATCCGGGTCTGCTACGACCACTCGGACGAAACGGTTCGGGCGCTGATGGCGAAGATTTTCGCCGCCTTGCCGCCGGGTGGAAAACTGCTCGTGTCCGAGCCGATGTCGGGCGGAGACCGCCCCCATCGGCCGGGCGACGCCTATTTCGCATTTTATTGCATGGCCATGCAGACCGGCAAGGCGCGGTCCCAGGCGCGCATCGCCGAAATGATGAAAGAGGCGGGATTCCAAGGCATTGAGACCCCGCGATCCCGCCGCCCCTTCGTCACGTCGGTGGTGACGGGCTGTAAACCCGGGGCGACATAATTGCCCCGGCAGGCTGTCTAAAAAAGTTGACACTTGGGGCTGTCTAATTAAACTGACAAGACAAGAGCCGATCACCAATGAGTGAGTCCCGAGTCTCTCGGGAATGCGGACGTGAAGGGAAGTGTCCATGGAAACCACCGCCGTCATCCTTCGGGGTCCCAGGGAGCTTGGGCTTGGCAGGCTGGCGCTGACGGAACCGGGCAGCCGCGACCTTGTGGTCGAGATTTCCCATTCCGGCATCTCCACGGGCACCGAAAAGCTTTTCTACACTGGCGAAATGCCGCCCTTTCCCGGGATGGGCTATCCGCTGGTGCCGGGCTACGAGGCTGCGGGCGAGGTGATCGAGGCCGGGTCCGACACGAACTTCAAGGTGGGTGAGCGGGTCTTCGTGCCCGGCGCCAACTGCTATGACGGGGCGTTCGGCCTGTTCGGCGGCTCGGCCCGCCGGCTGGTGACCGACGCGTCCCGCGTGACCCGGATCGACCCGGGACTCGGCGCCGAGGGTGCGTTGCTGGCGCTGGCCGCGACCGCGCGTCACGCGCTGGCGGGTGTCGACAAGAAGATGCCGGAACTGATCGTCGGCCACGGCGTGCTGGGCCGCCTGCTGGCCCGGCTGACCATCGCCGCGGGCGCCCCCGCCCCCACCGTGTGGGAGATCAACCCCGCGCGCGCCGATGGCGCCGAGGGCTACGAGGTGCTGCATCCCGACAATGATCCGCGCCGCGACTACCGCACGATCTACGACGCCTCGGGTGTCGGCAGCCTGCTCGACAGCCTCATCACCCGGATCGCCAAGGGCGGCGAGGTGGTGCTGGCCGGGTTCTATACCCAACCTCTGTCCTTCGCCTTCCCGCCCGCCTTCATGAAGGAGGCCCGCCTGCGCATCGCTGCGGAATGGGAGCGCGACGACCTGATTGCAACGCGCCAGCTTGTGGAAGCCGGGGCGTTGTCGCTGGGGGGCCTGATTACCCACAGCGTGCCCGCGGAAAAGGCCGCAGAAGCCTATGAAACCGCATTCAACGATCCTGCCTGTCTGAAAATGATCCTGAACTGGGGAGCCGTTCATGACGCTTGACGTCCCGAATATCAAAGACATGGACCAGCGCCTTCGCGACGAAGCGAACGAGCCGCTGGATGAGATTCCTGTCACCGAGCCGACCAAGAAGACGCAGATCATCGCGATCTACGGCAAGGGCGGCATCGGCAAGTCCTTCACGCTGGCCAACCTGTCCAACATGATGGCCGAGCAGGGCAAGCGCGTCCTGCTGATCGGCTGCGATCCGAAATCGGACACGACCAGCCTTCTGTTCGGCGGCAAGGCCTGCCCGACGATCATCGAGACCTCGACGAAGAAGAAGCTCGCCGGCGAAGAGGTCCAGATCGGAGATGTCTGCTTCAAGCGCAACGGCGTCTTCGCAATGGAGCTTGGTGGACCCGAGGTCGGCCGCGGTTGCGGCGGGCGCGGTATTATCCACGGCTTCGAGCTGCTGGAAAAGCTGGGCTTCCACGACTGGGATTTCGACTACGTGCTGCTCGACTTCCTGGGCGACGTGGTCTGCGGCGGCTTCGGTCTGCCGATCGCGCGGGACATGGCGCAAAAGGTGATCCTGGTCGGTTCGAACGACCTGCAATCGCTGTATGTCGCCAACAACGTCTGCTCGGCGGTGGAATATTTCCGCAAGCTCGGTGGCAATGTCGGCGTTGCCGGGCTGGTCATCAACAAGGATGACGGCACCGGCGAGGCGCAGGCCTTTGCCAAGGCGGTCAACATCCCCGTACTGGCCGCGATCCCGCAGGACGAGGAACTCCGCCGGAAATCGGCCAACTACCAGATCGTCGGCACCAATGCCGGGCCTTGGGGTGCGTTGTTCGGTGCGTTGGCCGAGGCGGTCGCCGAGGCCCCGCCGATCCGGCCCGCGCCCCTGGACCAGGATGGCCTGCTGGGCCTCTTCAGCCCCGAGGAGACCGGCGCCGGGTTCGAACTGATGCCCGCGACCGATGCCGACATGCGCGGCAAGTTCGCCAAGCCCAGGAAATCGCTCGAAGTGGTCTACGACAATGTTTGATCTCGACGAGATGGCCCGCTGGGACGAGGTGCTTGAGGCGCTCGCCCACCACGAGGAAACCGACAAGCTCCGCGAGGGCGCCGACCGCGAACCGGCCGCCGCGCGCGAACTGGAGGACGCATGACCGAAGAGGTCACATACGACACGGCCCACACCGCCGAGGTGATCGAGGGCGCGCCGCGGGAGGCCGGAAACCCTTCCTGCGGCGGCGCTGATCCGGCGCTGGGCGATGGCATGGGCTGCCATGCCGGAGCGGCCGAGATGGACAAGGCGGCCCGCATGGCGGGCAAGTCCGACATTCTCGACCAGTATGCCAAGGACTATCCGCAAGGCCCGCACGACAAGCCGCAAAGCATGTGCCCGGCCTTCGGTTCGTTGCGCGTCGGCCTTCGGATGCGCCGGGTTGCGACCGTGCTGTCCGGTTCGGCCTGCTGCGTCTACGGCCTGACCTTCGTCAGCCATTTCTACGGCGCCCGCCGGTCGGTGGGGTACGTGCCGTTCAGCTCGGAAACGCTGGTTACCGGCAAGCTGTTCGAGGACATCCGCGACGCGGTGCACGAACTGGCCGATCCCGACCGCTATGACGCGATCGTGGTAACGAACCTGTGCGTGCCCACCGCTTCGGGTGTGCCGCTGCGGCTGTTGCCGGACGAGATCAACGGTGTGCGGATCGTCGGTATCGACGTGCCGGGATTCGGTATCCCGACCCATGCCGAGGCCAAGGATGTGCTGGCCGGGGCGATGCTGAACTACGCCCGCAAGGAAATCATGGCCGGCCCCGTGGCCGCGCCCGAGGGCGGGGTTTCGGATCGTCCGACCGTGACGCTTCTGGGCGAGATGTTCCCTGCCGATCCCATCGTCATCGGCCAGATGCTCGACCCGCTGGGCCTGGCCTGCGGGCCGGTGGTGCCCTGCCGTGAATGGCGCGAGCTTTATGCCGCGCTTGATTGCGGCGCGGTCGCGGCGATCCATCCGTTCTATACTGCCGCCATGCGTGAATTCGACGCGGCTGGCCGTCCGATCGTCGGCTCGGCCCCGGTGGGACATGATGGCACAGCCGCGTGGCTGGCCAATATCGGCGACGCCTTCGGCTTGCCCGCCGACAAGGTCGCCAAGGCGCAGAATACCTTCCTGCCCGCCATCAAGGGCGCGCTGGCCGGGGCCCCCGTCAACGGCACCATCACGCTGTCGGGCTATGAGGGCTCCGAACTTCTGGTGGCGCGCCTGCTGATCGAATCAGGCGCGAATATTCCTTATGTTGGAACGGCTTGCCCCAAAACGAAGCAATCCGAGGCCGACCGCGACTGGCTGGAATCCAAGGGCGTCAAGGTTGTCTTCAGGGCTTCGCTCGAGGACGACAAGGCGGCCGTCGACGCGATCAGGCCCGATCTCGCGATCGGCACGACCCCCGTGGTTCAGCACGCCAAGGAACTGGGCCTCCCCGCCCTCTACTTCACCAACCTGATTTCCGCCCGGCCGCTGATGGGTCCGGCCGGTGCCGGGTCTCTTGCGCAAGTGGTAAATGCAGCCATTGCGAACAAGGGACGCATGGCGTCGATGCGCGAATTCTTCGAAGGTGTCGGAGAGGGAGACACCGCTGGCGTCTGGGAGGGTGATCCGAATCTCCATCCGGAGTTCCGGGCAGCCCACCAGAAGAAGCTGGACAAGAAACGTCGCGCCGAGAAGGCCGAGGAGATGATCTGATGTTGGTCCTGGATCACGACCGGGCAGGGGGGTACTGGGGGGCGGTTTATGCCTTCTGTGCCGTCAAGGGCCTGCAAGTCGTCATCGACGGGCCCGTCGGATGCGAGAACCTGCCCGTCACCTCGGTGCTGCACTACACCGACGCGCTGCCCCCGCACGAGTTGCCCATCGTCGTCACCGGCCTGGGTGAAGAGGAACTGGGCCGCGACGGCACCGAGGGCGCGATGAAGCGCGCCTGGGGTGCGCTCGACCCGGCGCTGCCGGCTGTCGTCGTGACCGGCTCGATCGCCGAGATGATCGGCGGCGGGGTCACGCCGCAGGGCACCAACATCCAGCGCTTCCTGCCGCGGACCATCGACGAGGACCAGTGGGAAGCCGCTGACCGGGCAATGACCTGGATCTTCTCGGAATTCGGGATGACCAAGGGCCGGATGCCCCCCGAGAAACCGCGCGAAGAAGGCGCGAAGCCGAGGGTCAACATCCTCGGCCCCATGTACGGCGTGTTCAACATGCCTTCGGACCTCGCCGAGATCCGTCGCCTGGTCGAAGGCATCGGCGCCGAGGTCAACATGGTGATGCCGCTGGGCGCCCATCTGGCCGAGATGCGCAACCTGGTGAACGCAGACGTGAACATCGTGATGTATCGCGAGTTCGGCCGCGGCCTCGCCGAGGTTCTGGGCAAGCCGTATCTTCAGGCCCCCATCGGTATCGACTCGACGACGAAGTTCCTGCGCACCCTGGGCGAGATGCTGGGCCTCGACCCGGAGCCGTTCATCGCGCGCGAAAAGCACTCGACGATCAAGCCGGTCTGGGATCTGTGGCGGTCGGTCACGCAGGACTTCTTTGCCACGGCGACCTTTGCCATCGTCGCGAACGAGACCTATGCCCGGGGTATCCGGAACTTCATGGAATCGGATCTCGGCCTGCCCTGTGCCTTTGCAGTAGCTCGCAAGGCTGGCAGCAAGACCGACAACGAACAGGTCCGTGCGCTGATGGCGCAAAAGCGGCCGCTCGTCGTGATGGGCTCGATCAACGAGAAGATGTACCTGGCCGAGCTGGGTGCCGGGCACGGCCCGAAGCCGGCCTTCATCCCCGCCGGTTTCCCGGGTGCGGCGATCCGGCGCGCGACGGGCACGCCCTTCATGGGCTATGCAGGTTCAACCTACCTGGTTCAGGAGGTGTGCAACGCGCTTTTCGATGCACTCTTCCACATCCTGCCGCTTGGGACCGAGATGGACTCGGCCGCGGCAACACCCACCCGGCTTCGCCGCGATTTCCCCTGGGACGAGGACGCTCAGGCACTTCTCGACCGTATCGTGGCCGAACACCCGGTTCTAACCCGCATTTCCGCTGCGAAATCCCTGCGCGACGCCGCCGAAAAGGCCGCGCTTGAACAAGGGGCCGAGCGGGTGGTGCGGGAAACCGTCGAGGCGCTGGCGCCCGCCGGTTTCGAACGCCTTGTCAGAGGAGAAAGCAAATGACCGACCAGACTTCCGACGTCCACGTGGCGCGCGCGCACCGGCCGCCGAAAGCGGAGTTCACGGTCTATTTCGCGATCATCTTCCTTGCTGCGCTTCCCCTGGCGGTGATCGCCTGGGTGCTGACGCTGGTGCGGCAGGGAGACATGAACACCAAGGGGCCGATTGCCCGCGCCTGGAGCCAGGCGCGGATCATCACGCCCATGATCTTTTCTGCCTGAGCGATCAGGCAGTTCACCGAGTTCGCCCATCCCCCGGTTGGGCGAATTACCGGTAGCGCAAATGCGCTGCCGGAACCCGGCCGCCGGGGTGCGCGGCATCAGTCTGACGATCCGGAGGAAAGTTTATGGCTGAATCTGACCTGTCGTTCTCGGGTCTGACCGATGAGCAGGCGCAGGAAGTGCATGCTGTCTACATGAGCGGGCTTTGGCTGTTCTCGGCCGTCGCTGTTCTGGCTCACCTGGCAGTGTACATCTGGCGTCCGTGGCTCTGAGAAGGATCTAAGAGATGGCTAAATTCTACAAAGTCTGGATGATCTTTGACCCCCGTCGCGTGCTCGTCGCGCAGGGCGTCTTCCTCTTCCTGCTGGCGGTGATGATTCACCTCTTCGTTCTCAGCAACCCGTACTTCAACTGGCTGAACGTCGCCGCCGAGAAGGCCGCTGGCGCGTAAGCGACACGGCCTTCCGGTGGACTGCACTGGAAGTGACATCAGCGCGGCGGGCGGAAGCCCCGATCTTCCGCCCGCCGCGACCTCGAAGAACAAGGACGGCTGAGGCCCGGACGGACACGGCCGCCATTTGCGGAGACAGACGATGGCACTGCTCAGTTTTGAGAGAAAGTATCGCGTCCGTGGAGGGACGCTCATCGGTGGCGATCTGTTCGACTTTTGGGTGGGGCCTTTCTACGTGGGCTTCTTCGGAGTGACGACGATCTTCTTCGCCACCCTCGGAACGCTGCTGATCTTCTACAGCGCGTCCCTGCAAGGGACCTTCAACCCGTTCACGATCCATGTCGCGCCCCCCGACATCAGCCATGGTCTCGGCTTCGCGCCGCTGGCTGAAGGCGGTCTCTGGCAGTTCATCACCGTATGCGCGATCGGCGCATTCGTCAGTTGGGCGCTGAGGGAGGTCGAAATCTGTCGCAAACTCGGCATGGGCTACCACGTGCCGATCGCGTTCAGTGTCGCGATCCTCGCCTACGTGACGCTGGTTGTGTTCCGCCCGCTGCTGCTGGGCGCCTGGGGGCACGCCTTCCCCTACGGCATCTTCAGTCACCTCGACTGGGTGTCCAACACCGGCTATGCCTATCTGCACTTCCACTACAACCCGTTCCACATGCTCGGCGTGTCGCTGTTCTTTGCGACCTGTCTCGCGCTGGCGCTGCATGGCGGCCTGATCCTGTCGGCCTGTAACCCCGAAAAGGGCGAAGAGGCCAAGACGCCGGATCACGAGGACACGTTCTTCCGTGACCTCATCGGCTATTCGATCGGGACACTCGGGATTCACCGTCTCGGCTGGCTCCTGGCGATGAACGCCGTGTTCTTTTCCGCCGTCTGCATCATCATCTCCGGTCCGCTCTGGACCGAGGGCTGGCCCGAGTGGTGGACCTGGTGGAGCAACATGCCGATCTGGCCCGATATCGAGGCTGCCGGCGCTGGCCAAGGAGTGATGTAACCATGGCTGAATATCAGAACATCTTCACCCAGGTCCAGGTTGCCGGCTCCGGTGACTGGGGCATGGACAACGAGAACAACATGATGGAGGAGCGGGTCGCCGGTATCGGCAACTTCCCGATCCTCGGCTGGTTCGGCAATGCGCAGCTCGGCCCGATCTATCTGGGCTATGCGGGCGTGATCTCGATCTTTGCCGGCTTCACGGCGTTCTTCATCATCGGCCTGAACATGCTGTCCCAGGTCGACTGGTCTGTCATCCAGTTCCTGCGCCAGGGTTTCTGGCTGGCGCTGGAACCTCCCAGCCCCGAATACGGGCTGCAAATCCCGCCGCTGCATGATGGCGGCTGGTACATGATCGCCAGCTTCTTCCTGCTGGTCTCGGTCTGGGCGTGGTGGGCACGCACCTACATGCTTGCTGTCGAGCACAAGATGGGCAAGCACATCGCCTGGGCTTTCCTGGCTGCGATCTGGCTCTTCATGGTGCTGGGTTTCTTCCGCCCGATCCTGATGGGCAGCTGGTCGGAAATGGTGCCCTACGGCATCTTCCCGCACCTCGACTGGACCACGGCCTTCTCGATCCGGTACGGCAACCTCTACTACAACCCGTTCCACGCGCTCTCGATCGCGTTCCTCTACGGGTCCGCCCTGCTGTTCGCGATGCATGGCGGCACCATCCTCGCCGTGACCCGCTTTGGCGGCGACCGCGAGCTGGAGCAGATCTACGACCGGGGCACCGCGGCCGAGCGTGCGGCGCTGTTCTGGCGCTGGACCATGGGCTTCAACGCCACCATGGAGGGTATCCACCGCTGGGCCTGGTGGTTTGCGGTTCTCACCCCGATCACGGGCGGGATCGGCATCCTGCTGAGCGGTACGGTTGTCGACAACTGGTTCATCTGGGCCCAGGAGCACAACTTCGCGCCCGAGTACATGGAGCCCTATGGCTACGAAGCCTATACCGGGCAAGGAGGCTGACATGCTGAGACTCCCCAAATGGTTCTTCAAGTGGAGTGAGGACAACCCGACCGACATCATCGGGCCTGGTATCCTCGCGGGGACGGTTGGCACGGCAGCTGCGATCGCTGCGATCGTTGTGGCCTACGACAACCCCTACCGGACGACAGACTATCAGACCGGGCCGCGTGGCATCGGCATGGCCGTCTCGAAGTTCGTGAAGGACAATCCGCAATACGACGCCTACGAGGAAAGCTATGTCGCCTTCACCCGCCCCGAGGCGGTCGAGGGCGAGCCGACGGCGGCCGAAGCCTATGGCGAGACCGTCGTGGCGTTCGGCGACATGCCGCAAAGCGCCTTTGACAAGCTGCAGGAGGCGATGAGCGCCTGGGTGGGCACGCCCGTGGTTCTCTATGACAATGGCGAGGTCGACGCGACCACGCTGGCGATCACCGAGAACTGCGTCGAGGCCACCAGGTATCTCAACACCGACTGGGATACCCACAACCTGGCCTCTGAGGGTCGGGGTGTGAACTGCTACACCTGCCACCGCGGCCAGCCGACACCTCCGGGATCGTGGCTCAAGGCGGGCGTGGTCAACTCGGCGGCCGAAGGCTGGGCGGCGATCCAGAACCGGCTTCTGGCGTATGATCACGCCGGGACGACCGCCTTCGTCGACAAGTACACCCAGAGCGAGTTTACCTCGCTGCCGGTGGACGCGGTCGAGAAGTTCCTGCTGGACGGCAACTCGATCAAGGTCCACGACCTTGAAAGCCGCGTCGACCAGCAGCCGGGCGATCCCACCTGGCAGGATGCCGAGCGCACCTTCACGCTGATGAACCATCAGTCGAACGCGCTGGATGTGGGTTGCGTCTACTGCCATAACACCCGGGCGTTCTACGACGCGACCCAGGTGACCCCGCAGTGGTCGATCACGACGCTGGCGCAGCAGATGTCGATCGACATCAACCAGACCTACTACGAGCCCCGCTCGGAGGTTCTGGGTCGCGAGTCGGCCAAGGTGAACTGCATGACCTGCCACATGGAAGTGGTGAGCCCGCTGAACGGCCGCGACATGGTCGCCGAATGGCCCGAGCTGGCATCGCCGATCGAGTGACATGAGATCGGGGCGGGCGGCGCCGGATGCGCCGCCCGCCCGAATGGGATCGGGTCCCTCGCGGGGCCCGGTATTCGGGGCCTCCACACCCCGGTTCCCTTCCTGTCAGACACAGGACACTGGCGCCGTGTGGAGACGTGTCCACACGGCGCTTTTTTATAGAGAAACGCGCGGGAGAAGACCGATGACCAAGCCTCCGACCCCGATGCTGGACCGCGTCGCCGGCCCGGCTGACCTCAAGGGCATGAGCCAGGCAGACCTGATCCATCTGGCGCGCGACGTCCGACAGGAAGTGATCTCGGTCGTGGCGCAGACCGGCGGCCATCTTGGCTCTTCGCTCGGCGTGGTCGAGCTTACGGTCGCCCTGCACGCGGTCTTCAACACCCCTTTTGACAAGCTGGTCTGGGATGTCAGCCACCAGTGCTATCCGCACAAGATCCTTACGGGTCGCCGGGACCGGATGCTGACGCTGCGCCAGGGCGGCGGGCTTGCCGGGTTCTGCAAGCGGTCCGAAAGCGACTACGACGCCTTCGGGGCGGGCCATTCCTCGACATCGATCTCGGCGGCGCTGGGCTTTGCCATGGGCCGCGAGATGGGCCAGCCGACGGGCGACGCGATCGCCGTGATCGGCGACGGGTCGATTTCGGCAGGCATGGCCTACGAGGCCCTGAACCATGCGGGCCATCTGAAAAGCCGGCTTTTCGTGATCCTGAACGACAACGAGATGTCCATCGCCCCCCCGGTGGGTGCGATGTCGAAATATCTCTCGGGACTTTATGCCGACACGCCCCTGGGCAAGCTCAAGGACATGGCCGAGGATTTCGAGGCGGTCCTGCCCGGACCGATCCGCGAGGGTGCGCGGCGTGCCCGGCAACTGGTCACGGGCTTCCCCGGCGGCGGCACGCTGTTCGAGGAACTGGGCTTCGACTATATCGGCCCGATCGACGGGCACGACATGGGCCAGCTTCTGACCGTGCTGCGCGCGGCGCGTGCCCGTGCCTCGGGGCCGACGCTCATCCATGTCTGCACCGTCAAGGGCAAGGGCTACAAGCCGGCCGAGACCTCGGCGGACCGCGGCCATGGCGTGGCGAAATTCGACGTGGCCTCGGGGGCGCAGGCGAAAAGCCAGCCCAATGCGCCGAGCTATACCTCGGTCTTCGGCAAGACCCTCACGGCCGAGGCGGCGCGCGATCCCAGGATCGTGGCGATCACCGCGGCGATGCCGTCGGGCACCGGGCTCGACATCCTGCAGGGCCGGTTCCCGCAGCGCGTCTTTGACGTCGGCATCGCCGAACAGCATGCGGTAACCTTTGCGGGCGGCATGGCGGCGGCGGGGCTGCGGCCGTTCTGCGCGATCTACTCGACCTTCCTGCAGCGCGGCTATGACCAGATCGTGCATGACGTGGTGCTGCAAAAGCTGCCGGTGCGGTTCTGTATCGACCGGGCGGGGCTTGTCGGCGCCGACGGATCGACCCATGCCGGGGCCTTTGACGTTGCCTTCCTGTCGAACCTGCCGGGCATGGTCGTTATGGCCGCGGGTGATGAGGCGGAATTGGTCAACATGATCGCGACATCGGCGGCTTATGATGAAGGGCCGATCGCCTTCCGCTATCCCCGTGGCGAGGGTGTGGGCGTCGAGATGCCCGAGCGTGGCCGGATCCTCGAGATCGGCAAGGGCCGGATCGTCAAGGAGGGGACCAAGCTTGCCCTGCTGTCGCTGGGCGCGCCGCTGGCCGACTGCCTGAAGGCCGCCGAGGAACTGGAGGCGCGCGGCATCTCGGTTACGGTCGCTGATGCGCGGTTCGCGAAACCCTTCGACACCGACCTCGTGGCGCGTCTGGTGAACGAACACGAGGCGCTGGTAACGGTCGAGCATGGCGCCGAGGGTGGGTTCGGCGCGATGGTGCTGCACTGGCTGGCGCGGACCGGGCGTCTGGATCGCGGCCTTGCGATCCGCACGATGACCCTGCCCGACAAGTTCATCGAACAAGCCAGCCCCGACGCGATGTATGCCGAGGCCGGCCTGACCGCGCGGGACATCGCCAATACCGGGCTCGAGGCGCTGGGCATTGCCGCGGCGCGGTTCGGTGCGGCCACGGCCTGATCGAAACGGGACAACCAGCGAAAGGCCCCGTTCCGGACGGGGCCTTTCCGCGTCTCAGAGATACCGCTCGATGATCGCGCGCAGGTCCACCCGTGCCTTGAGACGGCTGGCCAGCAGGTAGAAGCCGCCGAACTTGCGCTGCATGAACAGCGTGTCCATCGGCGGGATGTGCCAGAAGTCGCGGTCGGCCCCCAGTTCCATCCCCGCATCGCGCATCCGCATCGCCAGGTCGTTGTCGGCAAAGTCGAACGCGCCGGGCCGCCGGATCGGCTCCATCGACATTTCGAACATGTCGAGCATCGTCGTCTGGTGATGGGCCGCCGTGTCCTCGGCGAAGAAGCCGATATCGAGGATCGCGCGGCGCACGGCGTCCCGGTCGCCCGACAGCCCCGCCCGCATCAGCGCCTTGAATTGCGCGGCCATCTCGGGGGCAAAGTCCCGCGATGCGCCGAAATCCAGAAGGACGACTCGCCCCGTCTCGGGCTGGTAGCGGTAATTGGCAAAGTTCGGGTCGGTCTGCATCAGCCGGAACTCGAACAACTCGCGGAACAACAGGCCGATCAGCAGGCCCATCACGCGGTCGCGTTCGGCCTGCGGCGCGTCGACCAGTGTCTCGATCGGCACGCCCTCGACATAGGTCATCGCCAGCACGTCGCGCGTGGTCAGGTCGTCCTGCAACTGCGGCACCACGAAATCCGGCGCATCGGCCAGCAATTCGCCAAAACGGCGCATGTAGCGGCCTTCGCGTTCGTAATCAGCCTCTTCGTGCAACTGGCGCTTGGCCTCGTCCAGCATCGGCGCGATGTCGAGTTCCCTGGGCATGACGCCCGAGAACCGCATCAGGGCTGCGACGTTGTTCACGTCGCTGTCGATCGACCGGCGCACGCCCGGGTATTGCACCTTGATCGCCAGGTCGCGGCCGTCCTTCGTCTGCGCCCGGTGCACCTGCCCGATCGAGGCGGCGGCGATGGGGCGGACCTGGAACTTGTCGAACCGCTTCAGCCAGTCCGCGCCCCAGGCCTCGGTCAGCACCTTCTTCAACTGCCCGCCGGGCATGTAATGCGCGTCGGCCCGAAGGCGGGCCATGATCTCGGCCAGCTCGGGCGGCAGCATGTCGCCCGCATCCATCGAGATGAGTTGGCCGACCTTCATCGCCGCCCCCCGCATATGGGCCAACTGGTCGGCCACCTTGCGCGCATTGGCGGGTGTCAGGAGCAGATCCGATGCCTTTGGCCGCTTGCCCTGCGCCACCTGACGAACGCCGTGCAGCGCCATGTTGCCCGCGATGTTCGACGTGAGCGCCCCGAAGCGGGCAAGGCGGTTCAGCCGCCCGCTGGGAACGGCAAGGGCACGGGAATCGGATTTGGGGTCGGGCATCGGATAATCCTTCGGGGGGTTCAAGCGGGACCATAGCGGTCCCGGTCGGTCCGTGCTGTGACATAGGCACAAAACCCTGCCGTGCAATCGGGGCGTGATCCCGGCGCCCGGCGCCCTAGATTGACGGACGCACAGGCAAGACGGGTAGGGTCATGAGTGTCAATGCAATGATCGTGTCGGCCGGCGAGGCGCTGGACGTGCTGCGCGCCGGATGGGAGGCGCAGAGGGCCGGGCACATGCTTGCGTCCTACATGATGCACGGGCGGCCGGGGGTCGGGAAGACGCAGGTGGTCGAACAACTGGCCGCCGAGATCGGCGCGCGGCTCTTCGATCTGCGCCTGACGACGATCGAACCGCAGGATCTGCGCGGGCTGCCCTATTACGACCACGAGGCGCAGAAGACCAAGTGGTATCGCCCCGAGGATCTGCCCGACGATGTCGACCACCCCTCGATCCTGTTTCTCGACGAACTGACCGCTGCCTCTCCGATGCTGCAACCCACGGTCTATGGTCTTCTGCAGGAACGCCGGGTGGGCCGGCACAAGCTGCCCGAAAACGTCTTCATCGTGGCCGCGGGCAACACGGTCGAGGACGGCGCGATTGCCTATCAGATGAACACCGCCCTGTCGGACCGGCTGATCCACCTGCATGTGCAGGCCGCCGCCGCCGACTGGCTGGACAATTACGCGGTGCCGCGCGGGCTGCACCCCACCGTGGTCGCCTTCATCAAGACAAGGCCCGACCTGCTGGACACGACAGAACGCACCGTGGCCGAGGGCCAGCTGATCGCCACCACGCCCCGCAGTTGGGAGCGTGTCAGCCAAATTCTCAAGGCCGTGCCGGACAGGCGGATTCGCAACGTCCTGGTCGCGGGCACGGTGGGTGAGGCGGTGGCTGCCGAATTCGCCATGATCGCCGACGACATCTCGGCCACGGTGCAGGTGCAGGACATGTTGGAGGCCGACCGCAAGGCGCGGATCAGTCTCTATCCCGCCTCGATGCACGGGCTGAACGCGCTGATCTACGGGCTGATCGGCATTCTCGAGTCGCGCAACGTGAATGGCGTGATCGACATCATGGCCGATATTCGCCACCTCGGCCGCCTGCGCGAGGAAGAGGCGTTCAAGCGGATGCCGCTGTCCGAGCTTTGCACCTACGGGTTCGAGGGGCTGATCCGCAAGGGGCTGGATCTGGGGCTGGGCGAACGCTTCCTCGGCCATGATGCCTATCGCGCCTATGCGGCCGAGCGCAAGGAAGCGGGGCTCGCGTGACGCCCTTGCGCCACTCGGCCCGGGCGCGGCGGGCGCTGACCAAGCTGGCCGAGCAGGACCCGGCCTTTGCCGCCCTTGCGCTGTGGTGCACCCATGTCGACAGCGACCAGCGCGAGGGCCCGGCCTGGACGGACGGCCGCGCGATCCATTACGGGCCCGCATTCGAGGCGCTGGATCTGCCCGAGCAGATCGGTCTTGCCGCCCACCACATCCTGCACATCGCCTTTCGCCACGCGCCGCGGTCACACGCGATGTATGTCCGCTTTGGCGATCGCTATGACGCGGATCTGTTCAACCTCGCGACCGATGCCATCGTGAACGAGACGCTGATGCTGACAGGCTTCATCCTGCCGCGGCCCGTGGTGCGCCTGACGGGGCTGTTGAAGGCTACGCTGCGCGAGGACATGGCGGGCGAGGATGCGGTCACGAAATACGATGCCGAGCGGCTCTACATCGCGCTGATGCAGGACGGCGCGCCGCCGCAAAGCACCCGGCCGGGCGACAAGGGCGCAGCCAGCGGCGGCAGCGGGACCAACGGCGGCGAGGGCGGCTCGGGCGGAGACCGGCCCAGGCCCGGCGGCGCGCGGGCCGAGGCGGCGCGGGCCTATGCCGCGGAACGTGCCTTTGCTCCCGATCTGGACACCGACCGCGACGACAAGGACGACGGCGCGGGCCGCGAAGAGGATGCGGAATGGCGCCAGCGCGTTGCCCGCGCGATGGACGCGGGGCGCATCGCGGGCCACGGGCTCGGGATGCTGGGCCATCGGCTGGCCGATCTGCCCGAGGTTCACACGCCGTGGGAGGTGGTCCTGCGCGGGCTGGTCAGCCGCGCCGTGATGGTCAACCCCCGCCCTCTCGGCACCCGCCCCGCCCGCCGCTGGCTGGCGCGCGATGCAGATGCGCGCCAGCGGGGCGGGCCGGATCCGGCCTTTGAACCGGGCATGCTGCGCGACCGGGACATCCCGCGGATCGCGGTGGGGATCGACAGTTCGGGGTCTGTCGATGGAACGCTGCTGGTGAAATTCGCGGCCGAGCTTGCAGCCATCGCCAAGCGCACCGGGGCCGAGACCCATGTCCTTGTCTTCGACACCGCGGTGCGCAGCCGCACGGTGATGGGCGGTGCCGCGTGGGACAAGCGGATCACCGACATCCTGTTCACCCGCGACGGTGGCACGTCCTTCATACAGGTGATGGAAGAGGCCCTTGCGCTCGATCCGTCGGCGGTGGTGATCCTGACCGATCTTGAGGGTCCGTTCGGCCCAACCCCGCCGCGCCGCCTGCCGGTGGTCTGGGCCGTGCCCGGCGATCCGCCCGCCGCGGGTGCGCCGTTCGGCCGTGTCCTGAGTCTGGCGCGCTAGCCCGCCTGGCGCCTATCGCCGGGGCGTCCACTCCTCGATCACCTTCACCGCCTCTTCGGCGGTCTCGACATAGGTGAACAGGTCCAGATCCCGGCGCGCGATGGTGCCCGCCTCGGCCAGTGCGTCCCAGTTCACGACCTTCTCCCAGAAGTCGCGCCCGAACAGCAGGAAGGGCACCGGATCCATCCGTTCGGTCTGGATCAGGGTCAGCGCCTCGAACATCTCGTCCAGCGTGCCGAACCCACCCGGAAAGATCGCGATGGCGGCCGCGCGCAGCAGGAAGTGCATCTTGCGGATGCCGAAATAGTGGAAGTTGAAGCACAGGTCCGGCGTGACATACTCGTTCGGGGCCTGTTCGTGCGGCAGCACTATGTTCAGCCCGATCGACACGCCGCCGGCCTCGGCCGCGCCGCGGTTGCCCGCCTCCATGATGCCGGGGCCGCCGCCGGTGACGATCACGTGATGCTTGCCGTTCTGCTGGCTCTTCTCGGTCATCATCCGCGCGAACTTGCGGGCCTCGTCGTAATAGCGGGTAAAGTCGGCCAGCGTTTCGGTCCTGGCCTCGGCGCGGCGCGCGGGCTCGGGGATGCGGGCCGAGCCGAACAGCACGATGGTGCTTTCGATGCCGTACTCCTTCATCAACAGTTCCGGCTTCATCAACTCCAGCTGCAGCCGCACGGGGCGCAATTCGTCGCGCCACAGGAACTCGGGATCGGCGAAGGCCAGCCGGTAGGCCGGGGCGCGTGTCTGGGGGGTGTCGGGCACCTCGCGGACGGTCTCGACGTCCTTCTGGGCATCGCGGAAGGGGCGGCGTATCTCTTCGGTCATCGGTCTCTCGTTCGGCTGGATTGCGCCGGGCAGGTCTAGCGTCTATAGCCTGACGCCCAGTGAAGCCAGTCACCTTTCCGGGGGAGTGCCCATGTCCTACGCCCAGCTCGAAGCCGCCATCGAAGCCGCCTGGGAGGCGCGCGACACGATCACGCCCTCGACCGGCGGCGAGACCCGCGAAGCCATCGAGGCCACGCTGGACGCGCTGGACGCCGGCACCCTGCGCGTGGCCGAGCGGCGCGAGACCGGCGAGTGGCACGTGAACCAGTGGGCGAAAAAGGCGGTCCTGCTGGGCTTCCGGCTCAAGGACATGGAAAGCCAGGATGGCGGCCCGCAGGGCGGCCACTGGTGGGACAAGGTCGACAGCAAGTTCAAGGGCTGGGGCGACAAGGAATGGAAGGCCGCGGGCTTCCGCGCCGTTCCGAACTGCATCGTGCGCCGGTCGGCCTATATTGCGCCGGGCGTGGTGCTGATGCCCTCCTTCGTGAACCTCGGCGCCTACGTGGATTCGGGCACGATGGTCGACACCTGGGCCACGGTCGGATCCTGCGCGCAGATCGGCAAGAACGTGCACCTGTCGGGCGGCGTGGGCATCGGCGGCGTGCTGGAACCGATGCAGGCAGGCCCCACGATCATCGAGGACAACTGCTTCATCGGCGCGCGCTCCGAGGTGGTCGAGGGCTGCATCGTGCGCGAGGGCTCGGTCCTCGGCATGGGGGTCTTCATCGGCAAGTCGACCAAGATCGTCGATCGGGAAACCGGCGAGGTGATGTATGGCGAGGTCCCGCCCTATTCGGTGGTCGTGGCGGGCAGCATGCCATCCAAGGGCGGCGTGAACCTCTACTGCGCGGTGATCGTGAAACGGGTCGATGCCCAGACCCGGTCCAAGACCGGCATCAACGAGTTGTTGCGTGACTGACGGACCGGACAACGCGCTGAACGTCGCCACGAGACATTTCGACTACTTCTGGGGGGAGTGTCAGCGGCTCGGTCGCGTCTACTGGACGCTTCATGAACTCTACTTTGGCGAACCGGAGACTTCGGTCCCGCTATTGAACAAGCTTGCCCCGGGTCTGTTCTCCGAGATGCTCGAGGTTTACAGCGAGCGTCTTCATCTCGGCATTGCCCGGTTGACCGATGGGAAAGAAGCGCGCACCAAGAGTGGGCCGCGCCGGAACTTATCCGCTCATGGGGTTGTCGCGGCATTTCAAGATGCCGGTCTGCCCGCCGAGGTAGAGGGACACTTGGCCGATATGTTGTCCCGGTTTCGGAAAGACCAAGATCTGGAAATCCTGCGCCACTGGCATATCGCGCATCTGGATGCCGAGGTTATCATTAACGGCCAGCCTCTTTCAGTCCCTTCACTCAACTCGCTGAATGACTTTTTCGTAGTGCTTCAGCAGTTTATCGAAACAGCGAGTGAATCCCTTGGCCGCCCTGTCACAGAGGCCGTCTTTCTGGTGAATGTCACCGGGTATAGCGAAAGGCTGCTGATTTGGCTCGACGCTCTCGACTTCGCCAATGCATCGGATGAGGCCATTCGCTTCATGAATCGAAACACCTTGCCGCCTTGCTTCCGTCCCAGTCGAAAGATCAACTTGCCTCCACGGGGTGGCCGATAGGTTTAGCGCCTGACGATTGGTTGTTTCCCGAAGCCGGTTCTTGAAAAGGTTCGCTTGTGACCGAAAAACTGAAAAAGCCGCACCAGGTCTACACCCTGCTGGTCGAGGTCGGCCGCAAGGCCGAGGACGGGCTGCCCGAGGGCGCCACGGGGGCGGGGCTGATGTGCTATGCCTCGGGCGTGGACGAGGCCGAGGCGGTGCGCGAAACCGTGGCCGTGCTGAAGCAGGCGGGGCTCGCGCCGCTCGATGTCACCGGCTACGGCACCGCCGACGAGCGCCGTGCCGAGGGGCACGAGATCGGCGACGAGGAAGTGGCGCTGATGGCCCGGGCGCTGGCCGAGAATGCGGTGATCGTTGCGCAGATCGAGCCCTTCTTCGACGCGGACGACGCCACGCCAGAGGACTGAGGCGCCGCTACGCCCGTATCACGGGGCGCGCAGGCGGAAGATCATGTAGCGGTTGAACCTGCAGAACACCTCGGCCGTGCGCTCGCGGCCCATCAGGCGCGTGGCCAGCCGGTCGCGCCGCCGGGCGCCGAGCACCAGCCGCAGAATCCGGCGCAACAGCCACCGCCCCCGGGGGCGTTTGGCGGCTAGCTCGGCGTCGATCCGTGTGATCGCGTGGCCGAACACGTTGAACAGGTCCTGCTCCAGGTCGATCGAGGGCGCCACGTCTGCGGTGAGGTCCTCTTCGGCGACGATCTTGATACCGCGTTCGGCAAACAGCGCCCGGACCGCCGACAGCCGGTGCCCACCGCCGACGATCCGGAGTCGCGTGCCGCCCCGGAAGGCATCGGCGCGGAAACAGTCCGCGATCAGGATCTCGCCGCCCGGCACCAGCACCGAGGCCGCCTTGTCCAGCGCGATCCGGGGCGGGATGTACTGGAAGCTTTCGGAGAACAGGCACAGATCGAAACGGCGACCCGACGCGAAGGTTTCGAACCGCATCTCGTGTACCCGCGCCGCCGGTGCATTCACGCGGCAGCGGGTGGCGAGATGCGCGCTTGGGACCACGATCTCGACCTCATGGCCCAGCGCGATCAGGCGGGCCGCGGTCTCGCCCGCTCCGCCGCCGATATCCAGGATCCGAAGCCGCCCGGGCGGCAGGTGTGAAAGGAGCCTTTCGGTATAGGCGGCCTGCGCCGGGCCCAGATTGGCCGCGGTGACGTCCAGCCCTGTCCAGAGGCCGTAGTGCAGGTTCTCCGCTCCGGTCAGCCAGCGGATGAACGACAGGCCCACGTCGAGCCCCAAGGAGCGGCTGTCGAGTTTGCCCGTCATCTTCCTCCCTTGCCAGAAGTTGGATTTAGCGCGCGGCGCCCGGGCCGGTCAGGGGAATTGCGACGATAGCTCGCTGACGACCCGCTCATATACCGCGCGCTTGAAGGGCACGATGCTGGCCACGAGGTGCCCGGGATCGAGCCAGGCCCAGACCGAGAATTCAGGATGCTCGGTCTCGATGTCGATCTGGTCGTCGGTGCCGAGGAATCGCATCAGGAACCACAACTGCTTCTGGCCGCGATACCGGCCCTTCCAGATCTTCCCCATCAGTTCGGGTGGCAGGTCGTACTGCACCCAGTCGGCGGTGTGGCCGATCACCTCGACAAGATCAGGCGTTATGCCGGTTTCCTCGCGCAATTCGCGCAGCGCTGCGGTCTCGGGGTCTTCGCCCGCGTCGATCCCGCCCTGCGGCATCTGCCAGGCGGGTTCCTCCCAATCCTTGCGCTGGCCGACGAACACGCGGCCTTCGGCATTGATCAGCATGACGCCGACGCAGGGGCGGTAGGGCAGCTTGTCGATCTCTTCAGGGCTCAGCATGGGCAGATGGGGCCGACCCGGGCCGGCCCCTGTCCTTTCTAATCGTTGGGGCCAAGCGCCGAGAGGCCCTTGAGGATGTCGATCGCATAGGCGAGCTGATAGTCCTCCTCGCGCAGCTTGGCGGCCGCCTCGGCGCGCTGCAACTCCTCCTCGGCCTGCTTGCGCTCGTCCTCGGTCATGCTGTCGTTGCCCAGCGCGCCGCGCAGGTCGGCCTCGGACCGGGCGCGGGCGGCGGCGCTGGTTTCCTCTGCCTCTTCCGTCGTTGCCGCGGGCGGGCGGGGGGGTTGTTCCACCACGATGTCGGGCGCGACGCCAAGCGCCTGGATCGAGCGGCCCGACGGCGTGTAGTAGCGTGCCGTGGTCAGACGCATCGCCCCGTCGCCCTTGAGCGGCATAACCGTCTGGACCGAGCCCTTGCCAAAGCTCTTGGTGCCGACGACGATCGCCCGCCGGTGATCCTTGAGGGCACCGGCGACGATCTCGGACGCCGAGGCCGAGCCGCCATTGATCAGTACCACCAACGGCTTGCCGCTGGTCAGGTCGCCCTTGGTGGCGTTGTAGCGATCGCTGTCCTGCGGCTCGCGGCCGCGGGTCGAGACGATCTCGCCCGCGTCGAGGAAGGCATCCGACACCTTGATTGCCTGCGGCAACAGCCCGCCGGGGTTGTTGCGCAGGTCCAGCACGACGCCGTTGACGTTGTCCATCCCACCCAGTTCCTCGACCGACTTTTCCCACTCGGCCTCGAGGTTGGCATAGGTCTGGTCGTTGAAGGTGGTGATGCGCAGGACCACAGTGTCGCCCTGGATGCGCGAGCGTACCGCGGTCAGCTTGATCGTGTCGCGGATGATGGTGACGTCGAACGGCTCGACCCCCTGGCGGACCACGGTGATGACGATCTCACTGCCCACCGGGCCGCGCATCATCTCGACCGCCTGGTCCAGCGTCAGGCCCAGCACGCTTTCGCCGTCGACATGGGTGATGAAATCGCCCGCCTCGATGCCCGCCTCGTCGGCAGGGGTGCCGTCGATCGGCGAGACGACCTTGACGAAGCCCTCTTCCTGCGTGACCTCGATGCCCAGCCCCCCGAACTCGCCGCGGGTCTGCACCTGCATGTCGTCGAAATCCTTGGGCGGCAGATAGCTGGAATGGGGGTCGAGCGAGGTCAGCATGCCGTTGATCGCAGCCTCGATCAGCTTGGCCTCGTCCACCTCCTCGACATATTGCGCGCGGATGCGTTCGAACACGTCGCCGAAGAGGTCGAGCTGTGCGTAGACAGAGCTTTTTTGCCCCGCCTCCTGCGCGATCAGCGGGCCGGCGACCTGCGTGGCCAGCAGCGCCCCCGCAACCGTGCCGCCCAGTGCGGCCATGGCAAATTTCTTCATGGCGTCCTCAATCCTTGTCCTTCGCGAACCATGGGTCCGGGTCCACCGGGCTGCCGCCCTGTCTCAGTTCCATATAAAGCGTTTCCGTTCTCAAATCGCCACCACGATCTGAGGCGGCACCGGCGAACGCGGCCGTTTTCGGGTCCGCTCCGCCCATCAGCCCCACGGGCCGGCCCCCCTGCAGCACCTCGCCCTCTGCACCATAGACCTCGGCCAGCCCCGCCAGCACCAACAGATAGCCCTCGGCGGGTTCCAGAACGATCACATTTCCGTAGTCGAGCAGGGGTCCGCGATACCGGATCGTCGCCGGAACCGGTGTGGTCACCAACGCAAGCGGCCGTGCTGCCAGAACCAGACCGGGCCGGGCCACGCCCGCGGCATCCGGCTGGCCAAAGCCGCGCAGGACCGTCGACTCGACCGGCAGGCTCAACTGCCCCTTCAGCGCGGCGAAGTCAGCAGGCTGACTGTCCTCGGGCGCCGTCGGCCCGGCGGTGGCGGCCAGTCCGGCGGCGAACCCGTCCAGCGTATCGCTGCCCTCGACCAGGGCGCGCAGACGGTCTGAGTCGGCTGCAAAGCGGCGCGGCAATGCGCGGCGTTCGGACATCGCCTGGGAAAGCTCGGTGCGCGCCCGCTGCGCGCCCGCCAGCCCTTCGGCCAGCGTCTCGGCGGCGCTTTCCTGCAACGCGCGCATCAGCGCGATTTCCTCCAGCCGGGTGCGCAGCGCGTCCGCCTCGGCCTGCAGGGCCGGGGTGACCTCGCCCAGCATCATGCCCGCCCGCGCGGTGCCAAGCGGCCCGGCGGGATGCAGCAACAGCGTCTCGGGGCTTTGCGGCAGACCCGACAGAGCGCCGATCAGTTGTGTGATCTCGTCCCGGCGTGCGTCCAGTACGGTGGCGATGGCCTGCTCGCGGATCGCCGCCCGGCGCATGCCTTCGCGCAGCGCCGCCAGACCGTCCTCGTAGGCGCGGATCGTTTCGGTCAGCGCCGCCACGCGGTCGCTGGCGCTGTCTGCGGCGTCAAGCGAGCGGCCCGCCTCGCGCAGCGCATCCGCCGCGCGGGCAGCTTCGGCCGGATCGGTCTGGGCGGCGGCCGGCGCAGCGCCAGTCAGCGCAAGGGCCAGCAAAAGGGCGCCCGCGCGTCTCACGTCTCGATCAGGCTTTCGCCGGTCATCTCGGGCGGTTTCGGCAGGCCCATCAGTTCCAGCACCGTGGGGGCCAGATCGGCGAGTCGCCCGTCATGGAGCCGCGCCCCCGCCGGCCCGCCGACCAGGATCACCGGCACGGGGTTCAGCGTGTGCGCGGTGTGGGGGCCGCCGGTCGCGGGGTCGAACATCGTCTCGCAATTGCCGTGATCGGCGGTGACGATCATCGCGCCGCCCGCCGCCTCAAGCGCGCCGAGCACGCGGCCGAGGCCCTGATCAACCGCCTCGCAGGCCTTCATCGCAGCCGACAGTACGCCGGTATGCCCCACCATGTCCGGGTTCGCGTAGTTCACCACGATCAGATCGTAGCCCTGACCGATCGCCTCGACCAGCCTGTCGGTGACCTCGGGTGCGCTCATCTCGGGTTGCAGGTCGTATGTTGCGACCTTGGGCGAGGGTGGCATGCAGCGATCCTCGCCGGACTCTGCCGTCTCCTTGCCGCCGTTCAGGAAGAAGGTGACATGGGGGTATTTCTCGGTCTCGGCCAGACGGAACTGGCGCAGGCCCTGTTTCGCCACCCATTCGCCCAAGGTGTTGACGATTTCGCGCTTGGGAAAGACCGTTTCCATCCACCGGTTGTGGTCGGCGGAATACTCGACCATGCCGAGGATCGCGGAGAGCTTCGGCCGCCTGCCGGTCTCGAAATCGTCGAAACCGGGCTGGGCGAAGGCGCGCAGGATCTCGCGGGCGCGGTCGGCGCGGAAGTTCAGGCAGAACAGGCCGTCGCCGTCCTGCATGCCGGGCGGGTCGCCGATCACCGAAGGTTCGATGAACTCGTCGGTTTCTCCGCGGGCATAGGCGGCGGCGACGGCTTCTTCGGCGGAAGCGACCTCTTCGCCCAGCCCGTTCGCCATGGCGTGATAGGCCAGTTGCACCCGGTTCCAGCGGTTATCGCGGTCCATGGCATAGTACCGGCCGATGACGCTTGCGACATGCGCGCCCTCGGGCAGGCCCGCCACCAGATCGGCGATGAAGCGGTCGGCGGATTTCGGCGGCACGTCGCGGCCGTCGGTCAGGGCGTGGATCGCCACCGGCACGCCGGCCTCGGTGATCGCGCGCGCGGCGGCGAGGATGTGGCGGATATGGCCATGCACCCCGCCATCCGAGACAAGGCCCATCAGATGCGCGGTGCCGCCCGCCGCCTTGACCCGGGCGATGAAATCGACAAGCGCGGGGTTCGCAAGGAAGCTGCCATCCTCGATGGCAAGGTCGATCTGGCCCAGATCCATCGCCACCACCCGGCCGGCGCCAATATTGGTGTGACCGACCTCGGAATTTCCCATCTGCCCGGTCGGCAGCCCCACGTCGGGGCCGTGGGTGATCAGCGTCGCATGGGGGCAGGTGGCCATCAGCCGGTCGAAATTCGGGGTGGCGGCCAGTTCGGGGGCGTCGTCGTCATGGGTGGGGCCGATCCCCCAGCCGTCGAGGATGCAGAGAATGACGGGTTTCGGCGCGGTCATGGGCAAGGGCCTTTCACGGTTCGGCCCCTTCTAGGCGCGGCGGGCGTCAAGGACAACTGCGCGCTGGCCGGGTGCGGCCCTGCGGACAGGCCCCGTTTCGGAACGTGCGCTCAACGGCGCAGCAGGATGCTCAGGCGCGGTGATAGGGGGTTCCGGCAAGGATCTGGGCGGCGCGGTAGATCTGTTCGGCCAGCATCACGCGGGCCAGCATGTGCGGCCAGACCATCGGCCCGAAGGACAGCACGGTATCGGCCCTGGCGCGCAGCGCGGGGTCAAGCCCGTCGGCGCCGCCGATCACGAAAGCCGCATCCTGGCGGCCCGCGTCGCGCCACCGCGCGAGAAGATCGGCGAAGTCGGTCGAGGAGAGGGGTTTGCCACGTTCGTCCAGCGCACAGATCGCGGCCCCCTCGGGCAGCGCGCGTTCCAGCAGCCGTGCCTCGGCGGCGGGGCCGCCGCCCTTGCGGTCCTCGACCTCGGTCATGGCAAGCGGCCCCAGCCCCAGCGCGCGGCCGGTGCGGTCGAACCGGGCCGCGTAATCCTCGATCAGAATCCGCTCGGGGCCGGGTCGCAACCGGCCCACCGCGCAGACATGGACGCGCATTCAGGCGCGGGCGGCCGCAGCGCCCGCGGGCAGCCACATCTTCTCGAGCTGGTAGAACTCTCGCACCTCGGGGCGGAACACGTGCACGACCACGTCGCCGGTGTCGATCAGCACCCAGTCGCCCTGATCCTTGCCTTCGAGCTTGGACCCGCGGCCCAGATCCTCTTTGAGCCGTTCCTTCAGCTTTTCGGCGATCGCGCCGACCTGGCGGGTCGACCGGCCCGAGCAGATCACCATGTAATCGGCGATGCTCGACTTGCCGCGCAGGTCGATGGTGATCACGTCTTCGGCCTTGTCGTCGGAAAGGGAAGCGAGGATATGGTCGAGCAACTCTTCGCTCGAAACATCGGGAATCCTGCCTGTCATGGCTGGATTCGGCACGGCCGCCTCGCGGGCCGCCTCAACTTGTTGAGACAGGACATCGTCCTCCTGGGTTGCGCGCCGCCTGTGCCCCGGCGCTGGGCTTGGATGCAAATGTAGCATCCGCACGTCCGAATCTCAATGATCGCCGCATGTCGCAGGCGTTAGCGCGCCAGTACAAGGCCGACCTCGTTGCGGCGGTTCCACGGCAGGGTAAAGGGATCGTCGTAGAACATCAGCCGCGGCGCGCCGGAGATCGCCAGACCGTTGGCCGCGGCATGCGCGCGCAGCGCGGTCTCGGCCTCTGCAAGACGTGCCGCCGTCGCCCGGCCCGCGAACCGGGTGACGAGCATCCGTTCGGCCGGCAGGCGGCGCAGCCTCACGTAGCTGCTGTCCGGGGCGGGCAGGCTCTCGCGGGTGGTGCCTTCGGGCATGAAGAAGCGGATCGTCCAGCCGTGATCCGTTTCGGTCTGGGCCACGGGAACGGTCATCGCGATCTTGTCCTTCGCGACATTCCCGCCCGTTATATAGGCGAAAAGCTCGCCAAAGCCGCGTTGGGCGGCGGCATTGCGCGTTCCCCTGACGGTGACCTCGGCCACGGTACGGGGCGGATAGCTGCGGATCTCGATGACGCCGGTGGCGGCTTCGACGCTATGGGGCACCTCGTCATAGCCGCGATAGCTGTCCGCCCAGGACGGCTGTGAGGACAGGGCGACGGCAAGAACAAGGAGGATTGGACGCATTTGCGGACCCCGCGGACGAATGATCCGCGAAGATGGTGGCGTCCGCGGGTCGACGCAAGGCCGCTCGGAGATGCCGCGCTCGCGCCAGGGCAGAGAACAAGGCTCCATGCTCGCGCAAAAACCGCCAGGATTGACCGAGTCCCGTGCTACACTTAGTTTTCGTTGCGTGTGGGAAGGGAAATATTATGAACCAAGCTATGTCTGGGAAATTCCTGGCAACCTGTTGCGCTACCAGTTTCGCTGCTTTCGCGTTCGCCGGACAGGCGGGCGCTGCATCGCTTTTGGGGGATACCGTTACCGCGGACTATTTCTTCCCAGATCTGTCCACGTCCATTGGGTCGGACAGTTTCGTGGTCGGCGCGGGTGTCGAGGCAAGCTGCCCCGGCGCGAGCGGGATTTGCGGTATCCTGATTGAACCTTACCTGCTGGATTTCGGCGCGAACACGATCAGCTTTGCCCAGTTCGGAACAAGAGTTCCGTATGCGGGCCCGGCCTTCAACGGGTGGGTGTTCACCGGCCTTGATTTCGGTTCGGGGATCAGCGGGGTCAGCCTGTCGTCGTCTGGGCTCAGCGGGCTCGACATGTCGGATGTCAGCTTCACTGCGGACAGCATCTCGATCAACCTTCAGGATGTCGCCCTGACCGCTGACCAGAACGGCTGGACGCTGACCCTGTCCGAGATTCCGGCACAGATTCCGGTTCCGGCGGCGATGCCTTTGCTGCTGACCGGCCTGGGTGCCATCGGCTGGGCATCGCGGCGTCGCCGCAAAAGCTGAACGGCACCGCGGAGGACGCGCATGGAACAGCCTTGCGCGGGGCTTCCGTGTGACATGTGAAAAGGACGCGCCTTGTTGCCCGGGGATACAGGAGCTTGCCTATTGATCGGGCTTGGGCGCGACCACCCCTGCTGGACAAGTGCGCGCCCTTGATCGGGGCCGGGCAAAGGAGTATCTCCGCGCCCATGAAACGCGTCTTCGACATGGACGACCGCGCGCGCCTGCCTTGGCGATTCTTCGGTGCGGCGCATTCGGTGCTGGCCCGCCCATGAGGCGGCCTTGACCGTCGTTTCCCCTTTTGCAGACGCCCAGCCGCGGAGAATTCCATGACCGGCAAGACACTCTACGACAAGATCTGGGATGCCCACCTCGTCGACCAGGCCGAGGACGGCACCTGCCTTCTGTATATCGACCGCCATCTCGTGCACGAGGTCACCAGTCCCCAGGCCTTCGAGGGTCTGCGGATGTCGGGCCGCAAGGTGCATGCCCCGGACAAGACCATTGCAGTGCCCGACCACAACGTGCCCACCACGGCGGGCCGCGAGAACACGGCGAACATGACCGAGGAATCCCGCATCCAGGTCGAGGCGCTGGACAAGAACGCGCGCGACTTCGGGATTCACTATTACCCGGTGACCGATATCCGGCAGGGGATCGTGCATATCGTCGGCCCTGAACAGGGCTGGACGTTGCCGGGCATGACGGTGGTCTGCGGTGACAGCCACACTGCGACCCATGGCGCGTTCGGGGCGCTGGCGCACGGGATCGGCACGTCCGAGGTGGAACATGTGCTGGCCACCCAGACCCTGATCCAGAAGAAGTCGAAGAACATGAAGGTCGAGATCACCGGGCAGTTGCCGCCCGGCGTGACGGCAAAGGACATAACGCTTTCGGTGATCGGGCAGACCGGCACGGCGGGCGGTACCGGTTACGTGATCGAGTATTGCGGCGAGGCGATCCGGGCGCTGTCGATGGAAGGCCGGATGACCGTCTGCAACATGGCGATCGAGGGCGGCGCGCGGGCCGGGCTGATCGCACCCGACGAAAAGACCTTCGAGTATGTGAAGGGCCGGCCCCACGCGCCCAAGGGTGCCCAGTGGGAAGCCGCGCTTGCCTTGTGGAAGACGCTCTATTCCGATGCCGACGCCCAGTGGGACAAGGTGGTGACGATCCGCGGTGAGGACATCGCGCCCGTGGTGACCTGGGGCACCTCGCCCGAGGACGTGCTGCCGATTACCGGGGTCGTACCTGACCCGGCGGACTTCGCTGGCGGCAAGGTTGACGCTGCGCGCCGGTCGCTCGACTACATGGGGCTGAAACCGGGTACGCCGCTTCGCGACATCAAGGTCGATGCGGTCTTCATCGGGTCGTGCACAAACGGCCGGATCGAGGATCTGCGTGCGGCGGCAGAAATCCTGAAGGGACGCAAGCTTGCCGAGGGCGTGCGCGGCATGGTGGTGCCGGGCTCGGGCCTTGTCCGTGCGCAGGCCGAGGAAGAGGGGCTGGACGTCATCTTTAGGGATGCGGGCTTCGAGTGGCGGCTTGCGGGCTGTTCGATGTGCCTTGGCATGAACCCCGACCAGTTGGCCCCGGGGGAGCGTTGCGCGGCCACCTCGAACCGCAACTTCGAGGGCCGCATGGGCCGTGGCGGACGCACCCACCTGATGAGCCCGGTGATGGCCGCCGCCGCGGCGGTGACCGGGCACCTGACGGACATCCGCGACCTGATGTGATCGCGTTTTGGCGGCGTCCGCGCGGCAGGGCTTGGCCCTGCCGGAACCGGGCGCCGTCACCTCTGGCCTCAACCGCGCGGGGCCAGTGACGCCCCGAAGCCGGTGCTCCCGCTGGCAGAATCCGTTTGAAATGCGGTAATCATATGTTAACATTTTGGCGTGAGGGCGGTGGTTTCTAGTCTCGCCTTCTTGGTTGGGTGTTATCTTTTTGGGGGAAAGACTATGAAAAAGCTTACTGCCTTCGCCGCGGCGTTGGCCGTTTCCAGCATTGCCGTCACTGCCGAAGCGACACCGGTGGATGTGGACGTGATGTTCGTCATCGACCAGAGCGGATCGATGGATAATGAGTTCAACACGCTGTCAGCGAACATTTCTGCCTTTGTGAACGGTCTTGCGGGCAATGCCGACGTGAGTTCGCTTGGCATCGGCTTGGTGACCTACGAGGACGCGTCTCAAGGCGCGAACGGTAGCGGTACGTTCTGCTCGCCGGGCGAGAAGGCTTGCCTCAAGCTGCGGCAGACGATTTCGACCTCGTCCGATCTGACCAACTTGCAGAGCCAATTGACACTTGCGGCCAACAACGTGTTCGGCGGCGTGGAAGACGGCTTGGCGGCTGTGGACTCGGTGCTGCCGGGCGGTTCGCTCTTCGGTTCGGTCGGCTGGCGGAATAACACCGTGAAGTCGGTGGTCCTGATTACGGACGAAGGCTCGGATGACTATAACTCGTACAGCAACGCGTTCGGGACCGGAGCGGCCGCGCTCGGGGCAAAGCTGGACGACGTGAAGTACCTGAACAACATCATCACCACCACCGGCCTCTTCTCTCGTTACGAACCCATGTCGCGGCCGATCGGAAACCCGGGTGACTACAAGGCGCTGTTCAATCTGAACGATTTCACCGGGAATGGCGCTGATCCGGTCGCCTTCCTCCAGCAGTTCGCTGCGGCGAAGCTGACGGAGATCACCACCGGTGGCGAAACCACCGGCGGCAGCACCAATGTCGTTCCGCTTCCGGCGGCCGGCTGGCTGCTTCTGGCTGGTCTCGGCGGGCTGGGCGTCGTGGGGCGCCGCCGCAAGGCCGCCTGAACGCGCTGACCGCAGTCTTATGGCGGGCGGCCCCCAGAGGGCCGCCCGTTTTCTTTCCGGGGCTGGTGTTGGCCCCGGAGATCATGCAAAACGCGGTCAGTATCGGGATTGCCGCAAGAAGGGTTGCCAGATGGAAAAATTCACCAAGCTGACCGGAATCGCCGCGCCGCTGCCGCTGGTCAATGTCGACACCGACATGATCATCCCCAAGCAGTTCCTCAAGACGATCAAGCGCGAGGGTCTGGGGGTGAACCTGTTCGACGAGATGCGCTATGACGACAACGGCAACGAAAAATCCGATTTCGTGCTGAACCAGCCGGCCTACCGGACTGCCGAGGTTCTGGTCGCGGGTGACAATTTCGGCTGCGGCTCGTCGCGGGAACACGCGCCCTGGGCGATCAAGGATTTCGGCATCCGCTGCATCGTGGCGCCCGGATTTGCCGACATCTTTTTCAACAACTGCTTCAAGAACGGCATCCTTCCGATCGTTCTGCCGCAGGACCAGGTCGATATCCTGATGAAGGATGCCGAGAAGGGCGCCAACGCGCGGATGACGGTCGATCTGGAAAACCAGACGATCACCACCTCGGACGGGGTCGAGATCGCCTTCGACGTGGATCCGTTCCGCAAGCACTGCCTGATCGAAGGGCTCGACGACATCGGTCTGACGATGGAGAAGGCCCCGGCGATCGCCAGCTTCGAATCCCGGATGGCGCAGGAACGGCCCTGGGTGTGATCCGGTGAGGCGGCCCGGCGCCACATGGCCTGCCGGGCTGCTCGCTGTGGCCATCGCCCTTTCGGCGGGCATCGCCGTGGCGGCCGATCTGCGCGTCGCGAGTTTCAACGCGGAACTGTCGCGCAAGGGGCCCGGCCTTCTGCTGGCCGATATCGCGGGCGGCAATGATCCGCAGGTCGCGGCGGTGGTCGAGGTGATCGCCGCGGCGCGGCCCGATATCCTGCTGCTGCAGGGCGTCGATTACGACATGGACGGCCTTGCGATGCGCGCGCTGGCCGACCGGCTGAGGGCGCGGGATCTCGACTATCCCCATCTCTTCGCGCTGAAGCCCAATACCGGGATGCGCACGGGCATCGACCTCGATGGCGATGGGTGGGCGAACGGGCCGCGCGATGCTCAGGGCTTTGGTTATTTCGCCGGGCAGGACGGCATGGCGCTGTTTTCGCGCTACCCGGTCGAGACCGCGCGCGTGCGCGATTTCTCGGCGCTGCTCTGGGCCGATCTGCCGGGCGCCACGCTGCCTGACATGGGTGGCCGCCCCTTTCCCTCTGCACAGGCGCAGGCGGTGCAGCGGCTTTCGACCACCGGCCATTGGGACGTGCCGGTCAGGGTGGGTGACAGGGTGATCCGCCTGCTGGCCTTCCACGCCACGCCGCCGGTGTTCGACGGCCCCGAGGACCGGAACGGCCTTCGCAACCGGGACGAGCTTCGGCTCTGGACGCTCTATCTCGATGGGGCGCTGCCGGGGGTGACCGCGCCCGACGGCCCCTTCGTCGTGCTGGGCGACGCCAATCTCGACCCGCATGATGGCGACGGGCGCGGTGCGGCGATGGCGGCCTTTCTGGCCGATCCGCGCCTGACCGACCCGCACCCCCGGTCCGAGGGTGGTGTCGTGGCCGCCCAGAGCCAAGGGGGCGCGAACGTTGCGCATCGCGGCGATCCCGCGCTTGATACCGCCGACTGGGACGATGCGGCGCCCGGCGATCCGGGCAACCTGCGCGTCGACTACGTGCTGCCCTCGATCGGTCTGACCGTCACCGGCGCGGGTGTCCTCTGGCCTGCCGAGGGCCCGATGGCCGAGACCGTGGCGGCGGCCTCGCGCCACCGCCTTGTCTGGGTCGACCTTGCGCTGCCTTGACCGTTGCCGGGCCAGCGGCTACGCCCCTTGGCGACCCTTATGCACAAGGAATCCCGCCCCATGACGAACACCCTTCTGATCCTGCCCGGCGACGGCATCGGCCCCGAGGTGATGGCCGAGGTCACCCGCATCATCGACTGGTTCGGGGCCAGGCGCGGGCTGAGATTCGACGTGACCGAGGATCTGGTGGGCGGCGCGGCCTATGACGTGCACGGGGTGCCGCTGGCCGATGCGACCATGGCCAAGGCGCAAGAGGTGGACGCGGTGCTGCTGGGTGCCGTGGGCGGGCCGAAATACGACGCGCTCGATTTCAGCGTGAAGCCCGAGCGGGGCCTGTTGCGCCTGCGCAAGGAGATGGACCTGTTCGCCAACCTGCGCCCCGCGCAGTGCTTCGACGCGCTGGCAGATTTCTCCTCGCTCAAGCGCGAGGTGGTGGCCGGGCTCGACATCATGATCGTGCGGGAGCTCACCTCGGGCGTCTATTTCGGCGAACCGCGCGGCATCTTCGAGGAGAACGGCGAGCGGGTGGGGATCAACACCCAGCGCTATACCGAAAGCGAGATCGACCGCGTGGCGCGTGCGGCGTTCGAACTGGCGCGCAAGCGCGGCAACAAGGTCTGCTCGATGGAGAAGGCCAACGTGATGGAATCGGGCATCCTGTGGCGCGAGGTCGTCCAGAAGGTGCATGACGAAAGCTACGCGGATGTCGAACTGTCGCACATGTACGCCGACGCGGGCGGCATGCAGCTTTGCCGCTGGCCCAAGCAGTTCGACGTGATCGTGACCGACAACCTGTTCGGCGACCTGCTGTCGGACGTGGCGGCGATGCTGACCGGCTCGCTGGGCATGCTGCCGTCGGCCAGCCTGGGCGCGCCGATGGCAAACGGCCGGCCCAAGGCGCTTTACGAACCCGTTCACGGGTCTGCGCCGGACATCGCGGGGCAGGGCAAGGCCAACCCCTGCGCCTGTGTCCTGAGCTTTGCCATGGCGCTGCGCTATTCCTTCGACCAGGGCGACGAGGCGACGCGGCTGGAACGCGCAGTGGAAAAGGTTCTGGCCGATGGCGTTCGCACCGCCGACCTGATGCAGGCCGAAGGCGCCAAGCCCGTGACCACCACCGGCATGGGCGACGCGATCCTCGCCGCGCTGGACGCGAGCCTCTGAACCGGTTCCCGCGGTGCGCCGGGGCTTGCCAGCGCGCCGCGATCGGGAAAGGCTGATCCTGTCCCTCAGCCGCGAGTCGGTCCCATGATCTCTGCCAACGTCCGGGGCGCGGGTTTCGCGCTGGGCGCGTTTGCCGTCTTTTCGCTGCACGATGCCGTGGTCAAGGCGCTGGGCGTCCA
The DNA here is from genome assembly GCF_004342445.1 of Rhodovulum euryhalinum. Taxonomy (GTDB): domain Bacteria; phylum Pseudomonadota; class Alphaproteobacteria; order Rhodobacterales; family Rhodobacteraceae; genus Rhodovulum; species Rhodovulum euryhalinum. Next base: position 371,539 of record NZ_SLWW01000002.1, read on the forward strand.
TTACGACGCGATCCAGATCGTGTTCTTCAGCGTGCTCATGGGCTTTCCGCTGGTGATCCTGCTGCTGATCCGCGAGCGTGACGGCAGCCTGCGCCCGCGCCGCCCGGTCTGGTCTGCGATCAGAACGCTCGCGGTCATGGCGACGATGCTCAGCGCCTTTTACGCCTTCTCGGCGATCCCTCTGGCGCAGGCCTACGCGATCATCTTCGCCACGCCGCTGATCATCACCGCGCTGTCCGTTCCCATCCTCGGCGAACGCGTGGGCCCGCGCCGCTGGACAGCCGTGGTGCTGGGCCTCGTGGGCGTGCTGATCGTGCTGCGGCCCGGCGCGGAGGCAAGCCTTGGTCTCGGCCACCTGGCTGCGCTGGTGACCGCGGTTGCCGGCGCGCTGGTCGCCGTCATCATGCGCAAGATCGGCAACGAGGAACGCAGCGCGGTCCTGCTGCTCTACCCGATGCTGGCGAATTCCGTGGTCATGGGCTGCCTGCTGCCCTTCGTCTACCAGCCGATGCCCCTGGAGCATCTGGGTGGCATGGCGCTGGTCGCGGTGGGCGCGATGCTGGGCATGCTGCTGATGATCGCGGCCTATCGCGCCGGAGAGGCGGGGGCAGTCGCGCCGATGCAATATTCCCAGATGATCTGGGCTGTCGTCCTGGGGGTCCTGCTGTTCGACGAAGTGCCGGATGCGGCGACGATGCTCGGCTCTTGCGTGATCGTGGCAAGCGGGCTTTTCGTCTTCCTGCGCGAGGGGCGGGGCCGCTCGTCGTCGACCCGTCCCGCGCTCTACGCTGCCGACCGCCCGGGCCTCGCCCCGGAACCGGTCCCGCCGATCTCTCGCCGGGGTCAGGATTGACCCTTGCCAAAGCCACGCGCGCACGGTAATCCGCCAGCCACGGTCGGAGTGTAGCTCAGCCTGGTAGAGCACTGTCTTCGGGAGGCAGGGGCCGGAGGTTCGAATCCTCTCACTCCGACCAATGAAATAAGGGCTTCCAACCTTCGTTAATGGTTTTAAGCGCCTTGCGTTTCTGGGACCGTCCCCAGATATGAGCTTTCCTCAATCGAAACCGGGACGCTTGAACGTCTCTTCGGCGCCGCGCGACGTCGGCGGGCGAGCCTTTGCCAGGGAGGTCGAACCGCGCCGCCCGCCTGGTCGAAGTCTGTGGGCTGGTGCGTTGCCGCGGTTGTTCCCAGTTCCGAATCATCCCGCCACCGGCTGCGAGGGCGATGTTGTTCCTGGCAAGCCGACTTCGCCTGTGTCCGAACGGCAAGCGCCCCGCCAACTGGTTGTTGGCGGGGCGCTTGTTGCAGGTACAGGCTGACCGTGGCCGGCGGCATTTCATCGGCGCCCCTTACGCCCCCCGAGGTTGACGGCGGAAAGGGCATTTTCCTGAAAGTCCGGATGGTGGTGTGCGTACTCGCTTTCGATGGCGTTGTTGCATAAAGGTGGCTTGAGGCATGACTTCCCCTTGCCCCTTCCGGTTCAGGCCACGCGGACGATCTCGGCGGTGCCGAGGGCATTGA
>NZ_SLWW01000003.1 GCF_004342445.1 Rhodovulum euryhalinum
CGCGTCAGCGCCATGCACTTGAAACACATTCTTCGCCAGGTCGAGCCCGACCGTGATAATCTCCGACATGACCGCCCTCCTTTGTGGATCGTCGCAGACCCACCTTGGCACATTGATGCCGTCGGGGGGCGGTCACATCATCAGAGTCATTTCGAGATCATCTCCGGCATCGAGTTCGGGCCGATCGGGCAACCGAAGCGACTTTTCCTCATGTCGCCTGCTCCTTCGCGTGTGAGCAGACTCTACATCACGGTGAGGGAGTTCGCGGGGGGGGCAGGTCAAACGACGCGACGGTCAAGCGGTTCCATTATGACAATCACGATCAACTGCGGACCCACCTCGCCGACTTCATGGCCGCCGACAACTTCGCCCGCCGACCGAAGACGCTCGCAGGGTTCACGCCCTAGGAATCATCTGCAAGGTCTGGACCTCAGAGCCGGGTCGCTTCATCCTGAACCCGATCCACCAGATGCCGGGACTGAACACCTAGAGGGCCTCCGCGACGATCCGCGCCAGTGTTTCGGGCGGCAGGGCTGCCGGGTTCGCTTTCATCGACGAGGCGGCTTCGGCCTCGCGGGCCAGAGCGCCGGGGTCGGGCGCGCCCTGTGACATGGCCGCCAGGCGCGGCAAGCCCGCCGCGTCGATCCACCCCGCAAAGCGGTCGAGCGCCATTTCGGCCGGGCAGTCAAGCGCACCGGCAATCCAGTCCGTCACCTCGTCGAAACGGCCGACCGGGCGGCCTGCTTCGGCCAATGCGGCCCGGTTCGCCCGCAGCACCGGCACCAGCAGGCGGCCGCAGATCGCGCCGTGCGGCGCGCCGTGGCGCCCGCCGATCACGCCGGACAGCCCGTGCACCGCGCCGAGCCCGGCATTGGCCAGCGCGAGCCCGCCGGTCAGGCTGACATGGGCCATGGCATCGCGGGCGGCCTGGTCCTCGGCCTGCATCAGCCGGATTAACGCTGCCAGCCCGCGCGGAATCGCGTCGCGACACAAGGCGTCGGTAAAGGGCGTGGCGCGAGCCGAGAGGTAGGGCTCGATCACCTGGGTCACGGCGTCGAGTCCCGAGGCGAGCGTCACGCCCCGCGGGCAGTCATCGGTCAACGCCGGATCCACCAGCGCCAGTGCCGGGATCATCCGGTCATCGCGCAACGACACCTTGCGGCCTGCATCGGGCACGCCGATCACCGCGTTCCGGGTGGCCTCGGCGCCGGTCCCCGCCGTGGTGGGCATGGCCGCAAAGGGCAACGGCGCTGCGGGCAGCGGCAACCCCAGGCCGACCACCTCGAGATGGTCGAGCGGCGGGCGGGTCGAGGGCAGCAGTGCCGCAAGTGCCTTGCCAAGGTCGAGGACCGAACCGCCGCCGACCGCCGCCACCGCGTCGGGGGCAAAGCCGCGGGCCTCGGCCAGCGCAGCCTCGAGTCCGGGCAGATCGGGCTCGCCCCGCCCGCGCAGGTCCAGTACCGCGCAGCCTGCCTGCCGCAACTCGGCGCCCAGCCGGTCGGCAAAGGCCACCGCGCCCCCGCGGACCAGCAGGACGCGCCGTCCCATGGCGGCGAGCCGCGATGCCGCCTCGGCCGCGACGCCGCGGCCAAAGACGATCCGTCCGGGGGTCAGGACCTCGAAGCGCATGGGGTCAGAACGCCTGTGCCGCCGCGACCGCCCGTTTCCAGCGCGCATAGCGTGTCGCGCGGTCTTCGGCGGCCATTGCCGGGGCAAAACTCCGGTCGAGTGCCCAGGTGCGGGCGAATTCCTCCATCCCCGGGTAAAGTCCGGCGTGCTGGCCGGCCAGCCAGGCCGCGCCCATGGCGGTGGTTTCCAGCACCCGGGGGCGGTCGACCTGCGCCCCCAGGATGTCGGCGAGGAACTGCATCGTCCAGTCGGACGCGCTCATCCCCCCGTCGACGCGCAGCGCGGTGCCGCCGCCCCCCGACCAGTCGGCGGTCATCGCCTCCAGCAGGTCACGGGTCTGGTAGCCCACGCTTTCCAGAGCGGCGCGCGCGAATTCCTCGGGGCCCGAGTTGCGGGTCAGCCCGAACACCGCGCCGCGGCAGTCCGCGTTCCAGTAGGGCGCGCCAAGGCCGGTAAAGGCGGGCACCAGAACGACATGCTGGCCCGGATCGGCCGCCTTGGCCAGGGGCTGGGTTTCCGACGCGCTGCGGATCAGCCTCAGCCCGTCGCGCAGCCATTGCACCACTGCGCCCGCGATGAAGATCGAGCCTTCCAGTGCATAGGTGGGCTGGCCCTCCATCTGGTAGGCGATGGTGGTCAGCAGCCGGTTCCGCGAGGCGACCGGATCCGCCCCGGTGTTCAACAGCGCGAAGCAGCCCGTGCCATAGGTCGATTTCATCATGCCGGGGCGAAAGCAGGCCTGGCCGATGGTGGCCGCCTGCTGGTCGCCCGCGATGCCGAGGATCGGGATCTCCCGGCCGAACAGGTCGGGTCGCGTCACGCCGAAGTCGGCGGCGCAGTCGCGCACCTCGGGCAGGACCGCCATCGGTATGTCCAGCATGGCGCACATCTCGTCGGACCAGCGGCCGCGGCGGATGTCGTACAGCATCGTGCGGGCGGCATTGGTGGCGTCGGTGACATGGACGCGGCCCCCCGTCAGGTTCCAGACAAGCCATGTGTCGACCGTGCCGAAGGCAAGGTCCCCGCGCACGGCGCGCGCCCGCGCGCCCTCGACCGTGTCGAGAATCCATTTCAGCTTGGTCCCCGAGAAATAGGGGTCGAGCAGCAGCCCCGTGGTTTCCGTCACGGCGGCCTCGTGGCCGGCCGCCTTGAGCGCGCGGCATGTGTCGGCGGTGCGCCGGTCCTGCCAGACGATCGCGCGGTGAATGGGCTTGCCGGTGGCCCGGTCCCACACCAGCGTTGTTTCGCGCTGGTTGGTGATGCCGATCGCGGCGATGTCGGTGGCATGCAGCCCCGCCTTCTCGATTGCCGCCCGGCAGGTGGCTGCGGTGCTCGACCACAGATCGGCGGGATCGTGCTCGACCCAGCCGGAGGCGGGGAAAAGCTGGGGGAATTCCTCCTGCGCGACCGAGACCACGGTCAGGTCGGGGCCGAACAGGATCGCCCGGCTCGAGGTGGTGCCCTGGTCAATGGCGAGAACGTGGGTCATGGGGACCTCGTCTTGTCTCTGGTGAAGGCATCGCGGCGACGCCGGACCGCCTCGGCCTCCAGTCTTGCCGCAACAATCCGGACCTGACCAGCCCTCGCGGACAGGGGGCTGCGGTGCGCTTGTCTCTGGACGTGGGCTTGCGTAAGCCTTGGCCGACCGCCCCGGGGCCGGGACGCCCGGACTGCCTGCCCGGCGTTGCCCAGCCTTGCCACCGATCAGGAGACCGACCATGGCCGAGCCGTTGTTCACGCTGGACGAGTTGCAACAGGCGGCGGCGTTCGTCCACGCCCGGATGCCCGCGACCCCGCAATACGCCTGGCCGCTGCTCGGCCAGGAGATCGGCGCCGAGGTCTGGGTCAAGCACGAGAACCACACGCCCACCGGCGCCTTCAAGGTGCGCGGCGCCTTCACCTTCATCGACTGGCTGAAACGCACCCGGCCCGATTGCCCCGGCATCGTCACCGCCACGCGCGGCAATCACGGCCAGGGCCAGGCGCTGGCCGCCCGCGCCGCGGGGATGACCGCCAGGGTCTACGTGCCCGAGGGCAATTCGGTCGAGAAGAACGCCGCGATGCGCGCCTTCGGGGCCGAACTGATCGTCCATGGCACCGATTTCGACACGGCGCTCCAGGAGGCGCAGCGCGTGGCGGAGGCCGAGGGGCTGGCGTTCGTCCCGCCGTTCCACCGCGAACTGGTGCGGGGCGTGGCGACCTATGCGCTGGAGCTGTTCACGGCGGTTCCCGATCTCGACACGGTCTACGTGCCGATCGGCTGCGGCTCGGGCATCTGTGGCACGATCGCGGCCCGCGACGCGCTGGGGCTCGACACCCGGATCGTCGGCGTCGTCTCCGAGAACGCCGATTGCGTGCTGCGCTCGATGGCGGCGGGCGACTACGTCGAGACCGAGACCGCGCGCACCTTCGCCGACGGGATCGCGGTGCGGGTGCCGGTGCCCGAGGCGCTGGCGATCTATTCGGGCGGCGCCGAGCGGATCGTGGCGGTCTCGGACGCCGAGGTGGCCGAGGCGATCCGGCTTTACTTCCGCACCACCCACAACGTAGCCGAGGGCGCCGGCGCGGCGCCGCTCGCCGCGCTGATGGCCGAGCGCGGGATGATGGCGGGCAAGCACGTCGGCGTCATCCTCTGCGGCGGGAACATCGACACCGACTGGTTTCGTGCCGTGATGTCGGGTGGCGTGCCGCGCGTCTGAGCGGTCAGAGGAAACTCAACGTCTCGCCCGTCTCGCAGGATCCGGTGCAGGTGCCCGGACGGCATAACGTCACGCTACGCTCGTCGTGATATTCGATCTCGGGCTGGAAGAACCGCCGGTCGTGGGGCTCGTAGAACCCGCCGAGGATCAGGCCCGCGGCATGGAAGCAAAGCTGTTCCTGGCACAGCGTCACCGGGCCGAGATTCGATTCCAGGCGGCGGACGAACTCCACCGGGTCGTTGGCGAACGGATCCATCCCTTCGAGGTTGAGCCCCTCGACATGACGGCCCGCGACGATGCGCACCAGCGCATCATCCTGGTATTCGCAGATCGGCAGGGCGAGGCCGCGATATTCCATCTGCCGCCCGCCCGAGCCGCGATACACGTGCTGAGGTCTTCCCATGTCCGGCAGCGCCGCCACGTCACCTTGCGTCATGCCAAGACGCAAGGGACCACAGCCCTGCCCGGGCGCGATGCTCCAAGCCATGCCTACCTCCTCCTCGTTCCCTATTATACTATGGAACAGTAGAGCCGCGAAACGAAGCGGAAAGCGGATAGCGCGCAAGTTCGGTGTAGCGCGCGCCGCCATGGCCGCGATCCGAGCGGTAGAGGCCGAAACCGGTGACCGGGAACGGCCCGGCCCGGAACGCCGCGCCGCCGGCGACGGCCCGTTCCAGCCGGTCGCAGTCAATGCGTGCCGGATCGAGATAGGCCAGCGTGACATGGGGGATGAAGCGGCGGTGCTCGACCACGACGCCCGCGCCGCGCGCGGCTTGTTCCACCTTGGCTTGCAGGTGGCGCAGGTCCGCGCTCTCGGCAAGCCCCGCATGGACGAGCCGCGGTTTCCGGCCGCCGAACAGCCCGAGCCCGTCAAGTGTCAGATCGCACCCGGGTGCGTGCAGCGCCGAGAAGGCGACATGCACCTCTTCAAGCAGCGGCTCGGCAAGCTCGCCGAGAAAGACCAGCGTCAGGTGCAGGTTCTCTTCGGGGACCGGGCGCTTGACCGGCAGCGAGGCCTGCATGCGTACCAGTTCCGTACGGATCGCGTCGGGCAGGGCGATGGCGGCGAAGGCGCGGATCATGGCGAGGCCCTCCTGTGCTCTGGCTGCCGTCGCTGCCCGGTCCCCTCGGCACGCGGCGGCGCCGGCCGGGGCGCGTTGCGCGGGGGGCGGTTGACCTCCATCCTGCCTGCGGCCGGGGTCGCGCGCCGCGCTCCTTGTGCATGGTGTGCGGAAGGATGGCCGGAATGGCGAGAACGTTCAAGACGGCCCGGCCCCTGCTCCCGGCCCGCGGGACCGATCGGGAATCTATCCGTCTGTGCCCAGAACGGGCGTCAGCGGCGTAACGGCCGTTTGGCAAGGCCGCCTGATGCGGGGTTGGGTCAACCGCGCGATCAAGACCAACCCGCCAACGACCTCGCCGATGCGGACAGGTCATCCTGAAAACAACCTTAAAGCGACAAAAACAATCTGAAGAAGATGAGTGTCGGGTGGTTTCACCCGAAGGCGGCGACCGTCACAAAAATGTTACAAAACTATTACAAAAGGGTCGCCGACCGCCGATACCCAGCGCATGCAGGTGCGAATCTGCACCCGGAACAAATCTTCAGGAGCACCCATGTCCTACATCAAAGTGACCGCCTCGGCGCTGGCGATCGCGGCCGTCTCGGCCACCGCGGCCGCCGCGCGTGACAATGTGCAGATCGCCGGTTCCTCGACCGTGCTGCCCTATGCGTCGATCGTCGCCGAAGCGTTTGGCGAGAACTTCGATTTCCCGACCCCGGTGGTGGAATCGGGTGGTTCGGGCGCTGGCCGCAAGAAGCTGTGCGAAGGCGTGGGCGAGAACACCATCGACATCGCCAACTCGTCCTCGCGCATCAAGCAGTCGGACATCGACCTCTGCGCCCAGAACGGCGTGACCGAGATCCAGGAAGTCCGCATCGGGTATGACGGCATCGTCTTCGCCTCGGACATCAACGGCCCGGCCTTCGCCTTCACCCCGGCCGACTGGCACGCCGCGCTCGCCGCCAAGGTGGTCAAGGACGGCCAGCTCGTCGACAACCCGAACAAGCTGTGGTCGGACATCCGCGCCGACCTGCCGGCGCAGGACATCCTGGCCTTCATCCCCGGCACCAAGCACGGCACCCGTGAAGTGTTCGACGAGAAGGTGATCATCGCCGGCTGTGAAGAGAACGGCACCCTGGCCGCCCACGAGGCCGCCGGCGCCGAGGATGCCGAGGACGCCTGCATGCAGCTGCGCACCGACGGCGTGTCGATCGACATCGACGGCGACTACACCGAGACGCTGGCCCGCGTGGATGCCAACAAGAACGGCATCGGGGTGTTCGGCCTGTCGTTCTACCAGAACAACACCGACAAGCTGCAGGTCGCCACGATGAGCGGCGTGGTTCCCTCGGTCGAGTCGATCGCCTCGGGCGAATACCCGGTGTCGCGTCCGCTGTATTTCTACGTCAAGAACGCCCATCTCGACGTGATCCCGGGCCTTCAGGAATACATCGAGTTCTTCGTGTCCGATGACATGGCCGGTCCCGACGGCCCGCTGGCCGCCTATGGCCTGGTGTCCGACCCGGAACTGGCCAAGACGCAGGACATGGTCAAGAACCGCACCCCGATGGGGCCGCTGAACTGATCCATGCAATGGCGGGTGGCGCAATCTGTGCCACCCGTCTTTCTTCCTTTCGGGCGGACTTGATATGAGCGTTGGCATCCTGATCGCGATCGTGCTGGGCCTGGCGATCGCAGGTTTCTTCCTGGGCCGACGACGTGCCATTGCGAAGGCGGGCGGGGACAGCCGGCGGCTTCATTCGCTTCCGGGCTACTACGGTCAGTCCGTGGCGCTGTTCGCATCGGTGCCGGCGCTTATTCTGATGGCGGCATGGCTGTTCGTGCAGCCGATCCTGATCGACGACAAGGTGGCCGAGCTTATCCCCGACAGCGCGATCGCCGATGGCGGCAGCCGTGGCCTTGTGCTGTCCGACGTCCGCCGGATCGCGGACGGAATCGACCTTCTGGTGGTGCAGGATTTGCTGAACGAGGCCGACCTCCAGAACATGCGCGCCGACTTCACCAATGTCCGCAGTCGGCTTGGCGAAGTGGGCGTGGCGCTCGGGGCGAACGTGTCGCCCAGCGTTTTCGAGGCCGCCAAGGCCTATCGCGACGCGCAACGCACGGGCGCGACCCTGATGTCGGTATTCGTTCTGGCGCTGGCAGCGGCGATGTTCGCCTTTTCCCTGCTTCGCATCAAACCCGACCTGCGCGCCCGCAACATCAGCGAAAGCTTTGTGCTGTCGCTGCTGATCGGCTCGTCGCTGGTCGCCATCCTGACCACGGTCGGGATCGTCGGCTCGCTGGTGTTCGAGACGATCCATTTCTTCCAGATGTATCCGGCGTCCGAGTTCTTCTTCTCGACGACCTGGAACCCTCAGTTCCGCGGCGGGTCCGAACTGGGCATCCTGCCGCTCTTGTGGGGCACCCTCTATGTCTCGTTCGTCGCGCTGGTCGCCTCGGTGCCAATCGGCCTGATGATCGCGATCTACCTGTCGGAATATGCCAGCAAGACCCTGCGCAGCCTGGCGAAACCAGCGATCGAGGTTCTCGCGGGGATCCCGACCATCGTCTATGGCCTGTTCGCGCTGATCACGGTCGGTCCGTTCATCCGCGACTGGATCGCCGAACCCACGGGGCTGGGCTCGTCGTCGTCCTCGGTGCTGACCGCGGGCCTGGTGATGGGCATCATGCTGATCCCCTTCGTCAGTTCGCTGTCCGACGACATCATCAACGCCGTGCCGCAGTCGATGCGGGACGGGGCCTACGGGCTGGGCGCGACGCGGTCCGAGACGATCCGGCAGGTGATCCTGCCCGCCGCCCTGCCGGGCGTCGTGGGGGCAATCCTGCTGGCCGCGAGCCGCGCCATCGGCGAGACGATGATCGTGGTTCTGGGGGCAGGGGCCGCGGCCAGGCTGGGCCTGAACCCGTTCGAGGCGATGACGACCGTCACGGTCAAGATCGTCAGCCAGCTGACCGGCGACACCGAGTTCGCCAGCCCCGAGACGCTGGTCGCCTTCGCGCTGGGGCTGACGCTCTTCGTCTTCACGCTGGGGCTGAACGTCCTCGCCCTTTATATTGTACGCAAATATCGTGAGCAGTACGAATGACCGACGTCTCCGCCTCGCAGGCCCCGTCCGCCGCCGGACCCCGCCGCCGGACCTCGCTGCTCGAACTTGACGACCGCACGAGGCGCCGCAACGCCGCCGAGGCGAGGTTCCGCCTGATGGGGCTGCTGGCGGTGACGTTCGGGGTGCTGGCGGTGATCGGGCTGGTCGCCTCGATCCTGTTGAATGGCCTGTCCTCGTTTCGCCAGACCTATATCACGGTTGACGTCTACCTCGACCCCGTGAGGCTGGACAAGGCGGGCACCCGCGACCGCGAGGCAATCGCCAAGGTCACGACCTTCGGCTACGCGCCGCTTCTCGAAAAGGCGCTGGTGGACGCGATGGCCGCCAACGGCATCGCGCTGGAGGGTCTGAGCGCCAAACAGGCGGCAGAGCTGATCTCGAAGGAAGCGCCGGCCCAGTTGCGCCGTTACGTGATGGCCGATGTCTCGCGGATCGGCGAAACGGTCACCTTCGACGTGCTGGCCGCGGGCCGGATCGACGGCTACTACAAGGGTCGGGTGACGATGGAAAGCGCCGCGCTCGACCGCAACGTGTCGCCCGAACAGCTGATGCTGGCCGACCAGTTGAAGCAGGCCGGGTTGCTCGGGACCAAGTTCAACCCATCGTTCTTTTCCGCCCCTGACGCGTCCGACACCCGGCCCGAGGCGGCGGGGCTTGGCGTTGCGATCCTTGGCTCGGCCTACATGATGCTGGTCGTGCTGGCGCTGGCGCTGCCGCTCGGCGTGGCCGCCTCGATCTATCTTGAGGAGTTCGCGCCGCAGAACCGCTTTACCGACCTGATCGAGGTGAACATCTCGAACCTTGCGGCGGTACCCTCGATCGTGTTCGGTATTCTCGGCCTTGCGGTGTTCATCAACTTCGCCGGGCTGCCGCAATCGGCGCCCATCGTGGGCGGGCTGGTGCTGACGCTGATGACCCTGCCGACGATCATCATCGCCACCCGCGCCTCGCTGAAATCGGTACCGCCCTCGATCCGTGACGCGGCGCTTGGGGTCGGGGCGTCGAAGATGCAGTCGGTGTTCCACCACGTCCTGCCGCTGGCCATGCCGGGCATCCTGACCGGAACGATCATCGGCCTTGCACAGGCGCTGGGCGAGACCGCGCCGCTGTTGCTGATCGGCATGGTGGCCTTCGTGCGCGAGTATCCGTCCGCACCGCCCGAAGGGTTCTTCGAACCCGCCGCGGCGCTGCCCGTGCAGGTCTACAACTGGACCCAGCGCGGCGACCCGGCCTTCGTGGAACGGGCCTCGGGAGCGATCATCGTGCTGCTGGTCTTCCTCGTCATCATGAACGCGATCGCCATCATCCTGCGCCGGCGCTTCGAGCGCCGCTGGTAGGGCCGGGAAAGGACCCGTAACATGTACGACAATCCACTGATGAAGAGGGACGCAGTGACCAAAGAGGTGAAGATCTCGGCCCGCGGCTGCCAAGTGTTCTACGGCGACACCCACGCCATCAAGGACGTGGACGTGGACATCGAGGATAAGACGGTGACCGCCTTCATCGGCCCCTCTGGCTGCGGCAAGTCGACCTTCCTGCGTTGCCTGAACCGGATGAACGACACGATCGACATCTGCCGGGTCGAGGGCACGATCACGCTGGACGGCGAGGATATCTACGATCCCAAGGTCGATCCGGTGCAATTGCGTGCCAAGGTCGGCATGGTGTTCCAGAAGCCGAACCCGTTCCCCAAGTCGATCTACGACAACGTGGCCTATGGCCCCAAGATCCACGGAATGGCCCGCACCCGCGCCGAACTGGACGAGATCGTGGAACGCGCGCTGCGTCGCGGGGCCCTGTGGGACGAGGTCAAGGACCGGCTGGACGCGCCGGGCACCGGACTGTCGGGCGGCCAGCAACAGCGGCTGTGCATCGCGCGGGCCGTTGCCACCGAGCCCGAGGTGCTGCTGATGGACGAGCCCTGTTCCGCGCTCGACCCGATCGCCACGGCCCAGGTCGAGGAACTGATCGACGAGCTGCGCGAGCAGTATTCGGTGGTGATCGTCACCCACTCGATGCAGCAGGCCGCCCGCGTCAGCCAGAAGACCGCGTTCTTCCACCTCGGCAACCTGGTGGAGTTCGGCGAGACCGGTCAGATCTTCACCAACCCGCACGATCCGCGCACCGAAAGCTACATCACCGGCCGGATCGGCTGAGAAGGGAACCGCCATGTCCGACCGTCACATCGTCAAGTCCTACGACCGCGACCTCGAGGCGATTCAGGCGCTCATCATGAAGATGGGCGGTCTGGTCGAGGCCGCGATCCTTGAAGCCGCGCAATCGCTGGAAAACCGCGACGAGGAGCTGGCCGAGAAGGTGCGCAAGGGCGACAAGTCCATCGACGCGCTTGAAGAGCGCGTGAACGAAGAGGCCGCGCGCCTGCTGGCGCTGCGCCAGCCCTCGGCGGGCGACCTGCGCACGGTGCTGACCGTGATGAAGATCGGCGCCAACCTCGAACGGATCGGCGACTATGCCAAGAACATGGCCAAGCGGACCGGCGTGCTGGTGCAGATGACGCCGATCGAGGGCTCGGCCGGGGCGATCCGGCGCATGGCGATGGCGGTCGAGGCGATGCTGAAGGACGCGCTGGACGCGTATATCCAGCGCGATCCCGAACTGGCCCAGGACGTGCGCCTGCGCGATCACGAGGTCGACCAGATGTACAACGCACTGTTCCGCGAGTTCCTGACGTTCATGATGGAGGATCCGCGCAACATCACCGCCTGCATGCACTTGCATTTCATCGCCAAGAACATCGAGCGGATGGGCGACCACGTGACCTCGATCTCCGAGCAGGTCATCTATCTGGTGACCGGCGAGATGCCCGAGGACGACCGGCCCAAGGCCGACCGCACCGCCGTCGACGTGCCGGGGTTCTAGACCATGTCGCCTGCCGAGCAGCCCTGTGTCCTGATCGTCGAGGACGAGCCCGCCCAGCGCGAGGTGTTGGCCTACAATCTCGAGGCCGAAGGCTTTCGCGTCGCCAGCGCCAGCACCGGCGACGAGGCGCTGATGCTGGTGGACGAGGTCGCGCCCGACCTGGTGGTGCTGGACTGGATGCTGCCGTCCGTGTCGGGGATCGAGATCTGCCGCCAGCTCAAGACGCGGGCCGAGACGCGGGGCCTGCCGATCATCATGCTGTCGGCCCGCGCCGAAGAGGTCGACCGGGTGCGGGGGCTGGAAACCGGGGCAGACGACTACGTGGTGAAGCCCTATTCCGTGGTCGAACTGATGGCGCGGGTGCGCGCGCTGCTGCGCCGTACGCGGCCCGCCGCGGTCGGCCAGCGGCTGGAATTCGAGGGCATCGTGCTGGACCCCGAGACGCACAAGGTGTTTCGCGACGACAAGCCGTTGAAGCTGGGGCCGACCGAGTTCCGCCTGCTGTCGACCTTCATGGAAAAGCCCGGCCGTGTCTGGAGCCGCGAGCAACTGCTCGACCGGGTCTGGGGCCGCGACATCTACGTGGACACACGCACCGTCGATGTCCATATCGGACGGCTGAGGAAGGCGCTTTGCCAGCAGGGCGGCGAAGACCCGGTGCGCACGGTGCGCGGCGCTGGCTACGCGCTGGGCTGAGGTCGCGATCCACACCCGCTGCCGGCAACGGGCATGCAAGCTGTGAATCGGGTGAAGGGGCACCCGGCGCCCTCGCCAGGGAAAACGCTTGACTTGGAAACGCCGATAGCCCAATGGGTGAAGGTCGCTGCGCTGCCGCGTGAGCATGCCGTGCCCTGACCGGGGTGCATCAGCGCAACAAGACACCAGTTTCCCATCACGCAGGGTTCCTGATGCGACGGCCGGATGATGCGGGAAACGCCCGCCTGTCCAGAGGCCGCGCCGACCCTCCTGTGCCGCGCGGATTGCGCGGTGCTCGCCATACCTCCGCGTGGGCCAATGGGGCGTGCGCGGATCGCAAAGGATATGCCTTGACCGATTTCACGACCCTCGGCCTTGCGCCGGCCCTGACCGCCGCCGTTACCCGCGCCGGGTTTTCCCAACCGACCCCGATCCAGACGCAGGCGATCCCGCTGGCGCTGGCAGGGCATGACATCCTCGGCCTTGCCCAGACCGGTACCGGCAAGACGCTGGCCTTCGGCCTGCCGCTGATCGACCACCTGCTGGCGAAAGCGGGCAAGCCCACGCCGCGGATCGCCCGGTCGCTGATCCTTGCGCCCACGCGCGAGTTGGTGAACCAGATCTCCGACAGCCTGCGCGCCCTGGCCGAGGGCACGCGCCTGCGCGTCGCCACCGTGGTGGGTGGCCAGTCGATCAACCGCCAGATCGCAACGCTGGAACGGGGTACCGATATCCTGGTGGCCACGCCGGGCCGTCTGATCGACCTGATGGACCGTCGCGCGGTTGATCTGGGACAGGTGCGCCATCTGGTGCTGGACGAGGCCGACCAGATGCTGGACCTCGGCTTCATCCACGCGCTGCGCCGGATCGCCCCGAACCTGGGCAAGCCGCGCCAGACAATGCTGTTCTCTGCCACCATGCCGAAGCAGATGGAGGAATTGTCCCGCGCCTATCTGACCGATCCCCGCCGGGTCCAGGTGGCACCCCCGGGCAAGGCGGCCGACAAGGTCACCCAGTCGGTGCATTTCCTCGACAAGGCCCATAAACCTGCCCGGCTGCGGGAAATCCTGTCGCGGGATCTCGACGCGCTGACGCTGGTCTTCGCGCGCACCAAGCACGGCGCCGAAAAGCTGATGAAGGGGCTGGTGGCCGACGGCCACAACGCCGCCTCGATCCACGGCAACAAGAGCCAGGGTCAGCGCGACCGCGCGATCAAGGCATTCCGAGAGGGCAAGGTGACCACGCTGGTCGCCACCGATGTCGCCGCGCGCGGGATCGACATTCCGGGCGTGGCCTATGTCGTCAACTACGACCTGCCCGAGGTGCCTGACAACTACGTCCACCGCATCGGCCGTACCGCGCGGGCCGGGCGCGAGGGCGAGGCCATCGCGCTCTGCGCGCCCGAAGAGACCGACCTGCTGCACCAGATCGAGAAGCTGATGAAGATCGAGATCCCGGTCGGCAGCGGCAGCCGGCCCGCAGCGGCAGGCAAGCCTGCCGGCGGGGTGGGGCAGCAGCGGCGGCGCGGCGGCAATCCGGGCCAGCAGCCGCGAGGCGAGACCACTTCCCCGCAAAAGGGCCGGCGCCCCCGTCGGCGCCGCGCCGCCTGAGGCGGCAGCGCCCTGGTGCGCAAGGGAACCGCCGGGCGAAGCCGCGTCCCTTGCGCACAACTCCTGCCAGATGGTCGCCGGATCCGTATGGTCCTGTCCGGCCATTCGGACCGACCGTTCCGTAACGATGGCCGGTGACACCGGAGGACCGCCCGCGGCAAACCCGGAGCGGTTCGGACAGACGCTGGTGCCGCGGGGCACGGGCGTCGGCAGCTGTGCCGAACAGGGCGCGGTCCACCTGCGCTGGCGGCGCGCATCGTCCGGGATGTTGAAGTCCGTGCCCGCGAAACCCGCAGACTTACTTTGCCCTTGACTGGTCATTTCGGCCGGCGCCTTGCCGCGGCACCCGTTGCAGCCCGGGACGCACCGGCGGGCGAAGGCAGGGCGGAAACCGCGCCATTCGGCCTGTCGACCGGCAGCCTCGGTGCCGGGATCGCGTCAGGTGTCTCGCAAGGGAAATCCGGTGCACCGCGGGCCGATCAACAAGAATTCGCGCATGAAGGCGCGCTGTATCCGCAAAATCGAAAAAAATGCTTCGAAGATTGACGCCGCGCGGGGCGGTTTGACGGGGCAATTGTGACCCCAGGCCCAATCAGACGTTAAGACCCGTGCGCCAAGACTCCATCCGCAACCTGCCAATGCCCTTGGGGAGAATGCTCGTGAGTCTTTCCGCACCGATCCTTCGCTGCATGCTCGCCACGCTGTTGACGACGTCGTTGCTGTCACCGGCCCTTGCGGCCAGCCTGGAAGAGATCCGGGAAAGCGGAAAGATACGGCATCTCGGTATTCGGTATGCCAATTTCGTGACCGGGGCGGGTGATGGCTTCGATGTCGACCTGATGCGCGGGTTCGCGGACCAGATCGGTGTCGAATACGAACTGGTCTACTCGGATTTCTACTCGGTGATCCGCGACCTGCTGGGCAAGGACGTGGTAACGACGCCGGACGGCATCACGCTCGAGGGGGATTTCCCCGTGCGGGGCGACGTGATCTCGACGGGATTCACGGTTCTGCCCTGGCGGGAGGAGGTCCTGCTTTTCTCTGAACCCACATTTCCGTCGCAGGTCTTGCTTGTCGCACCGGCCGGGTCCGGGTTGTCGCCCATCCATCCGAGCGGGGATCTCGGCAGCGACATCGCGGCGACCAAGGCGCTGATCGGCTCGAACAGCCTTCTGGTCATGGAGAAGACCTGCCTCGACCCGTCCGGATACGGCTTGACCGGCAAGGGCATCGACCTTCGCAAATACACCGCAAGCACCAATCTGAACGAGATGGTGCCCGCGATGCTGAACGGCACCGCGGATGTCACGCTGCTTGACGTGCCGGACGTGATCCTGGACCTGGCCCAGTGGTCGGGGCAGATCAAGATTCTCGGCCCGATCTCCAGGCCGCAGGTGCTGGCCACGGCGTTTCCGAAGGATGCCGGCGATCTGCGCGATGCGTTCGACGACTACCTGCGCCAGATCCGGGAAAACGGAACCTACGATGCCCTGGTGGACAGGTACTACCCGGGAATTCGCACGTTCTTTCCCGTGTTCTTCTGATCCGCGATGCCACGGCGATCGGGCATAGGACGGATCCTGCGGCACTGGCCGAGCCTGGTCGCGTGCGCCCTTGCGGCCGTCCTGCTGATCGCCGCCTGGCAGGTGGAGAGTTCGGCCAGGAAGCTGGCCGCAGTGTCCCAGGAGCGTCTGCTTGATAGCGAGCGGTCCGTCGCGGTCGACGTTTCCCGGATGCATCGACGCTTCCGGGATGCGGCGAAGGGGCTGGCCCGCTCCAGGGAGATCGAGAACTATTTCGTCAACCTCGACCTCGGGATGTCCCGCCTCTACGGGTTGAACGCCAACCTGAAATTCATCGAGACCCTTCTGCGCTACCATGTCGCCACGACGGGTGATGGGGCAGATGTCGCGTTCCGGCATATCGCCCTGTTCGGCGCCGACGGTGAACTGCTTGCAGCCAGCGGTCCTGCGGAAGTCTGGGCCGGAGAGCGCGAGGGCGCGCCGATCTACGCGCCGGGGATCGACGTCGCGCGGGGGACCCAGCGGACCAGCGTCAACGTCGTGATCAAGGGCAAGTTGCGCGGCACGCTTGTGGCGATCGCCGATCTCAAGGGGCTTTCCCGGCCGATCCGCCCCCGCTCTTCCGAAGACCGGGATCTGAGGTTCATCCTGTTCGCGTCCGGGGACTATGTCCAGGACGGTGCGGGCAAGCAGGTGGAGAATGTCGACCTGCTCTCGCTGGTGTCGCAACTGCCGGACGAACGGCCCTCGATCGTCACGACGCTGCCCAGGGACGGTCCGTTCGGCAACAGGATCTCGATCGTCGTCGATGTTCCCGGCGCGCCGTTCACGCTGTTGACGCTCAAGCCCAGGACCGAGGCGTTCGCAGGCCTCTACAAGGATAACACCGGTCTCTTTCTGTTCGCGCTGGCCGCGGTGATCCTGGTGGCGACGCTTGTCGTGTCCAGGATGGGGTTGCGGGCCGAGCGGCTTCAGACGGTCTACGAGATGTCGCGCAAGCACCACGCCACCCTGCAGCGGAAGAATGCCGAGCTGTCGGACGAGATCTCGCGCAGACATATCATCGAACTCGACCTCAAGTCCAAATCTGAGGAACTCGACCGAACCAACGAGAGTCTCCGGATCGCGGCGACGGCCTTCGAATCCCAGGAAGGCATGGCCGTTCTGGACATGAGCGGGCGGATTCTGCAGGTCAATACGGCCTTGGCGCGGCTTGCGGGCTGCAACCCGGACAACCTGCTCGGGCTGCTGTTCTCGGAGATCGTGGACGACGAGGAAAACGAAAGCGTCGAGCTGTCCCGGGCGCTTCGCGAGGGTCATCCCTGGAAGGGCGATGTCTGCGTCTGCGCCGGGATGGGGGTTGGCGCCTCGCGCTGGCTTACGCTGTCGCCGGTGCTGGGCGACGAGGGCAGGGCAACCAACATGATCGGCACGTTCTATGATGTGTCCGACCGCAAGCAGGCCGAACGGCAGATCAAGAAACTGGCCTTCTACGACCAGTTGACCGGGCTGCCCAATCGTCCGCTGCTGACGGACCGGACGGTGCAGGCCATGCGCGCGAATGCTGTTTCGGGTGAATTCGGCGCTCTGCTGTTCATCGATCTGGATCAGTTCAAGCGGCTGAACGACACGCTTGGCCACGATGTCGGAGACAAGCTGCTGAAGGTGGTGGCCGAACGGATCTCCCTGCAGATCAGCGAGGATGCGACGGTCGCACGCTTCGGGGGCGACGAATTCGTCGTGCTGCTGCCGGGCCTGAAGACCGACGCGGACCGCGATGCGGTCTTTCTGGCCGAGGAAATGGCCGACCGGATCCTGGGGATCTTCGAAGAGCCCTTCCAACTTGACGGCTACGCGCACAGCTGTTCCGCCAGTATCGGCATTGCCTTCTTTTCCACGCCGCTGGAAAGCTTCGACGAGGTCCTGAAAAGGGCCGATATCGCCATGTACGAAGCCAAGGGCGCCGGCCGGAACCTTGTCCGTTTCTTCGATCCCGAGATGCAGCGTGTCGTGGCCGAGGAAGCCTCGCTAGAGGCGGACCTGCGCACGGCCGTCGATCATGGCGAGTTCGAGCTTCACTTCCAGCCGCAGGTCACCGCGTCCGGCCAGGTGATCGGGGCCGAGGTCCTGTTGCGCTGGCCGCACAAGGTGCGCGGGCTGGTGTCCCCCGCAGAGTTCGTTCCGATCGCGGAAAAGACCGGACTGATCGTTCCGATCGGCACCTGGGTGCTGCGGCGTGCAGTGGGAATTCTCGCCGACTGGGCCCGGAACGATGCCCTTGCCATGATGAAGCTGTCGATCAACGTCAGCGCGGCACAGCTTCACGGTGCCGGTTTCGTGGAAACCGTCCTGGGCGCGATCGACGCCTCTGGCGCCCGGCCGGAATGTCTTAAGCTGGAGATCACCGAAAGCCTCCTGGTCCGCAACATCGGCGACGCGATCCAGAAGATGTCCGCCCTGCAATCCCGCGGCATCCTGTTTTCGCTGGATGATTTCGGTACGGGCTATTCCTCGCTGTCCTACCTGAAGCTGTTGCCCCTCGACCAGCTCAAGATCGACCAGAGTTTCGTGCGCGACCTGCCCGAGGACGGCAACGATGCGGCAATTGCCGAAATGGTGGTTGCACTGGGACGTACCCTCGGTCTGAACGTCATCGCCGAAGGTGTCGAGACGATCGGTCAAAAGGAGTTCCTGCAAGAGATCGGCTGCGATCAGTATCAGGGGTACCTGTTCGGCAAGCCCATGCCGCTGGACCAGTTCGAGGCGTTCGCCCGTGCGAACGCCCACTCCGCGACGCACGGGCCGCAGGACGGGTTTGCGTCGGTCTCGCCCAGGCAGGGGACAGGGTAATCTGCGCGGCGACGTGTTCCGCCTGGTTGCGCGAAGCGCCGCCTCTCGGGCGCATCGTGATCCGCAGGCCCGGCGATGGCCATTGCATCGCCCAGCGTCAGCCGCGATATCTGCGGCACATCCAGGGGAGCCGAATGCCGCATCGCGAGACCAGCAAGAGACGCCGGCCGTCCCTGTCCATGCCGATCCTCAGGACCTCGCGCGCGCAGCACAAGGCGGGCAACCTGACGCTTGGAACCCTGCTGGCGGGGCTTGGCGAACGGTCCTTCGGCTGGGCCATCGTGGTCTTTTCGCTGCTGACGCTGCTGCCGCTGCCCCCCGGATCGTCGCTTGTGACCGCGCTGCCGGTGCTGTTCACCACGGCGCAGATGATGGTCGGGTTTCCCCATGTGCGCCTGCCCGGTCCGGTCGCGCGGGTGAAGATCGACCAGCAAAAGCTGCGCCGCACCCTTCTGGGGCTGCGCCCCGTGACCCGCCGGCTGGAAAACACGCTGCGTCCGCGGCTGGTCGCGATCTTCGCGCCGCGGCACGAACCGCTGCTGGGTCTTGCGCTGTTCATCATCGCCTTTGCCCTGTTCCTGCCGATCCCGGGCAGTGGCTGGTTCCCGGCGATCTCGCTTTTCGTCGTGGGGGTTGGTCTGGTGGAACGGGACGGTGTGGTAACGGTGCTCGGCCTGGCCTTCGGGGCCTTCTCGGTGTTTCTGACGGTGGCGATCCTGATGTCGCTTGCGAACGGTGCCGAGGCGATGATCGGTTAGGACCCGAAGCGCACGCCAGGGCGCCGCCGCCCAAGGGGGAAACCGCGCCCGGTGCCGCGTCCGCGATTCTCGGCCGCCGGCACGCGGCCCTGCGGACGTGCACCCCGCGACTGCCGAAAAATGCGGCAGCGCAGCATGGAATGTCGGAAAACTGACAAAAGCGTCGGCGCCCGGTACGGAAAACGGGGGATTCTGGTGCATCTCCCGCCGCATGCCATGGACAGGGACGCGGTGGCGGCGGATGATTTCCTTGGAAACGAGGATCACATGTCAATGTCCACCCTTGAGCACCGGACCGCCTTTGCCGCGGTGCGCCCGCAGATGGATCGGTTTCCGCTGGATACCGTCTGCGAGGCGGCGAAAATCCTGACCGGCGCCAGCGACCCGATCGCCGCGATGCCGTCTGTGCTGAACGTGCTGTCCTCGTTCATGGGGCTGCGGATGGGGGCGCTTGCGCTGCTGGACGACAAGGGCCGGTCGGGCGGGGACGGCAAGCCGGTGAACCCCTTCATCATTGCCGCGACCACCCACGGTTCGACCTGCGCGCCGCCCGAGACCCGGGCCCTGCCGATCCGGGCGACGCGGCAGGTGTTCCGCACCGGCGTCGCGCTGGTGTCGCGCAACGTGGTCGAGGAACTTGGCGAGGCGGCGATCCCGCCCGGCGCGCCGCACAACCGCTTCGCGCTGACCTCGGTGCCGATCCGCGAGCAGGTTCATTCGCCCTACGTGATCGGCGTGCTCGGCGCGTGGCGCGACCTCGACGAGGGGGGGATGCGCTTTCTCGAAGAGGATCAGCGAGTGCTGACCATGGTGGCCGCGATCCTGGAACAGTCGATCAAGTTCCGCCGCCTCGTCGCCCGCGACCGCGAGCGGCTGATGGAGGAGGCGCGCCAGGCCCTGCACGCCGCCAACGAGACCGCCGCCGACAACTGCACGCTGCGCGGCGAGCCGATCAAGGGCATCATCGGTGACAGCCCGGCGATCAAGGCGGTGACGGCGCAGATCCGCAAGGTCGCGCGCACCAACACCCCCGTCCTGCTGCGCGGCGAAAGCGGCACGGGCAAGGAACTCTTCGCCAAGGCCGTGCATGCGCTGTCGGACCGCCGCGACAAGCCCTTCGTCAAGGTCAACTGCGCCGCGCTCAGCCAGACGCTTCTGGAATCGGAACTTTTCGGCCATGAGAAGGGATCGTTCACCGGGGCGCTCGCGCAGAAGAAGGGGCGGTTCGAACTGGCGGACACCGGCACACTTTTTCTGGACGAGATCGGCGAGATCGGGCCCGAGTTCCAGGCGAAACTCCTGCGCATCCTGCAGGAGGGCGAGTTCGAGAGGGTCGGCGGGGCGAAGACGCTCAAGGTCGATGTGCGGCTGGTGACGGCGACGAACCGCGATCTCGAGGCGGCGGTGGCGCGTGGCGATTTCCGCGCCGATCTCTATTTCCGCATCTGCGTGGTGCCGATCGTGCTGCCGCCGCTGCGCGAGCGGGCCGAGGACGTGCCGACGCTGGCGCAGACCTTCCTTGACCGGTTCAACGCCCAGAACGGCATGGAAAAGCGGCTGACCCCCCAGGCGATGGCCCAACTTGCCCGCTGCCAGTTCCCGGGCAACGTGCGCGAACTGGAAAACTGCATCAGCCGCGTCGCCGCGCTGTCCTCGGGCAGCGAGATCGACGAACGCGAACTGGCCTGCATGCAGGGCACCTGCCTCTCGGCCGAACTGTGGCGGATGCAGTCGGGTGACCGCTCGCCGATCGGCGGGCTTGCGACGGTGCGCACGCCGCTGCCGGTGATCGACAGCGGCGCAGGCCAGCGCCCGCCGGTGCCGCCGCTGCCGCCGGGGTTCGGCGAACCACCGCCTGCCGCTTTTGCCCCGCCGGCCGCCGCCGAGACGGCCGAGGCCGACGCGGACGAGCGCGCCCGACTGATCGACGCCATGGAGCGTGCGGGATGGGTGCAGGCCAAGGCCGCGCGGCTTCTGGGCCTGACGCCGCGCCAGATCGGCTATGCGCTGAAGAAGCACGGGGTCGAGGTCCGCAAGTTCTGAGACACCCGCAGGCCTCAGGCCCCGCAGGATTCGCCCGAGGCGGGGCAGGCGGTCTGCCCATAGGACCAGGGTGCATCGCACCATGTCGCCCGGCAGGACTCGGCCCCGTCCGGCTGACGTTCGCCGGGCACATGCATGCAGATCGGCGCGGGTGTCCGGCGCCGGGGCGCGCCGTGGGCTGCCGCGGCGCTGGTTCGGCCCTGGTGCCGTTCGGCGAAGTGCTCTGCTCTGTCCATCCTTTTCCCTTTCCTGTTCGGTGTCGCCGGCTGCTGGGCTGCCGCTCGATATGGACCCTTGTAGCCGACCGTGCCTGACCGTGGCCTGACGCGGGTCGTCAGCCGGGCGACAGGGCGAATGTCGCGTTTCCGACGCTCTGTCGCCGCACCGACAGCCCCCCGCCGCCTGTGGTCCGCAATCGGCAGCCATGGGCGTTGCGAACGGCTTGGCACGCTTTCTGCTTGTCTGTTCGGCAAGCATCCAAGCCGAAGGAGTCTGTCCATGTCCTCGCCCCTGATCCCGCTGTCCGGCCTGAAGATCGCCACCAGAAAGGAGATGGGGCAGGGGGGGTGTTCGGCCTCGTCCTGCGGGTCCAAGGCCGGGCCGGACGACATGGACCCGGCCACCTGGGCCAAGGTCAAGGATCACCCCTGCTATTCCGAAGAGGCGCATCACTACTTTGCCCGGATGCACGTAGCGGTCGCGCCCGCCTGCAACATCCAGTGCAACTACTGCAACCGGAAATACGACTGCGCCAACGAAAGCCGCCCGGGCGTCGTGTCGGAGCGCCTGACGCCGGATCAGGCCGCGCGCAAGGTGCTGGCGGTGGCCGCCGAGGTGCCGCAATTGTCGGTTCTCGGGATCGCCGGGCCCGGCGACGCGGCCTATGACTGGAAGCGAACGAAATCCACCTTCGAACAGGTCGCAGAGCGGCTGCCCGACATCCGGCTGTGCCTGTCCTCGAACGGCCTCGCGCTGCCCGACCGGGTGGACGAGATCGTTTCGATGAACATCGACCACGTGACGATCACGATCAACGCCATCGATCCCGAGATCGGCCAGCACATCTATCCCTGGGTCTTCTTCCAGGGCGCGCGGCACACGGGGATCGAGGCCGCCACGATCCTGCGCGACCGCCAGCTTCTGGCGCTGGAAATGCTGACCGCGAGGGGCGTGCTGGTCAAGGTGAACTCGGTGCTGATCCCGGGCATCAACGACGAGCACCTGATCGAGGTGAACAAGGCGGTGAAAGCGCGGGGCGCCTTCCTGCACAACATCATGCCGCTGATCTCGGACCCGGCGCATGGCACGCATTTCGGCCTGACCGGCCAGCGCGGGCCGACCGGCGCCGAACTGAAAAAGGTGCAGGACGCCTGTGCGGGCGGCGCGAACCTGATGCGCCATTGCCGCCAGTGCCGGGCCGACGCGGTGGGCCTGCTGGGCGAGGATCGCGGGCAGGAGTTCACCCTCGACAAGCTGCCCGAGGTGATCGAGGACGCCCCCGAGGCGCGCGAAGCCTATCGCGTCTGGGTGGCCGAGGAACGCCGTGACCGCGCCGCCGCCGCTGCCGCCGCAGAGGCCGTGGTTCCCGCCGCCGAAACGCCCACCCTGTTTGCCGTCTGCACCCGGGGGTCGGGCCGGATCAACCTGCATTTCGGATACGCGACGGAATTCCAGATCTACGAGGCCGATGCCGACGGCATCCGCTTCGTCGGGCATCGCCGGGCGGACAATTACTGCCTTGGCGGCCATGGCGACAGCGAACGGATGGAGGAGATCCTGCGGGTGCTGGCGGACGTGCCCTATGTCCTGTGCGCCAAGATCGGCGACGGCCCCCGCAAGAGGCTGGCCGCGGCGGGCATCGAGGCGATCGACAGCCTTGGACAGGACTATATCGAGACGGCGATCGCCGCGGTTCTGGAGGCCAGGACGGCGCGGACGGGCCGGGATGCCGCACGGCGCGCCTGACCCCCGGTTCAAACCCAGGAGACTCCGATGGCCTTCAAGATCGTCACCTCGCAATGCACCGTCTGCGGCGCCTGTGAATTCGAATGTCCGAACGCGGCGATCCGGTTTCGCAAGGGCGCCTATGTGATTGACCCCGCGCTCTGCACCGAATGCGAGGGCCAGTTCGCGGCCCCGCAATGCGCCTCGATCTGCCCGGTGCCGAACACCTGCGTTCCGGCCTGATGCGATGCCGGGCGGTCCCGATCCGCTGGACTGGCAGGGCCGGCCGCTGGAGTGCGGCGCCTGCCGGTTCGCGGCACTGCTTGCCCGGCGCCAGTGTGGGCCGGGCTGGTCCTGCGCCTTCGATCGCTACGCGCCCCGGATCGCGCGGTTCTTCGTGATGAACCCCGAGGCCGCCGATCTCTGCCTCGATGCGCCTTATGCCGAGACTCGGGCTAACGCGGCGCGGGTCGCGAACCTGTTCCGGCTGCGCCCGCTGCTGGACGATCCCGACCCGGGGGTGCGCGCGGTTGCGGTGCTGCGCCTGCCCGCGGCGCAGGCCCGCGCCGCGCTGAACGATCCCGAACGCGAGGTGCGCCTCGCGCTGGCTTGGCGGTTGCCGTTTGCCGATGTCGTGCAGCTTCTGTCCGACGCGGATCCCCAGGTGCGGCTGGTTGCGGCGCGACGTGCCGATCCGGGCGTGCTGCCGCTTCTGGTGCATGACCCGGACCCGGAAATCCGCGCGCTGGTGGCCGGTCGCATCGGCCTGCGCTGGATCGACCCGCTGCTGGCCGATCCCGAACCGCTGGTCCGCCGCGCGGTCGCGGCCCGCCTGGCGCCCGAGCGACTGCCGGCTCTGGCCGACGACCCGGACCTGCGGGTGCGCCACGCCGTCGCCGAACGGGCCGGTGCCGCGCTTGCCGCGCGCCTGCTCGACGACCCCGAACCGCCCGTCCGCGAGGCCGCTGCCGCGCGGCTTGCCGAACTTTCCGCCGAAAGGGAAACCGATGTCGACCGATGACCGCGAAATCGAGATCTACGGCCCGCCCGCCTTCGAACCCGGAGAGAAGGTGCGCTGCCTGAAACACATCCGCAACGACGGCACCGTACCCGGCCGCGAGGTCGGCGAATTCGTCGTGCGCAAAGGTGAGGTGGGCTATGTCCGCGACATCGGCACCTTCCTGCAACAGTTTTACATCTACGCCGTCGAGTTCGTTGACAGCCGCAGCATCGTCGGCATGCGCCGCGATGAGCTTGTGAGCCTTGAAAAGGAGATCGCCCAATGAAGATCATGGTCCGGGAAACGCCCAAGGGCATGGAGGTCTACGTGCCCAAGAAGGATCTCGAGGAACTGGTCGTCGAATCCGAGAAACCGGGCGTCTGGGGCGGCTGGGCCAGGCTTTCGAATGGCTGGACCTTCGAGATGCCCGCTTTCGACGAGGCGCCGAAACTGCCGATCACGGTCGAGGCACGCCGGCTGTCGGTGGAGTAGGGGTGATGGGGGACGAAACCCGCCTCGCGCATCTGATCGAAGAGATCGCCCAGGGCAAGCGCGTGCCCTATCTGGGCCCGGGCGTCGCGGCGCTGTCACCGGGGGCGGCACCCGCCTCACCGTCGGATCTGTGCGCCGCGATCGAGGCGAAGGTGCGGGCGCCGAAACGGGCCACGGGCAACCTGTGGTCGGTCGCCCAGTTCGTCGAAAGCCGCCGGTTCCGCCGGACGCTGGAAGCGATCGTGCAGGAGGTCTTCACCGCGCGGCCCGTGCCGGGGTCCTTGCATCGCTGGATCGTCCGCGCGCGCCCGCCGCTGGTGATCGACGCCTGGTATGACGGCCAGATCCTGGATGCCGCGATGGCCGAGGGCATGGGCACCTGGGGCTGGGTGCAGGGCATCAGCCGCAATGGCGAAAGCCGCGACATCTGGACCCTGGCCTATGACTCGACCGGCGCGCTGCTTGGCGAGGCCCCCGATCCGGCCTGGGAGACGCTGGTCTACAAGCCGCACGGGTTGATCCGTCCGGGCCATTCCTTCCTGATCTCGGACAGCGACTATGTCGAGGTGCTGACCGAGATCGACATCCAGAGCCCGATCCCGGACGAGGTGCAGAACCGCCGCACCGGCCGCCCCTTCCTGTTTCTCGGCTGCCGCTTCGACGACCAGCTCTTGCGCACCTATGCCCGGCAGGTGGCGAAACGGGCGGGGCAGGGCCATGTCGCGGTGATCGAGGGGCCGCTGACCCGGATGGAAGAGAAGTTCTTCGACGAGATGGGGATCGAGCGGCTGGATCTGCCGCTGTCCGCGGTGGAGGCCGCGGTGTCGGTCCCGGCCTGAACACTCTGAAAACCGTGAGCTTGCGCCTTTCTGATGCGGCCCCCATCCGGGGGCCGTTTTCTTGAGCATTTTTTCCCGGAGGAAGATGCGCGCGGCGGTTAGCGGCGCAGGGGCGAAGGCGACAGCCGGTTGTGGCTTCTTTGTCGGGTTCTACACATCACAATACTGCGCGCGGGTATGATGCAGGTTATTGTTTTAAAATGATAAAAGTTTTTCGCCTGGCTTGGCACGCTTCCTGCTTCAAGAGGGCCGAGAGGGGCCGCGACGCCTTCTCGCGACACCGAACCTAGATAGCTGCAAAGGACGAACCCCATGAGCGCGCTGAGACAGATCGCCTTCTACGGCAAGGGTGGCATCGGCAAATCCACCACCTCGCAGAACACGCTGGCCGCCCTGGTCGAGATGGGCCAGAAAATCCTGATCGTCGGCTGCGACCCCAAGGCCGACTCGACCCGTCTGATCCTGAACACCAAGCTTCAGGACACCGTGCTGCACCTCGCCGCCGAGGCCGGCTCGGTCGAGGACCTCGAACTCGAGGACGTGATGAAGGTCGGCTATAAGGGCATCAAGTGCACCGAGGCCGGCGGGCCCGAGCCGGGGGTCGGCTGCGCCGGCCGCGGCGTGATCACCGCGATCAACTTCCTGGAAGAGAACGGCGCCTATGACGACGTGGACTACGTGTCCTACGACGTGCTGGGCGACGTGGTCTGCGGCGGCTTTGCCATGCCGATCCGCGAGAACAAGGCGCAGGAAATCTACATCGTCATGTCGGGCGAGATGATGGCGCTTTACGCCGCCAACAACATCGCCAAGGGCATCCTGAAATACGCCAACTCGGGCGGCGTGCGCCTGGGCGGCCTGATCTGCAACGAACGCCAGACCGACCGCGAACTGGAGCTGGCCGAGGCGCTGGCCGCCAAGCTGGGCTGCAAGATGATCCACTTCGTGCCGCGCAACAACATCGTGCAGCACGCCGAACTGCGCCGTGAAACGGTGATCCAGTATGCGCCCGAAAGCTCGCAGGCCAACGAATACCGCGAGCTGGCCCGCAAGATCCACGACAACTCGGGCAAGGGCGTGGTCCCGACCCCGATCACCATGGAAGAGCTGGAAGAGATGCTGATGGATTTCGGCATCATGCAGTCCGAGGAAGACCGCCTGGCGCAGATCGCCGCGATCGAGGCCTGAGACACGCGGGCCGGCCCGTGCGCCGGCCCACCCCATCCCGCCCGAAGGAGTCAGCCAGATGGCTAAAGACATTCCCGATCCGATCTCGCCCGAAAAGCTGATCGAAGAGGTTCTCTCCGCCTATCCCGCCAAAGCGGCCAAGAAACGCGCCAAGCACCTGGGCGTGGCCGAAGCGGTGCCCGAAGGGGAAACCGAGATCGTGTCGAAATGCGACACGGTGAAGTCCAACATCAAGTCCGTCCCCGGCGTGATGACCATCCGCGGCTGCGCCTATGCGGGGTCCAAGGGCGTGGTCTGGGGCCCGATCAAGGACATGGTCCATATCAGCCACGGCCCCGTCGGCTGCGGCCACTATTCCTGGTCGCAGCGCCGGAACTACTACACCGGTACCACCGGCGTGGACAGTTTCGTGACCTTCCAGTTCACGACCGACTTCCAGGAAAAGGACATCGTCTTCGGCGGTGACAAGAAACTGGAAAAGACGATCGACGAGATCAACGAGCTGTTCCCGCTGTCCAAGGGCATCACGGTGCAGTCGGAATGCCCGATCGGCCTGATCGGCGACGACATCGAGGCGGTCGCCCGCAAGAAGAACAAGGACATCGGCAAGACCATCGTGCCGGTCCGCTGCGAAGGTTTCCGCGGCGTGTCGCAATCGCTGGGCCACCACATCGCCAATGACTGCATCCGCGACTGGGTACTGGACAAGGGCGAGGGTGCCGCCTACGAGCCCGGCCCGCATGACGTCACCATCATCGGCGACTACAATATCGGCGGCGACGCCTGGTCGAGCCGCATCCTGCTGGAAGAGATCGGCCTGAACGTGGTCGGATCGTGGTCGGGCGACGCGACGCTGGCCGAGATCGAGAATGCGCCCAAGGCCCGGCTGAACCTGATCCACTGCTACCGGTCGATGAACTACATCTGCCGGCACATGGAAGAGACCCATGGCGTACCGTGGATGGAATACAACTTCTTCGGACCCAGCCAGATCGCCGCCAGCCTGCGCGCCATCGCCGCCAGGTTCGACAAGACCATCCAGGACAACGCCGAGAAGGTGATCGCCAAGTACCAGCCGCTGGTCGACGCCGTGCTGGCGAAATTCAAGCCGCGGCTCGAAGGCAAGAAGGTGATGCTGTACGTGGGCGGCCTGCGTCCGCGCCACGTGGTCACCGCCTATCACGATCTGGGCATGGAAATCGTCGGCACCGGCTATGAATTCGCCCATGGCGACGACTACAAGCGCACCGGCGAGTACATCAAGGAAGGCACGCTGATCTACGATGACGTGACCGGCTACGAGCTGGAGAAGTTCATCGAGACGATCCGCCCCGACCTCGTGGGCTCGGGCATCAAGGAAAAATACCCGACGCAGAAGATGGGGATCCCGTTCCGCCAGATGCACAGCTGGGACTATTCCGGCCCCTATCACGGCTACGACGGCTTCGCGATCTTCGCCCGCGACATGGACCTGGCCATCAACAACCCGGTCTGGGGCCTGTTCGACGCGCCGTGGAAGAAATCGGCCTGACGGCCCCTTGCGGGGGCTGGTGGCCCCCGCGTCCCCTCAACCCTTTCGGCCGGCGTCCCGGAATGCGGACGGGCCCGAAGAAGGATCGCACAGATGCCCCAATCGGCAGACAAGATACTGGACCACGCCAAGCTGTTCCACGAGCCCGAATACAAGGAGATGCTCAAGAACAAGCGGGCGAAGTACGAGAACGCCCCGCCCGCGCCGCAGGTGACGGAAATCCTGGACTGGACCAAGTCCTGGGACTACCGCGAAAAGAACCTCGCCCGCACCGCGCTGGTCATCAACCCCGCCAAGGCCTGCCAGCCGCTGGGGGCCGTGTTCGCCTCGGCAGGCTATGAAGGCACGATGAGCTTCGTGCACGGCAGCCAGGGCTGCGTGGCGTATTACCGCTCGCACCTTTCGCGCCACTTCAAGGAACCGTCCTCGGCGGTGTCGTCCTCGATGACCGAGGATGCGGCGGTGTTCGGCGGTCTGACCAACATGGTCGAGGGGCTGGCCAACACCTACGCGCTCTATTCGCCCAAGATGATCGCCGTCTCGACCACCTGTATGGCCGAGGTGATCGGCGACGACCTCAACTCGTTCATCATCCAGGCGAAGGAGAAGGAAAGCGTTCCGGCCGATTTCGACGTGCCCTTCGCCCATACGCCCGCCTTCGTCGGCAGCCATGTCGACGGCTACGACAACATGCAGAAGGGCATCCTGGGCCATTTCTGGAAGGATGCCGAGCGGGTCGAGACCGACGCGATCAACATCATCCCGGGCTTCGACGGCTTTGCGGTCGGCAACATCCGCGAACTGAACCGGATGCTGGACGCGATGGGCGTGACCTACACGATCCTGTCGGACGTGTCGGATGTCTTCGACACGCCGTCGGATGGCGAGTTCCGGATGTATGCGGGAGGCACCAGGCTTGAGGATGCCAAGGCAGCGGTCAACGCCAAGGCGACGATCTCGATGCAGGAATACTGCACCCGCAAGACGATGGAACTGTGCGCCGACAAGGGCCAGCAAACCGCCGCCTTCCACTACCCGATGGGCGTGGGCGGCACCGACGAGTTCCTGATGAAGGTCTCGGAACTGACCGGCAAGCCGGTTCCCGACAGCCTGACGCTGGAGCGCGGGCGGCTGGTCGACGCGATGGCCGACAGCCAGTCCTATCTGCACGGCAAGACCTACGCGATCTATGGCGACCCCGACTTCGTCTATTCGATGGCCCGCTTCGTGATGGAAACCGGCGGCGAGCCGCGCCATTGCCTGGCCACCAACGGCGGCAAGGACTGGGTCGAGAAGATGGAGGCGCTGCTGGCCTCGTCGCCCTTCGGCGCAGGCTGCCAGGTCTGGGCCGGCAAGGATCTGTGGCACATGCGCTCGATCCTGGCGACCGAGCCCACGGACATGCTGATCGGCAGCAGCTATGGCAAGTACCTGGAACGCGACCTGGGTATCCCGCTGATCCGGCTCACCTTCCCGATCTTCGACCGGCACCATCACCACCGCTTCCCCACCTGGGGCTATCAGGGCGGCCTGACCGTGCTGGTCAAGATCCTCGACACCGTGCTGGACAAGCTCGACACGGACTCCGGCACCCTGGGCGAGACCGACATTTCCTTCGATCTCACCCGCTGAACGTCAGCCCCGGCGCGTTTCCCTGTCCTGTCCCCGCGCCGGGGCCGTCGACGAAGCTCTCCCCGGGGCTTCGCAAGGCGCGGCCGGTGGTGTTTTCCACCGGCCGCGCCTTGGTCATCCCGGCGGGGTCAGTCCCCGGATCCGGATAACCGCCTTTGGGGCTACGCGGGCCCTTGACCGCAGGCTATGCATGGGGGCGCTGCCTCGCGTCCTTCGGACGTCCCCAAGCCAGTTCAGACCAGACAAAGCCCTGCCCGCACCCGCAAGTCGGCTGCGCCTCTCGGCCCCGGTGGAGCGGCGCAGGACGGATGCAGGCGGGTACCGCGGTGAGACCCGCAGCCAGTCCCCCCGGCAAGGCAGAACTGCGCGTCAGCCTAGTCGGTGCAAGGGAAGATCGAATTGTCAACAAAGCTGAGCCCGAAGCGGGCCTCGCGCGTCGGCGTTGCGACATGTTCCACGATCGGGCGGAAGAATGCCTCGAAATCCGCGCCCGGGTCGCGAAGGCCCCTGACGATGGGTGCCAGGTCGCGACAGCTGGCGGTCATCGCCGCATGGTCGTTCGTAATCCAGAAGCCGACCTCTGGGGCAACCGGAACCGCTTCGGCCGCGATCGGGAAGTAGCGCGGCGATGTCAGCGTCCGGATCGTCCAGTCCCGGCTTTCCTGGTTGCGCGCAGCGCTGGCCAGCAATTCGGCCAGCGCGCGGGAATAGCGGACTTCGTACCCGAGCAGTCGGCCCGGCGTGGCGCCGTGCACCACCGCCTGGGCCTCGATCCGGATTTCCAGCCGGGCCAGCGTCGGATGCCGCTGAAGCGTGAAGACGGCGGTCAGCATGTCCGGGTCGGCGCTGCCGATCGAGGTGATCGAGGCCGAGTCCGGCACCGAACCCCGGAGATAGTCCTCGACCTTCCGCTCGGTCTCCGTCACCAGCCGGTCGGTTCTGGTCTCGATATCGCGCATTACCGCGTTCTGCGAGACCGAGTTGTAGATCTGGATCCCGAGAAAGATGGCGACAATGAGCGAGGTCGACCAGCCGGTGGCCTTGATGAACGAGGCTTCCTTGCGGTTGGCTTCTTCCCGCGCCTTCCGGTCGGCATCGAATTCGGCACGGAGGCGGTGCAGTTCCAGGTCCGTCGTGGTCTGTTCCATGGGCATGCCTGCCGTGCGATCATCAGGATCGTACGCGTGAGCCCCGCGTTGCGCCATGCGACCCGGTGGCCAGAAGTGGTGGCCGCCAGCGTCGATCATGGGTCCTGGAACGTGCCGGCCGCTGCTTGCCGCCGGTCGACCGCGGCAATTTCCGGCATGGCTGCCCTGCGTCGTGCAGCCGGGCAGCCCCATGGCGGCATACCGACGCCGTCGGAGGCGGTCAGGTCATCAGGGCTGTCGGTCCGCTTGCAGGCCGGTGTCCGGATGGCCAACGACGATGACGTTCCGCAGGGCGGCGCCCGTTCTGGTGTCGGCGATGGCCTCGTTGATCTGGTCCAGCCTCCAGCGCCCCGAGACCAGGTCATCAAGCCTGAGGCGGCCCTGCCGGTAAAGATCGACGATCCACGGGATGTCGCGCGCCAGCACCGTGTCGCCCATCATCGAACCGCGCAGTTCCTGCCCCAGCAGCGCGATCGCCACCGGTTCATAGCGCGCGGTCTGGCCGGAATGGGGCATGCCCACCATCACCAGCCGTCCGCCGGGGGCGAGGTAGCGGGGCGCCGTGTCATAGGCCGCCGCCGACCCCACCGCGACCAGCACCGCGTCGGCGGCGCGGCCCGCGATCTGGCGCGCCTCGCGCCAGGGCTTGTCCCCTGTCGCCAGCACCCCATCGGTCGCGCCGAACGCACGCGCGGCCTCGATCTTGTCGGCCCGCATGTCCACCGCGATCACCCGCGCCGCCCCGGCAAGCCGCGCGCCCTGGATCGCGTTCAGTCCCACACCGCCCGCGCCGATCACCACCACCGTCTCGCCGGGCCGCACCCGCGCCGTGTTGACCGCCGCGCCCAGCCCGGTGATAACCCCGCAGGACATCAGGCAGGCCGCCTCCATCGCCATGTCGGGCGGGATCGGCGCCACCTGGCTGTGATGCACGACCACGGCCTCGGCGAAGGCGGCGGTATCCAGGCCCTGGTGCACCGGCTGGCCGTCCGGGGTGAAGAGCGGCGTGTCGCCGTCATTGGGTTTGGTCCGGCAGATGCTGGGGTGCCCCGAGGCGCAACTGGGGCAGCCGCCGCAGGCGCGGATCAGCGTGACCAGCACCGTGTCGCCCGGGGCGACCCCCGTGACCCCCGGCCCCACCGCGGCGATGCGGCCGGCGGCCTCGTGCCCGTAGACTGCGGGCAGGCTCTGGTTCCAGGCGCCGTCGGCCATCGAGATGTCGGACTGGCAGATCGCGACGGCCCCGATCTCCACCTCGACCTCGCCGGGGCCGGGCGGGCGCAGGTGCAGGGTCTCGATCGTCAGGGGCGCGCCGAAGGCGCGGCAGACGGCGGCACGGATCGGGCGCATGGGCTCCTCCCTCGGGGTCAGGCGGGGGCGCGGGTGTCGGCCCGCGCGACGAAGACAAGGGCGCAGGCGATCATCAGGCCGGCCGCCAGCAGGAACGGCGCCCCGGGCAGGACCAGCGGTGCGCCCTCGCGCGTGAAGGCAGCGAAGATCTGCGTCATCGCGATGGGCGACAGGATCATCGCCACCGAGCGGGTCGAACTGATCGCGCCCTGCAACTCGCCCTGTTGGTTGTCATCGGCCGCCTTGGACATCAGCCCCAGGATCGCGGGCGTGACCACCGCCCCCAGCGCCAGAAGCGGCGTCATCAGCAGGATCGCGGCCGAGTTGTCGACGAAACCGATGATGAGGAAGGCCAAGAAATTGTACGACAGCCCGTACCAGACCGTGCCGCGCTCGCCCAGCACCCGCAGGATCACCCGGATCAGCCCGCCCTGCACCGCGGCGATGCCGATACCGAACAGCGCCAGCGAAATGCCGATGGTGCCGGTCGACCAGCCAAAGCGATACTGGGTGAAATAGGCCCAGATCGCGGGGTAGATGAACATCGCACATTCGTAGAGGAAGAACAGCGTCAGCAGCGGCCGCACCCCCGGCAGGCGCCCCATCTCGCGGAACGCGCCGAGCGGGTTCGCGCGGCGCCAGTCGAACGGGCGGCGGATGCGGTCGGTCACGGTTTCGGGCAGCACGAAATACCCGAAGATCAGGTTGGCGGTGGCCAGCGCCGCGGCCGCCCAGAACGGCGCGCGGGGGCCCAACTCGCCCAGAAAGCCGCCGATCAGCGGGCCAAGCACGAAACCGATGCCGAAGGTCGCGCCGACAAGTCCGAAGCGCGCGGCC
Organism: Rhodovulum euryhalinum; assembly: GCF_004342445.1. Classification (GTDB taxonomy): domain Bacteria; phylum Pseudomonadota; class Alphaproteobacteria; order Rhodobacterales; family Rhodobacteraceae; genus Rhodovulum; species Rhodovulum euryhalinum. The sequence goes on from NZ_SLWW01000003.1 coordinate 32,845, forward strand.
TTGCGTTCGGGCGGCGAGATATCGGCGATGAAGGCGCCCGCGGTCGCCTGCGTCGCGGCGGTGATGCCACCGACGATGCGCGCCGCGAACAGCAGCCAGATCGAGCCCGCCAGCGCCATCACGACATAGTCCAGCGCCATCGTGGCGAGCGAGATCAGCAGCACCGGCCGCCGCCCGTAGCGGTCGGACAGGTTGCCGACCAGCGGGCCGCAAAGGAACTGCATCACCGCAAACGAGGTGGCGAGGATGCCGCCCCAGATCGCGGCATCCGACAGCCCCACGCCCTCGATATCGCGGATCAGGTCGGGCATCACCGGCAGGATCAGCCCGATCCCGATGGCGTCGAGGATCAGGGTGATCAGGATGAAGATGATCGGCAGGCGGGTCTTGGGCTGGCTCATGGGGCGCGCGTCCTGACGTTGTATGACAAAGGCTTAGCCGTGAGGGGTGCGCGCGGCAAAGCGTTTCGCGCGCCTCAGCCCGGCCGCAGCCCCAGGATCGCGCGTGCCTCGGTCCAGGTGGCGACGGGGCGGTCGTATTTTTCACACAGCTCGACCGCCCGGCGCACCAGCGCCGCGTTCGAGGGCGCAAGCCGGTCGCGGTCCAGCCGCACGTTGTCCTCCAGCCCGGTGCGGGTGTGGCCCCCGGCGGCGATGGACCATTCGTTCACCTCGATCTGGTGCCGCCCGATGCCCGCGCCGCACCATTCGGCATCGGGGGCGATCCGCTTCAGGGTCTCGACGTAGAAATCGAAACTGGGCCGGTCCGCGGGCATGGCGTTCTTCACCCCCATCACGAACTGCACATAAAGCGGTTTCGCCAGCCGTCCGTCCCCGCTCATCTTCACGGCCTGGAAGATGTGGGACAGGTCGAAGGCCTCGATTTCCGGCTTCACATCGTATTTGTGCATTTCCGAGGCCAGCCAATCCACCAGATCGGGCGGGTTCTCGTAGACCCGTGTCGGAAAATTGTTCGACCCGACGGCCAGCGAGGCCATGTCGGGGCGCAGGGGCAGCATGCCGCCGCGCGCCGCCCCGGCCCCGGACCGGCCGCCGGTGGACAACTGCACGATCATGCCGGGGCAATGGGTCTGGATGCCCTCCATCAGGCGGGCGAACCGCTCGGGGTCCGAGGTCGGGGTCTGGTCGTCATTGCGCACGTGGCAATGTGCGATCGAGGCACCCGCCTCGAAACATTCCTGCACGCTTTCCACCTGTTCCGAGACGGTGATCGGGACGGCCGGGTTGTCCTCCTTGCGGGGAACGGATCCGGTGATGGCGACGCAGATGATGCAGGGCTTGGTCATGGGGTCTCGGCGATGTTGATCAGGATTTGGGCCAGTCTATCGGGCCCGGCGAAGAAGGGCGAGTGCCCGGCCTCAATGCGGTGGACTTGCGCGGCCGGCCAGTCGCGCACCATGTCCTGCTGCGCCTCGGGCGGGATGACCCGGTCCTCGGTGCAGATCACGTAGTGGCGCGGGATTCCTGCGGGCAGCGCGGCGGCCGGTTCGGTACCCGGCGCGGTCGGCTGCGGGGTCAGGCGGGCACGGGCGTAGTCCACCGTGCCGGGTGGGCAGTCATGGTAGAAGAGCGGCGCGAGGTTCTCGTCGGCGAAGACCGAGGTCTTGCGGTCCGCGCTCATCCGGATCGCCGACAGCAGGTTCTCGCAGCGGTATTGCGCCCGCAGGTCGCGGGCCGACTGGCCCGCGCGCGGCGCCCAGGCGGCGACGAAGACCAGGGCGGCGATCCTGTCCGGCGCGGCGGCGGCCGCGGCGGTGATGGTGATGCCGCCCAGCGAATGGCCCACGAGGATCGTGGGACCGTCAAGCGCGGCCAGCACCGCGTCGCGGCAATCGGCCAGCGTGACCTGTTCTGGCGGCGTCGGGTCCGCCCCGGCCGACGGCAGATCCAGCGCCTGCGCCTCGTGCCCCGCGGCCCGCAGCAGGGGCAGCACGTCACGCCAGCACCAGGCGCCGTGGTTCGAGCCGTGGATCAGCAGGAAGCGGGTCATCAGCGGCCCATGACCGGGGGCAGGCCCCGCCGCGGATGTTCGATCCGTGCAAGTCCGGGGCAGGGGTCAGACATGGCCGATCTCCTTCAGGAAGCCGGTCAGGACCTCGGTATAGTCCCCGGGCCGGTCGACGCAGGGCAGATGCCCCGCGCCGCGGATCAGGTGGAACCGCGATCCCTTGATCAGCGCCGCGGTCTCGCGCACCAGATCGGGCGGGGTCGAGCCGTCCTCGCTGCCCGCGATGGCCAGCGTCGGCAGCGTCAGCCCCGAGGTCGGAGTATAGAAATCGGTGCCCGAGATCGCCGCGCAGCAGCCCAGATAGCCCTCGACAGGCTGGCGTGTCAGCATGGCGCGCCAGAGCAGGCAGTCGGGGCTTTCGCGGAAGGGGCGCGCGAACCAGCGGTCCATCGTGGCATCCGCCAGCGCCGCGATCCCGCCCTTGCGCACCGCCTCGATGCGGTCGGCCCAGATCGCGGGGGTGCCGATCTTGGCGGCGGTGTTGGACAGCACCATCGCCCGCACCTGATCCAGCCGCTTGACCGCCAGCCCCTGCGCGATCATGCCCCCGACCGACAGCCCGACGAAGACGCAATCGGTCACGCCCAGGAAATCCAGCAGCCGCTCGGCATCGCGCACCAGCGCGCCCATGGAATAGGGCCCCGGCGGGCAGGACGACAGCCCGTGCCCCCGCTTGTCATAGCGGATCGCGCGCAGCCCCGGCGGCAGCAACGCCACCACCTCGTCCCAGATCCGCAGGTCGGTTCCCAGCGCGTTGGCCAAGACGACGGGCGCGCCATCCGGGTCGCCATCCTCGCGGTAATGCAACGCCACGTCGCCCAGATCGGCAATCCGCATGAACCCCTCCTGTCCTGCCCGGCCGCGGCGCAGCATGGCCCGCGCGCCGGGGGGCGTCAATCAGACCAGCCGGACATGGGCCATGATCTGGCCGTGGTCCGAGGCCCGCACATTGCCCGGTGCCTCGGGGTGGGTGCCGTCGGTGATGTGGTCGTTGTAGACGCCGAAATGGGTCATCTCGCCGATGCGGCCGGGCCAGTCCGGGTGGAAGTGGCGCGAGAACAGGATCGCGTCGAAGGATTCGAAGACGCCGCCGAAGGCATTGGTATAGGCCAAGTCGCGCAGGGATTTCCGGATGAACAGCCGTTCGGCCGAATGGAGCCGCACCCGCTCGACCGCCTCGCGGATCGTGGCATCCTCCGACCGCGTGTAGGTGTCGTCGGCGGATCTCGCGTCGTGGCGGCGCAGCCAGGTATGGTCGGGGAAGGGCGCTTCGCCCGCGATGATCTGTTGCGTCGCCGATTGCGGGGTGGCGTTCAGATCGCCCAGCACCGCCACGGGGTTGCCCGCCTCCAGTTCGTCCACCACCAGCTTGCGCAGCACCCAGGCCTCGGCCATGCGCCGCAGCGAGGCGCGCAAGAGGCCCAGCGCCCGCCCGGCAGCGTCATACTGCAACAGGTCGATCTCGGGCGAAAAGCGCGCGCCCTTGGGGCGGACGAACTCACCCATTCGGGATTTCAGATGCACGTTGAAGACGGTCAGGACGTGGCCGCCCACCGGCACGCGCACCTTGAGGATCGGGCGGGTCAGCCGGGTCAGCTGATAGTGGCCGGCATCGCCGCCGCCGAGGTGGTGGAACGGGATGTCGAGCGGCGGATCAAGAAGCTGGATGGATTGCGGATCGCCCTCGAAGCCAAGGCGCGACAGTACGGCAAGCCCCGGCCGCCGCTCGCCCGGGCCGGAGTCGGCGAAGTTGGGGGCAAAGGCGAGGTCCGCCCCGGCATAGGGGGGGCGGCCGGGGGCCAGCGCGTCGGCCCCGGCGATAACCTCGCGCAGTGGTTCGGGGTCGATGATCTCCTGAAAGCCGACGATATCGGGTTTCATGCGGTTCAACTGCCCCGCCATCCAGTCGCGTTTCGCCGCGTAATCCTCTGGGGAATATTGCTCGAACCGCTGATACTCCTGATCCGGGCCGATCAGGTTCTGGGCGTTGAATGTCGCGATTCTGAAAGACGTCACGGCGTGTCTCCGGCCCGGTCGAGGGCCATGCGGAAGGTGTCGGCGCCGACATTTCCACCCGAGGCGACCGCGATCACCGCGTTTCCCGTCATCGCCGGGGCGTGGAACAGCGCCGCGGCCAGGGCCACCGCGCCGCCCGGTTCCAGAACGATCCTGAGATGCGCGAAGGCGGCGGCCATTGCCCGCAGCGCCTCGTCCTCGGTCACCACGAGGCCGGGGCCGCACAGCCGCGCCATGATCGGAAAGGTGATCTCGCCCGGGCTGGGTGTCAGGATCGCATCGCAGAGCGAACCCGCCCGCGCCTCGTTCCGCACGATCCGCCCGGCGGCCAGCGAGCGGGCTGTGTCGTCGAACCCCTCGGGCTCGGCCGGGCGCACCTGCAGACCGGGCGCACGTGCCTCCAGCGCCAGTGCCACGCCCGCCGTCAGCCCGCCGCCGCCGCAGGGGACCAGCACGTCTGCCTGTGTCACGCCTTCGGCGGCGGCCTGCGCGGCCAGTTCCAGCCCCACCGTGCCTTGTCCGGCGATCACCTGCGCATCGTCGAAGGGTTTGACCAGCGTCAGCCCGCGGGCCTGCGCGATCTCGGCGCCGATCGCGTCGCGGTCGCCGGTCGCTCGGTCGTACAGCACCACCTCGGCCCCCAGCGCGCGGGTGTTCGCGATCTTGGGTTCGGGCGCGTCAGACGGCATCACGATGACCGCCGGCACCCCGAAGCTGGCCGCGGCCCGGGCCACCCCCTGCGCATGGTTGCCCGAGGAATAGGCGATCACGCCGCGGGCGCGGGCCGCTGCGTCCAGCGCCGAGACCGCCGCCCAGCCGCCGCGCGCCTTGAAGCTGCCGGTATGTTGCAGGCATTCCGCCTTGACCAGTACCCGCCGCCCCGCGATCCGGTCGAGAAACGGCGAGGACAGCAGCGGCGTTTGCCGCACATGGCCCGCCAGCCGCGCCGCCGCGGCCTCGATGATCTGCGGGGTCACGCGCATCTCTCCAGGAAGGCCGCGATCGCCGCCACGGATTCGGGTTCGTCGAGAAAGGGCACATGGCCGCGATCCGCGACCTCGGCATGGATCATGTCGGGGCGGCGGCGGCGCATCTCGGCCGCGGTGTCGGCTGACAGGATGTCGGAATTGGCGCCCCGGATCAGCGCCACCGGCAGCCCCGCGAGCGCGTCGAAAAGCGGCCAGAGATCGGGCATCGCCCCCGTGGCCGAGGCCTCGGCCACGGCGTGCCGCAGGCGCGGGTCGTAGCGCAGCGCCAGCCCGTCGGGCGCCTCGTCCCACAGCCGCCGGGCATAAACCCGCCACTGCGCGCGCGTGACGCCGGGAAACCGCCGGGCCATCGTCTGTTCCAGCCGCGCCGCGGCCGCGTCGTAATCCGCCAGTTCCGGCCGCTTGCCCAGGTAACTCATGATGTAGCCCATGCCCACCGGGTCGACCATCGGGCCGATATCGTTCAGGCAGACCCCGATCAGCCGGTCCTTGTGGCCAGCGGCCAGCACCATCGCGATCAGCCCACCCCGCGACGTGCCCAGGATCGCGGCCCGCGCCAGCCCCAGATGGTCGAGCAGGGCCAGCGCGTCGCGCCCCTCGCGGATCAGGTTGTAGTTCATGAAATCCGGGTCATGGTCCGACCCGCCCCGTCCGCGGGTGTCCAGCCGGATGATCCGTGCACGGTCGGCGAACTGTTCCACCACCGGTTCGAAATCGTCCATGTTGCGCGTCAGCCCCGCAAGGCACAGAAGCGGCGTTCCCGTGCCCTGGTCGTCATAGGCCAGCCACAGCCCGTCATCGGCGGCAAAGCGCTGCATCACGCCCCCTCCGCCAGCGCCGGGATGCCGGTCAGGTCGGCCAGCACATGTGCGGGCCGCCAGGGCATCCGGTCGACGGGTGCCCCCGACCGGTTGACCCAGGCGGTGACGAACCCGTAGCCCGAGGCCGCCGCCGCGTCCCAGCCGTTCGACGACACGAACAGCACCTGCGCAGGCGCACAGCCGAAGCGGCGCCCGACAAGGTCGTAGACCTGCGGCGCGGGCTTGAAGATGCCGACGCTTTCGACCGACAGCACGTCATCCAGCAGGCCGCCGATCCCCGCCGAACCGACCGCGTCGGCCAGCATCCCCGGCGACCCGTTCGACAGGATCGCCGTGGCCTTGCCCGCCTGTTTCAGCGCCGACAGCATGCCGGGAACCTCGGGATAGGCTGACAATTCGCGGTAAAGCGCCAGCAGCCGCGCCCGCAGCCCGGCCTCGCCCGCCAGCCCATGCGCCTCCATCGCCCAGTCCAGGCCGTCCTCGGTCACCTGCCAGAAATCCGCATGCGTCCCGGTGATCGCCCGCAGCCAGCTGTATTCCAGTTGCTTGCGGCGCCAGTCCTCGGCCAGCAGCGGCCACAGATCGGCCAGCCGCGCGCCGCCCGGTTCGGCTGCCGCCTCGCGCGCGGCGGCGGCGACGTCGAACAGCGTGCCATAGGCGTCGAAGATGCAGGTTGTGATCGCCATCGGGTTCTCCCTCGGCGCCGAGACTGGCACAGACCTGCCAAGGGGGGAAGGGTGCGGCGACGGGCATGACACCTCGTCACGCGAATCGGTTAGGCTGGCCCCGCACAGGGACAGGAGGCACCGATGTCGCAGAACCACGGCAAGGTCTGGTGGACCGAACTGATGACCCGGGACGTGCCCGGCGCGCTGGCCTATTACAGAACGGTCTGCGGCTGGCATTTCGAGCCGATGCCGATGGGGGCCGGTGTCTATCAGGTCGGCCATCGTGGCGACCAGCCGGTGGTCGGCGTCATGGACCTGGCCAGCATCGAGGGTAGCGAGGACCTGCCGCCCCACTGGTTCAGCTACTTCGCGGTGGACAACCTTGACCGTGCGCTGGACGAGACCCGCGCCCGGGGCGGCACGGTGATCCGCGAGCCCTTCGTCATCCAGGGCATCGGGCGAATCGCGATCGTGACCGACCCCACGGGCGCGGCGATGGGGCTGCTGACGCCCGCGCCGATGGGCTAGGCCGGGTCCGGGCCTCGGGTCCGTCCGGGGGTTTACATCGCCGTCCCGCCGGGTACGCTGGTCCCACACCCAGAGCACCTGCGCGGCGCATGCGCGGCCTCTGCAAACCCATTTCCCCCAGAAACGCGAAGGACAGACCCATGACCAAGGTCAAACCGGGCGACAAGGTTCGCATCCACTACACCGGCACGCTGGCCGATGGCACCACCTTCGACACGTCCGAAGGCCGCGCGCCTCTGGAATTCACCGTCGGTTCGGGCGAGATCATCCCCGGCCTCGACGCGGCCCTTCCGGGCATGGCGGCGGGCGAGAAAAAGACCGTCGAGATCCCCTGCGCCGAGGCCTATGGCGACCACAATCCCGAAGCGCGTCAGGCGATCCCGCGCGCCCAGGTGCCCGACGAGATCCCGCTCGAGATCGGCACTCGGCTGCAGTTGCAGACGCCGCAGGGCCAGGTGATGCCGGTCACCATCGCCGAGGTGACCGAAGACGAGGTTGTGCTGGACGCCAACCACCCGCTGGCCGGGCAGGACCTGACCTTCGCGATCGAACTGGTCGCGATCGACTGACCGGCACGCCGCCCGCAACGGCCGTTCCGCAGGCGCCGCTGGCACGAACGGGAAAACCCGTCCGGCCTTCTTCTTGGCGGAAATACTCCGGGGGCGTGCGGGGGGCAGCGCCCCCCGCGCGGGTCGTCCCGGCGTCAGCCGGGGCGAAACCCGAAGCGCGGCATCGGCCCCGCCTGCCGCCCCGGCGCTGCGCCTATCGCGTGATCTTGACCGTCTGCCGCAATGCGCCCGTCGCCGCGTCATAGATCAGGATGCGGTCGTCCTCGGTCACCACCGCGACCCAGTCGCGCCCGCGGGTGAAGGCGCTGGCCCTCGCCCCCTCGGGCAGGACCACGGCCTCGGGCAGGGGCAGCGTGCCGCCGCCCGGCATCCGGATGACAAACAGCGCGACGATCACTAGAAAGCCTGCGATCATCGTCACCATCAGCACGGTGACCAGCACGCGCAGCAGTTTCAGGTTCGGGGGCAGGGCCTCCGGTTGTGGGGTATCGTCCATGTCCACGCCCATGTCCTCGCCTCGGCGGCTGACGGTCCGGATCGGGCCGAACCCGCCCGACCGCCTTGATAAGGCGCTTGCCCGCGATGCGCCAGAGGCCGAGGGGCTGACGCGGTCGCGGCTGGCAAAGCTGATCGCAGCCGGCGGCGTGATGCGGGGCGGCGCGCCGCTGACCGGGCCGCGCGCCCGGGTGGCCGAGGGCGACGAGATCGAGATCGCCTTTGCCGAACCGGCCGAGGTCGCGGCCGCGCCGCAGGCGATTCCGCTGGTCGTGGTCCACGAGGATGCCGACCTGATCGTGATCGACAAGCCCGCCGGGATGGTGGTGCATCCGGCGCCGGGCTCGCCCTCGGGAACGCTGGTCAATGCGCTCCTGGCCCATTGCGGCGACAGCCTGTCGGGCATCGGCGGCGAGAAACGGCCGGGCATCGTCCACCGGATCGACAAGGAAACCAGCGGGTTGCTGGTGGTGGCGAAGACCGACAAGGCCCATGCCGTGCTGTCCGCGCAATTCGCCGCCCACAGTGTCGAGCGGCATTACCGTGCGCTGGTCTTCGGCCTGCCGGACCCGGCCGATCCCCGGCTCAGGGGCCTCGCGGGTGTCAGCTTCGAGCCGGGGGGCGTGATGCGGATCGCCACCCGCATCGGCCGCCATCCCTCGGACCGCCAGCGCCAGGCTGTGCTTGCCTCGGGCGGGCGGCATGCGGTCACGCGGGTTCGGGTCGTCGAAAGCTTCGGCACGCCCCCCGCGGCCGCGCTGGTCGAATGCTGGCTGGAAACCGGGCGCACCCACCAGATCCGCGTCCACCTGGCCCATGTGGGCCACGGGCTGATCGGCGATCCGGTCTATGGCGGGCGGCGGAAGCTGTCGGAAAAGGCGATGGGCGCCGAAGCCGCCCGGGCGGCCGATAGTTTCCCGCGGCAGGCGCTGCATGCCGCGACGCTGGGCTTTGTCCATCCGGGTACCGACGCGACGACGCGCTTCGACTCGCCCCTGCCGGCGGACATGGCCGCGCTTGCCGCGGCGCTTCGGGGATGAAACACAGGCACAAACCTGCGTGACTGGCTGACATCTTTACCGGAAATTAACCCGGTTTCGACGGAATCCGGTCCATTCTGCGTATATTGATGTGAAGTGCTGTAACTTGAACCCGCCGGTTCGGTTGTTAGGTTCACCGCCAAGCACGAGGGAGCGAAAGGGATTCAAATGAGCAACTATGTCGGTCTTCCCGCCCCGTCTCCGGAACAGGGACTGAACCGGTACCTGCAGGAGATCCGCAAGTTTCCGCTGCTGGAGCCGGAAGAGGAATACATGCTGGCCAAGCGCTGGGTCGACCACCAGGACACCGAGGCGGCGCATCGCATGGTCACCTCGCACCTGCGCCTCGCGGCCAAGATCGCCATGGGTTATCGCGGTTACGGGCTGCCCCAGGCCGAGGTGATTTCCGAGGCCAATGTGGGCCTGATGCAGGCGGTCAAGCGATTCGACCCCGAGAAGGGCTTTCGCCTGGCCACCTATGCGATGTGGTGGATCCGCGCCGCGATCCAGGAATACATCCTGCGGTCGTGGAGCCTGGTCAAGCTGGGCACGACAAGCGCCCAGAAGAAGCTGTTCTTCAACCTGCGCAAGGCCAAGGCCCGCATCGGCGCGCTGGAAGAGGGCGACCTGCGCCCCGAGAACCTGGCCCGGATCGCGCATGACCTGAACGTCACCGAGGACGAGGTCATCGCGATGAACCGCCGCCTGTCGGGGGGCGACGCCTCGCTGAACGCCATGGTGGGCAGCGACGGCGACACCTCGACCGAATGGCAGGACTGGCTCGAGGACGAGGATGCCGACCAGGCCGAGGCCTATGCCGAACGGGATGAACTGGAAAGCCGCCGGGCCCTTCTGGTCAAGGCGATGGACGTTCTGAACGAGCGCGAGAAGGACATTCTTCTGCAACGTCGGCTTCAGGACCAGCCGGTGACGCTGGAGGAATTGTCGGGCGTCTACGATGTCAGCCGCGAACGTATCCGCCAGATCGAGGTGCGCGCCTTCGAGAAGTTGCAGAAGCGGATGCAGGATCTGGCGCGTGAAAAGGGGATGCTGGCCCGCGCGTGAGCGGAAACGAGCCGTGCAGAACCCGCCCCGGTGCGGCATGACCGAAAAAGACAACTAAAATTTGTCTCATTTCGACGCAAAAATGGCCGGATTCGACAACTAGGGCGAGTGCGCTGGGAGTCGTGGGTTCCTTTTTGTGTGTGGTGAGTGAGATGAGTGTCGATCTGGCAGAATTGTTGTCGCGGCTCGATGGCGCGGCGCGGCGGGGGGCGTTCGACGAGTTCGAAACCCTTGTGGCGCAGGCCGTGGCGGTTCTGGCCGGGCTGCCGGCGGAGTCGCAGCACGAGGCCGTGCGCGCCCGCCGTGCCATTGCGGCCCTGCGGGGGGAACTGGTCCGCAGCGCGGGCTTCATCGCCGAGAACGAACGCCTGAGCGCGGAACTGGCCGCGGCCGAGACCATGGGCGAGACCGGCCGCGCGCGCCGCCTGTCCGAGGCGCTGTATCGGCGCGGCAAGGCGATCATGGCGACCCTGCGCACGCCCGGAGAAGAGACCGAGCCCCGCGACGAGCCCGTGCAGGCGCTGTTCGTGGCGATCGCGTCGGGCGATACAGACCGGGTGCGCGCCCGCCTTGCCGGTGCCGAGATCGACGCGCGGCATGGGCCCTTGCAGGAAACCGCGCTCTACCACGCGCTGTCGGTCGAGGGCCGGTCGGTCGAGATGGTCCGGTTGCTGCTGTCGCTCGGCGCCGACCCGAACGCGGGGATGGCCGAGGGGTATCGCCCTCTGCATGCCGTCGCGGCCTATCCATGGGGCTGGGAAACGGCCTCGGCCAAGGCGCTGCTGGCCGATCTGCTGGTCGAGGCCGGGGCCGATATCGAGGCGCGGACCGAAACCTGGGGCTGGACGCCGCTGCACCGGGCCGTGCTCGAGGGGACCGCGGACGAGGTCGAGGCGCTGCTGCGCGCGGGGGCCGATCCGAACATGCCGTTCGACGGCCGCTCGGAGCCCTGGTTCACCCCCGGCCGGCTGCCGCTGCAGATCGCGGGCCACGACACGGCCAAGGTCAGGCTGCTGCTGGACTATGGCGCCGATCCGAAGAAGACCGATGCGTTGGGTGATGATACCGCGACCTATCTGCGCTCTCTCATTGCCGAGCATATCGCCCGCCGCGCCGAGGAGGACGCCCACCGCGAGGGGCTGGAACGATCGCTGGCGATGGTGAGCGGTTGGCCGGCGCGGTCCTGAGCCCGCCTCAGGGCAGCACGGCAAGCCAGACCCATGCCGTCAGGATCGAGGCGGCCGTTCCGATCAGCACCGCCGACGCCGCCACCCGCCGCGCCGCGCCGTACATGTTGGCGAAGATGTAGGCGTTGACCCCGGGCGCCATCGCCGCGGTCAGCACCGCCGAGCGGAACGGTCCCGTCTCCAGCCCGAGCCCCGATCCCATGCCCCAGACGATCGCCGGATGCGCCACAAGCGAGATCGCGCAGGCATAGAGGATCACCCGCAGGTCGCCTTCGGGCCGATAGCGGTAGAGGATGCCGCCCAGCCCGAACAGCGCCGCGGGCAGCGCCGCACGCACCATCAGGTCCAGCGCGTCGGTCAGCACGGCCGGAAGGGGGATGCCGGTCAGGTTGACGGCAAGCCCCAGCGCGATGCCGATGACCAGCGCGTTGCGGAACATGGCCTTCAGGATCGCGCCCGCGGTGCCGAAAAGACCCGTGCCCTGGTTGCGCACGATCTCCATCGCGGTCAGGCCCAGCCCGTAGCAGAACGGCGAATGGACCGCGATGATCGCGTAGTTGGGCGCCAGCGCGTCCGCGCCATAGGCCCGTTCGGTGATCGGCAGGCCCAGCAGCAGCGAGTTGGAGAACAGGCAGACAAAGCCGATGGCGACGCTGTCCTCCCAACTGCGTCCGAACAGGACCCGCGCACCGACAAGCCCCAGGACGAAGCCGGCCGTCGCCCCGGCGTAGAAGCTCGACAACAGCCGCCAGTCGAACTCCTGGCCCAGATCCAGCGTCGAGACCGCGCGGAACAGCAGGCAGGGGATCGCGAAATGCTGGGTGAACTTCATCAGCCCGTCGACGCCCGCCTCGCTGAACAGCCCCCGCCAGACCGCCACATAGCCGAAGCCCAGCACCAGGAAGACCGGCAGGATGACGTCCAGCAGCGCCTGCATCAGGCGGGCAGGCTCAGCACCATCCCGTCATGGGCGGGGGTGATGTGGTCCGGCGTCTCGGCGGCCAGGGTCTCGTAGTCGAGGTCGATATGCATGTTGGTCAGCACCGCGCGTGCGGGGGCCAGCCGCGCGATCCAGTCCAGCGTGCGGTCGAGGTGGAAATGCGTCGGATGCGGTGTGCGCCGCAGCGCGTCGATCACCAGGATCTCCAGCCCCTCCAGCAGCGCGACGCTTTCCCCGTAGATCTCGGCCACATCGGGCAGGTAGGCCAGCCCGCCGATCCGGAACCCCAGCGCGTCGATCGCGCCATGGTTCACCCGGAACGGGACCAGCGTGATCCGCCCGCCCGCGCCGTCCACATGCACCGGCCCGTCGATCGTGTGCATGTCGAGGATCGGCGGGTAGGGCGAGCCCTCGGGCTGGGTAAAAGCATAGCCGAAGCGGGAGTAAAGCGCATCCTGCGTCGCGCCGTCGGCCCAGACGGCCAGCCTTTGCCGGGTGTTGAACACGATCTGGCGCAAGTCGTCGATACCGTGGACATGGTCGGCATGGGAATGGGTGTAGACCACCGCATCCAGCGTGCCGATCCCGGCCCGCAACAATTGCTCGCGCAGGTCGGGCGAGGTGTCGATCAGCACACGGGTTATCCCGCCGGGCGCCTCGCGTTCGACCATCAGGGAACAGCGCAGCCGGCGGTTTCTGGGGTTTGCGGGGTCACACTCCCCCCAATGCCCGCCCAGCCGCGGCACGCCGCCCGACGAGCCGCAGCCGAGGATGGTGAACCTGAGCGCGCCGGTCACGCGGCCTCCTGCCAGCTTGCGGCCTTGGCGAACAGCCGGTCGAAATTCGCCTGCGTCTGCGCGGCGAAGGCGGTGTAGTCGAGGCCGAACAGATCGGCGCCGACCCGCGCCGTATGGGCGGTATAGGCCGGTTCGTTGCGTCGCCCGCGATGGGGCGGCGGGGCCAGGTAGGGCGCGTCGGTTTCCAGGAGGATCCGGTCCAGCGGCGCGGCGGCAAAGATGTCGCGCAACTCCTTCGACTTCGGAAAGGCCGCGATCCCCGACATCGACAGGTAGAACCCCAGGTCCAGCGCGGCGCGCGCCAGCCCCGCGCCCGAGCTGAAACAGTGCATGACGCAGGCATAGGCGCGCTCGCGATAGCCCTCGGCCAGGATGCGCGCCATGTCCTCATCGGCATCGCGCGCATGAACGATCAGCGGCAGGCCGGTTTCCTGCGCCGCGGCGATGTGGACGCGCAGGCTTCGCTGCTGCACCTCGGCCGACTCGGCGGTGTAGTGATAATCCAGCCCGGTTTCACCGATGCCGACGAATTTCGGGTGCCGGGCCAGTGCGACCAGGTCGTCCACCGTGACCATCGGTTCCTCGGCCGCGCTCATCGGATGGGTGCCCGCGGCGTAGAACACGGGCGCATAGGCTTCGGCGATGCCACGTACCTGGGGTTCGTTCCTCAGCCGCGTGCAGATCGTCACCATCCGCGTCACGCCCGCCGCGACAGCCCGGGCCACGACAAGATCGAGCTCGTGCCCGAAATCGGGAAAGTCCAGGTGGCAGTGGCTGTCGGTGATCTGGGGGGTCGCTTGGGTCATCTCGCCTCAGGCGGCCAGCCGGCCGGCGGTCTCGTCCATTCTCAGAACCGTATCGAGGATGAGGGAGGCGGGGTCAAGGTTGACCGCCTTGCCGGTCCGGGCGCGGGCGGTCAGCGCCTGCGCGGCCTCGGCCCAGCCCCGCGCGGCGGTGGGGGTGGGCGCAAGCCGGGCCAGCATCGCCGCCTCGCCGGGCGCGGCTTCGGGGGGCGGGGTGCCGGTCGCGCCGGTGCGGGCGAGGCGGGCCAGCAAAAGCCCGATCAGCCGCAGCGTCAGATCGAACCGCGCCTCGGCCTCGCGCCCGGCCGCGGCTTGTGCCAGCCGGATCGCGCGGGCGCGGTCCAGCCGGGGATGGCCCGCGAACAGCGCGACCAGCTCGGCGTACAGCGCCAGCCCGTCCAGTTGCGCCAGCCGGATCGCCTCGCCCACCGAGCCGCCCGACAGTTCCGCCAGCGCGACCGGATCGGCTGGAACCTCCTGACCGGCGGCGGCCAGCGCCTCGGCAATGGCGCCGGGGGCCAGCGCCGAGAGGCGCAGCTCGCGGCAGCGCGAGCGGATCGTCGGCAACAGCCGCGCGGGCTGGTGGCTGACCAGCAGCAGCGTGGCGTTCGCTGGCGGCTCTTCCAGCAGCTTCAGAAGCGCGTTGGCGGCGCTGGGGTTCATCTCGTCGGCCGCGTCCACGATCACCACCCGCCGGCCGCCATCGGCCGCCGACATCCCGAAGAACCCGCGCAGGCGGCGCACCTCGTCCACGGTGATGACGGTTTCCAGCCGCTTCTTCTTGTCGTCCCAGGCCCGCCGGATCAGCAGCAGCCCCGGTTCCGACAGCGCCGCGATGCGGCGGGCGACCGGGTGATCGGGGGCGACCGCCAGCCCGCTGGGGGCCGGGGGCGCGTCGCCGAACAGGCCCCCGTCGCTGCCCGCGGGCTGCGCCAGCAGGAACCGCGCGATCGCCCAGGCCAGCGTCGCCTTGCCCACGCCGCGCGGCCCCGTCAGCAGCCAGCCATGGTGCATCCGTCCGCCCGTGAACGCATCGAGAAACCCCGCCTCGGCCGCCGCTTGCCCGATCACCCGCGCCGTCTCGCGCGGGTGGGGGGCGCCCTCGACGCGGTCGGGTTCGGGGATCGCCTCGTCGGTCATGCCAGCGCTGCCTCGGCCAGATCGGCGATCTCGGCGGCGATCGCGTCGGCGGCGCGATCGGCGTCGATCACCCGGCAGCGGGAGTCGAATTCCTGCGCTAGGTCCAGGAAACCCGCCCGCATCCTCGCCTGCATCGCCTCGCCGAAATCCTCGAACCGTTCTTCCGTGCCGTTCCGTCCCCTGGCCCGCGCCAGCCCCGTGCCGGGCGGCATGTCGAGGATGAAGGTCAGGTCCGGCTCACGCCTGATCATCAGCACATGTAGCTTGTCGACCACCCGGCGCAGGTCGCCCCGCGTTATGCCCTGGTAGACGCGGGTGGAATCGGCGAAGCGGTCGCAGATCACCACCCGGCCCGCGGCCAGCGCCGGGTTGATCGTCTTTTCCAGATGGTCGCGCCGCGCCGCGGTGAACAACAGGATTTCCGTCTCGGCCGACCATCGGTCGGGATCGCCCTCCAGCACCAGCCGGCGGATCTCCTCGGCGCCGGGGCTGCCGCCCGGCTCGCGCGTCAGCACCACGTCGCGGCCCTGCGCCCGCAGATGCTCGGCCAGCCGTCGCGCCTGGGTGGACTTGCCGGAGCCGTCGATGCCCTCGAAGGTGATGAACTGCGCGGCCCCTGCCATCTCAGAGGCCCGTGGCCTCCCGGCCAAGCCCGACCAGAACCTCTGTCGCGGTTCTCAGGCGCGGCACGAAGCCACCGCGCGCGACCGAGCGTTCCGCCACCAGCGGCACCCGCAACTCGCCCAGTTCAGGCCGCGAGATCACCAGTTCGCCCAGTTCCTGGCCCTCCTCGACGGGGGCAAGGATCGGGTCGCGAAAGATCACCTCGGCGCCGATCTGTTCGCGCACCGTCGCGGGCAACAGGATCTCGACATCCTCGGGTACGACAAGGCCCACCTGTTCGATCTCGCCCATCCAGATCCTGGCCTCGGCGACCCGTTCGCCCTGGCGCAGCACCTCGCGCTGGACGAACTGGCGGAACGCCCAGTTGACGATCCGCTCGCCCTCTTCGGCGCGCTGGGCCTCGGTCTCGAGCCCGGTGATGACGAAGGTCACCCGCCGCCCGCCCTGCAGCGCCGAGCCGACAAGCCCATAGCCCGCCTCCTCGGTGTGGCCGGTCTTGAGCCCGTCTGCCCCGATCCCCAGTTTCAAGAGCGGGTTCCGGTTGAACCGGTTCTGCGGCGCCCGCCCGTCGAACGGATACTCGGCCTCGGCGAAATAGCCGTAGTACTCGGGGAAATCCTCGATCAGCCGCTCGGCGATGATGCCGAGATCCTTCATGCTCATGCGCTGGTTCGGATGCGGCCAGCCGGTCGAATTGGCGAAGGTCGCGTTCTCCATCCCCAAGGCGCGGGCGCGTTCCGTCATCAGCCGCGCGAATGCCTCTTCGGTGCCCGCCAGCCCCTCGGCCACCACCACGCAGGCATCGTTGCCCGATTGCACGATGATGCCCTGGATCAGTTGCTCGACCGTGGGCCGGTCCTGGTCGTTCAGGAACATCGTCGACCCGCCCATCGCCATCGCGCGGGACGAGACCGAGAACTGCGTCTCAAGCGTCACCCTCCCGTCGCTGAGCGCCTCGAACAGCATGTTCAGCGTCATCAGCTTGGACATCGAGGCCGGCGGCAGGGGCTGGTCGGCGTTCTTGGACAGCAGAACCGTGTCGGTGGTCTGGTCCACCACATAGGCCGCGGTGGCGCGCGTCTCGAACGCGGCGCCCGCAGGCAGGGCCAGCGCGGTGGCCAGCGCGGCCAGCGCGATCAGGGTCTTGGGTCGGATGGATGTCTGTCCCATGGTCCGCGGTGCCTCAGTTCGTCACGTAATAGGCATCGGTGTAGCCGAGCCCCCGGACCTTCTCAAGCAGCGCCGCCTGTTCCGAGCGGGTGCTTGCCGGTCCGATCACGACGCGCCAGAACTGCGCCCCGCCGCTTTTCTGCGCATGGATCGTCGGCACGATGCCGCCCTTGCGCAGCGTCTCGCTGGCGTCCTCGGCATAGGCCTCGACGGTAAAGATGCCGACCTGGATGAAGGGCTTGGCCAGCCCGGACGCCCGCGGTGCGGGTGCGGCGGCGGCAGGGGCAGGGGCAGGGGCAGGGGGGGCGGTCGCCGCGGCGGTCTCGGCCGGGATCGTCACGGTGCCGGGGGGCGGGGCGGCCACGTCGCCGGGCGCCATCTGCGCGGGGCGGGCGGCCGGCGTGGCGGGGGCAAGGGACCGCGCCGGCCGCGACGGGGGCGGCGTGGCGCCCGGAACGGCCTGCCGCGCCTCGGCGTCGTCGATCGCGGCCGCTGCGGCGGTCAGCGGTTCGGCCCCGTCCTTCGCCCCGGAGGCGGGCGCGGGCACTGGAACCTCCTCGCGGCGGAGTGCGACGACGCTCAACTCGGTCGGCTTGCCCGCAAGCATCTCCAGCGCCGTGGCCGCGTCGGACGAAACCTGCAGCTTCGGCCCCGGCATTTCACGCTCGCGCCGAAACAGCGCGCCGACGACCGACTTGCCGTTCTCGGTGTTGCGGATCATCACCCGTTCCGGGGTGGTCGCGTCGGGATGCGCGATCCAGACACCCCCGAGCGAGGGGCGGCCGTCCCACAGCGCCGGTTCGGTTGCCGAGAAGACGTCCGGCGCCTCGACTTCGCGTTCTGCCATGGTGGGGGCGGTTCCGATCTGTGCGGGCGTATCCCCGTCGGCCCCGCGCCCGAGCCCCGCGAACGGCCCGCTGCCCTGGCACCCCGGCACAAGAAGCGCCGCGCCCAGAACCAGGGCCAGCCGCCCGATCCGGTTCGCCGTCATGCCTTGCCCCCTTTTCGCACGGGCGCCCCCGTGTCGCTTGTTTGTCTGCCCGTATCCGATGTGCTGCATCCGCCCCGGGCCCGGTCGCCAGAACGCGCCCTTCGGCCCGCACCGCCTGCACGCCGGATGATAGCGGCAGGCGGGAAGCAAGGAAAGGCTCGTGCCCTGGCAAAGGCGGATTTCGGCACGCGGGTGCTTTCAGAATCGAACCCGCCGCTCTAAGCCTCAGGACCGGATCGGAGGAGCGGCAGAGCGGTCGAGTGGACCGGTCTTGAAAACCGGCGACGGAAGGGTGGCAGAGTGGTCGATTGCAGCGGTCTTGAAAACCGCCGATGGGCAACCATCCGTGGGTTCGAATCCCACCCCTTCCGCCAATATTTTCAACAGGTTATCGTCGCTGATCTCCGCCCGTAAAACCCCGCTGCAAAGCTGCTACAAGCTGGCGATTTAGGGTTGCGGGAATCGGTCCGCGCAGGCTGCATGTAGCAGATTTGTAGCAGCCGTCAGCACGAAGGGGCAGATTTGCGAAAGATCTCGCCAAATGGGGTCAGAGATGACTTCCAAGGATAACCGACTGCTATCAGTGCGTTTTGTGGCGCGGGGCTTGCGGCATTTGGTGGAGATGAGCACGGATCGACGTTGACGGCGCAGAGTCTGCTGGCTGTCGCAGTAGCGTGGGATGGAACGCGCCCGAATGGGTGGCAGGGTCTCCAGTGCGCCCAGACGAAATCCTCGGTGGCGAAGAAGACGCGGTCGGTCTTGTCGAAGAACCCCATCGTCTCGGGCGCGTCCTGCTAGGGCGGCTTGCCCTGGTGCAGGCGCCGACCGCCGACCGCGAAGGCGTGGCGGCCGGACTGACCGTGGCCTTCGACGCGGGGCCGCACATGGCCCGTCTCCGCCAACGATCCGCCACGCCCTGCGGTTCCAGACCTGGGCGGTTCTGGAGCAGCCGGGACTCGACGAGGACCAGAAGGTTGCCCTGGTGTCTCATTGGCTCTGGTGCCCTGACACGTGATCCCGGATTGCGGATGACGCTGCGCGAGCGATCCGAGATGTTCGCACCCGCTGGCCATCGCGAACGGCCATGAGACCGCTGATCCGGCCTCCCATGAGCCCGAGATCGACGGGAATCCGGCCATGTCCGGAGTGGTCGTCAGGCGGCCCTGTCGGTGGACTCGTCGCTCGCCATGGTGTAGCTGCCCGACGCGGCTGCCGCGGGTTCCCGTCCCGCCTGCTGAAGCCGGGTCCAACCGCCACGCGGCTCTGGAAACGGACGCCATGGCCGCGTAGCTAGGATCAATCGGCCTCCGGCACATCCGGCGCGGTTCACGCATGTCGAAGCGCAGGGGCGGTGATGCGGATTTCCGGAACCTGGAAGGGCGGCAGTGGACTACGACGCGATCATCCTGGGCGCAGGCGGTGCGGGCCTGATGGCGGCCGCGACAGCAGGCCAGGCCGGTGCCCGGGTGCTTGTCATCGACCACGCGGACCGGCCGGGCAAGAAGATACTCATCTCGGGCGGGGGCCGTTGCAACTTTACCAATACCGGGGCCGGGCCCGCGAATTTCCTGTCCGGGAACCCGCATTTCTGCAAGTCCGCGCTGAGCCGGTATTCCCAGTGGGATTTCCTCGCCCTCGTCGAGCGCCATGGAATTGCGTGGCATGAAAAGACCCTTGGGCAGTTGTTCTGCGACGGCTCCGCGCGGCAGATCGTTGCCATGCTGCTTGAGGAATGTCGCAAGGGAGGGGTGGAAATCTGGCTTGGCACGCGCATCGGCGAGATCGAACATGCCGACGGGCGGTTCCGGGTGGCGGGCTGTGTCGCGCGCCAGCTTGTGATCGCCACCGGCGGGCCGTCGATCCCCAAGATGGGCGCCACCGGCATCGCCTACGACATCGCCCGGCGATTCGGCCTCGAGGTTGTCCCGCCGCGTCCGGCGCTGGTGCCGCTGACGCTCGGGCAGGAGGATGCACTCTTCACGTCGATCCCGGGCGTGTCCTGTCCGGTCGTGGCGCGGGTGGGCGATGTCGCGTTCGAGGAGGCGGCGCTGTTCACGCACCGGGGGCTGTCCGGTCCCGCAATCCTGCAGGCCTCGTCCTACTGGCGCCCGGGCGGGACGGTTTCGCTGAGTGTCCTGCCCGATGCGGCCGGGACGCTTCGGGCGGCACGGCGGCACATGCCGCGGTCGCATCTGAAGGCGGTGCTTGCGCAGCATCTCCCGACCCGTCTCGCCGAGGTGCTCGCGCTCCGCATCGGGTTGACCAGGGAGCTTGGCAACGTCACGGACGCCGATCTCGATGCCGCCACCGCGACGTTGACGCGCCTGACCTTCCGTCCGACCGGAACCGAGGGCTATGCCAAGGCCGAAGTGACGGCGGGCGGCATCTCGACCGCCGCACTGTCGTCCAAGACGATGGAGGCGCGCGACGTGCCCGGGCTTTACGCGATCGGCGAAGCGGTCGACGTGACGGGCTGGCTGGGCGGGTACAACTTCCAATGGGCCTGGTCGTCCGGCGTCGCCGCCGGCCTGGCCATCGCGGCGCGTCACGGGTGCCCCTGACCGGCCGCGGTCGCGACCCATCGGCGGGCCATCCTCTCCATGCAAAAGAGGATGGGCTTGCGACCGGCGGGCCGATCGGCTAGGCCCCGCGGCCTGCATCCATCGAGGATCTGCCGTGACCCATCCCACACTCGCCCTCGACTTCGGAACCTCGAATTCCGCCGCGGCGGTCCTGCGCGATGGCGTCGTGCGGCGCCTCGGGATCGAGGCGGGGGCGGACACCCTGCCCACGGCCGTCTTCCTGCCCGCCCGCGGCGGCAGCATGCGGATCGGCCGGGCCGCCGAGGCGGCGCTGGTCGAGGGCGAAGAGGGGCGCTACATGCGGGCGCTGAAAAGCATCCTCGGAACGCCGCTCTTCCATGAAGAGCGCCTGATCGCGGGCAGGCGGCGGACGCTTTGCAGCATCGTGACCGCCCTTCTGGCCGAGGTGAAGACGCGGGCCGAGGCCGCGGCGGGCACCCGCTTCACCCGCGTTCTCTCGGGACGCCCGGTCCATTTCCATTCCGGCGATGCCGACCGCGACGCCCGGGCCGAGGCGGACCTGCGCGCCTGTTATCTGGCCGCCGGGTTCGACGCGGTGGATTTCCTGTTCGAGCCCGAGGCCGCGGCCCTTGCCACAAGGCAGGCCGGAGGGCCGGAGGAAACCCGGCTGATCGTCGATATCGGCGGCGGCACGTCGGATTTCTCGGTCGTCCATACCCGCACCGACGGGATCGGGATCGTCGCAAGCCACGGCATCCGGCTTGGGGGGACGGATTTCGACCATGCGGTGTCGATGGCGCAGGCGATGCCGATGCTCGGCCTTGGCGGCGACCTGCGCCGCACCCTGGGCGAAGGGCTGCTGCCCGTGCCGCGGGCGATCTATGCCGATCTCTCGACCTGGGCGATGATCCCCTTCCTCTATTCCCGGGACACGGAACGCGCGGTCGCCGACCTTGTGCGCCACGCGGTCGACCCGGCCCCGATGCGTCGGCTGGCCGCCGTGATCGAACACCGGCTCGGTCACGACCTGGCCTTCGCGGTCGAGCGCGGCAAGATCGCGGCGAACGCGGCCGCGCCCGGCGCGCGCATCGACATGGGCTGCATCGAGCCCGGTCTCGCCGTGCCGGTCACCGCGGGCATGATGAACGCGGCGCTTTCGGACTGTCGCGACCGGCTTCGCACCGCGCTTTACGAAACCCTGGTCCTCGCCCGCGTGCCCCCGGCCGAGATCGGCTCGGTCGTTCTGGTCGGCGGGTCCAGCCTGATGTCGCTGGTCGAGGCCGAGGCGCGCGCGGTCTGCCCGGCCGCCCGCCTGGTCCGCGCGGACGCGTTCACCGCGGTGGTCGATGGCCTGGCCCTTGCGACCGGACCCGCGGGCGGACGATAGCGCGGGCCAGCCCGCACCCTGCCGGGGACCCGTGGCCCCGGGCGCTCAGCGCCCGCGCCAGCGGGCAAGGATCACCGCGGGGTCGCGGCGGTCGGTCTCGGGGGGCGACGGGCGCGGGGCCGGGGTGGCCGAGAAACGCGGCGCGGGCGCAGGCTGGGGCACGCCGCCCGCCTCGACAAAGGTGGCGCGGGCGGCATTGTGCGGGTGCGCCTGCGCCTCGTCCCAGTCGAGAACCGGGCCCAGGCAGGCGTCGACCCCCTCGAACCGCGCCAGCCATTCGGCCCGTGTCCGCGTCTGGAACGCCGCGGCGAGGCAGGCGCGCCAGGCGGGCCAGCGTGTGCGGTCGTCCTGCGGCTGGAACGCGGCAGGGTCCAGCCCCAGCCCCGTCAGAAGTGCCACCAGGAACTGCGGCTCGATCGCGCCCACCGCCACGAACCGGCCATCCGCGCAGGCGTAGACCCCGTAGTAGAACGCTCCGCCGTCCAGCATGTTGGCCGCGCGGCCCGGTCCCCAGGCGCCGCCCGCGCGAAAGCCGTGGATCATCGCCGACAACAGCGCCGCGCCATCGGTCATCGCCGCATCGACGACCTGGCCCTGGCCGGTGCGCGCGGCCGAGATCAGCCCCGCCAGCATGCCAAAGGCCATGAGCATGCCGCCGCCGCCGAAATCGCCCACCAGGTTCAGCGGCACCGCAGGCCGGTCCGCGGGGCCGATTGCGTCCAGCACGCCGGTCAGCGCGATATAGTTGATGTCATGCCCGGCGCGGGCGGCCAGCGGCCCGTCCTGGCCCCATCCCGTCATCCGCCCGTAGACGAGGCGCGGATTGCGCGACAGTCCCTCGGCCGGCCCCAGCCCCAGCCGCTCCATCACGCCGGGGCGAAAGCCCTCGATCAGCCCGTCGGCCTCGGCGATCAGGTCCAGCGCCATGGCCCGTCCCGCCCCGGATTTCAGGTCGAGCGACACGCAGGCGCGGCTGCGGGCCAGCACGTCGGCGGGGCTATCCATCGTGGCGATATCCGAACGCCGCGCGGGCGGGTGGATGCGCAGCACCTCGGCCCCGTGATCGGCCAGCATCATCGCGGCGAAGGGCGCGGGGCCAAGCCCGACGAACTCGACGATCCGAAGACCGTCCAGCGCCCCCGTCATGCGCTCAGCGCCCGGGCGATCACCAGGCGCTGGATATCGCTTGTCCCTTCGTAGATCTGGCAGACGCGGACATCGCGATAGATGCGCTCGACCGGGAAATCGCGGGTGTAGCCATAGCCGCCCAGCGTCTGGATCGCGTCGGAACAGACCGCCTCGGCCATCTCCGAGGCGAACAGCTTGGCCATCGACGCCTCTTTCAACGCCGGGCGGCCCGCGTCGCGCAGGGCGGCGGCGTGCAGCACCATCTGCCGCGCGGCCTCGATCCGCGTGGCCATGTCGGCAAGGCGAAAGGCGACGGCCTGGTGCTCGACGATCGGCTTGCCCATGCTGGTGCGCGCGCCCGCATAGGCCAGCGCCGCGGCAAAGGCGGCCCGCGCCATGCCGACCGATTGCGCGGCGATGCCGATCCGCCCGCCTTCCAGGTTCGACAGCGCGATGCGATAGCCTTGGCCCTCTTCTCCCAGCAGGTTCTCGGCCGGGATCTCGAGATCCTCGAACGCGATCTGCGCTGTGTCGGACAGCGTCTGGCCCAGCTTCTTCTCCAGCGACGCGACGCGATAGCCGGGGGTGTCGGTGGGCACGATGAAGGCCGATATGCCCTTCTTGCCCGCCTGCGCATCGGTCACGGCAAAGACGATGGCCACGTCCGCGTTCCGGCCCGAGGTGATGAACTGCTTGACCCCGTTCAGTACCCAGCCCGTGTTCGTCCGCCGCGCCCGCGTCTTCAGCGCCGCCGCGTCCGAGCCCGCCTGCGGCTCGGTCAGGCAGAAGGCGCCAAGCATCCGGCCCGCCGCCATCGGGCGCAGGAACCGATCCTTCTGGGCCGCGCTGCCAAAGCGCAGGATCGGCACGCACCCGACCGAGTTGTGCACCGACATGATGGTGGACACCGCCCCGTCGCCTGCCGCGATCTCTTCCAGCGCGACGGCATAGGCGACATGATCGACCATCGCCCCGCCCCAGTCCTCGGGCACCAGCATGCCCATCAGCCCCAGCCGCCCCATCTCGGCCAGGTCTTCCTTCGGGAATTCGCCCGTTTCGTCGCGTTCGGCGGCCCTGGGGGCCAGCCGGTCCTCGGCAAAGCGGCGCGCCATGTCACGCACCATCTCCTGGTCGTCGGTCAGCAGCATCGGTCGTCTCCTCCCGGGTCGGCATCGGCCCCTCCCTGCGCGTATAGCGCCGGGGGCGCGCCCGGGGCAATCCGCGGGGTGGCCGCAACCGGAACCGGACGGCCGGGGTCAGGCCCGGCCGCCCGGCGCCGAAGGGGACGGCCCGCTAGCGGAACTTGCGGATCTCGCCGGATTTCAGCCGCGCGAGATAGCTGTCGAGTTCGCGCCGGACGATCGGCATCAGCAGGTACAGGGCGAAGATGTTCACCACCGCCATCGCAAAGATCGCCGCGTCCGAGAAGTCGATCACCGGGCCGAGGCTGGCGGCCGCGCCGATCACCACGAAGACGCAGAAGATCACCTTGAAGACCAGCTCGGTCGCCTTGCCCTCGCCGAACAGGTAGGTCCAGGCCTTGAGCCCGTAATAGGACCAGCTGATCATCGTCGAAAAGGCGAACAGGATCACCGCGATCACCAGGATGTAGCGGAACCACCCGAAGGCCGACGAGAACGCCGCCGAGGTCAGCGCGACACCGGTGTTGCCGTCGACCGTGGCGATGGCGGTGCCCGCCTCGTTCAGCACGTAAAGCCCGGTCGCGGGGTCGGCGACCAGCTGCCCGGTGATGATGATGACCAGCGCCGTCATCGTGCAGATCACCACCGTGTCGATGAAGGGCTCCAGCAGCGACACGAAGCCCTCGGTCACCGGCTCCTTGGTGCGCACCGCCGAATGCGCGATGGCCGCCGAGCCCACGCCCGCCTCGTTCGAGAACGCGGCCCGGCGGAAGCCCTGGATCAGCGCGCCGATCATGCCGCCCGCGACCCCCAGCCCGGTGAAGGCGCCCGCGAGGATCTGGCCGAACGCCCAGCCGATCTTGTCGGCGTTCATCCCGAGGATGACCAGCGCGGTGGCGACGTAGAGGATGCCCATGAACGGCACCACCTTCTCGGTCACCCGCGCGATGGATTTCAGCCCGCCCACGATCACGGCAAAGACGACGCCCGCCAGCACGATCCCGGTGATCCAGCCCGGATAGTCACCCACCACGTTGGCGATCTGCGCATGCGCCTGGTTGGCCTGGAACATGTTACCGCCGCCCAGCGCGCCGAGGATGCAGAACACCGCGAAGAACACCGCGAGGATCCTGCCCCCCGGCAGGCCGCGCTCGGCGAAGCCCTTGCGCATGTAATACATCGGCCCGCCCGAGACGGTGCCATCGGGGTACTCGTTGCGGTATTTCACGCCCAGCGTGCACTCGGTGAACTTGGACGCCATGCCCAGAAGACCCGCGAGGATCATCCAGAACGTGGCGCCGGGGCCGCCGATGCCGACCGCTACCGCCACGCCCGCGATGTTGCCCAGGCCCACCGTGCCCGACAGCGCGGTGGCCAGCGCCTGAAAGTGGCTGACCTCGCCCGCGTCCTTCGGGTCGGAATAGTCGCCCCGGACCAGCGCGATCGAATGGCCGAAGCCGCGCAACTGGATCAGCCCGAAATAGATGGTAAAGACGGTTGCGGCGACGACCAGCCACAGCACGATCCAGGGAAAGGACGTGCCCGGCAGCGGCGCGAAGATGAAGTTGACGAACCAGCCTGTGGAACTGGCGAAGATCTCGTTGACCCTATCGTCGATGGATTGCGCCGTGGCCGGCGCGGCAAGGGCGCAAAGCGCCAGCGGCGCAGCCATCGCGCCCGCGAAAGACCTGGTCATGTCGGGTTCCTCCCTCTGCGTCTCAAGGCACGATGGTGACGGGGATCGGCGCGGCCTGGGCCAGCGTGCCCGCCACCGAGCCGAACAGCCGCGCGGCCAGCAGCGAATGGCCGGTGCGGCCGATGACGATCTGGCTTGCGCCGTGATCGGTGGCGATCCCGCACAGCGTCTCGGCGATATGGCCGTATTTCAGCTCGGTCTCGACCGGAACGCCGGTTCCCGAAAGACGCTCCAGCAGGGGGGCAAGCAGCGCGCTTTCGGCGCGCGCAAGCTCTTCGTTGCGCCGCTTGTGCCGTTCCGCCAGTTCCTCTGGTGTCAGGAATGAATAGGGCGACCATTCAAGGACATGGGCGATCACAAGGCCCGCGCCCTCGGCGGTGGCGTGGCCCAGGGCATAGTCGACCGCGCGGGCCGCGCTGTCGCTGCCATCAAAGCCGACAAGTATCTTTCCGGTCATTCTGTCCTCCCTCGTGCTGTCCGGCCTGTCCGACGAAGTTTATGCAAGATGGGACAAAAAGACGCGGATTATTTCCGGAGCGCCCGCAAAGGTCCGCAATTCGCCGGATTTTCCCGAAGGAAACCAGCAGTCTGCCGTACCTTGTCCGACGAAATGCGCGGTCTTGCGCAGGGGCCGCATCGGGCACCCCGCGCTGGGGCGGAAACGCCCCGGGGCTGGCCGGGGTCAGCCGCGCCGGGCCGACACCGCCTCGCGCAGGGCGCGGAACCGGGCAAAGGCCGCGTCATGGCTGGCCGCGTGGTCCGGGTCGGGGGCAAAGCTTCGGGCGACCGGCGGGGCGGTGCAGATCGCGGCCGGGTCGGCGCCCTCGGCCGCCATCAGCCCCAGCCGCGCTGCGCCGAAGGCCGCCCCCCGCTCGCCCGCCGCGGGCCGGTCGACCTGCAGGCCCAGAACCGTCGCGATGATCCCCAACCACAGGTCCGAACGGCTGCCGCCGCCCACCGCCATCAGCCGCGCGGGCCGGGTTCCGGCCGCCGCCAGCGCCATCAGGTTCTCGCGCAGCGCGAAGGCCACGCCGTCCAGCACCGCCCGCGTCATCTCGGCCCGCGTCGTCCCCGCCGACAGCCCGTGAAAGCCGGCGCGCAGCCCCGGGTCGTTATGCGGCGTCCGCTCGCCCGAGAGATAGGGCAGGAAGCTGACCGGCGACGGCCCGGCATCGGTCTGGTCCAGTTCCGCGATCAGCGCCGCAGGCGCGGCCCCGGCAATTCCGGCGAACCAGGCCAGCGCCGAGGCGGCGGACAGCATCACCCCCATCTGGTGCCACATCCCCGGCAGCGCGTGGCAGAAGGTGTGAACCGCCGTCTCGGGCCGGGGCGAATAGGCGTCGCAGGCCGCGAACAGCACCCCCGAGGTGCCCAGCGACACGAACCCGTCGCCGCGCCCGACGGTGCCCAACCCCACGGCCGAGGCCGCGTTGTCGCCCGCGCCGCCCGCGACCACGGTGTCCGCCCGCATCCCCCAGCGCCGCGCCAGATCGGCGCGCAGCCCGCCCGACGGTGCCGACCCCTCGACCAGGCGCGGCATCTGCGCGCGTTCCATCCCCGTCGCCGCCAGAAGCCGGTCCGACCAGTCCCGCGCGCCCGTGTCCAGCCAGGATGTGCCCGCGGCATCGGACATTTCCGAGACATGCTCGCCGGCAAGCCACAGCCGCAGGAAATCCTTGGGCAACAGCACCTTCGCCACCTGCCCGAACAGAGCCGGATCGGTCTCGCGCAGCCAGACCAGTTTCGGTGCGGTGAAGCCCGGAAAGACGATGCTGCCCGAGATCGCGCGGAAATCGGGATCGGCATCCAGCCGCGCGGCCTGCGCGGCGCTGCGCGTGTCGTTCCACAGGATGCAGGGCGCAAGCACCCGGTCGTCGGCCCCCAGCATCGTCGCCCCGTGCATCTGGCCCGACAGGCCGATGCCGCGGATCGCGGCCATCCGCTCGCCCAGCCCGGCCCGCAGCGCCTGCATCACCGTTTCGGCCGCCGCGATCCAGTCGGCGGGATCCTGTTCCGACCAGCCGGGGCGGGGGTGATGTGCCGTGATCGCCGCCTCGGCAGAGGCCACGACGCTTTGCGCCTCGTCGATCACCAGCGCCTTCAGCGCCGAGGTGCCGAGATCGAGTCCGAGATAGAGCATGGTCCCCCCGTCAGGTCGTCGCCACGATCACGTCGGGGCGGATGCCCGACCGCGCGACATACTCTGCCACGGCGCGGCCCGCGAACAACCCGTGATCGGCCACCAGCACCGTGCCCAGCCCGGCCGCCCGCCCGCCCAGGATATCGGTATGCAGCGTGTCGCCCACCATCGCGTGGCGCCCCGGTCCCAGCCGGTCCAGCGCCGCGGCAAAGGCCGCGCCATGGGGCTTGCCGAAGAAGGTCGGCATCCGCCCCGTGCGGTCGGCCATGTCGTGGCCCCACCAGCCGGGTTCGAGGCTCAGCCCCCCCTCGCGCGGGGCGACAAGGTCGGGATTGGCGATCACCACCGGGCGTGGCCGGGCCGTGATCGCCGCCACCAGCCGCTCCTGAAGCGCCCCGGTCCAGCGCGACGCGGACAGGAACAGGATCGCCTCGGCGCGTTCCAGCAGCGTGGGGTCGGCGATGGCATCGGCCATGCCCGCGGGCAGGTCCGCGAAATCGTCGCCCTCGGCGCAGATCGCGGCCCAGCCCGCGCCCGGCGCGATCGCCGCCAGATGCGCCGCCGCGATGTCGCGGCTGGACACCACCTCGTCGGCGGTGAAATCGAACCCCATCCGGCGATACTTGGCCACGGCCGCCGCGCGCGGCGTGCTGGCCGCGTTGGTCAGCACGCACAGCCGCTTGCCCATCGCCCGCAGCCGCGCCATGCGCGCCACCGCGCCCGGGATCGGCGTCTCGCCCACGTTCAGCACCCCGAACGCGTCCAGCACAAAGCCGTCAAAGCGCCCGGCCACGTCCTCCAGCGTGCCTGCGATCAGCGGCTCGGCTGCGAATTCCGCCACGGGCAGGCGGCCGCGCAGCGCCTCGTAGCGGGCAAAGGCGGTCTCGACATCGACGGACGGGTTGGACATCAGGCCGCCAGCGCCTGCATCACCGACAGGAACCGCGCGACCTCTGCCTCGGTGTTGTAGTGGCAGAACGACAGCCGCACGCAATCGGCCATCCCCAGCGGGACCAGCACATTGCCCGAGTAATGATCGGCCTTGCGGGTATGCACGCGAATCCCGTTGCGGCGCAGATGCTCGACCAGATCGGCCGAGTCCCAGCCCGCCAGCCGGAACGACACCACCCCTTCGCGCCCCTCGACCGCGCCGCCGCCGACCAGCGTGATGCCCGCCATCGCGCCCAGCCCCGGCAGGTTCCCCGTGCCCTTCAGCGCCGCCTTGGTCAGCCGCGCCTCGTGCGCCTTGATGGCGCGCCCCGCCGCCTCCAGCCGCGCGCGCCGGTCGGCGCTGTCGGTGAACTGCCCGCCCAGCCAGTCCAGATAGGCCACCACGTCGGAAAACGTGGCATAGGCGCCGGCATCCCGCGTGCCGAGTTCCCAATTGTCCGCGGGGCCGTCGGCCAGATTGTCCTTGCCACAGGCCGTCAGCCGGTCCGAGGCCCAGGCCACGCCATAGCCGTGGCGCGAAAACATCTTGTAGGGCGACACCGCGTAGCCATCGACGCCCAGCGCGGCGACATCCACCGCCCCGTGGCTGGCATGCTGGATGCCGTCCACCACGATCAGCGCCTCGGGCGCCACCTCGCGGATCGCCGCCGCGATGGCGCCCACCTCCACCGCCATCCCGGTCACGGGCGAGGTGTGCAGGATCGTTGCCACCCGGATATCGGGGGTCAGGTGCGCGCGGTAGGCCTCGGCGGTCACCGTGCCCGTCGCATCGTCATGGGGCACGCGGATCAGCTCCCGCCCGGTGATCCCCGCCCAGCGCGCCCTGGCGCTGGCGGTTGCCGGGTGTTCCAGGGTCGATCCGATCATCACCCCGCCCGGCGCCGCGCCCAGCGCCGCGGTGCGCACCAGCCGGAACAGCAGTTCCGTGCCGCTTTCGCCGACGAAGACCTGCCCGCCGGGGGCATTGAAGAACAGCGCCATGTCGGCCTTGCCGGTCTCGATCACCCGCTGCAACGCCTGCCCGGCCCCGTTCACCCGGCCCGGATTGTCCGGGAGGCTGGCATGAAAGGCCGAGGTCTCGGCCACCGATTTCAGGTGCAGCGCGCCGCCCGCGTTCTCGAAGAAGATGCGCGGCCCCTCGAAGGGGCAGCTTTCCACATGGGCGAACCGGGTGCGGATCTCGTCCATCAGGCCGGGCATGTCTGCGATCATTCTCGGGGCTCCATCGTTGCCGCAAAGCCCCCGGGGCGTGGCCCGGGGTCCGGGGCGCGCGCGGCCCGGTCCCCTTCCGATACGCCAGGACGCGCGCCTTGCCCAGCCGGGACTCGCGGGGGCTCAGACCACGGTCACGGCCAGCGTGCCCACGCCCTCGATCGCGGCCTCGATCCGGTCGCCGGGCCGCACCGGGCCGACCCCGGCGGGCGTGCCGGTCAGGATCACGTCGCCCGCGGCCAGGGTGAAATGCGCGGACAGATGCGCGATGATCTCGGGCAGCGTCCAGATCATCTGGCCCAGGTCGCCTTCCTGCCGCACCGTGCCGTTCACGCTCAGCATGATCCGGCCCCGGTCGGGATGGCCGATCGCGGCCGCCGGAACCAGCGGCCCGATCGGGGCCGAGCGTTCGAATGCCTTGCCGATCTCCCACGGCCGGCCCAGCCGCTTTGCCTCGCCCTGCAGGTCGCGCCGGGTCATGTCCAGCGCGACCGCATAGCCATGCACATGGTCCAGCGCCCGCCCGGCGGGAATATCCGCGCCCCCCGACTGCAGCGCCACCGCCAGTTCGACCTCGTGATGCACCTCGTTCGTGCCAGGCGGATAGGGAAAGACGCCCGAGGGATCCAGGTTGTCGGCGTTTTTCTGGAAGAAGAAGGGCGGCTCGCGGTCCGGGTCGTGGCCCATCTCCTGCGCGTGGGCGGCATAGTTCCGGCCGATGCAATAGACCCGGCGGACCGGGAACAGCGCCCCGTTGCCCGCGACCGGGATCGCAGCGGCCGGGAGCGGGTCGATGACGTAACGGGGCATGCACTGTCTCCGCGCGGGGGCCTCCTGTGCGTTCTGGACCGGTTCGCCGGGCCAAGGCAAGGGCAGGCGGGGCCCGGGCCTGCCCGGCAGACGCCCGACGAAAGCCCGACGAAAGTCCGATGGTTTTCCGATCCCGAGACGCCGCCGGTCCGGGGCAGGGCGCCCGGCCCGGGGCGGTCCGCGGCGCGGCAGCCCCGCGACCGCCACCCGTTCGCCTTTCGCTGGAAAACCCCGCCGCGCTCGAATATGTGGTTCGTCGATCCGAGGAACAGGAGGCAAGCCCGGCATGGCGAAGATCACCTATATCGAGTTCAACGGCACCGAGCATGTGGTCGAGGTCGCCAACGGCCTGACCGTGATGGAGGGCGCCCGCGACAACGCCATCCCCGGCATCGACGCCGATTGCGGCGGCGCCTGCGCCTGCTCGACCTGCCATGCCTATATCCATCCCGACTGGGTCGACCGGCTGCCGCCCATCGAGGAGATGGAGGCCGACATGCTGGATTTCGCGTACGAAACCGACCCGAAACGCTCGCGCCTGACCTGCCAGCTCAAGGTGACCGACAAGCTGGACGGTCTGATCGTGCAGATGCCCGAAAAGCAGATCTGATGCGCCGGGCGGCCCTCCTTGCGGCCGCCCTTCTCGCCGCGCCCGCAGCGGCCGAGATCGTCTCGGCCCGCTACGCCCTGCCGACCCCGCGCTATGACCATGGCGTTCTGGGCGATGCCATCGAATGGGGCGCGCTGGAGGTGCGACTCGCCGACGGCACGGGCCGCCGCATCGTGCTGCCCGACACCCGCGTCTTCGAGGATACCGCCCCGCGGCTGGCCGATCTCGACGGTGACGGCGCGCCCGAGGTGATCGCGGTCGAGACCGACCTCGAGCGTGGCGCGCGGTTGTCGGTCTACGGGGTGGACGGGCTGATCGCCGCCACCCCCTTCATCGGCACGCGCCACCGCTGGCTTGCCCCGGTCGGCGCGGCCGATCTCGACGGCGACGGGCAGATGGAGATTGCAATTGTCGACCGCCCGCACCTTGCGCGCATCCTGCGGGTCTGGCGCTTCGAGGCGGGCCGCCTGACCGAGATCGCCTCGGCCGAGGGCCTGACCAACCACCGGATCGGCGACCGAGCCATCTCGGGCGGCCTGCGCGATTGCGGCACAGGGCCCGAACTGGTGCTCGCCAGCCCCGACTGGTCCCGGATCATCCTCGCCCGCCTCCGCGATGGCCGGATCGACACCCGCGCCACAAGCCTGCCCGCCACGCCGGCCGGCTTCCGCACGGCGCTCGGCTGCCGGGACTGACGGCGCCGCGGTCCGGTTCCGTGCTTCTTCTGGCCGAAAATATCCTCGGGGGGTGAATTGGCCGCAGGCCAAGAGGGGGGCAGACAGCCCCCCTGACCCCGCCGGCCTCAGAGCGCGCGCCAGCCGATGTCGCGCCGGCAGAAGCCCCCGGGCCAGTCGATCCGGTCGACCATCCCGTAGGCCCGCGCGCGCGCCTCGGCCAGGCTCGCCCCCCGCGCGGTGACGTTCAGCACCCGCCCGCCCGCGGCCACCAGGCGGCCATCCCGCTCGGCGGTGCCGGCATGGAACACCATGTGCGCGCTGTCCTCGGGCAGCGCGTCGAGCCCGCCGATGACCGAGCCCTTCTCGTAGGCCCCCGGATAGCCCTTCGCGGCCATCACCACCGTCATCGCGTGGTCGTCCGCCCAGTTCACCCCCGCCTCGGCAAGCCGCCCCTCGGCGCAGGCCAGCATCAGGTCCAGCACCTGCCCGCCCAGCCGCATCATCAGGACCTGACATTCCGGGTCGCCGAAGCGGACATTGTATTCGACCAGCCGCGGCGCCCCGTCCTTCACCATCAGCCCGGCATAGAGCACGCCGCGGTAGGGCGTGCCGCGCCGGGCCATCTCGGCCACGGTCGGCCTGACGATCTCGTCCAGCGCGCGCGCGCAGACCGCCTCGGTCATCACCGGTGCGGGGGAATAGGCGCCCATGCCGCCGGTGTTGGGGCCGGTATCCCCTTCGCCCGCGCGCTTGTGGTCCTGCGCGGTGCCGATCGGCAAGACGTGCTCGCCGTCGCACAGCACGAAGAACGAGGCTTCCTCGCCCTCCATGAATTCCTCGATCACCACCTCGGCGCCCGCGCCGCCGAAGGCCCCGCCGAACATCTCGTCAATGGCCGCCTCGGCCTCTGCAACGGTTTCGGCCACGATCACGCCCTTGCCCGCCGCCAGCCCGTCTGCCTTGACCACAATGGGGGCGCCCTCGGCCCGCACATGGGCCTTGGCGGCGTCGGCATCGGTGAAATGGCCATAGGCGGCGGTCGGCGCGCCGCAGGTGTCGCAGATCGCCTTGGTGAAGGCCTTGGAGCTTTCCAGTTGCGCGGCGTCGCGGCTCGGCCCGAAGCACAGGATCCCCGCCGCCGCCAGCCGGTCGGCGACGCCTGCGGCCAGCGGCGCTTCGGGGCCGATCACCACGAAGTCGACCGCGTTCTCCTCGGCGAAGACCGCGACCGCGCCGCCATCCTCGATGTCCAGCGCGGCACATTCCGCGATCCGGGCGATCCCGGCATTGCCCGGCGCCACGATCAGCCGGTCGCATTTCGGGTTCTGCTGGATCGCCCAGGCGAGCGCATGTTCGCGCCCGCCGCCGCCGAGAATGAGGATGTTCATGGGGCTCTCCGCTTGGCCTTCGACCCCGGGCGTTCTAGGCTCGGCGCGAACCATAGGCAACTCGGTTTCCCACTGGGCAGAGGCACGGGCGACGCATGGCATGGGCAGAGCTTTTCGGACCGGCGTTCCTGCGGGATGCCCTGCTGGGGCTGGTGACGGTCGCGCTGGGCCTCTGGCTGCCCGGGTACTTTGCGTTCCGCCATTTCCGCACCGGGCAATGGTGGGAGAAGAAGGCCGGTTTCTACCAGGAGGTCGTGGCGACGCTCGGCAACCTCAAGCGGCTGGAGGATGGCGCGCTTCAGGACGAGATCGACGGGATGGAGCGCGACGAGGACGAACGGGCGCGCGCCGCCTGGGACCACGAGGAGACGCGCCAGCACCTGCGGCGCCTCACGAACGAGGGCGCCTTCCTGATGTCGGATGACAGCCACGAGGCGATCCGGCGCTATTTCCGCGCGATCGAGTTGGCGCGCGGCAAGCAGAGCCTCAGGGAGGTGCTGATCGAGCGGGCCTCGGTCACCAACGATGTGCTGATGGATGTGATCGCGGCGGCGAAGAAGGATCTGGGGGTGCGCAAGTGATGTCCGACCTGATCGAAGACGACGAATATGGCGGTGACGGGATGCAGGGTGGCAACGCGCCCGAATTCACCGTCTCGGAAATCTCGGGCGCGGTGAAGCGCACGATCGAGGGCGCGTTCACCCATATCCGCGTGCGTGGCGAGGTCGGCCGGGTCAGCCGGCCGCGTTCGGGGCACATCTATCTCGACCTCAAGGACGACCGGAACGTGCTGGCAAGCGTGATCTGGAAGGGGGCGGCGGTGCGTCTGGCGACCCAGCCCGAAGAGGGGATGGAGGTGATCGCTACGGGTCGGCTGACGACCTTCGGCGGGCAGTCGCGTTACCAGATGGTGATCGAGGACATCCAGCCCGCCGGGATGGGCGCGCTGATGGCGATGCTGGAAAAGCGCAAGGCGGCGCTGGCGGCCGAGGGGCTGTTCGCCGCCGAGCGCAAGCGCGCGCTGCCCTACCTGCCCGAGGTGATCGGGGTGGTGACCTCGCCCTCGGGCGCGGTGATCCGCGATATCCTGCACCGGCTGCGCGACCGCTTTCCGCGCCGGGTGCTGATCTGGCCGGTGGCGGTGCAGGGTGCGGCCTGCGCCCCCGAAGTGGCGCGCGCGATCCGCGGCTTCAACGCGCTTGCCCCGGGGGGCGCGATCCCGCGGCCCGACCTGCTGATCGTGGCCCGCGGCGGCGGCAGCCTCGAGGATCTGTGGGGCTTCAACGAGGAGATCGTGGTGCGGGCGGCCGCCGAGTCGGAGATCCCGCTGATCTCGGCGGTGGGTCACGAGACCGACACCACGCTGATCGACTTCGCCGCCGACCGGCGCGCGCCGACCCCCACGGCGGCGGCCGAGATGGCGGTGCCGGTGCGGTTGGACCTGATGGCCTGGGTCGACGGGCAGGAGGCGCGGCGCTCGCGCGCGATCGCGCGGGCGATGCAGCAGCGCCGCCAGCGGCTGGCGGACCTGTCCCGTGCGCTGCCACGGCCCGAAACGCTGGTGCAGGCCGCGGCGCAGCGGCTTGACCGCGCGTCCGAACGGTTGCCGATGGCGCTGCGCGCGCGGATCGACCGCGAGCGTCTGCGCCTGTCCGATGCCTCGGCCGCGCTGCGCCCGGCGGCACTGCGGCGCCGGATCGCCGAAGAGGAACGGCGCCTCGATGACCGGGCCGGACGGGTGCACCCGGCGCTTGCCCGCTTGATCCGCGCGCGCGGGCGCGATCTTGCCGCGCAGATGGCGCGGCTGCGGCCAGAGATGGTGACGCGCCGGATCGCGGCACAGCGCGAGGCGCTGACCGGGCTGGACCGCAGGTTTGCCGCGGCGCTCGCCGCCGGGTTCGACCGCCGCCGCACCCGGTTGGCGGCGCTGGAACGGATGCGCCAGGGGCTGAGCTACCAGGAGACGCTGAAGCGCGGTTTTGCGGTCGTCCGGGGCGACGGGCATGTGGTCACGACGAAAACGGCTGCCCACTCGGCCGGGGTGCTGGAGATCGAATTCCAGGATGGCCGCCTGACGCTGGACGGCGCGGGCGGCAAGATACCCCGCCGCGGCCGCAGGGAGGACAGCCCGCCGGATCAGGGCTCGCTGTTCTAGGCTGCGCGGTCCGTGGTCAGACGCCGACCTCGGGCCCGGTGCAGATCAGCGGCTCGCGGCTTTGCTCGACCTCGATCAGCTCGGTCTGGGCCGGATCGTTTTCGAACCGCGCCATCAGGCCCGTGGCCGAGCGGTAGAAGCTCCAGCATTGCGGGTCTTCGGGGCGGTGGTCGTAGCTGAAGCAGATCTGCCCGGCCGACTCGTACCACACCCCTTCGGTGCATTCCCCGTCGAGGAAGGTCCAGATCACCCGCCGGCCGCCGAGGTACTGTTCGGCCCCGTAGGGCGCGCCGCGGGTCGCGTAGAACAGCGTCTTGCCCGTCGAATATCGCTCGAACTCCTCCGCGTTCATCGGCTGGGGCTCGGCCGCGAGGCCGGGGGCGGCCAGCGCGGCCAGCAGGGGCAGGGCGGTCAGGAGCGGATGCATCGGGCAAGCCTTTCGAACGGTTGGCTGCGACTGTGCCAGAGCCGCGGCGGAATGGCCAGTACTCCGGGGGTGCGGCGGCGCGCGGCATGGCTCGGGCCTGCCTTCCCGGGGCAGGATGGGGCGCGCGGCCGACCGGCGCGGCGACCTTTCCGCAGGGGGGCCGGCGGGCCGGCCCTCTTCCAAATCGCGCCGAATGCGCATAGGTCATGGCAGGCGCCGGTGCAGGGCCCGGCAGGAGGCAACATGGCGTTCTTCAAGAAGCTCAGGGAAAGGCTGACAAAGTCATCCTCGAAGATCGAGGAGGGGCTTGAGGCCATTGTCCGCGAGGGTGGCCGCGAAGAGGAAGTCGAACTCGCCGATCCCGAGTTGCCCGAAGCTGAGTCGCCTGACCCGGAACTGCCCGAACCTGGTCCTTCCGCAGCCTTCTCGCCCGAACCGCCCGAGCCTGCGCCAAAGCCCGCGCCGCTGGTTCTGGGTGCGGCCCATGCGGTGAAGCCCGACGCCGACCGGATGCCGGGGCCGCCCGCGCCCCTGCCCGAGATCGCGCGCGAACCCGAACAACCCGAGCCGGACCAACGGGAGCAGACGCCATCCGAGCCCGCCGAGGCGGAGGCCGCCGAGGTGGTCGATGCCCCTCGGGACACGTGGCAGTCCGAGCCCGAGCACGCCGGGTCTCCTTCCGAGGAACCCGAGCCAGCGCTTGCGCCCCAACCGGACCTCGATTCGCGTCCCGAGCCCGAGCCCGAGCCCGAGAGCGTTGTAGAAGCCAGCCCCGCGCCCATCCCGACCTTGACCTCGGCGCCCGGCTGGCCAACCCCATTTTCCTGGGCGCCCGCGCCGGCGATGCCGCCCGATGCGGAGGCCGCATCCGACGACGCGCCCCCGCCCGCAGGGGCAGGCGATGCGCCGCTGATGGCGGACCTGCCCCAAGAGGATACCGAAGCAGAGGCAGCGCCGGTCTTCGGCGACGGTCTTCCGCGTTCCGCGGAAGATGCGGGCGCCCCTCCGCTGGAGGCCGCAGCGCTGTCTTTGCCGGAAGAGGAAAGCGCCAGCGCTTTCCCTCCCGCTGACGAACCCGAAGCGCCCGTGCTGGCGACGGCCGAACCCGCGGCCACGCCCTTGTCCGAGCCGTCCGAGCCCGAACCGATTCCGGAACCCGAGCCTGCGCCCGAACCCGCCCCCGAGCCTGCACCAGAACCGGAGCCCGAGCCCGAGTCCGAACCGGACCCTGTGCCCGAACCGGCGCCTCTGCCCGAGCCGGGCCCCTTCCCTTGGCCGGACCCGACCCCCGAGCCCGAGCCGTTGAACGTGCCCCCGGGCCCGCCGGAACTGCCGCCCGCGCCGCCCGCCGAGATGCCCGCGCCGCCCTCCGAGGTACCGGACTGGACGCCGGAGGAAATGCCGCCACCGGAGGGCCCTGTGGAAATGCCCTATGATCGCGGCGCCTCACCGCTCGACGCGTTGGCGCAGGGGGGCGTGGAAGAGACCTTCGAGGAGGAGGAAGAGGAGGCTCCGCGCCGGGGCTTCTTCGGGCGCGTTCTTGGCCGCACGATCCGCAAGAAGACGGTGATCCGGCGCGAGCTGGACGATGACATGCTCGAAAGCCTAGAGGAATTGCTGATCACCGCCGACATGGGCGTGGACACGGCGATGCGGGTGACCGCGAACATGGCCGAGGGGCGGTTCGGCAAGCGGCTGTCGGTGGACGAGATCAAGGAACTGCTGGCCCACGAGATCACGCAGATCATGGAACCCGTGGCCCGGCCGATGCCGCTTTACCCCAGAAAACCGCAGGTGGTTCTGGTGGTGGGCGTCAACGGCTCGGGCAAGACAACGACGATCGGCAAGCTGGCCAGCCAGTTCCGCGACGCGGGCAAGTCGGTGATCATTGCCGCGGGCGATACTTTCCGCGCGGCCGCGGTCGAGCAGTTGCAGGTCTGGGGCAAGCGCGCGGGCGTGCCGGTGATGACGGCGGCGCAGGGCGCCGATCCGGCATCCCTGGCCTTCGACGCGATGGCCAGGGCCGAGGCCGAGGGCACGGACCTACTGCTGATCGACACGGCGGGTCGGCTGCAGAACCGGCAGGACCTGATGGCCGAGCTGGAAAAGATCGTTCGCGTGATCCGCAAGCGCGACGAGACCGCGCCGCACAACACGCTGCTGGTGCTGGACGCGACCACCGGGCAGAACGCCCTGTCCCAGGTCGAGATCTTCCAGAAATTGGCGGATGTGTCCGGCCTTGTGATGACCAAGCTTGACGGCACCGCCAAGGGCGGCGTGCTGGTTGCGCTGGCCGACAGGTTCGGCCTGCCGATCCACGCGATCGGCGTGGGCGAGCAGATCGACGACCTTGCCCCGTTCGAGCCCGAGGACTTCGCCCGCGCGCTGGCGGGGCTTGATGCGTAAGGCGCGGCCGGCCGCGCGGGGCGGCCGATGACCGAGTGGCTGATCTCGATCGAGGGGACCGAGGCAGGGCACAGGCTGGCGCTGATCCTGGCGCTGTCGGCGGCGGTTCTGCATGCGGTCTTTGGCGCGTTGCAGAAAGGACGGCACGATCCCTGGCTGTCGCGGGGCGCGATCGACCTGGCCTATGGCGCGATGGCCGCGCCCTTTGCCCTGTTCGTCGTGCCCTGGCCCGAACCCCACATGTGGCCGATCTTTGCCGTCGTGTTCGTGATCCATCTCGGCTACAAGATCGCGCAGGGCTATACCTATACCAAGGGTGCCTACACGGTGGTCTATCCGGTGGTACGCGGCACCGGTCCGTTCTTTACCGTGATCGGGGCGTACCTGCTGTTCGGCGAGGTCTTTACCCTGACCCAGTGGCTGGGGGTGGGTGTTCTGCTGGCGGGGATCTTCGGGCTGGCCGCCTACAACCTGGTCCACTGGCAACTGGACCGCGACACGCTGAAACCCGCGCTGATGCTGGCCGTTCTGACAGGGGGCTTCGTCGCGCTTTACACCACCTATGATGCCTATGGTATCCGGGCGACCGCGGACCCCTTTACCTTTCTCGCGTGGTTCTTTTTCATCGACGGGCTGACGGTGATGCCCTGGCTGGCCGCCGCGCGCTGGGCGCGGATGGCGCATCGGCCGACGCTGGGGCCCCTGATGCTGAGGGGCCTTGCCGGGGGGCTGGTCGCCTTCATGAGCTTTGGCGCGGTGATGATGGCGACGCGGCTGGACAAGGTGGGCGAGGCGGCGGTCCTGCGCGAGACCTCGACGGTCTTTGCCGCGCTGATCGGCTGGCTGGTGCTGGGCGAAACGGTGGGGCCGCGGCGGATGGCGCTGATGGCGCTGATCGCGGCGGGCGCCGTGATCGTGGAAATGGGAGGCTGAGGACAGGCCGATGGCGGAAAAGAAACCGATCAATCCGATCCTGAAGATGGCGCTTGAACTGGGCCCGATCGCGGCCTTCTTCATCGCCTATGTCAAGCTGCGCGAGCAGGTCTTTACCATCGGCGGCACCGAATATGACGGGTTCGTTCTGGCGACCGCGGGCTTCATCCCGCTGATCCTGCTGACCACCGGGATCCTGTGGCGGCTGACCGGGCACATCTCGAAGATGCAGATTGCCACGGCCGTTCTGGTGGTGGTCTTCGGCGGGCTGACTGTATGGCTGAACGATGACCGCTTCTTCAAGATGAAGCCCACGATCATCTACGTGCTTTTCGCCGGCGTGCTGGGGGTCGGGCTGTTGCGCGGGCAGTCCTACCTGCAATTCGTGATGGAAGAGGTGGTGCCGATGCAGCGGGCGGGCTGGATGATCCTGACCCGCAGGCTGACCTTCTTCTTCATCGGGCTTGCCGTTCTGAACGAGGTGATCTGGCGCACGATGTCCACCGACATGTGGGTGAATTTCAAGACCTTCGGCCTGACCATCGCGGTCTTCGGCTTCTTCATGGCCCAGGGCAGAGTGTTCGGCAAATACGCCATCGAGGAAGAGAAGGACGGCGGCGATTGATTGGGGCAGGGACGTTCGAGACGTCTGGCCAAGGGTCGTCGAAGCCATTCAGGGCCCGATGGCGCCGGTTCAGCCCCGCCTGAACAGCATCGCCTGCGCCTTGCGGTCACCTGCGATGTCCTTGCGCCGGTCCGCGGCCAGCGCCCGGCCGCGCTGCACCGCGGGGCGGGCTGCCACGGAATCCAGCCAGCGCGCCATGTGGGGCTTGTCCTCCAGGCTCTGGCCCTGGCCTTCCCAGAGCGAGGCCCAGGGCCAGATCGCCATGTCGGCGATCGAATAGAAGTTGCCCGCGACGAATTCGTGCCCGGCAAGCCGCCGGTCAAGCACCCCGTAAAGCCGTCCCACCTCGGCGCGGTAGCGGTCCTTAGCATAGGGCAGGTCCTGCGGCGGGTCCATCGCGGGGGCGTATTTCAGGAAGTGGTGCGCCTGACCCGCCATCGGCCCAAGGCCGCCCATCTGCCACATCAGCCATTCCTCGACCGCGATCCGGTCGCGTTCCGTCCGGCCGTGGAACTGGCCGGTCTTGCGGGCGAGATACATCAGGATCGCGCCCGATTCGAACACCGGGACCGGCGCGCCGCCGGGGCCGTCCGGGTCAACGATCGCAGGCATCCGGTTGTTCGGCGCGATCTTCAGGAAGTCCGGGTCGAACTGATCCCCGGCGCCGATGTCCACCAGGTGTACGCGATAGGGCAGGCCCATCTCTTCCAGGGCGATGGCGATCTTCCAGCCGTTCGGCGTGGGCCAGTAGTAGAACTCGATCTCGGTTGCCATGGCGCGCTCCTGTCACGGTGATGCCGCCTCAGGATGGGGCGTTTCCGGCAAAGGGCAAGGGCAGGGTCAGCCTGGGCGGCGCAAGAAGCCTGGACCACCGCGGCGTCTGCGCCTGTGGAAGCCCCGCGCGCAGCATCTCGAAGGGCAGTTCGCCCCGGATCAGCGCGCGGTAAAGGCCCATCATGCCGGGGCGGACATAGGGGCTCCAGTGACAGACGCGGCGCGTGGGCGGGGCGATCCGGTGGCCCATCCGGGCGAGCGCGGTCATCGTTTCGGGATGGTCGATCTGCAGGTCGAGCCAGGA
This sequence comes from Rhodovulum euryhalinum, assembly GCF_004342445.1. GTDB lineage: Bacteria > Pseudomonadota > Alphaproteobacteria > Rhodobacterales > Rhodobacteraceae > Rhodovulum > Rhodovulum euryhalinum. The sequence goes on from NZ_SLWW01000003.1 coordinate 74,024, forward strand.
GACCGGCCCATCCTCAAGGCCGCGGCCCAGGGCGGCCCCGCCGCCCCGGACCGGACCGACCAGCGCCTCGAGCATCAGGTCGTAGGGGTCGTTCTCGCGGCTCGTGACGTTGAGGATGCGCGCCCGGCGGCCTGCCGGGCTGTCAAGGGCCGCCCGCGCGCCCGGGGCGAACTCGGCAGGCGCCATCAGCACGGCATGGCCGACCGCGCCCGCGGCCAGCCCCGTCATCGCCGCCAGCGCGACCCGGGCGCCCAGCGAATGGGCCACCAGATCGACCGCGCGGCCGGGCCGGTGGGCGCGAATTCCGGCGATCAGCCCGGCAAGCGCCGCGCCCGCCCGGGCCGCCTCGTCATAGGCCCCCCAGATCGTTCCATCCGACTCCCAGCCAAAGGCGATGCACAGGCCCTCGGCGTCGGACGCCCCGCTGAATCCCAGCGCGCGCGGCCAAGAGACGGCCTTCCATCCGCCGGTATCGGGGTCGAGTGCCAGGATATGGCGGTGCGGGGTCAACTCCGGCACCTTGGGGCTGAAGCGGAACCCGTGGATCAGCACCGTCACCGGCGCAGCGGCCGGTAGCGTGCCCAGGGCCGCCGCCAGCCGTTCGCCGAGCGGCGGCTCGCCCGGAAATGGCTGAAGGCGGTCGGCGTCGGCATTGACCCGGATGAGGGGCATCGGGCAGCTCCCACTACATCTTGTGGCGCTGGATAGGACATACATACGACACCGCCGTGAAGGCCCGGTTACAGCAGCGTGACGCGGCTTGACGGCTGCGGCGCAACGGCCTAGACGAAAATCCATCGTGGCGATTTGTTCACCGGATTGCGGGCCACGTTAAACAAGCCGCTAAAGAGGTCAGGGCGGAACCCCCGGCGTCTTTGACGGTGGGGGTTTTTCTTTGCGCGGAGGGCGCGGGCGATGACGGGCAAGTGGTCGAAACGGACGCAGGCGGTCCATGGCGGCGCGCGGCGCAGCCAGTATGGCGAGTTGTCCGAGGCGCTGTTCCTGACCCAGGGCTTCGACTATCCCAGCGCCGGGGCGGCCGAGGCGCGGTTCATCGAGGCCGGTCCCGACGAGTTCATCTATGCCCGATACGGCAACCCCACCGTGGCGATGTTCGAGGACCGCCTCGCCGTGATCGAGGGGGCCGAGGCCGGGTTCGCCACCGCCTCGGGCATGGCCGCGGTCAACGGCGCGCTGATGGCGGGGCTGAAATCCGGCGACCGGGTGGTGGCGGCCCGTGCGCTGTTCGGGTCATGCCTCTACATCCTCGAGGAGATCCTGCCCCGCTTCGGGGTCGAGGTGGCCTTCGTCGACGGCACCGATCTCGACCAGTGGCAGACGGCGGTGACGCCCGGCACGCGCGCGGTGTTCTTCGAGGCGGTCTCGAACCCCACGCTCGAGGTGATCGACACCGCCGCCGTTGCCGGGATCGCGCATGCGGCGGGCGCGACGGTGATTGTCGACAATGTCTTTACGACGCCGGTTTTTTCACGGGCCATCGAACAGGGGGCCGATCTGGTCGTCTACTCGACCACCAAGCATGTCGACGGGCAGGGGCGTTGCCTTGGCGGCGCGATCCTGGGGCCGCGCGCGGCGGTGCGTGGGCCGGTCGAGACCTACATGAAACACACCGGCGGCGCGATCAGCCCGTTCAACGCCTGGGTCATGCTGAAGGGGCTGGAGACGCTGGATCTGCGGGTGCGCGCGCAGGCCGCGGGCGCACGCGCGATCGCCGAGGCGCTGACCGGCGATGCGCGCCTTGCCCGCGTGATCTATCCCGGCCTTGAAAGCCATCCCCAGCATGCGCTGTTCCCCGAGGGCGGCACGGTGCTGTCGATCGACCTTGCCGGGGGAAAGGACGCGGCCTTCGCGCTGCTCGACCGGCTGGAGATCTGGAAGATCTCGAACAACCTCGGCGATGCGAAAAGCATCGCGACCCATCCCGCCACCACGACCCATAAACGACTGTCCGGTGACCGCAAGGCGGCGCTGCGGATCACCCCCGGCCTGGTGCGCCTGAGTGTCGGGCTGGAGGACCCCAACGATCTGATTTCAGACCTGAAATCGGCGCTGGCCGGGGCCTGATCCCGCGCTCTGCGCAAAAAACTGTCATTCCAAGTGGACATTCGGTACCGGGCGCCCATCTTTAGGGTCCGACGACCTGATGCGAGAGGGAGGGCGCAGCCGATGAACGTCCACAACCGCGAGATCGAACCGAGTCCCGGGCGCGAGGATGCCGAGCGCGCGCTTGAACTGCTGCGTCTCTGGGCGACCCGCGCCACCGAGGACGAACTCGCGACCGTCGACCCGGGCCTTGCTGCGCTCGTCCCCGGCCATCCGGCCAGTGCTTACCCTGTGTTCAGCCGCGCCTATCCGCATGGCTTCGAGGCCGATGCCGCCTACAAGGCGACCATGCCCGACCTGCAGAACGGCCCCGCAAGCCTGATCCGCGGGTCCATGCGCCCGATCCAGCATGTCGGCATCTCGAATTTTCGCCTGCCGATCCGGTTCCACAGCCGCGACAATGGGGATCTTACCCTTGAAACCTCGGTCACCGGCACCGTCAGCCTGGAGGCCGAGAAGAAGGGCATCAACATGTCCCGCATCATGCGCAGCTTTTACGCGCATGCGGAGCGCACCTTCAGCTTCGAGGTGATCGAGGCCGCGCTGGACAGCTACAAGGCCGATCTGGAAAGCTTCGACGCACGCATAATGATGCGCTTCTCGTTCCCGATGAAGGTGCGCTCACTGCGGTCGGGACTTGAAGGATTCCAATATTACGACTTTGCGCTGGAACTGGTGGAAACCCGCGGCGTGGCCCGGAAAATCATGCACATGGACTATGTGTATTCATCGACCTGCCCGTGCTCGCTTGAACTTTCCGAACATGCCCGGCGCGAGCGCGGGCAGCTTGCGACGCCCCATTCGCAACGGTCGGTCGCGCGTATTTCTGTTGTCCTCGATCCCGCGGCAGGGTGCCTCTGGTTCGAGGATCTGATCGAGATCTGCCAGTCTGCCGTGCCAACCGAGACCCAGGTCATGGTCAAGCGCGAGGACGAGCAGGCCTTTGCGGAGCTGAACGCCGCGCATCCGATCTTTGTCGAGGATGCGGCGCGGCTGTTCTGCGAGGCGCTGGAGCGTGACCCCCGGATCGGTGATTTCCGCGTGATCGCCAGCCACCAGGAAAGCCTGCACAGCCACGACGCCGTGAGCGTGCTGACCGAGGGGCCGACATTCGCCGCCGAAAGCCTGGACCCCAAGCTCTTTGCAACGCTGATCCACCACGGCTGAGCGGCCGCTTGACACGCGGTGCGCGCGCGGACAAGCCTGCGCGTCATGTTTGATCTGCGCCCCGTCGGTTACGTCATCGGCCTTCTGGTCGCCATTCTGGGCGCTACCATGCTGCTGCCGATGGCGATCGACCTGGCGGCTGGCGATCCGAACTGGTCGGCCTTCCTTGAATCGGCGTTGATCACCGCGCTGTCAGGCGGGCTTGTGGCGCTGGCCTGCGCCAATGGCGTTGACGACCGGCTGGAGCTGCAACAGATCTTCTTCCTGACCACGGGTGTCTGGATCGCCCTGCCGGTCTTCGGCGCGCTGCCCTTCGTACTGGGGGCGCCCGAGGCGCGGGCCGTGGATGCCTTTTTCGAGGCGATGTCGGGCATGACCACCACCGGCTCGACGGTCTTTGCAGGGCTCGACGGGATGCCCCGCGGCATGCTTCTCTGGCGGTCGATGCTGCAATGGTTCGGCGGCATCGGGATCATCGTCGTCGCCATGGTATTCCTGCCGGAACTGCGGGTGGGGGGGATGCAGATCTTCCGCTCCGAGGCGTTCGAGACCTCGGGCAAGGTATTGCCTCGCGCGGCCCAGATCGCGTCGCAGATATCGTGGATCTACCTCGCGCTGACCGTGGCCTGCGGCTTCAGCTATGCCGCGGCGGGACTGGCGCCGTTCGATGCGTTGAACCATGCGCTGACGACCCTGTCGACGGGCGGATTCTCGACCCGCGACGCCTCGTTCGGGGCGTTCCAGGGGACGCCGGAATACATTTCCTCTGTCTACATGATCCTGGCCAGCCTGCCCTTCGTGCGTTACGTCCAGTTCATGGCCGGGACCGCGCGGCCACTGTTCACCGACAGCCAGATCTGGACCTATCTTTCGGTGATCGCGATCTTCGTTCTGGTGATCGCGGCCTATCGGGTGCTGGCCAATGACGACCACTACGAACATGCCTTCCGTGAGGGCGTGTTCAACGTGACCTCGATCATCTCGGGCACGGGATATGCCAGCACCGACTACCAGCTCTGGGGCAACTTCCCGGTCATCCTGTTCTTCTTCATCGGGCTGATCGGCGGATGCTCGGCCTCGACCGCGTGCTCGGTCAAGATCTTCCGCTACCAGATCCTGTTCTCTGCGATCCGGGTGCAGATCAAGGCGATCCACGCGCCCCACGGCCTGTTCCACCCGCGTTTCAACGGGCAGAAGGTGGACGACGATGTGCTGTCCTCGGTCACCTCTTTCTTCGTCTTCTTCGTGGTCACGCTGGGCCTGACCGCGGTGCTGCTGAGCGCCACGGGGCTGGATGCGACCACAGCGCTGTCCGGGGCGGCAACGGCGCTTGCCAATATCGGGCCGGGTCTTGGCGAGCATATCGGGCCCGCGGGGAATTTCGCGGGGCTGAACGACGCGGCCAAGTGGATCCTCAGCGTTGCAATGCTGATCGGGCGGCTCGAACTGCTGGTCGTGTTTGCGATCCTGACCGCGCATTTCTGGCGTGCCTGAGGCCGGGCGCGGGCCCGGCCCCGGTTGCCGTCAGCCCGTCAGTTCCAGCAGGAGACCGGAACCGTCATGTCCGCCGCGCGACGGGTCAGGGTCGCGGGCGGCAGCGCGCCCTCGGCGTCCGCGGCGCGCATCTCGACGCCGGTCTCCGACAGGAAGACACCGATCGCGCTGACATTTGCCGCATAACGCACATTCGCCGGCAATTGCCGTGCGCCTTGCCCGACCGGCAACAGCACACCCAGCACCGCGCCCGCCGCGTCCAGCACCGGCCCGCCCGTGTCGCCCGGTAGCGCCTCGATCTCCAGCCGCGCGATGCTGTCCTCGCCGTCGAGTCCACGCAGGTCGGCCAGCGTGCCATAGGTCAGCACCGGCAGGTCCAGCACCTCGCCATACGAGAAGCCCGCGACTGCCACGTCCGATTTCAGCCGCGGCACCCCGGCCTGGAAGCGCGCGTATTCGATTGGCGCAAGCGCAACCGACGGCTTCAGCACCGCGAGCCCCAGCCCGGCATCGCTGGCGGCTAGGCTGACCTCGACATCATGGCCGATGGTGATCCGGTTGCAACTGGTCAGACCCGTGGTGGTGGTCAGCACCGTGCCCGCCCCATCGACGAAGAATCCCGAATGGGTCTCGTCGGGCTTGCGGATCTCGAGGCCCGAGAGCATGTCGGCGCGCTGCTCGGCGCTCGCCTCGCCCAGCGTTTCGTCAAGCGCCACGTTCGGCACCGAGTCGAGCGTCTCGCGCATGGTCATCGCCGCGCGCATCATCAGCCGTTCATCCTCGGACGGGCGCCAGACCAGGGTAAAGCCCTTGACGGTGCCGCCGATCAGCCGGGCATAAGTATAGGATTGTATCTGCGCGTTCCGGCCTGTCAGCGTGAACGAATCCCGGCCGCGCTCGCGCTCGCCGGACAGCGGCACCACCTCGAGCGTCTGCATGATGTCGTACAGGCCGTAGAGCGTCGCCTGATCGCCGCGCTGGCTGATTAGAAGCGCGCGCACCCCGCTGTCGCCGCGGGGGCGGAAATGCACGAAGGGCGGCTCGTAGCGGTCGAACTCGACAAGGCCAAGCGGCATCTCGATGCGGATACCGGCCTCTGCCTCCTCGATCGCCTGCATGCCCAGCCGCCCGATCTCGGCCCGGTAGGCGCCGATCAATTCCTCGCGCTGGCGCGTGGTCAGAACGCCCGTCGCCTCATAGCCCTTTGCCGATTGCCAGGCGGCCATCGCGTTGCGCGTGCCCGGGCCGAAGGAGGCATCTATCGCCTGGGTATACACGCCTTCCCATTGCAGCGCGGTCTGGATCAGCGCGCGGGCGTCGCGGTCGAGGATACTCTCGGAACGGCGCGCCTCGGCGGGGGTTTCGTCCGGCAGGGGGGCGGGCTCTGCCACCGGGGGCGCGTCTGCGGCCGGTGCAGGGGCGGGGGCCGCGGGCGTCGGCTGGGCAAGCGCGGCGCCCACCGGCCAGACCTGCTGGCGGAAATCGGCGCCGTCCGACAGGAAGCTGTCGCGCGGGATCGCGCCCTGGGCGCGGAACTGCCGCAGCGCGGCGTCGGCCTCGGGTTCGGCGTAAGGACCCAGCGCGATCGCGTACCACCCCGTCGCGATCTGGAAGGCGCCGACATTGGGGAATGACCCGGCATAGGTGCGGGCGCGCTCTTCGGCCTCGCGCAGCGTCGGATGCGCCTCGATCTGAAGCCAGACCCTGTCCTGGGCAAGGGCGGGCAGGGCGGTGGCGATCGCGAGGATCAGAATGGTTGCAAGTCTCTTCATAAGTCCCGGAATCCCTTAAGTCCTTAGCCTGCACCCGGCGGGCCGAATCCTTGGCCGACCCTATCAAAGCCGCTGCACATTGCACGCCAAACATGGGCCCGGTGCGCAGGTTCGATTGACCCTGTTGCACCTGTTGCCTATTGAAGCGGGGTTTCCACCGGCAAGAGGGGCGAGCGCGCGCCATGAGCGACGGCAAACCGCGGAGTTTCCAGGAGATCATCCTGCGCCTTCAGGCCTACTGGGCCGCGCAGGGCTGCGCCATCCTGCAACCCTATGACATGGAGGTGGGCGCGGGCACCTTCCACCCGGCGACGACCTTGCGCGCGCTGGGCAGCCGCCCCTGGGCCGCGGCCTATGTGCAGCCCTCGCGCCGGCCGACCGACGGGCGCTATGGCGAGAACCCCAACCGGTTGCAGCACTATTACCAGTACCAGGTTCTGATCAAACCCTCGCCGCCGGACCTTCAGGAACTCTATCTGGGCTCGCTGGCGGCCATCGGCATCGACTTCGACTACCACGACATCCGCTTTGTCGAGGACGACTGGGAAAGCCCGACGCTGGGTGCTTGGGGCCTGGGCTGGGAGGTGTGGTGCGACGGGATGGAGGTGAGCCAGTTCACCTATTTCCAGCAGGTCGGCGGGCACGACTGCCGACCGGTCTCGGGCGAACTGACCTACGGGCTGGAACGGCTGGCGATGTATGTGCTGGGCATCGACCACGTGATGGAGATGCCGTTCAACGACTCCGACGCGCCCATCCCGCTGAGCTATGGCGACGTGTTCCGCCAGACCGAGGAGGAATACTCGCGCTGGAACTTCGACGTGGCCGATACCGGGAAGCTGTTGCACTTCTTCGAGGCGGCCGAGGCGGAATGTGGGCGCATCCTCGATCATCCGCAGACCGACCCGCGCACCGGCAAGCGCATCATCATGGTGCATCCGGCCTATGACCAGTGCATCAAGGCAAGCCATTTCTTCAACCTGCTGGACGCGCGCGGCGTGATTTCCGTGACCGAGCGGCAGGCCTATATCGGGCGGGTGCGCGCGCTGGCCAAGCGCTGCGCCGACGCCTTCGTCGAGACCAATGCCGGCGGCTGGACCGAGTCCAAAGCCGAAATCGTCTGGGAATAAACCATGCCCGATCTGCTGATCGAACTCTTCTCCGAGGAAATTCCCGCGCGCATGCAGGCCGACGCCCGCGAGGCGCTGAAGACGCGCGTGACCGACGGGCTGGTCGAGGCGGGGCTGACCTATGCCGCCGCCCGCGCCTGGTCGACGCCGCGCCGTCTGGTACTGGCGGTCGAGGGGCTGACGGGCCGCAGCCCCGATCTGCGCGAGGAACGGAAAGGACCGCGCACCGACGCGCCCGAAAAGGCGCTGGAGGGGTTCCTGCGGTCCACGGGGTTGACCCGCGACCAGCTTGAGGCGCGCGACGACAAGAAGGGCCAGGTCTGGTTCGCGGTGATCGAGAGGCCGGGCCGCCCCGCCGCCGAGATCGTCGCCGAAGTGCTCGAAGCCACCATCCGCAGCTTCCCCTGGCCCAAGTCGATGCGCTGGGGCACGGGCAGCTTGCGCTGGGTGCGGCCGCTGCACGCGATCCTGTGCATCCTGACCGACGAGGCGGGCGCCGCCGAGATCGTGCCGCTGGAGGTCGACGGCATCCGCGCGGGCGATGTGACACGCGGCCACCGCTTCATGGCGTCCGATCCGTTCCGGGTGACGGGGGTCGAGGACTACCAGGCGAAGCTCAGGCGCGCGAAAGTGATGCTCGACCACGAGGAACGCGCCGAACATATCTGGCATGCGGCCACCAACGCGGCCTTTGCGCAGGGGCTTGAAGTGGTCGAGGATCGTGGCCTGCTGGCCGAGGTCGCGGGCCTGGTGGAATGGCCCGTGGTGCTGATGGGCGCGATCCGCGAGGACTTTCTCGATCTGCCGCCCGAGGTGCTGCAAACCTCGATGAAGGCGCATCAGAAGTTCTTTTCGGTGCGCGACCCCAAGAGCGGCCGGATCGTTCGATTCGTGACAGTCGCGAACCGCGAAACCCCCGATAACGGCGCAACCATCCTGCACGGGAACGGAAAAGTGCTGGCCGCGCGGCTGTCGGATGCGGCATTCTTCTGGAAGAACGACCTTGCCGTGGCGCGGGCGGGGATGGGCGAATGGCTCGAGTCGCTGTCCCACGTCACCTTCCAGAGCGAGCTTGGCAGTCAGGCCCAACGGATCGGCCGGATCGCAACCCTCGCCCGCGAGATCGCGCCGATGGTCGGCGCCGATCCCGCGATGGCCGAACAGGCGGCCCGCGTCGCCAAGGCGGACCTCGCCTCGGAAATGGTCTACGAATTCCCCGAGTTGCAGGGCACCATGGGCCGCTACTATGCCGAGGCCGCGGGCCTGCCCGCCGCGGCCGCCGAGGCCTGCGAGACCCATTACCGCCCGCTCGGCCCCGCCGACGCGCTGCCGGACCAGCCGGTCGCGATCGCCGTGGCGCTGGCCGACAAGATCGACACGCTGGCCGGCTTCTGGGCCATCAACGAAAAACCCACCGGGTCCAGGGATCCTTTCGCGTTGCGCCGCGCCGCGCTGGGCGTGATCCGGATCATACTGGGCCACGACCTGAGGATTGGTCTGCAAGCTGTTGTGAACAAGCAGCTTCTGGTTCATGTCATGGCGCTCAACCTCGATACCGCCGAAGAGCGCGAGATGTTCGTGCTGGAACAGATGGTGGACGAGATCGCCGATCACGGGGTGTTCGGCGCGGCCTTTCACGCGGTGCTCGACAGGCTGGCCCATCGCGGCGAGGCGCCCGAGGGCGAGTCGCCGGACATCGCCGAGGGAAGCTGGCTTGCCCGGATGCGCAAGCGGCTGCCTGCGCTCAGCGACGACCTGATGGCGTTCTTCCACGACCGGCTCAAGGTCCATCTCAGGGGCGAGGGGCTGCGCCACGACGTGATCGACGCCTGCCTGTCGATGCCGGGCAACGATGACCTGACGCTGCTGGTGCGCCGCGCGCAGGCGCTGAACGCGGTGCTGGCGACCGAGGATGGCGAGAACCTCGTGCTGGGCTTCAAGCGGGCCAACAACATCCTGACCCAGGCCGAGGAAAAGGATGGCGTGGAATATTCCTTTGGCGCCGATCCAAAATTCGCCGAGGCCCCGGCCGAGACCGCGCTGTTCGCCGCGCTCGATGCCGCAGAGGCGGCGATCGGCCCGGCACTTGCCCGCGAGGATTTCGCCGACGCGATGGCCGCGATGGCCGCCCTGCGCGGGCCGATCGACGCCTTCTTCGAGGCCGTGCAGATCAATACCGAGAACGAGATCGTCCGCCGGAACCGGTTGAATCTGCTCCACCGCATCCGGTCAACCTGCCTGAGGCTGGCCGATCTGACCCGGATCGAGGGCGCGTGAGCGCGCGCGCCCAAGCTTCGCTTGCCAGTCGGCGCCATGGGCGTATGCTGCAATGGGCGAAAGGGCGCTGCAGTGCAGAAAGACGCCGAGATCATTGACTTTACCGAGATAACGCCGCTGGCCGACATCGCTGCGAAGCGGCACGGCGCGCGCGCGAAATGCCTGCAGCGGCTGATCCGGATGGACTTGCCGGTGCCACGCACGGTGGCGTTGTCCTTCGACGCTGTTCACCGCATCGCCAAGGGCAACGTGCCCGACATCGCGGCCCTGCTGGCCCTGTTCGGAGACGGGCCGCTGGTGTCGGTGCGCCCCAGTTCCGAGAACCAGGAGTGGGGCGGGCCGGCCTCGATCCTGAACATCGGCCTGAATGACGCGCGCCACGCAGCCCTGTGCGAAACCCATGGCGAGGTGGCGGCGAACGCGCTTTACCTGCGGTTCATCCAGGCCTTTGCCGTCCATGTCGCCCGGCTGGACCCCGACATGTTCGAGGCCGAGGCGCCGTCGGCGCGCGCGCTGCGCGCCGCGCTGGACGCCTATGCCGAAGAGACCGACGAGCCCTTCCCCCAGGACCCGGGCCGGCAGCTGCTGGAGGTGCTGCGCTCGATGGCGCGGGCGTGGGAGGGCACGACGGCGCGGCTGTTGCGCCAGGCCAAGGGGGCGCCCGCCGAGGCGGGACTGGGGCTGGTGGTACAGGCGATGGCGCTGGGGATTGGCCCGGGGGAAAGCGGCTCGGGCGTGATCCAGTTCGTCGATGGCGTGACCGGGCTTCGCCGGATCGTCGGCCGCTATCTCGCCCATAGCCAGGGCCGCGACGCGATTGCCGTTCGTGAAGGCGCGCTGTTCATCATCCGCGACCCGCGCGGCGGATCACTCGAGGACCGCTGTCCCGAGGTCGTCGCGCAACTTCGCCGCTATGGGGACACCTGCCGGATCAACCTGCGCGAAGAGATGCAGATCGATTTCACCATCGAGGCGGGCCGGCTTTGGGTGTTGGACGCGATGCGGGTGCCGCGCAGTGCCCGGGCGGCGGTCCGCATCGCAGTGATGCTGGCCGACGAGGGGATCATTCCGCGCGAAGACGCGCTGTGCCGGATCGAGCCGCGTGCGGTCAGCGAACTGCTGCACAGCCAGGTCGACCCGGCGGGGCGGCGCCAGGCGATCGCCCATGGCATTGCGGCCAGTCCCGGCGCGGCCACCGGCCGGCTGGTCTTCGGCTCGGCCGCCGCGCAGGCCAGCGCCGCCCGCGGCGAGCCCTGCATCCTGGTGCGGCGCGAGACCACGCCCGAGGACATCCGCGGCATGCATGCCGCCGTCGGCGTGATGACCGAGAGGGGCGGGGTGACCAGCCATGCCGCGGTGATCGCCCGGGGCCTGGGCGTGCCCTGCGTCGTCGGCATCTCGGACATGCGGCTCAACCGCCGCGACGGGGTGCTGATCACCGCCGACGGTCGCAAGCTGCACGAGGGCGATATCGTGACGCTGGACGGCACCAGAGGGCAGGTGCTGCTGGGCGAGGTCAAGATGCTGGAGCCCGCGCTGGACGACGCCTTCCAGGCGCTGATGCGCTGGGCCGAGGAGGCCTGCGACATCGGCGTGCGGGCCAATGCCGACACGCCGGCCGACGCCCAGATGGCGCGCCGCTTCGGTGCCGACGGGATCGGGCTGTGCCGGACCGAGCACATGTTCTTCGAGGCCGACCGGCTGACCGTGATGCACGAGATGATCTTTGCCGACCGGCCCGAGGACCGCGCCTCGGTGCTGGCGCGGCTGTTGCCGATGCAGCGTGCCGATTTCAAGCGGCTGTTCGAGATCATGCAGGGTCTGCCGGTCTGCATCCGCCTGTTCGACCCGCCCCTGCATGAATTCCTGCCGCAATCGCGCGAGGGCGTGCGGGATCTTGCCGAGGCGATGGGGCTGCCGATCTCGGACGTTCAGCGCCGGGTTCAGGCCCTGTTCGAATTCAACCCGATGCTGGGAATGCGCGGCGTGCGGCTGGGGATCACCATCCCCGAGATCTACGACATGCAGGCCCGCGCGATCTTCGAGGCGACGATCGAGGCCAGCCGCAAGGGCGAGCCGGTGGTGCCCGAGATCATGATCCCGCTGGTCTCGGCGATGCGCGAGGTGGACCTTGTCAAGACCCGGATCGACTCGCTGGCCGCCGCGGTCCGCACCGAACGCGGCGTCGATTTCGCCTATCGGCTGGGTGTTATGGTCGAGACGCCGCGCGCCGCGCTTCGCGCCGGAGACATCGCCCAGCATGCGGCCTTCCTCAGCTTCGGCACGAACGACCTGACGCAGATGACCTATGGCCTGTCGCGCGACGATGCGGGGCGGTTCATGGGCTCCTATGTCAAGCAGGGCGTGTTTGCCGAGGACCCGTTCCACATCCTCGACGCCGAGGGTGTGGGCGAGCTTCTGCGGATCGGGGCCGAACGGGGCCGCGAGGCGCGGCCCGAGATCACGTTGTCGATCTGTGGCGAGCACGGGGGCAACGCGGAATCCATCGCGTTCTGCCGCGCGGCCGGGTTTGACTACGTGTCCTGTTCGCCGTTCCGCGTCCCCGTGGCGCGGCTTGCCGCGGCGCAACTGGCGCTTGGTAAGCAGGTTCATGCCGATTGAGGCTGGTCCAAAGTTCAGACCCTTGCCTTTTCTTTCTCAGGTAACGCATTAGAAGTGGCGTATAACATATTGAATCGCCTTGAGTACGATATGTTGCACAATTGCCACAAGGGTAGACTCCAAGGCTCTCTCGCGTTAACACTTTCGACCGGGGCTTTGTGAGCCACGCCACTTTTGGGGGAAAGATGGGTATCGTTACTGTCCGGGCAGCGGGCCTTGCGGTCGCGCTTGCGCTTACCGCTGGCGTCTCTCAGGCCGAGATGACCAGTTCTCAATCGAACGATCCGACCGCGATGCTGGGCGAGAACATTGCCCGGCTGCTTGGGGCCGAACGCAGCGCGTTGCAAAGCGTGGGCGAACGCCGGATCCGGAGGCTTGTTGCGCGTCCGGCCGAGCGCAGGGCGCGCGGGCCGGTTCGCTACGATGCGGCCTGGCTTGCTGCCCAGCCGAAGGCGCAGGGTGGCCAGGAATGGCAATGCCTGACCGAGGCGCTTTACTTCGAGGCGCGCGGCGAGACCGTCGCGGGCCAGTTCGCGGTGGCCGAGGTGATCCTGAACCGCGTCGCCTCGCAGGCCTATCCGGATTCGGTCTGCGGCGTCGTCCACCAGGGCACGGGCAAGCGCTATCAGTGCCAGTTCACCTATACCTGCGACGGCCATGCCGAGGTGATCCGCGAGCCGGCCGTCTATGACCGGATGGCCAAGATCGCGCGGATCATGCTGGATGGCGGCTCTCGCACGCTGACGAATGGCGCGACGCACTATCACACGACCGCCGTTCGCCCGCGCTGGGCCAGCCGCTTTCCGCGCACCGCGACGATCGGGGTTCATCATTTCTACCGCCGGCCAGGGATCCAGGTGGCGCAGAACTGACCGGCGCTGTCGCTTGCGGTCCGCGCCCTGCCGTCACGGGGCTGTCCGCGGCGCTGTTTCGGGGGTATCAGGGGGACAAGACCTGCCCGGAGGCCCCCATGAGTGACGACATCCGCCTTGCCTTCGCCCATCCCTCCGCGCGGGCCGAGGCGCTTGATCCCGCGCGAGCGATGCGCGATCGCATCTCGCTGCGCGACCATATCGTCGAGGTCGAGATCGGCGCCTTTCAGGCCGAGCGTGGCGCGACACAGCGGGTCCGCTTCAACGTGGTTGTCGAGGTGCGCCCGAATCCCGCGCCGATCGAGGATGATGTCGACCGCGTGCTGTCCTATGACACGATCACCGAGGCGATCACGGCCGAGCTGTCGTCGGAACGGCTGAACCTTCTGGAAACGCTTGCCGAACGGATCGCCGAGCGCATCCTCGCCGAACCCCAGGCGATGCGCGCCTTCGTCCGCATCGAAAAGCTGGACCGCGGTCCCGGCGCGCTGGGGGTCGAGATCGTGCGCGACCGCCGTCCCGATGCGCCGCGCCTCGTGCAGCCTGCCGATCCGGCCGTCGAGGCGCTGCATCACCCGCTGGTGGTTTTCCTGACCAATGCCGCGATCGCCGATCCCGCGTTGCCCCTGTGGCTTGACCGGATGGAGTCAGGGCCGCACCCGGTGGTGTTGTGCGTCGGGGCCGCCGACACGCAAGCGCCGTGCTCTGCCATCGCGCCCGCCCAGCGGCGGATCGACCTTCTGGCCATCGAGCAGAACGCCTGGGTGCTGGCGGGCCGCGATCCGCGCTGCGTCGTGCGCGGCAGCCGGACCGAGATCGACTGGGCGATGAAGCACCGGCAATTCAGTGTCTGGGCGCCGTCCAAGATCGTGCTCGATTCGGTCGAGCATCCCCCGGTCAGGCCCCGCGACGCGCTGGCGCTGGCGCTATGGTTTGCGCGCGCGCTTGAGGCGGCGCGTGTTGTGGTGATCGGCGAGGTCGCGCTGCCGCCCGCCGGGGGGCTTGATGTGACCGGCGTTCCGCCCGAGGCCGTGCTCGACGCCCTCTGAGGACTTGCCAAGCCGGGGCGCATCGCCCATTCACGGCCCATGCAGCGTTATTTTCGTCCCATCGTCCAGACCGACGCCGCCCGGCCAGCCGACGCGCTGCCGCTGGCCGGAGGCTGGGCGTGGTTCGCCATGGCCGAGGAACTGCGCCGCGACGCCCCGCCGCGTCTGGTCCCCGCGGGCACGTTGCCCGAGCCGGTGCGTGTGGCGCTGACCGCGCCGCGGCCGGCGATTGCCGGGTTGACCATGGACCAGCCGCGGCTGATGGGCATCCTGAACGTCACCCCCGACAGCTTTTCCGATGGCGGCCGGTTCGAGACGCCCGACGCCGCCCTGGCCCATGGCCGCGCCATGGCCGAGGCGGCCGACATCCTCGATATCGGCGGAGAATCCACCCGGCCGGGGTCGCGGGCGGTTTCCACGGACGAGGAAATCGCCCGCACCGCGCCGGTGATCGGGGCGCTCAGGGCTGCGGGGGTGACCTGCCCGATCTCGATAGACACCCGCAAGGCCGCGGTGGCCGAGGCAGCGCTGGCGGCGGGAGCCTGCATGGTCAACGATGTCGCCGCCCTTGCCTTCGACCCGGCGCTGGCGGGCGTGGCGGCAACTGCCGGGGTCCCGGTCTGCCTGATGCATGCGCAGGGTGACCCCGCGACCATGCAGGACGATCCGCGCTATGACGACGTGCTGCTCGACGTCTACGACATCCTGGCAAGCCGCGTTGCGGCGGCCGAGGCGGCGGGCATCCCGCGCGCCCGCATCGTCGTCGACCCCGGCATCGGTTTTGGCAAGACGGTTGCGCATAACCTTGCGCTGATCCGGGGGCTGGGCCTGTTCCACGGGCTGGGCTGTCCGATCCTGCTGGGTGCTTCGCGCAAGCGGTTTATCGGGGCGCTGGGCCGGGCCGAAACGGCCGACGCGCGGGGGCCGGGGTCTCTTGCGGTGGCGCTGGCCGGGATCGCGCAGGGGGTGCAGATCCTGCGGGTGCATGATGTGGCCGAGACGCGGCAGGCGCTGCGGCTGGACGGGGCGCTGAAAGGATACGGAGAGCCGGAATGACAAGGACGATCTTCGGCACGGATGGCGTGCGGGGCCGGGCGAACAGCTATCCCATGACCGCCGAGATGGCGTTGCGTCTGGGGGCGGCGGCGGGGCGGTATTTCCGGCGCGACCGGTCGGACAAGCACCGGGTGGTGATCGGCAAGGACACGCGCCGATCGGGCTACATGCTGGAAAACGCGCTGACCGCGGGGTTGACCTCGACGGGGATGAACGTGCTTTTGCTGGGGCCGGTGCCGACGCCAGCGGTGGGCTTTCTGACCCGGTCGATGCGGGCCGATCTGGGCATCATGATCTCGGCCAGCCACAACCCGCACGAGGATAACGGCATCAAGTTCTTCGGGCCCGAGGGGTTCAAGCTGTCCGACGAGGTCGAGGCCCAGATCGAGGCGATTCTGGCTGGCGAGATCAGGCTGGCCCAGCCCGAGAATATCGGCCGCGCCAAGCGGATCGACGACGGGCTGTGGCGCTATGCCGAATACGCCAAGACGACCTTTCCCGCGGGGCTCAGGCTCGACGGGCTCAAGGTGGTGGTCGATTGCGCGAACGGCGCGGCCTACCGCGTCGCGCCCGAGGTGTTGTGGGAACTGGGCGCCGAGGTCATCCCCGTGGGTGTCGTGCCCAACGGCTTGAACATCAATGACAGGTGTGGATCGACCCATACCGAAACCGCTGCTGCTGCCGTGGTGGCGCACGGCGCCGACCTCGGGATCTGCCTCGATGGTGACGCCGACCGGGTGATGATCATCGACGAGACCGGCACGGTGGCGGACGGCGACCAGATCATGGCACTGTTCGCCGAACGCTGGGCAGCCGAAGGACGGCTGAAGGAAGGCACGCTGGTCGCCACGGTGATGTCGAACCTCGGGCTGGAACGGCACCTGGGCGCGCGCGGCCTGCGGCTGGAGCGCACCGCCGTGGGCGACCGCTACGTGGTCGAGGCGATGCGGCGGGGGGGCTGGAACCTGGGCGGCGAGCAGTCGGGCCACATCGTGATGACCGACTATGGCACCACGGGCGACGGGCTGCTGGCGGGGCTGCAATTCCTGGCGGCGATGGTCGAGACCGGCCAGAAGGCGTCGACACTGTCCCGGCGGTTCGACCGGGTGCCGCAGATGCTGAAGAATGTGCGCTATGCCGCGGGTGCGGACCCGATGGCCGCTGCCCCGGTCAAGGCCGCCATCGCCGCGGCCGAGGCGCAGCTGACCGGCTGCGGTCGGCTGCTGATCCGTCGCTCGGGCACCGAGCCGCTGATCCGGGTGATGGCCGAATGTGAGGACGAGGCGCTGCTGGCCGAGGTGGTGGACAGTGTCGTTGCCGCCGTGGCCGAGGCCGCATCGCCCCGCGCCGATGCGCCGCCCGCCCGCTGATCGTCCTTCCTTTCGCACCGCTGGCGCGGGCGTGATCCGATCGTGAAGGTCCGCCGGTTTTCATCACCGCCGCGGACCCATAGGTGGAGGGTATCCCAACAAAAGGAGGGATATCATGACCACGATGAACCTGATCGTCATACTTGCCCTGCTTACGCTTGGCGGGGGCGCAATCTATGCGCTGATCGAAAAGCGCAAGACCGAACAACGCATGGCCGATCCACACGCGCCCAAGAGCACGCTTGCGGCGGATGCGCCCAGCACCACCCCGGACGGGCGTGGTCAGCCCTGACAGCGGATACCCGATAAAAAAAGGGCGCCCCTCGCGCGCCCTTTTCGCTGTTCGTCGTCGGAACTCAGTTCTTCGACTTGTCGACCATCTTGCCCGCGGTGATCCAGGGCATCATCGCGCGCAGCTTTTCGCCGACCTGTTCGATCTGATGGGCGTCGTTGATGCGGCGGGTGGCCTTGAAGAAGGGCTGGCCGACCGCGTTTTCCTGCATGAAGTCGCGCACGAAGCGGCCCTTCTGGATGTCGGTCAGCACCGCCTTCATGCGGGCCTTCGTTTCCTCGTAGGGCAGGATCCGCGGGCCGCTGACATATTCACCGTATTCGGCGGTGTTCGAGATCGAGTAGTTCATGTTGGCGATGCCGCCTTCGTAGATCAGGTCCACGATCAGCTTCACCTCGTGCAGGCACTCGAAATAGGCCATCTCGGGGGCATAGCCCGCCTCGACCAGCGTCTCGAAGCCCATGCGGATCAGTTCCACAAGGCCGCCGCACAGAACCGCCTGTTCGCCGAAGAGGTCGGTCTCGCACTCTTCGCGGAAATTGGTCTCGATGATGCCCGAGCGTCCGCCGCCGATCGCCGAGCAGTAGGACAGGCCGATTTCCAGCGCCTTGCCGCTGGCATCGTTGTGCACCGCGACCAGGCAGGGCACGCCGCCGCCCTTGGTGTATTCGCCGCGCACGGTGTGGCCGGGGCCCTTGGGGGCCATCATGATGACGTCGACGCCGGGCTTGGGCTCGATCAGGCCGAAATGCACGTTCAGGCCGTGGGCAAAGGCGATGGCGGCGCCGTCCTTCAGGTTGTCATGGACGTATTTGCGGTAGGTTTCGGCCTGCAGTTCGTCCGGCATGGTGAACATGATCAGGTCGCACCAGGCCGCGGCCTCGGCGATGCCCATCACCTGAAGACCCTCGCCTTCGGCCTTCTTTGCCGAGGGCGAGCCCTCGCGCAGCGCGACGACGACGTTCTTGGCCCCGGAGTCGCGCAGGTTCAGCGCGTGGGCGTGGCCCTGGCTGCCATAGCCCAGGATCGCCACCTTCTTGTCCTTGATCAGGTTGATGTCGCAGTCACGGTCGTAATAGACGCGCATGTCTTGTCCCTCGTTGCAGCGGTAGCGGCGCGCGGCGCGCCAATTCGATCCCGGGCTGAATACCGGAATCTGCGCCAGTTGCAACGCCAAGCGGGTGTTTGCGGCTACGACAGGCGCACGCCCATGCCCGCCCGCATCAGCGTCTTGCGGACCGGCGGCAGGCCGTAAAGCGCGGCGATGCCGGCCGCGCGCAGGTCGCGGATCGCAGGAGCGCCCTGCATCGAGACGCGGTTCAGGATGTCGATGCCGGTCACCCGCGCGGCGACCTCCGCGTAGCGGCGGCGGTGGTACAGCTCCAGCATGGGCGGTTCGCCGATCCGGGCGGGCGCGGCGCGGCAAAGCTCGAGCAGCACGCGCAGGTCGGCAAGGCTCATGTTCAGACCCTGCGCGCCGATGGGTGGGACGACATGGGCAGCCTCGGCCACCAGCGCCGTGCGTTCCGCCCAGAAGCGGTGCGCGATCTGGCTGATGATCGGCCAGACGGTGCGGCGCGTGACAAGGTTCAGCGGGCCGTAGATCGCGCCCGAGCGCGCCGTCATCTCGGCGTTGAACTCGGCCTCGGGCATGGACGCAAGGCGCAGCACCTCGGGGCCGCGCTCCATCCAGACGATGGCCGAGCAGGGCTTGCCGTCGCGGTCGGGCAGGGGGACCAGCGTGAACGGCCCGCCGGACCGGTGGATCTCGGTCGAGACGTTGTGATGCGGCTCGGGGTGGGTGACAGCGAAGGCCAGCGCCTTTTGTCCGTAGCGGATGGTGCGCGCGCCGATGCCCACCGCCTCGCGCACGGGCGAATTGCGCCCGTCGGCGGCGACCAGCAGTTTCGCGGAGACCCTGGTGCCATCGCTTAGCGTCACCAGCGCCTCGGCATCGCGGGTCAGCACGGATTTGGTGCCGACGCCGGGGCGGAAGGTCACCTTCGGCAATTCGCCAAGCCGCGCCACCATCTCGCGCCGGAGCAGCCAGTTCGGCAGGTTCCACCCGAAGGGCAGGGACGAGACATCGCGCGCATTGAAATCGCGGGTGACGCGGGGGGCGGGCGTCTTGCCGCCCGCATCGACAATCCGCATCACCTGAAGGTCGGTGGCATGGGGCGCCAGCCGGTCCCAGAGGCCCGCCTCTTGCAGGATTTTCAGCGAGGGCTGCAGGAAGGCGGTGGTCCGAAGGTCGGCGCCGTCCGCGGTTTCCTCGGTCACGGGCGGGGCGGGGTCCACGCAGATCACGCGGAACCCTGCCGCGCCGAACACGGCTGCGGCGCTCAGTCCGGCGACGCCGCCGCCGGAAACCAGGATGTCGGTGGTAATGCGCGTCATGGGTGCCTCCTGTCCCCGAGATAGCCCGCCCGGGCACGAGGTCCAAGAGGCGATCGCATGCCTAGCCGCGGCTGATCCAGACAAGGATGAGCAGGCAGATCGGAACTGCGATCACGGCCGGCATGTACAGCCCCAGAACGCCCCATTTCAGGATCGACAGGGCCCAGAGCCCGATCAGCGCCAGCACGACGGCCCATATTCCCGCTTCCGCCCAGAAGCTGTTCTTGCCCCCGTGATCGTCAGTCATATTCATCCCCATGAATGTTTCCCTGTTCGGACCTTAGGCGCAGCGTCACCACTTTGCAACCATCTGCATACCTATGCATGCAGAGATTCCGGATCTCCAGACAGACCTTCGGAGGGGGCGACTCAGGCGCCTGTCAGGCGTGCAAGAAATCCGCTCAGATCGTCGGTGTGATGGTGGATGTGCGAGGCGGTCTCAGGCGCGGGGGCGACATGGACGGTGCGCATGCCCATCGCGTGCGGCTCGGCCAGGTTGCGGGCGTCATCCTCGAACATCGCTGCCTCGACCGGCACGATCCCGCCCTGCGCGAACACAGCCTCGAAGGCCGCGCGCCGGGGTTTCGGCTGGAACCCGGCATGTTCGACCCCGTAGATCGCGTCGAAGACGCCGTCGAGCCCGCGCGCGGCCAGAACCCGTTCGGCATAGGGCGCGCAGGCATTGGTGTAGACGATCCGCCGGCCGGGCAGGGCGGCGATCCGTGCCCGCAGTTCCGGGTCGGGGGCGAGTTGGTCGAGCGAAATGTCATGGACCATGCTGAGATAGGGGCCGGGCTCGACCCCGTGCAGTTCCATCAGCCCCGCGAGCGTCGTGCCGTATTCGGCCCAGTACAGCTTGCGCAGCCGGTT
This sequence comes from Rhodovulum euryhalinum, assembly GCF_004342445.1. Taxonomy (GTDB): domain Bacteria; phylum Pseudomonadota; class Alphaproteobacteria; order Rhodobacterales; family Rhodobacteraceae; genus Rhodovulum; species Rhodovulum euryhalinum. Next base: position 94,516 of record NZ_SLWW01000003.1, read on the forward strand.
CGCCTCGGCCCTGTCGACGCCCAGCGCCTCCATCACGAATCCGGCCATCCGGTACTCGATCTGGTCGAAAAGCCGCGCCTCGGGCGGGTAAAGCGTGTTGTCCAGGTCGAAGACCCAGCCCCGGACATGCAAGAAATCGTCGGACACCATGGGTTTGGCTTAACCGGCTGCGGCAAAAGGCACAATCACGAAGCCTTGATCTGGCGCACAGGCGTGCTTTATTGTGGACCATCGTATGCAGGAGCCATCCCCGAGATGAAGGACGTCCGCCCCGCGCACAAGGATGCGTATGAACTGATCCTAGAGGCGATCGATATTGGCGTCTACGGTCCCGGCGATCGGCTTGTGGAAAGCGAGTTGGCCGAACGCTTCGGCGTGTCGCGAACGCCGATCCGCGAGGCGTTGCAGCGGCTTGAAACGCAGTCCCTGCTGGCCCGCGACGGCCGCAGCCTGATCGTCGCCTCGCTGAGCCACGACCAGATGGCAGAACTTTACGTCGTGCGGGCCGAGCTGGAGGGCCTGGCCGCGCGGCTTGCAGCCCGCCATGCCACCGCCGAAGAGGTGCGGGTGCTGCGCGCGATGGTCGACGAAGACCGCAAGCTCTTGAACGACCCCTCGGCGATGTCGCGTGCGAACCGGCGGTTTCACAAGCAGATTCACCTGGCCTCGCACAATCGCTATCTGGTGCAGCAACTCGACCTCGTGCACCGGACCATGGCATTGATGGCGACCACGTCGCTTGCCATCGAGGGGCGGGGACAGGACGCCCTGTCCGAGCATCAGGCAATCGTGTCGGCGATCGAGGCCGGCGATGGCGATGCGGCCTATGCGGCGCTCAAGACTCACATCTCGATCGCGTTCGAGACCCGGCTGCGCCACGACGCCGAGGCGTTGATGGCCGGAGGCTGAGGCGCCGGCGCCGTGGCGTCGATCGCCCCGGCCCGCGCGATTGCGGCCGTGACGCGCGCCCGCGCCGCTGCCGCAGCGGCCGTCTCGCCGCCATCGGGTTCGCCAAGCCCATGCCGGGTCTTGTCCCAGTAGAACGGCCGCGCCGCGATTTCCCAGACCGCCTTGTAGGAGGCAAGCGCGGCCAGCGGAAAGTAAAGGTGCAGCGTCGGCAGCCAGGGAATCAGGCCCCGCTTTCCGGCTCGGGACAGGCCCATTGCGCCCACGCCCAGCGTGACCAGCTCCGAGCCGATGAACAGCACGAAAAGCGCTGTGAAGCCGTCCGCGGGGATGACCTGCGCAAGCGGGTGACCAAGTCCGAGGGGCAGTGCCCAGAACGACCAGATCAGCGGCATGAAGGTGAACTGGGTCAGCGTGCCGAGAAACAGCACCTGCATCCCGAAGAACCCCCAGGGCCCGAACTGGCGCAGCAGCCGGTCGGGGCGGCGCATGTGCGTTGCCCAGGTCATCGCATAGCCCTTTAGCCAGCGCGAGCGTTGCCGCACCCAGGGCCAGGCCCGGCAGTTGGCCTCTTCCTCGGTGACGCTGTCCAGAAACTCGGTCCGGTAGCCGTGGCGCGCAAGGCGCAGCCCCAGATCCGCGTCCTCGGTCACGTTGTGTGCGTCCCAGCCGCCCAGATCCTCCAGCACGCGGCGGCGGAAGAACAGCGTCGTGCCGCCCAGCGGCACCGGCACGCCCAGCCGCGCGAGCCCGGGCAGGACCACCCGGAACCAGGCCGCGTATTCAATGGCAAAGCAGCGCGCTAGCCAGTTGGCGCGCGCGTTGTAGAAATCGAGCACGCCCTGAAGCACGGCCACATCCGGCGCGCAGCGGTGGAAATGCTCGACCACGCGGCGCAACTGGTCGGGGGCGGGGGCATCCTCGGCGTCGTAGATGCCCACGATCGAGCCATGGCAGAAGTCGAGCGCATAGTTGAGCGCGCGCGGCTTGGTCTTGAGCGCGCCGTCCGGCACCGCAACCCGCCGCATCCAGGAAGGTAGCCGGGTTGCGTCCAGCATCGCGCGGGTTTCTGCGTCACCCGCCTCGGTCACGAGGCAGATGTCGAGAAGCGCGCGGGGGTAGTCGAGGCGCGACAGCCGCGCGATCAGGCGGGGGCCGATCTCGGATTCGCGAAACAGCGGCACGAGGATCGAGATGCGCGGCAGGCGCGCGATGGTGGCCACGGGGTGCGGTGGCGCGCGGCGGGCACGGTGCAGCGCAAGCGCCTGGGTCACGGCGGCGGCCGCCTTGACGAGGCTGCCAGCGATCATCCAGCCCACGGTCCAGAGGGTCAGCACCGTCAGCACGGATATCGGCGCCAGCGCCGCGAGCAGCACGAGGGCGGCCAGTGCGGCCACAAGTGCGGCGCGGGGGCCGCTGCGCAGCCAGAACCGGCAGCTCTCGGCCTCGGGCACGCGCGTTTCGGCGGCCCGGATCAGCACCTCGGCGCGGCAGCCGGCAATCGCATGCTGCAACTCGTCCTCGCGGCAGATCACCATGATCGCAGGGTTCAACTCGGCCGGGAGGGTCGCGGCGAGCTGTTCGAACCGGTCAGGCCGCGAGGTGGCGATCAGCGTCGCGCCGGCGAAGCGGCGCCAGGGCAGCAGGCCAAGCCGCAGGCAGATCTGCGCGCCGAGAACGTCGATCAACCGTGGATCGGGCGGGTAGGCGGCGAAATCCGCGCGGCCCGTGCCATAGTGCCGGCCCTGTGCCTCGGCCACCGCTTCGGCGCTTGTCTCGCCCTCGGCGATCAGGAATTCGCCTAGGCTGACATCCATCCGGGCCTGCTTTGCAAGCGACCGCTCCAGCGCCTCGGGATGCACCGCATCCGCGGCGAGCAGTTGCTCGCCCAGGCCCAGATCACTGCGGCGCCGGAGGGCGGATTCTGCGGTTTCGGCCTGCGCCTGCCGGACCGTCGCCAGGGAGATCACCGGCATGGCGGGTCTTTCGCTTGTTACCCGCGTTTAATGCCCGGTTAAGGTTAATGAACGGTAAAGGGCCACACCCCAAGGCTTTTCTGCGCCAGGGCCGTCCCGTGGCGTCAGACCTGCTCGATCCGGATCGCCACCGGCTCGCCGACCACGACGCCCGTTCCGGCAAAGCCCGCGCGCGCGTGGTCCAGCGCGTCGCGAGTGGTCTTGTGGGTAACCACCAGCACCGGCGCGGTGCTGGCCGAGTGGCGGTACTGGCGCATCCGGTCGATCGAGATCCCCGCCTCGCCCAGCACCGCGGCCACCTTGGCCAGGGCACCGGGTTTGTCGACCAGTTCCATCCGCAGGTAGTAGGGCGCCGCCGCGCTGGCCCGGGCGGCGCGCGCCTCTTCCAGCCCCGCAGCGGGCTGGCCGAAGGTCGAGATGCGAAAGCCGCGGGCAATGTCGATCACGTCGGCCATCACCGCGCTGGCCGTCGGGCCCTGTCCGGCGCCCGCGCCGCGCAGCACGATCTGACCCACCGCATCGCCCTCGAGCACGACCATGTTCGTCGGCCCTTCGAGCTGGCCCAGCGGTGAGGCTGCGGGCACGAGGCAGGGCGACATCCGCTGTTCCAGCCCCCGTCCGGTCATCTGCGCGACGCCCAGCAGCTTGATGCGAAAGCCCATGTCGGCCGCATGCCGGATGTCGTCGATCGAGATCCGCTCGATCCCCTCCAGCTCCATCGCCGCGAAATCGACCTGCGTGCCGAAGGCGATGGCCGCCAGCAGCGACAGCTTGTGGCCCGCATCTATCCCGCCCACGTCCAGCGTGGGATCTGCTTCGAGATACCCCAGCGCATGGGCCTCTTCGAACACCTTCGCGTAGGGCAGGCCCTCGCTTTCCATCCGGGTCAGGATGTAGTTGCAGGTGCCGTTCATCACGCCCATGACCCGGGTGATCTGGTTGCCCGCCAGCCCCTCGGTCAGGGCCTTGACCACGGGGATACCGCCCGCGACGGCGGCTTCGAACCGGATCACCCGGCCCGCCGCCTCGGCGGCTTCGGCCAGCGCCTGGCCATGGACAGCCAGCATCGCCTTGTTGGCGGTCACCACGTCCTTGCCTGCGGCGATCGCGGCCTCGGTCGCGGCCTTGGCCGGTCCGTCGGATCCGCCCATCAATTCCACGAACAGGTCGACATCGTCGCGCCGGGCCAGCGCCACCGGGTCGTCTTCCCAGGCATAGGCGGAGAGGTCCACGCCCCGGTCCTTGTCGCGGGTCCGGGCCGAGACGGCCGTGACGGTCACCGGCCGCCCGCCGCGCTGGGCGATCAGGTTCGCCCGTGACTGGACGATCTTGACGACACCGGCTCCGACGGTGCCAAGCCCGGCAATGCCGATGCGCAGGGGGGTGGTCATGGGGCGTGCTCCGGGGTGGGCTGGGCCAAGGGTTCGCCGGCGGTGTTAGCGCGAAGGCGCGGGGCTTGCAACGCGAGGCGGCGTCAGAATACCCGCGCGCGCAGCCCGGCGGCCTTGCGGCGCAGCGCCGCCGCCCGCGCGTCAAGCGCGGCGGCATCCTCGGGCGTGGCCCCGGGCGCGTCCGCGCGCGCAAGGATGGGTTCGACCGGCACGATGCGGGGAGCCTCGGTGGGCCCTTCATGCCGGGCCTCGGCGGCGTCGATTTCGGGGAACCGGGCGCAGCCGGCCAGCGCCGTCGCAAGCGCCGCTGCCGCCAGAGCCGTTGCGATCCGTACCGTCATTCCGCCGCCTCCGTTTGTCGCCCGACCTTAGCCGCGCGGCCACGTCACGGGCAAGACGCGCCGGCGCCGGTGGCGGGTCCGGATGGGGCGGGGATTGAAATGAACGATCGTTCAGATAACACTGGACCCATGGCACGCACGTCCGGTTCCCATTCCGAGATCACCGGTCCGCGGTTGCGCGAGGCGGCGCAGCGGCTGTTCGCACGGCACGGCTATGCCGCGGTCACGATGCGCCAGATCGCGGCCGAGGTCGGGGTGCAGGCCGGCGCGCTTTACAACTATATTCCCGACAAGCAGGGGCTTCTCGCGGATCTGATGCGCAGCCATCTTGAGGAGTTGCTGGCGGCCTGGGCCGAAGAACCGAGGGGCGCGGGGCCAGTCGCGGCGCTGGAGGCGTTCACGCGATTCCATATCCGCTTTCATCTCGAACGTCCCGACGCGGTGTTCATCGCCTATATGGAACTCAGGAATCTTGCGCCCCCTCATTTCGCCGAGATCGAGGCGCTGAGGAAGAGCTACGAGACCAGGCTCGAGGATATCTTGCGCGAGGGACGGGCCGCTGGGCTGTTCGACCTGCCCGACACCAAGCTCGCGACACTGGCGGTGATCGCGATGCTGACCGGCGTGACCACCTGGTATCGCGAAGACGGACGGCTAAGCCGCGACAAGGTCGCCGGGCTCTACTGGGACATGGTCCGCAAGACGGTCGGGGCCTGAGGCCATGCCCTGCGTCCTTGTCGAACGCGAACGCCCGGCGGGGTTGCCGCCGGGCGAAAGACCTGCAATCACGTCAGGCGATTACTTCTGCGGTTCGCCGCTGACGATCGAGCGGATGAACTTGTTGAAGCCGCTGTCGTTCCCGCTGGACGCACTGCCCGGCGTCGTCAGCTCGGAGTCGAACATGGTCGCTTTTTCGCTCAGCAGCGGCCATTTCATCGCCTTCGAGAAGGGCGTGGGATCGTCGGTCTTGAGTTCGACGGCCGATCCGCGGCTGCTGATGAGTGCCCACTTCATCATGTCGGACAGAGGCGTGGACCCGGTGCTGAGAACCGGGTTGGTGTAGAGCTTCGACTCGAGCACCGGGTTCGTGTAGGTCTTGGTCTCGACCTGCGGGTTCGTGTAGGTCTTGGTCTCGACCTGCGGGTTCGTGAAGGTCTTGGGAGTGTCAGTCATGATCCACCTGTCTTGATCCTGTCCACCAAACGAGTTGGCTTCCACACAAACATGGCGTGTTGTGCGCGGCGGGCAAGGTGATTTTTCGCCGCGTCTGGCGTTCGGGCACTTGACAGGCCCCGGTTTGCCCAATGCCTGGGCGGTCTGGGCGATTGTCAGCCGGGGGGCGAGTCACGCTTCGCCCTTGGCCGCGCGTGCCACGGCCGCTACAGGGGGCCGGTGGATCGCGAAAAGGGGATGTAACGGGCCGATGACCGAGGATCTTGCCGTTTTGCGCGTTTCTGTGGTGCGTCGGGCCGTTGGCCTCGGGGCGATGCTGATGCTGGCCGGGCTGATGCTGTCGGTGGCGCTGTTCCGGCCGCCCGCCGATCCGCTCTGGCGTGGATTCCTGCTGGCTCTGGGCGCGGGCGTGCTGGTGCTGGGTGAGGCAATGCGCCGCGCCACGGGGCGCCCGCTTCGGCTTACGCGCGAGGGGCTTTTCGACAGCGACGGCCGCGAACTGGCCCGGATCGACGAGATCGCCGGAATCGATCGCGGAATGTTCGCGTTGAAGCCGTCGAATGGCTTCACCCTGAGGTTGAATGTTCCCAAGCCGCGCGCCTGGGCGCCGGGGGTGTGGTGGCGGATCGGGCGCCGGATCGGCGTGGGCGGCGTCACGTCGGCGGCACAGGCCAAGGCGATGGCCGAGATCCTGACCCTTGTCATGGCCGAACGGCGCGAGGCGGGCGAGGGAGGCGGAGGGGCCTGACGGGCAGGGTGCGCGCCCGCTCAGGTCGAGCCGGTGCTGCAGACGCCCGCGGTGTCTTCGAATTCCAGCTTGGGCACGAAGCGCAGCCGTGTGACAACGAAACTGTCCATGGTGCTGGGAAAAACGCCGAACCAGACCGGCGGGCGGTACAGAACCTGGGTCTCGACGATGATCGCCCGCTCGGCAGGCGGCATCATCGGCACATTCTCGTCATAGATCGCCTCGAGCTGACCCAAGGTCATCGGGGCGATACCATCCGTGCCGCAGGACCAGTCTATGGCCAGGTCGCGACTCGATCCGCCGGACTTGCTGTTGTCGTAATAGGTCACCAGCGTGACGCGAAGACGCCCCATCTTGTCGGGGGTATTGGTCAGCAGATTGAAGACATCGTCCAGCCCCGCGATGTAGGTCGGCGTCACCGGAGTGTCGTCATCCATCTCGCGGCTCAGCAGGTCCGAGATCGTGTAGGCGCCCTTGAGGTTCAGCGTCTTCATCTGGAAACCGTAGAAATAGACGATGATTCCCAGGATCGCCCAGATGAAGAAGGGCATCACCAGCAGCAGTTCGATCACCATGTTGCCGCCTGTGTCGCGGGCAAAGCGGCGGAACGGAGAGGTCAGGGCGCGCAGCATCGTTCAGATCCCGGCTCCGGGTTCGTTGACAAAGGCAGAGGTCGCCACCAGCGCGTAGCCGTCGCGCGGATCCTCGTGCAGCCGGAGACCGAGGCCGACGCCGGGGAAGAACGGATCCACCACCACGCAGGCGCGCACCATCATCAGGCTGTTCTGGGGCCCTTGCGCGAAATTGGTCACAGGCTGGATCGGGGCGCTTCGGTCGACGCAGGTCGCCGCGGCATCGGGCAGGTTCCAGGTGGTCTTCGACACAGGCGTCAGTTCGACCCGGATCACGTTCGGGCAGTCGGGGAAGAGATGCGCCTGGCTGCAGATGATGTCCTTGAACATGTCGTGATCGAGCCCGGGATACTGGCCGAGGCGGATGCCGCGCATCGACTCGTCCAGCGCGTGGTCGAGAAGCATCTGGCGCGTCATCAGGATCGAGGATTCGAGGCTCATCAGGAACATCGAGAACACGATCGGGAACGTCAGCACGAACTCGATGCTGGCGGTTCCGTCCTCGCGGCGGATCGCCCGGATCAGCCGGGCCGTCAGGCGGAAGAGCGGGGTCATTCGGTCAACTTCAGTTGGTTGATCGACGATGCGATCGCGCCGAACACATCGGAAAGGTTCATGCCGTCGGCGAGGAAGAAGTGGTTGATCGTGCTCGCACAGTTGCGCATGACCGTCTCGGCCGCACTGCCCTTCCCGACCTCGAATCCGATGGTGTAGACCAGAATGTCCTTGTCCTTGGCGGCCCGGCACATGTTGGCCAGTCGGCTGTTCTTGGTCGAGTTGCCATGGGCGAGTTCCGCGTCCGGGAGCCACCAGAAGTCGTTGAACCAGTCGGTCGTGAACTTGGCCCAGACCTCGGGATAGGACATCTGGTAGGGCGTTCCCGGGTTGCTCGTGCCGCCGACATAGACCGCGTTCTGCCAACTGCTCTTGACGTCGTCGCCGTCCTCGTCGACCCAGCGGTACTGGTTCTTGTCTTCGTTGTAGACCGAGTACACGTCATTGCCGGGGGACCCGTCCGGTTTGGTGTAGTGCCAGACGACGGAGGGGCCGAAGCGGTAAGCCGCCTTCAGATAGTGCTGGTTGGTGTTCACCCCGTCGGTCATCAGGATGATCGCCTTGATGTTGTAGCTTTGCCCATACTCGTAGGGGCGGCCGTCGAACAACGGGTCGATCACCATCTCGGTCGATCCTGCGGAAACGGGGGTGTTCGCCAGGTTCGTGACAACGCTCTGCGTGTCGGGGTCAAGCAGCGCAGCCCCCCATTTCATGCCGATATCAATCGAGGTGTTGCCGCCTGCGGACAGGGCGTCGATCGCCGTGTAGACCTCGGACGGATCATCCAGCAGCGGCTTGATCGCGCGCCAACTCTCGGTCCGGCAGGTCCAGTCGCTGGGCGACTGGTAGGACTCCCGCCACGGGTCGAAGTGGCCCGTCCGCTGCAACTGGTCGAGTGGTGACAGGCTGACGCTCTCGTAGTCGGAGGCATCGAAATCGACGCAGAACGAGGCGTTGTGCTCGGTCGTGACATTGTATTGCGAGAGCAGCTGCGGACCCGCGCTGACCTGTTCGGAATAGGGCACGATCGAGATCGACACCTTGCCATGCTGCACCTCGCAGGGCTCGCCCGAACCGCGGTTTGTGTTCGGGTTGCACTGCATGTGATGCACGAAATCCTTGGCCGCCTTGCGCAGTTCGTAGATCTTCGACTTGCCGGTGGAAGAGGACGAGCCCATCGAGCCGGACACGTCGAGCACCAGCGAGATCTCGAGATCGCTGATCCCTTCCTCGGCGCTGCTGGTGGAGAGGACCGGAAGTTTCGTGAAATCGGTCGGGTTGCCCGTCAGGTTGGCGGCATCCTGCATCTGCCCCTCGCGGACGAACCATCGCCGGTTCTGGGCGACCCGTTCCATGATCGGCAGGAAGATCGGATCCATCGTGGCGCCGGCGATCACCCTGACCTTGCGGTAGGCAACGGTGTCCGAAGACGTTTCTTCCTCGACGCTGATATTGCCGACATGCTTTCCCAGCCCTGCCTTCTCGAAATAGTCGCGGACCACGGCCTCGGGATCCTGGGTCTGGCCCAGGCTCGTCGCGGCGAGCACCGCCCGGTCCGCCGTGTTCTGCATGCGCGTGCGCGTGTATTCGTACCGCATGAAGTCGATGGCGAGCCCCGCGGTGAACAGCATGGCCACCAGCAGCATCAGCGAGAAGATCACCAGGCTGCCGGTCTCGTCGTCGCGGAACCGTCGCAGCGGGGCGGCCTCGCGTGCCTTGCCGTCCCTGACAATGATATCAATGAACATCGGGATCATCCTCGGTTCCCGGGGCATGGCGCCACTTTCCGCGCGCAGTCCGGCACTGCAGTATTGAGCCCTGATCCTGTGGCGAAAATGAGGCGCGAATCGGCATTTTTAACTGGATTTCCGGGGGCTTCTCTCCATTTTCCCCGCGGTCCTGCGGTATTGTGGCAGACGCGGAAACAGTGCGCCGCGCGCGCCGGGAATCGGTCTTTGCCCGCTGTCAGGCCGACCGGCCGCAGGCGGCTCTGGTCCGGCCGACTGGACAGGACCGGCCCCGCGCCCGATATTGCAGGCATGAGCCTGCCCCCCGGATTCCTCGACGAGTTGCGCACCCGCGTGTCGCTGTCCCAGGTCGTGGGGCGCAAGGTCCTGTGGGACCAGCGCAAATCGAACCAGGCCAAGGGCGACCTGTGGGCGCCTTGTCCGTTCCACCAGGAAAAGACGGCCAGCTTCCACGTCGACGACCGCAAGGGATTCTACTACTGCTTCGGCTGCCACGCGAAGGGCGACGCGCTGTCCTTCGTCCAGGAAACCGAGAATGTCGGTTTCATGGAGGCGGTCGAGATCCTCGCCCGCGAGGCCGGCATGCAGATCCCCGCCCGCGACCCCCGCGCGCAGGAAAAGGCCGACCGTCGTTCACAACTGGCCGAGGTGATGGAACAGGCGGTGCGCCAGTACCGGATGCAGCTTCGGACCGGGGCGGCGGCAGAGGCGCGGGCCTATCTGGACCGGCGGGGGCTGACGGCGGCGGCGCTGGATCGCTGGGAGATCGGCTTTGCGTCGCCCGACTGGCGCGGGTTGTGGGCGCATCTGCGGGGCAGGGGTGTGGCCGAAGACCTGATCCTGGGCGCCGGGCTTGCCAGACGCTCGGACAAGGGCGGCGAACCCTATGACATCTTCCGCAACCGCATCCTGTTCCCGATCCGCGATGCGCGCGGGCGCGCCATCGCCTTCGGCGGGCGGGCGATGGACCCGGCGGACAGCGCGAAATACCTGAACTCGCCCCAGACGGACCTTTTTGACAAGGGGCTGAACCTGTTCAACTACGGTCCGGCGCGCGAGGCGGCAGGCAAGGGCCAGCCGCTGATCGTTGCCGAGGGCTACATGGACGTCATCGCGCTGTCCGAAGCCGGGTTCGGTGCGGCGGTGGCGCCGCTCGGCACCGCGATCACCGAGGCGCAGCTTCAGCTTCTGTGGCGCATCCACCCCGAGCCTGTCATCGCGCTCGATGGCGACAAGGCGGGGATCAATGCGGCCCGGCGCCTGATCGACCTTGCGTTGCCGATGCTTGAGGCGGGGCACGCGCTCCGCTTTGCCCTGATGCCGCCCGGACAGGACCCCGACGATGTGATCCGCGCGGGCGGGGCCGGTGCGATGGGCAAGCTGATCGAGGCCGCCCGGCCGATGGTGCAGCTCTTGTGGGAGCGCGAGACCGAAGGAAAGGTCTTCGACAGCCCCGAGCGGCGCGCCGCGCTCGACCGCGACCTGCGCCAGGCGCTGTCGCGGATCAAGGACCCCTCGCTGCGCCGCCACTACGGCGAAGAGATCAACCGCCTGCGCTGGGAGTTGTTCCGCCCCGCCCGGAGCCCTGCCCGGAAGGGGCCCTGGAAAGGACATGTGGCGCCTGCCGCGCCGCGCGCCTCGACCCGTGGTTCGGCGCTGGTCGCAGCACCTGAACGGTTTGACGAGGAACTGCGCGAGGCCGTGATCTTGGCGACGCTGGTCACGCATCCCGCGCTGATCCCCGACTTCGAGGGTCCGCTTGAGGCGCTGGACTGGACGACGCCGGACCATGCCCGCCTGCAGGCTGCGCTGCTGGCTGTGGCGCATGCGGCGCCCGAAACCGGGACCGTTCCCTTTCGCGCCGCACTTGAGGCCCATGTCGGCCTGGAGCCACTTGAAAAGCTGTTCGCCCCAAGCCATGTCCGCATTGCCCCTCCGATCCGCGATCCGGGCGACGCCGAAAAGGCAGCGCTTTGCTTGGCCGAGGAACTGGCCAAGCTGTCGGCGGCGCGGGGCGCCCGACGGGAAATCGAGGAAGCGATGCACGATCTTCAGGGTCTCGCCGACGAGGGGCTGACCTGGCGCCTGGGCCAGGCGGCCGAGGCGCGAAACCGTGCGGGCCGGAGCGACTCCGAGGATCGTGCCGATTACGAGATCGGGCCGAATGGCGCCCGGATCAGCCGGGACGAGAAGGATGCCTTCGCCGAACTTCTGGACCGAATCGACTATGGCCGCGGCAAGCGCCGCGATTCGGGCACAGGTGCCCGGGAAACGTCAGGAAAAACGGGGGAATCGGGTGGTCTTCCCGATGATTCGCGCTATTGAGTCGGTTTCAATAGCCGAGCGAATCAGCCTCCCCCGCTAGGAGCACTTCATGGCCGCAAAAGACACCGACGACAGCAAGACCGACGAGCAGGACGCCGAGATCTCGCTCGACATGAGCCAGGCGCAGGTCAAGAAGATGATCGCCGAGGCCAAGGAGCGCGGCTACATCACCTATGACCAGCTCAATCAGGCCTTGCCGCCGGATCAGGTCAGTTCCGAACAGATCGAGGACGTGATGTCGATGCTGTCCGAGATGGGCATCAACATCATCGACGCCGACGAGACCGAGGAGGGCGAGGAAAGCTCGACCGCCGTGGTCGAGGCCTCGACGTCGCGCGAGGTGGCGCTGGCCTCCAGCCAGTCGGAAACGCTCGACCGGACCGACGACCCGGTGCGGATGTATCTGCGCGAGATGGGCTCGGTGGAACTGCTGAGCCGCGAGGGCGAGATCGCCATCGCCAAGCGGATCGAGGCCGGCCGCAACACGATGATTGCCGGGCTCTGCGAAAGCCCGCTGACCTTTCAGGCGATCACGATCTGGCGCGACGAGCTTCTGAACGAGGACATCCTGCTGCGCGACGTGATCGACCTCGACGCCACCTTCGGCCGGTCGGTCGAGGGCGACGACGACGTGCCGGTGGTCGACGGGCTGGACGTCGAGACCGCGGCCAACACCAACACCCGCAAGGAAGCCGAGCCCGAGTTCGACGCCGACGGAAATCCGATCCGGCGCGAGGACGACGAGGACGACGACGAGCAGGCGAACATGAGCCTCGCGGCGATGGAGGCCGCGCTCAAACCCCGCGTGCTTGAAACCCTCGAGATGATCGCCCGCGACTATGCCAAGCTTTCGGACATCCAGGACAAGCGCATCCAGGCGACGCTGAACAAGAACCTGCGGTTCTCCGAGAAGGATGAGGCGGAATACCAGAAGCTGCGCGCCGAGATCGTCGAACTGGTGAACGAACTGCACCTGCACAACAACCGGATCGAGGCGCTGATCGACCAGCTTTACGGCATCAACCGCAAGATCATGCAGATCGACAGCCAGATGGTGAAGCTCGCTGACGAGGCGCGCATCAACCGGCGCGAGTTCATCGACGAATACCGCGGCCACGAGCTTGACCCCCACTGGATGGAGCGGATGGGCGACAAGGCGGGCCGGGGCTGGCAGGCCTTTGTCGAGCGGTCGTCGCCCAGGGTTGCCGAACTCAGGGCCGACATGGCGCAGGTTGGCCAGTATGTCGGCGTCGACATCCAGGAATTCCGCCGCATCGTGAACCAGGTGCAGAAGGGCGAGAAGGAGGCCCGCCAGGCCAAGAAAGAAATGGTCGAGGCGAACCTGCGCCTGGTGATTTCCATCGCCAAGAAATACACCAACCGCGGGCTGCAATTCCTTGATCTCATTCAGGAAGGCAATATCGGCCTGATGAAGGCCGTGGACAAGTTCGAGTACCGCCGCGGCTACAAGTTCTCGACCTACGCGACCTGGTGGATCCGTCAGGCGATCACCCGGTCGATTGCCGACCAGGCGCGCACGATCCGCATCCCGGTCCACATGATCGAGACGATCAACAAGCTGGTGCGCACCGGCCGCCAGATGCTGCACGAGATCGGCCGCGAACCCACGCCCGAGGAACTGGCCGAGAAACTCCAGATGCCGCTGGAGAAGGTCCGCAAGGTGATGAAGATCGCCAAGGAGCCGATTTCGCTGGAAACCCCCATCGGCGACGAGGAGGATTCGCAGCTTGGCGATTTCATCGAGGACAAGAACGCGGTCCTGCCGCTGGACTCGGCGATCCAGGAGAACCTGAAGGAAACCACGACCCGCGTTCTGGCCTCGCTGACGCCCCGCGAGGAACGCGTGCTGCGCATGCGCTTCGGCATCGGCATGAACACCGACCACACGCTGGAAGAGGTCGGCCAGCAGTTTTCCGTCACCCGCGAACGCATCCGCCAGATCGAGGCGAAGGCGCTTCGGAAGCTGAAGCATCCCTCGCGGTCGCGGAAGTTGCGGAGTTTCCTGGATCAATAGACATGTATGAGCGGGCTGTGGCCCGCTCATTTTTTCGATGCGCAAGCTTAGATACGTCGTTTACAAGATTACTTTCCCAAATGGAAAGATCTACGTGGGTAAGGACATAGGTGAGCCTGGCCACTCGATACGATATTTCGGGTCATGGAATGTGCTTGATGTCGAAGCCGATTTTTCTGTTAACGAATTGAAAAACTTTACGCTTCAAAAGGAAATTCTGTTCGAAAGCGACGATAAGGCGGAAGTCACGCGCAAAGAAACAGAATTAATTGTCAGCCTCAGGTCGAACGACCCCAGCATCGGCTACAACAAGACACATCGAAGCCGCTTACGCAGTCAGAATAGCTAAGTAACAGGCGTAGGGTGGGTGTAACCCACGATGAGGAGTGCCGACGAGGGTGCCAACCCACCATTCGCCTCCCAAGCCGCGGGCCATCGGTGGGTTTCACCCACCCTACGGCCCCATCGCTACCTCGTGACCTCCCAGCGCTTGCCGGATCGAACGGCCCGGATTATCCCGAAGGGACCGCGCCCCGGAGACCCGCCCATGCGCCTCGCCCTCACGCTCTGCACAGCCCTCGCCCTGACCGCCTGTGTTCCCCAAGGCCCCAATGACGCGCCCGGGGCCATCCGCACCTTCCGCGGCAACCTCGTGGTCCCCGACGCCCGCACCCCCGGCCAGTTCGAGGTCTTCGCCCGGGCGGGCGACTCGGGGTCCGACCTGTGGTGCGCGGCCGCGGAATTCGCCGAGGACGAACTGCGGGTGCCGGTCAACCGGCGCATCTACCTCGTCACCCCGCGCGGCCCCAGCCAGAGCCGCCCCGGCGCCACCAGCGCGGTCTTCACCGTGTCGCCCGATGCCGCCCTGCGGCAGGCCGCCGGCGCGCTGCCCGACAGCCTCTCGATGGAGGTGACCCGGCCCGGGCGGAACTTCCTGCCGATTCACGGCCGCACCGTCTGCCGGCCGATCTTCGATCTGCCCTTCGACTAGCCGCGAGCGGCCTCACGCGCATGTGAAGCGCCGCTGACCCGCCGGAAACATCAGGTTTCCCGCCCCCGGGTCCGGCCTGTGACAATTCGTGGCGCCGACGCCCCGGGCGGTTTGACGTAAGTCAAGTCCCTCGCACGGACATCCCTGTATCGACTGGCGCCATGACATCCGAACCCAAGTCTTCCCGCCTTCCCGGCGGCTCCGGCGGCTTTCCTTTCACGCCACCGCTGCCGCTGTTCCTGCTGAACCCCATCCTCAAGCGGATCGTGACCAGGATCGCGGCGCAGAACCCCGACATGTTCGACCGTCTGGGCCCGCACCGGCACGCCTATTTCCTGATCGACCCGGTGGACATCCCGTTCATGCTGTATCTGCGCCCCGACCCGGACGCGCTGGATTTCCGCGCGGTCGGCCGGCGCAACCTGCCGCCGCATGCCGCGCGGATTTCGGGCAAGTTCCTGGATCTGCTGACGCTGATGGACACCGAACAGGATGGCGATGCGCTGTTCTTCTCGCGCGACCTGATCGTGACGGGTGACACCGAGGCGGTGGTCTGCCTCAGGAACGCGCTGGATGACGTGGACGAACCGATCGCCGAAAGCGTGGCCGAGATGTTCGGCCCGCCCGGGCGCGGGGCGCTGAACGTCCTGCGCCGTGCCGCCGAGAATGCCCAGAAACGGAAAGGGGCCCGCACATGAACGCCAAGGTCAAGCCCGAGCTGATCTGTCCCGCCGGAACCCCTGCGGCGTTGCGCAGCGCGGTCGATGCCGGCGCCGATGCCGTCTATTGCGGCTATCAGAATGCCACCAACGCGCGCAACTTCACGGGGCTGAACTTCACCCCCGCCGAGATGGAGAAATCCATCCGCTACGCCCATGACGGCGGCACCAAGGTTCTGATCACGCTGAACACCTTTCCGCCCGCGGGCAAGGTCGAGCTGTGGAAGGAGGCGGTCGACCTGTCGGCAAAACTGGGCGCGGATGCCTGCATCGTCGCGGATATCGCCGTAGCTGCCTATATCCGCGACCACCACCCTGACATGCGGATTCACCTGTCGGTGCAGGCGGCGGCGTCGTCGCCCGAGGCGATCCAGTACTACGTCCGCGAATTCGGGGTAAAGCGCGTGGTGCTGCCGCGCATCATGACGATCGCCGAGATCAAGGGCCTCGTCGAGGAAATCCCCTGCGAGGTCGAGACCTTCATCTTCGGCAACCACGGCCTTATGGTCGAAGGGCGCTGTTCGCTGACCAACTACGTCACCGGCCAGTCCACCAACATGGACGGCGCCTGTTCGCCCGCGTCCTGCGTGAAGTACGAACGCGCCGATGACGGCAGCATGTCGACGATCCTGGGCGATTACATGATCGACCGCTTCGGCCCCGAGGAAACCGCGGGCTATCCCACGATCTGCAAGGGCCGCTACAAGTGTGACGCCCGCGACGGCGGCTATTACGCCTTCGAGGAACCGGTCAGCCTGAACGCCTCGGCCATGCTGCCGCAACTGATCGAGGCCGGTGTCCACGCCTTCAAGATCGAGGGCCGCCAGCGCAGCCGCGCCTATGTCAAGAAGGTGGTCGCCGCCTTCCGCGAGGCGGTCGATTCGATCATGGCCGGGCAGGAACCGAAACTCGCCGACCTCGTCGCGCTGACCGAGGGTCAGAAGCAGACCGAGGGCGCGCTCAAGACCAAGAAATGGAGGTGACGGCGATGAACCCGTCTCTGACCCTTGGGCCGAACCTGTTTCACTGGCCGGCCGAACAGCGGATCGACTTCTACAACCGGATCGCGGACGAAAGCCCGGTGGGCACCGTCTATCTGGGCGAGGTGATCTGTTCCAAGCGCACGCCCTTCTTCGACGACGTGCACCTGCCCGCCGTGGCCGAACGGCTGGAGCGCGCGGGCAAGACGGTGGTCTATTCCTCGTTCTCCGAGGTGGTCATCAAGCGCGAGCGCAACATCCTGATGGACTGGTCCCGGCAGGAGGGGCGCGATCTCGAGGTGAACAACACCGCCGCGCTGCTGCACCTGACGAACCGGCCGCACCGGATCGGCGGATTGCTGAACGTCTATAACGAGGACACCATGGCCTATCTGGCGGGCCAGGGTGCGACCCATTTCAGCCTGTTGCCGGAACTGCCGCGCGCCGCCATCGCCAACCTGGGTGCGAAGGCGCGCGACCTGGGCGTCGGCGTCGAGGTTCAGGTGTTCGGCCGCGCCTCGCTGGCGCTGTCGGCGCGCTGCTATCACGCCCGGGCGCATGCCCGCACCAAGGACAACTGCCAGTTCGTCTGCGGCGAGGATGCGGACGGGATGACGCTGATGACTATGGACGACAAGCCGTTCCTGACGGTCAACGGCATCCAGACGCTGAGCTATGGCTATCTCGACCTGATGGCCGATCTCGACGACATGCGGTCGATCGGGGTCACGCATTTCCGGGTCATGCCGCATACCTGCGACATGATCGCGGTTACGCGGGCTTTCGACGACGTTCTGGCAGGGCGGATCGACGTCGCGGAGGGCGAGGCCAAGCTGCGCGAACTCGGGATCGAGGCGCCCTTCGTCAACGGCTTCTACCGTGGCCGGGCCGGGCACGACTGGGTGCCGCGCGCGGCCGAACTGGCCTGACGCACGGGCGGGCCCGCCGGCCCGCAATTCCCGCGGAAATTGTGCCAGGGGTCTCGAAGAGGCCCTTGGCGCCTATCTCAGATGCTCTGCAAGGAACGCCAGCGTGCGCTCCCACGCCAGTTCTGCCGCCGCCTCGTCGTAGCGCGGGGTGGAATCGTTGTGGAACCCATGGTTCACGCCCTCGTAGACATGCGCGGTATAGGTCTTGCCGTGTTCCTTCAGCGCCGCCTCATAGGCAGGCCAGCCCGCGTTGACCCGTTCGTCGAGCCCGGCATAGTGCAGCAGCAAGGGTGCCTCGATCCGCGGCACGTCCTCGGCCGCCGCCTGCCGTCCGTAGAACGGCACCGAGGCGTCGAGTTCCGGGTAGGCCACCGCCAGCGCGTTGCACACGCCGCCGCCGTAGCAAAAGCCGACGCAGCCCACCTTGCCGGTGGCGTCCGTGCGCGCCTTGAGGTGTTCGAAGGCCGCGAACCAGTCGTTCATCAGCTTCTCGGGATCGACCTGTTGCTGCAAAGCACGGCCCGCGTCGTCGTTGCCCGGATAACCGCCCACGCTCGACAGCCCGTCCGGGGCCAGCGCCATGTAGCCCGCCTTGGCCAGACGGCGCGCGACGTCCTCGATATAGGGGTTCAGGCCGCGGTTCTCATGCACCACCAGCACGGCGGGCAGCGGCCCCTCGGCGGCCGACGGGCGCACGAGATAGGCGCGCACGTCTCCGTGGCCGTTCGGCGAGGGATAGGTGACATACCCGGCCCGGATCTCGGGGTCGTTGAACGAGACCTGCTCGGCCAGGGCGTAGTCGGGCTTCAGCATGTCCAGAAGGACGGCGGCTGTCAGCCCACCCACCGCAAACTTCGCCGCCCCGTCGAGGAAGTCGCGCTTGGAGATCCGGCCATGGGCGTAGAAGTCGTAGAGTTCCAGCAATTCGGGCGCGAAGTCCCTTGCGGTCAGTCGGGTCATGGCATCCTCCCTTGAAACGCCGGCCCGGCCGCCTTTGCCGGGGGCTTGGCTATGACATAGCGTTCCCGCGGCAAAGGTCAGGCGGGCGCCCGTGCAGACCGCCTTCACCATCGCGACGCGGGGGCAGGGCGACGGCCTGCCGACGCTTTCATGCGCCATACCTCCGGTTCGCGGCTGATCCGGGAAGACGCCGATCCCGATGTCAAACGTGACCTTGAGGCCACCTGCCCCGGCCAGTGCCCGCCTGCCGCCGCCGTTGCCCATCGCACGCGGCCTTTACCCCCCTCCGGGTCCGACAAAAGTCCGATAGGTTTCCGATCGCCGCGGCCCAGCAAAACAAGGCCGTTAACCGCCGACTCGGCCGCCCCCGCGGATCCGCTTGACCGGCCCCTGAAACCGCCGCATATCCCGCCCATGACCGAGCTTTCCCAGATCCGCAACTTCTCCATCGTGGCCCATATCGACCACGGAAAATCCACCCTCGCCGACCGGCTGATCCAGCTGACCGGCACCGTCGCCGAGCGCGACATGAAGGAGCAGTTGCTCGACTCGATGGATATCGAGCGCGAGCGGGGCATCACGATCAAGGCCAACACCGTCCGGATCGAATACCCCGCGAAGGACGGAAAGACCTATGTTCTCAATCTGATAGACACCCCCGGCCATGTCGACTTTGCCTACGAGGTGTCGCGGTCCATGCGCGCGGTCGAGGGATCCCTGCTGGTGGTCGACGCCACGCAAGGCGTCGAGGCGCAGACGCTGGCCAACGTCTACACCGCGCTCGATGCCGACCACGAGATCGTGCCGGTGCTGAACAAGATCGACCTTCCGGCCGCCGAACCCGCCCGCGTGGCCGAGCAGATCGAGGACGTGATCGGCATCGACGCCTCCAACGCCATCCAGATCAGCGCCAAGACCGGCCTCGGCATCCCCGATGTGCTCGAGGCGATCGTCACCCGTTTGCCTCCCCCGCACGAGGGCGACGCGACGAAACCCCTCAAGGCCTTGCTGGTCGACAGCTATTACGACCCATATCTTGGGGTTGTCGTCCTCGTCCGCATCATCGACGGCGTCCTGCGCAAGGGCGACCGCATCCGCATGATGCGCACCGGCGGCACCTATGGCGTCGACCGCATCGGCGTCTTCCGCCCCGCCATGCAGGACATCGCGGAACTGGGCCCGGGCGAGATCGGGTTCCTCACCGCCTCGATCAAGCTGGTCCGCGACACCCGCGTCGGCGACACCATCACCACGGAAAGAAAGGGCATCGAAACGCCCCTTCCGGGGTTCAAGCCGTCGATTCCCGTGGTGTTCTGCGGCCTCTTCCCGGTCGACGCGAACGAGTTCGAGGATCTGCGCGAGGCGATCGAGAAACTGGCGCTGAACGACGCCAGTTTCACCTACGAGATGGAGACCTCGGCCGCGCTCGGCTTTGGATTCCGCTGTGGATTCCTCGGCTTGCTGCATCTCGAGGTGGTGCGCGACCGGCTGGAACGGGAATACGGCATCGACCTCATCACCACCGCGCCCAGCGTGATCTACCACGTCTACATGCGCGACGGCACGATGATGGAGCTGCACAACCCCGCCGACATGCCCGACCTGACGCTGGTCGACCATATCGAGGAACCGCGCATCCGCGCGACCATCCTGGTGCCCGACGATTTCCTGGGCGACATCCTGAAACTCTGCCAGGACCGGCGCGGCGAACAGCTTGACCTGACCTATGCCGGTTCGCGCGCGATGGTGGTCTATGACCTGCCGCTGAACGAAGTGGTGTTCGATTTCTACGACCGCCTGAAATCGGTGACCAAGGGCTATGCGAGCTTCGATTACCAGATGGCGGGCTATCGCGAGGATTACCTGGTCAAGATGCAGATCCTGGTGAATGACGAACCCGTGGACGCATTGTCGACCATGGTTCACCGCGACCGGGCCGAGATGCGGGGCCGCGCGATGGTCGAGAAGCTCAAGGAACTGATCCCGCGCCACATGTTCAAGATCCCCGTCCAGGCCGCCATCGGCGGCCGCGTCATCGCCCGCGAGACCATCGCGGCGCTGCGCAAGGACGTGACCGCGAAATGCTATGGCGGCGACGCGACGCGCAAGCGGAAGTTGCTGGACAAGCAGAAGGCGGGCAAGAAGAAGATGCGCCAGTTCGGAAAGGTGGAGATCCCGCAGCAGGCGTTCATCAATGCGTTGAAGATGGATGGGTAAGGATGCCGGTGATCGAGTTCGAAACGTTCAATCACTTCGCCGTTCCGGTTAGTTTGTTTTTAGGCATTGGGATTCTTCTGGACAAGGTTGTGGGCTCACCACAAGTCGAGCTTGAGCGCAGGCGTATTCCGGAACTCTTTCCTGTACTCGAGGCAGTCTATAATATTGTGTTCCGGCGTTTATTTGGCGCGAATTTTTTTTCCGCCGAATATCTATTTCGCAGTTTCATTTTTTCAATTATTGCGTTCACGGCCATTTCCCTCTTTCTGATCGGCAGGTATGTTGACGACCCGAAAGAATTGTTCTCTTGGTTTCAGTCTTTCTTATTCATTTATTGTGCGATTGCCAACTTTTTATTTGATTCTGTTCTTATAAAGATGCTTGGTTTTTTCTTGGGTTGGGCGATTGAGCAAAAGGATCGACTCAGGTTCGTCCTTGTAAGCTTTTTGGGTTTGTTTGGGACGGTACAGCTTTTTGCAATTGCTGCACCTCTGCTCTTGTTGCCACTGATTATCTCCCTCAACGCTGTTTATAATTTTTCCATTTCCGGAGAATCTTTCGTCAAGGTCTATGAAATAGATAAGTATACAGACGATGGTCTGTCTAGATTCGAGATTTCAGTCAAGTCGAATGTCGAGCGGAGCCGTATAGGAGGGAGTTCAAGCTTTATCTATTTTGAGACTGAAGATGATTTGGTTTTCTTCGACGCCATTTCGCCTATTGACCACTATATTAACGATAGGACGCCTGTCAAGATTTCACTCTTTACAGATCGCTCGGCGGCAGAAGTGGTTCTACTTACGGAAAGTGGAGGCGGTCCGATCGCAGACTCCGAGTGGATGAAGATGCGTGAACTTGTTTCCGAGGAAATTGGCCAGGTGGATGAGGGTTCGTTTATTATTAGAGTGGATGGAGAACTGCGTCCATTGAGTGTGTTTCGAGTTCATGATATTCTTTTGGGCGCGATTCGGCAAACATCTTATGTAACTTCTAACATTACTCGATTATTTTATCCGCATTTTGGATTTCGGGTGGTGGGAGATTTCTTTGCCTTGCCGGGCTACAATCCCTACCTTTATGACAGAATCTGTTACGACGGTCATTATATTGTGGAGACAAAAAATTTAGGCGATCGTATTTGTAGGACGACAGCAGTTCAGGCGTTGGGTCGAAGCAATAACGTCTATAGTGAGCAATACCCATTCTCGCGGATTTCATCAGGAGTAATTCCTTTGTCGGTTATGCTTTTGACGTCGCTTCTCTTGGCATCGTTGTTGCTTATTGCAACGGCTACTAGGGCGTTTGCTAAAGTTTTGTTTGTGTTTTTAAAGAATTTTTCTCTTGTGGCGCTG
The DNA here is from genome assembly GCF_004342445.1 of Rhodovulum euryhalinum. Taxonomy (GTDB): domain Bacteria; phylum Pseudomonadota; class Alphaproteobacteria; order Rhodobacterales; family Rhodobacteraceae; genus Rhodovulum; species Rhodovulum euryhalinum. The sequence continues at coordinate 116,494 of NZ_SLWW01000003.1, forward strand.
AAGTACTTTTCCAGAGCTCCGTTTTCCATTTCCGGTTGTTTGCTTGGGTGTTTTTTTGGATTGAGTTTCGTCATTCGCTAGTCGACCACAGCAATCGTAGGGTGGGTGCCAACCCACCACCTTGCCACCTCCGGACCGCCCATGGTGGGTTGCACCCACCCTGCGGGCCTCACGCCCTCGTTATCCCGCCCGACTGATCCGCGGCATCCTGCCGCACGTATCCCCCGCTTAACACCCAAGGGAGGGATCCATGGACCGTCTGAGCATCATGCTGACCCCCGTCACCGGGGCCGTGATCACCGGGTTTATCGTCATCGTGCTGTTTTCGCTGGGCTTCTACAGCTGGGTCGCGGTCGCCATCGGCGCGGCCATCGGCTGCATCGGCGCCTGGCCCGCCGCCTATCTCGTCTCGCGCCGGATCAAGGACGAAGACCCGTTCTGGACACGCCGCGACCCCAAGGTGCAGCGCCGCATCGCCCCCCATGCCGGCCTGCCCGAGGTCTGAGCGCTACCCCTCCGACCCCCGGACCGACTCCGGGTGGTCGGAGACGAAGCGGTGCAGCACGGCGTAGAGCGCCCGCGCATGGGGCAGGTCGTCGGCGTGAAGCGCCTCGCGGATGTCCTCGCAGATCATCGCCTGCACCTTCTGCGCCCCGTGATGGGCATGCATCAGGTAATCCGCCAGCAGCGTGGCATCCGCCTCGGGGATATGCTCGTGCTCGGCAATGGCGGCGATTTCGGCGCGCGTCAGGTCGGTCATGTCCTCGATATCGTCCAGCGTGATCATCGGTTTCCCCCCTCGCGGCTGACGGGCCATCCTAGCACGCGCGCGGCCCCGCCCGCTTGACCCGCGTCAACCCGGCCGCGAAAGGCCCGGGGAATGTGCACAAGTCACAAAGCCCGCCGGGCACATGCGTTATGGCTGTCCCATCGAAACCGATCGAACGCGATCGAACAGAGGGGAGATCCAGATGATCCGGACATTCAAGGCCACCGCGCTGGTGCTGGCGCTGACCGCCACCGCCGCTGCGGCCGATGACGTGAGCAGGCTGGTCGCCGTGGTGACCGACGCCAATCCGCAGACCCAGCTGATGAGCATGGTGCTGACCAACCAGGCGATCGACCGCGGCGTGCCGACCCGCATCCTGCTGTGCGGTCCCGCTGCCGACATCGCGCTGAAGGACGCCCCCGAGACCGCCACCGCGCCGCAGCCGCCCCGCGGCGCCAGCCCGCAGGCACTGTTGCAGGCGGCGATGAAGAAGGGCGCCCGCGCCGAGGTCTGTGCGATCTACCTGCCGGGCAAGGGTCTGGCGGCGGACGCGCTGATCGAGGGCGTGGGTGTGGCCGAGCCGCCCGCCATGGCCAAGGCGATGGCCGACCGGCGCGCGCGCATCTGGTCATTCTGACGCAGCTTGCGCTGGATCAAGGTGGGTCCGGGGCAGGGGGGCTTTGCTGGGATTGGTCGAATTCCAGTCCGGGAGGCCCGCATGCTTCGGCTCGCCGCAGTCCTGTTCACGCTGATTTCCGCTACGATGATGGGGATCGGGGTCGTGGCCGTGCTTGTCGCCGGGTACGATACGCTGATCCCGATCGCCGCCGCTGCCATCATCGGTTTCGTTGTCGCGATGCCGGTGTCGTGGCAAGTGGCGCGCGCCATCTACTGACCGCCGGGCCTCTCTGGCGGCCGAGTCACGGGATTTGACCTTCGGAGGGCAAGGGATGTCTGTTTCAGGGTATTCGCGCATGCAGATCCGCCTGCACTGGGCGGTGGTGGGTCTGGTCGCGGTCCAGTTCCTGTTCCACGACGGAATGGTGCACGCGTTCCGCGAACTGATCGACACGCAGGTCCAGAACTTCAGCGCCGGGGTGATCGTGCATATCGCGGCGGGGCTTGTGATCCTCGTGCTGACCTTCTGGCGGATCGGCCTGAAGATGCTGCATGGCGGGCCCGTGCCCGACGCGTCGCATTCGCCGGCGCAGGTGATGGTGGCGCGTGTCACCTACGGGCTGTTCTACCTGCTGCTGGTTCTGTTGCCGGTCTCGGGGATGGTCGCCTGGTCGCAGGGCTCTGGGCTGGCGGGCAATGTCCACGGGGCGCTGCGGGTGGTCCTGTTCCTGCTGATCGTCGTGCACGTGGCTGCCGCGCTGATGGGCCAGTTCGTCCGGAAGGACGGCACCATGACCCGGATGGTCAAGCCCATCGACTAGGCCAGGAAGGCCCGTACCGCGGCTTCGAAGTCCCGCGGCTTCTCGGCGTGGAGCCAGTGGCCCGCGCCGGGGATTTTCGCGAACCGTGCACCGGGAAACAGCGCCTTGATCCGGTCGCGGTGCTCGGGGCGGACATAATCCGACGCCGCGCCCGACAGGAACAGGGTGGGACCGGCAAACTGTCCCGCGATGTCGTCGGGCCAGCCCACGATATGCGCCATCTCGGTTTCGAGACTGTCGAGGTTGAGACGCCAGACCGGCGGACTGGACTTGAGATCCAGCGATTGCAGAAGGAAGGCGCGGACGGACGCGTCGCCGATCTGCGCGGCCAGCGCCGCGTCGGCCTCGCCCCGGCGCGTCACATGGGCAAGGTCCAGTGCCCGCATGGCGGCGATCAGGTGGGCCTGGCTGTGGCCATAGGCGACCGGGGCAATGTCGGCGACGACAAGGCGGTTCACCGCCTCGGGGCGGGTCAGAGCCAGCACCATCGCCGCCTTCCCGCCCATCGAATGGCCCAGAACATCCGCCCGTCCGCCATGGGCGGCGATCACCTCGGCGAGGTCGTCGGCGAGATCAGGATAGCGGTGGCGGGCGGCCCAGGGGCTGGCGCCGTGGTTGCGCATGTCGACTGCGATCACCTGACGGCTGTCCGACAGCCGCTTTGCGATCACCCCCCAGTTCCGCGCCGAGCCGAACAGGCCATGCGCGATCAGCAGAGGCGGCGCGTCGGTGGGTGTGCCGTGGATCTGGGTCGCTAGCATACCGGTTCGGGGCGGGGCCTGCGGCCCCGTTCCTTGGGTCGTTGGGCCAGGAAGAAGGGGGGCCGAGCCCCCTTCGGCGCGCGGACCGTGCCCTGGATCAGAGCCCGGGATAGATCGGGAAGCGGGCGCAAAGCTCGGCCACCTCGGCCTTGACCTTGTCCTCGGCCGCGGCATTGCCCTCTTCGCCATTGGCGGCGAGGCCGTCCACCACCTCGGTGATCCAGCGGCCGATCTGGGCGAATTCCTGTTCGCCGAACCCCCGCGTCGTGCCGGCGGGCGAGCCGAGGCGGATGCCGCTGGTGATCGTGGGCTTTTCCGTGTCGAACGGGATGCCGTTCTTGTTGCAGGTGATATGGGCGCGGCCCAGCGCCTTTTCGGTGGCGTTGCCCTTGACGCCCTTGGGCCGCAGGTCGACCAGCAGCACATGGCTGTCGGTGCCGCCGGTGACGAGGTCGAGCCCGCCGTCCATCAGCGCGGCGCCCATCGCCTTGGCGTTCTTGATGACCTGTTCCTGGTAGGTCTTGAAGCCGGGTTCCAGCGCCTCGCCGAAGGCGACCGCCTTGCCCGCGATCACGTGCATCAGGGGGCCGCCCTGGATGCCCGGGAAGATCGCCGAGTTGAACTTCTTGGCCAGTGCCTCGTCATTCGTCAGGATCATGCCGCCGCGGGGGCCACGCAGCGTCTTGTGCGTGGTCGTGGTGGCGACATGGGCATGCGGGAAGGGCGAGGGGTAGAGGCCCGCCGCGACCAGCCCCGCGAAATGGGCCATGTCGACCAGCAGGTAGGCACCCACCATGTCCGCGATCGCGCGGAAGCGGGGAAAGTCGAGGATGCGCGGGATCGCCGAACCGCCCGCGATGATCATCTGCGGCTTGTGCTCTTTCGCCAGCGCCTCGATCTGGTCGTAATCGGGCAGCAGGTCGGATTCACGCACGCCGTATTGCACCGCGTTGAACCACTTGCCCGACTGGTTGGGGGCAGCGCCATGGGTCAGGTGGCCGCCCGCGTCGAGGCTCATCCCCAGGATGGTGTCGCCGGGTTTCAGCAGCGCGGTGAACACGCCCTGGTTGGCCTGCGAGCCGGAATTGGGCTGGACGTTGGCGAAGCCGCAATCGAACAGCTTGCACGCCCGCTCGATCGCCAGGCTTTCGGCGATGTCGACGTACTGGCAGCCGCCGTAATAGCGCCGCCCGGGATAGCCCTCGGCATATTTGTTGGTCATCACCGAGCCCTGCGCCTCCAGCACGGCGCGGCTGACGATGTTCTCGGACGCGATCAACTCGATCTCGTCGCGCTGGCGGCCGAGTTCCAGCCCGATGGCGCGGGCGATCTCGGGATCGCGGCTGGCAAGCGTCTCGGTGAAAAAGCCGTTGTCCTGGTGTGGTGCGTTCATCCTGGCGTCTCCCTTTGGCAGCGCGGGCAGCGTGGAGCGGTTTCTAGCCGAACCGGGCGCCCTGAGAAAGACTCAATACGCACCCCGGGGCGGTCCTTTCGTCGGTCTTGTGTTTCGGGGCAGGGCGCGCGATCACTGACGCCGAACTGCGCGAAAGGGGGCGAGATGGCGCCTGTACGCAAGATCGCCTTTCTGGCCAGCGAGACCGCGCGGGCCGAGGGCGCGCTCGAGGCGTTGGTGGCGCGCTACGGGCAGGTGCCGCCCGAAGAGGCGGACGTTATCGTGGCGCTTGGCGGGGACGGGTTCATGTTGCAGACGCTGCATGCCACGCAGGATCTGCGCGCGCCGGTCTACGGGATGAATTGCGGCACGATCGGCTTCATGATGAATGAATACCGCGAGGACGGGCTGATCGAACGGCTGGTGGCGGCCGAGCAAGAGGTCATCAACCCGTTGCGGATGCAGGCGACGCGGCCCGACGGCCGGGTGGTCGAGGCGCTGGCGATCAACGAGGTCAGCCTGCTGCGCGCCGGGCCCCAGGCGGCCAAGCTGAGGATCATCGTCGACGGCAAGCTGCGTCTCGAGGAACTGGTCTGCGACGGCGCGCTGGTGGCCACGCCCGCCGGGTCGACCGCCTACAACTATTCCGCCCATGGCCCGATCCTGCCGATCGGCTCGGACGTGCTGGCGCTGACGGCGGTCGCGCCGTTCCGGCCGCGGCGCTGGCGCGGTGCGCTGCTGCCCAAGACGGCAAATGTGCGGATCGAAGTGCTGGAACCGGAAAAGCGTCCGGTGATGGCCGAGGGCGACAGCCGCGGCGCGGGGATCGTGTCCGTGGTCGAAATCCGCTCGGAACCGGCGATCGCCCACCGCATCCTGTTCGATCCCGGCCATGGCCTGGAAGAACGCCTGATCCGCGAACAGTTCCTCTGAGGACTGGCGCAAAGGCGATCTGCCGCCGAAAGAGCCGGGGCGCTAGCCGGCTTCGTCCTTTCGGCCCCAGGCCTCGCGCTTGCGGTAGAGGGTCGAGGGCGAGACGTCGAGCACCCTGGCCGCCCGCGGCAGCGACCCGCCTTCGCGCGCGATGGTTTCCTCGATCACGATCTGCTCGATCTCGGCCAGCGTCCGGCCGATCAGGTCACCGGCCGCCAGTGGCGGCGGCGCCTGCTCGGAGGCGGCGATCCGGTGGCCCGGCCGGTCGCGTTCGTGCTGCAACGCGATCGGCAGCATGTCGAGCGTCACCTCGGGCCCGTCATGCAGCACCACCGCGTGGCGCAGCACGTTCAGCAACTGGCGCACGTTGCCGGGCCAGGGCAGGCGGCGGAACAGCGCCGCCACCTCGGGCGCGAGCCCGGTGAAGCGGCGCCCCTCTTCGGCTGCGAACCGGGCAAGCACGGCCTCGGCGATCTCGATCACGTCCGAACCCCGCTCGCGCAGCGGCGGCAGGTGGATCGGCACCACATAAAGCCGGTAGTACAGATCCTCGCGGAACCGGCCGCGGCGCACTTCCTCCAGCGGGTCGCGGTTGGTTGCGCAGACGATGCGCACGTTTACCTTGCGCGGATGGGCCGCCCCGATCGGCTGGATCGTCGAGGTTTGCAGAAAGCGCAGCAGCTTGGTCTGCAGGCCAAGATCCATCTCGCAGATCTCGTCCAGAAACAGCGTGCCCCGGTCGGCCACCGCGGCCGCGCCCGGCTTGTCGGCCAGCGCCCCGGTGAAGGCGCCCTTGAGATGGCCGAACACCTCGGATTCCAGCAGGTCGCGCGGAATCGCGGCGCAGTTCAGCGGCACGAAGGGGCCCGCCGCGCGCGTCGAGGCGGCATGCACCGCCTGGGCGCAGATCTCCTTTCCGGTGCCGCTTTCGCCGGTGATGAACACGGTCGCCATGGACCGCGCGACCGAGGCGATGCGCTGGTAGACGGCCTGCATCTGGGGCGAACTGCCGACAAAGCTTGCGGCCGGGCCGTCGCCGCCATCGCGCAGCGGCGCGCGGCTGCCGTTGCCGTTCGCGTGTTCGGCCAGCGCGGTATCCACGGCATGCAGAAAGCGTTGTTCGTTGAACGGTTTCAGCAGGAATTCGTAGGCGCCCGCGCGCATCGCGTCGACGGCCCGATTGATCGAGCCGTTGGCGGTGACGACGATCACGCGGGTTTCGGGCGCGATCTCGAGGATTTCCTGCAGCACCGCCTGTCCCGGCCGGTCGGGCAGCATCAGGTCGAGCAGCACCACCGAGGGGCGCAGCGCGCGGAACCGTTCCAGACCCTCGGCGGCCGTCGTGGCCGAGACCACCGTATGGCCCGCACCGCGCAGGACGGATTCATAGACCATCTGCAGCGAAGGCGTGTCCTCGATCAGCAAGAGAGGCGGCGCGCTCACCGGGCCGGCTCCAGCGCAAAACGGATGTCGAATTCCTGCGCGAGCGCGGTGCAGACGGCGTCCACGCGGTCCAGCACACGGGGCACGAGGCCGCCCATCGCGGCGCGATCGTCGGCCCGGGCTGCCGCGTTCAGCGCCTCGGCATCCGCCTGAAGCGCGGTATTGCCGACCGCGCCCGCCAGCGGGATCAGCACATGGGTCCGGGCGCGGATCAGCGCCATGTCGCCCGCTGCCGCCCCCTGGACGATCCCGATACGGACGGTGCCGAAATCCTCGCGCATCCGGGTCAGAAGCTCGCACCCGTCCTCGGGGCCGGCCAGCGCCAGCAATCGGTCGAGATGGACGCGGTCAAAGGGTCCGGCCGGAACCGCCGCGGTGCAGGGCGAGGGGCGCTTGCGGCGGACCCGCGCGATCGCCTCGCCAAAGGAATCGAGGCTCATGATCGGCTTGGCAAGGATGCCGTCGGCGCCTGCGGCATAGATCTGGTCGCGGTTCGAGGACAGCACGAAGGCGGTGATCGCCAGAACCGGGGTCGCGGGACCGTCGCCCTCGGCCGCCCGCAGCCGCCGGATAACGTCGATGCCCGACAGCCGCGGCATCTCGATGTCGATCAGCACAAGGTCGAAGCAGGCGGCGGCCAGCGCCTCGGCGGCCGCCTCGCCGTCCTCGACCAGGGTCGCGGTGGCCCCCAGCGTTTCCAGCATCTGCTGAACCAGAAGCTGGTTGGTCGGGTTGTCCTCGGCCACCAGAACGTTGCAGCCGACAAGATCGGGCAGGGCGCTCAGCGCGGCCGGTGCCTCGACCCCCGGCGCCCAGGACCGCCGCGGCAGGATCAGCGAGACCTCGGCGCCGGCCCCGGCAACATTCGCCACGTGAAGCTGTCCGCGGATGCGCTGTGCCAGGTCGCGGACGATGTGCAGCCCAAGCCCGGTGCCGGGCTGGCTGCTTTCCTCGGGGCGGCCGGCATAGTCGAACAGCCGCGCCATCGCCGCATCCGAGAATCCCGGACCGGTATCGCGCACCCTGAGGCACAGCGCCTCCTGCGGGCCCATCTGGACGCGCAGCCGCACCTCACCGGCGGGGCTGTACTTCATCGCGTTGCCGATCATGTTCGACAGGATCCGCTCCAGCGCCGCGGGGTCGGTGCCGATCCCGGCCGGCAGGTCGTCGGCGCGGTCCAGCACGAAGCCGAGCCCGCGTTCCTCGGCATGCGCCCGCCAGCGGGCGGCGATCCGGTCGAGGAACGGGCCGAGGCTGGTCAGCACCGGCGCCTCGGCGCGAGGGGAATCGTCCCCCACAACCAGCGCGAGCGTTTCCTCGGTCAGCCGGGCGAGCTGTTCGGCCGAGCTTTGCACACGTTGCAGCTGTAGCCGGGAGTGGGGATCAAGCGAGGACAGGTCGGCAAGCGCCAGCCCGCCGAGGATGTCCGCGATCGCCGCGCGCATGTCATGGCCCAGCATGGCCGCCCGATTGCGTGGGGATTGCGCGTCACCATCCCCGCGAACGGCGGGCCCGTCAGACTGCTCCCCCGGCATTTCGGTCACCTCGGGCGCAGTATCGGGGTCCGGACGGCAAACCATGGAGGCACTCGCAAAGGTTGCATTTGCTCCTTGTACCCGTCCCCAGCGGTTCAACCAACCTGTATTAAAGTCAGGTCGTGCCCGCGGGCGGTCTCCGTGCCTTGGACGTTGTCCCCGGCACGGAGGCGGCCATCGCGCGGTCAGGTGGCCTGGGGATAGCCCAGCGCCTTGAGCGCCACGGCGATCTCGTCGAGAATCGCCGGGTCGTCGATCGTCGCGGGCATCTTGAACTCTTCGCCGTCGGCGATCTTGCACATCGTGCCGCGCAGGATCTTGCCCGAGCGCGTCTTGGGCAGTCGGTCGACCACGCAGGCCAGTTTGAACGCCGCCACCGGGCCGATCTGGTCGCGCACCAGGTTGACACATTCCTTGACGATGGTGCCGTGGTCGCGGGTCACCCCCGAGGTGAGGCAGAGAAAGCCCATCGGCAATTGCCCCTTCAACTCGTCCGCCACGCCGATCACCGCACATTCGGCGACATCCGGGTGGCTGGCCAGCACCTCTTCCATCGCGCCGGTCGACAGGCGGTGACCCGCCACGTTGATCACGTCGTCGGTGCGCGCCATGATGTAGAGGTATCCGTCCTCGTCCTTGTAGCCCGCGTCGCCGGTTTCGTAATAGCCGGGGAAGTGGCTCAGGTAGGACTTGTGGAACCGCTCGGGCGCGTTCCACAGCGTTGGCAGCGTGCCGGGCGGCAGCGGCAGCTTGATCGCGATGGCGCCCAGCGTGCCCGGGCCGACCTCGTGCCCGCCCTCGTCGAGGATGTGAACGTCATAGCCGGGCATCGCCACCGACGGGCTGCCGATCTTGACCGGCAGCTTCTCGATCCCCAGCGGGTTCGCGGCGATGGCCCAGCCAGTTTCGGTCTGCCACCAGTGGTCGATCACCGGCACGCCCAGCATCCGCTGCGCCCACTTGATCGTGTCGGGGTCGGCCCGCTCGCCCGCCAGATACAGCGCCTTGAGATTCGTCAGGTCGTACTTGTTGACGAACTCGCCGTTCGGATCGTCCCGCTTGATCGCGCGGAAGGCGGTGGGCGCGGTGAAGAAACTCTTTACCTTGTGCTCGGAGATCACCCGCCAGAACGTGCCCGCATCCGGCGTGCCGATGGGCTTGCCCTCGAACACGATGGTGGCGTTGCCGTGGATCAGGGGTGCATAGCAGATATAGCTGTGGCCCACGACCCAGCCCACGTCGGACGCCGCCCAGAACACGTCGCCCGGATCGACGTTGTAGATGTTCTTCATCGTCCAGTTCAGTGCCACGAGGTGCCCCGCGGTGGGCCGCACCACGCCCTTGGGCTGGCCGGTGGTTCCTGAGGTGTAGAGGATATAGGCCGGGTGGTTGCCCTCGACGGGGACACATTCGGCGGGCTGAACGCCATACTGGAACCCGTGCCAGTTGACATCGCGGCCTTCTTTCAGTTGCGCCACCTCCTGCTCGCGCTGGAAGATCACGCAGAAATCGGGCTGGTGGGTGGACTGGTCCAGCGCGCCGTCCAGAAGCGGCTTGTAATGCACGATCCGGCCGGGTTCGATCCCGCAGCTTGCCGCGATGATGCATTTCGGTTTCGCGTCGTCGATCCGCACGGCCAGTTCATGCGCGGCGAACCCGCCGAAGACCACCGAATGGATCGCGCCGAGCCGGGAACAGGCCAGCATCGCTTCCAGCGCCTCGGGGATCATCGGCATGTAGATGATGACCCGGTCGCCCTTTTCCACGCCCTTGGCGCGCAGCGCCCCGGCCAGTTGGGCGACGCGGTTGCGCAGCATGACGTAAGAGATCGATTTCCGGGTTCCGGTCACCGGGCTGTCGTAGATGATCGCGACCTGATCGCCGCGCCCGGCCTCGACATGGCGGTCCACCGCGTTCCAGCAGGTGTTCACCATCCCGTCCACGAACCACTCGTATTCCGGCGCGTTCTCGTCGAACAGCGCCTTCGAGGGTTTCCTGACCCAGTCGATCGCTTCGGCGGCCTGCATCCAGAATGCGTCCGGATCGGCCTTCCAGCGGTCATAGAGATCGGCATAGCCCATGGTCTTGGTCCCTCCTCGTGGTCTGCGCAATTCTGTTACGCAGGGGAATTGCCGGACGCAAGATCGAAACCCGGACACCGTGTCGCTGTTAGCGCTAATCCCTGCCGGGGTGGCGGCAGGATGCCCGGCCATACGCTCTTGCATCCCCGGCGGGGGCGCCGCAGATTGGCGGCAAATGGAGAACCCCATGCCGCTGATATCCGCTGCCCGCGCGGTGCGCGAGAACGCCCACGCCCCCTATTCGCGATTCAAGGTGGGCGCGGCGGTCCGGGGGGCGGACGGCGCGATCTATGCGGGCTGCAACGTCGAAAACATCGCCTCGCCCGAGGGCACCTGCGCCGAGGCGGGCGCGATTGCGGCGATGGTGGCGGCGGGCTGCCGCGAGATCGCCGAGGTCGCGGTGATCGCGGACGGGCCTGCACCGGTGACCCCCTGCGGCGGCTGCCGCCAGAAACTGGCCGAGTTCGCCGCGCCCGATGTCAAGGTGACCATGGCGACGCTGTCCGGCGCAACGCTGGTGATGAGCGTGGGCGAGCTGTTGCCCGGTGCGTTCTCGGCCGCCCATATGCGGGAGCTCTGAGGTGGACGCGCGCGGCATCATCGCCCGGGTGCGCGACGGCGAGCCCCTGTCCGAGGCAGAGCTTTCGTGGTTTGCCAAGGGTCTGGCCAGCGGCGCCGTGACCGATGCGCAGGCTGGTGCGTTCGCGATGGCGGTGCTGCTGAACGGTGTCACCACGCCCGAACGGGTGGGGCTGACACGCGCGATGCGCGACAGCGGCAAGGTGCTGACATGGGACCTGCCCGGTCCGGTGCTGGACAAACATTCCTCGGGCGGGATCGGCGATTGCGTCTCGCTGGTGCTGGCGCCAGCATTGGCCGCCTGCGGCGCCTATGTGCCGATGATCTCGGGGCGGGGGCTCGGGCATACCGGCGGGACGCTCGACAAGCTGGAATCGATTCCCGGCTACCGTACCCAGGTGGGCATCTCGGAACTCAAGGCCATCACCGCGCAGATCGGTTGCGCCATCGTCGGCGCCTCGGCCGACATCGCGCCTGCCGACCGGCGGCTTTACGCGGTGCGCGACGTGTCGGGCACGGTGGAAAGCGTCGATCTCATCACCGCCTCGATCCTGTCCAAGAAACTGGCCGCCGGGCTCGAGGCGCTGGTGCTCGACGTCAAGGTGGGCTCGGGTGCGTTCATGAAGACGCTGGACGAGGCCGAGGATCTGGCCCGCGCGCTGGTGGAAACCGCGCAGGGGGCGGGCTGCATGACCACGGCGCTGATCACCGACATGTCGCAGCCTTTGGTGGGGGCGGCGGGCAACGCGCTGGAAGTGATCGAGGTGATGGAGACCCTGACCGGCACCGGTGTAACCCCCGCGCTGTGGGACATCACCTGCGCGCTGGGTGGCGAGGTGCTGGCGCTGGGCGGGCTTGCCGATGATGCGGGCGATGGTGCGCGGCGCATCGCGCGGGCGCTGGAACGGGGGGATGCGGCGCTGAAATTCGGCGAGATGCTGGCCGAGCTTGGCGGACCGCTGGATTTCGTCGAACGCTGGCCCGACCGTCTGCCCGCCGCCCCGGTGATCCAGGAGGTGGTGGACGACGAGGGCGGCATCGTGCAGGCGATCGACGGCGAGGCGCTGGGACTGGCGATCGTGGCGCTCGGTGGCGGGCGGCGGCGCGAGGGTGACCGGATCAACCCTTCGGTCGGGCTGTCCGAGATCGCGGGTCTGGGCGAGGATATCGGCGCGGGCCAGCCGCTGGCGCTGGTCCATGCCGCCAGCGAGGAGGACGCCGAGGCGGCCGCAGCGGCGGTTCTGGCAGCGTTCCGGCTGGGCGACAGCGTGCCCGAGATCCCGCCGCTGGTGCACCAGAGGATCCTGCGATGACGCGTGCCTTTCTGGTGGTGATCGACTCGGTCGGCTGCGGCGGGGCGCCCGATGCGGCCGGTTTCTTCAATGAGGGCGTGCCCGATACCGGGGCGAACACGCTTGCCCATATCGCGCAGGCCTGTGCCGGCGGACGCGCCGAGTCGGGCCGGTCGGGGCCCCTGAACCTGCCCAATCTCGACAATCTGGGCCTTGGCGCCGCGATCCGGCTGGCCTCGGGCGAGACCGCGCCGGGGCTGGGGGCCGCGCCGCAGGGCCTGTGGGGCGCGGCGACCGAAATCTCTCCCGGCAAGGACACGCCGTCCGGCCATTGGGAACTGGCGGGCGTGCCGGTGCCCTGGGACTGGACCTATTTTCCGCGCGAGGTGCCCGCCTTTCCCGAAGCCCTGCTCGCCGAGGTGCGCCGGCTGGCGGGAACCGGCGGCACGCTGGGCAATTGCCACGCCTCGGGCACCGAGATCGTGGACCGCCTGGGTGCCGAGCACCTGGCCACCGGCTGGCCGATCCTCTACACCTCGGCTGACAGCGTGTTCCAGATCGCCGCCCATGAAGAGGCGTTCGGGCTCGACCGCCTGCTTGCGCTGTGCGCGGGGATTGCACCGCTCCTGCACGCGATGAAGGTCGGCCGGGTGATCGCGCGCCCCTTTACCGGCAGCCCCGAAACCGGCTTCACCCGCACGCAGAACCGGCACGACTACGCCATCGCCCCGCCCGCCCCGACGCTGTGCGACCGGGTGCAGGGCGCGGGGCGCCGCGTGCAGGCCATCGGCAAGATCGGTGACATCTTTTCCATGCGCGGCATCGACGAGGTGCGCAAGGGGACGGATGCCGAGTTGATGGGCCATTGGCTGGACCTGATGGACGAGGCCCCCGAAGGCAGCCTGACCTTCGCCAATTTCGTCGAGTTCGACAGCCTTTACGGGCATCGCCGCGATGTCGCGGGCTATGCAGGCGCGCTGGAATGGTTCGATGCGCAGCTGCCCCGCGTGCTTGGCCGGATGCGGCCGGGCGATCTGATCCTGATCACCGCCGACCACGGCAACGACCCGACCTGGCCCGGCACCGACCACACGCGCGAACGGGTGCCGGTTCTGGGCGCGGGAGTTGGCACCCGGGCGGTCGGCCTGTGCGCCTTCGCCGACGTGGGCGCCAGCGTCGCAGCGCATCTTGGCGTGCCCGCCGAGGGCCCCGGAAGGAGTTTCCTGTGACCCTGAAGGCCCTTCCCAAGGTCGAGTTGCATCACCACCTGGAAGGCGCAGCGCCCCCGGCCTTGATCCGCGACATTGCGCGGGCCCGTCACGTCGACATCTCGGGTATCTTTGATCCGCAGGGCGGCTATGCCTACCGGGATTTCCCGCAGTTCCTGAACGTCTACGAGGCTGCGACCTCGGTGCTGCAAAGCCCCGGGGACTATGCCCGCCTGACCGCGGCCGTGCTGGAAGAGGCGGCGGCGGAGGGCGTGGTCTACCTGGAAAGCTTCCTGTCGCCGGATTTCTGCGGTGGCCGGGATCTCGCCGCCTGGCGCGAGTACCTGCATGCCATCGAGGAAGCCGCCGCCGCGGCCGAGGCCGCCCATGGCATCACGCTGCGCGGCACGATCACCTGCATCCGCCATTTCGGCCCCGACAAGGCGTGCGAAACTGCCCTGTGTGCGGCGGAAACGGCAGGCGATTTCATCGTCGGTTTCGGAATCGCGGGCGACGAGACCGCAGGCCGCCCGCGCGATTTCGCCTATGCCTTCGACATGGCGCGCGAGGCGCGGCTGGGGCTGACGGCGCATGCGGGCGAGTGGGGCGGGCCGCAATCGGTGCGCGACGCGCTGGCCGATCTGCGGGTGGACCGCATCGGCCACGGCGTCCGCGCGATCGAGGATCCGCGCCTTGTCGAGCACCTGGCCGAGACCGGCATCGTGCTCGAGGTCTGTCCGGGGTCGAACGTGGCGCTCGGGCTTTATCCCGACTGGCGCGCGCATCCGATCGAGCGGTTGCGCGCGGCGGGCGTGCGGGTAACCGTCTCGACCGACGATCCGCCATTCTTCCACACAAGCATGACCCGCGAATACGACCGCCTGGCCGATGCCTTCGGCTGGGACGAGGGCGTTTTCGCGGACCTCAACCGGGTGGCGCTGGACGCCGCCTTCTGCGACGCGGACACCCGCGCCGCGATCGCCAAGAGACTGGAGCCCGCCGATGTATGAACACCTGACCGTCGTCAAGCACCCGCTGGTGCAGCACAAGCTGACGCTGATGCGCGACAAGGACACGCCCACGGCGGTGTTCCGCCAGCTTCTGCGCGAGATAAGCCAGCTTCTGGCCTACGAGATCACCCGCGAACTGGAGATGACCACCCGGCGGATCGAGACGCCGCTCTGCGAGATGGACGCCCCCGTTCTGGCCGGCAAGAAACTGGCGCTGGTCTCGATCCTGCGGGCGGGCAATGGTCTGCTCGACGGCGTGCTAGAACTGGTGCCGTCCGCGCGCGTCGGCTATGTCGGGCTCTACCGCGACGAAAAGACCCTGCAGCCCGTGCAATACTATTACAAGGTGCCGCCCGATCTGGAGGACCGGCTGGTGATCGTGCTGGATCCGATGCTGGCCACCGGCAATTCCTCGGCCGCGGCGGTTGATCTGCTCAAGGCGTCGGGGGCGAACAACATCCGCTTCATGTGCCTGCTGGCCGCGCCCGAAGGGGTTCGGCGGATGGAAGAGGCTCACCCGGACGTGCCGATCGTCACAGCGGCGGTGGACGAATGTCTGAACGAGCATGGATATATCATGCCGGGCCTAGGGGATGCGGGCGACCGGATGTTCGGCACAAGATAACGGGATTCCGCCTTTACTCGTTGTATGCGATCGGGCATCCTCCACCAACATCTTGTGGGGGATGACATGGGACTCCGCGCTTGGCTCTGCACAGGGCTGGTGATCGCAGGATTGGGCGCGGGCGCGGCCCGGGCCCAGGGTCTGGTGGTCGAGGGGCCGTCGGAAACGCCGCCGCCGGGCTATGCCGGGGCGCAATATGTCGACAGCCGCGGCTGCGCCTTCATGCGGGCGGGGGTCGACGGGCAGGTGGCCTGGGTGCCGCGTCTCTCGCGCGATCGCACGGCGCATTGCGGGCTGGAGCCGACACTTCCCGGTGTCCGGCCGGCCGCCGCCCCGGCCGTGCCGAAGGCGGTCAGGCAAGCGCCCCGGTCCGGAACGGCCGCGGCGGCGCGGCAAGACGCGGCCGTGGCCCGCGCGGCAGGTCTGCATGCCGCCACCCCGGCCGGGGGGCTGCGTGCGATCCCGGTCCGGGTTCCCCGCGGATATCGCGCGATCTGGACGGATGACCGTCTGAACCCGCATCGCGGGCCGCGGACCGCGCTCGGCGATGCGCAGATGGCACTGATCTGGACGGATACCGTTCCCAGCCGGCTGGTTGACCCCGCGCCTGCCCGCGCCACCGCCCCGCACTACCTGAGGGTTGGAATCTACGATGCGCCCGAAGCGGCCCGCCCGACCGTTCACCGGATCAGGGCGCTGGGCCTGCCGGCCAGCCGCGCCACGGGCCAGCGCGGCACGCGGTCCGTCGAGGTGATCTATGCCGGGCCCTTCGCCGATGCCCGGGCGATGGCCCGCGCCGAAGTGCGGCTGGAGCGCGCCGGCTTTCGCGATGTCGTTCCGCGCAGGTAATCCGATCGAGCAGCAGCAAGACTGAAACGCCCCGTTCCCGGACGGGGCGTCTTTTTGTCCGCCGGGGCAGGGGTCAACTGCCGCAGATCGCCTGAAGCTGCACCCAGTCGCCATCGGACAGCAGCGGCACCGCACTCTGCCCGCGCATCGGGTCCGCCTCGATCAGCCCCAGGACGCCCTCGCCCGACACGTCGAGCGCATAGGCATAGGGCGTCGAGGGCACGCCCGCCGCGGCGAACCGGGCAAGCAGCGTTGGCTCGGGCAGCGGTGCGGCGGGGGCTGCCAGCACGGTGCGGGCATGGGCTTCGAGCGCCCGTTCGGGCAGGTGGCCGCTGGTCAACAGCTTGAACGTGGCCAGAACGCCCGCCGTGTCGAGCAGTACGGCCAGGGGGTCGGTCCGGTCCGCGCGGGCCGCCTCGGCCAGGATGAAGCCCGCGACGGCGCTGGCATCCTCGTGATCCTCGACCAGGGCGCGGTTCAACAGGATCAGCCCGCCCGGCAGATGCGCCGCCCGCGGCATCCCCGAGGGCAGCACGACAACCCGCGCGCCCTGGCCCGGCAACAGCCGCGCGGCCAGCCGGTCCAGCGCGCGGGCGCCCCCGGTCCGGGCGCAGGGCTGGCCCGCGACGCGCGTCACGCGGGCCAGCAGATCCTGTCCGATCTCGGCGCGGACCTGCGGTGGCACCACCGAGACCGTGTGCCGGACCAGCGCCCCCGGCAGCCAGAACACCCCGAGCGCCGCAACCCCGGCGGCGATGGCCGCGAACAGCGCGAGGCGCAACCGGCCGGGATTCGGGCGAATTTTCGCGACCGCATCGCGCACGGTCTCCAGCGCCTCGATCATCAGCGGATCGTCGACCTCGAGCACCTCGTCGCTGTCGGCATCGGGGGCGTAGAGCGCGGGCACCGCGCCCGGATTCAGCCTGTCAAGCGCGGCCAGCGACCAGTGGGTCAGAACCCGCTCGGCGGTGTCGGTGATCACCAGCGAAGCATCCCCGAAGGACAGGATCACGTTCTTGCGCTGGGCGTCCGCATGTTCGCGCCAGACGCCCGGGCTTTCCAGCCGTTGATACCGTTTGAGCGCCGTCATGGGCGGCCGACCGTGCCTGCTCTGTCGTTTTCCCGGGCGTCAACGATAGCCGAGCGTCCCGCCGCCCACAATCTCACAGCTCTTTCGCAAGCTTGCGCAGCTCGAACTTCTGGATCTTGCCGGTCGAGGTCTTGGGCAGGTCCTGGAACACCACCTTCTTGGGGGTCTTGAATCCGGCTAGCCGCTCGCGCGCAAAGGCGATCAGTGCGGCCTCGTCGACCGTGTGGCCGTCCTTGAGTTCGACGAAGGCACAGGGCACCTCGCCCCATTTCTCGTCCGGTTTCGCCACGACCGCGCAGAGCAGAACGTCGGGATGGCGCATCAGGATGCCCTCGACCTCGACCGAGCTGACATTCTCGCCGCCCGAGATGATGATGTCCTTGGCCCGGTCGGCGATCTGCAGGTAGCTGTCGGGGTGGTGCATCGCCAGGTCGCCCGAGTGGAAATAGCCGCCCTGGAACGCCTCGCGCGTGGCGCGCGGGTTCTTCAGATAGCCCTTCATCACACCGTTGCCGCGGAACACGATCTCGCCCTGCGTCTGGCCGTCCCTTTGCACCGGCTGGTGCTTTTCGTCCCAGACCTGCACCGGCTCCATGAAGGGCATGGCCACGCCCTGGCGTGCCTTGACCGCGGCGCGGTCGTCGCCCTGCAGGTGGTCCCATTTCGCGTCCCAAGTGCACTCGGTCGCGGGCCCGTAGGTTTCCGTCAGCCCGTAGACATGGGTGATGTTGAAGCCCATCGGCTCGATCCGGGCCAGCGTGACCGGGGCAGGGGGCGCGCCTGCGGTGAACACCTCGACGACATGGCCGAAGTCGCGCCGGTCCTCGTCCTTCGCGTTCACGATCATGTTCAGTACGATCGGCGCACCGCCGAAATGGGTCACGCCCTCGTCGGCGATGGCCTCGAAGATGGCGCGCGCGGTGATGTCGCGGCAGCACACGACCGTCCCGCCCACCAGCGGCATCATCCAAGTGTGGCACCAGCCGTTGCAGTGGAACAGCGGCACGATGGTGAGATACTTCGGGAACAGCGTCATCCGCCAGGAAATCACCTGCCCCATCGCGTTCAGGTATGCCCCGCGATGGTGATAGACCACGCCCTTGGGCCGCCCGGTGGTGCCCGAAGTGTAGTTCAGCGCAAGGCTTTCCCATTCGTCCTCGGGCAGGATCCAGTCGAAGGCCGGGTCCGCCTTGGCGAGGATGTCCTCGTATTCGGGATAGTCGCCGAAATCGTGCACGCCCGCTGCATCGTCGGCCACCTCGATGATGACGGGGGGCTCGCCCTCCATGTCCTCGATCGCGGCGGCGGCCAGCGGGATGAACTGCGGGTCGCATAGCAGCACCTTGGCGCCGCCGTGATCCAGGATGTAGCTGACCGTGTTGGCATCCAGCCGGATGTTGATCGCGTTCAGGATCGCCCCGCAGGCCGGCACGCCGAAATGCGCCTCGGCGTGCGCGGGCACGTTGGGCAGCAGCGTCGCCACCACGTCGCCCGGCTTGACCCCCATCGCCGCCAGCGCCGAGGCCAGCCGGGTGATGCGATCGTGATACTGCCGGTAGGTGTAGCGGCGGCCGCCGTAGACGACGGCCTCGCGGTCGGGCCAGACCTGCACAGCGCGGGCGAGAAACGACAGCGGCGTCAGCGGCACGTGGTTCGCCGCGCATTTTTCCAGACCCGTTTCGTCGGACATCCAGCCCATGGTTCGTTTCCCTCGCGGTGGTTCGTGGTCGGGGCAGAGTTTGGCCGCAGCGCGCGGCTTTGAAAAGGGGGGGGGCGGCGGTCGGCGTCCGGCGCGCGGGAAATCCGGGCGATGTGTCGCTCCGGTATCGGCGGCGAATCGGTCCGTCGGGGCGGTGCGCCTGCGGTCGCGGACAGTGCGCGCCGCCGGCCATCCCCGACCGGTACATGGTAAACTGTTCCTTGATGCGTCCCAGTCGCCGGTTTGCGGCCTGCATTGCGCGCGCTTGGGACCGGGCTGCCCCAAAGCGAGCGCGATCCGGCCGAACTGGCGTCCCCAGTCCGAAGGTATCCGGACGTCAGCGGATGTGCGGGGCCGGCCCAGGTCGCCTGTACGCCACCACGAACGACTGCGGTCCACGATCGGACAGGAGCCGCGGCAGCGTATTGGGGAACGAAGAGATGGATTTCAGGATCGACTTTGCGGGGTATGACGCCGCTTCGTGCTATGACGACGCCTCGGCCATCAGCGGCGACTGGTCCGCGCCGGGGATCGCAGGGCTTGCCTCCGGCTTTGCCGCCGGGACCGAGATTGCGACCACGACAGGCTGGCGGACGGTCGAGGCGCTTGCCCCCGGTGACCGGATCCTGACCTTCGACCACGGCTCGCAACCGGTGCGCGCGGTCCAGCGCGGGGTCCTGTGGCGCGGGCGTGCGCCCTGTCCCGAACCGCTCTGGCCCCTTCTGGTGCCCGAAGGCGTTCTGGGAAACTCGACCCCGCTGACCCTGCTGGCCGAGCAGAGCGTGCTGGTCGAATCCGACCTCGCCGAAGACATGTACGGGGATCCCTTCGTGCTGTTGCCTGCCCGCTATCTCGAGGGCGCGCTGGGCATCCGGCGCATCGCGCCGCCGCATGGCGCGCCCGTCGAGGTGATCGTGCCGCTGTTCGACCGGCCCGAAGTCGCCTTTGCGAACGGTGCTGCGCTGGTGTTCTGCCCGGCCCGGGGCGAGGGCGAGACGGTGCCGCTGAACCGTCTTGCCGAGCTGCAGATCCCGTCGGATTGCAACTATCTTCGCCCCTGCACCCCGCGCGAGGCGCGCCGCCTGGCCGAGGCGCTGGAGAACCAGCGCCCGTTGCAGGAGGACCGCGCCTGCGCCATCGGGCTTCAGGCCGCCTGAGCCGCCGGGCCGAAGCGGCCGTAGAAGGTTTCGCCTCGCGCGGCCATCTCCGTCAGCAGGCCGGGGGGGGCAAAGCGGTCGCCATGGCGCGCGGCCAGCCCCTTGCACAGGTCCACCGCCCGTGCCGCCCCGATCATGTCGAGCCACGAGAACGGCCCGCCCGACCAGGGCGCAAAGCCCCAGCCGAGAATCGCGCCCACATCGCCCTCGCGGATGTCGGTCAGCACGCCCCCCTCCAGCGCCCGCACCGCTTCCAGCACCTGCGCGAAAAGCAGGCGATGCTGTACCTCGGTCAACTCGGGCTGGTCCGCGGCGGGTGGGTATTCCGCCGCCAGCCCGTCCCACAGCCCGGTCCGCTTGCCTGCCGCGTCATAGGCGTAGAAGCCGGCGGCTGCCTTGCGGCCCAGCCGGCCCTGATCGGCCATCCAGAAGATGACGTCATCCACCGCGCCATCCGGGTAGGCATCGCCCATCGCGGCCTTCGTCGCCCGGGCGATCTTGACGCCCAGGTCGATCGAGGTCTCG
The DNA here is from genome assembly GCF_004342445.1 of Rhodovulum euryhalinum. Lineage (GTDB taxonomy): Bacteria > Pseudomonadota > Alphaproteobacteria > Rhodobacterales > Rhodobacteraceae > Rhodovulum > Rhodovulum euryhalinum. Next base: position 136,882 of record NZ_SLWW01000003.1, read on the forward strand.
TCCACCAGTTGCAGGGGCCCCAGCGGCATGCCCACCAGCTTGGCTGCGTTTTCCACCAGCGCGGGCGCCACGCCCTCGCCGACCATGCGGATCCCTTCGTTGATATAGGGGATGATGCAGCGGTTGGCGTAGAAGAAGCGGGCGTCGTTCACCACGATCGGCGTCTTGCGGATCTGGCGCACGAAATCCAGCGCCTTGGCCACGGCGCGGTCGCCGGTCTCGCGGCCCTTGATGATCTCGACCAGCATCATCTTCTCGACGGGGCTGAAGAAATGGATGCCGATGAAGTCGCCGGGCCGGTCGGCGGCGCGGGCCAGATCGGTGATCGGCAGGGTCGAGGTGTTTGTCGCGATGATGCACGTCTCGCCGACCGCCTGCTGCACCCGTTTCGTGACCTCGGCCTTGATGGCCGTATCCTCGAACACCGCCTCGATGACCAGGTCCGCGCCGGAAAGGGCGGAATAGTCGGTGGTTGCGGTGATCCGGGACAGCAGGTCCTGTTTCTTCTCCGCCGTCGCCTTGCCGCGCTTGATCCCCTTGTCCATGTAGGATTCCGTATAGGCGCGGCCCTTGTCTGCGGCCTCTTGCGCCTGGTCGATCAGCACCACCTCGATGCCCGCCTGCGCGGCCACCAGTGCGATGCCCGCGCCCATCATGCCTGCGCCGATCACGCCGAGTTTCCTGACGCTCTGGTCCGCCACCTCCGCAGGGCGCACCGCGCCCTTTTCCAGCGCCTCCTTGTTGATGAAGAGCGAGCGGATCATCGCCGTGGACGACGGGTTCATCAGCACATGGGTGAACCAGCGCGCCTCGATCCGGATCGCGGTGTCGAAGGGCACCAGCGCGCCCTCGTAGACCGCACTCAGCAATGCCTTCGCGGCCGGGTAGACGCCCTTGGTCTTGCCGTTCACCATCGCGCTGGCGCCCACGAAGGTCATGAAGCCCGCCGGGTGATAGGGCGCGCCGCCGGGCATCTTGTAGCCCTTCTCGTCCCAGGGTTTCACGATGCTGGGCCCCGACAGGACCCATGCCTTCGCGGCCGCCACCGGGTCTTCGGCCACCTCGTCGATGATCCCGGCCGCCTTGGCCTTTTTCGGATCGCTCAGCTTGCCCTCCAGCAGGAAGGGGGCCGCCGCCATCGCGCCCAGCTTGCGCACCAGCCGCGTGGTGCCGCCGCCGCCGGGGAAGATGCCGACCATGATCTCGGGCAGGCCGATCTTCGCCTTCGGATTGTCCGCGGCAAAGATCCGGTGGCAGGCCAGCGGCAGTTCCAGCCCGATCCCCAGCGCGGTGCCGGGCAGGGCAGCGGCGATCGGCTTGCCGCCCTTGTTCCGGTCATCCATCCCCGCGCGTTCGATCTTCCTGAGAACGCCGTGCATCCCCATCACGCCCTCGAAGAGGCCGCGCGCCGGGTCGTCACCGGCCTCGTCTTTCATGCGGGCGATGACGTTCAGGTCCATCCCCCCCGCGAAATCCTTCTTGCCAGAGGTGATGACCACGCCTTTCACCGCCGGGTCGGCCAGCGCCGTGTCGATATGGGCGTCAAGTTCCCCGAAGCCTTGCAGGCTCATCACGTTCATGCTGCGCCCCGGCACGTCCCAGGTGATGGTGGCGACGCCGTCCGCATCCACCGCGTAATGAAATTCGGCCATTCTTTCCTCCCTCACACGCGTTCGATGATCGTTGCGGCGCCCATGCCGCTGGCCACGCAAAGCGTCGCGAGGCCGGTTTCCCTGTCGGTGCGCTCCATCTCGTCCAGCAGCGTGCCGAGGATGATCGCCCCGGTCGCCCCCAGCGGATGGCCCAGCGCGATGGCCCCGCCGCAGGGGTTGACCCGCGCCGGGTCCACCTCGAACGCCTGGATGAAGCGCAGCACGACGGCCGCGAAGGCCTCGTTCACCTCGAAAAGGTCGATGTCGGAAATCGCCATGCCCGCGTCGCGCAGAACCTTTTCGGTCGCGGGCACGGGGCCGGTCAGCATGATCGTCGGATCGGTGCCGATCTTGCAGGTGCCCCGGATGCGCGCGCGCGGTTTCAGCCCATGCGCCTGCCCGAATTCTGCGCTGCCGACCAGCACGCCTGCCGCCCCGTCGACGATGCCCGAGGAATTGCCCGCGTGGTGAACATGGTCGATCCGCTCGAGATGGGGGTATTTCATCAAGGCCACCTGGTCGAAGCCCGGCATCACCTCGCCCATCTCCTTGAAGGACGGCTTCAGCGCCCCCAGCGTCTGCATGTCGGTCTCGGGGCGCATGTATTCGTCGCGGTCGAGGATCGTCAGGCCGTTGACATCCCGGACCGGCAGGATGGACTTCGCGAACCGGCCCTCCGCCCAGGCCCGGGCGGCACGGCGCTGGCTTTCCACGGCGAACGTGTCGGCCTGGTCGCGGCTAAAGCCATATTCGGTGGCGATGATGTCGGCGGAAATGCCCTGCGGCACGAAATAGGTCTTCATCGCCAGGCTGGGGTCCACCGCGATCGCCGCCCCATCGCTGCCCATCGCGACGCGGCCCATCATCTCGACACCGCCCGCGATATAGGCCGCGCCCGCGCCTGCGCGCACCTGGTTCGCGGCCAGGTTCACCGCCTCGAGCCCGCTTGCGCAGAACCGGTTGATGGAAAGGCCGGGGATGCGTTCGTCGAGGGACGAGGCCAGAACCGCGCTGCGCGCGAGGCAGCCGCCCTGTTCGCCCACCTGGGTAGCGTTGCCCCAGATCACGTCCTCGACCGCGTGGCCCGACAGGCCGTTTCTTTCGGCCAGGGCATCCAGCACAACCGCCGACAGGCGCAGCGACGTCACCTCGTGCAGGCTGCCATCCTTGCGGCCCTTGCCGCGGGGGGTGCGGATCGCGTCGTAGATATAGGCCTCGGTCATGTCTGCCTCTCGTTCAGGAATCAGGCCCGGTCGGCGGGCGAGCCGGGCATCAGGTCGTAGGGGTGTTTCCAGCCCGGCAGCGCCGCGATCCGGTCAAGCCAGGCGTCGATGTTCGGCCAGTCCGCGCGGTCAAAGCCGAAGGGTTCGGGGTAATAGAGATAGCCGCAGCAGGAGAAGTCGGCGGTGGTGGGCCCGTCGCCCACCAGCCAGGCGCGCCCGTCAAGCCCGCGCTCCAGCGTGGCCAGTGCCGCCTGCACCCGGCCCGAGAGCCAGCCAATGACCGGCTCCGGGCGTTTCTGCTCGGGCAGGAAGTTCATCAGGAACCGCAGCGCACCCGCCTGGCCCGACATCTTGTGGTTGTCCCAGAACATCCAGCGCAGCACTTCGCGGTCCTCGTCCGCATCGCGCCCGCCGAAGCGGCCGGTCCTCTCGGTGACATGGCGCTGGATCGCGCCCGACTGGCTGAGGATCAACCTGCCGTCCACCATCACCGGAACCTCGCCCATCGGGTTCAGCGCCAGAAACTCGGCGCTGCGGGCTGCGCCGTTGAAGAAATCGACATAGACCGGTGCCCAGTCCATCTCCGCCAGTTCCAATGCCAGCGCCGCCTTGTAGGCATTGCCGCTTTCGCCGAAGCAGTAGAGCCGGATGGTCATATCCCGTCCTCCATCCATGCGCTGCGCCCGGCCGATCGGGTGCGCCATGAGTATTTGGACCAAGAAGAAGACCGGAACCTCGTCCCGTAACCGTCCGTTAACGTTAACGCGCCAGTCTCCGACTCGCGGTACAGGCTGGAGAGCCGATGACCGCCCAAGGAGAAGGTCCCCCGCCCGGCGCCTCCACCCCGGTAACGACCGGGGGCGCCGTCCGGGTGGGGGGCTAACCCGTGGCCTTCTTCTTGGCAAAAATACTCATGGCTCTGTTGCCAGCCATGGCGCGCGCGGCCGGGGGTCATCGCTTGCGCTCCTCGAGTTCGGCGTTGAAGATCCGCAGACGGTGGGGCAGCACCTCGGCGTCGGTCACGCTGTCGAAATGCTCGAACAGGAAGGACAGCGCCTCGCCCTCGTCCAGTCCCGCCTCGCGGGCAAAGCGCCGCAGGCGGCGATAAGCGTCCTCGGTCATCGCGACCGGGAAGCGGCGGGTCAGGCGCAGGCGCTTGGGCATTCTCTCCTCCGCGGACGGGTTCCGCCCGAGCCTAGAAGCTCTCGTCCGGCAGCGCCATGACCGTGTCCGCCCCGCTGGTGATCCGCGCGAGGTGCAGCGCGGTCGCGGGCAACTGGCGCGCCATGTAATAGCGCCCGGTGGCCAGCCGCGCCGCGTGGCGCGCGGCGTCGCCGGTGCCCGCGTTCAGGCCCGCGCGGGCGGCCTTGGCGATCCGCGCCCACATCAGCCCCAGGCAGACATGGCCGAAGAGGTGCATGAAGTCGTAGGACCCCGCCAGCGCATTGGCCGGGTTCTTCATCCCCTGTTCGACGAAGTACATCGTTGCCGCCTGCAGGTCCTTTGACGCGGCCTTCAGCGGATCGAGGAAGCCCGCCTTCACCTCGGCATCGTCCTCGTTCTCGCGGATGACACCCTTCACGATCTCGAAGAAGGCCCGCATGGCCTTGCCACCGTCCTGCGGCAGCTTGCGGCCGACGAGGTCCAGCGACTGGATGCCGTTGGTGCCCTCGTAGATCATGGTGATGCGGGCGTCGCGGACGAACTGTTCCAGCCCCGCGGCGCGGGTGAACCCGGTGCCGCCCAGCGTCTGCTGCGCCAGAACCGTGGTCTCGAAGCCCTTGTCGGTCAGGAACCCCTTGATGACCGGGGTCAGCAGCGAGATCAGGGCCTCGGCCTCCGCATCGCCGCCCCGGTGCGACCGGTCGATCAGCTGCGCCCCCCAGAAGGTGAAGGCGCGCGCGCCCTCGACGAAGCTTTTCTGGTGCATCAGGTTGCGGCGCACATCGGGGTGGACCATGATCGGGTCTGCGGGGCCTTGCGGGTTGGCGGGCGCGCCGACGGCGCGGCCCTGCAGCCGGTCCCGCGCCCAGGCCAGCGCGTTCTGGTAGGCCACGACGCCTTGGGCATAGCCCTGCAGGCCCACGCCCAGGCGGGCCTCGTTCATCATGGTGAACATCGCGCGCATGCCCTTGTGTTCCTCGCCCACCAGGAACCCGGTCGCTCCCTCGTAGCTCATCACGCAGGTGGCGTTGGCGTGGATGCCCATCTTGTGTTCCAGCCCGACGCAGTGCAGCGCGTTGCGCGGACCCGGATTGCCGTCGGCATCGGGCAGGAATTTCGGCACGATGAACAGCGAGATGCCCTTGGTCCCCTCGGGGCCACCGGGGATCTTGGCCAGCACCAGATGGATGATGTTCTCGGTCAGGTCATGTTCGCCCGCCGAGATCCAGATCTTGGTGCCGGTGATCCGGTAGGTGCCGTCGCCCTGCGGCTCGGCGCGGGTCTTGATCAGGCCCAGATCGGTCCCGCATTGCGGTTCGGTCAGGTTCATCGTGCCCGACCATTCCCCCGAGATCATCTTCGGCAGGTAGAGCGCTTTCTGCGCCTCCGAGCCGTGGACATGGATTGCCGACATCGCGCCGTGGGTCAGGCCCCAGTACATGTTGAACGCCATGTTGGCCGAGACGAACATCTCGCCCACCGCGGTGTTCAGCAGATAGGGCATGCCCTGGCCACCATAGGCCGGGTCAGCGTCCAGCCCGATCCAGCCGCCCTCGCTGACCTGCCGGTAGGCGTCGCGATAGCCTTCGGGCGTGCGCACCACGCCGTTTTCCAGCCGGCAGCCCTCGGCGTCGCCCGTCGCGTTCAGGGGCGCCAGCACCTCGGCCGCGATCTTGCCCGCCTCGTCCAGGACGGCGGCGGTGAAATCGCGGTCAAGCTCGTCATAGCCGGGGATGTCGGCGGCGCTGGCCTCAAGCACGTCATGCAGGAGGAACTGGATCTCCTCGGTTGGCGGTATGTAGCTCGGCATCTCTCTCTCCCTGGAACGTCACCCTTCTGCGGGGCGTGGTCGGTTGCGGGCTATTGGCGGCCCTGGGCGGCGCTGGCGAACTGGGCCAGCTTTTCCTCGCACCAGGCCAGTTGCTGTTCCAGTTCGGCGATCGCCTCGTCGAGGTCGGCGCGCTGGCGGCGCATGTCGGCCAGCCGCTCGCGGCCGATCACATAGGCTTCGCGGTGCTGCTGTTCCTTGCCGTCATCGGTGTCGTAGAGCGACAGCAACTGGCGGATCTGTTCCAGGCTGAAGCCGAACCGCTTGGCGCGCAGGATCAGGGTCAGACGACCGCGGTCGCGGCGGGTGTAAAGCCGGCGCTGGCCCTCGCGCTTCGGGTCCAGCAATTCCTTGGATTCATAAAAGCGCAGGGTGCGCGGCGTGACCCCGAAGGCGTCGCACATCTGGCGGATTGTCAGCAGTTCGTCGTTCATGTTCCGTCTTCGTACCGTTTGCCTTCCCCAGCCCCTGAGATGAAGACTGCCGTGGCTCTAGACAATACGGATTGACGTTGACGTAAACATAACGCTGCGTCACAAGGCCGCTGCGGCTAACGGGCCTTGCTGCCCGCGGCGTCCTGTTGCGCCAGGCTCTCGGCCACCTCGTCGCGCAGCGCCTTCAGGTCGGCGATCGAGCGATCGAGATCCTCGCGCTGATCGCCCAGCGCCTTGAGCTGGCGGTCCGACATGTCGACCATCGCCTCGAGTTGCGCGCGGCTGCCCTGCTCGTCGTAGATCGACAGCCACTGCCGGATTTCCTCGAGGCTGAAGCCGAAGCGGCGGCCGCGCAGGATCAGGGTCATCCGGGCGACATCGCGCGGCGAATAGTACCGCGCGCGGCCCGACTTTTCGGGGCTCAGCAGCTCGATATACTCGTAATAGCGCAGCGTGCGCGGTGTCACGTCGAACCGCGCGCACATTTCCTTGAACGTCAGCCGGTCGTCGGACATCGGGTCTTTCGTTTTCCCTGCGTTCGCGCGGGCAACACGATGAACCATCAGTCTAGTTCATGAAGCCCGGTGCGAAAAGGTAAAACCCATAGGCGACGAGAAGGGCCGGAATCGCCGAATAGACCGTGGCGAGCAGGGCCGCGCGCGGGTTGATCGCGATGGCCGGGAACAGCGCGTCGCCATCGTTCGAGATCGCGTTGCCGATCAGCGCCGCGAAGGGCAGCGCGCCGTTGACGTAAAGCGTGGTCACCAGCACCTGCGGCCCGCAGCCGGGCACGAAGCCCACCGCAATGGCGATCAGCGGCAACAGCGGCGCAATGGTCTGGAACCAGGCGGCAAGGTCGAGCCCGCCGAACACTGCGGCATAGTCGTAGGCGAGGTAGGCGGCGATCACCCAGACCGAGATGAAGCTGGTTTCCTCGGCCACGCGGGTCAGCGGCGCGTCCTTGGCGTTGGTCATCGCGGTGACCGGCGAACTTGCCCAGATGAACAGCCCCAGTGCGGTGCCGGTCAGGGCGATGGCCGCCACGGGCAGCCCGATGACCGTCTCGATCTCGACCTGGCCGAGCTGTGCCACGCCGACGGCCAGACCCGGCAGGGCGGGCAGCACATAGGCGATGTCGCGCGGCCGCAGGCGCCCGATCCGCGGCGCAAGCTCGCACGAAGCGCCCTTAAGGCGGGGCAGGTCCGAGCGGTCGAACCGGTCGACCAGCCATCCGGTGGCCACGCCCACCGCGAAGGACAGCGGCAGAAGCACTGCCGCCGCGTCGGGCCGCGTCGCGATCAGCAGGAAGGCCGCATCGCCCATCGTCGCTGTCAGCGCCGCGACCACCGCGCCCATCCCGACATTGCCCGAGGTATAGGCCGCCACCACGATCACCGCACCGCCGCAGCCCGGCGTCGCGCCCAGAAGGGCGGCCATCGGCACCTGCCACCCGCGCGCGTGGCGCAGCACCGTGCCCATGTCGAACCGGAACAGCCGTTCCGACCCGTAGAACAGCAACAGCGTTGCCGCGACAAAGACGCTGACCTGGACATAGGCATCCGTCATCAGCTCGCGGGTCAGCGCGCCAAGCTCACCCGGCGCCAGAGCCAGCGCCAGAAGCGTCAGCGCCACCAGCAGCCGCCGCCCGCGCCACGGACCCAGGAAAGCGGTGCCCGGGCGGGGCAGGCCCTGCCGCCTGTCGAGTGTGTCGGTCGTCATGCCGGTTGTCCGATCCTGAAGATGCGAATGGTTCTCAATTGCAGAAGTTAGCACTTGCGGGGCATCTGGCAAGGGCCAATAACTCGGGCGGAAGAGGAGCGCCCGATGCAGGAAGACAACGCGCGGATCGCGCGGCAATTCATCGAGATGATTCCCCATTCGCGCGCGCTGAACATGCGCGTGGACGAGATCGGCAACGGCGTGGCCGAGATCTCGATGCCCTATGACCCGCGGCTGATCGGCGATCCGCAAAGCGGCGTGATCCATGGCGGCGCGGTCTCGGCGCTTCTGGACACCTGCGGCGGCGCGGCGGTGATGAGCCATCCCGACGCGCCCGCGGGCACCGCCACCATTGATCTGCGCATCGACTACATGCGGGCGGCCACGCCCGGCCAGCGGATCACCGCACGGGCCGAATGTTATCATGTCACCCGCTCGGTCGCCTTCGTGCGCGCCACCGCGACCGACGAGGACCACGAGAACCCGGTCGCCACCGCCTCGGGGGCCTTCACCGTGGAACGCGGCGGGGCAGGGGCAAAGCCATGACCCGCAAGGCCCCCGAGCCCGTCCAGGTCATCAAGCAGCGGCGCGATGCGGCGCTGTCGGCATTGGTCCATGGCGTGCCCTACATCAACTTTCTCGGCATCGAGTTCGAGCGCCGCGGCGACGAGTTGACCGCCATCCTGGCCTTCGACGACAAGCTGATCGGCAACCCGATGCTGCCCGCGCTGCATGGTGGTGTGACCGCGGCCTTTCTGGAAGTGACGGCGATCATCGGCCTGAGCTGGGCGATCATCTGGGAGGACATGGAATCGGGCGCGCTGGACCCGCTGGCGCTGACCCCCGACACCCTGCCGCGGCTGCCGAAGACCATCGACTTCACCGTCGACTACCTGCGGACCGGCCTGCCGCGCGACGCCTATGCGCGGGCGCGCGTCAACCGCTCGGGGCGGCGCTATGCCTCGGTCCATGTCGAGGCTTGGCAGGACAACCGCGCGCGGCTTTACGCGCAGGCTACCGGCCATTTCCTGATGCCGCCCCGCAATGGCTGACATTGCCGCCGGGGCCGCGGCCCCTGCCGCGCCGCCCCTGACCCACCGCCAAGTTCTGGCCATCGCGCTGCCCATCGTGCTGTCGAACGCGACCGTGCCGATCCTGGGCGCGGTCGATACAGCCGTCGTCGGCCAGATGGGCGAGGCCGCGCCGATCGGGGCGGTGGGCATCGGCGCGATCATCCTTGCCGCGATCTACTGGATCTTCGGCTTCCTGCGCATGGGCACGACCGGGTTGACCGCCCAGGCCTGGGGCGCCCGCGACCACGCCGAAGTCGACGCGATGCTGACCCGCGCGCTGCTGGTGGGCGTGGGTGCCGGCCTTGCGCTGATCGCGGGCCAGACGCTGCTTTTCGCCGGGGCCTTCCAGCTTGCACCTGCCTCGGCAGAGGTCGAGTCGATGGCGCGCGACTATCTGGAGATCCGCATCTGGGGGGCGCCGGCGGCGATCGGGTTGTTCGGGATCACCGGCTGGCTGATCGCGCAGGGGCGCACGCGGGCGGTGCTGGTGCTGCAACTGTGGATGAACGCGATCAACATCGTGCTCGATCTGTGGTTCGTGCTCGGGCTTGGCTGGGGCGTGCCGGGGGTGGCGGTCGCGACCCTGATCGCCGAAGGGTCGGGCGCCGCGATGGGGCTGTGGCTGTGCCGGGGCGCGTTCCGCGGTGCGGCCTGGCGCGACCGGGCGCGGGTGTTCGACCGGGTGCGCATCAGGCGCATGGCGGGCGTGAACGCCGATATCCTGATCCGGTCGCTCCTGTTACAGGGGATCTTCGTGTCGTTCCTGTTCGTGGCCGCGGGGTTCGGCGACGTGCCGCTTGCGGCCAACCAGGTGCTGCTGCAATTCCTGGAGATCACCGCCTATGCGCTGGATGGCTTTGCCTTTGCCGCCGAGGCGCTGGTGGGGCAGGCGATGGGCGCCCGCGCGCGGGCGGCGCTGCGGCGGGCGGCGTTGATGACCAGCCTCTGGGGGGTCGTGACCGTTGCGGGCCTGGCCGTGGTCTTCGGGCTGTTCGGAGGCGCGGTCATCGACCTGATGACCACCGCGCCCGAGGTGCGCGCCGCGGCGCGGGATTACCTGCCCTGGATGGTGGCGGCGCCGGTGTTCGGCCTTGCCTCCTACATGCTGGACGGCATCTTCATCGGCGCGACGCGCACGCGCGACATGCGCAACATGATGGGGATCACGGCGGCGGTCTATGCTGTGGCGGCTGCCCTGCTGGTGCCGGCTTTCGGCAATCACGGGCTCTGGGCGGCGTTGTTGATCTCGTTCGTGGTTCGGGCGGCGACTCTGGGGGCCCGCTATCCTGCGCTTGAGGCCGCGGCCGACAGCGCGGCGGGCGCCCATCGCTAGAGGATCTCGTCCTCGTCGAACAGCTTTTCGGCCCCGAGCTCGGCGGTCCACGCGCCCATCCGGTCGCCCGCGCGGTCCGAGGGCGTGATCGCCGCCAGGTGGAAGACCGCGTTGCCCTCGTTCACCACCGGGAGCACCGCGCGGCCCAGGATGATGCCGTGCTCGGGGGCGCGGATCTCGGCCTCGACCTCGCCGAACGGGTCCGAGACGACGGCCAGAACATCGCCCTTGTCCACCACCTCGCCCTCGGACCGGTAGGTGCGCAACAGCCCGCCCTGCGGCGCGCGCAACCAGCGCGAGGCGCGGCACACCAGGGGCGCGCGCCGCGCACGCGGCACGCCCTTGGCCCCGACCATGCCGCGGTCGTGCAGCACCCGAAGGATGCCCGCGACCCCCGCCCGGACGGCGGTCTCGTCAAAGCGCAGCCCCTCGCCCGCCTCGTACAGCAGCATCCCGACGCCAAGCGCGCGCGCGGTCTGCCGGAGCGAGCCCTCGCGCAGGTCCGAGCGCAGCACGACAGGCGCGGCAAAGACCCCGGCCAGGCGCATCAGCTCGTCATCGCCCGGTGCCACGCGGACCTGCGGCAGGTTGGTGCGGTGGATCGAGGCCGAGTGCAGGTCGATCCCCAGATCGGCGCGGGCCACGACCTCGCTGGTCAGCAGATGCGCAAGCCGCGCGGCCATCGAGCCCTCGGCGGTGCCCGGAAAGCAGCGGTTCAGGTCGCGCCGGTCGGGCAGGTAGCGCGACAGGTTGAGAAAGCCGAAGGCGTTGACGATGGGAATGGCGATCAGCGTTCCGGCAAGGCCGCCGAGCACGGGCAGGTTCAGCAGGCGCCGCACGATCTCGACCCCGATGACCTCGTCGCCGTGGATGCCGGCGGTCACGAAAACCACCGGGCCGGGGCGGCGGCCGTGGATCACATGGGCCGACATCGTGACGGGGGTGTGGTCGGACAGGACCGAGACCGGCAGGTCGACCGTCCGCCGGGTGCCTGCGGGCACCAGCGTATCGCCAAGCTCGAAGCCCGGGCGCGGGGTCATGGGGTGGGCAAGGCGTTGATCCGCATGAACAAGCGATACGACCGGCGGAACCGGCTGGCAAGGGGTGTGCCCGAACCCGCCGGCGCGGGTCAGTCCCGCTCCGAAAGCATCTCTTCGACCGCCCGGGCACGGTCTGCCGACAGGGGATGGGTGGACCGCCACGCCGGCCCTTGCGGGGCGGCGATCCGGTCCAAAGCCTCGAAGAAGGTGATGAGTGCGGCGGGGTCATAGCCCGCCCGCGCCGCGATCTCGATGCCCAGCGCGTCGGCATCGCGTTCATGGGCGCGCGAATAGGCCAGCGAAAGCAGCAGGTTGCCTTCGAGCAACACGTCCTCGAGGACCGGGCCCACGTCGCCTGCGATCAGCGCGACCAGCATGTAGATCGACAGCGACCGGTAAAGCTGGCGCAAGCTGTGGCGTTCGCTGACATGGGCGATCTCGTGGCCGAGCACCGCGGCGATCACGTCGTCGTCGGGGAACCGCTCGGCCAGGTCGTCGGTAAGTACCAGCGTGCCGCCCGGCAGCGCGAAGGCGTTGGGTCCAAGTCCCGGCACATCGCGCAGCACCAGGCGGTACTCGCCATAGGGCGGGGGCGGGGCGGCCGCCGCGATGGCATCAAAGATCGCGCGGATCCCGGCCTGCCGGTCCGGGGGCAGTCCGGTTTCCTCGGCGAACATCCGGTCGACCGCGGCGAGATTGCCGCGGTCGATCGCCTCGACCAGCGTGGGCGGGGTCAGCGCGATCGCCGCGGCCACCAGCAGGTCGAGCCCGTGGCGCCAGATCAGCCAAACACCCAGCAGGCAGCCCGCCACCACCGCGATCAGCCGTGGGTGCCACGCCTCGGCCCGGATCAGCCAGTCGCCGCGCGCGGGGCCAAGGGCGGCGTCCAGCGCGCCGTGGTCGCGACATTCGAACACCCACTCGCCTGGCAGCACGACGCGCGATGGCCCACCCGCGATCCGCGCCTCGCGCCGCGCGCGCCCCTCGGCCAGCGTCGCGCCGGTCTCGTCCACCAGCCGCGCGCTGTCCGCCGCGATGATCAACGCGGCGCGGTGGCGGCGGGACGATCCGGGGCCGTAGGCCTCTCCGGCCAGGCCGTCAAACGGGAAGACCGACATCAAACCCTTCGATATCCGTATAGGCCTGTCCGATGGCCCCCACCTTTTCCGCCTCGGCGGCGGTGAAGGTATCGAGACTGCCGTTCACCGTGACATGGGTATGGGCGGCCTGATAGGCAATCATCCGGATCCGCGCCCAAGGCAGCAAAAGCCCCAGCGAAAAGACCACCGCCACCGCGTTGCTGACCCCGATCCACACCAGCCGCAGCGGCGCGATGTCCGAGGTGAAGGCATGGCCGCCCTCCAGCGTGGTGGCCGCGAAGACCGCGTTGCGGATGAAGGCCTGGTAGATGAAGCCCGCCGGCAGGATCGCAAGGACGATGATGGCCGCCGGGACCAGCGCGGCAAGCACCTGGCGCGGGTCCGGGTCGCCGGTTCCGGTCCGGAAGGCCGAGGGGTCGAACCCCGCAAGGAGCGGCGCGAAAAGCGCCAGCAGCAGAAGCCCGGTGCCGACGGCCCAGAGCCCGGCCATGAGAAAGGCCTTGTAGAACGGGCCGATCCCGCTTTCGAAGCGGAACCGCGCCGTGCCGAAGCGGTGGCCGTTCACGACATGGCTGCGTACCGCGCGGGCGACGAAGGGGAAGGCAAGGTACAGCGTGAAGACCGCGAGGACCGGGTAGAGGATGTAGACCCGGAACGCCCGCCAGTAACTGCCGTCAAAGCCGAAGCGCAGCCCCGAGAAACTGGTCACCCGGGCGTTGAAGGCGAGGCTGCGGTTCAGAAGCCAAGGGATCAGGAAGATCAGCCCGATGGGAAGGACGACCGCGAACAGCGGAATCGCCGCGAGCAGCGAATAGGCGACGAAGGCCGCCACCACGATGATCCGCCCGATCAGGATTTGCAGCCCCGTCGCGTGATAGTCGAAGGCGCGCCCGTCGATCGTGAGGTTCTGGTTGAGGTAGCGCTGGGTCCGGACCTTGGCCCAGGCCGAGTAGATGCCGATGGTCAGGATCGACAGCAACAGGTTGACGATCCAGATGCCGAAATAGGTTCCGGCCCGCCCGGAGAATTCCACCCTGTGGGTCGTGAGGCTCATCCGCCCGTCCTTTCGTCCCGTCCGCCGCTTGCGCTGACCTGCACGCGGCGCGACTGTTGTCGGGAATTGTGTACTTTCCAAGACGGGAGCGCGACCAGTGCCGAAATCCTACCTTTTCCTGATCCTGGCGATCCTGGCCGAGACCATCGGCACCTCTGCCCTGCAGGCCAGCCAGCAATTCACCCGGCTGCTGCCCTCGGTCGTGGTGGTGGTCGCCTATGCGCTGTCCTTCTATCTGCTGGCGCTGGTGCTCAGGACCATCCCGGTGGGCATCGCCTATGCGATCTGGTCCGGGCTGGGGATCGTTTTCATCGCGCTCATCGGCTGGTGGGTGTTCGGCCAGCGGATCGACCTGCCCGCGGTTCTGGGAATGGGAATGATCGTTCTGGGCATCCTGGTGATCCACCTGTTCTCGAAAAGCGCCGCGCATTGAGCATTGGGACTCGCCTTTTCGCGGAAAAGCCTCTATCGGCAGCGCAACTCCCCCAGAGGCAAGACACATGGACATTCGCAACATTGCGATCATCGCCCACGTCGACCACGGCAAGACCACGCTCGTCGACCAGTTGCTGAGACAGTCGGGTTCCTTCCGCGAGAACCAGACGGTGGCCGAACGAGCGATGGATTCGAACGATATCGAACGCGAGCGGGGGATCACGATCCTCGCCAAGGCGACTTCAGTCGAATGGGACGGGCACCGGGTCAACATCGTCGACACCCCCGGCCACGCCGATTTCGGCGGCGAGGTGGAACGGATCCTGTCGATGGTGGATGGCGTCCTGCTGCTGGTGGACGCCGCCGAAGGGCCGATGCCGCAGACCAAGTTCGTCACCTCCAAGGCGCTGGCGCTGGGCCTGCGCCCCATCGTGGTGCTGAACAAGGTCGACAAGCCCGATGCCGAGCCCGAGCGCGCGCTGAACGAGGTCTTTGACCTCTTCGCGAACCTGGGCGCGACCGACGCGCAGCTCGACTTCCCGCACATGTATGCGTCGGGCCGGTCCGGCTGGGCCGATCACGAACTGGACGGGCCGCGCAAGGATCTGCACGCGCTGTTCGACCTGATCCTCGATCACGTTCCCGCGCCGAGGCAACTGGCCCACGTGGACGAACCGTTCCGCATGCTGGCCACCACCCTGTCGGCGGACCCGTTCATCGGGCGCATCCTGACGGGGCGGATCGAGTCGGGCCGCGTGCGTCCCGGCGAAACGATCAAGGCGCTGACGCGCAACGGCGAAGAGCTGGAGCGGTTCCGCGTGTCCAAGGTGCTGGCCTTCCGCGGCCTGTCGCAGACCGCGATCGACGTGGGCGAGGCGGGGGATATCGTGACGCTGGCGGGCATGTCCAAGGCAACGGTCGCCGATACGCTGTGCGCCACCTCGGTGGCCGAGGCCCTGCCGGCCCAGCCGATCGATCCGCCGACGATCTCTGTCACCTTCGGCATCAACGACAGCCCGATGGCGGGCCGCGACGGCAAGAAGGTGCAGTCCCGCGTGATCCGCGAGCGGCTGATGAAGGAAGCCGAACTGAACGTCGCGATCCGGGTGACCGACACGCCCGGCGGCGAGGCCTTCGAGGTGGCGGGCCGCGGCGAACTGCAGATGGGCGTGCTGATCGAGAACATGCGCCGCGAGGGGTTCGAACTGTCGATTTCCCGCCCGCAGGTCCTGACCCGCGAGGAGGACGGCCAGAAGCTGGAACCGATCGAGGAGGTGACAGTCGATGTCGATGACGAATATTCCGGCGTCGTCATCGAGAAGCTGACCGGCCCCCGCCGCGGCGAGGTGGCCGAGATGCGCCCGGCGGGCGCGGGCAAGACCCGGATCATCGCGCATGTGCCCTCGCGCGGGCTGATCGGCTATCACGGCGAGTTCCTGACCGATACCCGCGGCACGGGCGTTCTGAACCGCGTGTTCCATGAATGGGCGCCCTGGAAGGGGCCGATTCCCGGGCGGCGTGCGGGTGTGCTGATCTCGATGGAGAACGGGACCGCGGTCGCCTATGCGCTGTTCAACCTCGAGGATCGCGGACGGCTGTTCATCGGCGCGCAGGAACCGGTCTACGAGGGCATGATCATCGGCGAACATTCGCGCGACAACGATCTGGAAGTGAACCCGCTGAAGGGCAAGAAGCTGACCAACATCCGCGCCTCGGGCACCGACGAGGCGGTGCGTCTGACGACCCCGATACGGATGAGCCTGGAGGCGGCGATCGCCTATATCGACGATGACGAACTCGTCGAGGTGACACCCAGCGCGATCCGGTTGCGCAAGCGCTTCCTCGACCCGCACGAGCGCAAGCGGCAGTCGCGCGCGGCGGGCTGACGCCGCCCCGGACGGCAAAGGGTTTTGCCGTGGCGGGCGCCGGTGCGGCCGGTGTGCGGGCCACGTACCCCCATCCGTGTCGCGCGACGCAAAAGGCCCCTCTGGACAATCCGGTCCGGACGACAGGTGCTGTTCACATTCCAACGTCAAGTGGGGGCGCATGGCGCGTCTTGCGCCGCCATGCGCCCTTTCCGGCGGGGCCTGCGTCCGCGAAACGCGCCGTTGGGTCACGTCTCGCGGTGGTTCGGGCCGGGCGGCCTTTGCGGTCTCGGATGCCGCCGGCCTATTCGGCCTTGGCAATCCGCCCGTCGGTATAGGGTGTGTAGGGCGCGTTGGCGGCCAGGAACTCGGCGGTGACATCCGCGAGGTCAGGGCCGAAATCATAGACGTTGTCGGCGTTCTGGAACACCTTGTAGCCGTCGCCCCCGTTCCGGACATAGTTGTTTGACACCAGACCATAGGTCCGGGCCGGGTCGATCGGTGCCCAGGCGCCGTTTTCCGCCACCTCGACCGACGTCACCCGGGCCCCCGGTGCGGCTGCGGGATCCCAGGCAAAGCGCAGGCCCGCGACCTGCGGGAAGCGGCCCGCGCCCTCCTCGACCTGGGACAGACCGTTTTCCAGCGCGTCGATCACCGTCTGGCCGGAGACGAAGAAGGTGGACAGCGTGTTCTGGAACGGCAGCACGGTCAGCACCTCGCCCATCGTCACCGGGCCTGCGTCGATCGACGCGCGCAGCCCGCCACCGTTCTGGATCGCGATGCTGATCCCCTGGTCGCGGACCCGGTCAAGCATCGCGTCGGCGACAAGGTTGCCCATCGGACATTCCATCGCCCGGCAAACGCTGCGGTCCCCCTCGATCGCCGCGGTGGCCTCGGCGACGACCCGCTGGCGGATTTCCTCCAGTGGCTGGGCCAGTTCGGTGACCCGCGCCCTGGTGTCGGCGTCCTCGGCCACGGTTGCATCCAGCAGGATCGGCGCGCCCGCGGCCGCGGTCACCACGCCCGCGTCGTCGAAGGTGACGTTCAGTTCGCCCAGATACTTGCCATAGGCATAGGCGTGCACGATGGCAGTGTCGCCGACCATGGTCGGATAGGGACCTGCCGCGCCCTCGTCGGTGGAGGAGAGCAGCGTATGTGAATGGCCGCCCACGATCACGTCGACGCCGGTGGTCTGGGCCGCGATCGCCTTGTCGAGCTCATAGCCCGAATGGCTGAGCAGGATGATCTTGGTCACGCCCTCGGCGGTCAGCCGGTCCACCTCGGCCTGCACCGCGCCAACCGCTTCGGTAAAGACGATGTTGGGCCCGGGGCTGGCGAGGTCGGGGTTGTCTTCGGGCGTCAGGCCGATCAGGCCCAGCCTTTCGCCGCCGCGCTCGATCACCACCGATTTCCGGATGATGTCCTTGAGCAGGGGTTCGCCCGAGAGATCGGCATTCGCCATCAGCACCGGGAAATCCACTGCGCCGGCAAAGCGGGCCAGAACCTCGGGGCCGTCGTCGAATTCGTGGTTGCCCACGGCCATCGCGTCATAGCCCATCGCGGTCATCATCTCGGCCGCTGCCATGCCCTTGTAATGGGTGTAGAACAGCGTGCCCTGGAACGGGTCGCCCGCATCGACGAGGACGGCGTTGCCGGTCCGCGCCCTGGCCGCCGCCAGCGCGGTCACAAGCCGCGCCGAACCGCCAAAGCACGCGCCCGCCTGGTTGTCCTCTTCCGGACAGCTCGAGTCGTATTTCGAGATCGGTTCGAAGCGGGCGTGGAAATCGTTGGTGTGCAGGATGGTCAGCGAATACTCGGCCTCGGCCAGACTGGCCGAAAGCGCGAACACTGCCGCCGCGGACAGGAAGCGCGTTGTCATGGTGAATCCCCTGTTGGTCGATGACACGAGATTGGCCCGCCTGCCGAGGCCTGTCAAAGCCTCTCGCGCTTGACCGGCGCCGCGCCAGCGGGCATGTGGGCGGACATGCTGATCTACAAGATCTTCCGCAGGGCCGAATGGGACGCCTTCCGCGCGGCGGGCCGCAGCGCGGGCGCGCCTGTGGACCTTGCCGATGGATTCATCCACCTGTCCACGGCCGAACAGGTGACCGTCACCGCCGAACGCCACTTCGCCGGGGAAAGCGACCTGGTGCTGGTGGCGGTTGACGCTGCCCGGCTGGGCGCCGCGCTGAAATGGGAACCCTCGCGGGGCGGCGCGCTGTTTCCCCATCTCTACCGCGATCTGACCGCGGCCGACGTGGTCTGGGACAAGTCGCTGCCGCTGGGGGCCACCGGCCACATCTTTCCCGAGGGCGTGGTATGACGCCGCTCGAACGGGCGGGGCTGGCGCTGCTGCACCGGATGGACCCCGAGCGGGCGCATGGCCTGTCGCTGATCGCGCTCAAGGCGGGGCTGGTACCGCTGCCGGGGCCGATCACCTCGGCCCGGCTGGCGACCGAACTGGCGGGGCTGAGGCTGCCGAACCCGGTGGGTCTGGCGGCGGGCTATGACAAGAACGCCGAGGCGTTGGGGCCGCTGTCGCGCGCGGGCTTCGGCTTTGTCGAGGTGGGCGCTGCGACGCCCCGGCCGCAGCCGGGCAACCCGCGCCCGCGGCTGTTCCGGCTGAGCGAGGACCGCGCCGCGATCAACCGGTTCGGCTTCAACAACGAGGGTATGGTGGCGATCGGGGCGCGGCTGGCGGCGCGGCCCGCGGGCACGGTGATCGGGCTGAACCTCGGCGCGAACAAGGACAGCGCGGACCGCGCGGCCGATTTCGCCGCGGTGCTGGCCCATTGCGGGCGGCATGTGGATTTCGTCACCGTCAACGTCTCGTCGCCCAATACCGAGCGGCTGCGCGAGTTGCAGGGGCGCGAGGCGCTTTCGGCGCTTCTGGCGGGCGTGATGGCGGCGCGGGCTGGGCTGGCGCGGCCGATCCCGGTCTTTCTCAAGATCGCGCCGGACCTCACGGATGCCGAGATCGACGAGATTGCCGAGGTGGCGCTGGACAGCGGCCTGTCGGGCATTGTCGCGACCAACACGACGCTGGCGCGCGGCGAGTTGCGAAGCCGCCATGCGGCCGAGGCGGGCGGGTTGTCGGGCGCGCCGCTTTTCGTACGCTCGACCCGGGTTCTGGCGCGGCTGTCGGTGGCGACGGGGGGGCAGTTGCCGCTGATCGGGGTGGGGGGCATCGGTTCGGCCGAGGAGGCCTACGCCAAGATCCGCGCGGGCGCCTCGGTGGTGCAGATTTACACCGCGCTGGTCTATGGCGGCCTGAGCCTGGCGGCCGAGATCGTGCGGGGGCTCGACCGGTTGCTCGCCCGCGACGGGTTCGCCCATGTGGCGGACGCGGTCGGAACGGGCCGCGACGACTGGTGCTGACCAAACGGTGCGGCCGGGCGCGCAGGATCCTGGCGGCGGTACTGGCCGTGTCCGGCTTCTGCCAGGGCGGGGATGGGGCATGAACGCCACCTTTCCGACTGCGTGAGCGCGTTCGCCCTTTTGCTCGAACCGATGGCGCATCAAAGGCTCACGTCAGGCTGAACCGTTGCTGGTCTTGCAGGCCGGGGGGGCGGTCGATCCGCAAGACCCCCGGACCGGCGCGTGCGAGGTGCCCCCGGCGTGCTAGATCGACAGCTTCTTGAAGATCGGTTCCGGAATCGCCCGGATGATCGACATGATCGCCAGCCAGAAAATCGGTGTGTAGATCACGTTCCGCTTCTTTTCGACCGCCTTCAGGATGTCGGCGGCGACCTTGTCGGGCGGCGCGACGAGGAACATGCCCTCGATCCCCCAGGTCATCGCGGTGTCGGTGAAGCCGGGTTTCACGGTGACCACGTGGCCGCCCGCGCGCGTCAGCCGGTTCCTGAGCCCCGAGAGGTAGGTGGCGAAGCCCGCCTTGGCCGCGCCGTAGACATAGTTGCCGATCCGGCCCCGGTCACCCGCGACCGAACCCACGCCGACCACCGTGCCGCCGCCGCGCGCCTCCATCAGGGGGACAAGCATCTGCAGCAGCCGGGCGGGGCCGGTAAAATTGTCGATCACGACGGCGTCGATCAGCGCGGGGTCGGCGTCGATCTCGGTCTGGGACGGCATCGAGCCCACGAAGACCGCGGCCGAGACCGGCCCCTCGCAGGCGGCCATCCGCGCGACGATCGGGCCGAAGCTGGCCGCATCGCGCGCATCGAAGCGGATGGTTTCGGCCAGCGCCGCGCCGCGCACGCGGGCATCCGCGGCGTCCCGTTCCAGGTCGGCCGTGTCGCGCCCGGCGAGGATCACGCCGTCGCCGCGTTCGGCAAGCTTGCGGGCAAAGGCGCGGGCCATCGAGGAGGACGCGCCAAGGATGATCCAGGTTTCGGTCATGCGGCACTCCTGAGGTGAAGCCGACGCACGAGGTCGGTGGTCATTTGGCCATCGGGGTCGGCCTTGGCGATCTCGGCGCGCCAGGCGTCAAGCTCGGGATACATCGCGGCAACCGTCTCGGGCCCGGCAAGACCGTCCTTGGCAAGGTAGAGCCGCCCGCCCGCGTCGCGCACCATATCCTGCAGCCGGGCGTGCAGCGCGGGCAGTTTCCGTCGCTGCGCGGGAACGTCGACGGCCAGCGTGTAGCCCTCCATCGGGAAGGACAGGTGGCCTGCGCGACCCGGCCCCATGCGTTTCAGCACCGCCAGCGGCGAGGCGACCCCGGATTTCGCGATGGCGGCAAGGATCTCCTTCAGCGCCGGGGCCGCGTCCTTCGGCACGATGCACTGGAACTGGTGGAAGCCACGCTTGCCGTAGAGCCGGTTCCAGTCGTGGAGCGCGTCGAGCGGAAAGAAGAACTCTTCCAGCGGGCGGGTGCGCTTGCGCCCCGTATCGGGCACGCGCCAGCGGTACCAGCGGTTGAAAAGCTTGACCACCGGCGCTGACAGCAGCAGCCCGGGCGCGTCGAAGGGGATGGATTTCGCCCGACGTGCGGGGCCGGGGCGGCCGCCCTCGGCCAGCGTGCCTTCTTCGAGGATGCCGCGGCCCAGCCGCTTGCGTTTCGCGGTCGCGTCGACCCAGCCCACGGCGAATTCGGCCTCGGAGGCGTCGAGCGCGGCGATGAAGGCGTCGAAATGCGGGATCCGGGTCTCGACCACGCGCATCCGCTGGCCGGGGGTCGGCCTGAGTTGCAGCCGGGCCGACAGGATCGCCCCGGTCTGGCCGAGCCCGCCCATGGTGGCGCGGAACAGCGCCGGGTCGCGTTCGGGCGTCACCTCGCGCGGGCCGCTGTCGGTCATCAGGGTGACGGCCTGCACATGCTGGCCAAAGCTGCCCGCATTGTGGTGGTTCTTGCCATGGACATCGTTGGCGATGGCGCCGCCGACGGTGGCGAACCCGGTGCCGGGCAGCACCGCGGGCATCCAGCCGCGGGGCGCGAAGAGGCGCAGGATCTCGCCCAGCGTGGCGCCGGCTTCGACCTCTAGCCCGCCGGTGTCGGGGTCGAAGGACAACAGCCGGTCCATCCGCGTCATCTCGACCGCCGCGCCGCCCGAGTTGAGGGCCGCATCGCCATAGGAGCGGCGGTTGCCGATGGCGGGGCCGCGCGCCGTCAGCGCGTCGGCAAGCGCGGGCACGCGCTCGGGCCGGGCCAGGGTGCCGCGCGCCCTCAGCGCCCGGCCCCAGCCCGTGTAATCAGCGGTTTTCCACTGCATGCCTTTTCCTTTTCGAAAGACGTTCCGCGACCGGGAAGACCGCCGCGCCGATCCCGACGGCGAACCACAGCGTGGTCACCCGGATCACCGCGGTCGCCGCGATCGAGGTTTCAAGGGGAAGCCCCTCGAGGGTGAGAAGTGCGACCATCGCCGCCTCGGCGCCGCCCAGGCCCCCGGGCGCGCCGGTCAGCCCGCCCGCGAGCGTCGCGAAGACGAAGATCGCCATGGCGGTTGCGGCCGGCGTGTCGGCGCCGAGCCAGACGAGCAGCAGGTAGAACGCATAGCCTTCTGCCAGCCAGCCGATCAGCCCCAGCGCCACCGCCGCGGCCAGCACGCCGGAATGGGAGAAATGCGCCAGCGTCCGCGCCATGCCGCGCAGCCGCCCGAACAGGCGGGGCCAGCGGCCGAGCACCCGGTAGGTGCGCGTGATGACCGCCGACAACAGCCGCGAATGGGTCGCGACCACGGCCGTGCCCAGCGCCAGCGCGGCCAGTGGCACGGCGCCCGCGATGCCGCTGGTGGACAGCGCAAGCGCGGCCCCGAGGATCAGCGCCATCGCCACCAGATCGGCCGCCCGGTCCATCAGGAACAGCGGCGCGGTGCGTTCCAGTGTCATCCCCGTCTCGCGCCGGATCCAGCGCACGCGTACCAGTTCGCCAACCCGGCCGGGCGTCACGCTCATCAGGAAACCGCCCAGATAGTGGCGCATGTCCCGCAGGAAGCCGGGCGGCAGGCCGACCCTGCGGGCGAAGACATGCCAGCGCAGCCCCCGCATCAGGTAGTTGACCAGCGACAGGCCCAGCAGGGCCGCAAGCTGCCAGGGGCCCAGGCGCAGCAACTGGGCGCGCGTCTCGTCCCAGCCGGTGGCGGCGGCAAGCCCGGCAAGCCCTGCCACCACCAGCGCCAGAAGCCCCGCCATCAGCAGCGGGTCACGCCAGCCGCGGATCGGGCTGGCCTCGGTCGAGGGGGAAATGCGGCTCATCATGTCACCGCGCGCATAGCAACAGATTGGGGCGGATTTATGAAGCCGTTTCCGCATTGGCAACAGCGCGGCCGGGCGGGTTTCCGCAGGGCCGGGCGGCCGATCACGAACCGGTCGCGGGGGCTCTCGGAAAAGCGGAACAGGTTATGTGCGCCTGCGCACTCACGCAACCTTGAGCGCACGCATCTGTGCGTTGATGTGATGCCGAACCAAGCCCATTCTCGGGACAGGATGCGAGGCAGCGTCCGCGAGACCAGAAACCGGACCACGGTCCGACACCGACAATGGAGACCACGATGAAACGCCTTGCCCTGACCACCGCCCTGATCCTGTCCGCCGCCGCCCCCGCGCTGGCGCAGAGCCAGCTTGAACGCCAGCTCGGCGTCCCGGCCGGGGCGTATACGCTGCCGCAACTGGTGGAACTGAAATCGGCCGCCGAGCAGACCGGCAACGATGCCGCCGTCCGGCTCACCAAGGCGCCGGAGATGACCGCGTCGAGTTCGAACACCGTGAACGAGCGCGCCGCCGGGATCATCCGCGCTCAGGCACTGGCCAGCGATGACGGCAACACGCGGCTGTTCGCCGACAACCTTGGCAACGCGGTGGGGGGGCCGATCGTGAACGACCGCGCCCGCGCGATCATCACCGAGCTGACCGCCGCGGGCGACGAAAGCAGCGCGAACTGATCGCAGGCGGTAACGGCGCGGGAAACGGGGGCCGAGGGCCCCCGTTTTCATGCGCATCACCCGACGATGGTCGCTTCGGTCGCGGCGCGGATCTCGTCCTCGGTGACGCCATCGGCACATTCGACGATCTTCAATCCGCCCTCGACCACGTCCAGCACGCCCAGATTGGTGATGATCCGGTTCACCACGCCCGTGCCGGTCAGCGGCAGGGTGCAGTCCTTCAGCACCTTGGACTCGCCGTGCTTGTTGGTGTGGTCCATCACGACCACCACCCGCTTGACACCTGCCACCAGATCCATCGCGCCGCCCATTCCCTTGACCAGCTTGCCGGGGATCATCCAGTTCGCCAGGTCGCCGTTTTCGCTGACCTCCATCGCGCCCAGGATCGCCATGGCGATCTTGCCGCCGCGGATCATGCCAAAACTCTGCGCGCTGTCGAAATAGGCCGAATGGGGCAGTTCGGTGATCGTCTGCTTGCCGGCGTTGATGAGGTCGGGATCGACCTCGTCCTCGGTCGGGAAGGGGCCAAGCCCCAGCATCCCGTTTTCCGATTGCAGCGTGACCGTCACGCCCTCGGGGATGAAGTTGGCCACCAGCGTCGGGATGCCGATCCCGAGATTGACGTACATCCCGTCCTTGAGTTCCTTGGCTGCGCGCTGCGCGATCTGGTTGCGGTCCCAGGGCATGACTAACCTCCGAAAAGGGGACGGAGAACCAGCCAGTAGATGGGCCAGATTTCTCCGAGGAAGATGTTGATTGGAATGACAATTAGCCAATTCCAAGCGTTGTAGATGTAGCCATCGAAGAAGGTCAGATACACAAATGTTGCGATTGATCCGATCTGCCAGACAGCAAACAGCAACCACTGCATATCATTTTGACCCTTATGCCGCGCGGGTGGTGCGCTGTTCGATGCGCTTTTCGTGGCTGCCCTGGATCAGGCGGTGCACGTAGATGCCGGGCAGGTGGATCTTGTCGGGGTCGAGCGTGCCGGGTTCGACGATTTCCTCGACTTCCATCACGCAGACCTTGCCGCACATCGCCGCGGGCGGGTTGAAGTTGCGGGCGGTCTTGCGGAACACCGCGTTGCCGGTGGTGTCCGCCTTCCACGCCTTGACGATGGACAGGTCCGCCACGATCCCGCGTTCCAGGATGTAGGTCTGGCCGTCGAAGTCCTTGTGTTCCTTGCCCTCGGCGATGACGGTGCCGACGCCCGTCTTGGTGTAGAAGCCGGGGATGCCGCAGCCGCCCGCGCGCATGCGTTCGGCCAACGTGCCCTGCGGGTTGAATTCCAGCTCCAGTTCGCCCGACAGGTATTGCCGCATGAACTCGGCATTCTCGCCGACATAGGACGAGATCATCTTCTTTACCTGCCGGGTCTGCAGCAGGATGCCGATGCCGAAATCGTCCACGCCGGCATTGTTCGAGGCGAAGGTCAGGTCCTTCGTGCCCGCCGCCTTGATCGCGTCGATCAGCAGTTCCGGGATGCCGCAGAGGCCAAAGCCGCCCGCGGCGATGAACATGCCGTCGAACAGAAGCCCGTCGAGGGCCTCGGCGGCGCTGCCGTAAACCTTGTTCATGGATCACTCCCCGTCTGAACCTTCGCGCCCCGAGTAGTGGCGAAGCGTCCGGCCGGAGTCAACGCAAGGCGCGGGCCGATGCGGCACATCCGGCGCGATGTCCGGTCCGGGTGTGCCGCGGAGCGATCAGCCCGCGGCCTTCTTCGCGGGGGCCTTTTTCGCCGCGGGTTTCCTGGCGGCCGCCTTCTTCGGGTCGGCCTTGGGCTTGGCCGCGGGCTTTTTCGCCGGTTTCTTCGCCGCGGCTTTCTTGCTGCCGGTCTTGCCCGCCTTCTCGGTAATGATCTGCACCGCCATTTCCAGCGTCACATCGGCCGGGTCCATGTCCTTGGGCAGCGTCGCGTTCACCTTGTTCCACTTGACGTAGGGCCCGTAGCGGCCGGCCATCACGTTGACCGGTCCGCCCTGGTCGGGATGCTCGCCCAACTCGCGCAGCGGTGCGGCCGATGTTGCCGCGCCGCGGCCGCGGGTCTTCTTCTGCGCCAGAACCTCGACCGCGCGGTTCATGCCGACGGTGAAGACCTCGTCCACCTCGGGCAGGTTGGCGTAGACGCGGCCGTGCCGGACATAGGGGCCATAGCGGCCGATTCCGGCCTCGACCGGTTCGCCATCCTCGGGATGGGGGCCGATCGGGCGGGGCAGGGACAGCAGCATCAGCGCCTTTTCCAGATCCATCGCCTCGGGCGCCCAACCCTTGGGCAGGCTGGCGCGGGGCGGCTTGGGGATTTCCTCGGTCGCCTCGCCGCGCTGGACATAGGGACCGAAGCGGCCGTTTCTCAGCGTGATCTCGTCGCCCTCGTCAAGGCCCAGCACCTTGCCGTCCAGCTCGGCCGCGCCGTCCTCGCCATTGGGGGCGGAAATCGGGCGCGTATAGCGACATTCGGGGTAGTTGGCGCAGCCGATGAAGGCGCCGCCCGAGCGCGCGGTCTTGAGATTCAGCCGTCCCGTCCCGCATTTCGGGCAGATGCGCGGATCGGAGCCGTCCTCGCGCGGGGGGTAAAGGTGGGGGGCCAGAACCTCGTCGATCTTTTCCAGCACCTCGGAGATCCGCAGATCGGCGGTTTCGGCCAGCGCCGCAGAGAAATCGCGCCAGAACCGCGCCAGCACGTCGCGGTATTCGCGCGTGCCGGCCGAGACGTCGTCCAACTCGTCCTCGAGGTTGGCGGTGAACTCGTAGCCCACGTAGCGGCTGAAATAGTTCGACAGGAAGGCCGTCACCAGCCGCCCCTTGTCCTCGGGGATCAGGCGGTTCTTGTCCTTGGTGACATAACCTCGGTCCTGGATCGTGGTCACGATCGAGGCATAGGTGGACGGGCGCCCGATGCCCAGTTCCTCCATCCGCTTGACCAGCGTCGCCTCGGTATAGCGGGGCGGGGGCTGGGTGAAGTGCTGTTCGGGCGTGACGCTTTCCTTGCGGGCGGGCTCGTCCTGCATGATCTGGGGCAGGCGGCCGTCATCCTCGTCGTCCAGAACGACATCGTCGCGCCCTTCCTCGTAGATCCGCAAAAAGCCGTCGAACAGCACGACCTGGCCCGTGGCGCGCAGGCCCACCTGGGCATCGGCGCTTTCCACCTCGATCGTGGTGCGTTCGAGGCGGGCGGCCTCCATCTGGCTGGCGAGCGTGCGCTTCCAGATCAGGTCGTAAAGCTTGCGCTGGTCGTCATCGGTGAGTTTCAGCGCGGCGGGATCGCGGGTCATCTCGGTCGGCCGGATACATTCATGCGCCTCCTGCGCGTTCTTGGCCTTGTTCTTGTACATCCGCGGGCTTTTCGGGACGTAATCGGCGCCGAAGCGGTCCCTGATGGCATCGCGCGCGGCCATCACCGCCTCGGGTGCCATGTCGATGCCGTCGGTCCGCATGTAGGTGATGTGGCCCGCTTCATAGAGCCGCTGCGCCGCCTGCATTGTCTGGCGCGCGCCGAAGCCGAACTTGCGGCTGGCCTCTTGCTGAAGGGTCGAGGTCATGAAGGGCGGCGCGGGGTTGCGTTGGGCGGGCTTGGCCTCGACCGAGGAAACGGTGAAGTCGCGCGAATGGATCGCCTGCACGGCCAGTTCCGCCGCCGTCCCGTTGGCGATGTCGAACTTGTCGAGCTTCTTGCCGCCCAGCGTGACCAGGCGGGCCTCGTAGGTCTGGCCGCGGGGGGTGGAAAGGATGGCAGAGACGGTCCAGTATTCGCGGGCGCGGAACGCCTCGATCTCCATCTCGCGCTCGACGATCAGGCGCAGGCAGACCGATTGCACCCGGCCCGCGGATTTCGCGCCGGGCAGCTTGCGCCACAGCACGGGCGACAGGTTGAAGCCCACGAGGTAATCCAGCGCCCGGCGCGCGAGATAGGCATGCACCAGCGGCTCGTCCACCTGGCGGGGATTCTTCATCGCCTCGGTCACGGCGGACTTGGTGATCGCGTTGAACACGACGCGGCTGACCTTGGTGTCCTTGCCGATCGCCTTGCGGCCGCGCAGGGCCTCTTCGAGATGCCAGGAAATCGCCTCGCCTTCGCGGTCGGGGTCGGTGGCGAGGATCAGCGCATTGTCGTCTTTCAGCGCGTCGGCGATGGCCTTTATGTGCTTGCGGCTGTCGGCGGCGACCTCCCAGGTCATCTCGAACCCGTGGTCGGGATCGACCGAACCATCCTTTGGCGGCAGGTCGCGGACATGTCCGTAAGAGGCCAGAACCGTGTAGTCGGAGCCCAGATACTTGTTGATTGTCTTGGCCTTGGCCGGCGACTCGACGACAACGACGGGCATGAAATTCCTTTCGACTCGGGGCGCATGCGGGGGCGGACAGCCTTGGCGGCCTGCAATGTGGGCGGCAACGGGGGAATGTCAATGCGCGGGGCAGGTGCCCCGCGTCGCACCGCAGGGTGGATCGAGTTGTGGAAAATTCAATCCATGCGCGAAATCAGCCCGCCCGGCGCCCGCGCGATCCGCCCCTCCAGTTCCAGCATCAGCAGTTCGGGCGCGACGTGGCCGGCGGGCAGGTTCAGGTCGCGGATAAGCTGATCCTCGGCCAGCGGCGAGGGGCCCAGGCGCGACAGGATCTCGGCATGCAGCACGGCGCAATCCGCAGCGACGGGACGGCGGGCATGGGCCGGGGTATCGGGCACCTCGGTGATGCGCGGGCGGCGCGGCGCCTCGGCGGCGGCGGCCCGGGTGAGGGGCGGCGCGGGGGGCGCGGCCAGCGCGTCGAGCACGTCTTCGACGCCGCGTACCAGCGTCGCGCCGTCGCGCAGCAGCATGTTGCAGCCCGCCGCGCGGGCGTCGAACGGGTGGCCCGGCACCGCCAGTACGTCGCGGCCCTGGTCGAGCGCAGTGCGCGCGGTGATCAGGCTGCCCGAGCGCGCCGCCGCCTCGACCACCACCACGGCGCGGGCGAGGCCCGAGATGATGCGGTTGCGCTGGGGAAAGTGGCGCGCCTGGGGCTGAAGACCCGCGGGATGTTCCGACAGGCGCAGCCCCTGGCCGCCGATCGCGTTGAAAAGCGACTCGTTCTCGGTCGGGTAGACCACGTTGACGCCGCCCGCCATCACGGCGATGGTTCCGGTGTCCAGCGCGGCCAGATGGGCGGCGCGGTCGATGCCGCGGGCCAGCCCCGACACGACGACATGGCCCGCCTCGGCCAGCCCCTCGGCCAGTTTCCGCGCCATGCGCACGCCCAGCGACGAGGCGTTCCGCGCCCCCACCAGCGCCACCATCGGCCGGTTCAGCAGGTCGGTCCGGCCGACCGCCCAGAGCACCGGCGGCGCGTCGGGCAATTCGGCCAGTGCCTCGGGATAGCCGGACGTGCCATGGACCAGCGGCACAGCGCCAAGCGCGCGTGCCTTGGACAGTTCCGCCCGCGCGACGCCTTCGGGGCAGGCCTCGTAGCCGTCGACGCCCGCGGCGCGCGCCACGCCGGGCAGCGCGTCCAGCGCGGCCTCGGCGCTGCCATGTTCGTCGATCAGCCGGAAGAAGGTCGTGGCGCCCACCCGCCGCGAACGGATCAGCCGCAGACGCGCGACAAGCTCGGCCTCGGCGAGGGGGGCGGTGCGCGGGGAATCGGCGGCAAGGGTCGGCACGTCGGATACTCCGGTCGATGACCGGGGGACAGTGCCGCAGGCGAGGTTAACGGAAGGTGAACAGATCCATGGCCTGCCCGAATCCCATGCGGCGCTGCCACGCAAAGATGTACAGGCGGCTCCGGGCGCGGCGTTAGCCTTGGTGGAATGATCTGGATCGACGGGCTGAAAGGACCGGTCGCGCCCGAGGGGCGCGACCGGATGAGACGAAGCTACGATGCCTGGGAGTCTTCCCGGGTGGGTGGTGCGAGGGGGTGGTAGGAAGAGATAATCTCCACGTTCTCGCAACTTCGCTCATCCGTGAGGCCAGATTTGACCGGAGAGGGTTAACAGAAGGTGAACGGATTAAAAAAATTCGCGTTATGGATGAAATTTTCCCGGTATAAGTGTGTCAATATCGGCGGAAATCCGCCGATCTGCACCCGTGGCGTGCCGGTCAGGTGCCCGCGCCACCCACCGTCAGCCCGCCGATCATCAGGGTCGGCTGGCCCACGCCCACCGGCACCCACTGGCCCTGCTTGCCGCAGTTCCCGATGCCGGGGTCCAGCGCCATGTCGTTGCCGATGGCCCGGATCTTCTGCAGCGCGGTCGGTCCGTCGCCGATCAGCGTCGCGCCCTTGACCGGCGTGCCCACCTTGCCGTCCTTTACCCGGTAGGCCTCGGTGCAGGAAAAGACGAACTTGCCGTTGGTGATGTCGACCTGGCCGCCGCCGAAGCCCACGGCATAGATGCCGTCCTTGAGGTCGGCCACGATATCGGCTGGGTCGGCCGCGCCGGACAGCATGTAGGTGTTGGTCATCCGGGGCATCGGCGGGTGGGCAAAGCTTTCGCGCCGGCCGTTGCCGGTGGGGGCCACGCCCATCAGGCGGGCGTTCTGCCGGTCCTGCATGAGGCCCACCAGGATACCGTCCTCGATCAGGACCGTCCGGCCCGATTGCGTGCCCTCGTCATCGAAGGTGATCGAGCCGCGGCGGTCGGGGATCGTGCCGTCGTCGACCACCGTGACGCCGGGCGCGGCGATCCGCTGGCCCATCAGCCCGGCAAAGGCCGAACTGCCCTTTCGGTTGAAGTCGCCCTCAAGCCCGTGGCCCACGGCCTCGTGCAGCAGCACCCCCGGCCAGCCGGGGCCAAGGACCACGTCCATCACGCCCGCGGGGGCGGGTTCTGCGTTCAGGTTGACCAGCGCGATCCGCAACGCTTCGCTCGCGGTGGCTTCCCAGTCGGTGCGGTCGATCAGGCCCGCAAGGCCTCTGCGCCCGCCGCCGCCATGGCTGCCCGATTCGCGGCGGCCGTTCTCCTCGACGATCACGGCGACGTTCAGGCGCGTCATCGGGCGGATGTCGGACAGCAGCATCCCATCGGGGCGCAGGATGAACACCTCTTGCAGGGACGCAGCCAGCGTCGCGGTCACCTGCACCACGCGGGGGTCGAGCCCGCGGGCGAAGGCGTCGATCTCGCGCAGCGTGTCGAGCTTCACGCCGAACGTGGCCTCGGCCATCGGGTCGGCGTCAGTATAGAGGCGCCGGTTGGTCGCCTGCGGCGGATCGGCCAGCACTCCCCCGCCATCGGCGACGGCAAGCCGCGCCGTCTCGGCCGCGCGTTTCAGTGCCGCCTCGGAAATCTCGGTGGAATGGGCATAGCCCGCGGCCTCACCGCGGACCGCGCGCAGGCCGAATCCCTCGGAGGCGTCGTAACTGGCGGTGCGCACCCTTCCATCGTCGAAGCTGAGAACCTCGGAGCGGGTGCGTTCGAGGAACAGCTCGCCGTCATCGGCCCCCGCCGTCGCCTGTTGCAGCACCGCCAGTGCGCGATCACGGTCGATCAGCGTCTCGAAGGGACGGAAGGGGGCCTGGGTCATGCGCGTCCTCGGGATAAAGAAAGGCGGCAGAATGTCGCAGCTTTCGCTTGTGTCCTCCCGCTCAATATGTTTCCTTGGTCAAGCGATGCAACTGTCTCCGCAGATATCGCGAAGAATGGCGGTCAACGCCAGCCAAGGGAACCGGGGAACTGCGCTTGGCGCGAGGTCCGGGCTTCGACTGCCGGGCTTTCCCTGATTACGTCCGGTGCCGCGCGCTCCCGCGGCCCGGACGCACCCCCTCTGCCAATCTCAGTTCCGTCCGGGGTGACACCGCCCCGCGTCTGGCGTATCAGGCGGCAGACTGAGAGAAGGCTGCCAGATGCGCTATGTGTCCACGCGGGGTCAGGCCCCGGTCCTGACATTCGAAGAGGCGATGCTGACCGGGCTGGCGCGCGATGGCGGGCTTTATGTGCCCGAGACCGTGCCGGAAATGGCGCCCGCGGAGATTGCGGGGCTGGCCGGGCTGACCTATGAGGAGGCCGCATTCCGGGTGATGCGTCCCTTCATCGGCGACACCTTTGCCGATGCCGAGTTCGAGTCGATCATTGCGCGGGCCTATGCGGGCTTTGGCCATACGGCGCGCGCACCCTTGGTGCAGATCGGGGCCAACCATTTCCTGCTGGAGCTGTTCCACGGGCCGACGCTGGCCTTCAAGGATTTCGCGATGCAGCTGATCGGCCAGCTGTTCCAGGCGGCACTGGAACGGTCGGGCAACCGGGTGACCATCGTGGGGGCGACCAGCGGAGATACCGGGTCGGCGGCGATCGAGGCGTTCCGGGGGCTGGACAATGTCGATGTCTTCATCCTGTTCCCCGAGGGGCGCGTATCCGAGGTGCAGCGCCGGCAGATGACCACGCCCGCCGAGGCCAACGTGCACGCGCTGGCGGTGCGGGGCGATTTCGATGATTGCCAGGCCCGCGTGAAGGACATGTTCAACCATTTCGAGTTCCGCGACCGGGTGGCATTGGCCGGCGTCAACTCGATCAACTGGGCGCGGGTGCTGGCGCAGGTGGTGTATTACTTCACCTCGGCCATATCGCTGGGCGCGCCGCACCGGTCGGTGGGGTTCACCGTGCCCACGGGCAATTTCGGCGACATCTTCGCGGGCTACATCGCGCGGCGGATGGGGTTGCCGGTGGAAAGGCTGGTGATCGCG
The DNA here is from genome assembly GCF_004342445.1 of Rhodovulum euryhalinum. GTDB lineage: Bacteria > Pseudomonadota > Alphaproteobacteria > Rhodobacterales > Rhodobacteraceae > Rhodovulum > Rhodovulum euryhalinum. Next base: position 168,791 of record NZ_SLWW01000003.1, read on the forward strand.
ACCAACCAGAACGACATCCTGCACCGGGCTTTGAGCGGCGGGGCCTACGAAACCCACGGCGTGACCCCCTCGATCAGCCCGTCGATGGATATCCAGGTCAGCTCGAATTTCGAGCGCGCGCTGTTCGAGGCCTATGGCCGCGACGGCGCCGCGGTCGCCCAGCAGATGCAGGCGCTGAAGGAGCAGGGGGGCTTCACCATCAGCCAGGGCGCGTTGCAGGCCCTGCGCGAGGTCTTTGCCTCGGGCCGCGCGTCCGAGGAGGAGACATCGGCCACGATCCGGGCCACCCATGCGGCCACGGGCGAGATCCTTTGCCCCCATTCGGCGGTCGGCGTGAAGGTCGCGATGGACCAACCCGCAAGCGCCACGCCGATGATCACGCTGGCCACCGCGCATCCAGCGAAATTCCCCGACGCGGTCGAGGCCGCCACGGGGCTCAGGCCAGCCCTTCCCAATCGGATGGCGGACCTGTATGAGCGAGCCGAGCGTGTCACCGTCGTCGACAACGACCTTGGTGCCATCGAGTCCCTCATCGAAGAAAGGCGCGCGTCTTGAGCGTAGACCTGCACAGGCTGCCCAACGGGTTCCGCATCGTCACCGAGCGGATGCCGGGTCTGAAATCGGCCTCTATCGGCATCTGGATCATGGCCGGTGGACGTAACGAGCGCCCCGAGGAAAACGGCATCGCCCATTTCCTGGAACACATGGCGTTCAAGGGCACCGAAAAGCGCACGACCCTGCAGATCGCCGAGGCGATCGAGGATGTGGGCGGTTATATCAACGCCTATACGGGCCGCGAGATGACCGCCTATTACGCCCGGGTGCTGGAGGCCGACGTGCCGCTGGCGCTGGACGTGCTGGCCGACATCCTGCTGAACCCGCTGTTCGAGCCCGCCGAGATCGAGGTCGAGCGCGGCGTGATCCTGCAGGAGATCGGGCAGGTGCTGGACACCCCCGATGACGTGATCTTCGACTGGCTGCAGGAGGTATCCTATCCCGGCCAGGCGATCGGGCGTTCGCTGCTGGGCCCGGCCGAGCGGGTGAGCGCGTTTGCGCGGGACGATTTCTTTTCGTTCGTGGCGCGGCACTATACCCCCGACCGGATGATCCTGTCGGCGGCCGGTGCCGTCGACCATGACGAGATCGTGCGGCTGGCCGAGACGCTGTTCGGCCATCTTTCGTCCAGCCCGCACGAAGCGCCGCAACCCGCGCAGTTCACCGGGGGCGAGCGGCGCGAGGTCAAGCGGCTGGAACAGGCGCACATGGCGCTGGCCTTCGAAGGGCCGGGCTACCGCGATCCCGCGATCTACACCGCGCAGATCTTCTCGACCGCGCTGGGGGGCGGGATGTCGTCCCGGTTGTTCCAGGAACTGCGGGAAAAGCGCGGGTTGTGCTACACCGTCTTCGCCCAGACCGGCGCCTATGCCGATACCGGGCTCATCACCCTTTACGCGGGCACCAGCGCCGCGCAGATCGGCGAACTGGCGGATCTGACCATGGCCGAGATCGCGCGCTCGGCCCAGGACATGACGCCCGCCGAGGTGGCGCGGGCGCGCGTCCAGATGAAGGCGGGGCTGCTGATGGGGCTGGAAAGCCCGTCGAACCGGGCCGAGCGGCTGGCGCGGCTGGTGGCGATCTGGGATCGGGTGCCCGTCGTCGAAGAGACCATCGCCCATATCGACGCGGTGACCACGGGCGACGTGCGCGATTTTGCGGGCCATCTGGCCGAGGCTGGCCGCGCCGCGCTTGCGCTTTACGGACCCGTGGCCAAGGCGCCGGCGCTGGATGCGCTGCAGGGCAGGCTTGCCGCCTGATGCTGGGCCTGAGGCGCAAGGTCCGCATCGAGACCGAGCGGATGACCCTGCGCCCCCCCGCCCATTCCGACTGGCGCGACTGGGCGGCGTTGCGATCGGCCAGCGCCGGGTTCCTGATCCCCTGGGAACCCGCCTGGGCGCCCGACCACCTGAGCCGCAAGGCCTTTACCAACCGCGTCTACTGGGCGCAGCGGGCGCTGGGCACGGGATCGGCTATTCCGCTGTTCCTGGTCCGCCGCGCCGACGATGTGCTGCTGGGCGCGATCACGCTGGACAACATCCGGCGCGGGCCGTCGCAATCGGGCACGCTCGGCTACTGGATCGGCCAGCCCTTCGCCCGCCAGGGCTATATGCGCGAGGCGATCGAGGCGCTGGTCCACCATGCCTTTACCCTGCGCGATCTCAGCCGGATCGAGGCCGCCTGCCTGCCTGAAAACGTGGCCTCGCGCGGGGTGCTGGAAAAGAGCGGCTTCAAGTACGAGGGCGTGGCGCAAAGCTATCTGCAGATCAACAACCGCTGGCGCAACCACGTGCTTTACGCCAACCTCCGCAGCGACCGGCGCGGGCGCACCGAGACAGGGCTGGCCTGACCGGCAGCCTTCGCCGGATCGCTCCTTGGTTGCATTGCGATCACGATTTCACGTGAGAAGACCGAATTCTTTGGCGAGCCGGGAATTTCTGTTGCACCGACTCAGGCGAAACCCTATGTGCCCCCGCACGGACGCCAACGCACGCGCCTCTGTCCCGGCCCCCGGGGTACGTAGCGACGGTAACGTCTCCCTTGGAACTGAGCGGTCATAGCTGGCCGGGTCTATTGGAGATGACCATGTACGCTACGCAAACCGACTTCGTCGGCCGATCCCCTGTCGCTGCGCCCTCCCGCGCCGAAACCTTCATCCACGCGCATCGCTTCGAGCGGCCGACCCTGGTGCTTGACACCGAGGCGGTGGCCGAGCGCTATGCCGCGCTGTCCTCGGGGCTAGGCCGCGCGGCGATCCACTATGCCGTCAAGGCCAACCCCGCGCCCCAGATCGTGGCGCGCCTCGCCGCGCTGGGGTCGGGCTTCGACGCCGCCTCGCGCGCCGAGATCGAGTTGTGCCTGGCCCAGGGCGCGGCGCCGTCGGCGATTTCCTTCGGCAACACGGTCAAGCGCGCCGCGGACATCGCCTTTGCGCATGAGGCGGGGATCACGCTGTTCGCGGCGGACGCCGAGGAAGAGATCGACAAGATCGCCGAACACGCCCCCGGCGCGCAGGTCTATATCCGCGTGCTGGTCACCGCGACCGAGGCCGACTGGCCGCTGTCGCGCAAGTTCGGCTGTGCGCCGGGCAAGGTGCAGCCGCTGCTGGCGCGCGCCCTTGCGGCGGGGTTGCGGCCGGTGGGCCTCTCGTTCCATGTCGGCAGCCAGACGCGGGCGGCGCGGATGTGGCTGTCGGTGCTCGACGAGGTGGCAGGCGTCTGGCATGCCGCGCGCGGTGCCGGGTTCGATCTGGACCTGTTGAACATCGGCGGCGGCTTTCCGGCCTTCTACGGCGAGGAGGTCGAGGCGCCCGAAATCTATGCCGCGCAGGTGATGCGCCTTGTGACCGATCTGTTCGGGGCGGTGCCGCGCGTGATGGCGGAACCCGGCCGCGGCATGGTGGCCGAGGCGGGTGCGATCGCGGCCGAGGTGATGCTGGTCTCGCGCAAATGCGACACCGATGCCTATCGCTGGGTCTATCTCGACATCGGCAAGTTCTCGGGTCTGGCCGAGACCATGGACGAGGCGATCCGCTACCAGTTCGCGACCGACCGCGACCACGAGGCGATGGGACCCTGCATCCTGGCCGGGCCGTCCTGCGACAGCGCCGATGTGCTGTATGAAAAGCGCCCCGTGCTGCTGCCGCTGGGGCTGAAGGCCGGGGACCGGGTCATCATCCGCAACGCGGGCGCCTATACGTCGAGCTATGCCTCGGTCGGCTTCAATGGCTTTCCGCCGCTCGATGTCGTGGTGATCTGACGGGGCAGCCGCGCCGCGCCGCGGCATTGCGGCGGGGCGCGCGCCGGGCTATCGCTGGGCGCGCAGCTACAGGATCCGCGCCCATGACCCAGCCCACCGACCCCGTCGCCCTGACCGCAGATCTGATCCGGTGCCCCTCGGTCACGCCCAGCGAGGCCGGCGCGCTTCGGCTGCTGGAAACCCGGCTGGCCGCGGCGGGATTCGAGTGCAGGCGGGTGGACCGGGGGGGTGTTGCCAACCTCTTTGCCCGCTGGGGGGGCAAGGGGCACCGCCGGACCTTCGGTTTCAACGGCCATACCGACGTGGTGCCTGCGGGCGATACGGCGGCCTGGACCCATGACCCGTTCGGGGCCGAGTTGCGCGATGGCATCCTGTGGGGGCGTGGCGCGACCGACATGAAATCGGGCGTTGCGGCTTTCGTCGCCGCCGCCATCGACTTCGTGACCCAAACGCCGCCCGATGGCGCGATCGTGCTGATGATTACCGGGGACGAGGAGGGCGATGCCACCGACGGCACGGTCGCTCTGCTGGACTGGGTGGCGACCGAGGGCGAGCACATGGATGTCTGCCTGGTGGGCGAGCCGACCTCGCGCGAACGGCTGGGCGACATGATGAAGATCGGGCGGCGGGGGTCGATGACGGCGTGGTTTACGGCGCACGGTGTGCAGGGCCATTCGGCCTATCCGCAGCGCGCGCAGAACCCGATTCCGGCGCTGGCGCGGCTGATCGAGCGGCTCTCGGTCTATCCGCTGGACGAGGGCACGCGCCATTTCGATCCCTCGACGCTGGCGGTCACCACCTTCGATACCGGCAATCCCGCGACAAACGTGATCCCGGGCATCTGCCGGGCGACCGTCAACATCCGTTTCAACGAGGCGCACGGATCCGACAGCCTGACCGAGTGGCTGCGCGCCGAGGCTGACAAGGTGACCGACGAGACCGGCATCCGCTTCGACATGGAGGTGAAGGTCTCGGGCGAAAGCTTCCTGACGCCGCCGGGCGCCCTGTCCGATCTGGTGGCGGATGCGGTCGAGGCCGAAACCGGGCGTCGTCCCGAGCCGTCGACCTCGGGCGGCACATCGGACGCGCGCTTTGTCAAGGAGTTCTGCCCGGTGGTGGAATTCGGCCTTGTCGGCACGACCATGCACCAGGTGGACGAGCGGGTGGAGGCCGGCCAGATCGAGGCGCTGAAGCGCATCTATACCCGCATCCTTGCCGCCTATTTCGCCTGATCCGGCCCCGCTTTCCGGCTGACGGAGGCGGGCGCGCATGCTACCTCTGACCGCATGAGCCAGATCCCTTCCAAGACCCAGATCCTCGACTGGATCGCCGCGCATCCCGGCGAGACCTCGAAGCGCGACATTGCCAAGGCGTTCGGCATCAAGGGCGCCGACCGGATCGACCTCAAGCGCGTGCTCAAGGAACTGGAGGACGAGGGCCACCTGGAAAAGCGGCGCAAGACCTACCGCGACGCCGACCGGTTGCCGCCGGTGAGTGTGTTGCAGGTGCTGGCGCCGAACCGTGATGGCGATCTGTTCGCCAGACCGCTGGAATGGCATGGCGAGGGGCCCGAGCCGCGCGTGCTGTTCATCGCGCGCAAGTCGGAACCCGCGCTGGGCGAGGGCGACCGCATCCTCGCCCGCCTGCAGGAGGTGCGCGGCGAGGATCACCAGTACGAAGCGCGGCTGATCCGCAAGATCGGCGCCAACCCGAAACGGGTTCTCGGCATCTTCCGCAAGGGCGCCGAGGGCGGGCGGATCGTGCCGATCGACAAGGGCGCGGACCTCGAATGGATGGTGGCGCGCGACGCGACCCACGGGGCGAAGGACGGCGAACTGGTCGAGGCCGAGCAGATCGGCCCGCGCGCCCGGATGGGTCTGCCGCGGGCGCGGGTGGTGGACCGGCTGGGCGATCCCACCGCGCCCAGGGCCGTCAGCCTGATCGCGATCCACCAGCACGGCATCCCCGACGAGTTTCCCGACGACGCCATCTTCGAGGCCGACCGCGCGAAACCCGCGGGCCTGGGCAGCCGCGAGGATCTGCGCCACCTGCCGCTGGTCACCATCGACCCGCCCGACGCGCGCGACCGCGACGACGCGGTGCTGGCGATGCCCGACGACGACCCCAGGAACGAGGGCGGGCATATCCTGTGGGTCGCCATCGCCGACGTGGCGCATTACGTGACGCCCGGCTCGGCGCTCGACCGCGAGGCGCGCAGGCGCGGCAATTCCACCTATTTCCCCGACCGGGTGGTGCCGATGCTGCCCGACCGGCTGTCGGGCGATCTGTGTTCGCTGCACGAGGGCGTGCCGAGGGCCTGCATCGCGGTCGCGATGAAGATCGACGCCCATGGCACCAAGCTGTCGCACCGCTTTACCCGCGGGCTGATGGCGTCGGCCGGCGCGCTGAGCTATGCCGAGGTGCAGGAAGCGCAGGACGGCCGGCCGAGCGAAAAGACCGCGGCGCTGATGGGTGACGTGATCACCCCGCTTTACGCGGCCTACGCGGCGCTGACCCGGGCGCGGGCGGCGCGCCAGCCGCTGGACCTGGACCTGCCGGAACGGAGGATCGAGCTGTCCGAGGACGGCCACGTCACCTCGGTGAAATTCCGCGACCGGCTGGACGCGCACAGGCTGATCGAGGAGTTCATGGTGCTGGCCAATGTCGCCGCCGCCGAGGAACTGACCCGCCTGCGCCGCCCGCTGATCTTTCGCGTGCACGAGGAACCGAGCCCCGAGAAGCTGGATGCGCTGCGCGAGGTGGCGGCAGCCTCGGGCTTCACGCTGGCCAAGGGGCAGGTGCTGCAGACCCGCCACCTGAACGACCTGCTGGATCAGGCGATGGGCACCGAGTTTTCCGAACTCATCAACCTGTCCACTCTGCGCTCGATGACGCAAGCCTATTACACGCCGGAACATTTCGGCCATTTCGGGCTGGCGCTGCGATCCTATGCGCATTTCACCTCGCCGATCCGGCGCTATGCCGACCTGATCGTGCACCGCGCGCTGATCACCGCCCACGGCTGGGGCAAGGACGGCCTGTCGCCCGACGACATCGACACGCTGGAGGCCACGGCCCAGCACATCAGCGAGACCGAGCGCCGCTCGATGGATGCCGAGCGTGACACCACCGACCGTTACCTCGCCGCCTACCTGTCGGAACGGGTGGGCAACGAGTTCACGGGGCGCGTGTCGGGGATCGCGCGGTTCGGGGTGTTCGTGAAGCTGGACGAGACCGGCGCCGACGGCCTGATCCCGATCCGCGAGCTGGGGCAGGAGTATTTCCACCACGACCGCGAGGCGCAGACCCTGATGGGCGCCGATACCGGCCTGACCATCGGCATCGGCCAGCGGGTCACCGTGCGGCTGTCCGAAGCGGTGCCGGTGACCGGGGGCCTGACGCTGGACCTGTTGTCGATCGAGGGCAAGGCGATCGGGGCGGGCCCGCGCAAGATGCGCGGCAAGGCCCCGCAGCGGAACCTTGGCCGGTCCAGGGCCAAGGCCGCCAAGGTCGGGCGCAAGACGACACGCAAACGCCGCTAGGCGGAAACCGGCGGGAAACGGGGATTGGGCGCTTTGCGATCCCGGCGCAGAACGCTACACTCGTGCCAAAGCCGGAAAGGTACGAGCAGATGATTTCCAGACCCGCCAGCGCGGGGGCCGCCATGGCCCTTGCAGCCATTATAGCCAGTGTCGCGCCGCTGCAGGGGGCCGAGGTTCTTGAAAAATCGCCCCGTCCGGCGCCGCGGCCGGCAACCGGGATGGAGGCGCCCTTGAACGCCCTCCAGGTCTCGACCGCGAACCAGGGGTTCCAGCGCTGGATCGAGGACTTTCGCTCCCGCGCGCTGTCGCACGGCATCGCGGCCGGGGTCTTCGACACGGCCTTTCAGGGAGTGCGCTACAACGCCGACGTGATCGAGCGCGACCGCAACCAGTCGGAATTCACCAAGACGATCTGGGACTATCTCGACAGCGCGGCGTCCGAAACGCGGATCGGGAACGGGCGCGAGGCGCTGACGCGCCATCGCGGCCTGCTGGACCGGATCGAGGCGCGCTATGGCGTCGACAAGGAGGTCGTGGTCGCAATCTGGGGGCTGGAAAGCGCCTATGGCGAATATCGCGGCAGGACCCCGATCGTCGAGGCGCTGGCGACGCTGGCCTATGACGGGCGCCGCGGCGCCTTCTTCGAGGACCAGCTGATCGCGGCGCTGAAAATCGTGCAGTCGGGCGACACGGATGCGCGGCACATGACCGGCAGCTGGGCGGGTGCGATGGGGCACACGCAGTTCATCCCGACCTCGTACCTGGCCTATGCGGTCGATTTCACCGGCGACGGGCGGCGCGACATCTGGAGCGACGACCCGGCGGATGCGCTGGCCTCGACCGCGGCCTATCTGGCGCGGTTCGGCTGGAAGACCGGCCAGCCCTGGGGCGTCGAGGTGCAGCTCCCGCGCGCGTTCGATCACCGGCTGGCGGATCGAGGCGTGATGCGGATGCCCTCGGACTGGGCGGCGCTGGGCGTGCGCGACATGGATGGCCGTCCAGTGCCCGATCACGGCCGCGCCTCGATCCTGCTGCCCGCGGGGGCCCGCGGGGCGGCCTTCATGATCTTCGACAATTTCGCCGTGATCGAGCGCTACAACACGGCGGATGCCTATGTGATCGGGGTCGGCCACCTGTCGGATCGCATCAGGGGCGGCGGGCCAATCCGTGCCTCCTGGCCGCGGGGCGACCGGGCGCTGTTGTTTGCCGAGCGCAAGGAAATGCAGGAACGGCTGACGCATGCGGGATTCGACACCCGGGGCGTCGATGGCAAGATCGGGCCGAATACCATCGCCGCGGTGCGTGCGTTCCAGCGTTCGGTAGGCATGATCCCGGACGGCTATGCAAGCCTGGAGATCCTCAGGCGCCTGAGATAGCTTGCGCGGCATGGGCGTCGGCTGCCTTCGGCGAGGATATTTCGGGCCAGAAGAAGGACAAGCGGACCCCCTGTCCGGGCCTTCCTGGGGGAAGGGGGGACAGGGGGCCTTCTCCTGGCGCGGTCATCGGCGTCCCCGCCTGTACCGCTCCGTCAGGGTGACGCATCGAGGTTAATGGTCCGTTGCTTCTTCTGGCTTCAAGTATCCCCGCCGGAGGCAGCGGGCCTCATGGCACCGCGCCGGGGGTGGGCGGTGGTGCGGCGGGACAGGCCGGGCGCCGCGAAGGCATCCGCCTTTGCCTGCCCCCCGATCGGCGCGGGGCTGGCTCGCGCGCATCGCGCGGGCAGATATGGCCGGGGCGGCGCTTGAACAAGGCCGAGGCGTGAGCCAGCCGCGCGAACGGGCCGCTTGGCTTTCGGGCAAGTCCTGGATTTCCGTTGTCAGATCCGGCGTGCGGCCCAGGCGCAGGCCGGCGGGGTCAAGGCCGATCTCGGCGAGGCGGTGGTCCTCGATCCGGCCCAAGCCCCAGCCCCCGGCGTGGCTGGACATTGCCGCCAGCATATCCGCGGAAAGGCCCATGGTACGGCCCGCCTCGCGCAGCGCACGCTTGCCGCGACATCGGATGAATTTGGCGCAACGCCCGGCGCGGCGGCGGCAGCAACGGTTGGAGATCTACTGGATTCCCCCCTCGCGGCGCTTGCGCCCGAAATCGACGTCGATATCGGGAGGGGGGCTCGCCGCGGGCCTCGGAGACGAAGCGATCGAAGATCATGGCGCGGGGGCGGCCCTGATGATGCCGGGGCAGCAGCAGAGCGCCGAATTCGGTGCAGCGCCGCGGCCCCGGAAGAGGATGCCGCGGGCGCGCGGAGACATGGGAGCCTTTGGCGGACGGAGCGGGACTTCGAGACCATCACCTCATTTGAGGCAGTCGTCGTGCGTGATCGTGCAGGCTTCCCTTGCCGCCGGACGTTTGCCGATTGACTGCGTCCGGCAGAGCCGCCCCCGGACGGTTCGGGTGAGCCCATCGGTCAGCTCCAGCCGAGTGGCGGGGATCAAGACGCGGGGCGGGGTGCGGCTTCGGGCGGGTTTGTGCGGCGACGGAAGGTCGGATCGGCCCCGGTGCGACGGGTGGTGCGTTGGCAGATCCTGCCCGGGCGGATGCGCGCGCGATCCGCGGTCAAACGAGGGCGCGGCGCCGAGCGTGGCTTCGGCCATCGGCCATCGCGGGCGGCGGCGCGGTAACCTTTCCAGACTGGCGTCAGGCCCGCTTTGGCGCTACACTTCCTTTCAGACCCGGAAAACGGGCAAGGGCAGAGGCAATCGAGGCAGTGCGCCCATGACGGAAATGGTCTACGGGACCGCGCCGATCCGCGCGGGCGAGCCGGTCTTGCCGCGCTGGTGGCGGACGGTCGACAAATGGGCGATGTCCTGCATCCTGATGCTGTTCGGGGTGGGGTTGCTGCTGGGGCTGGCCGCCTCGCCGCCGCTGGCCGCCAAGAACGGGTTCGATGCCTTCCACTATGTCGAGCGGCAGGTGGTGTTCGGCACGATGGCGCTGGCCACCATGCTGGTGTTCTCGATGATGTCGCCCGACCTCGTGCGCCGGCTGGGGGTTCTGGGCTTCTTCGCGGCCTTTGCGGCGCTGGCGCTTCTGCCGGTTTTCGGGACCGATTTCGGCAAGGGCGCGGTCAGGTGGTATTCGCTGGGATTCGCCAGCGTGCAGCCCTCGGAATTCCTCAAGCCCGGCTTCATCGTGCTGGCCGCCTGGATGATGGCGGCCGCGCAGGAACTGAACGGGCCACCGGGGCGGGCGATGTCGCTGGGGGTGGCGCTGACGGTTGTGCTGTTTCTCGCGTTCCAGCCGGATTTCGGGCAGGCGGCGCTGATCCTGTTCGCCTGGGGCGTGATGTATTTCGTGGCGGGCGCACCGTTCCTGCTGCTGGTCGGCATGGCGGGTGCGGTCGTGGCCGGGGGGACGCTCGCCTACGAACATTCCGAGCATTTCGCCCGGCGGATCGACGGCTTCCTGACCCCCGAGATCGACCCGCGCACGCAGCTTGGCTATGCGGTGAACGCGATCCAGGAGGGCGGCTTCTTCGGCGTCGGTGTCGGCGAAGGCCAGGTGAAATGGTCGCTGCCCGATGCGCATACCGATTTCATCATCGCGGTGGCCGCCGAGGAATACGGCCTTGTGCTGGTCGCGGCCATCATCCTGCTTTACGCGGTGATCGTCATCCGCTCGCTGTTCCGGCTGCTGCGCGAGCGCGACACCTTCATCCGGCTGGCCGGCACCGGTCTGGCCTGCACCTTTGCCGTTCAGGCACTGATCAACATGGGCGTCGCAGTGAAACTCCTGCCCGCCAAGGGCATGACGCTGCCCTTCGTCAGCTATGGCGGCTCGTCGCTGATCGCGGGGGGGATCACCGTGGGGATGCTGCTGGCGCTGACCCGAACCCGGCCGCAGGGCGAGATCGGCGACATCCTGCGCCTTCGGGGGCGGGCATGAGCGCGCCGCTTCTGGTGATCGCCGCGGGCGGCACGGGGGGGCACATGTTCCCCGCCCAGGCGCTGGCCGAGACGATGCTGGCGCGCGGCTGGCGGGTGAAATTGTCGACCGACGCGCGGGGCGCGCGCTATGCGGGCGGTTTCCCCCGCGAGGTGGAGATCATGCGCGTCGCGGCCGACAGTCTGGCGCGCGGCGGGGCCGCCGAACGGATTGCCGCGCCCTTCCGTCTGGGTCTCGGGGTGCTGGCGACGCTGGTGAACATGCTGCGCGACCGGCCCAGCGTCGTGGCGGGCTTCGGCGGTTATCCATCCTTCCCGGCGCTGACCGCGGCCATCGCGCTGAAGCTGCCGCGGATGATCCACGAGCAGAACGGGGTGCTCGGCCGCGTCAACCAGCTTTATGCCAGACGCGTGCACGCGGTCGCCTGCGGCACCTGGCCCACCGACCTGCCGGACGGCGTCGAGGGCTGGCACACCGGCAACCCGGTGCGCGCGGCGGTGATGGACCGCGCGGGCGCCCCCTACATCCCGCCCGGCGATTACCCGATGAGCATCGTCGCGATCGGCGGCAGCCAGGGCGCGCGGGCGCTGTCGGACACTGTCCCCGCCGCCGTCGCCGCGCTGCCCGATGGGCTGCGCCGCCATGTCCGCGTCGCCCATCAGGCCCGCGAAGAAGACGTGGCGCGTGTCGTCGAGGCCTATGCGCGGGCGGGCGTCGAGGCCGAGGTGCGGCCCTTCTTCGACGATATCCCCAAGCGGCTGGCCGAGGCGCAGCTGGTGATTTCCCGCGCGGGCGCCTCGTCGATCGCGGATATCTCGGTGATCGGGCGGCCCGCGATCCTGATCCCGTACCCTTACGCGACGGGCGACCACCAGACTGCCAATGCCCGCGGGCTGGTCGAGGCGGGGGGCGCGATCCTTATCCCGGAATCGGCCCTTGACCCGGCCAGCCTGGCGGCGCAGATCGCCACGGTTCTAGACCAGCCCGAGGGGGCGTCGCAGATGTCGCGCGCCGCGCTGTCCTGCGGGCGGCCGGATGCGGCCGACCGGCTGGCCGAGATCGTCGAGGCGCTGGGCGGAAAGGGGTAAGGCATGACTCTGGCACGAAGGATCGAGTGGATGAACGCGGCGACCAAGCTTCCGACCGATGTCGGCCCGATCCATTTCGTGGGCATCGGCGGCATCGGCATGTCGGGGATCGCCGAGGTGCTGTTGAACCTCGGCTACCGGGTGCAGGGATCGGACCTTAAGGCGTCGAAGATCACCGACCGGCTCAAGGCCCTGGGCGCGACGATCTTCGAGGGGCAGCGCGCCGAGAACCTGGACGGCGCCGCGGTCGTGGTGATCTCCTCCGCGATCAAGTCCGGCAACCCGGAGCTTGACGCCGCCCGCCTGCGCGGTCTGCCGGTGGTGCGCCGGGCCGACATGCTGGCCGAGCTGATGCGGCTGAAATCGAATGTCGCGGTCGCGGGCACCCATGGCAAGACCACAACCACCACCATGGTCGCCACGCTGCTGGATGCGGGCGGGCTCGATCCGACCGTCATCAATGGCGGCATCATCCACGCCTATGGCTCGAACGCCCGGCTGGGCGCGGGCGAATGGATGGTGGTCGAGGCCGACGAATCCGACGGCACCTTCACCCGCCTGCCCGCCACCATCGCCATCGTCACCAACATCGACCCCGAGCACATGGAGCATTGGGGCGATTTCGACCGGCTGCGCCAGGGGTTCCTGGATTTCGTCTCGAACATCCCGTTCTACGGGCTCGCGGTCTGCTGCACCGACCATCCCGAGGTGCAGGCGCTGGTGGGCCGCGTCACCGACCGCAGGGTGGTGACCTTCGGCTTCAATTCGCAGGCGGATGTGCGCGCGGTGAACCTGACCTACAAGGCGGGCGTGGCGCAGTTCGACATCGCGCTGCAGGCCGAGGATATCCTGATCGAGGGCTGCACCCTGCCGATGCCGGGCGATCACAACGTGTCGAACGCGCTGGCGGCCGTTGCCGTGGCCCGCCACCTCGGCATGAAGGGCGACGAGATCCGCGCGGCGCTGGCGCAGTTCAAGGGCGTGAACCGGCGCTTCACCAGGGTCGGAGAGGTCGGCGGCGTCACCATCATCGACGATTACGGCCACCATCCGGTGGAGATCGCCGCCGTGCTGAGGGCCGCGCGGCAGGCCACCACGGGGCGCGTGATCGCGGTGCACCAGCCGCATCGCTACACCCGGCTTCATTCGCTGTTCGAGGAGTTCTGCACCTGTTTCAACGACGCCGACGTGGTCGGCATCGCCGAGGTCTATGCCGCGGGCGAGGACCCGATCCCCGGCATCAGCCGCGACGATCTGGTGGCGGGCCTGATCCGCCACGGCCACCGCCACGCCCACGCGATCCTGTGCGAGGACGATCTGGAACGCCTGGTGCGCGCCGAGGCCCGCCCGGGCGACATGGTGGTCTGCCTCGGCGCCGGCACGATCAGCGCCTGGGCCAACGCCCTGCCGAAACGGCTGGAGGGCTAGGGGCGGAGGTCGATGGTCGAGATCGCGGAGATTAGGGACGGAAAGACGTTCCGGGCCTGGCTCGACCAGGAAGATCTGCCGCGAGAGGCGATGGTGGCGCTGGCGCATCGCGCGGCGATGCGGGTTTTGCCGGTTTGGTGGTCCGAGGTTGAGACTGCGGACTGGGCGCGCAAACGTGAGTTGACAGCGCTTCCGGTCTGCCGCACGCTCTTGACATCGGGATCCTCTGCGTGCGCAGAGGATCCCGATGTCAAAGGTCGGCTCGCCGCCGCCTCCTCCTCCGCCGCCGCCGCCGCCTCCTCCGCCTTCGCCGACGCCTCCTCCTCCGCCGCCGCCGCCGCCTCCTCCTCCGCCGCCGCCGCCGCCTCCTCCGCCTTCGCCTTCGCCGACGCCGCCGACGCCGACGCCTTCGCCGCCGCCGCCGCCGCCTCCTCCTCCGCCGCCGACGCCGCCGACGCCGTCTGGGCTGCGCTGCGCGAGGATTGCGCCGCAGGTGCCGACGTTCCGCAGCTCGTGGCCGCCCCCCTGTGGCACGCGGCCGAACGGCCCTTCGACGCGCCATGGCAAAGCCTGCGCGCCACATACCCGCCCGACGGCGACCATCCCTGGGCCTTCTGGATCGACTGGTATCAACGCGCCCTCGACGGCACCGAGACCCGCTGGGACCTGCTGCGCCGCATCGCGCTGATCGACGACGCCATCTGGGAGGCCGGCCCCGACGCCGTCGCCGCCGAAATCGCGCGGTTGCAGGGACAGGAGCGGGCGCAGGAGATCATCGACCAGACGCCCTACGGCCTGCGCGTGGTGGCCCGGCCGCGCAAGGGCGTTCTGGTCTCGGAACCGGCCGAAGTGGTTGACCTGTCCGAGATCGTCGAGCGTATCCGGCAGGCGCTGAAGGATTTCACCGCCCGCTGCCGCCGCGACAAGTCGGCGAACCGGCTGGGTCCGCAGATGAAGACGGCGCTCGATCCCGCCATTTCGGATCTGCGCCGCGACCTGCGCCGCCATGCCACCGACCCGCACCAGTTGTTCGATGCCCTGCGCCACGCCCAGAACGAGCTTGCGCGCACCGCCCATCGCGAGGGCTTCCCGAACGAGGGCGCCGTCGAGCGGCTGACGGACGAGTTGCAGACCCTGCGCGAGGACATCGCCGTCGCCGCGCCCTCGGTGGTGGAGGTCGAACGCAAGCGGCTCGACGTCCGGCTCAGGCTGGTGTCGCAGGACCACAAGCTTGCCGCCCTTCGCCTGCTTGCCGGGCTGGGCGCGGACAGCGAAGGCTTCCTGCGCATCGCCACGCAACAGGCGCTTCTGACCGTTCTCGATGAGGGCGCCGATGACGAGGCGCGCCGCAACGCGTGGTATTTCATGCTGGCGATCGTGCCGCGCGGTGCCCGCGAGATGACCCGCGCCGAACTTGAGCCAGCCACCCCGAAGAAGGCGAAGGACTTTCTGGACGGGGTAGCACAGACCGGCGACAAGCTTGCGAAGATCGACAAGGGCGTCGACGCCTTGCAGGAGATGGTGCCCGAGGGGGTCGACTGGGTGACCGAGGCATGGACCCAGATCGGGTCCGGAAACCTCTGGGGGTTGCTCGGATGACCGAAACCCTCAAGCGGCGCATCGGCCTTCCGCTTCTGACCGCCTACGGGATCGGCGTCATCGTGGGCGCGGGCATTTATGTGCTGGTGGGGGCGGTCGCGGGCGTGGTGGGGGTGTGGACGCCGCTGGCCTTCCTGCTGGCGGGGCTTGTCGCGGCGCCCTCGGCCCTGTCCTACGCAGAGCTTTCCGCCCGCATCCCCGAGGCCGCGGGCGAGGCGGCCTATGTCGAGCAGGGGCTGGGGCTGCACGGGCTGGCGGTCTTTGCGGGACTGGCCATTGTCGTTGCGGGCACGGTCTCGGCCGCCGCGGTGCTGCGGGGCGGCACCGGGTATCTGGTCGCGGCCACGGGCCTGCCCTTTGCGCCGCTTCTGGTGGCGCTGGGGGCGGGGCTGGTGCTTGTCGCCGTTGTCGGCGTACTGGAAAGCATGGCCTTTGCGGCGGTGCTGACGGCGGTGGAACTGATCGGCCTTGGGCTTGTCCTCTACGCGGGCGTGCAGGCCGAGCCGGTGGCGGACTGGCCCGCGCCCGGGCCGCTGCCGCTTGCGGGGATGGGGCTGGCCACGGTGCTGGCCTTCTACGCCTTCATCGGCTTCGAGGACATGGTGAACATGGCCGAAGAGGTGGCCGACCCCGCCCGAACCGTGCCACGCGCGATCATGCTGGCGCTCGCCGTCACGACGCTGATCTATGTCGTGGTCTCCCTGGTCACCGTGCGCGCGGTGCCCGTGGCGGATCTGGCCGCAAGCGATCGTCCGCTGGCGCTGGTGTGGGAAAAGGGGGTCGGCGGGTCGGCGGTGTTCCTGTCGGTGATCGCGGGGCTGGCCGCGCTCAACGGCGTGCTGGCGCAGGTGGTGATGGCGGCGCGGGTCCTGTTCGGCCTGGGAAGGGGCGAGCCGCGCCTTGCCGCCTTTCACCACGCCCATCCGCGGTTCGGCACGCCGGTCCTGGGAACGCTGATGGTGGGCGGCGTCGTGGTCGCCACGGCGCTGGCGCTGCCGGTGGCGGCGCTGGCGGGCGCGACCTCGGTGGTGCTGTTGATGGTGTTCGCGCTGGTCAACCTGTCGCTGATCGCGCTGAAGCGCCGCGCGCCAGATGCGCCGTTCAGGGTGCCGGTCTGGGTGCCCTGGGCCGGGCTGGTCACCGCGCTTGCCGCGCTTGCGCTGTCGTTCGGGGGGATCGCATGACCGACAGGAAGGGTGCCGTCCGCGCCGCCAGTGCCGCGACGGGAACAGGTTCGGAGGGAAGGGAATGAACGCCTCGCTGGTTCTGGCCTGTCTCTGGGTCATCGTCGCGGCTGCGCTCGGCGGCCTGCCCGAGCGGTTCCACTGGCCCGCGGCCTACGGGCTCATCGCGGTCGGCATCCCGATCCTCGGCTTCGTCACCTACCAGAACGGCCCGTTCCTGGGGCTGGTCGCGCTGGCGGCGGGCTGTTCGGTGCTGCGCTGGCCGCTGCTCTATTTCGGCCGCTGGATGATGCGCCCCCTGCGCCGCCGGCAGCGGGAGGAATGACGGGCCTGTCCGTTCTTCTGGCCTATGCCGGTTGGGCCGCGGCGCCCCTGGTGGCCTATGCCGCGCTGTCGCATGGTCTGCGGCGGGCAGGGCGGGGGTTCCTTGTGCTGCTTGCTGGCTATTCCGCCCTCGTCTGGCTGACCTGGGCCGCGCTGAGGGCCGGGACCGCCGCCGCCAGCGTGGCGCCCGTGGCGGTTCTGGTTCCCTGGGCGGGCGTTGCGGTGCTGTCGCTGCTGCTTTATGCGCTCGGCGCATGGATCGGAGGCGGCGAATGACCGAGATGCCCGCGGTGCGCGGCACCCTGACCGAGAACCGGCCGCTGGCCGATCTGACATGGCTGCGCGTCGGCGGCCCGGCGGACTGGCTGTTCCAGCCTGCGGATGCCGAGGATCTGGCCGCGTTCCTGGCCGCTTTGCCCGCCGATGTGCCGGTGTTCCCGATGGGCGTGGGGTCGAACCTGATCGTGCGCGATGGCGGCATCCGCGGCGTGGTGATCCGGCTGGGGCGCGCGTTCAACGGCATTGCGGTCGAGGGCTGCCGCGTCACCGCCGGTGCGGCCGCGCTGGATGCCCATGTGGCGCGCCGGGCCGCCGAGGCGGGGGTTGACCTGACCTTCCTGCGCACGATCCCCGGCGCCGTGGGTGGCGCTGTGCGGATGAACGCGGGCTGCTATGGACGCTATGTGGCTGATATCTTCGTTTCGGCGCGGGCGGTGACGCGGGATGGGAAGATCGTGACGCTGGGTGCCGGGGATCTGGATTTTCGCTATCGCCAGACCGACCTGCCAGAGGGCTGGGTGCTGATCGAGGCCACCTTCGAGGGGCCGCCGGGCGATCCCGCGGCGCTTGCGGCGGCAATGGAAGACCAGCTTGCGAAGCGCGACGCGACCCAGCCGACGAAGGAGCGCAGCGCGGGGTCGACCTTCCGCAATCCCGCCGGGTTCAGCTCGACGGGGCGGGCCGACGATACCCATGACCTGAAGGCCTGGGCGGTGATCGACGCGGCGGGGATGCGGGGCGCGCGCCGGGGTGGGGCGCAGATGTCCGCGAAGCACTCGAACTTCCTGATAAATACCGGCGGCGCCTCTGCGGCCGACCTCGAGGGCCTTGGCGAGGAGGTCCGAAAAAGGGTTTTTCAAAACTGTGGAATACAGTTAGAGTGGGAAATCATGAGGGTCGGCGAACCGGCCCCGGAAAACGACTGAAGGGGCCGCAAGACGCCCCGGGAAAGAGGCAGAGTTGGCGGGCAAGTCGAGCGGGACAGCCCTCCGCGTGGCGGTATTGTTGGGCGGCCCCTCGGCCGAGCGAGAGGTGTCGCTGTCCTCCGGGCGCGAATGCGCCGCAGCCCTGCGCGGGGAAGGCTTTGACGTGGTCGAGATTGATGCGGGGCAGGATCTGCCTGCGCGTCTTGCCGCCTGTGCCCCCGACGTTGCCTTCAACGCGCTGCATGGCCGCTGGGGCGAGGATGGGTGCGTCCAGGGCCTGCTGGAATGGCTGCGGATCCCCTATACCCATTCGGGCGTGCTGGCCTCGGCGCTGGCGATGGACAAGCAGCGGTCCAAGGACGCGTTCCGCGCCGCGGGCCTGCCCGTGGTCGACAGCGTTCTGGCCACCCGCGACGAGGTGTCGGCGCGTCACGTGATGGCGCCGCCCTATGTGGTCAAGCCCAACAACGAGGGATCGTCGGTCGGCATCCACATCGTGCATGCCGACGCCAATACGCCGCCGCGGCTTGGCCCCGAGATGCCCGATGTGGTGATGGTCGAGACCTATGCCCCGGGGCGTGAACTGACCACCACCGTCATGGGCGACCGGGCGCTGACCGTCACCGACATCCTGACCGATGGCTGGTACGACTATCACGCCAAGTACGCGCAGGGCGGCTCGCGCCATGTCGTTCCGGCGGATCTGCCCGGCGACGTGTTCGACGCCTGCCTCGACTACGCGGTCCGCGCTCATCGGGCGCTGGGCTGCCGGGGCCTGAGCCGCACCGATTTCCGCTGGGACGAGGCCCGCGGCCTGGACGGGCTGATCCTGCTGGAAACCAACACCCAGCCCGGCATGACCCCCACCTCGCTGTCCCCCGAACAGGCCCGCCATTGCGGCATCCCGTTCGGCGCGCTCTGCCGCTGGATCGTGGAGGACGCATCATGTGCGCGGTGATCCTGCCCCCGCGCGATCCGGCGCCGTCGCGCTGGGCCTACCGGCTGCAACGCCTGTGGTTGACACCGCTGTTCCGGACCGCGGTGCTGAAGGGGCTGCCGCTGGCCGTCCTGCTGGCGATCCCGGCCGGATGGCTGGCCGATGCCGACCGGCGCGAGGCCCTGCGGGCCGAGGTGGCCGACATTCGCCGTCAGGTCGAGACGCGGCCCGAATTCATGGTCAAGCTGATGGCCATCGAGGGCGCCACGCCCTCGGTCGACGAGGATATCCGCGAGATCCTTCCGCTTGATTTCCCGGTCTCGTCCTTCGATCTCGATCTCAAGGAAATGCGCCGCACGGTCGAGGGCCTTGATGCGGTGCGATCGGCCGAGATGCGGGTCCGTCCGGGCGGCATCCTTGAACTCAGGGTGGTCGAACGGGTGCCTGCGCTTGTCTGGCGCAGTCCCGAGGGGCTGGCCCTGCTGGACGCGCAGGGAAACCGGGTCGCGCCGATCGAGGCGCGGGGCGCGCGCCCCGATCTGCCGCTGATCGCAGGCCGGGGGGCGGACAAGGCCGTTCCCGAGGCGCTGCATCTGATCGCGGCGGCCGGCCCCATCGGCAGCCGGTTGCGCGGCCTCGTGCGGGTCGGCGAACGGCGCTGGGACGTGGTGCTGGACCGCGACCAGCGGATCCTGCTGCCGACACGGAACGCGGTCGCGACGCTGGAACGGGTGATCGCGCTTGACGGGGTGTCGGACATGCTGGGGCGCGACATCGTCGTGGTGGATCTGCGCAATCCCGACCGGCCCACGGTGCGGCTGGCCCCCGAGGCGGTCGAGGAATTCAGGCGCATAAGAAGACTTCAGGCAGGAGCGACGAACTGATGACCGATCTCTACCAGGCGCAGCGGGCGATGCGGCGGATGCGCAAGCAGGCGATGGATCGCGGCGTGATCGCCATTCTCGACGTTGGCAGTTCCAAGACCGCCTGCCTCGTGCTGCGCTTTGACGGCATAAGGCCGGCGGGCGGCGTCGAGCAGATCGGCGCGCTGGCTGGCCAGTCGCGGTTCCGGGTGATCGGGGCGGCGACGACGCGCTCGCGGGGCGTGCGCTTCGGCGAGATCCACGGCATGCACGAGGCCGAGCGCGCGATCCGCACTGCCGTCCAGGCCGCGCAGAAGATGGCGCAGGTGCGCGTGGACCACGTGATCGCCTGCTTCTCGGGCGCGGGGCCCCGGTCCTACGGGCTGGACGGCCAGGTCGAACTGGCCGAGAGCATGGCGACCGAGGCCGATATCGCCCGCGTGCTGGCCGCCTGCGAGATGCCGCCGATCGGGCCGGGGCGCGAGGTGCTGCACGCCCAGCCGGTGAACTTTGCCCTCGACCACCGCTCGGGCCTCGTCGACCCGCGCGGCCAGATCGGCCACCGTCTGGCCTGCGACATGCACCTGTTGACGGTGGATGCGGGGGCGATCCAGAACCTCGTTCACTGCGTGAAGCGCTGCGACCTGGAACTGGCGGGCATCGCCTCGTCCGCCTATGCGTCGGGCATGTCGGCCCTGGTCGAGGACGAACAGGAACTGGGCGCGGCCTGCATCGACATGGGGGGCGGGGCCACGGGCCTGTCGATCTTCATCAAGAAGCACATGATCTACGCCGACAGCGTGCGGATGGGCGGCGAACATGTCACCGCCGACATTTCCAAGGGACTGCACGTGCCGATCGCCACCGCCGAACGGATCAAGACGCTGCATGGCGGCGTGGTGGCGACGGGCGTGGACGACCGCGAGATGATCGACCTTGGCGGCGACAGCGGCGATTACGAGCGCGACACGCGGCGGATCAGCCGGACCGAGCTGATCGGCATCATGCGACCCCGGGTCGAGGAAATCCTGGAAGAGGTGCGCGCGCGCCTGGACGCCGCCGGGTTCGAGCATCTGCCCAGCCAGCAGATCGTGCTGACCGGGGCAGGCAGCCAGATCCCCGGGCTCGATGGGCTGGCCAGCCGCATCCTCGGCCAGCAGGTGCGGCTTGGCCGACCGATGCGCGTGCAGGGCCTGCCGCAATCGGCCACCGGGCCCGGATTCGCTGCCGCCGTCGGACTGTGCCTCTTTGCATCCCATCCACAGGACGAATGGTGGGATTTCGACATTCCCGCGGAACGCCACCCGGCGCGGTCGTTGAAACGCGCCGTGCGCTGGTTCAAGGAGAACTGGTAGCGCCCCGGCCCGGATCCTTGCGGTCGGCCTCCTGGATCACGAACCCGGCGCGCGCCGCGCGGATATCGGCGAGCTGGCCATACATGTTGCTGCGGAAGGTACGCGCCATGGCGCCCGCCTTGGGGCTGACCAGTTCCGCGATGTTGCCGATCAGGTTGTCCAGCAGGTCGAGCATCGCCTCGATCGGCTCGGTGACGGGGGGCAGCTTGACCCGGTCCAGCACCAGGTGGATCGCCTTCTTGATGGCTTCGACGATGCCCAGCATCGCCCCGACCACAACATCCGCCGCCGCCGTTCCCGCGGTTTCCAGTGTATCGAGAACCTCCTCGAGCGCCCCCAGCAACTCGTCGATGCCCATCTCGACAAAGGCACCAACCTCGCCGGCGAGGTCGAACAGCCCGAACTGCTCGGCGAGCAACATGATCCGGCGCCACAATCGTGTGGTCAGGACAAGCAGCCTCCGGCGCAGCCTGTTGATCACCATCGCCTGGCCGGGCGCCCCCTGGGCCATCGCCGTGCGCTCGGCCTGCTGGCCCCAGCGTTCAAGCGCCGCGCCGAAGCGGTGCCCCGTCCGGTCCAGGGTCTCCAGTTCCTCCTTCGTCGGCATCTCCCGTTCCCCCATGCCTGCGGTCCCGCATCAGGATACATCCTCCCGCCGGTTTCACCAAACGAGTCCCGGGAGGGTGGGCGGGGCGCGCGGTTTTCCCCGTGACCTTGGGTCCTGACTCTGCTAGGATTTCCCAAAAGGCGAAAAGCCATCCGAGGCACGAGCAGTGCTCAGGAAAAACACCAGACGAGCCGCGCCATGGGCGTCGTCGGCCAATGCGCCCCTGTTCGGGGTCTTTCCCACGCATCTTGCATGGTGCGGCAGGAAGTCCCCGAGATGTGGTGCAGTCGGCGAAATCCCGCGGATCGGCTAGGAAAACGGTGCAGATTTTGTGTGTTAATGGCGTTTTTTTCGTGACGCAGCCAGAGCCCTTGCGTAGAATAACGCAAGATTTGGGGAAAAATGCCCGGCGGGGCACTAGAAACGACAGCAGGCGGACAAACCAATGGCTTTGAACCTTTCCATGCCCGAGCAAGACGACCTGAAGCCCCGGATCACGGTTTTCGGGGTCGGAGGCGCCGGCGGCAACGCCGTGAACAACATGATCGAGAAGCGCCTCGAAGGGGTCGAGTTCGTTGTGGCAAACACGGATGCCCAGGCGCTCAAGCAGTCGAACGCGCCGCAGCGCATCCAGATGGGTGTCAAGGTCACCGAGGGTTTGGGAGCGGGCGCCCGGCCGCAGGTGGGCGCCGCGGCGGCCGAGGAATCGATCGAACAGATCGTCGATCATCTGGCGGGTGCGCACATGTGCTTCATCACGGCGGGCATGGGCGGCGGCACCGGCACCGGGGCGGCGCCGATCATCGCCCAGGCCGCGCGCGAGCTGGGCGTCCTGACCGTGGGCGTTGTCACCAAGCCCTTCCAGTTCGAAGGCGCCAAGCGGATGCGCCAGGCCGAAGAGGGTGTCGAGGCGCTGCAGAAGGTTGTCGACACGCTGATCATCATCCCCAACCAGAACCTGTTCCGGCTGGCCAACGAGAAGACCACCTTTACCGATGCCTTCTCGATGGCCGATGACGTGCTGTACCAGGGTGTCAAGGGGGTGACCGACCTGATGGTGCGCCCGGGCCTCATCAACCTCGACTTCGCCGACGTGCGCGCGGTGATGGACGAGATGGGCAAGGCGATGATGGGCACCGGCGAGGCGACCGGCGAGGATCGCGCGATCCAGGCCGCCGAAAAGGCGATCGCGAACCCGCTGCTCGACGAGGTCAGCCTGAACGGCGCCAAGGGCGTGCTGATCAACATCACCGGCGGCTATGACCTGACCCTGTTCGAACTGGACGAGGCCGCGAACCGCATCCGCGACGTGGTCGACCCGGATGCCAACATCATCGTCGGCTCTACGCTCGATCCCGACATGGAAGGTGCGATGCGGGTTTCGGTCGTCGCCACGGGTATCGACGCGGCCGAAAAGACGCACGACATCCCGGTGCCGCGCCGCCCGATGAGCGAGCCGCTGCAGCGCGCCGCGGCCCCGGCCCCGGCCCCGGCCCCGGCGCCGAAAGCCGAGCCCGCGGTTGTGCGCGAGGTCGCGCAGGCGCCGGTCGAAGAGCCCACCTTGTTCGAGAGCTTCGATCCGGCAGTGGCCGCGGCGGCTGCCGCGGCGCCGGTCGATCTGGCCTATGACGAGGTGCCGCCGCCCGCCTACCAGCCCGAAGAAGAGTACGAGCCCGAGCCCCAGGCCGCCTTCGTGGCCCCGCGCCCCCGCGCGCCCGGTACGCCGACACCCGAGGCGCTGGAGCGGTTGCGCGCGGCCGTGAACAAGGCGCCGCGGCAGGCCGCCAGCCCCGCGATCCAGCCTGCCGCCGCGCCGCAGCACGCCGAGGAAGGCCGGGGCCGGTTCGGCATCGGCTCGTTGATCAATCGGATGTCGGGCCATGCCCACGACGCGCCCGAGCGCGCGTCGAACACCATGCGCCAGCAGCCGCCGGTCTATGGCCGCGGCCCGGCGCTGCACCGCGACGAAGAGGAGTTCGATCCCGAACAGGAGCGGATCGAGATCCCCGCCTTCCTGCGGCGCCAGGCGAACTGACCGGGTACCAGACCCGTCGAAAGGGGGCCGGGAGACCGGCCCCCTTGCCGTGTCCGTCCGGTCCGGAAAGCTGCGCCGACGTTACGAGTCTGTAACACGGTGCACCCGTCACGGCCGGGATGCGCGCCTGGTCTGTGTCGGAAAACCCCACATAAACAAGTCGCTAGTCCGTGCGCAGGATCTGGCCGATTCGGTCCGGCAGATGTTTCACACGGTTGCAAAGATTGAATTGAGTCCAAAAGGTCGCAGCCTTAAGTGAAAATTGCCGGATCGTGTGAAGTCCGGGCAAGATGAGCAGGTGAGCCGTGCAGACGACGCTGAAATCCCCGATCTCCTTTTCCGGAACCGGCCTGCATACCGGCCGCGCGGTGCGCATGACGGTGCACCCGGCCTCGGCAGAATATGGCATCTGGTTCCGCCGCACCGATCTCGATGGCCCGGACGCGATGATCCCTGCCCGCTGGGACGTGGTCGTACCCTCGCGGCTGTGCACCAAGCTGGCCAATGGCCGCGCCGAGGTCTCGACGGTCGAGCATCTGATGGCCGCGCTGGCCGGTTGCGGCATCCACAACGCGCTGATCGAGATCAACGGCCCCGAGGTTCCGGTGATGGATGGCTCGGCTCAGCCCTTCGTCGAGGGGTTCCTGTCGCGCGGTCTGCGCCGCCTCGCCGCGCCGACGCGCGCGCTGCGTATCCTGGAGCCTGTCGAGGTGACGGACGGCGACGCCATGGCCAGCCTCGCCCCCGCCGACACGCTGGAAATCGACTTCGAGATCGACTTTGCCGACCGTGCCATCGGGCATCAGGCCAAGCGGCTGAACATGGCCAACGGCGCCTTCGTGCGCGAACTCTGCGACAGCCGGACATTCTGCCGCAACACCGACGTGGCGGCGATGCGCGCGGCGGGGCTGGCGCTGGGGGGCACGTTCCGTAACGCGGTCGTGGTCGAGGGCGACAAGGTGCTGAGCCCCGGCGGGTTCCGCCACGCGGACGAGGCGGTGCGTCACAAGATGCTGGATGCGCTGGGCGACCTCGCGCTGGCCGGCGCGCCAATCCTGGGCCGTTACCGCGGCGAACGGGCAGGCCATGCGCTGACCAACCGGCTGCTCAGGGCGCTGTTCGCGCGGCCGGGCGCGTTCCGGCTGGTGACCTGCACGCCTGCCGAGGCC
Source organism: Rhodovulum euryhalinum (assembly GCF_004342445.1). Lineage (GTDB taxonomy): Bacteria > Pseudomonadota > Alphaproteobacteria > Rhodobacterales > Rhodobacteraceae > Rhodovulum > Rhodovulum euryhalinum. The sequence goes on from NZ_SLWW01000003.1 coordinate 193,822, forward strand.
GCGCGCCTGCCGGGCAGCGGTGTCGATGTCCATGACCTGAAGGCCGTCGCCTGAGGGCCGCGATTTTGCGGCCCAAAGGCGTTTTGCCTCCCGAATATCTGTGCTAGGACGGCCGCATAATCGCGCGCGACGCAGGCACGCGAACAGTGGTCTGGTGATCCGAGGACGGGGTAGCGGGCAGATGGCGAAGCGCAGCATACGCATCCGGGCAGTGGGGGCGGTCGCGATCCTGGCACTGACCGCGTCATGCGGGGCGATCGGCTCGCGCCGCGAACAGCCGCTGGAAACCTTCTCGGCACAGCAGATCTACCAGAAGGCCGAGTACGAGCTGGAAACCAACCGCGATCCCGAGGAGGCCGCGCGCCTTTATGGCGAGGTCGAGAGGCTTTACCCCTATTCGGAATGGGCCAAGCGTGCGCTGATCATGCAGGCCTTCGCCTACCATCAGGACCGCGACTACGAAAACGCCCGGGTGGCCGCCCAGCGCTATATCGACTTCTACCCCGCCGACGAGGATGCGGCCTATGCGCAATACCTTCTGGCGCTCAGCTATTACGACCAGATCGACCTGGTCGGTCGCGACCAGGGCCTGACCTTCCAGGCGCTGCAGGCGCTCCGCACCGTGATCGAGCGCTATCCCGACAGCGAATATGCCCGCTCGGCGATCCTGAAATTCGACCTCGCCTTCGATCATCTGGCCGCCAAGGAGATGGAGGTTGGCCGCTATTATCTGAAACGCGGCCATTACACCGCCGCGATCAACCGCTTCCGCGTCGTGGTCGAGGATTTCCAGACCACGACCCACACGCCCGAGGCGCTGTACCGGCTGATCGAATCCTATCTTGCCCTCGGGCTGGACGACGAGGCGCAGACCGCCGGCGCGATCCTCGGCTACAACTTCCAGGGCACCGAGTGGTACAAGGACGGCTACAGCCTGCTCCGGGGGCAGGGGCTAGAGCCCGAGCCGCGCAGCACCGGCTGGCTGCGCACCGTCTATCGCCAGATGATCAAGGGCGAGTGGCTCTGACCTGAGCTTGGGGGGGCGATGCTGCGCAGTCTCGACATCCGGGACGTGCTGATCATTGATCGGCTGGAGCTTGCGTTCCAGCCGGGCCTGAACGTGCTGACCGGCGAGACCGGGGCGGGCAAGTCGATCCTGCTGGATGCGCTGGGATTCGTGCTGGGCTGGCGCGGGCGGGCGGAACTGGTGCGCGCGGGCGCAGCCCAGGGCGAGGTGGTCGCGGTCTTCGACCTGCCGGCAGGCCACGCGGCGCGCACCGTGCTGGACGAGGCCGGGCTCGACTCGGGCGACGAGCTGATCCTCAGGCGCGTGAACAGTGCCGACGGGCGCAAGACCGCCTGGGTCAACGACCGGCGCGTGTCGGGTGAGGTGCTGCGGGCGCTGTCGGACACGCTGGTGGAACTGCACGGACAGCAGGACGACCGGGGCCTTTTGAACCCCCGCGGGCACCGGGCAATGCTCGACGCCTTCGGCGGGCTTGACGCGGATCTTGCCGCCGTGCGCGCCGCCTGGGTCGCCCGCGCCCGCGCCGACCGGCTGCTGGCCGAGGCCGAGGGGCGTTATGCGGCGCTGAAGGCGGAAGAGGATTTCCTGCGCCACGCGGTCGCCGAACTGGACGCGCTGGCGCCAGTCCCGGGCGAAGAGGCCGACCTCGACACCCGGCGCCGGATGATGCAGGCGGCCGAGCGTATCCGCGAGGACATCGCCCGGGCCTATGCCGCCCTCGGCCCCGGCGAAGGCGCCGAGGGGCGGATGGGCGATGCGCTGCGCTGGCTCGAAGGCGCGGCCGACCGGGCCGATGGGCGGCTCGACGGGGCGATCGCGGCACTGTCGCGGGCGCTGGCGGATCTGGGCGAGGCGGTCCAGGAGGTGGAAACCGCGATCGAGGCGCTCGAGTTCGATCCCTCCGCCCTCGAGATGACGGAAGAGCGGCTCTTCGCGATCCGCGCGCTTGCGCGCAAGCACGGGGTGCTGCCCGACGATCTTGCAGGCTTTGCCGAGGAGTCGCGGGCACGCCTTGCCGCACTGGATGCAGGCGCGGGCGATCTCAGAGCACTGCAGCAGGCCCGCGACCAGGCGGATGCCAGCTATGACGCCGCGGCTGCAACCCTGGGCGCCGCCCGCCGATCCGCGGCCGAACGGCTCGATTCCGCGATGGCGGAGGAGCTTGCACCCCTGAAGCTGGAGCGTGCCGCCTTCCGGACCGACATCACCGCGGCCGAACCCAGCCCCGAGGGCCGGGATACCGTGGCCTTCACGGTGGCGACGAATCCCGGCGCGCCCGCCGGGCCGCTGAATCGCATCGCCTCGGGGGGCGAGTTGTCGCGCTTCCTTCTCGCGCTCAAGGTCTGCCTCGCGAAAGGCACAAGCCCGCTGACGCTGATCTTCGACGAGATCGACCGGGGCGTGGGCGGGGCCACTGCCGACGCGGTCGGCCGCCGCCTGGCCGGTCTCAGCCGGACCGCCCAGGTCCTGGTCGTCACCCATTCCCCCCAGGTCGCGGCCCGCGCGGCGCATCACTGGCGGGTGGAAAAGCGCGTCGAGGCGGGGGCGACGCTGTCCTCGGTCTTCGCCCTTGATCCCGGCGCGCGCGTCGACGAGATCGCCCGCATGCTCTCGGGCGATACGATCACCGACGAGGCGCGCGCGGCGGCCCGGTCCCTGCTCGCGGGATAGGGCGCGGCGATCGGGCCTTCTTCTTGGTCAAAATACTCACGCGCGGCCGCAAGGCCGCGCCACGCCCAACGCCGGACAAGCGGGGCGCACGCCCCGCGCGGGCCGGGGGCGGGAGCTTTCTTGAAGGAAAGGTGCCCGGCGGGGCGCGCGTCAGTCGCCGCGCACCAGCTTGCCCGGGTTCATCAGCCCCTGCGGGTCGAGCGCGCGCTTGATCTGGCCCATCACGTCCCACGCCTCGCCGTGCTCGGCCTCCATGTAGCCGAGCTTGCCCATTCCGATCCCGTGCTCGCCCGTCACCGTGCCCCCCAGCCGCAGCGCGCGTTCGACCATCCGGTGCGACAGGCGCTTCGCCTCGGCCAGTTCGACCGGGTTGCGCGGATCGACCAGCAGGATCGCGTGGAAATTGCCGTCGCCCACATGGCCCAGGATCGGCCCCGGAATATACGAGGCGGCGATGTCGGCCCGCGTCTCCTCGACCGCCTCGGCCAGCCGCGAGATCGGCACGCACAGGTCCGTGACCAGCGCCGTCGCGCCGGGCCGCGCGGCGAGGCAGGCGTAGTAGGCGTTGTGCCGCATGGTCCACAGCGCGGTGCGCTCCTCGGGGCGCGAGGACCACTCGAACCCCGCGCCGCTGTTGTCCGCGACGATCTCGCCGAACGCTTCGGCCTGTTCGGCCACGCCCGAGGGCGATCCGTGGAATTCGACCAGAAGGTGCGGCTTTTCGGGGAAACGCGCGCCCGCATAGGCGTTCACCGCGGCGGCGGTGGCGGCGTCGACGAACTCGATCCGCGCCATGGGGATGCCCATCTGGATCGTCTGGATCACCGTGTCGACCGCCGGACCGATCGCGTCGAAGGCGCAGACCGCGGCCGAGATCGCCTCGGGCTGGCCGTAAAGCTTCAGCGTCAGTTCCGTGATCAGGCCCAGCGTCCCCTCGGCCCCCACGAACAGCCCGGTCAGGTCGTAGCCAGCGGCCGACTTGCGCGCCCGCGTGCCGGTCCGGATCACCCGCCCGTCGGCCAGCACAACCTGCAGCCCCAGCACGTTGTCGCGCATCGTGCCGTAGCGCACCGCCGTCGTGCCCGAGGCCCGCGTCGACGCCATGCCCCCCAGCGTCGCGTTGGCGCCGGGATCGACCGGAAAGAACAACCCCGTCGCCCTGAGATCCGCGTTCAGGTCTTCCCGCGTCACCCCTGGCTGCACCACCACGTCCATGTCCTCGGGATGCACCGCCAGCACCCGGTTCATGCGGGAGAAATCGACGCAGATCCCGCCCCGCACCGCCAGCGCATGCCCTTCGAGCGAGGTGCCCACCCCCCAACCCACCATCGGACAGCCATGCGCGGCGCAGAGCCGGACGATGGCGGCCACCTCATCGGTCGTTCGGGGATAGGCCACCGCATCGGGCGGCGCGGCGGGAAACCAGGTTTCGCTCTGTCCGTGCAGGTCCAGATCGGACTTGGACCGGCTGAGCCGATCGCCTAGGATTTCTCCTAGCGCGGTCAGGGCTTCGGCGGGAACGGACATCCGAGATCTCCTTGCACATCAGGCACCGGCGGGCACCCTAGGCGAGACCGGCGGCGCGGGAAAGTGCGACGCGTGGCGCGCGACGGAAAGAGGCGGAAAAGCGTGATCTCGCACGCGAAATTGTGGAAAATCACAACCCTGGACCGAACTTTGGTGCGTCTGCGCAACGCATGGGGGCTCTTGCGGCAGGGCGGGCCGAGCCAGATCCAGTTCTGGTTCATCGCGCTGATCATCGGCATTGCCGCGGGATTCGCGGCGCTGGGCTTCCGGATGGCGATCGACCTGCTGCAGCGTACGATCTACCGCGTGGGCGACCCGCACCTGCTTCATTCGCATGCCGAGACGCTGCACTGGGGCTGGATTCTCGCGATTCCGGTGATCGGCGGGCTTGTCGTGGGGCTGATCCTCACTCGCTTTACCGATGACGGGCGCGTGCGCTCGGTTGCCGACGTGATCGAGGGGGCGGCGCTGAACGAGGGCCGGGTCGAACACAAGGCGGGCGTGGCCTCGGCGCTGGCCTCGCTGGTGACCCTGTCCACCGGCGGGTCGACGGGGCGCGAGGGGCCGGTGGTGCATCTGGCTGCGGTGATGTCGTCCTGGGTCTCGGCGCGTATCCAGGCCAACGGCATCACCGGGCGCGATCTTCTGGGCTGCGCGGTCGCGGGCGCGGTCTCGGCCTCGTTCAACGCGCCGATCGCGGGGGCGCTCTTCGCGCTCGAGGTGGTTCTCAGGCATTTCGCCGTCCACGCCTTCGCGCCGATCACCATCGCCGCGGTATCGGGCACGGTCATCAACCGGCTGGAGTTCGGCGGCGTCACCGAGTTCGTGCTGCCCCAGCATGGCGACCTGCAATTCTACTTCGAACTGCCGGCCTACCTGCTGCTGGGGCTGGTCTGCGGGCTGGTGGCGGTGGCGTTGATGCGGGGCATCTTCTGGGCCGAGGATGTCGGGAACCGGGTGGTGCGGGTGACGCGCATGCCGCGCTGGCTGCGCCCGGCGGTGGCGGGGCTGGGGCTGGGCGCGATGGCGATCTTTTTTCCGCACATCATCGGCGTCGGCTACGAGACGACCTCGCGTGCGCTGACAGGGCAGCTTTTCTTCCACGAGGCGGTGGTGTTCTGCATCCTCAAATGCATCGCAGTGGCGCTGACCATGGCGGGACGGATGGGTGGCGGGGTGTTCTCGCCCTCGCTGATGGTGGGGGCGCTGGCGGGCTTTGCCTTCGGGGTGGTGGCGACCTCTATCTTTCCGAACGTCTCGGGCGCCGAGACGCTTTATGCGATGGCGGGGATGGGCGCGGTGGCGGCGGCGGTTCTGGGGGCGCCGATCTCGACCACGATGATCGTGTTCGAGTTGACCGGCGACTGGCAGGCGGGGCTTGCGGTGATGGTGGCGGTCTCGATGTCGACGGCGCTGGCCAGCCGCCTTGTGGACCGGTCGTTCTTTCTGACCCAGCTCGAACGGCGCGGCACGCGCATCGCGGCCGGGCCGCAGGCCTATCTGATGTCGGTCTTCACCGCCGAAATGCTGATGCGCCCCAAGGACAGCCCCAACGCCGCCTCGACCGATGCCTGTCTCGACCTTGTCTCGCAGGGGGTGACGCTTGCGCCCAATGCCACGCTGCAGGTGGCGTTGCCCGAGTTCGAGACCTGGGGCCATGGCTTCATCCCGGTGGTGGTGCCCGGGGCCGAGGGGCGCGAGCCCGAGTTGCTGGGGGCGCTGTTCCATGTCGACGCGCTCAGGGCCTATTCGCGGGCGCTGGCAATGACGGCGGAAGAAGAACATTCCTGACCGCGCGGGGCAGGTGGCGGGCAGGGCGCGCGCCTGCCGCGGCGTGAAAGGGCCCGAGTCCTTGTGCCCGGCGGAACCGCAGGCATGAAAACACCCCGCCCGCCACCGGAATGGCGGGCGGGGCCCGCAGGCGCGTCCCACTCACGGGCGCACTTGCGGATATCGCCGATCCGAACTCGTTACGCGGACACTCGTTTCACGGCGATACATGCCGTCGGTTCGTCCTGTCGGTACGGGCCTTCGGGTGCTTTCCCGGCGTGCCGTCCGCATGGACGATACGATCCCGGTCCGGGATTTCGTGGCCGTGACCCGGTCAGGTCGCTTCGCCGGAGAGTCGCGCAGAAAGGTTGAGAAAGCGTTCCGATCGGCGGGGCCGGCGGCCGTGGCCGCCCCCCTTCCCCTTGCACGCCCGGGCGATATGTTTCACTACGGCGGCAGGAACGCGAGATGGACGGATCGAGCATGAGCAGCGTAGTCAAACCCACCGAAGAGATCTCGGTGCGCGAGGTTTTCGGGATCGATACCGATATGGTGGTCAAGGGGTTCGAGGAGCGCACCGACCGGGTGCCCGACCTTGACCTGACCTACAAGTTCGACCCCGACACGACGCTGGCGATCCTTGCAGGCTTTTCCCACAACCGACGGGTCATGATCCAGGGCTATCACGGCACCGGCAAGTCCACCCATATCGAGCAAGTGGCCGCAAGGCTCAACTGGCCCTGCGTGCGGGTGAACCTCGATTCGCATATTTCGCGGATCGACCTGATCGGCAAGGACGCGATCAAGCTGCGCGACGGCAAGCAGGTGACCGAGTTCCAGGAAGGCATCCTGCCCTGGGCGCTGCGCAACGCCTGCGCCATCGTGTTCGACGAATACGACGCGGGCCGGGCCGACGTGATGTTCGTGATCCAGCGGGTGCTGGAGGCGGACGGCAAGCTGACGCTTCTCGACCAGAACGAGGTGATCGCGCCGCATCCCTGTTTCCGGCTGTTCGCCACCGCGAACACGGTGGGCCTGGGCGACACCACGGGTCTCTATCACGGCACCCAGCAGATCAACCAGGGCCAGATGGACCGCTGGTCGCTGGTGGCCACGCTGAACTACCTGTCCCACGACGCGGAAACCGCGATCGTGCTGGCCAAGTGCCCGCACTACAACACCGACAAGGGCCGCAAGACCATCGGCCACATGGTGACGGTCGCGGACCTGACGCGGACGGCCTTCATGAACGGGGATCTCTCGACGGTGATGAGCCCAAGGACGGTGATCGCCTGGGCGCAGAACGCCGAGATCTTCCGCAACGTGGGCTATGCCTTCCGCCTGACCTTCCTGAACAAGTGCGACGAGTTGGAACGCTCGACCGTGGCCGAGTTCTACCAGCGGCTGTTCGACGAGGAACTGCCCGAAAGCGCGGCGAGCGTCGCCGTTGGGTAAGGGGACGCGCCCTTGCGGGCGGCGTGCCTCCGGCGGGGATATTTGAGGCCAGAAGAAGGGTGAGGGCGCGCGCGGCGCCGTGACGGGATGAGCAAGCCAACTGACAACCCCGCCGATCCGTTCAAGAAGGCGCTGGCCGAGGCGACCAAGGTGCTCGCCGACGACCCCGAACTTGGCGTTTCCTATTCGGTCGATCCGCCGGGGATGACGGCCGATGCCGTGCGCCTGCCGCAGGTCAGTCGTCGGATGACCCGCGCCGAGGTGCTGCTTGCCCGCGGGACTGCGGATGCCTTTGCGCTGCGCCGCAGGTATCACGACGCGCCGACCCATGCCCGCTATCTGCCCGCGGGACAGATGGCGCGCGACCTTTACGAGGCGATGGAAACCGCCCGCTGCGAGGCGGTGGGCGCGCGCGTCATGCCCGGCACGGCCAGCAACATCGACGCGATGATCGCCGCCGAGGCCGCCAAGCGCGGCTATGCCCAGGCGCGCGAGGCGGGCGAGGTGCCCCTGTCGGTCGCGGCGGGATACATGGTGCGCCATCTTGCGACCGGGCGGCCGCTGCCGAAGGGCGCGGACACCGTGATGGACCTGTGGCGCGGCTTCATCGAGGACCAGGCGGGCGGCACGCTGGACCGGCTGGACGACGTGCTGGCCGACCAGGCTGCGTTTGCCCGCCTCGCCCGGCAGGTCATCACCGATCTCGGCTATGGCGACCAGTTGGGCGACGACCCGGATCTCGAGAACGACGAGACCGAGGAGGAGGGCGCCGAGGCCGACTCCGAGGCGCCCGAGGAATACGGCGAGGAGCAGGGCCAGGACAGTGACGAGGCCGAGGCGAATCCCGAGCAGTCGCAGGACGACATGCAGGACGCCGCCCAGGCCCATGTCAGCCCCGACGACATGTCCGACATGGAGATGGGCGAGGAGACCGAACTGCCCGAGGGCGAGGCGCCGCTGGAACCCCCGCCGCCGGCCCCCCATTCCGAGGCCGACCCCGAGTACAAGGTCTTCTCGGCCGAGTTCGACGAGGAGATCAAGGCCGAGGATCTGGCCGAACCGGCCGAACTGGAACGCCTGCGCGCCTATCTCGACCAGCAGCTCGACCCGTTGAAGGGCGCGGTCGGGCGGCTGGCGAACAAGCTGCAACGCCGGTTGCAGGCGCAGCAGAGCCGCAGTTGGGAATTCGACCGCGAGGAAGGCATCCTGGACGCCGGGCGGCTGGCCCGCGTGGTGGCGAACCCCACGACGCCGCTCAGCTTCAAGATCGAGAAGGACACCGAGTTCCGCGATACGGTGGTCACCCTGCTGCTGGACAATTCGGGGAGTATGCGCGGGCGGCCGATTTCCATCGCGGCGATCTGTGCCGACGTGCTGGCGCGCACGCTGGAACGCTGCGATGTCAAGGTCGAGATCCTGGGCTTTACCACGCGCGCCTGGAAGGGCGGCCAGTCGCGCGAGAGATGGCTGGCCGAAGGGCGCGCACAGGCCCCGGGGCGGCTGAACGACCTGCGCCACATCATCTACAAATCCGCCGACGCACCCTGGCGGCGGGCGCGCGAGAACCTTGGCCTGATGATGAAAGAGGGCCTGCTGAAGGAAAACATCGACGGTGAGGCGCTGGAATGGGCGCATCGGCGGATGATGGTCCGTCCCGAGGCGCGCAAGATCCTGATGGTGATCTCGGACGGTGCGCCGGTGGACGATTCCACCCTGTCGGTGAACGCCGCGAACTACCTGGAAAAGCACCTGCGCGACGTGATCGCGATGGTCGAGCGGCGCAAGGCGGTGGAACTGATCGCCATCGGCATCGGCCATGACGTGACGCGCTATTACCAGCGCGCGGTGACGATCACCGACGTGGAACAACTGGCCGGCGCGATGACCGAGCAGCTTGCCAGCCTGTTCGACAAGGATCCGCGGGGCCGGGCGCGGATGGTCGGGATCCGCAGGGCTGTCTAGCGCGGATCACTCGATTTCCGAGATATCCAGTCCGGTAAGGTGATTTGCATGGCTCGCGAAGGCCTGGATCAGCGGCATGGGGTCGATCTCCGCGTCGGGGTTCAGCCAGGATCGTTCGGCAAGGATGCCGTCGCTCGGAAGGTTCTCGTCCGCGATCTGGCCCATGTCCCAGTCGGGAAAGAACCGCTCGTCGATCGTGCCTTCGGCGAGGATCACGAAATCCCTGTGGCGCCGGTCCTTGCTGATGCGGGTGGCCATGCGCATCAGCGGCACGCGCGGGCCTTCGAGATATTGAAGGAAGTGGTTCCGGTCCACATGCAGAAAGCCCGTCAACCCGTTGCCGGGGTTGTTTCGAAGGCTTTGGCTGAGGATGCCAATGACGGTGTCGCCGTCGAGCGTTCTGTGCGCAGAGCTTCGGTAGAGCAGGAAGAACAGATCCTGGGCCATGCGCGCGACCTCAAGCTGCGGGGCTTGGGGAGGATAGCCTGTTTGTCTTAAAGATTGGTAAAGGATGACCGGCGGGGCGGGCGCCATGCGCCCGGCTTGCCGTGGGCGCGCGGGCTGTTAGTCTGGCGCGGACGGCGCCTTGCGGGGTGCTTTTCCGCGCAAGGACAGCCATGTTCCAGAGTTTCGACAGCCCCACCCGCCCCGAGGATGGCCCGCCGCGCCTGGCCCACCTGCGCGAGGAGATGGCGCGCGCCGGGCTGGCCGGGTTCCTGGTGCCGCGCGCCGATGCGCATCAGGGCGAGTATGTCGCCCCGCGGGACGACCGGCTGGCCTGGCTGACCGGGTTCACCGGGTCGGCCGGGTTCGCCTGCGTGTTGATGGACCGGGCGGGGGTTTTCGTCGACGGGCGCTATCGGGTCCAGGTCAAGGCGCAGGTTGATCCGGACCATTTCACGCCGGTGAACTGGCCCGAAACGAAACTGGCCGACTGGCTGCGCGAGCACCTGCCGCAGGGCGGCGTCCTGGGGATCGACCCCTGGCTGCATACGCCCGAACAGGTGGAGAAGCTGACCGAGGCGTTGCAGGACAGCCGGATTTCGCTGCGCGAGGTCGAGAACCTGGTCGACCGGATCTGGTCCGACCAGCCCGGCCCCCCGCAGGGAACCATTGCCACCTATCCCGAGACGCTGGCGGGCGCGACCCATGGTGAAAAGCGCGCGCGCCTTGCCGAGGTTCTGCGCAAGGCCGGGCAGACGGCGGCGGTGCTGACCCTGCCCGACTCGATCGCATGGCTGTTGAACGTGCGCGGGTCGGACATTCCCCGCAACCCGGTACCGCACGCCTTCGCGGTGCTGCACGACGACGCGCGCGTGACCCTTTTCGCCGACCCGGCCAAGGTGTCGGACGCCCTGCGCAGCCATCTTGGCCCCGATGTCACCCAGCGCCCCGCCGCCGCCTTTGGCCCGGGGCTGCGCAGCCTTGTCGGGCCGGTGCGGCTTGACCCCGCCAGCGCGCCGCTCTGGGCGCTGCGCCAGTTGGAAGAGGCGGGGATCGAGGTTGCCCGGGACGACGATCCCTGCATCCTGCCCAAGGCGCGCAAGACCGGGGCCGAGCTTGCGGGTGCCCGCGCCGCGCATCTGCGCGATGCTGCCGCGATGGTGGAATTCCTCGCCTGGCTCGACGCCGAGGCACCGGCAGGCGAGTTGACCGAGATCGACGTGGTCAAGCGGCTGGAGGGGTTCCGGCGCGCCACGGGCTGCCTGCGCGACATCAGTTTCGACACCATCGCCGGGGCGGGGCCGCATGGCGCGATCGTGCATTACCGGGTCACCGAGGGCACGAACCGGCGGGTGAGACCGGGCGAACTTTTGCTGGTCGATTCCGGCGGCCAGTATCTCGACGGCACGACCGACATCACCCGCACATTGTCCGTGGGTCCGGTGCCCGACGAGGCCCGCGCGCCCTTTACCCGCGTGCTGAAGGGCATGATCGCGATCAGCCGGGCACGCTTTCCCAAGGGGGTCGCGGGGCGTGACCTGGATGCGCTGGCGCGCTATCCGCTGTGGCTGGCCGGTCAGGACTATGACCATGGCACCGGTCACGGGGTCGGCGCCTATCTTTCGGTCCACGAGGGGCCGCAGCGCCTCTCACGGCTGTCGGCCGTGCCGCTGGAGCACGGCATGATCCTGTCGAACGAGCCCGGCTATTACCGCGAGGGTGCGTTCGGCATCCGTATCGAGAACCTGATCGCGGTGCAGCCCGCCCCGCCGGTCGAGGGAGGCGACGACCGCGAGATGCTGGGCTTCGAGACGCTGACATGGGTGCCGATCGACCGCCGCCTGATCCTGCCCGGGCTGCTGACCGACGGGGAACGCATCTGGCTGAACGCCTATCACGCACGCGTTGCCGACCTTGTCGGCCCCGAGGTGTCGCAGCCCGCGCGGGACTGGCTGACGCAGGCGACCGCGCCGGTCTGATCCTGTGGCTGTCTGGACTTTCCCTGCCGGATCATGTCTCTGGGGATCGGCGCGCAGCGCCAAGGGGTTTGCGAGGGGAGTGATGCGATGGCCGACCATATCGGGATTCACAAGGCAGCGGGCGCCTGGGTGGTCCGGGCCGGGGGCGCCGTGATCGCCGAAAGCCGCAATGCGCTGGAACTGGTCGAGGGCGATCTCGCCCCGGTGATCTATTTCCCGCGCGAGGATGTGGCGATGGCCTTTCTGGAGCGGACCGACAGCCACACCACCTGCCCGCACAAGGGCGATGCGCGCTATTTCACGCTGCATGCGAAAAGCTATGACATCCCCGACGCGGCATGGTCCTACGAGACTCCGCGCCCCGGGATGGAGCGGATCGCAGGGCACCTGGCCTTCTGCAGCGACAGGGTGACGGTCGAGCAGCTCTGAGCCCCGGGGGCCGCCCGGTCCGTGACAGGCTGTCGCGCCGCGCTATCCTCTGACCCGAGGAGGTGCCCGCCCATGATCCGCCCTTGCCTGACCGCGCTTGCCGTCCTGGCCGCACTTCCCGCGGCCGCGCAGGACCGCCGCCCAAGCCATTGCATCGCCATCGCCGAGGCCGACCCGGCGATGTCCTACGTCCAGCTTGCCGCCTATGGCGCGCCCTTGCCCGACGACTACACCGTCAGGATCAACTATGTCGATCACGCCACCTTCGTGATCGAGACCGCGGGCGGGCTGCGGGTGGCGACGGATTACACCGGGTTTCTCGGTACCGCCGATCTGATCCCCGACGTGGTGACGATGAACAACGCCCATCAGACCCATTTCACGTCCTTTCCGGACCCCGCGATCCCGCATGTGCTGGAGGGCTGGGCCAGGGACGGGGTGGCGGCGGACCACTACCTTGACCTTGGCGAAATCCTGATCCGCAACGTGCCGACCGACGTGCGGGGATTTGACCGGGCGACGGTGCGCGAGAATGGCAACTCGATCTTCGTGTTCGAGGTGGGCGGGCTTTGCATCGGCCATCTGGGGCACCTGCACCACGAGCCCGACGAGATGCAATATGCCTCGCTCGGCCGGCTTGACGTGGTGATGGCCCCGGTCGACGGAGGGCTGACGCTGGATCTGCCGACGATGATCCGCGTGCTGGGGCGGTTGCGCAGTTCGGTCGTGATCCCGATGCACTGGTTTGGCGAGTATTCGCTGGACCGTTTCCTCGCCGGCATTTCCGAAGAGTTCGAGGTCCAGCGCCCGGGGGCGGGCCATCTGGAGGTATCGCTGCGCACGCTTCCCGACCGGCCCACCGTCATCGTTCTGGAACCCAGCCTGCTGCGCGACCCCGAGTGACTTGCGCGCGCGAGGGCCGCATGCTTCACCGGGGGGTGAAAGGACCGCCCATGCTGACCCCCGTGACCGAGGCCTTCGCGGCAGACCTGCGCGCGCGCCTGCCCGAGGCCTGTTTCCGCGAGTTGACCCCCGCCTATCTTGAGGAACCTCGCGGCCGCTACCGCGGGCAGGGCGGGCTGCTGCTGGCGCCCGGCGCCGCCGAGGAGGTGGCCGAGATCGTGCGCGCCTGCGCCGCGGCGCGGGTGGGGATCGTGCCCTATGGCGGCGGCACGGGGCTGGTGGGCGGGCAGGTGATGGCCGAGGGCCCCGCGCCGGTCATCCTGACGCTGGAACGGATGCGGGCGATCCGTGCGGTCCATCCCGCCGAGAACGTCCTGATCGCCGAGGCGGGCGCGATCCTGGCCGAGGTGCAGGCGGCCGCCGGGGCGGCGGGGCGGCTGTTCCCGCTGTCGCTGGCCTCGGAAGGCTCGGCCCGGATCGGGGGCGTGCTGGCGACCAACGCGGGCGGGGTCAACGTGCTGCGCTATGGCAATGCGCGCGACCTCTGCCTCGGGATCGAGGCGGTGCTGCCGGACGGGTCGGTGCTGCACGGGCTGAAGCGGCTGCGGAAGGACAACACCGGCTACGATTTGCGCCACCTGCTGATCGGGGCCGAGGGGACGCTGGGGGTGATCACGGCGGCCGCGCTGCGGCTGGCGCCGATCCCGGCGCGAACGGGCGCGGCGCTGATGGCGGTGGAGGGCCCGCAGGCGGCGCTGGAGCTGCTGGCGCTGGCGCAGGGGCGGATCGGCGAAGGGGTCTCGGCGTTCGAGCTGATGCACCGGCAGGGCTTCGATTTCCTGGCCGAGACCATGCCGGAGGTGCGCCTGCCCTGGGCCCGGGCGCCCGAGTGGTGCGTGCTGATCGACCTGGGCCTGGGGGCGGGGCAGGATCCGGCCCTGACGCTGGAGGGGCTGTTCGCCGAGGCGGCCGAGGCGGGGCTGGTCTCGGACGGGCTTATCGCGCAGTCCGAAGGCCAGCGGGCTGCCTTCTGGTCCGTGCGCGAAAGCCTGCCGCTGGCCAATCGCCGGATCGGTGCGATCTCGTCGCACGACATCTCGGTGCCGCTGTCGGCGATCCCCGAGTTCATCGCGCGGGCCGGCCCGGCGCTGGCCCGGATCGGGCAGTTCCGGATCAACTGCTTCGGTCATGTGGGCGACGGCAACCTGCACTACAACGTCTTCCCCCTGCCCGGCGAGACCCGCGCCGACCACGAGGGCCGGCGCGTCGCGATCAAGGCTTGCGTGCATGACCTGGTGGATGCGCTGGGCGGGTCGGTCAGTGCCGAGCACGGGGTGGGGCGGCTCAAGGTCGATGACCTGGAACGCTATGGCGATCCGGCCAAGCTGGCGGCGATGCGGGCGATCAAGGCGGCATTGGACCCCGCGGGGATCATGAACCCGGGCGTCATCCTGCGCGCGCCTGCCTGAGCGCGGCGCCCGGCCGCGGTGTCGGGCCGTGAGTATTTGGACCAAGAAGAAGCAGAGGGGGGCGGATAAGCCCGCTCAATGCCCCGAGAATTCGCACAGCGCGTGCACCTCGATCCCCATCGCCTCGAGCCGACGGCGGCCGCCCAGATCGGGCAGGTCAACGACGAAGACGCATCCTATCACCTGCGCGCCCAGCCGTTCGCACAGCTTGATCCCGGCCTCGGCGGTGCCGCCGGTGGCCAGCAGGTCGTCGACGATCAGCACCTTTTCACCGGCCGACAGCGCGTCGTCATGGATCTCGACCACCGCCGAGCCGTATTCCAGCTGGTATTCCTCGGCGATTGTGGCCGCCGGCAGCTTGCCCTTCTTGCGGACCGGCACGAAGCCCTTGGACAACTGGTGCGCGATCGCGCCGCCCAGGATGAAGCCCCGCGCCTCGAGACCGACGACCTTGTCGATCTGCGTCCCCGCATAGGGGTGCAGCATCTGGTCGATCGCCATGCGAAAGCCGCGCGGGTCGGCGAACAGCGTGGTCACGTCGCGAAACAGGATCCCTTCGTGGGGGAAGTCGACGATCGTGCGGATGTAGTCCTTGACGGAGTTGCTTGGCGGCATCGCGGGGGCCCTTTCCGGTCTGTCGTGACCGGTTTGGCCGATGGAGGCCGCGCGCGCAAGGGGCCCCTGTGCCGCGCGCGGTATGTCGCGGTCAGCGGCGCGAGTTGAAGAAGTATCTGTAATACCTGTCGGAAATCCAGTTCAGATGCGGTTTCCGCCAGTCCATCCGATCGCGCATCAACAGCGCCTGTGCCGATTGCAGCATCATTTTTCCCATTCCCTTCGCTTTTTGGTCTTGCCGCAGGATCATGCCCTGCGGTTAATATACTGTGTATATACATCGCATAGGCAAACTTTGCAACAGCGGGGGCCCGCCATGGGCAAGAAGGGCGGAAAGAAGGACAGCCAGCTTGTTCTCAGGCTCGACAAGGCCGAGCGGGATGCCTTCGTCGAGCTTTGCAAGGAACTGGACACAAGCGCCGCGCGCGAGATCCGCGCCTTTATCCGGCGCTTCACGGAAGAGCATGAAAAGGCGCAGGGCAAGGGGGAATAGCGGCGCATGCCGCCTGTCCCCGCCGGCCGCCTCAGCGGTTCAGGACGCGCCCCGCAACCGCGTCGAGTTTCGCCACCAGCGCCGGGTCGCGTTTCTCGGGCGCCGTGATCATGGCGTATTCCAGCGCTGTGTCGCAGCCCTTTTCGCAGGGCTTGTGGGCGCCAAGCAGGCCGGGCAGCCGGGTGACCATGGCGCGGGCCTTTTCGGCATTGCCCATCAGCGTCTTGACGATGTCGGCCACCTCGACCGCGTCGTGGTCGGGGTGCCAGCAATCGTAGTCGGTGACCATGGCGATCGAGGCATAGCAAAGCTCGGCCTCGCGGGCCAGTTTCGCCTCGGGCATGTTGGTCATGCCGATCACGTCGCAGCCCCAGTTCTCGCGGTAGAGTTTCGATTCCGCCAGCGTCGAGAATTGCGGGCCTTCCATCGCCAGATAGGTGCCGCCCTGGTGGATGGTGATGCCCTCGTCGCGGGAGGCCTGAAGGCAATGGGCCGACAGGCGCCCGCAAGTCGGGTGGGCGACGCTGACATGCGCCACGCAGCCCTGGCCGAAAAAGCTCTTCTCGCGCGCGAAGGTGCGGTCGATGAACTGGTCCACCACCACGAAATCGCCCGGCGCCAGTTCCTCGCGGAACGACCCGCAGGCCGAAACCGACACCACGTCGGTCGCGCCCAGCCGTTTCAGCGCGTCGATATTGGCGCGGTAGGGCACGGTCGAGGGCGAATGGACATGGCCGCGGCCGTGGCGCGGCAGGAAGGCCATCTTCACGCCGTCGAGCGTGCCGGTCAGGATCTCGTCGGACGGTTTACCCCATGGGCTGTCCACCGCCTGCCAGCGCGCATCCTCCAGCCCCTCGATGTCATAGACGCCCGAGCCGCCGATCACTGCGATCATCCGTTCCATGGTCCGTCCCTCTTTCCGGTTTCGTGAGTCGGCCCCTTTTAGGGGGCGGGCGGCCTGTCGGAAAGGCTTTGCTTGGCCGCAGGCGCGGGGGCTATTCGCCGGGGCGTTTCAGTTCGAACACCTCGCGGATCACCGCGTAGTCGCGATAGCCCATCCGCGCGAGCGGCTGGAACCGGGTCACGTCGAAGCGCCCGTCCACGAGGCAATCGTCGCGCAGGTGGATGCCGGTGACCTCGCCGAAGACGGCGAAATTGGCCTCGCCGGGCAGGTGCACGATCTGCGTGAGCCGACATTCGAGATTGGCGGGCGCGGCGGCCACACGGGCGCAGGCGATGGTCTGGCACGCGGCTTTCGCGATGCGGGCATGGGCGAACTCGTCCACCTCGCGCGGCCATGAACCAGAGGTCAGGTTCATCGCGTCCTTCATCGCGGCCTCGACGATGTTGACGCAGAAGACGCCGGTGTCGCGGATGTTGGCCACGCTGTCCTTGGTGCCGTCGCGGTCGGGCTTGGCCGAGGTCGAGGCGAACATCACCTGCGGCGGGACGTAGGCGACCGCGTTGAAGAAGGAATAGGGCGCGAGGTTGTCCGTCCCGTCCGTGCCGCGGGTGGAAATCCAGCCGATGGGGCGCGGCGTGACGATCGCGTTGAACGGGTTGTGGGGGAACGGGTGGCCGTCCTCGGGGCGATAGAACATGGCGGTCCTTTCACGCGTTTGCCCCCGTCATAGCCCCGTGCTAGGGGCGTTTCCAGCAGGAGGGAGGGACGCCTTTGTTCCGGGTGGCCGAGGAAACGGCAGAGGACTGGTGGGAGGTCGAGGCGCTTTACGACCTCTGTTTCGCGCCGGGGCGCTCGGCGCTGTCGTCCTATCGCCTGCGCGAGGGGGTGGACCCCGTGCCGGCGCTCTGCCTGACCGCGCGCGACGGCGACGGGATCCTGGCCGCCGCAATCCGCTACTGGCCGGTGCTGGTGGGCGATGCGCCCGCGCTGCTGCTGGGGCCAGTTGCGGTGCACCCGACCCGCCAAGGCGAGGGGCTGGGCGCGCTCTTGATCCGCGACTCGCTGGAGCGCGCGCGGCTGCTGGGCTTTGGCCGGGTGATGCTGGTGGGCGACGCGCCCTATTACGGGCGGTTCGGGTTCGAGAAACTCGAGGGCGTCGAGATGCCGCCGCCGACGAACCCCGACCGCGTGTTGGGGATCGCGCTGGTGCCCGGCGCCTGGGACGGGGTTGCAGGGCCGGTGACGCGGGCGGCCGAGGGCTGATGCGCAAGGGCCTCCGGGGCGGTCTGGGCGGCGCGGCCCGGCGCCCTATATCGAGCCACGACCAACGAGGGAGTCCGCCGCATGTTTTCCTTTCTCAGCCGCAAGACCGACATGGTCGCCGAGGCCGACGCCTGGCCCGGCCGCCCCGATCCGATCCCGACCGCCGAGACGCATTTCGTCTTCGGCCGCCCGCTCAAGGCGCCGGTGCCCGAGGGGATGGAGGAAGCGGTGTTCGGCATGGGCTGTTTCTGGGGCGTCGAGCGCAAGTTCTGGCAGTTGCCGGGCGTCTGGATGACGGCCGCCGGATACGCGGGCGGCTTCACGCCCAACCCGACCTACGAGGAGGTCTGCACCGGCCGCACCGGCCATACCGAGGTGGTGCGCGTGGTCCACGACCCGGCCGAGATCAGCTACGAGACGCTGCTGCGCACCTTCTGGGAGGGGCACGACCCGACGCAAGGCATGCGCCAGGGCAACGACCGCGGCACGCAGTACCGGTCGGCGATCTACACCTTCACCGCGGCGCAGGCCGCCGCCGCCGAGGCCAGCCGCGCCGCGTATCAGGAGCGTCTGCGCGCGGCGGGCCATGGCGCCATCACCACCGAGATCAGCGCCGCGCCACCGTTCTTTTATGCCGAGGGCTATCATCAGCAATACCTCGCCAAGAACCCCGGCGGCTATTGCGGGCTGGGCGGCACGGGGGTCAGTTGCCCGGTGGGCGTCGGCGCCTGAGCCGTCCGGGGCCATGGGCAGCCGCCTCCTGATCCTCGGCGCCGCGGGGTCGGGAACCTCGACGCTGGCGCGCGCGCTGGCGGATCGGCTGGCCTCGCAGGCCTTCGACGCCGACGATTTCCTGTGGGTGCCGAGTGACCCGCCTTTCCGCCAGACCCGCCCGCCCGCAGAGCGCCTGGCGCTGATGCAGGCGGTGTTCGCGCCGCGCTCGGACTGGGTGCTGGCGGGCGCGATCTGCGGCTGGGGCGACGCGCTGATCCCGCGGCTGACACATGTGCTGTTCCTCAGCGCGCCCACCGAGACCCGGATCATCCGCCTGCGCCGCCGCGAACGCCAGCGCCACGGGGCGGCTATCGCCCCGGGCGGGGCACGGGCGCAGGAATTCCGGGCGTTTCTCGACTATGCCTCGGCCTATGACGATCCCGCCTTTGCCGGGCGCTGCCGTCAGCAGCACGAGGCCTGGCTTGCCGGGCTCGCCTGCCCGGTGATCCGGCTTGACGGCGCCGATCCGCCCGCCTTGCTGGCAGACCGGGCGATTGCGGCGCTTGACCCTGCGCCGCCGTGCGCCTAGGCGCTGGGGCGGATGACCGCAGGAGACCCGCCCATGCCCACCTTCACCGCTCTGACCACCCTTTCCGGCAAGGACCAGGCCGAGGCGCTGGGCGAGGCGATGGAGGATCTCGACCCCGAACCCACCGGCGTGGGCGTGTTCGAGATCGAGGACGGCTCGGGCCTGTGGGAGGTCGGCGGCTATTTCACCGAGGCGCCCGATGCGGCGGGGCTGGCGCTGCTGGCCGCGATGCACGGGGCGCGCGACTTCGCGGTTTCGGAACTGCCCGAGACCGACTGGGTCGCCAAGGTGAAACGCGAGCTGTCGCCGGTCGAGGCGGGGCGGTTCTTCGTCTATGGCAGCCATGATGCCGACCGCGTGCCCGAGGGCCGGATCGCGCTGCTGATCGAGGCCGCGATGGCCTTCGGCACCGGCCACCACGGCACGACGCAGGGCTGCCTGCGGGCCCTTGACCGGCTGGCCGGCGCGGGTGTCATGCCGCGCACGGTCGCCGATATCGGCTGCGGGACGGCCGTGCTGGCGATGGCGGCGGCGCATCTGTGGGACGTGCCGGTGCTGGCCTCGGACATCGACCCGGTCGCCGTCGAGGTGGCCGGCGAGAACGTCGCCGCGAATGGCCTGACGGGCCGGGTGCGCTGCCTCGAGGCCGCGGGGTTCGAGCATCCCGAACTCGAGGCCGCGGCACCCTTCGGTCTGGTCTTCGCGAACATCCTCAAGGCGCCGCTTCTGGCGCTGGCCCCCGACATGGCGTGGCGAATCGCACCCGGGGGATACGCGATCCTGTCGGGGCTGCTGAACGAACAGGGCGCCGAGGTCGAGGCCTGCTACGCGGAAAACGGGTTCATTGTCCACAGTCGCGAGGCAATTGGCGACTGGACCACCCTTTGTCTTTGCAAAACAATCGCCTAAGCCACATTTTTGCCCAGTTTTCATCCCATTGTCGTCACAGTGGGGTGTCTGGGACCAGGGCGATGTACGATCCGCAATACGAGGAATTTCGCGGCCGCCTCGACCGGCTGGAGCGCATGCACCGGAAGGGCTACGGTTTCGAGGCACCGGGCACGCTTGGACGATCATATTCGAGGCGCCGCCTGCCAGGCCGGATTCCGCTGTGGCGGTCGCTGGGCACGATCGCGCTGGCCGTGGTCGTGGTCAAGGCGCTGATCCTCGCCCAGGTCGGGCAGATCAACTATACTCAGCGTCTCGAACGGGCCGCGGGCGACTCGGTGGTGCAGCAGGTGTCGATCTACATCATGCAGATCGATCCCATCACCGAATGGATGGCGGGCGAAATTCGCAGGCTGGCCGGCCTTCCCGGCTGAGGCGACACCGTTCCGCTACAACGCAAACGCCCCGGCCGTGTCTCCCGGCCGGGGCGTTTTCCTCTTCCGTGAGTGGCGAGGGCCTGCCCGGTTTTGCGCCGCGAAATGCCGGCCTGCGTCGGGCGGGTGGGGGTCAGCGGGTGATCCGGTCGATATCGCTGCGGGTAAGGCCGATATCATCCAGTTCGCGATCGCTCAGGCGCGACAGGGCGTTTCGTGTCACGCGGGTATCGTTCCAGGCGGCCAGGCGCCCCAGCACATCGGCGACAAGCCGGTGCATGAGGCCTGTGGCGGGCCGGGTGCCAGGATGCGGGCGGGTGTCGTTGTAAACAGCCATCTTGCGTCGTCCTCATGTGGCCACGCAGCGGATCTGCATTGGCCCGGGTCATCCGCAGCTAAATATGGCCGACGTCGCGCACAAGGCGGAAAAACCGCATGGGTATCATGCAGCAAGCGCATGGCAAGAGGCGGCGCTAACAGTCTGTTTCAAAATGAAAAATACGCCCGGTAAAATGTCGCTTCCGGTTGATGGAGTGACGGTTTCGAGCGTCTTTCCAATCGCTCGGGCCATCTGCCGGGACCGGCTCTTGACGGGTGGCCGGGCGAATGTCGCTGGCCGATGTTCGCTTTTCGTGCTAGTGCGTCCGAAAACACACAAAAGAACGGGGTGCGCATGCGTGTTCTCGGGGTGGATCCCGGCCTTCGCAGCACCGGTTGGGGCGTGATCGAGCAGGTGAACGGGCGACTCACCCATGTCGCCAACGGGATATGCTGTTCGGGCGCGGGCACGTTGGCCGACCGCCTGCTTTCTCTGCATGACCAGCTGGTCGAGATCGTCGCCCGCCATGCGCCCGAGGCCGCGGCGGTCGAGCAGACCTTCGTCAACCGCGACGGGGCCGGGACGCTCAAGCTTGGCCAGGCCCGCGGAATTGCCGTGCTCGTGCCCGCACGTGCGGGGATCGCGGTCGGGGAATATGCGCCCAACGCGGTGAAAAAGGCGGTGGTCGGCGTTGGCCATGCCGACAAGCGGCAGGTCGACCACATGGTGCGCCTGCAATTCCCCGGTATCGAGATCGCGGGGGCCGACGCGGCCGACGCGCTGGCGATCGCGCTTTGCCATGCCTATCACCTGTCCGCAGGCAGCCGTCTGGCCGCGGCGCTGGCGAAGGCGGGCGCATGATCGGGCGGATTGCCGGGCGGCTGATCCATCGCGGCCCCGACCATGTGATGATCGACGTGGGGGGGGTGGGCTACATCGTGCAGGTCTCGGACCGGACGCTGGCCGGTCTGCCCGGCCCGGGCGAGGCGGTGGCGCTTTATACCGACCTGCTGGTGCGCGAGGATCTGTTGCAGCTTTACGGGTTTCCCACGCTGCTGGAACGCGAATGGCACCGGCTGCTGATGGGCGTGCAGGGGATCGGCGCCAAGGCGTCGATGGCGATCCTGGGCACGCTGGGGCCCGAGGGCGTCGGGCGCGCCATCGCTCTGGGCGACTGGACGGCGATCAAGGCCGCGCCCGGCGTGGGGCCCAAGATTGCCCAGCGGGTCGTCAATGAACTCAAGGGAAAGGCGCCGGGGGTCATGGCGTTGGGCGGCACGCTGTCGGCGGTGGCCGGTGAAGCCGCCGCAAGCGGCGGCGTGATCGAGACCCTTGCGCCCATGCGTCCCGCGTCGTCCGCTTCCGCGCAGGCCGAAGCCCTGTCCGCGCTGGGCAACCTGGGCTATTCTCCATCCGAGGCCGCGCGCGCCGTGGCCGAGGCCGCCGGGGACGCCCCCGGTGCCGATACGCCCGCGCTGATCCGCGCCGCCCTGAAACTCCTGGCCCCCAAAGGCTAGCGCATGCCTGTGTTTTTCAATGACCTTTTGAGGTTGGCTGGACTTGATCCGAGCGATGTGTCGGTCATCCTGCACACCACCAACCTTCGCCCTCTGCGCAGGATGCTTCAATACCTCGCCGCTGAACGGCGCGATCTTTTCGATGCGTATCAGGCGGTTCATTCCGACCAGGCAACCTCGACACTTCGGGGGCGAGAGTTGGTTGCCACGTTTTTGCCGTTCGAAGAGGGTCGACTGCTTTTTGAAGGAGTTTATGGGATTGCCGCCGCCGAAGAACGGCCAACTGCGGAAATCTATGCGAACCCGGCCTATCGAGAACTCGAGGAAGTGTTCGGTGCCACCGATACGGGGCCGGATCGGAATGTCGCTCTTCGAGACAGGCAGGTTCATTTCACGCTGGAACCGCGCGATGAGCTTGCAGACCTTCGGGGAAGGATTGTCATCCCGGTGCCAGTTGGGCGAACGTATGTGCGCATAGCAACTCGGCTGGAAGCGCACGTACTGACCATTCTGGAGACGCCTGCCTTCGTTCCTCCTCCGCCAGCGTGGGACGAGTTTGTCATCGCCGGTGGTTTGATGCGTAGCCTTCCGCGGGACTGGTCGGAACGGTTACGTCAATGGCGCGGGGTTTATCTTATCGTAGATGAAACGGACGGCGCGCGGTATGTCGGGTCTGCCTATGGGGCGGATAACCTTTTGGGCAGGTGGAGCGACCATGTGCGGGGGGAACGCGGGGTCACCGTCGAGCTCGCTGCCCGCGATCCAGCGAATTTCCGGTTTTCCATTCTGCAATTGGTTTCACCGACGGAAACGGCGGAAAGTGTGATAGCGCTAGAAAACAATTGGAAACTCCGGCTGCACACGCGCGATCATGGTTTGAATCAGCGATGACCGACCCCGACCCGACCCTTCGCCCCGAGCCGCGCCCCGAGGATGCCGACCGGGCGATGCGTCCCGAGACGCTGGACGATTTTGTCGGCCAGGCCGAGGCGCGCGCCAACCTGCGGGTCTTCCTGCAAAGCGCCCGACAGCGCGGCGAGGCGATGGATCACGCGCTGTTTCACGGCCCGCCCGGGCTGGGCAAGACCACGCTCGCGCAGATCGTCGCCCGCGAACTGGGCGTGAATTTCCGGATGACCTCGGGCCCGGTACTGGCCAAGGCAGGCGATCTGGCTGCGATCCTGACCAACCTGGACAAGCGCGACGTTCTTTTCATCGACGAGATCCACAGGCTGAACCCGGCTGTCGAAGAGGTGCTTTACCCCGCGCTCGAGGATTTCGAACTGGATCTCGTGATCGGCGAGGGGCCGGCCGCGCGCACCGTCCGGATCGAGTTGCAGCCCTTCACGCTGGTCGGGGCGACCACGCGGCTGGGCCTGCTGACCACGCCGCTGCGGGACCGCTTTGGAATTCCCGTGCGGCTGCAATTCTACACGGTTGCGGAACTGGAACTGATCGTGGCCCGGGGCGCGCGTCTGATGGGGGTGCCCGCCGATGCCGACGGGCTGCGCGAGATCGCGCGGCGCGCCCGCGGTACGCCGCGGATCGCCGGGCGGCTGTTGCGCCGGGTGGTCGATTTCGCGCTGGTCGAGGGCGACGGGCGGATCACCCTGTCCGTGGCCGATCATGCGCTGACGCGGATGGAGGTGGACCACCTCGGCCTGGACGGGGCGGACCGGCGCTATCTGCGGCTGATCGCCGAGAACTATGCGGGCGGTCCGGTGGGGATCGAGACGCTCTCTGCCGCGCTGTCGGAATCCCGTGATGCCCTGGAAGAGGTGATCGAGCCTTTCCTGCTGCAACAGGGGCTGATCCAGCGCACCCCCCGCGGCCGGATGCTGGCGCCCAGGGCATGGACGCATCTTGGCCTTGCCGCGCCCCGCCCCCCCGGCCAGACCGACCTGTTCGAAGGAGCCTGACATGCGCCTTGCCGTCATTCTTGCCCTCGCCCTCGCCGCCCAGCCTGCACTGGCCCAGCCCGTCACGCTGGGTGAATATCCGGCGATCCAGACGCGCTTTGGCCTGGTTTCGGTCGGCCCGATCTCGGAATGGGAAAACGGTGTCTTCTTCGAAGGCATGACCGAACCGCTGGCGGCGGATCGCTGGGTCACGCTCAGGGGCGCCTTCGCGCGGGGCGACGAGGCGCATGACTGGGTGGTGATCGAGACCAACCATGGCGGCAACATGTGCCCGCTGTCGTTCAGGCTTTTCAAGGTGTCGCAAGGACGGGTCGACCGCAGCGACCCGTTCGGCGAGTGCCTCGGGCCGGTGCGCGAGGTGCGGCTCGAGGCGGGCCGGATCGAGATGGATATCGACGATCCCGACATCCAGGTCGACATTCGCCGCTTTGCCTATGACGGCGTCGCGCTGGCCGAGACCGCGATCGCGCCAGACCCCTCTCGGGCCGGTCCCGCCGGCGCCGGTCAGGACGTCACCCGATGGCTTGCCGAGCACGCGTCCGCAATCTTCAATGACCCCTCGGAACAGGCCCGCTTCGGCACGATCATGTCGCTGCCCGAGTTCGAGGAATTGCGCCGCCGCGTCAATGTCGGCGGTAATCCCGAGCGCCGCGGCGACTGGGTCTTCGGCGCGGGCTGCATGGCGCACCAGTGCAACGCGGTCGCGGGCATCTGGGGGCTACGGATCTCGGATGGCGCGCCGGCCGCGGTCTTCCTCGACGCGGGCCAGCCACCGCGCTTCTTCGGGCACCCGGACGTGCTGTCCGATCCTTCCGTCGCTGCCTTTGCCGCGGAAAGGGCGTTGCCATGAGCCCGGAGGCGGTCGAGGCGTTGTTCACCCGGGGCGACGGAGCCTATCTGTTTGCCCGCTGGGGCCGTCCGATCGCGCCTGTGGTTTTTGGCGTGGCCGACGAGACGCTGGCCACCCTCAAGGGCGCCTGCGAGGCTGTGGTGGCGCTTGCCGGACACCGGATGGCCGAGACCGACCCCGAGCTTGGTGCGAACCTGATGGTTTTCTTCTTCCGCGACTGGGCCGAGCTGCCGCAGGTGCCGAATCTGGCCCGGCTGGTGCCCGACCTGGGGCCGCTGGTCACCCGTCTTGCAGCGGCGGGGGCCAGCCAGTACCGATTCTTCCGCTTCGACCAAGCGGGCGGAATCAAGGCATCCTTCGTGTTCGTGCGGATGGACGACGCGCTTGCGCAACTGCCCGCCGAGGCGATCGCGCTGAACCAGGTGGTGCAGACGATCCTGCTGTGGTCCGACACGGCGTTCAGGGATCAGAGCCCGCTGGCGCGGACACCAAATGGCACGCTCGTGTTGCGTCCCGAGATCGCGGACGTGATCCGCGCGGCCTATGACCCGGTGCTGCCGGTGACGGCGCGCGATCCGGCCCACGCCTTGCGGCTGGCGGCACGGGCGGCGCGGCCGCAATGACCCACCGCTTCCCCGTCCGTGTCTATTACGAAGACACCGACCTTGCCGGCATCGTCTACTATGCCAACTACCTGAAATTCATAGAACGCGCCCGCAGCGAATGGGTGCGGGGGCTGGGGGTGGACCAGGTGCGGCTGAAGGCCGACCACGGCATCGTCTTCGCTGTCCGCCGGGTCGAGGCGGACTACCTGACCCCCGCCCGGTTCGATGACCTGCTGACCGTCGAGACCGCGCTGGCCGACCTGACGCCCGCGCGGCTGATCCTTGACCAGGCCGTGCTGCGGGGCGAGAGCGTTCTTTTCACCGCCCGCGTCACCCTCGTCGCGCTGGCCGCAAGTGGCCGGCCGACCCGGCTGCCGGCAGAGTTCCGCCAATCGCTGGCACGGGGATGAGCGGGGCCCCGCGTTGACACGGTTGTGTTGGCAATCCCCCTAAAAACCGCGTAGAATCGCGTGTAACGAAGGCCGAGACAAACACGGCCCCCAACGACGAGCAGGCATAATGGAAACCGAAACCCTGGCGATGGCGCAGGAGATTGACTTCTCCTTGCTGGCCCTCTTCGCGCGCGCGACCTTCACGGTGAAGATCGTGATGCTTCTGCTGATCCTGGCCTCGTTCTGGTCCTGGGCGATCATCATCCAGAAGTCGATCAACCTGCGCCGTGCCCGCGCCGAGGCGCTGGGCTTCGACGAGGCGTTCTGGTCGGGCGAGCCGCTGGACGAGTTGTTCGACAAGATCGGTCCCGACCCGCAGGCCGCGCCCGAGAAGATCTTTGCCGCGGGCATGATGGAATGGCGGCGCAGTCACCGGCAGGATGGCGGGCTGATCGCAGGCGCCGCGGCGCGGATCGACCGGTCGATGGACGTGGCCATCGCCAAGCAGGCCGAGGCGCTGAACAGCGGGCTCTCGTTCCTGGCGACCGTGGGCTCGACCGCGCCCTTCGTGGGGCTGTTCGGCACGGTCTGGGGCATCAAGCACGCCTTCGAACAGATCGCACTGCAGCAGAACACCAACCTTGCGGTCGTGGCGCCGGGCATCGCCGAGGCGCTGCTTGCCACTGCGCTGGGCCTGTTGGCGGCGATTCCGGCGGTGGTATTCTACAACAAGCTGTCGGCCGACAGCGACCGGATCGTGGGTGGCTACGAATCCTTCGCCGACGAATTCTCGACCATCCTCTCGCGCCAGCTGGACGCCTAGGCCATGGGCGCCACCCTCACCCCCCGCCAGAATTCGGGCGGCAAGCGCGTGCGGCGCCACCGCCGCCACCCGCCCGCAATGTCCGAGATCAACGTCACCCCCTTCGTCGACGTGATGCTGGTGCTGCTGATCATCTTCATGGTGGCGGCGCCCATGCTGACCGTGGGCGTGCCGGTGGAGCTGCCCAAGACGGCGGCCGATGCGTTGCCCGCGGCGCAGGAGGAACCGCTGGCGGTGACGCTGACCGCTGACGGGCGGCTCTTGCTGCAGGAAGCCGAGGTCGAGGCCGCGGCGCTGATCCCCAAGCTGCGCGCGGTGGCGGCGGAACGGCAGGACGACAAGGTCTATCTGCGCGCGGACGGGTCGATCACCTACGAACGGGTCGTGCAGGTCATGGGGGCGCTCAACGCCGCGGGTTTCCGCGACATCGGGCTGGTGACCGATACCGACGGGCCGCGCATGGACGGGTCGGGCGAATAGGGCAGGGCCATGAACACCGGCACCTATATCTCGGGGGCGGCGCACCTCTTGCTGATCGCATGGGTGCTGTTCGGCGGCCTGTTCTGGGTGCCGAAGCCGCGGCCGATGGAGGTGACGGACGTGACGATCCTGTCGGGCGAGGAGTTCGCGGCCCTGACCGCCCCGGCTGCGGCCCCGGTGCCGCCCGCGCAGCAGGTCGAGGCGCCCGAGGCCCCGGCGGTAACGCGCTCGCCCCGGCCGGCGCCTGCGCCGGAACGCCGCCCCGAACGCCCCGATCCGCCTGCGCCGCAGGAGACGTCCGAACCGGACGAGGCCCCGGACACCAGCGGCATCCAGCCCCCGCCCGAGGCCGAGGTGACCGAAACGCTGCCGCCGCTTGTCGCGCCGCCGCCCGTGACACCTGATGCCCCCGAGGCACCGGTCGTGGATACCGCCCCGCCGCGCCCTGCGCCCCGCGTCGCACCCGAGGCCGCGCCCGCCCCGCCCGAGGACGTGGCGATCGCCGAACAGCCCAGTCAGGCGATCCGCCCCGACGCGGCGGCGCCGACGCCCCCGCCCGAGGAAGTCGAGGAAACCGCTCCCGAAGAGGCGACGACCGAGATCGTCACCGAGGCCGAGGAACGTCCAGAGACCGGGCTGGCCATGGCCGCTTCGCCGCGCCCTCGCGCGCGTCCGGCCCGGCCCGGGCGCCCGTCTGTGACCGAACCTGCGACACAGCCCGCGCCCGCGCCCGAGACTGCCGCCGCGCCCGAACCCGCCCCGGCCGAGGATGCGCTGGCCGACGCGGTTGCCGGGGCCGTGGCCGATGCCCTTGCCGACAGCCCCGCCGAGCCGCCGCGCCCGGGCACGGGCACCGCCCGCACCGGCCCGCCGATGACCGCGGGCGAACGCGACGCGCTGCGGGTTTCGGTGGCGGCCTGCTGGAACGTGGGCTCGCTCTCGACCGAGGCGATGCGCACCAGCGTCGTGGTGGGCGTCGACATGGCCGAGAGCGGCAGGCCCGTGGTCGACTCGATCCGCCTGATCTCGTGGGAGGGCGGGTCCGAGGCCGCGGCGCGCCAGACCTACGAATCCGCACGCCGCGCGATCGTGCGATGTGGCGCCTCGGGCTTTCCGCTGCCGGTCGAGAAATACGACCAGTGGCGCGAGATCGAGATGACATTCAATCCCGAGAACATGAGGATCCGATAGATGCTGCGCATTCTGACCCTGGCCCTTGCGATGGCGCTGGGCACGCTCCCGGCGCTGGCCCAGACCGGACCACTCCGTATCGAGATCGACGAGGGCGTGATCGAGCCCTTGCCCTTTGCCATCCCCGATTTCGTGGCCGAGAACGCCGCAGCGGCGGACTACGCGCAGAACATCGCCCGCGTCGTGGCCTCGGATCTGGCCGGCACGGGGCTTTTCCGCGAGATCCCGGCCGAGGCGCATCTGGCAACCGTCACCAGCTTTGACAGCCCGGTGCAGTATTCCGACTGGAAGGCGATCAACGCCCAGGCGCTGATCACCGGCGCGGTGTCGGTCGACGGCAACGGCCGGCTCAACGTCAAGTTCCGCCTGCTCGACGTGTATTCCGAGGCGCCGCTGGGCGACGGGTTGCAGTTCGGCGGCCCGGCGGGCAGCTGGCGGCGCGTCGCGCACAAGGTGGCCGACCAGGTCTATGCCCGGATCACCGGCGAAGGTGGCTATTTCGACAGCCGACTGGTCTTCGTGTCGGAGGCCGGCCCCAAAAACGCCCGGCAGAAGCGGCTGGCGATCATGGATTACGACGGGGCGAACGCGCAGTTCCTGACGGATGCCTCGTCGATCGTGCTGGCGCCGCGCTTTTCGCCCACTGGTGACCGGGTGCTTTACACCAGCTACGAGACGGGATTCCCGCGCATCTACCTGCTGGACGTGGCGACCGCCGCGCGGCGCGCGCTGGATGAACAGCCCGGCACCATGACCTTCGCGCCGCGCTTTGCGCCCGACGGGCGGCGGGTGGTGTTCTCGCTGTCCCAGGGCGGCAATACCGACCTGTTCGAACTTGACCTTGCCAGCGGGCGGCGCACGCGGCTGACCTCGGCTCCGTCGATCGAGACCGCGCCGAGCTTTTCGCCCGACGGCAGCCAGATCGTGTTCGAAAGCGACCGCTCGGGCACGCCGCAGCTTTACATCATGGCCGCCAACGGTGGCGAGGCGCAGCGGATTTCCTTCGGGCAGGGCCGCTATGGCACGCCCGTCTGGTCGCCGCGCGGCGACTACATCGCGTTCACCAAGCAAAGCCAGGGCCGGTTCCATATCGGCGTGATGCGCACCGACGGGTCCGAGGAACGCCTGCTGACCGCGTCGTTCCTGGACGAGGGCCCGACCTGGTCGCCGAACGGCCGGGTCATCATGTTCACGCGCGAGACCTCGGGGGCGCAGGGGGCGCCTGCGCTCTATTCCGTCGACATCACCGGGCGGAACCTGCGCCGCGTGCCCTTTGACGGCTCGGCCTCGGACCCGGCCTGGTCGCCGCTTCTGCCCTGAGACCCCACGTTTTCAAACCCGGAACCGGCTGATAGGATGTCCGCATCCGCCCGGCTTCGACAACAAGGGAAGACCCGAATGACCCCGATTTCCAAGACCCTTCTCGTGGTGGCCGCGCTGGCCGTCGCCGGCTGTTCCAACCCCGACCGCTTTGGCGCGGGCAGCGGCGGTGCGGGCGCGGGGGCCGGTGCCTATGGCATGGACGGCTCGGCCTCGGACCCGCGCTCGGTCGCGTATTTCAACCAGACCGTGGGCGACCGCGTGCTGTTCGAGGTGGATCAGAGCTCGCTGACCGCCACCGCCCGCGCGACGCTCGAGGCGCAGGCGCGCTGGATGATCGACAACACCGAGTATTCCGCGACCATCGAAGGCCATGCCGACGAGCAGGGCACCCGCGAATACAACCTCGCCCTCGGCGCACGCCGGGCCAACGCGGTGCAGGAATACCTTGTTTCGCGCGGCGTCTCGCCGAACCGTCTGCGCACGGTCAGCTATGGCAAGGAACGCCCGATCGAGATCTGTTCCGAGGAATCCTGCTATGCCCAGAACCGCCGCGCGGTGACCGTGGTCGCGGCAGGCGCGGGGGTGTAAGGAGAAACCATGCGGATCGCCGCCGTTCTGTTGACCGTCTCGCTTGCGCTGGCGGTGCCCCCGCCCGCCGCCGCCCAGGCGCGCGACGAGACCCTGGCCGACATCCGTCAGGAGATGTCGGTGCTTTATGTCGAGATCCAGAGGTTGAAGCGCGAGCTTTCGACCACCGGAGCCCCCGGCGCGACGATCGCGGGCGGCTCGGCGCTGGAACGGATCGACGCGATCGAGCAGGAATTGCAGCGGTTGACCTCGAAGACCGAAGAACTGGAATTCCGCATCCAGAAGATCGTCGAGGACGGCACGCGGCGGATCGGCGATCTGGAATTCCGGCTGGTCGAGCTGGAAGGCGGCGATGTCAGCCAGCTGGGCGAGACGACGACGCTGGGCGGCGCGGGGATGGCGACGCCCGCGCCGGCGCTGATCTCTCCCGCCCCCGATACGCAGGGCGGGGCCCAACTCGCAGTGGGTGAAAAGGCGGATTTCGACGCGGCGAAGGCCGCGCTCGACGCGGGCGACGGCGCGGCTGCGGCCGACCGCTTTGCGGCCTTCACCGAGACCTATCCGGGCAGCCCGCTATCGGGCGAGGCGCATTTCCTGCGCGGCGAGGCGCTGAGCGCCGAGGGCGACACCTCGACCGCGGCGCGGGCCTATCTCGACAGCTTTTCCGGCAGTCCCGACGGACCCCGGGCGGCCGAGGCGCTGTTCAAGCTGGGGCTCGCGCTTGACGCCCTGGGCCAGCGGCGCGAGGCCTGCGTGACCCTGGGCGAGGTCGGCACCCGTTTTCCGGGCAGTGCCGAGGCGCAGGATGCGGACGCCGCGATGGATTCCATCGGGTGCAACTAGGCCCCGTCGCCCAGGCGCTGGAGGCGGCACTGGTCGCGTCCTGCCCGGGCGACGCGCCGCTCGGACTGGCGGTTTCCGGGGGCGGGGATTCCATGGCGCTGCTCTGCGCCGCGGCGGAACGGTCCGGGCCGCCGGTTCTTGCCGTCACCGTCGATCACGGCCTCCGGCCCGAGGCGCGGGACGAGGCGCGGTTCGTTGCCGACACCTGCGCGCGGCTCGGCGTGGCCCACACGACGCTCTGCTGGCAGGGCTGGGACGGTTCGGGCAACCTGCAGGATGCCGCGCGGCGGGCGCGCTACCGGCTGATCGCGGACTGGGCGGCCGGGCAGGGGATCGCCCATGTCGCGCTTGGCCATAACCGCGACGATCAGGCCGAGACGCTGCTGATGCGGCTGGCACGCGGGGCGGGGGTGGATGGGCTGTCGGCCATGGCGCCCGCGCGGCAAAGCCTGGGCGTGACGTGGTTGCGGCCCTTCCTTGGCCTTGGCCGCGCGGATCTGCGCGCGTTCCTTGACGAACGTGGCCAGCGCTGGATCGAGGATCCATCGAACGAGGATACGCGTTTCGGCCGGGTGCAGGCGCGCCGCGCGCTCGACGTGCTGGCGCCGCTTGGGATCACCGCCGAGGGGCTGGCGGCGGCTGCGGCGCGGATGGCCTCGGCCCGCGCCGCGCTTGACGTCGCGACGCGGGAGGCTGCGACCCGCCTCGCGTGCGAGGATCGTGGCGACGTGGTGATCGACCGCGCCGGACTTGCCGCATTGTCCGACGAGATCGCCCGGCGATTGCTTTTCGCGGCGCTCGCATGGGTGGCCACGGCCGAGTATCCGCCGCGGGCCGAGGCGCTGGCCGACACAATGGCCGCGCTGATCACTGCGCCCCGCGCCACCCTGCACGGCTGCCTGATCGCCCGCCACGGCGACCGCCTGCGCCTGTCGCGCGAGCCGGCGGCGGTGGCCGGGAAGACCGCGCCCGCGGGTGCGGCCTGGGACGGGCGCTGGCGGATGGACGGTCCCGCGGTGCCGGGGGACGAGATCCGCGCGCTGGGCGAGGCGGGGCTTGGTCTGTGCCCCGAGTGGCGCGCCAGCGGGCTGCCGCGCGCCTCGCTGATCGCCTCGCCGTCGGTCTGGCGGGGCGGGGCGCTGATCGCCGCGCCGCTTGCCGGGTTCGGCAACGGCTGGCAGGCGCGGGTCACGACATCGTTAAGGGCGCGGATAGTCTCGCATTGAACATGGTGGCGCGATCGCTATCTTAGGCGGACGGTGGCGCTCGGTCGGTGCGACCGTGCCGACAAATCAAGGAGAATGCCGTGGGCAACGCGCGACAAATCGCATTCTGGGTGGTCCTGTTCCTGCTGATCCTGGCGCTGTTCAACCTGTTCAGCGGCGGACAGGGAACAATGGCCTCGCGCACGATCAGCTATACGGAATTCCTGCAAAGCGTCGAAAGTGGCGCGGTGTCGAGCGTGACGATCGACGGCGAGCGCGCCGTGATCCGCGACACCGACGGCACCACGGTCACGACGATCCTGCCGAAGGGCGCCGACATCACCGACCGGCTGCTGGAAAAGAACGTCGACGTGCGCGCCGAACCGCAGGAACAGAACGGCATCCTGGCCTATATCGGCACCCTGCTACCCTTCATCATTCTGATCGGCATCTGGATCTTCCTGATGAACCGGATGCAGGGCGGCGGGCGCGGCGGCGCGATGGGCTTTGGCAAGTCCAAGGCGAAGCTGCTGACCGAAAAGCATGGCCGCGTCACGTTTGACGACGTGGCCGGCATCGACGAGGCCAAGGAAGAGCTGGAGGAAATCGTCGAGTTCCTGCGCAACCCGCAGAAGTTCTCGCGCCTCGGCGGCAAGATCCCGAAAGGCGCGCTGCTGGTCGGCCCGCCCGGCACCGGCAAGACGCTGCTCGCGCGGGCCATCGCCGGCGAGGCGGGCGTGCCGTTCTTCACCATCTCGGGCTCCGACTTCGTCGAGATGTTCGTCGGCGTCGGCGCCTCCCGCGTGCGCGACATGTTCGAACAGGCCAAGAAGAACGCCCCCTGCATCGTCTTCATCGACGAGATCGACGCGGTCGGCCGGTCGCGTGGTGTCGGCTATGGCGGCGGCAATGACGAGCGCGAACAGACGCTGAACCAGTTGCTGGTGGAGATGGACGGCTTCGAGGCCAACGAGGGTATCATCATCGTCGCCGCGACCAACCGCCCCGACGTTCTGGACCCCGCGCTGCTGCGCCCGGGGCGGTTCGACCGGCAGGTGCAGGTGCCGAACCCCGACATCAAGGGCCGCGAGAAGATCCTGGGCGTGCATGCCCGCAAGGTGCCGCTGGGCCCCGATGTGGACCTGCGCATCATCGCGCGCGGCACGCCGGGCTTCTCGGGTGCCGATCTCG
The DNA here is from genome assembly GCF_004342445.1 of Rhodovulum euryhalinum. Classification (GTDB taxonomy): domain Bacteria; phylum Pseudomonadota; class Alphaproteobacteria; order Rhodobacterales; family Rhodobacteraceae; genus Rhodovulum; species Rhodovulum euryhalinum. The sequence continues at coordinate 227,604 of NZ_SLWW01000003.1, forward strand.
CAAACCTCGTGAACGAGGCCGCGCTGATGGCCGCTCGCGTCGGCCGGCGCTTCGTCACGATGGAGGATTTCGAGAACGCCAAGGACAAGGTCATGATGGGCGCCGAGCGGCGGTCCATGGTCATGTCCGAGGACGAGAAGAAGCTGACCGCCTATCACGAGGCGGGCCATGCGATCGTCGGGCTGAACGTGCCCCAGCACGACCCGATCCACAAGGCGACGATCATCCCGCGCGGCCGGGCGCTGGGCCTTGTGCTGTCGCTGCCCGAACGCGACCAGCTTTCGGTCAGCTATACCAAGTACACCTCCAAGATCGCGATGGCGATGGGTGGGCGCGTGGCCGAGGAACTGGTGTTCGGCAAGGACAACGTGACCAGTGGCGCGGCCAGCGACATTCAGCAGGTGACGCGGATCGCCCGCGCGATGGTCACCCAGTTCGGCTTTGCCGAGGAACTGGGCTATGTCGACTACGCCAACGAACAGGACAGCTATCTCGGGACCTATGGCGGCGGGGCCAAACATTCGGCGGCGACGCAGAAGCTGATCGATGACAAGGTCAAGGAACTGGTGGATGAGGGTTATGCGACCGCCAAGCGCATCCTGACCGAGAAGCGCGACGATCTGGAGCGGCTCGCCCAGGGCCTGTTGGAGTACGAAACGCTGACCGGTTCGGAGATCACCAAGGTGATCGCGGGCGAGGCTCTGAATCGTGGCGATGATGACGATATGCCGCCCAAGGGGGGCGACGCGCCGTCGGTCACGGCGATCCCGAAGACCAAGCCGCGGCCGAAGCCGGGCTTCGAGCCCGAGCCGCTCGCCTGAGGCCGCTATTCCATGAAGGCCCGCCACGCGCATCCGCCGCGGCGGGCCTTTTCATGCGCGCCTGCGAGAACAGGCGCCTGCGGCGCATACCCTTGCCTGCGCGGCCCGTTCAGGGCGGCACCTGCGGAGTGCCGCCAAGACGACACGCAGGGACCGACACCTTGCAGATGCCGGGACGGGGGATGGACGCTGCGAAAAAGGCGCTTTGACGGCGGCGGAGAAACGCTATGTCAGGGGCGCAGGGACTGAAAGGTCCCGGGACCGAGGGAGGAGAACCGCAATGGCCCACAAGACCGACATAGAGATCGCCCGCGCGGCGACCAAGCGCCCGATCCGGGAGATCGGCGCAAAGCTGGGAATCCCCGAGGCGGACCTGCTGCCCTATGGCCATGACAAGGCCAAGGTCGGCGCCGACTTCATCGCCGGGCTGAAGGACCGCCCGAACGGCAAGCTGATCCTGGTGACCGCGATCAACCCCACGCCCGCGGGCGAGGGCAAGACCACGACGACGGTGGGCCTGGGCGACGGGCTGGCGCGGATCGGCAAGACATCCGCGATCTGCATCCGCGAGGCGTCGCTCGGCCCCTGTTTCGGGATGAAGGGGGGGGCTGCGGGCGGCGGCTATGCCCAGGTCGTGCCGATGGAGGACATGAACCTTCACTTCACCGGCGATTTTCACGCGATCACCAGCGCGCACAATCTGCTCTCCGCGATGATCGACAACCACATCTACTGGGGCAACGCGCTGGGAATCGACCAGCGCCGCGTGACCTGGCGCCGGGTGATGGACATGAACGACCGGGCGCTGCGCGACATCGTCTGCTCGCTGGGGGGCGTGGCGAACGGCTTTCCCCGCCAGACCGGGTTCGACATCACGGTCGCCTCCGAGGTCATGGCGATCCTTTGCCTTGCGACGGATATCCACGATCTTCAGCGGCGGCTGGGCGACATAATCGTGGGCTATACAAGCGACCGTAGCCCGGTCCATGCCCGCGATCTGAAGGCCGATGGCGCGATGACCGTGCTGCTGAAGGACGCGCTGCAGCCGAACCTGGTGCAGACGCTGGAGAACACGCCGGCTTTCGTCCATGGCGGGCCGTTTGCCAACATCGCCCATGGTTGCAACTCGGTGATGGCGACCACGACCGCGCTGAAGCTGGCGGATTACGTGGTGACCGAGGCGGGCTTCGGGGCCGATCTGGGCGCCGAGAAGTTCATGAACATCAAGTGCCGCAAGGCCGGTCTGGCGCCCGCCGCGGTGGTGATCGTGGCGACCGTGCGCGCGCTCAAGATGAATGGCGGCGTGGCCAAGGCCGATCTGGGGGCCGAGAACGTCGCGGCGGTCACGGCGGGCTGTGCGAACCTTGGCCGGCATATCGAGAACGTGAAATCCTTCGGGGTGCCCGCGGTCGTGGCGATCAACCATTTCGCCGGCGATACCGAGGCCGAGATCGCCGCGGTGCAGGAGTACGTCGCGCATCAGGGCAGCGAGGCGATCCTGTGCAGGCACTGGGCCGATGGCAGCGCGGGGATCGAGGCGCTGGCGCATCGGGTGGTCGCCCTGGCCGAGGCGGACCATCACGGCTTTGCGCCGCTCTATCCCGACGAGATGAGCCTGTTCCACAAGATCGAGACCATCGCGAACCGCATCTACCGCGCGGGCGAGGTGATCGCCGACAAGAAGATCCGCGACCAGTTGCACGCCTGGGAACAAGAGGGTTATGGCGACCTGCCGATCTGCATGGCCAAGACGCAGTATTCCTTCACCACCGACCCCAACGTCCGCGGGGCGCCCGAGGGCCATTCGGTCCCCGTCCGCGAGGTGCGGCTGGCGGCCGGGGCCGGTTTCGTCGTGGCGATCTGCGGCGAGATCATGACCATGCCGGGCCTGCCCAGCAAACCGGCGGCCGAGACGATCGGGCTGAACGACATGGGCCAGATCGAGGGGCTGTTCTGAGGGCTGCATTGCGAGCCGGCCGCGCCCGCGTTAACACGGGCCGGACTGACTGACGCGAAGAGGAGTGCCGATGATCCCGCCCGAAGACTGCCGGAACATGGCCGAATTGCGGGCCCAGATCGACGCCCTGGATGCCGATCTGGTTGCACGCCTCGCGGAACGCGCGCGCTATATCGACCGGGCGGCGGAGCTGAAACCCGCCGAAGGGTTGCCCGCCCGGATTGGCCCGCGGATCGACGATGTGATCCGCAAGGTCCGCGCGCGGGCGGGCGAAGAGGGGCTGGACCCCGAGCTGGCAGAGCGGCTCTGGCGCGAACTGATCGAATGGGCGATCCGCCGGGAAGAGGTGGCGATGGGACACAGGAAGGAACGGGCATGAGTGCCGAGATCATCGACGGCAAGGCCTTTGCGGCCACGATTCGCGGCAAGGTGGCCGAGCAGGTCCGCCACCTGCAGGACGGGCACGGGGTGACCCCGGGGCTTGCCGTGGTGCTGGTGGGCGAGGATCCGGCCAGCCAGGTCTATGTGCGCAACAAGGGCCAGCAGACCGAAGAGGCCGGAATGGCCTCTTTCGAGCACCGGTTGCCCGCCGATACCTCCGAAAAGGATCTGCTTGCGCTGATCGCCCGGCTGAACGCGGCCCCCGCGGTCCACGGAATTCTGGTTCAGTTGCCGCTGCCCGATCACATCGACTCGGCCAAGGTCATCAACGCGATCGACCCCGCCAAGGATGTCGACGGCTTTCACATCTCGAACGTCGGGCTGCTGGCGACGGGACAGAAGGCGCTGGTACCCTGCACGCCGCTGGGCTGCCTGATGTTGCTGCGCGACCGGCTGGGGTCACTGGCAGGGATGGATGCGGTTGTGGTCGGCCGGTCGAACATCGTGGGCAAGCCGATGGCGCAGCTTCTGCTGCGCGACAGCGCCACGGTGACCATCGCCCATTCGCGCACCCGCGATCTGGCCGAGACCTGCCGCCGGGCGGATATCCTGGTCGCCGCGGTCGGCCGGCCCGAGATGATCCCCGGCGACTGGGTGAAACCGGGTGCCACCGTGATCGACGTCGGCATCAACCGCATCCCCGCGCCCGAGCGGGGCGAGGGAAAGTCGCGGCTGGTGGGCGACGTTCATTTCGACAGCGCCGCGCAGGTCGCGGGCGCGATCACGCCGGTGCCGGGGGGCGTGGGGCCGATGACCATCGCCTGCCTGCTGGCCAATACCGTCACCGCCTGCTGCCGCGCCCATGGCCTGGCCGAGCCCGAGGGGCTGACGGCCTGACCGCGGTCAGGGTGCGACCGGCACCATCGTCCCCAGCAGCGTCGCCACATGGCGGCGCTCCGTGCCGTCCTCGGCATGGACATCGGCGCGCACCACCATCAGCCGCCGGCCGGCACGCACCACCTCGCCGCACGCGATCAGCCGTGTGCCGCGCGCGGGCGCGAGCAGGTGGATCGTCATTTCCGAGGTGACGACCTCGTGCTGCCCGGGCATCAGGCTCAGCGCCGCATAGCCGCCCGCGCTGTCGCCCAGTGCAAAGGTGAACCCGGCATGGGCCATGCCCTGCTGCTGGCCGAATTCCGCCCGGATCGGCGCGGCGATTTCGATCCTGCCGGGAGTCAGCAAGATGATCTCGGCCCCGAGGCTTTGCATCATGCCCTGACGTGCAAAGCTGGTTCTGACCGTTTCGGCAAAGTCGGGGTTGCGCGGGGCGTGAGACATGAGGACCGGGCCTTTCGTTCGGGTGCCGCTCAACGCTAGGACGGTTCGCCCCAACCATACAAGTCATTGAAAAGAAGGGGTTGCGTTAACCCTCCGGTTGAGGCACTTTTTCGGGTAGTTAATTTTATTTCGTGCTCGTTTGCCGAGTGCCGTTTCGTGAAACGGGTGTGTTGCAAGAGAGTATTCAAAGTGACCAGTGATCTCGTTCGGATTTTGTTTCTGCCCTCCACCCTTGTCGTCTGGGCCGCGCTGTCGGTGTGTCTGGCGCTGTCAGGCCCGTTCGGAACCTACGCTGCGCCGTTGCCCCAGCGTCTGGCAATCTGGCCCCTTGTTGTTGGTGCGGGCATGACGTCCGGCATCGCTCTGCAGCTTTCGATCCGCCGGCTCCGCCCCGGGATTCCGCGCTGGCAACGTTCGGTGCTGGGCGCAGGCGGGCTGTCGGCGGTCCTGGTCCTGCCAGCGCAGTACCTTGTCGGCGGGCTCGGTGCCGGGGCGGTGCTGCCCGGCGCCTTCGACATGGCGCTGGCGATCTTCGCCTTTGCCCTGGGCCTGTCCCTTCTTCACATCCGCGCGATCCCGCGGCCGGGGTCGAGCGTGGCGCCTGCGCTCTTGTCCCGGCTGCCCGAGGGTCAGCGCGGCGCGGTCATCCGGCTCAGTTCGTCCGACCATTACGTGCGGGTCGTTACCGACCTCGGGGCAAGCGAGGTGCTGATCCGCTTTGCCGATGCGATCGCGGAACTGGGCGGGGTCGAGGGGATGCGCGTGCACCGGTCGCATTGGGTGGCCCTCGCGGCGGTGACCGGGGCGCGGCGGGACAACGGGCGGCTGTTCCTGACCTTGCGGGACGGGTCCGAGGTGCCGGTCAGCCGGCGCTACCGGGACGCGGTCGAGGCAAGCGGGCATGTGCCGGGCGCATCGGAAGCGCGACCGCCCGCACTCCGGTAAGGATCGCGACTGCGCCTTGCGCCATCAGCGCATCCAGCACCGGCGCATCCATGGCAAGCCCCCCGGTATAGGCGCCGAAGGCGGGCAGGATCACCCGCGCCGTATCCACCAGGAAACAGGGGCGCGAGACCCGCCGCCCGCCGAGGCTGAGCCGCGCCTTGGGGTGGTAGTGGCCCGAGATCTCGCCGGTCTCGCCGGGGCGCGCGATGTGGCGAAAGGTCAACGGGCCCTCGCGCAGCTCGGCCAGATGGGTGCCGGGAAGGCTGGCGGGGCCGGGGTCGTGGTTGCCCGCGATCCACACCCAGCGCCGCCCGGCCATAAGCCGCAAGAGCCGCTCCTCGGCTCCCGGCGGCAGGTCGCGGGCGGCCGCGTTATCGTCGAAGCTGTCGCCGAGACAGATCACCGCGCGCGGGTCCGTCGCTGCGATGTCGGCCTCCAGCCGCGACAATGTCTCGGCCGTGTCATAGGGCGGCAGCAGCGTGCCCCCGCGTCGCGCCAACCGTTCCGACTTGCCGAGATGCAGGTCGGAAACCACCAGCAGCCCGGCGTCGGCCCAGTGCAGCGCGCCCGAGGGCAGGGCGGCGAGACGCGCGCCGGCAAGGGTAAAGGGGTGAGCGGTCATGCCGTCCTGTTCACCCGATACGGCGGCGGCTCGCAAGGGGTCAGACAAGCCCCGCCTCGGCCATCAGCCGGTCCGCCGCCGCGTCGATCAGGCGTTGTTCGGCTGCCCCCTGAACCGGGATGCGCCCGGCTTCCAGGAACAGCGGCGCGGCCAGGGGCGTCACGCGCGGACGGCGCACATGGTCGATCCGGCCCCGGACCCGGGCCAGCATGGCCTCGATCCGGCCGAAATCAACCAGCCCCTTCATCGCCTCTTCGCGGGTGATCTCCAGCATCAGGTGGCCGGGATCATATTTCATCAGCGTCTCGTACAGGATGTCCGAGGAAAAGCTCGCCTGCCGCCCGGTCTTGCGGCGGCCCGGGGTGTTGCGCTCGATCAGCCCGGCGATCACGGCCGAACTGCGGAATGTGCGCTTCATCACGGCGTTCCCGGCAAGCCAGGTCTCGAACGCGGCGCGCAGTCCTGTGGCGTCCAGCAACTCGGCGGGCGCGGTCACCGCGTCCAGCCCCCAGATCAGCGTCGCGTAGTCGGTCGAGACAAAGCCCAGTGGCGCCAGCCCCGCCGACTCCATGCGTTGCGTGACCAGCAGGCCCAGGGTCTGCTGCGCGTTCCGGCCCGCAAAGCCGTAGATGCACAGGTGCTCGCGGCCCTCGTGGGGGAAGGTCTCGACCAGCAGCCGGTCGCGTTCGGGCAGGCGCGAGACGGTTCGTTGCAGCGCCAGCCACTCGGCGGTGTGGGCGGGCAGGTCGGGCCAGTCGGGCTGGCGGAACATCTCAAGGATGCGCTCTGACAGCCGGGTGGAGGTGGCGAACTTGGTGCCCGCAAAGACCGCGATCTTCGGCTCGCGGCCGGGCGTGCGGCTGACCTCGACCACCATCTCGCGCAGGCCTTCATAGCGCACGACCTGCCCGCCGATCAGGAAGGTGTCGCCGGGCGTCAGCGTGGCCGCGAAGGCCTCTTCGATCTCGCCAAGGGCCATGCCGCCGCGCGCGGGCCGCATCCGGACCTTGAGCTTTTCCTCCTCGACGATGGTGCCGAGATTCATCCTGATCTGGCGTGCCGTTCGCGGGTCGCGCAGGTGCCAGCGGCCGTCGGGCGCCTGTTTCAGCCGCTGCCAGCGGTCATAGGCGCGCAGCGCATAGCCGCCTGTCGCCGCGAAATCGAGGCAGGCATCGAAGCGCGCGCGCGTGAGCCCGGCATAGGGACCGGCGGTCGTTATCTCCGAGAAAAGCGCATCGGCCTCGAACGGCCCGGCGGCCGCGGTGGCAAGGATGTGCTGGCATAGCACGTCGCCGGGGCCGGGGCCGCGGGGTTCGCCGTCGAGGTCGGCCTCGCGCACCGCCCCCAGTGCGGCGACACATTCCACCACCTCGAAGCGGTTCGCAGGCACCAGCAGCGCCTTTGACGGCGCGTTATAGCGGTGGTTCGCCCGCCCGATCCGCTGCACCAGCCGCTTGACGTTCTTTGGCGCGCCGACCTGGATCACCAGGTCGACATCGCCCCAGTCGATTCCGAGATCCAGCGAGCCGGTGCAGACCACGGCCCTGAGTGCCCCCGCGGCCATTGCCGCCTCGACCCTTTCGCGCGCCTCGCGCGACAGGCTGCCATGGTGGATCGCAATGGGCAGGCCAGACCCGTTGGCCAGCCACAGGTCGCGGAAGAACAGTTCCGCCTGCGCGCGGGTGTTGTGGAAGATCAGCGTCGTGCGGTGCCGTGCGATCTGGTTCAGCACGGCGGGGATGGCATGGCGTCCGCCGCCACCCGCCCATGGGGGGGCGGCACCGGTGTCCAGCATCGCGATATCGGGGGCGGGGCCGGGATCGGCGGTCAGGATCTCGCACGGGTCGGGATGGCGGGCGAGAAAGCGCGCCAGAGCGGGCGGATCCTCGACCGTCGCCGACAGCCCCACACGGCGCAGCCCGGGGCAAAGCGTGGAAAGCCGGGCAAGCCCCAGCATCAGCTGGTCGCCCCGCTTCGACTCGGCCAGCGCGTGGATCTCGTCGACGATCACGCGCCTCAGCCCGGCGAAAATGCGCGGGGCGTCCTCGTAGGACAGCATCAGCGCCAGGCTTTCGGGCGTTGTCAGCAGGATATGCGGCGGGTCCGCGCGCTGGCGGCGGCGCTGGGTCTGGGTCGTGTCGCCGGTGCGGTCCTCGACCCGGATGGGCAGGGCCATCTCCTCTATGGGCGTGCGCAGGTTGCGCCTGATATCAGCGGTCAGCGCCTTGAGCGGCGAGATGTAGAGCGTGTGCAGCCCCGGCGCGGGATCCGTGGCGATCTCGGCCAGCGACGGCAGGAAGCCGGCAAGCGTCTTGCCGCCCCCGGTCGGCGCGATCAGCAAGAGCGCAGGCGCATCGGCGCGCGCCAGCATCGCGCGCTGGTGGGGGTGAACCGTCCAGCCACGCGCGGCGAACCAGGTCTCGAAGGCGTCGGGCATCCGCATGCGCGGGATGTAGCGCAAGCCGTGACGCATTTCATGCCGCAATCGCGGGGGACTATGCCTCGATCCAGATGGTCACGGGCCCGTCATTGACCAGCGCCACCTTCATGTCCGCGCCGAACCGCCCGGTCGCAACGGCGACGCCCTGCGCGGCCAACGCCCCGGCGAAATGCGTGTAAAGCCCTTCGCCCCGGTCGGGCGGGGCGGCGGCGGAAAATCCGGGCCGGTTGCCGCGCGAGGTATCGGCGGCCAGCGTGAACTGGCTGATGACCAGCGCGGCACCGCCGGTGTCCAGCAGCGACAGGTTCATCTTGCCCGCCGAGTCGCGAAAGATGCGCATCCGTGCGATGCGGGCGGCCAGCTTTTCGGCCTCGGCCTCGGTGTCGTTCGCCATGGCGCAGACCAGGATCATCAGCCCCGGTCCGATCTGGCCCAGCACCTCGCCATCTACCCGCACCGCGGCCTCGCTGACCCGCTGGACAAGCGCCCTCATGCCAGTTCCTCTTTCCAGGGCGGGTTTGCGCCCGCCCGGCTGACGGTGATCGCCGCTGCCCGCGCGGCGAGGTCAAGCGCGCCGACAAGTGCGGCGTGCGACAGGCACCCCAGCCCCGCCCGCGACAGGTGTCCGCCCGCCCGCAGCGCGGCCAGGAGCCCCGCATTGAACGTGTCGCCCGCGCCGACCGTGTCGACCACCGTGGCGGGGCGGGCCGGTACCGCGGCCTCGGCGGTGCGGGTGATGGCGCGGGCGCCCTGTGCCCCCCGGGTCAGCACGACGAGGGCCGGGCCGCGGTCAAGCACGTCGCGGGCCAGCGCCGCCGTGTCGCCGGGGCCGAGCAGCCAGTGCAGGTCCTCGTCCGACAGCTTGACGATGTCGGCGGCTGCGATCAGGCGCGCCAGCCTGGCGCGATAGGTGGCTTCATCCGCGACGAAGCCCGGGCGGACGTTCGGATCGAGCATGGTCACACGCGCCCCGGCCTCGCGCAGCATGAGCGCCTCGTAGGTTGCCCCGCAGGGCTCGACCGCCAGCGAGATGCCGCCCAGAAACAGCGCCTCGACCGTGTCGGGCAGCGCGGGCAGGTCGGCCGGGCCCAGCATCCGGCCCGCCGTGTTCTCGTCGTAGAAGGCGTAGGACGCGTGCCCGTCGGCCAGGGTGACGAAGGCCAGCGTCGTGGGCCGGGCCGAACGCGCGGCAAGCCGCGCATCGACCCCCGAGGCGGTGAGGGCCCGTTCCAGCACCTGGCCGAAAAGGTCGGTGGACAGGCCCGTGAAGAACCCGGTCGGCACGCCCAGACGGCCCAGCGCGATCGCGGTGTTGAATACCGCGCCACCCGCATGCGGTGCGAAGGCCGCTTCGCCCTCGGCCGTGTGCCGGGGCAGCATGTCGATCAGGGCTTCGCCCGCGCAGAGGATCATGGTGGTCGCCTCCTGTCCCGTATAGCCGAGCCATACCCGGCCAGGGGGACCGCTGCCAAGCCTCTCTGGCGCCGGGGGCCTTGACGGCGATCAACGACAGGCGCTCGCCTGCCGTGGATGATCCGGGCATTGCAGCTTTCCTGTCGAAAGGAGGTCGACATGGTCGAGAAATCCCACATGGCGGGCTTCTGGCCCTCGCTCTACGAACCGTTCCGCGGCTTGGGCGCGCGTATGGCAGACTGGTTCGCGCCGGCGTCCGAGGCATCGGCCGGTGATGGCGGCTACCGCATCCGGATGGAACTTCCGGGCGTGGAGGAAAAGGACATCAAGGTGTCGCTTGACGACGGCGTGGTGACCGTCAGGGGCGAGAAGCAGTCCAGTCGCGAGGAGACCGGCGAGACCTGGTATTTCAGCGAGCGCGAATATGGCTCGTTCTCGCGCAGCTTCCGCCTGCCGCCGGATGCAGACGCCAAGGCGGTGAACGCCGAGTTGAAGGACGGCGTGCTGACGGTCAGTGTTGGCAAGAATGCCCCGTCCGAGGCCGGCAGCGGCACCGAGATCCCGATCGCCAAGGGCTGACGTGCCGCCGTGCAGGGCCGCGGGTCATCGCGCCCGCGGCCCCCGCCGGGTTCAGGCGGCGTGTTTCTCGCGGAAGCCGAGTTCCCGCATCAAGGCCTTGGCGGCCAGTGTCATGCCGGATGCCTGAAGTTCCTCGATCCGCTGCTTAAGTTCCTCGTCGCTCAGGTCGGGACGCATGCTGTTCTCCTTTTCGGTTCCAGGTCTGATGTCAGGAAAGGATCCGCACGGCCGGAACCGGAGTTCTGACGCAAGGCGCGGACAGGCCTGACAAGCGAAACCGGGGCCGCGCACGTGGCGCAGATCAGGGGCCCCGGGACCGGAGTATGGCCCGTGCGGGCACGTCCGGTCGGACTTCTGACATATCGCCCGTCCGGCGCCGGGATTCAACCCCTGGGCATCCTCCGCGCGGGGTCACCCCGGGGGTGGGGGCTTAGCGCAGGTCCAGAACGATACCGCCGTCCTGCTGGCCCAGTGCCGCCAGATAGCCGATCACCGCCGCCAGGATCAGCCCGAGCAGGACAGCAAACGCGATCTTCCAGGCCGACCAGGGCCGTTCGCCCTGCACCCGGCCCGTGCGGCCGTTCACCACGAAGCGGTAGGTGCGCCCGCGATACTTGTAGGCCGCCAGCCAGACCGGCAGCAGGACATGCTTGAAGGTCACGTCCGAGATCCGGGTGTCCAGCGTGTTGATCTGCTGGCGGTCGCCGCCGATGTCGAAGCGCACGTCGCGCCGGATCACCCGGTCCATCGCCGCGCGGGCTTCGGCAAAGCCCTCGTCCAGCGGGACGGTATAGCCCTCGGCGCGGAACCCGGCCAGGTATTCAGGCTGGTAGGGTTCCAGGTCCGCCAGGTCCCAGGGCTGCAGCCCGTCGGTATACTGCTTGGGCAGGCTTTTCGAGGCCAGCACCAGGACATCGTCGAAAAAGCGTGCCACCCCGCCCGAGACCGGTGTCCAGCGCACCTTCTGCACCTGCACGCGCTGGCGCTGACCGTTGCGGATCACGGTCTGCGACTCGTAATAGACGGTGCCGCGTGCGCCTGTGTAGGTCGATCGGGTGTCGGCGTCGAAGGTCCAGTAAGGGACGTAGATGCCATCCATCCTGCGGCCCTTGCGGGCGTAGTCGCGCAGGCCGTTCGGCGCGAACCACAACCGGCCCAGCCAGTCGGTCATCGCCTTGTGGGCGTCGCGTTCCTCGAGCGCGAAGGGCAGGACGCCGCGCGGCTTGATCCGGCGCTGGGGGCCGGTGCCGGTGACCACGGGCGTCGCACAGAACGGACATTCGCCCGCATGGCTGTTGCCGCCGATCTCGATCTCGGCGCCGCAATTGGGGCATTTGAGGCGGCGCACCTCCTCCATCTCGGTCTCGGGAAGGGCCGCGGCCAGCCCGGCGCGGAAATCGAGTTCCTCAAGGGGCCGATCCCGGGGGCTTGCGCCTTCGATCGGGACGGAATGTCCGCAATGGTCGCAGACCAGCGCCCCCGCCGCGGGGGCAAAGCGCAGATCCGCGCCGCACTGGTCGCAGGGAAAGCGGTGATCGGTGTCGTCCATCCACTCCATCCGGTCCGGGACACGCACGGCAAGACGCGCCCCGGGTCAGTTGTGCCCGGCGTCCTTCCGCAAGGCAATGCTCCCGCAGCATAGGTCGGCCGCCGGCCCGATCCTAGATGAGTCTGCATCGGCGTGCGCGGGGGCGGGGGCGGGTCGTTCGACGACCGGGTCGCGGAGGCATCCGGACCGGTGGACCGGCCCCGGCGGTGCCGGATCCTAGCCGAACATCCCCGTCACGCGGCCAAGCAGCATGAAGGCGCGCGCGGTGCGGGTTTCGGCGAGATCGTTCAACTCCTGGTCCGTCGCGCCCGGTTCGAACTCTGTCAGTACCCGGTCGAACTGGCGCAGGAAGTGATGGGCAACGTCGCGGAAGATCGGGTCCTGCTTCATCCGCGCCGCGGTCAGGGCAAGACAGGACCGGTCGCGAACGCCGCCCAGCGCCGAGACGCCCGCGCCCCGCTCGCCCTGCGCGAAGCGGCGCCAGATTTCGGGCCGCGCGCGGTCAGGCGCCAGGTCGTCCATGTAGATGCCTTCCTGGCTGAGCAGGGTCAGCACGTCCTGGGCCGAGCGCACCAGCCTGGAGGTCGTCCGGTCCTCGAGCGCGCGGCGCAGCGCCCGGAACCCGTCGCGGTCGCCGGTGGTCTGGGGAAAGTTCAACGCGCGGATGAATTCATGCGCCTCGATCGGCGGCTGCAACGCGTCGGCGGGCGTGCCGAGCGCGAGTGAGGGCTGTGCCTCGGGAGCAGGCCGTGGGGCGGGCGCCGGGGCAGGGCGCGCCACCGGCTCGGCCGCCGCGTCGCGGGCCCGGGCCGAGGCGAAGGTGGCGATAACGGTTTCGGTCTGCCGCTGTGCCGCGGCAAGTTCGTCGAGCCGCTTTTCGAGGGCGGGACGGATGTCCATGCCTGCGCCCTGCTGCTGCTGGATGTGGCTGTGGCGCAGCACGTCGATCGCGGCCTGAAGCCGGGCCGACTCTTCGCGCAGGATCCGCGCGCTTCGGACCGTTGCCGCGGCAACCCAGATCAGCGCGACCGGCGTGACCACCGCCAGAAGCAACAGCGCAAAGCCGATTGGGTCGCCCCCGGGATCGCCCGCACCGGACCGGATGTAGAAGACAAAGCCAGCCGCGATCGCCAGCCAGATCACGCTGAGGATCAGCGCCACGATGTCGTTTGCGGTGATCCGCCCCTCGCGTCCCGAGGGCGCGAAGAAGCCCAGATCAAACGCCTTGTCCTTGTTGTCCCCGGCCATGGCACGGTTCCCCGCGTCCTGCCTCAGATGTAACGGATCGTCAGAACCTCGTAGCTGCGCTCGCCGCCCGGCGTGCGCACCTCGACGCTGTCACCTTCGTCCTTGCCGATCAGCGCGCGGGCCAGCGGCGAGCGCACGTTCAGCAGGCCCTTCTCGATGTCGGCCTCGGCCTCGCCGACGATCTGATAGGTCTTTTCCTCGTCGGTATCCTCGTCGACCAGCGTCACCGTCGCGCCGAACTTGATCGGCCCGGACAGTTTCGCCGGGTCGATCACGTCGGCCCGCGACAAGAGGCTTTCAAGTTCCTTGATGCGGCCCTCGATGAAACTCTGCTTCTCGCGCGCGGCGTGGTACTCGGCGTTCTCGGACAGATCGCCATGCTCGCGCGCCTCGGCGATCGCCCGGATCACGGCGGGACGCTCGGTGGACTTGAGCTTTTTCAGTTCCTCGTCGAGCGCGGCATGGCCCGCGCGGGTCATCGGTATCTTTTCCATGGCACTCTTCAGGACATAAGGAAAACGGCGCGGGCACGAAGCTCGGCCCGCCGCCGATGGGGTTCGCGATCACCTGACCCGAGAGCGGGGCGGATTGCAAGGGGGCTCGGGCCCGGGCGGGCGTGGTTCCGCCAAGGGCGGGTGCGGCGTTCCGTTGCGCAATGCCGCTCTGCAGCGAAATCATGTTGCGTCGCAATTGAATTGACCTGCCGCCTGCGATAACGGTTCTCCGGATGCATCACGTGGGGCGGCGCCCGCGCCGTTCGAGAGGGGAAAGCAAATGGCCGATATCGAACGGGAATCGATGGAGTATGACGTCGTGATCGTGGGGGCCGGCCCGGCGGGGCTGTCGGCCGCGATCCGGCTCAAGGAACTCGATGCCGATCTTTCGGTCGTGGTGCTTGAGAAGGGGTCCGAGGTCGGGGCCCATATCCTTTCGGGCGCGGTGCTGGACCCGATCGGGCTGAACGCTCTCTTTCCCGACTGGAAGAGCCGGGGCGCCCCGGTGACCGTGCCCGTGAAGGAGGACAACTTTCTTTTCCTCGGGCAGAACGGCAAGGTGCGCTTTCCCGGCTGGCTGATGCCGCCCCTGATGTCGAACCACGGCAACTACATCGTTTCCATGGGCAATGTCTGCCGCTGGCTGGCCGAACAGGCCGAGGCGCTGGGCGTCGAGATCTTCCCCGGCATGGCCTGCTCGGAAATCGTCTGGGGCGAGGATGGCCGGGTCAAGGGCGTCGTCGCGGGCGAGTTCGGGCGCCAGGCGGACGGCACGCCGGGGCCGAGTTACGAGCCCGGGATGGAACTGCACGGCAAGTATGTCTTCTTCGCCGAGGGGGTCCGGGGGTCGCTGTCCAAGCAGGTGATCGCGAAATTCGGCCTGTCCGAGGGCCGCGACCCGCAGAAATTCGGCCTCGGCATGAAAGAGGTCTGGGAAATCGACCCTGCCAAGCACCGCGAGGGCACCGTCACCCACACCATGGGCTGGCCGCTCGACGGCAATGCGGGCGGGGGGTCGTTCATCTACCACGCCGAGAACAACCAATTGTTCATCGGCTTCGTGGTGCACCTGAACTACGAGAACCCGCACCTTTACCCCTATATGGAGTTCCAGCGGTTCAAGCATCATCCGATCGTGGCCGACCTGCTGAAGGGCGGCAAGCGCGTGGCCTATGGCGCGCGGGCGATTTCCGAGGGCGGTTATCAGTCGATTCCGCAGGCGGCGTTCCCTGGCGGCGTGCTGCTGGGCTGTTCCGCGGGGCTGGTGAACGTGCCGCGGATCAAGGGCAACCATAACGCGATGATGTCGGGGATCGAGGCCGCCAAGGCCGCGGTCGCCGCGATTCATGCCGGCCGCGCGGGGGATACGCTTGAGGATTACGATGTCGCGCTGCACGCGGGTGCCATCGCCAAGGACCTGAAGCGCGTGCGCAACGTCAAGCCGCTCTGGTCACATTACGGCAACCTTCTGGCGACCGTGCTGGGCGGGTTCGACATGTGGGTGGCGAACCTGACGGGCTGGAACCCGCTGGGCATGTTGCATCACGCCAGGACGGACGCGGCGCATACCGGCAAGGCCAAGGATCACCCGAAGATCGAGTATCCCAAGCCCGACGGCAAGCTCAGCTTCGACCGGCTGACCAACGTGGCCTTCTCGTTCACCAATCACGAGGAAAGCCAGCCCAGCCATCTGCGGCTGACCGACCCGGACGTGCCGGTCAGGGTGAACCTGCCCGACTATGCCGAACCGGCCCAGCGCTATTGCCCGGCGGGTGTCTACGAGGTGGTCGAGAAGGACGGCAAGCCGGAATTCGTCGTCAACTTCCAGAACTGCGTCCACTGCAAGACCTGCGATATCAAGGACCCCAGCCAGAACATCACCTGGGTCACGCCGCAGGGTGGTGACGGGCCGAACTATCCGAACATGTAACATCCGCGCGACGGGGCCCTTGTTTCCTGACCCTGCCCCGGGTGGCGGATTGCCTTGCGCGGCGCCGGGCTCTACGTTGCTGCGACAATGAACCGGAGTTTTTCGTTGGGTTTCCGTCTGCCGCGCCTCGTCCCCCGTGCCGCCATTGGCCTTGCCGCCCTGGCGCTTGCCACGCCATCGCCTGCGCAGGATGGCCTTGCCGGCGCCTATCTCGCGGCGCGCCAGGCCAGCATGTACAGCGACTATACCGAGGCGGCGCGCTACTACGCGCTGGCGCTGGCCGAGGATCCGGGGAACCCGGCATTGCTCGAAAACGCGATGATGGCCTATCTGGGCCTTGGCGATGTCGAGCGCGCGATCCCGATCGCGCGGCGGCTGGAAAGCGGCGCGAACGGCAGCCAGGTCGCCAATCTGGTGATCATCGCCGACCAGATGAAGCGCGGCGCCTGGGACGAGGCGATGGCCGATCTCGAGGCCGGGCGCAGTGCCGCGCCGCTGGTCGATTCGCTGATCCGGGCTTGGGCGCGGTTCGGGCAGGGGCGCATGTCCGAGGCGCTGGATGCCTTCGATGCGGCCTCGGAACAGACCGGGCTCAAGGCGTTCGGGCTGTATCACAAGGCGCTGGCACTGGCGGCTGCCGGCGATTTCGAGGGGGCCGATCATATCCTGTCGGGCGAGGCCGAAGGCCCCCTGCGCGCCACGCGGCGCGGCGTGATCGCCCATGCCGAGGTTCTGAGCCAGCTTGAACGGCACGCGGACGCGATCGAACTGATCGATTCCGCCTTCGGGCTGGAGGTCGATCCGGGCATTTCCGACTTGCGTGCGCGGCTCGCCGCGGGCAAGGCCCTGCCCTTCGACGTGGTAGAGGACGCGACCCAGGGTGCGGCCGAGGTATTCTATACCGTCGCGGGCGCACTGAACGGGGATGCGATGGACAGCTACACGCTGATCTATGCCCGCCTCGCAGAATATCTTGCCCCCGGAAATTCCGACGCGGTGCTCCTCTCCGCCAGCCTGCTCGAGTCCCAGGAGCGCTATGCGCTTGCCATCGACACCTATGCCCGCGTGCCCCGCGATGATCCCGCCTTCTACGCCGCCGAGATCGGCCGGGCCGAAGCGATGCGCAAGGCGGGCGATGTCGACGGATCGATCGCGGTGCTTCAGGCACTGTCCCGGGACTTCGCCGATGTCGCGATCATCCACGTCACGCTGGGCGATACCTTGCGCGGGCAGGAACGGCATGACGAGGCGCGCCAGGCCTATGACCGGGCGATCGCCCTGTTCGACGCGCCCGCCCGCGCCCAGTGGATCGTCTACTACGCCCGGGGCGTGGCGCATGAACGTCTGGGCCTCTGGGACAAGGCCGAGGCCGATTTCCGCCAGGCCCTGGAACTGGAACCCGACCAGCCGCAGGTGCTGAACTACCTTGGCTATTCCTTCGTCGAGTTGAAGACCAATCTCGACGAGGCGCTGGACATGATCGAGCGTGCGGTTGCCGCCCGTCCAGACGACGGATACATCACCGACAGTCTCGGCTGGGTGCTGTACCGTCTGGGCCGCTATGACGAGGCGGTGCCGCACATGGAAAAAGCGGCTGCGCTGATGCCGATTGATCCTATCGTCAACGATCACCTTGGCGATGTCTACTGGGCCGTCGGCCGAAAGAACGAGGCGCGGTTCCAGTGGCACCGCGCGCTGTCCTTCGATCCCGAGGAGAAAGAGGCCGACCGCATCCGCCGCAAGCTCGAGATCGGGCTGGACCGGGTGCTGCAGGAAGAGGGCGCACCGCCCCTGCAATCCGCCAATGACGGTTGAGGCGTTTGCGCCCGCCAAGATCAACCTGACCCTGCATGTCACCGGACAGCGGGAAGATGGCTATCATCTGCTCGACAGCCTTGTGGTCTTTGCGGATGCGGGCGACCGGCTGGGCTTCGCGCCAGCCGGGAATTTGACGCTGACCGTCACCGGGCCGCGTGCGGCTGGCGTGCCCTCGGACGGGCGGAACCTGGTGCTGAAGGCGGCGGCGCTGTTCGGGGCGGGACGGGGTGCGGCGATCACGCTGGACAAGCACCTGCCCGCCGCGGCCGGGATCGGCGGCGGTTCGTCCGATGCCGCCGCGGCGCTCAGGGGGCTATCGCAGCTTTGGGGCCTACCGCTGCCCGACGCGGCGGCTGTGCTGTCGCTCGGCGCTGACGTGCCTGTTTGCCTGGCGCCCCGGGCACTGCGCATGCGCGGCGTCGGCGAAGAGATCGCCGAAGGTCCGCGGCTTCCCTCGATGGGGCTTGTGCTCGTCAACCCGGGCGTCGAGGTGCCCACGCCCGCAGTGTTCAAGGCGCTGGCGCGCAAGGACAATCCGCCGATGCCGCACCCGCCCGGCTGGGCCACGGCCGCGGTGATGGCGCATTGGCTGCGGGACCAGCGCAACGACCTGGAGGCACCGGCGCGGGCGTTGGCCCCGGTGATCGGTGAGGTTCTGGCGGCGATCGCTGCCACGCCTGGCTGCCTGCTGGCGCGGATGTCGGGATCGGGGGCAACCTGCTTCGGGATCTACGATAACCGCACCGAGGCCGAGGCTGCCGCCGCCGCGCTGCGCGCGCAGGCGCAGGGCTGGTGGGTCGCGGCCGCCGAACCCTTCACGCTGTAACGGCAGACGGGTCTAGTTGATCCGGGCGACCACGTAATCGGCCAGATCCGTCAGCATGTCGCGGATCTCGTGGTCGGGCAGGTGGGTCAGCGCCTCTTTCGCACGCGCCGACCAGGCCAGCGCCTCGGCCCGCGTCGCCTCGATGGCGCCGTGCTTGTCCATGAGCATGAGCGCGTGGTCCAGATCGCCGTCGCGCTGGTCGCCCTTCTCGATGGTCCGCTTCCAGAAGGCGCGTTCCTCGTCATCCGCCGCGGCCACGGTCTTGATGATCGGCAACGTCAGCTTGCGTTCGCGGAAATCGTCTCCGATGTTCTTGCCCGTCGATTTCGCATCGCCCGCCACATCCAGCAGGTCATCCACGATCTGGAAGCCGACTCCCAGCGCGTCGCCATAGGTGTAAAGCGCCCGCACCTGGTCCTCGGGCATGCCCGCGATCACGCCGCCCACCTCGGTCGCGGCGGCAAACAGCGCCGCGGTCTTGCCGCGGATCACCTTGAGGTAGATGTCCTCTGTCGTCGCCAGGTCGCGCGCGGCGGTCAGTTGCAGCACCTCGCCTTCGGCGATCACGGCGGCCGCGTTCGACAGGATGTCCAGCACCTGCAGGTTGCCCGGCGCCACCATCAGCTGGAACGATCGCGCGAACAGGTAGTCGCCCACCAGCACGCTCGACTTGTTGTCCCACAAGAGGTTCGCCGTGGGCCGCCCGCGGCGCTGGCCGCTTTCGTCCACCACGTCGTCATGCAGCAGGGTCGCGGTATGGATGAACTCGACCGTGGCGGCCAGATAGACGTGATAGGGCCCGTCATAGCCGCACATCCGTGCCGCCGCGATCGTCAGCATCGGCCGCAGCCGCTTGCCGCCCGCTCTCACGATATGGGCCGCGACATCGTCGATCCGGGGGGCATAGGCCGACCGCATCCGCTCGCGGATCAGTTGGTCGACGGCTGCCATCTCCTCGGACAGGAGCGCAGCCAGACGTTCATGCGGTTTGGTGACTGCGTCGTCCAAGCCCATCACGGCCTCGTCAGGTTTCTCGACAAGCAGGGCGCTCTGCCCTTAACTCGCTGTCATGAAAGAACTCATTCGCACCAACGACCCGACGGTCATCGCCTTCGTCTCGGCGCTCCTACAGGGCGAGGAGATAGACTGCTTTCCCATGGATGTCCACATGAGCGTACTTGAAGGATCGATAGGCGTTTTGCCGCGCCGGATCATGGTCGCAGACCGCGATCTGTTCCTCGCGCGGGCGATCCTGCGCGACAACGGTATCGACCTGCCCGAGGGGGGCTGAGGGCTGTGAACGGTCTGACCTGCGACGCGCTTCTTGGCGGACGGCTGGCGATCCGGCAGCCTGAAAAAGGCTATCGCGCCGGAATCGACCCGGTTCTGCTGGCCGCTGCGGTGCCCGCCGGGGCGGGGCAAACGGTGCTGGAACTGGGATGCGGCGTCGGGGCGGCGAGCCTGTGCCTGGGGGCCCGGGTGCCGGACCTGCGGCTGACCGGGGTCGAGCTACAGCCTGCCTATGCCGAGTTGGCCCGCGAAAATGCGCGCGCGAACGGGATCGCTCTCGACATTGTGACCGCGGATCTGGTGGCGCTTCCGGCCCCCCTTCGGGCGCAGGGCTTCGACCATGTGATCGCCAACCCGCCCTACCACCTGCGCGAGCGCGGCAGCGCAGCGCCCGACCCTGGGCGGGAAACCGCGCTGGGCGAGGCGACACCGCTTGCGGCCTGGATCGACACGGCTGCGCGCCGGCTGGTGCCGGGCGGCCGGTTGACGCTGATCCAGCGCGCCGAGCGCCTGCCCGAGCTTCTCGCAGCGATTGACACACGTTTAGGTAGTATTGAAATCCTGCCGCTTGCCCCCAGGGTCGACCGCCCCGCCAAGCTGGTTCTTCTGCGCGCGCGAAAGGGGGGGCGAGGACCGTTCAGGTTGCATAGCCCTTTGATTCTGCACGAGGGTTTCCGCCATGAACGCGACGGCGACAGCTATACGATGGCGATTTCGGCGGTGCTGCGGCAGGGCGCCGCGCTTCCTTGGCCCAAGTGACGAAACCCGTTAAGCGCGAATCCTTGATTTTCAAGGGCGTGACACGACTCGGATTTCGTGCTGCACTGTGACTGTTGGATGACACGAGGAAAGGATCATCGACCATGAATCTGGGTTCGCATCTGCAGGAACTCCGCCGGAAGCATCAGGCGCTTTCGCAACAGGTCGAAGAGGCGCAGCGAACGCCCGCAATGGATGGTCTTCAAGTCGCTGAACTCAAGAAGCAGAAGCTCAAACTGAAGGAACAGATCGAACGCCTGTCTCAGGTCTGAGGCAGCCGTGCGCTGGCCCGCGCGGCCAGCGCCGCCCCGCCGGTGATCAGAACAGCAGCGGCGGCAAGGGTTGGTGTAGGGGTGGCAATCCCCGCGGCCACCAGCGCGAGCGTCGAGAGAAGCGGTGCGGCATAGCTGGCAACCCCCAGCATCTGGATGTCGCCCCGCTTTACACCGATATCCCACACATAGAACGCAAGCCCGACAGGCCCGAGCCCGAGCGCCAGAACGTTGAACCAGCCGGCGGTGCCGATGGGCCAGACCGTCTCTTCCAGCGCAAGGTGCAGCGGTAGCGACATCGCCGCGGTGGCCAGGCAGAACACCGCCACGCTGGCCGTCGGGATGGCGCCCAGCCGACGCGACAGCACCGAATAGCTTGACCAGGTCAGCGCGCACAGCAGCGCAAGGCCATAACCCGGCAGCGCCGTGCCGTCGAACCCGACTGCCCCCCGCGCCACGATCAGTGCGGCCCCGGCAAAACCCGCCAGCGCGCCGATCACATGGCCCGCGCGCAACCGCTCGCCCGGCAAGAGCCCCGAGAACAGCACGATCAACAGCGGCCAGAGATAGGCGATGAGACCCGCCTCGGCCGCGGGCGCCAGTCGGAGTGCCGAGAAATAGAGCGCATGATACCCGAACAGACCCGCCGTGCCGAAGGCATAGACCCGCAGCGGGACGCGCATGAGCATCCGTGCCTCGCCGGTCGCCGCTACCCATAGCAGCCCGATCGCCCCGCCGATCGCGAAACAGATCGCGTTCAGTTGCAGGGGCGGTACCGGGGCCGAGCCCACCGTGAACAGCGCCAGAAGCGCCCAGAGCAGGACGGCGAGAAATCCGATGGATGTGGCGCGGGCGCGGGACATGTCGCCACCTCTAGACTGGCCGCGCCGCTCTGCCCAGAGCGATTTGCGCGCCGCTTTCTTGTGGTACGCGGGCACGGAAAAGGGGCGGCCCGGCCGGGCCGCCCCCTGCCTCTTTGGTGTCCCGGGATCAGACGAAGAACTGCGCGCCGTTGGCCGAGATGGTCGAGCCGTTCAGGAACGCGGCCTCGTCCGCGGCGAGGAAGGCCACGCAGCGGGCGATCTCTTCGGGTTCGCCCAGGCGGCCGGTCGGGATCTGGGCGATGATCGACTCGCGCACCTTTTCAGGAACCGCCATCACCATCTCGGTGGCGATGTAGCCCGGGCAGATCGCGTTGGCGGTGATGCCGAAGCGTGCGCCTTCCTGGGCCAGCGACTTGACGATGCCCAGATCGCCCGCCTTGGTCGCGGCATAGTTCACCTGGCCGAACTGGCCCTTCTGCCCGTTGATCGAGGAAATCACGATCACCCGGCCGAACTTGCGCTCGCGCATGCCAGGCCAGATCGGGTGGACGGTGTTGAACACGCCGGTCAGGTTGGTGTCGATAACCTCCTGCCACTGGTCGCGGGTCATCTTGTGGAACGGCGCGTCGCGGGTGATGCCCGCGTTGGCCACCACCACGTCGATGGGGCCAAGGTCGGCCTCGACCTGCTGGGCGCCCGCCGCGCAGGCGTCGTAGTCGGCGACCGACCACTTGTAGGTCTTGATGCCGGTCTCGTCGGTGAATTTCTTCGCGGCGTCGTCGTTGCCGGCATAGTTCGCCGCGACGGTATAGCCCGCCGCCTTGAGCGCCTTCGAGATCGCCGCGCCGATGCCGCGGCTGCCGCCGGTGACGAGTGCAACTCTTGCCATGATTCCTCCAGGATGGGGTCTGTTTGCGTCGGCAATGTTGTTACGGAAGAAAGAAAGGGTGCGCAACAATATTGCGCACCCGATTTTCCGCGATTGCGATTACGGGCGCTCGAGGCACATGGCCACGCCCATGCCACCGCCGATGCAGAGCGTTGCGAGGCCCTTCTTCGCACCGCGGCGCTGCATCTCGAACAGCAGCGTGTTGAGGATGCGCGCGCCCGAGGCGCCGATCGGGTGACCGATGGCAATGGCGCCGCCGTTCACATTCACGACCTCGGGGTTCCAGCCCATGTCCTTGTTCACCGCGCAGGCCTGGGCGGCGAAGGCCTCGTTGGCCTCGACCAGGTCGAGATCCTCGGGTTTCCAGCCCGCCTTTTCCAGCGCCTTGCGGCTGGCATGGATCGGGCCCACGCCCATGATCGAGGGGTCAAGCCCGGCGGTGGCGTAGGAGGCGATCCGCGCGAGCGGTTGAAGGCCGCGGCGTTCGGCCTCTTCTGCCGACATGACCAGGACGCCCGCTGCGCCGTCATTGATGCCGCTTGCATTACCGGCGGTCACGCTGCCGTCCTTGGTGAAGGCGGGGCGCAGCTTCTGCATGCTTTCCAGCGTCGCGCCGTGGCGGATGTATTCGTCGTTCTCGACGATCGTGTCGCCCTTGCGGCTGGACACGGTCACCGGCACGATCTCGTCCTTGAACTTTCCGGCCTTCTGGGCGGCCTCGGCCTTGTTCTGGCTGGCCAGCGCGAATTCATCCTGCATGTCGCGGCTGATCTGCCATTGCTGCGCCACGTTCTCGGCGGTCTGGCCCATGTGATAGCCGTTGAAGGCGTCCCACAGCCCGTCCTTGATCATCGAGTCGATGAAGCTCATGTCGCCCATCTTGTGGCCCGCGCGCAGGTGGGCGACGTGGGGGGAAAGGCTCATGTTCTCCTGCCCGCCGGCGGCGACGATCGCGGCATCGCCCAGCTGGATGTGCTGGGCGGCCAGCGCCACGGCACGCAGGCCCGAGCCGCAGACCTGATTGATCGACCAGGCCGCCGATTCGATGGGGAGTCCAGCCTTGATATGGGCCTGGCGGGCGGGGTTCTGGCCCTGTCCGGCGGTCAGCACCTGGCCGAGAATGGTTTCGGAGACCTCCGCCTTGTCGATTCCGGCGCGCGCGACCAGCGCTTCCAGCATGATGCGGCCAAGCTCGTGGGCCGGCACCGTTGCGAAAGCTCCGTTGAAACTGCCGACCGGCGTGCGCGCGGCCGAGACGATGACGACATTGGTCATGGAATGGGTCCTTCTCCCCTGGGATGGTTCGCCGCGCACTATAGGGGATGCGGATGCAGAACGGCACCCCCCATAACCGACAGGGGATGCCGCAATGGCAAGGGGTTGCCGTTCTTGCTGCGGCGCAGCGGGGTGGTCAGGCGCGGCGCTTTTCCCGCCCCTCGCGCCACGGCGGCACGAGCGAGGGCGCACCGAAGGCGAAGCCCTGCATGCAGTCGACCCCGGCGGCGGCAAGCCAGGCTGCGTCGCGCGCGGTTTCCACGTTCTCGGCCACGGTGAACATGTCGAAATGCTGCGCGATGGCGATCAGCGCCGAGGCCAGAACCTGGTTGTCAGGACTGTCGGCGATGCCGCGGATGAACTGGCCGTCGATCTTGAGGATGTCGAAATAGAACTCGCGCAGATAGCGGAAGGCGGTGTAGCCCGCGCCGAAATCGTCCAGTGCGAAGGCGATGCCCTTGGCCTGCAATTCGCGCATGAAGACCGAGACGAGGTCGGGCATGACCATGGCCGAGCTTTCGGTGATCTCGAGGATCAGCCGCTCGGCCAACGTCGCATTCCGGGCAAGCCCGTCCTCCAGCGTCTTCTTCCAGCGGGGATAGCCGATCGAACGGGCCGACATGTTGATCGACAGGCGCAGGTCGGGCGCCTCGGCCAGCGCGACCAGCCCCATTTCCAGGGAAAGGCAGTCGATCACCCGGCCAAGCTCGGTCGTTTCGACGGTCTCGATGAACTCGCGCGCGGGGATCACCCGTCCGGTATGGTCCAGGATGCGGATGAGCCCCTCGTAAAAGGCGACCTGGCCGTGCTCGACGGCCTGCACCACCGGCTGGAAGGCCAGCAGGACATCGCGCCGCTTCAGCGCATTGTGGACCGTTTCGATGATGTTCCGGTCCCGCTGCGAGATGGCCGCAGAGAGCGGGCTGTCCTGTCCCGGTTCCACGATGATGCTGGGGTCGATTTTTGCGCTCGGCATGCTGTCCCTCCGCTGCGACACGATCCAATTGCTGCAAAAGCCGTTAAGGGCGAATGAATGTTCGTATTTGGTTCCAATTTTTCGTAACCTGTAGCGAGACACTCAAGTAACTGGCGGAAAACGGAGATCCTGATGGACGGGCGGTGTGGCTGGTGCGGGACGGACCCGCTTTACGTAACGTACCATGACACCGAGTGGGGCGTTCCCGAGCGTGACGGCCGGGCGCTGTTCGAGAAGCTGATTCTCGACGGGTTCCAGGCGGGGCTGGCCTGGATCACCATCCTGAAGAAGCGCGAAGCGTTTCGCGCGGCCTTTGCGGGGTTCGATCCGGGGGTGATCGCGGGGTGGGGCGACCCCGAGGTTGCGCGGCTCTTGTCCGACCCGGGGATCGTGCGTCACCGGGGCAAGATCGAGGCGGCTATCGGCAATGCCCGGGCCTGGCAGCGGATCGAGGCGGGCGAGGGGTTTTCGGCCTTTCTGTGGCGCTACGTCGATGGACGGCCGCTGCAGAACCGGTTTGCCACGCTGAAGGATGTTCCCGCAGAGACGCCGTTGTCGCTCCGGATATCCAGGGATCTGCGGGCCGAGGGGTTCCGGTTCTGCGGTCCGACGATCACATATGCCTTCATGCAGGCTGTGGGAATGGTCAACGATCACCTTGTGGCGTGCCCGCGTCACGCGGAAGTCGCGGCGCTGGCCTAGGGCCTCACCTCGCGGCGACCCGGACCAAGGGGGGCACCCGTCAGGATTCGGGCGGTGGCGGGGGCGGGGCGACGGTGAAGAGCTGGGCGAGTTCGGTCACCTCTTCGGCGCGTTTCCAGCCGTCCTGGCCTGCGGTCCAGACGAAGGTTTCGCGCCGCAGCGTCCCGTCGGCGGCCATCCGGCCGAGATCGGCCCTGGAGAACGGCCCGCGGGTCTCGCCCTTTTCGGCGATGTGCCAGACATGCTCGACGGGTGGCGGGGGCGGCGCGGCAGGGGCGGCCCCCCAGGGGCCGGGCTGTGCCATCTGCGCCCCCATCGCCATGCCCATGCCGGCACCCAGACCGGCGGCCATGCCGCCGCCCGCCGGATTCTGCGCCGCCTCGGTCATCGCCTCGGCCGCCGAATACTGGGTGAACCGGCCCAGATCGCCCACGATCCCCATCGAGGTCCGCTTGTCGAGCGCCTTTTCAACGGCGGGGGGCAGCGAGATGTTCTCGATGTAGAATTCGGGCATGGTCAGCCCGTAGGCCGCCAGCGCCTTCGATACCTCGGTCGCGACAAGCTTGCCCAGATCGTCGGTATTCGCGGCCATGTCCAGAACCGGAATACCCGAGCGCGCGATCACCCGGCTGAATTCCTGCACGATGATGTTGCGGATCTGGAACGCGATCTCGTCGCGGGTGAATTCGCCATCCGTGCCCACGATCTCGACCAGGAACTTCGCGGGGTCCGTCACCCGGATCGCAAAGGTGCCGAAGGCGCGCAGACGCAGCGGCCCGAATTCCGGGTCGCGCAGCATTACCGGGTTCTTGGTGCCCCATTTCAGATCGGTGAACCGCGTCGTGTTGACGAAGTAGATTTCCGACTTGAAGGGCGAGCGGAAGCCGTGGTCCCAGTGCTGGAGCGTGGTCAGCACCGGCATGTTGTTGGTTTCCAGCATGTAGAGGCCGGGGGTGAACACGTCGGCCAACTGCCCCTCGTGGACGAAGACGGCGGCCTGGCCCTCGCGCACGGTCAGCTTGGCGCCGTACTTGATCTCGTGGCCCTCGCGCTCGAACCGCCAGACCATCGTGTCGCGGGTGTCGTCGGTCCAGTGGATGACGTCGATGAATTCGCCGGACAGGAAGTCGAAAATGCCCATGGGTCGGTTCCTCTGGATCGCGTGCCACCAAGTATAGCCTGTGCCTGCCGGTCAGACCACGCGGAAGGTGCCGCGCGACCGCGCCGTCAGCTTTCGCCCCCCATCAGTTCGGCCGCGATCGTCTCGACGATCGGCCGTGCCTCGGCTTCGGTCATTCCCGGGCGCAGGCGGCGATCATAGAGGATCTTCAGCAAGAGCGCGTCATGGCGGGTGAGGAGGGCGAATTCCTCGTCATCGTTGAAGATCGAGGGCCGCGCCGCGGGGCTGTCATTGGCCAGCCCCATGCCTTGTGCCAGTTCCTCGTGGATGCAGGACTGGCGCAGGCGTTCGGGATGCTCGGCCCGGATCACCGCGACCGCCCGGGAATAGACGCTGGAGTCCCCGCGTGAGAAGGCCAGCACCAGACAGAAGGTCGATCGCGGGATCGTCTCGATCGTGTTGATCGCGGTGGCGTCGATGCCCGGCACCAGCGCGCGCAGCCGCGGGCCGATCGTGCGCCGGTCGTCCTCGTTCAGGATCAGCACCTGGAAGTTTGCCTGGCCTGGGTCGACGATGCGGATCGGCAGCCGGGCCAGCCCCGACAGCCGCCGCGAATAGGCCGACACTTCGGCGCGGTCGCGTGCCCGCTGCGCCTCGGGCACCGTGTCGCCGAACACCAGCCCCAGCCGGATCGGCTGCTCCCAGCGGCGCAGCCGGCTCGGCGTTTCGCGCGCGACGAGCTGGCCCGACCGCGTCACGTATTCATCGTAAAGCGCGATCTTGACGAAATTCTCGACCAGCGCCCGGCGCGAGAACGTCACGTCGGCGGCGTCGCCATCGGTACGCAAGAGCCCGCGCGACGCGAGGTCGGCCTCGACCCGGGCAAAATGGCGGGCAATCGCCGCGCTCTCGGGCGAGGGCAGGGGCGTCGCGGCCTCCGGCCGCGGCACGGGCCGGGTGGCGGGGCCCTGCGGCGCGACCTGGCAGCCCGCCAGCGCGCTGAGAACAAGACCCGGTAGAACCAAGGCGCGAAGACGGGCGGTCACGGACGTTTCAGACCCCCGGAACTGCGCCCGCACCCTCGGCGCGGGACTTGGCAGAGGCGAGCGTGTCGCGCAGCTCGGCCTCCATCTTCTTCAGGTCTTCCTCGGCGGCGGCACGGCGCGCCTTGCCCTCGTCGGCGATGGACAGGCTTTCCTGGATGGTTGCGATGAGTTCGGCATTGGCCTTCTTGACGGCCTCGATATCGAACACGCCGCGCTCCATCTCCTGGCGGACGATCTTGTTCGCCGCCCGCAGGTTCTCGGCATTGGCCGTCAGCAGTTCATTGGTCAGATCAGTGGCTTCGCGCACCGCCTGTGCGGCCTCCTTCGAGCGCTGGATCGTCACTGCCTGGGCAAGCTGGGTTTCCCAAAGCGGCACGGTGTTGACGAGTGTCGAGTTGATCTTGGTGACCAGCGACTTGTCGTTCTCCTGAACCAGCCGGATCGAGGGCAGCGACTGCATCGTGACCTGGCGGGTCAGTTTCAGGTCGTGGACACGGCGTTCCAGATCGTCGCGTGCGGCGCGCAGGTCGCGCAGTTCCTGCGCCTTGATCACTTGATCGTTCTCGGGTGCGGCGCCCACCGCTGCCTCGAGCGCCGGGATGTCCTTCCCGTCCAGTTCGCGCAACTTGGCCTCGCCCGCGGCGATATAGAGCGCAAGTTCGTCGTAGAAGGTCAGCGTCTTTTCATACAGCTTGTCCAGCGACTTGATGTCCTTGAGCAGCGTGTGCTCGTGGGTCAGCAGGTTGTCGGTGATCTTGTCGATCTGTGCCTGAACCGTTTCGAACCGCGCCACGAAATTGGCAAAGGGCGCCGCGCGGCCCAGCAGCTTTTCCCACCAGCTGCGTTCGCGCCGCACGTCCAGTTCCGAAACCGAAAAGCCACGGATCGTGGTGACGATCTGGCGCAGGTTATCGCCCGCGGGACCCACGTCCTTGTTGCGCACATCGGCCAGCATCGCTTGGCTGATCTGCTGCAGTTCCGCCTGCGCGGACGACCCGAAGGAGATGATCGAATTGGTGTCGCCCATGTCGATCTCGTCCATCCGGGTGCGGATGCCGAGCGCCTGCTTGTCGTCGGCAGCCTCCAGCGGCACGATCTCGCCCACGGGTTCGGGCAGGATCACGGCGGTCAGTTGTTCCACCTCTGTCAGCGTGGCCTGAGCCTTCTGGCGAACGGTATCGGACATGGCAATTAATCTCCCGAATTTGGTGCGGCCGGGTCGGGGCGCACGCCTTCACGCTGCAGCCTGTCGCGCAGCACTTCAATTTCCACTTCCAGATCGGCGCGGTCGTCCAGCAGCAATGCGCGGGTTCTCGCCGAGAAATTCTGTTCGAGATCGGACAGCAGGGTCTCGTAATCCGCCCGTGCCTTGGCGTCGCGGGTGCGGCCGTAGAGTTCGGCGAACTTGACCGTCGCATCGCGCGCGCCCAGCAGGTAGACGACCAGATACTTGCGCGCGGCCGTCAGGTCGCGGGGGTCGTCCTCGACGGTGCGGAACATTTCGCGCACGGTGGACTGGAACCGTTCGACATGGGCCTCCAGCGGGCGGTCGCCCGCCCGGCGGATCGCATCGGCCATGGTCTTGAGATGCTTTTCCGCCTCGACGATGACACGGGCCACGCGATCCTGCTGGAAGGTGTCGACACCTTCCATCCCCTTGTCCTTCATCGGGTCGGTTCCGAAGGCCGCGCTGTGCAGCACGATGCCGAGCACGGCAAGGATGGCGGGCGGCAGGAACCCCGCCTCGGGCGACATGCCGGCCAGGAACAGGCCCGCGCCGGTCAGTGCCGAGCCGAATATCTTGCGCGGGATGGCGGGTCGGCGGGCGATCTTGCGTGCGGCCCAGGCATCCTCGGCCTTCAGCCCCTCGCGCGTCAGCCATGCCGCAAGGATCAGGACGCCGAACGCTGTCAGCGTCAGCGCAAGCCCGGTCGGGTCCGAAAAGAAGGCGCGCGGCACCAGCGGCAGCGGCGCGAAGAACATCACGTTTGCCCGCCCGCCCGCGCGCGATGCGCGCTTGTCGTGGAACGGGTGCCGGGGGGCGGGCGCGTCCCCGGGGCGTGGGTCGGGGCTGAATTTCCCGCCATAGCGCTGGGCCATCACGCGCCCCCCATGAACGAGACATAGAGGACCAGCGCGACCAGCAGGAAGAACGCCAGTTTCTGAAGGCCAGACTCGGACATGGACCCTCTCTTGTCTCGGTTTCCGCCGTATACATGGGATGCGACGGAGCGGTGAAAAGCAAGCCCGTCGATGACGTCAGCGCCCCTTGGGCGGGGTGCGGCCGCGCGGGACGCGCTTGGGGCGCGGCGGCGCCGCCGGGCGGCCCTCGCGGTCGAGCCCGAGCTGGTCGCGCAGCACGCGGCCGCGCACCTCCTCGACCTCGCCGGCCTTGAGCTCGCCCAGCCGGAACGGTCCGTAACTGACGCGGATCAGCCGGTTGACGGCCAGTCCCACCGCCTCCATCGCGCGGCGAACCTCGCGGTTCTTGCCCTCGCGGATGCCGACCGTCAGCCAGGCATTCGCCCCCTGCTGGCGATCGAGCGTCACTTCCATCGGCAGGAACCGTTCGCCCTCGATGGTGATGCCCCGGCGCAGGGGGGCAAGCGCCTCGTCGCTGGGCGCGCCCTTGACCCGGACGCGGTATTTCCGAAGCCAGCCGGTCGAAGGCAGTTCCAGCCGCCGCTTGATCTCGCCATCATTGGTGAGCAGCAAGAGCCCCTCGGAGTTGATGTCGAGCCGGCCGATGGACATCACCCGCGGCATGTCCTCGGGCAGCTTGTCGAATACCGTCTCGCGGCCCTTTTCGTCTTTGGCACTGGTCACCAGCCCGCTGGGCTTGTGGTAAAGCCACAGCCGCGGCGGCTCGGCCTCTGCCAGCGGGGTGCCGTCGACCTCGATCCGGTCCTTGGGCGTGACGTTCAGCGCGGGGCTGTCGATGATGCGCCCGTTCACGGCGACGCGGCCGGCCTCGATCATCCGCTCGGCCTCGCGGCGCGAGGCGACGCCGGCGCGGGCCAGCACCTTGGCGATCCGCTCGCCCTCTGGGGTGTTCTGTTCCATGCGCCCCGTTTACGCGGGATTCGGCCGGTGGGAAAGCGGCTTGCGCGGGGCAGGGGGGCTGGGCCATGAGGGGGCATGAGTCCGTTTCGCAGCCATATGGACACCGCCCTGGACGAGGCCCGCGCCGCCGCGCTCCGCGGCGAGGTGCCGGTTGGCGCGGTGGTCGTTTCGCCCGAGGGCCGGGTCGTGGCGCGGGCCGGCAACCGGACGCGCGAGTTGTGCGATCCGACGGCACATGCCGAGATTCTGGCGTTGCGCGCCGCCTGCGCGGCGGCCGGGTCGGAACGGCTGCCGGGCCATGACCTTTACGTGACGCTGGAACCCTGCCCGATGTGCGCCTCGGCGATCAGCCAGGCCCGGATCGCGCGGCTCTACTACGGGGCGGCGGACCCGAAATCGGGCGGCGTGGCGCATGGGCCCCGCGTGTTCGACCACCCGCAAAGCCACCATGTCCCCGAGGTCTATGACGGCATCAGCGCGGCCGAGGCCGAGCGGCTGTTGAAGGTGTTCTTTGCCGACCGGCGCTGAGGCCGCTAGCGCAGCAGCGCCGTCCCCGCCCAGACCAGCCCGATCAGCACCGGCTGGTGCAGCAGGTAGACCGCCAGGCTGTGGCGCCCCGGCCAGGTCAGCGCGCGCATCGACGGCGCAGGGGAAACGGTGCTGCGCATCCTGTCCCACAGGCCCGCGCGCGCCGCGATTCGCGCCAGGGCGAGCCCGGCAAGAAAGGGGGCGAGCCAGGGGAAGACCGGCTCGAAATCGACGCTGGGCCGGTTGGTCGCGGTCAGGCCCGTCCAGTCCAGCCAGGGCCAGTCGGGGCCAAGCGGGCGGGGCATCAGAAGGACGGCGAGGGCTGCGCCAAGCGTCAGCCCCGCGGGCAGGCGCAGGAAGACCAGGCCGATCACGCTGGCCACCGCGATGGAATGGAGGATGCCGAAATAGACCAGGCGTTCGGGGAACACCGCCCAGGTGGCCAGCGTCACCATCCCCGCCGCGCCGCCGATCACCGCGAGGCGCCGGGCGAACGCCCGCCTGCGGATCCCCTGCCCATGGGCAAGGTACAGGCTGACGCCCGCAAGGAACAGGAACGACCCGGCCACCGTCACGGACAGCACGCGCCATCCGCCCGAGATCGCGGTGCCGGTGGCCAGGTGGCCGAACATCTCGAGGTCGAAGACGAAGTGAAAGAGCGCCATCCCCAGAAGCGCTACCCCGCGGGCGAGGTCAACCGCGTGAATCCGCCCCTTTGGTGCGTGCATCCCGCTCAATCGGGCTGGAATCCGGCGATCAGCCGCCTGAGGCCCAGAAAGGCACCCGCATAGATCGCCAGCAGCGTCACCGGCGCGGAATAGGCCAGCGTTGAGAAGGCCGTCGCGCCCTGTCCGATGGAGCAGCCCATCGCCACCACGCCGCCGATCCCCATCAGCGCCGCCCCGCCCACCTGGCGGCCCAGCTCGCGCGGATCCTCGCAGGCCTCCCAGCGAAAGCTGCCCTTGCGCCACGACCCGATCCAGGCGCCAAGCAGGACGCCCAGCACCGAGCCGACCGAGAACGAAAGCCCGCCCGCCGACGAGGTCATCAGCCACATCAGCGTGCGCCCGAGCGGCGCGGTGAAGGTGTGCCCCTCGACATCGACCGCGCCGAGGGTCGCCTCGTTCAGGACACTCATCCCCCACAGCGCGCCCGCGATGGCCAGCCCCACCGCGACGCCCCAGCCGATCCGGCGCGGTTCGGCCCGCAGGGGGGCATGCGACAGCCCCCAGGCAAGGAACCCAGCGGCCACCATCAGCGCCACCAGCAGCGCGGGCAGGCCAAGCGTCGCCTCGACCAGATGCGCCAGACCCTGCATGCCCGACGAGGGCTCCTGCGGGAAGGCCCAGTCGCGCAGGGGGGACAGCGGCCCCGACAGCGTGACGAAGCCGAAGATCGAGATCACGACGACGACCACCAGCGACCGCAGGTCGCCGCCGCCGAACCGCGCCAGAGCGCCAAAGCCGCAATTGCCCGCCAGCGCCATGCCATAGCCGAACAGCGCCCCGCCCAGCACGCTGGCCAGCGGGTTCCAGGCAATGGCGTGGTAGGGGGTTCTGTCGAGGGCGATCTGGCCGGACGCGGCCAGCAGGTAGGTGGCCGCGATCCCGGTGCCCAGCACCACGCCCCACATCCGCAGCCGCCTGTGATCATCGCCATAGACCGCGCTTTCGATGGCGCCCAGCGTGCAGAATTCGCCCAGCCGCGCGGCAAGGCCCAGAACGCAGCCGGTGACAAGGCCGATCAGCGCCGCCCAGGTGCCCACGGGTATGCTGTCCATCCGTCCTCCCCGGCCCGGGCCGCGGCACCCGCGGCCCGGGGCCTCAGTCGATTTCCTTTCCGCCGGCGAACCGCGGCGGCGGGTTCTGTGCGTTGCAGAACATGTCGTGCATCAGTTCAAGAATACGCCGTGCGCGCTCGTCGGCCAGCGAATAGTAGATCGCCTTGCCCTCGCGCCGGTAGTTCACCAGCCCCTCCAGCCGCAGCCGGGCCAGTTGCTGGCTGACCGCGGCCTGGCGCGAGGCCAGCAGCGTTTCAAGCTCGGTCACCGATTTCTCGCCAGTGGTCAGGTGGCACAGGATCATCAGCCGCCCCTCGTGCGAGAGCGCCTTGAGAAAGCTCGACGCGGTTTCGGCATGCTGGACCATGTCCTCGGCCTGGATGCCGCCCTCGTCGGGATCGTGCGTGTCGCTATGGGCGATGTCTGCTGCCATGCCGGCTGTCCTGGGCTTCGTCAGAAGCCCATCTCCTCCTCGATCGCGGCGATGCCTTGCCTGGCGCAGTCATTGTCCAGATCGGGCCCGGGCGCGCCCGAGACACCGATCGCGCCGACGATCGAGCCCGCATGTTCGATCGTCACGCCGCCGCCGAGCGCCAGCGCCTCGTTCAGGTCGCGGATGCCCGAGAACATCGTCCCGGGCGCGGTCAATTCGGCCAGCTCCAGCGTGCTGGTGCGAAAGCTCGCCGCCGTCCAGGCCTTGCGCCGCGCCGTCTCCTCGACATGGGCGCCG
Organism: Rhodovulum euryhalinum; assembly: GCF_004342445.1. Lineage (GTDB taxonomy): Bacteria > Pseudomonadota > Alphaproteobacteria > Rhodobacterales > Rhodobacteraceae > Rhodovulum > Rhodovulum euryhalinum. The sequence goes on from NZ_SLWW01000003.1 coordinate 261,219, forward strand.
GCAAAGCGGTCGCGGACGAAGGCCTGCATCACGCCGAAACGGTCCGTGACGGCCACACCGACCTGATAGCCCTCGGCCCGGCAATACTCCATCGCCGCCACCGCGGCGGCCAGCGCCAGTTCCGGCTTCAGTGCCTTGTAGTCCACGAAGGCGTCCTGCGCGGCCGCCCCGCCTGCGGGCAACGCCAGCGCCGCCGCGAAAACCAGGTTCCTTGTCATCCCTCGGCTCCTCCCTTTTCGCCGTGTTCCGCCCATTCGGGCTGTTTCCTGAGCATTTCCCCGATCAGGCCCCAGAAGAAATCCTCGCCCGGATAGCCTTCGAGCCGCGCCACTTCCACTCCGTCGCGCAACAGCACGAAGGTGGGGGTAAAGACCGGCTTGCGGTCCAGCACGATATCCCCGGGCAGCCGCGCATCCAGGTCGATCGGGCGCAGCGGCGCGACCGCTCCCTCGGTCGTCCTGGGCCAGATCGGTCCGATCTCGTTTTTCCACCGGATGCAATAGGAGCAGCCCGCGCGTTCGAACATTGCCAGCACAAGCTCGGCGCGCGCAACGCCAATGGGCGCGGCCGCCAAAAGGCCCGCGCAAAGCAATGCGGCAAATATTCGTTTCATTTCCGGCGGTCCCGTTACATATAAAAATCGTAATGTGTTTTTGCATCCACGGCAAGGGAGGGCCTCGATGCTGGAGATTTCCTATGGCGGCGCTGCCCTTGCGGGCATCCTGTCGTTCCTGTCGCCCTGTATCCTGCCGATCGTTCCCTTCTACCTCTGCTACATGGCCGGCATCTCGATGAACGAGCTGCGCGGCGAGGACCAGATTTCGTCCGGCGCCGTGCGCAGGCTGGTGATTTCGGCGGTTTTCTTCGCGCTGGGCGTGACCTCGATCTTCGTGTTGCTGGGGATGGGGGCGACGGCCCTGGGCAAGGGGTTCGCCGCGTGGCGGGAAGAGCTGTCCTATGCGGCGGCGGCGCTTCTGTTCGTGTTCGGGCTGCACTTCCTGGGCGTGTTGCGCATCCCCTTCCTCTATCGCGAGGCGCGAATCGAATCCAAGGCGGAACCCACGACGATCCTGGGCGCCTACCTCATGGGGCTTGCCTTCGGGTTCGGCTGGACGCCCTGCGTGGGGCCGGCACTGGCCGCGATCCTGATGGTGGCGTCGGGCATGGGCGACATCGGGCGCGGCGCCCTTCTGCTGCTGGTCTACGGGCTGGCGATGACGCTGCCCTTCGTGATTGCGGCGGCCTTTGCGCGGCCGTTCCTGAAATGGATGCAGAGAAACCGCAAGTATCTTGGCCATGTCGAGAAGGCGATGGGGGTGATGCTGATCCTTTTCGCCGTGCTGATCGCGACCAACTCGATCAGCTACATCGCACAATTCATGATCGACCACGTGCCGTGGTTCACGAGAATCGGCTAGGGTCGCAGAAAGGGAGGATGAAGATGAGACTGACCACGATTCTGGCTGCCGGTGTCCTGGCGTTCGCCATGCCCGCGTCCGCCGCCGAACTGGGCGACGACGGGCTGCACAAGGCGGAATGGATGCGCGACACCTTCAGGGACATGCGCGAGGACCTGGCCGAGGCCGGGGCCGAGGGCAAGCGCATGCTGGTGATCTGGGAGCAGCGGGGCTGCATCTACTGCACCAGGATGCATGCAGAGGTCTATCCCGATCCCCGGATCGATGCGCTGCTGAAGGACAAGTACTTCGTCGTGCAGATGAACCTGTTCGGGGATGTCGAGGTCACCGATTTCGACGGCAAGGTGTTGCCCGAAAAGGAGATGGCGGCGCGCTGGGGGGTCTTTTTCACGCCGACCCTGATGTTCATGCCCGAAGAGGTGCCCGAGGGCGGCACCGCGGCCGAAGCGGCCGTCGCCACGATGCCCGGCGCGTTCGAAAAGGGGACGACGCGGGCGTTGCTGCAATGGGTGCTGGAAAAGGGCTACGAGGGCGACGAGCATTTCCAGAAATACGTCGCGCGGGTTCTTGCCGACGGCGATAACTGACATGTGGAATACGGGTTTTGCGGATCAAGTGCCTGAAATACTGGAACAGTTCTCGTATGCAAAAAATTATATTTGTTGTTGCATGCGAAGGTGCACATCCGCTACCTTTCGATCCAGGGAGAAGACACGGGAGGATTCTTGACGATGAAGAAGGTGGCAATAACCGCCCTCTGCCTGGCTGCGGGTCTGACCGTGGCCCATGCGGCTGAGGTGGCCCCGGCGGACGTGAAATTCGACGATTACGGGTTCGTTCCCGCGCCGCTGACCGATACGCCCGGTGACCCCGAGGCAGGCCGCAAGCTGATGTCGAGCCGGTCCAACGCGAACTGCATCGCTTGCCATACGGCGACCGATCTGGCGGATATTCCATTCCATGGCGAGGTCGGCCCGTCCTTCGATGGTGTGGCCATGCGTTACCCCGAGGCGATGATCCGCGGCATCCTCATCAATCCCAAGAACGTGTTCGAGGGGACGGTGATGCCGGCCTTCTACAAGGTCGAGGGGTTCAACCGCCCGGGCGAGGCGTTCACCTCGAAGCCGATCGAGGGCGAGATCAAGCCGCTTCTGACGGCCCAGCAGATCGAGGATGCGGTCGCCTATCTGATGACGCTTAAGAATTGAGCCCCGGACAGGGCCCATCTCGAAAGGAGAAAGACATGGAATTCACGAGACGAGGAGCGATCGCGATCAGCGCCGGCTTCGTGGCCGTGCTGATGCTGCCGGCGCGGATGGCAAAGGCGGCCGTGGATGAAAAGATCGCCGCGTTCACCGGTGGTGCGTCGGTCGGTTCGGGCGGGATCACCCTGACCACCCCCGAGATCGCCGAGAACGGCAACACGGTGCCGATCGAAGTCAACGCCCCCGGCGCGACCGAGATACTGGTGCTGGCCTCGGGCAACCCGACGCCGGACGTTTGCTCGGTCAAGTTCGGCCCGCTGGCGGGCAGCCAGAGCCTCTCGACGCGGATCCGGCTTGCCGGCACGCAGGATGTCGTGGCCATCGCCAAGATGGCCGATGGCAGCTTCGTGCAGGCGGCCAACACCGTGAAAGTCACCATCGGCGGCTGCGGCGGCTGAGCGTACAGGAGGACAAGGACATGGCAGAAGGTGTCAAGCCCCGCGTGAAGGCCCCGAAATCGGCGGCAGCGGGCGAATCCGTGGTCATCAAGACCCTGATCAGCCACAAGATGGAGTCAGGCCAGCGCAAGGACAGCGACGGCAACCTCATTCCGCGCTCGATCATCAATCGCTTCACCGTCGAGTTCAACGGCCAGAGCGTTGTCGATGTCGAACTGGCGCCGGCGATCTCGACCAACCCCTATTTCGAATTCGCGGCGGTCATCCCCGAGGCGGGCGACATGAAGTTCACCTGGTACGATGACGACGGCTCGGTCTACGAGGACGTCCAGTCGATCGCCATCGCCTGAGCGGACGGCGACGTTTCAAGGGAGGGAAACGAATGAAATCCAAGCCGCTCAACATGATGACGGCACTGGCTGCGGGCCTGGCGATGTCTGCCGGGGCCGTGGCCGCAGACCCGGATGCCACCCTGGTCATCAACGGCGAAATTCCGATCGTCACGAGGACCGAGGCGCCCGCGCATCTTGAAGGGGCCCTTGACGAGATCCGGTCGGGCTGGACGTTCCGCACCAAGGAAACCCAGGCGCTCCAGATGGACGATTTCGAGAACCCGGGCATGGGACCCGCCGAAGAGGCGATGACCGTGTGGGAAACCGCCGATGGCACCGAGGGCAAGTCCTGTGCCGATTGCCACGGCGCGGTCGAGGACGGCATGAAGGGCGTGCGCGCGGTCTATCCGAAATGGGTGGAGAGCGCGGGCGAGGTGCGCTCCATCGAACAGATGATCAACGAGTGCCGCACCACCCGGATGGGCGCCGAGGAATGGCAATACATCGGCTCCGAAATGGTCAACATGACGGCGCTGATTTCTTCCGTCTCGCGCGGCATGCCGATGAACGTGGCGATCGACGGGCCCGCGGCCGAGACCTGGGCCAAGGGCAAGGAGATCTACTACACCCGCTTCGGCCAGCTCGACTTGTCCTGCGCGAATTGCCACGAAGAGAACTTCGACAACTACATCCGGGCCGATCACCTCAGCATGGGGATGACCAACGGCTTTCCGACCTACCGGCTGAAGAACACCAAGCTCAATGCGGTGCATGACCGGTTCAAGGGCTGCATCCGCGATACCCGCGGCGTGCCGTTCGGTGTCGGCTCGCCCGAGTTTGTCGCGCTGGAGCTCTACGTTGCCTCGCGCGGCAACGGCCTGTCGGTCGAGGGCCCCTCGGTCCGCAACTGATCGCGGAACCCGCGCCGGCGCGGTCGGTGCGGGTTTTTTCTGCCCGGAAATATTCAGTTTCGCGCATGTGACAATGCGCGGGACGTGCCAGAAAGGACGCTGAGACGATGATTTCGCGGAGGGATTTCCTGCAGGCCGCGGTGGCCGCATCCGCCGTCTACGGGGCTTCGGGCATCGGCAACTGGGCGCGTCTCGCCGCGCAGCAGGCGCTGACGCAGGACCAGTTGCTGAACTTCGACACCTTCGGCAACGTCACGCTGATCCACGTCACCGACATCCACGGCCAGCTTAAGCCGATCTGGTTCCGCGAGCCGGAGATCAACCTGGGCGTCGGCGACGTGAACGGCAAGCCGCCGCATGTCACGGGCGAGGATTTCCTCAGGATGTTCGACATAAAGCCGGGCACGCCCGAGGCCTATGCGCTGACCCATGTCGATTTCGTCTCGCTCGCCCGCGGCTACGGCAAGATGGGCGGGCTGGACCGGGTGGCGACCGTGATCAACGCGATCCGCGCCGACCGGCCCGACGCGCTGCTGCTGGACGGCGGCGACACGTGGCACGGCTCCTACACCTGCTTCAAGACCGCCGGGCAGGACATGGTCAACGCGATGAACGCGCTGAAGCCCGACGCGATGACCAGCCACTGGGAATTCACCCTCGGCATCGACCGGGTGACCGAGATCGTCGAAAGCCTGCCCTTCCCGTTCCTCGGCGCCAACATTTTCGACGCCGAATGGGACGAACCCGCCTACGAGCCCTACAAGATGTTCGACCGCGGCGGCGCGCAGATCGCCGTGATCGGCCAGGCCTTCCCCTACATGCCGATCGCCAATCCGGGCTGGATGTTCCCGGGCCTTTCGTTTGGTGTGCGCGAGGAACGCATGGCCGCGGTCGTGGCCGAGGTGCGTGACGCGGGCGCCGACCTGGTGGTGGTGCTGTCCCACAACGGTTTCGACACTGACCGCAGGATGGCCGCTCAGGTGCCCGGCATCGACGTCATCCTGACCGGCCACACCCATGATGCGTTGCCCGAGCCGGTGATGGTGGGCAAGACGATGCTGATCGCCTCGGGATCGAACGGCAAGTTCGTGACGCGCCTTGATCTCGATGTGCAGGGGGGGCAGCTTCTGGGCTTCCGCCACAAGCTGATCCCGATCTTCTCGGACGTGATCGCGCCCGATGCCGACATGGCCGCGCTGATCGACGAGCAGCGCGCGCCCTACACGGCGGACCTCGAAAAGGTGCTGGGCACCACTGACAGCCTGCTCTACCGCCGGGGCAACTTCAACGGCACCTGGGACGACCTGATCTGCAACGCCCTGATCGAGGAGCGCGAGGCCGACATCGCGCTGTCGCCCGGTTTCCGCTGGGGGCCGAGCCTGCTGCCGGGCGAGCCGATCACCCGAGAGGACGTGTTCAACGCGACCTCGATGAGCTACCCGAACGCCTACCGCTCGGAAATGACCGGCGAAATGCTGCACATCATCCTGGAAGACGTGGCCGACAACCTGTTCAACCCCGACCCCTACTACCAGCAGGGCGGCGACATGGTCCGCGTTGGCGGCATGGGCTACCACATCGACGTATCGAAACCGCAGGGCAGCCGCATCACCAACATGACGCTGCTGAAGACCGGCGAGGCGATCGACCCGGGCAGGAGTTACGTCGTCTCGGGCTGGGCCAGCGTGAACGAGGGCACCGAGGGACCGCCGATCTGGCAGGTGGTCGAGGATTACATCACCCGCAAGGGCACCGTTTCGGTCGATCCGAACAAATCGGTGCAGGTCAGCGGGGCATAAGCGAGATGAGCGAGATTTCCAGACGAGACGAGGAGGAGGTTGCAGACATGACCGATCGGTCCCAACCCTCGACGACGCGGCGCGGGTTTCTCAAGGCGGGGCTGGCCACGGGCGGGGCGATGGCTGCCGGCGGGGCGGCGCTTGCGGCGGAACCCGATCCGCTGATCACCGAGGTCCAGCCCTGGGCCCAGGGTCTGGGCGAGGGTGTCGACGCCACGCCCTACGGGCTGCCCATCGAGTACGAATCTGACGTGATCCGCCGGAACGTGCCCTGGCTGACGGCCGATCCGATCTCGTCGATCAACTTTACCCCGATCCATGCCCTCGATGGCACGATCACGCCACAGGGCTGTGCCTTCGAGCGGCACCATTCCGGCGCGATAGAACTGCGCAAGGAAGACTACCGGCTGATGATCAACGGGCTGGTGGATACGCCGCTGGTCTTCACCTACGAGGATCTGGAACGCTTTCCGCGCGTGAACCACGTCTATTTCTGCGAATGTGCGGCGAATACCGGCATGGAATGGGCGGGCGCGCAGCTGAACGGCGCCCAGTTCACGCATGGCATGATCCACAACATGGAATATACCGGCGTGCCGCTGCGCACCCTGCTGAACGAGGCCGGTATCAAGCCCGAGGGCAAGTGGGTCTATGTCGAAGGGGCGGATGCCTCGTCGAATGGCCGTTCGATCCCGTTGGAAAAGGCACTTGACGACGTTCTGGTGGCCTTCAAGGCTAATGGCGAGGCGCTGCGCAAGGAACATGGCTATCCGGTGCGGCTGTGCGTGCCGGGCTGGGAGGGCAACCTCTGGATCAAGTGGCTGCGCCGCATCGAGGTGACCAGCCAGGCCATCGAAAGCCGTGAAGAGACGTCGAAATACACCGACACGCTGGCCGACGGCACCTCGCGCAAATGGACCTGGGTCATGGACGCGAAATCGGTCATCACCTCGCCCAGCCCGCAATCGCCGATCAAGCACGGCCCCGGTCCGCTGGTCGTCACCGGGCTTGCCTGGTCGGGCCGCGGCGCGATCGAGCGGGTGGATGTCTCGCTCGACGGCGGCAAGACCTGGCAGACCGCGCGGCTGGCCCAGCCCGGACAGGCGATGGCACTGTCGCGCTTCTACCTCGATATCGACTGGGACGGGTCCGAAATGCTGCTTCAGTCGCGGGCAATGGACAGCACCGGTTACGTGCAGCCCACCAAGGCGCAGTTGCGCGACGTGCGCGGGCTGAACTCGATCTATCACAACAACTGCATCCAGACCTGGTGGGTCCGGGAAACCGGGGAGGCCGAGAATGTCGAAGTTTCGTGATCTGGTGATCGGCACGGCGCTGGCCACGACCCTGGCCGCGGCGCCGGCACTGGCCGAGAAACTGGGCCTGGGCCGCGCCGCGCTGCCCGAGGAAATCGCCGCCTGGGACATGGATGTCGCCCCCGACGGCACCGGCCTTCCGGTGGGCTCGGGCTCGGTCGAGGATGGCGAGATGCTGTTCTCGGAGAATTGTGCGGTCTGCCACGGCGAGTTTGCCGAAGGCGTCGACAACTGGCCCAAGCTGGCGGGCGGCGACGGCACGCTGGACGACGCCGATCCGCTCAAGACCGTGGGCTCCTACTGGCCCTACCTCTCGACCGTCTGGGATTATGTCCACCGCTCGATGCCGTTCGGTGGCGCGCAGACGCTGGCGCCTGACGAGGTTTATGCGATCACGGCCTACATTCTTTACTCGAACTACCTGGTCGAGGACGATTTCGTTCTGTCGAACGAGAATTTCCTCGATGTCGCGATGCCCAACGCGGACGGCTTCATCGTGGATGATCGCGACCAGGTCGAACTGCCGCTGTTCTCGCAAGAGCCGTGCATGAGCGATTGCAAGGACAGCGTCGAGATCACCATGCGCGCCGCCGTGCTGGACGTGACGCCCGACGAACTGACCGAGGATGTTGCGCGCGAGCAGGAGGCGATCAAGGCTGCGGCTGCGGCGCAGCAGGCGGCACCGATCAAGCTGCCCGACCCCAAGCTGGTCGCGGCGGGTGAGAAGGTGTTCGCCGAATGCAAGGCCTGCCATCAGGTTGGCGAAAGCGCCAAGCACCGCGTCGGCCCCGTGCTGAACGGGGTGGTGGGGCGCCAGGTCGGACAGGCCGAGGGCTTCAACTATTCGCCGGCGATCAGGAAGGCGGCCGAGCAGGGCATGATCTGGGACCATGCGACGCTGGACGCCTATCTCGCAAGCCCGCGCTCGGTGATCGAGAAGGGCCGGATGTCCTTCCAGGGGCTTCGGTCCGAAGACGATCGCGAGGCGGTGATCGCCTATCTGCGCACCTTCAATTGATATCGGTTTCTGCTCCCGCACCATCCTGCGGCCCCCACCGGGGCCGCTTTTTTTCCGCATTTCGCCGTTGCCGGGACGGCACCGCCCCGGGTGGGATTAAAGAATTGGAAAAATTTGACTTTTTCGCAACGACGCCAATGCGGGAATCCGCTTTCGGCCCGCAGGATTCGCTTGATTGGCCGGGTTCTCCATCGCATCCTTTGAATATGAGGGAGGCATTTTTCCTGGCTCTCGCGCTCGCCACGGGAGGGGCGGGTGCGGGGTGGGCCGAGACCGCGGTCTCGGCCATCGGCGACGCCGAGCGTGGCGCCGATATCTGGATATTCTGCAGTGGCTGCCACCAGATCGGTCCCGATGCCGAAATCGGGATCGGGCCGCCGCTGACCGGAATCTTCGGCCGCCGGGCAGCCTCGGTCGACGGGTTTCCCTATTCGAGGTCGATGACCCGGGCAGGCCGCGACGGGCTGACATGGACACTTGAAACGCTCGACGCCTATATCGAGAATCCGCGGGTTCTGGTCAGCGGCACGAGGATGAGCTTTGACGGGCTCGAAGATGCGGGAGAACGGGCGGATCTGCTGGCCTTCCTGCGCGTATACTCGGACAAGCCGTCGAACATCCCCGAGGCCGCGCCGACCGCACGGGCGGATGTGCCCACGCTGCCGCCCGAAACGCTGGCCATCGTTGGCGACCGCGCCTATGGCGAGTATCTTTCCAGCGAATGTACCACCTGCCACCAGCGCGACGGGTCGGACAAGGGCATCCCTTCGATCGTGCTCTGGCCCGAAGAGAATTTCGTCCTCGCGATGCATGCCTATCGGCAAAAGCTCAGGCCCCATCCGGTGATGCAGATGATGGCCGGGCGGCTCACCGACGAGGAGATTGCGGCGCTGGCCGCTTATTTCGGTTCGCTGACCCCATAGCGGGCCCCACGATCGCGACATTGGAAACGCGCGACTTAGTCCCAGGGAGGAGACAAGGATGACACTGAACAGACGGAGCTTTCTCGGCGCGAGTCTCGCGGCCGGGGCCGCGTTGTCGGCACCGAGGGCCATCGGTCAGGCCCGCCCGCGGGTGGTGATCGTCGGCGGCGGTGCGGGCGGCGCGACGGCCGCGCGCTATATAGCCAAGGACAGCCAGGGCGCGATCGACGTGACGCTGATCGAACCCACGCGCACCTACTACACCTGCTTCTTCTCGAATCTCTATCTCGGCGGTTTCCGCGACTTTGCCTCGATCGGCCACAGCTATGGCGCGCTCGCCTCGGGCTACGGCATAAACGTGCTCCATGACTGGGTGATCGGTGTGGATCGCGACGCCAGGACGGTCACGACGGCGGCGGGTCATACGCTGCCCTATGACCGGCTGATCGTCTCGCCGGGGATCGACTTTGTCGAGGGCTCGGTGCCTGGCTGGGACATCTCGGCCCAGAACAGGATGCCCCATTCCTGGAAGGCGGGCAGCCAGACCCAGCTGCTCAAGGCGCAGATCGAGGCGATGCCCGAGGGCGGGGTCTTTGCCATGGTCGCCCCCCCCGATCCGTTCCGTTGCCCGCCCGGCCCCTACGAGCGCGTCTCGATGGTGGCCCATGTCCTGAAGGCGACCAACCCGACCGCCAAGATCCTCATCCTCGATCCCAAGGCCAGCTTCTCGAAACAGGCGCTGTTCGAGGAGGGATGGCAGCGGCATTATGCCGGCATGGTCGATCGCATCGGTCCCGATTTCGGGGGCGCTAACGTCTCGGTCAATCCCGAGGCAATGGAGGTCGATATCGACGGTACCGTCGAAAAGGTGGATGTCTGCAACGTGATCCCCGCGCAGAAGGCGGGGCGTATCGCCGAGATCGCCGGGCTGACGGACGACAGCGGCTTCTGTCCCATCGTCCCCGCCACGATGCAAAGCCGGATGGACGAGACTGTCTTTGTCCTTGGCGACGCGACCATTGCGGGCGACATGCCGAAATCGGGCTTCTCGGCCAACAGCCACGCCAAGGTGGCGGCAATGCAGGTGCGCGCGGCGCTGACCGGGTCCACCGCCTTCCCGGCGAAATATTCCAACACCTGCTGGTCGCTGATCGACACCGATGACGGGGTCAAGGTCGGCGCTTCCTACGCGCCGACCGACGAGAAGATCGCCAAGGTGGACGGCTTCGTCAGCCAGACCGGCGAGGACGCGGCGCTGCGGAAGGCGACCTACGAGGAAAGCGTCGGCTGGTATGCGGGGATCACGGCCGACATGTTCGGCTGACCGCCCGCAAGGTGGCAGAGATCGACCCCGCCCGGGCATGTGCTGCGGGCGGGGTTTTCGTCCGGTCGGCGGCTTGTCGCCACCGGACCGCCCGCCCGTTCCGTCGAAGCGGCAGGCCGGGGCGGCATGTGGTATGATCCCTGGAGCCGGAATCCGGATAGTGCCGGGCGAGAATCATGGTACAACTGGGCGGCGAGGGACTGGTTCGGGAGGAGCCAGGAACGTGAGTACCATACGCGACAAACGGCCAGGCCAGATGTGCCGGGCCTGCCTTGACGATCACGAACTGATCCTTGGCAAGCTGGGGCCCATGCCCGATGCCGCGCTGCGCGCAATGGCGGGCTATGGTCTCAGCGATCAGGAGATGGCGCGCTATTTCGGTGTCACCCCGTCCTCGCTGCGTCGGCTCAAGCGCAGCCTGAACGTATCGGCGACGCTGATCGACTGAGCCCGCCAGAGCCAAAGGGCGCGGCGATATCGCCGGTTCGGCGGATCAAGGGCAATGGTCTGGCTTGGGCCGCGCCAACCGCACAACCGGACAGGAGCAGGTGCGCTCCGGCAGGGCAGGGCCCGTGACAACCGGCCCCATTCTGCCGCGGGAACGATTGGCCGGGCGGCGCGCGGCGCCCTTATCCCGCCGGACTGAAATCCCCATAGGCGCCGCCGGCGAAGACCAGCGGCGGCCCCTCACGGCGCGCCACCTCGTCGACGCGGCCCACCACGATGGCGTGGTCGCCCGCCTCGTGCAGTGCGACGCGGGTGCACAGGAACCGTGCGATCCAGCCTTCGTCCAGCAGCGGCGGCCCGGTCTCGGTCCATTCCAGCGCCAGCCCCTCGAACGCGCCGCCCGAACTGGCAAAGCGATGCGCCAGCGCATCTTCGCCCGCGCCCAGCACGTGAACGGCAAACCGCTCTGCCCCGGACATCGCCGGGAACCGGCGCGAGGCGCGGGCGGGCGACCACAGCACCAGCGGCGGATCCAGCGAGACCGAGGAAAAGCTGTTCGCCGTCATACCCACCGGGCCGGCGCCGCTGTCGACCGTGACCACCGTGACGCCGGTCGCAAAGCAGCCCAGCGCGTCGCGGTACTGCCGCTCGGTCGCGGGGCCGGGGGTGAATCGTTGCATGGCCGGGCATCCTCTCGCTGGCGTCGGAGGGCGAGAATGCGCGATCGTCCGGGCGGCGGCAACCGTCCAGCGCCGCTACCCCGCGCGGTTCACGGAGCATCTGCATGCGCCGGGCGCGTGGCAACCGGGCGGTGTCGCAGTTGTTCCGGCCAAGCGCGGCGGCCGACGCCACCCTTCGCCGAAGTGTCAGGCCAGGAAAAAGGGGGCGGCCTGAGCGGCTGCCCCCTGCACTCGTTCAAAGACTGTTTGAAATGTGCGGCCGCCCGCAGGCGTAAAGATGTAACCGATGTCCCCACCGGCACCCTTGAATGATTCCAATTATACACATGTTGTGCGACGCTACGGCAACCAATATGTGAAAGCACGGTGAACAAACCTATCCTGATGCCTATTCTGCCGCCATGTCGAGCGCATGAAGCCTGTTGGCAAGGCGCCGCGCGGCCTCGCCCGCGAGGTAGGTAAGCCGCCCGCCGGCCACCGTCATCTCGATGGCGCGGGTCCGCTCGTCGACCACGCACAGATCCGCCCGGCGCCCGAAATCCAGCCGTCCGCGGTCGGGCAGGCGCAGGATCGCGGCCGGCCGTTCCGAGATCATCGCCCAGGCCCGCGGCAGATCCATCAGCCCGCTGTCGACCAGCCGCCAGGCGCCATGGGCCAGCGCGGGATAGTAATAGTCCGACACCAGCGCGTCGCACAGCCGCTGCGCCACCAGGTCAAGCGCCGAGACATTGCCGGATTGCGATCCGCCCCGCACCACGTTTGGCGCGCCCAGAAGGACGGGATCGTTCATCGCCTTGGCCGCTGCCGCCGCGCGCCGGGTCAGCGGGAATTCGGCGATCCGCGCGCCGATCATCGAGAACCGCTCGCGCGTCTCGCCATCGGGGTCGTCATGCGAACCGTAAAGCACGCCCATCTCGTCGAAAGCGTCGGCCAGCCGGCAAAGATGGCGCGGCACCTCGGGGGCCTGGTCCAGCGCCGCCGCGATCCGCGACCGCAGATCGCCGGGGCTGCACCCGGCCCCAGACGCCCACTGCGCCAGACCGTCGGGCCGAATTTCCGCCAGTTCGGCCGCCTCTTCGAGGTGGTTGTTGAAGACGACATAGCCGATCCGGTGGCGCCGTACCGCATCCAGCAGGCGCTGGGCGCTGTCGACCATGTGGGTTTCGCAGCGGACCTGCAGGCGCAGGTCGGTCAGCATCCGTGGACGATAGGCGTCGAGCGCGGCCATCAGCGCCTCGGCCTGGTCCGGGCCGCGATGCCCGCCTTCCCAGGACCACCCCTGCGCCAGCCAAGCGGTGGTCACCCCGTTTGCCGCCGCCTCGCGGTCGGTCGCGGCAAGCCCGATCCCGTGCGCGAAGGGGGCGCCGGGGCGGGGGGTGATGTGGCGTTCGAAGCTGTCGCCATGCAGGTCGACGATGCCGGGCAGGATCAGATAGCCGGAAAGATCCACCTCGGGCAGCGGGCCCCTGGTGATCCGGCCCTCCGCGATGGCGAGCGACCGGCGTTGCATCTCGCCGTCGCGGAGGATGGCGGCACCGGTGAAACGCAAGGGAGGCAGGATCTGATACATCATTCGGCTCGGAACAGGGTCGGGCCTTGTGGATAAACCGGTTCTGTATCGCCGGTATGACAGGCGCAGGGGTCAGTCGGGCGTCACGACAAGGGTGACCCGGTCACCGGCGAACCATGTGTGGCCGTATTCGACGGGCCGGCCCGCGTCATCGACATTGATCGCGACCGCCCGCAGGATCGGCGCGCCCTCGCGCAGTGCCAGGTGCAGCGCCTGGGTGGGCGAGGCAAGCTTGGCGGTGAGCCGGGTCGAGGCGCGGGTGTAGTCGGGAACCCCGCCGCGGGCCAGCGCGGCGGTGACCGAGCGCGTCTCGGTCAGCGCGTCCAGCAGGCCCGGAAAGCGGTCCGCCGGAAACACGCTGCGAAACAGCGCGATGGGCGCGCCGTCGGCAAGCGAGACGCCTTCATAGACATGGACGGCCGCGCCCGGGGGCCGCGCCAGTGCCTCGGCCTCGCGCGCATCGGCGTTGCGGGTTTCGGTCAGAAGCAGCTTTTTCTCAGGCGTCTGGCCTGCGGCTCTCAGGTTCTGGTGGAACCGGACCCGGCGGCCGATCGGATAATCCGTGGGCCGCGCGGCGACATAGACGCCGGCGCCGCGGCGGGTATGGATCAACCCGTCCCCGGCAAGTGCGGCCAGCGCCCGGCGCAAGGTGTGCCGGTTCACGCCAAACCGGCGGGCAAGCTCTGCCTCGGTCGGCAGCTTGTCGCCCGGCCGGTAGCGGCCCGCGCCGATCTCGCCGGTCAGCGTTGCGGCGATCGAGGTCCAGACTGCGTTGCGACCCATCCGTTCGGACCTTTGCCCTTGCACGACTCGGGTGCCGCGCGTAACGATTTGTCTAGTTGTATATATATCTAGACAAATCTGCAAGTTGTCCAATGACCGGAATCGATACGCGGCAGGGATGGATGGGGCTTCTGGCCCGGGCGCCGGCTATGGCGCTGGCCGAGCTTTGGGCGGGGTTTGGGGCAGAGCCGGGCTTTTCCTGGCTGCGCCCGCCCGAAACCGGGGCAGTGATGGTGCGCGGCCGGATGGGCGGCACGGGCGCGGCCTTCAACCTGGGCGAGATGACGGTGACGCGCTGTGTGCTGAAACTCGACGAGGGCGGAGCGGTCGGCCATGCCTGCGTTCAGGGCCGCGACAGGGACAAGGCGCGGCGGGCCGCGCTGATCGACGCGCTGATGCAGACAGGCCGGGCGGAAGACTGCCGTTCGAAGGTTCTTGGCCCACTCGCCGCGCGGATGGAGGAGGCGGGCCGGGCGCGGGCCGCGCGGGCGGCGGCCACGAAGGTCGAGTTCTTCACCATGGTTCGCGGGGAGGATTGAGCGATGCAGATGCAGGCGCTGACCGGCGGTTTCACCGATACCCCCCGCGAGGCGGCCATCGCCTTCCGCGCGATGCTGGAGGCAATGGCCCGGCCGGGCCGGATCTTCGACATCGCCGGCGCCACGCCGCCCATGCCGCTGTCAATTGCGGCGGGCACGGCGCTTCTGGTCTTGGCCGATGGCACGACGCCGGTGCATCTGGCCGGTGCCCATGACGCGCCCGGCGTCCGCGACTGGATCACCTTCCACACCGGCGCGCCTCTGGCCGCACGGGGGGAGGCCGCCCTCGCGGTAGGCGACTGGGCGGGGCTCCTGCCGCTCGATGCCTACCGCATCGGCGTGCCGGAATATCCCGACCGCTCGGCCACGCTGATCGTCGAGATGGCGGCGCTGACCTCCTCGGGCGCACGGCTGACGGGGCCGGGGATCGAGACCGAGCACCGGCTGTCGCTACCCGAGATCGCCGCGTTCCGCACCAACCGGGCACTGTTCCCGCTGGGGATCGACTTCTTCTTCACCGCGGATGCGCGCATCGCCGCGCTGCCCCGCACGACCCATGTGGAGGAAGGCTGATGTATGTCGCGGTCAAGGGCGGCGAGCGCGCCATCGAGAATGCCCATGCCTGGCTGGCCGAGGAACGCCGGGGCGATCCGTCCGTCGCCGAGCTGTCCGTCGCGCAGATCCGCGAACAACTGGCGCTGGCGGTCAACCGGGTGATGGCCGAGGGCTCGCTTTACGATCCCGACCTCGCCGCGCTGGCGATCAAGCAGGCGCGCGGCGACCTGATCGAGGCGATCTTCCTGATCCGCGCCTATCGCACCACGCTGCCGCGGCTGGGCACGTCGGTGCCGGTGGATACCGGCGCGATGGCCTGCGACCGGCGCATCTCGGCCACGTTCAAGGATGCGCCGGGCGGGCAGGTGCTGGGGCCGACCTTCGACTATACCCACCGCCTGCTGGATTTCATGCTGGCTGCCGAAGGCAAGATGACCCCCGCGCCGCAGGCCGAGCCGCGCGACGAACCCATGCCGCGGATCACCGGGTTCCTGAACCGCGACGGGCTGATCGAGGAGGAGGCGCCCTCGGACGAGACCCCGCCCGACCTGACCCGCGAGCCGCTCGAATTTCCCGCGAACCGGGCGCTTCGCCTTCAGGCACTGACCCGCGGCGACGAGGGGTTCGTCCTCGGGATGGCCTATTCCACCCAGCGCGGCTATGGCCGCAACCATCCCTTCGTGGGCGAACTGCGCGTCGGCACGGTTTCGGTCGAGATGGAGATCCCCGAACTGGGCTTCGCGGTCGCGATCGGCGAGATCGCCCTGACCGAATGCGAGACGGTGAACCAGTTCAAGGGTTCCAAGACCGAGCCCGCGCAGTTCACACGTGGCTATGGCCTTGCCTTCGGCCATTCGGAACGCAAGGCGATTTCCATGGCGCTGGTCGACCGGGCGCTGCGGTGGGAAGAGCTTGGCGAGGACAATGCGGGGGTTCCCGCACAGGATGCCGAGTTCGTCCTCAGCCATGCCGACAATATCCAGGCCTCGGGGTTCCTCGAACACATCAAGCTGCCGCACTATGTCGATTTCCAGTCCGAGCTGGAGCTTGTCCGCCGGATCAGGGCGGGCGCGGCTGCGGACCCTGTTCGGGGAGCAGCGGAATGAGCGGCGGCTATTCCTCGCCCCGGTCCGTGGCGGTGTCGATCAGCCAGCCGCCGGGCCCGGCCACGCTGTCGGGCAGGGCGAAGACCATGATCTCGCGCAACAGGGCGAGCGTCACCAGGCTGAGTGCGATCTGGTCGAAGGTGATCGTGGCGATCCGGTCGAACACGGGCGGGCCTCCATGGTCAAAGTCCCGCCCGTATCGCGGGTAAATGAGGCGTGAACATGGCCGAGGCTGAACAATACAATTTCGCCTATCTCGACGAGCAGACAAAGCGGATGATCCGCCGGACCGTGTTGAAGGCGCTCGCCATCCCCGGCTACCAGGTGCCGTTTGCCAGCCGCGAGATGCCGATGCCCTATGGCTGGGGGACGGGGGGCGTGCAGGTCACGGCCGCCGTCCTGACGCCGTCCGACACATTGAAGGTGATCGACCAGGGCGCCGACGACACGACGAACGCGGTGTCGATCCGCAAGTTCTTCGAGAAGACGGCCCAAGTGGCGACGACCACGCGGACCCCCGCGGCCAGCGTGATCCAGACCCGTCACCGGATTCCCGAGACGCCGCTGGCCGAGGGCCAGATCCTTGTCTACCAGGTGCCGATCCCCGAACCGCTGCGCTTTTTGGAACCGCGTGAGACCGAGACGCGCAAGATGCACGCGCACGAGGAATACGGGCTGATGCATGTGAAGCTCTACGAGGACATCGCGCGGCACGGGGCGATCGTGACGGCCTATGCCTATCCGGTGCGGGTCGAGGGGCGCTACGTGATGGACCCCTCGCCGATCCCGAAATTCGACAACCCCAGGATGAACATGGCGGCGATCCAGCTGTTTGGCGCGGGGCGCGAACAACGCATCTACGCCGTGCCGCCCCATACAGGCGTCGTCAGCCTGGATTTCGAGGACTACCCGTTCGAGGCGACGAAGGCCGCGGCGGTTTGCGCGCTTTGCGGGTCGGCCGAAAGCTATCTCGACGAGGTGATCGTGGACGACACGGGCGGGCGTATGTTCGTCTGCTCGGACACCGATTTCTGCGCCGGGCGGCGGGGGGCCATGGACGCGGAGGCAGTGGCATGAGCACGCAGAATCCCTGCCGGGACGTGTCGGGAAAGCCCCGGATCCCGGAGACGCCCCTGCTGAGCGTTCGGGCGTTGTCGAAATCCTACGGTGCACGGATTGGATGCACCGATGTGTCCTTCGACCTTTTTCCCGGCGAGGTGATGGGGATCGTCGGCGAGAGCGGGTCGGGCAAGTCGACGCTGCTGGCCTGCCTTGCCGGGCATCTGGCACCCGACGCGGGCGAGATCCGGTTCGAGACGCGGGACAAGGGGCCCGTGGACACGATCGGTCTGGGCGAGCCCGCGCGGCGGATGCTGGCGCGCACCGACTGGGCCTTCGTTCACCAGAACCCGCGGGACGGGCTGCGGATGGGCGTGTCGGCGGGCGGCAATGTCGGCGAGCGGTTGATGGCGGTGGGCGCGCGGCACTACGGAAGGATCCGCGGTCAGGCGCTGGACTGGCTGGGCCGGGTCGAGATCGACGCCGACCGGGTGGACGACCGGCCATCGGCCTTTTCGGGTGGCATGCAGCAACGGTTGCAGATCGCCCGCAACCTCGTGACCGGGCCGCGGCTGGTGTTCATGGACGAGCCCACCGGCGGGCTGGATGTCAGCGTTCAGGCGCGGCTGCTGGACCTGATGCGCGGGCTGGTGCGCGAGATGGGGCTGAGCGCGATCATCGTGACCCACGACCTGGCGGTGGTGCGTCTGCTGGCCGACCGTCTGATGGTGATGAAATCGGGCCGGGTGGTCGAGGCCGGTCTGACCGACCAGGTGCTGGACGATCCGCAGCACCCCTATACGCAGCTTCTGGTCAGTTCGGTGCTGCAGGTCTGACCGGGTGCCTGTGGGGCGGGTGGGATCGAGTATTTTTGCCAAGAAGAAGGACCGGGGATGATCGAGATCGAAGGGGCGGCGAAGACCTTCACGCTGCACAACCAGGGCGGCGCGGTGATCGAGGTTCTCAGCGGGGCCTCGCTGTCGGTGGTGCCGGGGGAATGCGTTGCGCTGACCGGCGCCTCGGGGGCGGGCAAGTCGACGCTGATGCGGATGGTCTACGGCAATTACCGGGCCTCGTCGGGCCGGATCGTCGTGGGGGACGTCGACATCGCCTGCGCCGCCCCGCGCGAGATCCTGGCGCTGAGGCGCCGCACGCTTGGCCATGTCAGCCAGTTCCTGCGGGTCGTGCCCCGGGTGCCCACGCGCGATGTGGTGGCAGAACCGTTGCTGGCGGTCGGCTGGCCCGCCGGCCGGGCGCGGGCGCGGGCCGAGGCGCTGTTGGCGCAACTGAACGTTCCCGAGCCGCTCTGGAACCTGAGCCCCACAACCTTCTCGGGCGGCGAGCAGCAGCGGGTGAACATCGCGCGGGGCTTTGCGCATGATTACCCGGCGTTGCTGCTGGACGAGCCGACCGCAAGCCTCGACCCGGCGAACCGCGAGGTGGTGCTGGGGCTGATCGCGGCGGCCAAGGCGCGCGGCGCGGCGATCCTGGGGATCTTTCACGACGCCGAGGCGCGCGCCCGGGTCTGCGACCGCGAAGTGGATGTTGCGGTCTTCGCCCCGGGGATGGCCTGATGCCGGGGCGGTTTTTCGCGTTGGTCGGCCCGTCCGGCGTGGGCAAGGATACGTTGCTGGCAGCGGTTCAGGCGCGGCGGCCCGATCTGCACATCGCAAGGCGGGTGATCACGCGGCCGCCCGGGGCAGGCGGCGAGCGGTTCGATGCCGTCACAGAGGCCGCGTTCGAGCAACTGCTGGAGGCGGGCGGCTTCGCGTTGCACTGGCGGGCGCACGGGCTGTGCTACGGGATTCCGGCGATGATCGACGGGGTTTTGGCGGAGGGGCGGGATGTCGTCTTCAACGGCTCGCGCGCGGTTCTGGCCGAGGCGGCGGCGCGTTATCCGGGGATCAGGGTGCTGCATGTCACCGCCTGTCCCGAGACGCTGGCCCGGCGGCTGGCGGGACGGGGACGCGAGAGCGATGCGGACATCGCCGCGCGGCTGGGGCGGGCGGACTACGTGCTGCCCGAGGGGCTGCCGGTCACGGCCATCGCCAATGATGGTCCGCTGGACGAGGCCGTTGCGGCCCTGCTTGCCGCGCTTCAGCCGGAAAGGGTGTAACGATGCAGATTGTGGAACCGGCCATCCTCGGCCTCGCCGAACAGGCACAGGCTTGCGATCCTGAGCGGCCGGTCGATCAGCGGTTGCAGCACCGGCGACAGAACGGCGCGGGTGCGCTCGGCCTCGGGGTCCTTGAGGGGTCCGGTCAGGGTCATGTGAAAGCGGAACTCCTCCATCACGCAGGGGTAGCCCCAGCGGTCCAGAAGCCGGCGCTGGCGCGCGCTCAGCCGGTCGGGGTCACGCCGGGCGATGTCCTCGGGGGCAGGCGGGGCCCGAAACCCGTCCAGCGCCTCGACCACGCTGCCCGCGAGTGCCCCCAGCGCCCGGGTATCGCCGCGGGCGGTGAGCGCGAGAAAGCCCGAAAGCCGCGAGATTTGCAGCCCGTCCAGCAGAACCGGCTTCAACTGACCGGCAAGCGCCGCAGCCGAGCGGTGCAAGAGCGCGATGTCGCTGCCCTCGACCAGCCGGAAGGGCGGCTTGATCGTCGCGTGAAACCCGTAGCGGCGGGGCGTCTCGGTCAGTTCCGCGATCTTGCATGGCAGGCCCTGAAGCCGCAGATGCGCCCGCGTCGTCCCGGCCGTCGGATCCCAGCCAAGCCAGGCCGCACCGAACTCGGCCAGGGGGCCCGGTTCCGGCGCATAGTAGATCGCGTAGCGCTTGTAGCCTTCCATCCCTCGCTCCGGGGCCCGTTAACGACTATGTGCGCCATCACTCCTGCCCCAATCCGTCCCGTCCATCAAGGATCGAGCCATGTCTGAGATCGTTCTGGCCAACGCCATCCTGGTCCTGCCGGGCGAGACGCTGCGGGGCGCGGTGCGCGTGGCAGACGGCCGGATCGCCGCGATCGACGCCGGCCCGGCCGTGCCGAGGGGCGCCGTGGATTGCGGCGGCGACATGGTGATGCCGGGGCTGATCGAACTGCACACCGACAACCTGGAACGTCACATCCAGCCGCGCCCCGCCGTCGACTGGCCCCACGCCAGCGCCATCGTCGCCCATGATGCGGAGCTGGCGGGCGTCGGCATCACCACGGTGTTCGACGCGATGCGGGTGGGATCGATTCCAACGGGCAAGGCGCGCTACCGGGCCTATGCCCGGCGGCTGGCCAGCGAGTTGCTGGACCTTCGGGCGCACGGGGCGCTCCGGATCAGCCATTTCCTGCACCTGCGTGCCGAGGTCTGTTCCGAGACCCTGGCCGACGAGATGGCCGAGTTTGGCCCCGAGGACCGGGTGGGCATCGTCAGCCTGATGGACCACACCCCCGGCCAGCGCCAGTTCCGCGATCTCTCCAAGCTCAAGACCTATGTGATGGCCAAGAACAACTTCTCCGAAGCCGAGTTCATCGAGCATGTGGCGAACCTGCGCGATCTGCGTGCCCGCCATGGCGCGGCGCATGAACGGATCGCGGTGGCCGAGGCGCGGCGTCTGGGCGCGATCCTGGCCAGCCACGACGATACCACACCCGACCATGTGGCGGTGTCCGCCGCAAATGGCATCGGGCTGGCCGAGTTCCCCACCACTCTCGAGGCGGCGCGGGCCTGCCGCGAGAACGGCATTGCGGTGATGATGGGGGCGCCGAACCTGATCCGCGGGGCGTCGCATTCGGGCAATGTCGCGGCAACGGAACTGGCCGAATTTGACCTGCTTGACATCGTGTCGTCCGACTACGTGCCGGGTGCGCTGTTGATGGCGGGGTTGATGCTGGGTGATTTCTGGGGTGACATGGCGCGCGGGATCGCCACCGTGACGCGTGCGCCGGCCGATGCCGCGCATCTGCCCGATCGCGGCCGGATCGAGCCCGGGGCAAGGGGCGACCTGATCCGGGTTGCGCGGATCGACGGGGCGCCGGTGGTCCGGGGCAACTGGGTGCAAGGCGCCCGCGTGGCCTGAGCGCGATATTCTGTCGCAATAACGGCATGTTGGGCTTTGACGAGCGGCGCTTGCGCGCCTATGTTTCGCACCATCCGATATCCCCGACCGGGAGACCCGTATGATGCCGACCCATGCCGTCACCCGATCCGCCGCGCCCTTCCATGCAGTCCTCAAGGCGCAGGCCGAGGGATTGGGCCTGATGGCCTGGGTGGGCGCGGCCATGCTCGACCACGCGGTGCGCACCGCGAGCGAGTTCGCGAGCTTTGCCCGGGACGAGGCGCGCCGCGATGCCCGGGCGTTGGGCCGGATCGCCGCCTGCCGTGATCCCGAACGCGCGGCCGCGCTTCGCGGGGCCTATCTCGGTGAGAAGATCGCGGCCTGCACCGACGAGGCCGAAAGGCTCGCGAGGATGACCGCCGAGGTCTGTGAGGTGACGCGGCGGCGCATGACCGGCGAGCGCGGCTGATCGATCGCGGCGGGGTGCCCGTGCCCGGACACGCCATCGGGTCAGTCGACCCAGTCGCACCTGCCCCGGCGAAAAGCCCCGGGTCTCGGCGTTCCGCGCCACCTGACAGTCCGTTCGGCGCGATCCACCCGATCCTTCTTCTTGGTGAAAATACTCCGGGGGTCCGGGGGCAGAGCCCCCGGCGGGTTGTTAGTGTTCAGTCGGTTTGATCCCTGTGGTTCAGTCGGTTTGATACCGGAAGCGGCCCCAAGTGTCCGGACTGCCTCGGATGGTTTTTCCGCCACCAGTCGTTGATTGCGGACCGGCCGACGCGTCGGTCTGGTGGGAATGCCTTGGCGACTTCCTCGGCCAGGTCAATGAACGTCATCCGGTCGATCCGGGCGCGGATGAAGGCGCGCAGCTCGGGGTCGATGTCGAGCTTGGCGGGGTAGCCGGTGCGATGGGCGCGGATGTGGTCGTTCGGTTCAGGTCGGCGACGGCGTCACGTTCCTCGCGCGCAGCGGCGGCCCCGCCTGTCGGTCGCGGTGTTCAGGTCATGGATCGCTTCGGCCAGTCCGGCTTGCGCGTCTGTTTCGTGCGGTAGGCCGGTGTAAGCCCGCCCGCGATCCGGCGGCTATTGAACGCGCTGCCATTGTCGAAGCCGACCTTCTGCGGGCGGTAATGCGTCTCGCACATGTGCAGGATCGCCGCCTCGGTCACATCGGAGTTTTCCGACTTGCCCACGGCCATCCCACGGTCTTGCGCGTGCGGCGATCCGCGAACGCGACAACCCAGGGGCAGCCGGCCGTGTCATCCGGCCAGCGCACGAGCATCTTGAATTCGCGCCCGTCGCCGTCGACCATGTCCATTGCGGCCATGCCCTCGGCCGTCTGCGGCAGGCGAAGGGTCAGGAGCGCGGCCGCCCGCTCTTCCCCCACCTCGGCCACAAGCCGCGCGATGGGGTCCATATCGTTCCAGCGCCGCAGGATCGTGTGATACGGGGGCCACCTAAAATCGGCGCATTCCAGGATATGAGCTACACGAACTAGCGACCGTGGCCATGCTCGATTTCATGACGATCGTTGATCTGCAAAGTAATGACCCAGATCGCCCAAAGGGCTACTTCAAGCGCAACTTTGGGACACTTTCGCGATGGGCAGCGGTGGTGAAAGTTGAACCCCGAGAAGACGAAGCCAACGAGTGACCGCCGGTTGTCGGCAAGGTCGTGCGGTCGTGCGCATATCTGCGCAGGGTGAAATCACCCATACGCTGATTTCATAGTATTTTCCCTGACCGCCAGCCCCGACAACGGCCTGCTCTGCCCCTGAAAAGCCCAGAAACTGTCAAAACCCCTACAACTCGCCACCCGCTAACCCGTTGATTTCAAATGCTGCGAAAATCCGATGGTGTCTAAACCTCCTGTCGCCGCTCAGGCAGCGCCCCCCGCGCGCGTCGCCCTGGCATGAGCCAGGGCGAAACCCGAAGACCGGCCACGCTCTTGCTCAGGGCGTGAGGTAGGGCATCGGGTCGACGCTTTCAAAGCCCTTGCGCAATTCGAAATGCAGGAAGGCGGGGCTGCCCGGACGCACCTTGGCGACGGCCTGGCCGCGCTTGACACTGGCGCCCTTCTCGACCGCGATCCCGTCGATATTGGCATAGACCGACAACATGTTGTCGGCGTGGCGCACCACCAGGATCGGCACCTGTTCGGTGTCGCGGGTGATCGCGGCCACGGTGCCGTCGGCGGCGGCCTTCACCGGGCTGCCGGCGCTGGCCGCGATGTCGATCCCGTCGTTCTTGCCCTTCTGGTAGCCGCGGATGATGCTGCCTTGGGCAGGCATCGCAAAGGCGGCGCGGGCCGTGCTCTCGCTTTTCATCTGCGGCGAGGCGGGGGCGGCAGGCTTGGCGGCGGGGGCGGCTTCTTCGCGCGGCAGGGGTTTCGAGGCGCTGGGCGGCACCGGGGCGGCAGAGCCGGCGCCGGGGCGGGGCGTTGTTTTGGGGGCGGCGGCGGCCACTGTCCGCGCCGGGACCGGGATTAGCAGGAACTGCCCCTCGCGCACCGCGAGATCGGCGCCAAGCCCGTTCCAGTCGGCCAGCGCCCGCGGGGTCACGTCGTAGAGCCGGGCGATGGAATAGGCGGTCTCGCCCCGCACCACCTTGTGGCGCACGGGTTCCGCGCCCGCCGGGGCGGCCTGCGCGGGCCGCGCGCCCGGTTCGGTGCGCTGGATCGCGTCGCCGGCCAGCGTCGTGATGTCGATCTGGCCCTCGGGCGTGATCGCGCCCGCCGTGGCGCCGGATCCGGCCACCCGGCGGGGCAGGGCGACGATCTCGCCCTCGCGCAGTTGCGCTTCGCCGGGGATGCCGTTGAAGCGGGCCAGCTCGTCGGCGGGCAGGCCCACCCGGGTCGCGACCGTGCCCACGGTGTCGCCGCGGCGCGCGACCGCCACCTGGTAGTTCGGGTACGAGATCACGCCGCGCGCGTCCGGTTGCGGGCGCGGTGCGGTTTCGACGCGGACGGGCTGGTTGGGCGCGGCCCCGCCGATCGTGCGGAAATCGTAGTCCCAGCCGCTTTCGCAACCGGCGACAAGGGTCAGGCCCAGTCCCAGGGCAAGGGCGTGGGCGGGCAAACGGGCAGGGCGGTCGCTTGTGGACATCGCTCGATCCTCACTGTTGCGGGGCCCGTTTGCCCGGACCCTCGGGGTTGTCCTAGTCGTTCCCGAGCCCCTCCACCAGCGGCACGAAACGCACCTCGCGAAGCTCGTCATAGTCCAGGCCGGTCTCGGTGCGGGTGACCTTTATCAGGCGCTGCACCGTGTCCGACTGCCCGACGGGCACGATCATGATACCGCCAACGCGCAATTGCGCCAAGAGCGGCCCGGGGGGATCCTCGGCGGCGGCGGTCACGAGGATGCGGTCGAAGGGCGCCTGTTCGGGCAGGCCAAAGGACCCGTCCGCGGCGATCGCCGTGACATTGGTCAGCGCCAGCGCCTCGAACCGCGCCTGTGCCTCGGCCGCCAGGCGGCGGTGGCGTTCCACGGTATAGACCCGGCGCGCCAGCCGCGACAGGATCGCCGCCTGATAGCCCGAACCGGTGCCGATCTCGAGAACCTTGTCGCGCGGCTGCACGTCCAGCGCCTGGGTCATGATCGCCACCACCGAGGGCTGGCTTATGGTCTGGCCGCAGGCGATGGGCAGCGGCATGTCCTCGTAGGCGCGGGGGGCGAAATGGCCCTTGATGAAGACGCCGCGGTCGATCTTCTCCATCGCGCCCAGCACGCGGGCGTCTGTCACGCCCTTGGACCGCAGCGCGAAAAGGAACTGCATCTTGCGTTCCGCGGCGCTGTCCCCGGTCATTCCAGCCTCGCCTTCAGCGCGTCCAGCGCGTCATGGGCGGTCAGGTCGGCCCGCATCGGCGTCACCGCGATATAGCCGTCGAGGTTCAGCGCCGCGTCCGAGCCGGGTGCGGTCGGCAGGTGCTGTGCGCCGCCCTTGATCCACAGGAACCGCCGCCCCGAGGGCGAGCGGTGCGGTTCCACCCCGAAGGACGCGTCGCGGCGATAGCCCTGGGGGCCGACGCGCAGCCCCTTGACCTTGCCGGCCGGGACGGGCGGGAAATTCACGTTGTAGAAGATCCGGTAATCGGCGCTGTCCCAATGGCCCTGGTCGAGCAGCGCGCGCACCGTGGCTGCGCCATGGGCCGCCGACGCCTCGAATTGCAGCTCCTCGTCGAAATTGAGCGGGCCCAGATATTGCGACAGCGCGATCGCGGGCAGGCCCTGCAACGCGGCTTCCATCGCGCCGCCCAGCGTGCCCGAGTAAAGCGCGTTCTCGGCCGCGTTGTTGCCCCGGTTCACGCCCGACAGCACGAGGTCCGGTTTCGCCTCGGTCATCACGTCGTAAAGCCCGGCCAGAACGCAATCCGCGGGCGAGCCTTCGGCGGCGAAGCGGCGCGGGCCCAGTTCGGCGATCATCATCGGGTGGGTGTAGGAAATCTTGTGCGCCACGCCCGACTGTTCGAAGGCGGGGGCGACCACCCAGACCTCGCCCGTGGGCCCTGCGATCTCGGCTGCGATGGCCTCTAGCACCTTGAGCCCCGGGGCGTTGATGCCGTCGTCGTTGGTGATGAGAATACGCATGCGTCCTGCCCGAACCGTTTGCCCTTCAATAGTGGACCGCCGGTTGGGCGTAAAGCGCCGCGGCGGGCGGTGTGCAAGGCAAACATGGTTAAGATTCCGTTGACTCGGGCCCGGAAATCCGCAAACCAAGAATGTTGATAAGTGTGTCCCGTGTATGGTTGTTGCAATTGGTGGGTGAAATGTCGGTTTACAATTTGCTGAAATCCGGGGCGGTGCTCGTGGGGCTCGCGACGGGCTCGGCTGCGATCGCGGCCGGGATAAATGGCATTGGCAGTTATTTCAGCGGCGACCCATGGGCAGAGGCGGCCGGCGCTGTCAGGCCGCTGCCGAAGGACGCCCGCATCGTCCGGGTGGCCGAGGGCGGCACCGTTTCGGGGGTGGATTTCTCCCTGTTCGAGGGTGGGAGTGCAGTCCAGTACGTGGCCAGCGCGCATGGCAGGTTCGTCGTGCCTGCGGCCCTGGCCGCAGGGGCGGGGGTGTATGACTATTCCTTCGACGATCCCGTGGCCGGGCGCGGCGCGCCGTTCATGTTCCGTACCGGGCTTGGCGCGTTGGCGTCCGCGAATGAACGCGCGCAAGGTTCTGCCACGCAAGCCGCGGCATCGGATCTCCCGGCCGCCATGCCGGCGCTTTTTGCCGGTGGCTTCGGGCGTGCTCTGGGCGGGCCGCAAGGTGGGGCTGATCTGGAGCGCACCGCTCTGGAGGGTGCGCCCGCGGATGATGCCAGCGTCCCGGCGCAGGATCCGCTTGTGACCGCGCGGATTGCCCCGGTGCCGCTGCCCGCGGGCGCGGCGCTGTTGCTGACCTCGCTTCTTGGTCTGGGCAGCCTGCGCCGCGCGCGCCGCGGCTGAACGGTTCCCTCCAGCCTGAACAAACACGCCCGCGGTTACCCGCGGGCGTTTCGCATTTTCCGCAGCGTTCGTTCAGCCAAGCGCCAGATCCGCCACCATCCGCCGCGCCTCGTCGGCCGGGCGGGCCAGGCCGGTGGTGTCCTCGCCCGGAAACAGGCGGTTGCGGTGGTTGGTCGGCATCGGTGCGGGGACGAAGCGGCGCACATGCACGTCCTGCAACCGCGCCTGTTCGGCCTCCCACGCGGTGAAGAGCGCGCGTTGGGCGGCCTTGCAGGCGGTATAGGCGCCCGCGAACGGGCCCGCGGCTTCGTCGTCGACCAGAACCGCGGTGCCGCCGCCCGGCGCCGCGCGCAACAGCGGCGCGACAAAGCCCATCAGCACCGCCATGGCCTCGACATTGGCGGCGATGGCCTTGGGCCAGAATTTCAGGTCGATCTGTTCGGCCGGGCTGAAGGGCGGGCTCTGGATCGCGGTGTGCACCCAAAGGTCGACATGGCCCCAGCGGTCGAAGATGCCCCGGCACAGCGTGCGCATGGCATCCGTCTGGGTGATGTCCATCGGCGCGAGCGTGGCATGCCCGCCCGCCGCCTGGATGCGGTCGTCCAGATCCTCCAGCCCGCCGGTGGTGCGGGCGACGGCGACGACGTGATAGCCCAGCCGGGCCAGTTCCTCGGCCACCGCCGCGCCGAAGCCGCGGGAGGCGCCTGTCACAAGGGCAATTTTCTGATCGGTCATGGGCGGTGTTTGGAATACCCGAGCGTTGTGGTCAAGATGCGGTCCGGAGCCTGCGCCCGCTGCACCGCGCGACATCGGCGCGCAGGGCGCGCCTATTCCGCCGCCCTGGTCTGGAAGCCCTTTTCGATCATGTCCGACGGCGCCACCGGGTAGTCGCCCGAGAAGCAGGCATCGCAATATTGCGGGCATTGCGCGTTGCGCCCCCGGGCCTCGCCCACCGCGCGGTAAAGCCCGTCGAGCGAGACGAAGCGCAGCGAGTCGACGCCGAGATAGACGCGCATCTCGTCCTCGGTCATGTGGCTGGCCAGCAGCTTGTCGCGCTCGGGCGTGTCGACGCCGTAGAAGCAGGGCCAGGCCGTGGGCGGCGAGGCGATGCGGAAATGCACCTCGCGGGCACCGGCGTCCAGGATCATCTCCTTGATCTTGCGGGAGGTGGTGCCGCGCACCACGCTGTCGTCCACCAGCACGACCCGCTTGCCCTCGATCAACGCGCGGTTGACGTTCAGCTTCAGCCGGACGCCCATGTTGCGGATCTGTTCGGTCGGCTCGATGAAGGTGCGGCCCATATACTGGTTGCGGATGATCCCCATGCCGTAGGGGATGCCGCTTTCGAAGGAATAGCCGATGGCCGCTGGCGTCCCCGAGTCGGGCACCGGGCAGACCAGATCGGCCTCGACCGGCGCCTCGCGGGCGAGTTCCACGCCGATCTGGTGGCGCGTTTCATAGACCGACCGGCCGCCGAGGATCGAGTCGGGGCGCGAAAAGTAGACATGCTCGAAGATGCAGAAGCGCGGTTGCGTGCGCTCGAACGGAAAGTAGCTTTCCACGCCCTTCTCGGGCGAGATCTGCACCATCTCGCCGGGCGCGATCTCGCGCACGAATTCGGCGCCGATGATGTCCAGCGCGCAGGTTTCGGACGACAATACCCAGCCGCCGCCGAACCGGCCCAGAACCAGCGGGCGCACGCCCAGCGGATCGCGCACGCCGATCAGTTTCGTGCGCGTCATCGCGACCACCGAGAACGCGCCCTCGACGCGGCGCAGCGCATCCTTCATCCGTTCGGGAATGGTCTTTTGCAGCGACCGCGCCATCAGGTGGATGATGCATTCGCTGTCCGACGAGCTTTGGAAGATCGAGCCGCGGTCGATCAGTTCGCGGCGCAGCGCCTCGGCGTTTACGATGTTGCCGTTATGCGCGATCGCCGCGCCGCCCATCGAGAATTCGCCAAAGAAGGGCTGCACGTCGCGGATCGCGGTGTGGCCCTTGGTGCCGGCGGTGGAGTAGCGCACGTGACCGATCGCCAGCGTGCCCGGCAGCGTCTCCATCAGGCCCGCCTTGGTGAAATTGTCGCGCACATAGCCGAAGCGGTGGGCCGAGTTGAACCCGGTCTCGGCGTCATAGCTGACGATACCGCCGGCTTCCTGGCCGCGGTGCTGCAATGCATGCAGCCCCAGCGCCACGAAGTTGGCGGCATCGACAAGTCCGATCACGCCATAGATACCACATTCCTCGCGCAGCTTGTCGGCGTCGAAAGGATGGGCGGGCGGCATGATGCCTTGGGGGATATCATGCGGGGGCGTCGGGCGCATGGGCAGCGAGGCTCCGAATCCGTCTTGGGGAATTGGCCCCTCTCTACGCGCTTGAGGCCGGACTGTCACGAAAGGATCACATGACGATCGCGTGCGCGGACATCACTGCGCCGGGCTGGCATCCTGTGCCGGTGCGCCGCAGCCGCCGATCAGCGCCTCGTAGCGGTTCGTCAGCCAGCCAAGCGCCTGATCGGGATCCGTCTCGGCGATCTTGTCGGTCAGTCCGGCGAAGATCTCGAACGAACGGCTGTTGTCGACCATCGGGTAATCCTGGGTCGTGACCACCATGCCGTAGACGAAGAACGCCACCGCAACCAGCAGGGCGCCGCGCGCCACCCCGAACAGGAAGCCAAGCCCCTGGTCGATCCCGCCCAGCGCCGAGCCCTGGATCATCGAGGACAGAAGCGGCGTGAACAGCGACACCGCGATCAGCGCCACCATGAAGACGACGGCAAAGGCGGCAAGGATCGCCAGTTCGCACGACCCGCCGATCAGGTTGCCGAGAACGGGGATTTCGTACATCAGCGGCTCGACCTGCGGGGCGAACACAAAGCCCACGACCGCGGCCACGACCCAGCCCGCGATGGCCATCGTCTCGCGCACCAGGCCGCGCGAATAGGCCAGGATCGCGGAAAGCAGGATCACGACGGCAACGCCCCCGTCGACGGCTGTGAACCCTTCCATGGCTGTCCCTCCTCGGCCTCAGCCGGCGCCGAACATGTCCCCGACGAAGGCGGCAAGATCCGGCATCTGCCGTACCGCCATCCCCGTAGGCGCGCCCAGCTTGCTGTTCGCGGGCGCGATCGCTGTGGAAAAACCAAGTTTCCGCGCCTCTTTCAACCTGTTTTCCGTCTGACCCACGGGGCGCAGCGCCCCCGAGAGGGATATTTCCCCGAAGACGACGCAATCCTTGGGCAGCGCGACATCTTCGCGCGCGCTGAGAAGCGCGGCCGCCACGGCCAGATCGGCGGCCGGTTCGGTCACCCGAAGTCCGCCCGCGACGTTCAGGAACACGTCGAGCCCGGCGAAGGGAATACCGCACCGCGCCTCGAGCACCGCGAGCGTGGTCGAAAGCCGGCCGGCATCCAGCCCGACAACGGTGCGCCGCGGCGTGCCGAGCGGCGAGGGCGCGACCAGCGCCTGGATCTCGGTCAGCACCGGGCGCGTGCCCTCGATCCCGGCGAAGACCGCGGTGCCGGGCGCGGGCTCGCCGCGCTGTGACAGGAACAGCGCCGAGGGATTCGTCACCTCGGCCAGCCCCGCGCCCGTCATCTCGAACACGCCGATCTCGTCGGCGGGTCCGAAGCGGTTCTTGACAGCGCGCAGGATGCGGAACGGGTGGCCGCGCTCGCCCTCGAAGTAGAGCACAGTGTCGACCATGTGCTCGACCACGCGGGGGCCGGCGATCTGGCCCTCCTTGGTGACGTGGCCGACAAGGATGACGGCGCTGCCGCGCCGCTTGGCGAAGGCGGTCAGCTCATGCGCGGCGGCGCGGACCTGCGCGACGGAGCCGGGCGCGCTGTCGACCATGTCGGCCCACATCGTCTGGATCGAGTCGACGATGGCGAGGGCGGGGCGCTCGGCATCCAGCGTCGTCAGGATGTCGCGCAGGTTGGTTTCGGTGGCAAGCTTCACCGGTGCCTCGGCAAGCCCGAGACGGCGCGCGCGCATGCGGATCTGGGCGCCGGCCTCCTCGCCGGAAATGTAGATGCAGCTCAGGCCGGTGCGGGCGAAACTTGCGGCCGCCTGCAAGAGCAGCGTGGACTTGCCGATGCCCGGATCGCCGCCGACCAGGATCGCCGAGGCCGGCACCAGCCCGCCGCCCAGCACCCGGTCAAGCTCGGCCATGCCACTGGCCGCGCGGGGCGGCTCGGGTTCGGTGGAGGACAGATCGGACAGCGGCAGGGCCCGGCCGCGCGCGGCGCCCAGCGATTTCCCCGCAGGCGCCGCGGAAAGGGGCGCCTCTTCCCGGATGGTATTCCATGCCCCGCAGGCGTCGCAGCGGCCAGCCCATTTCTGGTGCGCGGCGCCACAGGCGGTGCAGGTGAAGGTGGTTGGGGCTTTTGCCATGGCCCTTCTTGGCGGATGGGCGGCGCGGGATCAAGCCGGGTCACTCCCGCCCCCGGCCCGCGCGGGGCCTTGCTCCGCTTGTCCGGCGTTGGGCGTGGCGCGGCCTCCGGCTGAGCGGCGACAGGAGGTTTTG
Source organism: Rhodovulum euryhalinum (assembly GCF_004342445.1). Lineage (GTDB taxonomy): Bacteria > Pseudomonadota > Alphaproteobacteria > Rhodobacterales > Rhodobacteraceae > Rhodovulum > Rhodovulum euryhalinum. The sequence continues at coordinate 292,609 of NZ_SLWW01000003.1, forward strand.
ACACCCTCGGATTTTAGCGCCGTTTGAAACCAATGGGTTAGCGGGTGGCGAGTTGCAGGTGTTTTGACAGTTTCGGGGCTTCTCAGGGGCCGAACGGGCCGTTACCGCGGCTGGCGGTCAGGAAAAACCCAATGAAATCAGAGGCGGCGCGCCCCACTCGGAAACTAGTCAGTTTCCGGTTTCCGATTGGGCAACCGACTGCTCGATGAGCTTCTGGAAGTCGCTCCGATGTGGTGCATCGCGCTCGTTTGACGCGAACTCCCTCATGCCCTCCATGAATGCCGCCATTGCGTTCGCGGCTATCTCAGGACGCGTAAGACCAGCGATGCGGTCACCGGCTAGGATTGGGCCCTCGCTCTTCGACTGCTGTGCCCACAACCATGCAAGCAGACTGTCGACGACACGGAAGCATTGAAGGGCATAGTCGCGCTGGCTCAGCTTGGGCGAAAAGCTGTCGGCCGACCTCCCTACGAGCCAGTCGATAGAAACATCCATCCCATTGGCGATTGCGATGAGCGCATCTACGCCGGGCCGCTTCGCGCCTTTCACCCGCATGTAGCCTTCCATAGAACTCTTCGGGATGCCGCACCGCTCGGCCATTTCCCTAATGCTCAGCCCGCGCGTGAAGGCCAGATGCGCCAAGCGCCCCACAAGAATATCGGGCTCGTCAGTGTCAACCATTGACAACTTCCTAAAGGGTGCATAACGTCCCCTATGGGAGACGACTTCGTTTGGACTACGTTCCTATGTCAGGTTCTAACATACCAGAGGATGCCGAGAAAGCCCGTTACAGGCGTGTTCGCGCCGCGTTCGTGGCTCAAGGCACGACCTTGAATGCTTGGTGCTCAGACAACGGGACGCGCATTCAGAACGTGCGGGATGCCTTCTTTGGGAACTGGAAGGGTCCGAAAGCGCGGGCCTTGGTGGATCGTGTGAACGAAGCCGCCGGGATACGTCGATGAGCCTTTGCGTTACCGACATAACAGGGCTTCCCGGCCGTCCCAAGACCCCGATGGGCGTCCGCAAGATGCTGAAGCGGTTGGGCGTCCCTGTTCGCCAAGTTGGTAAGAGGTTCGAATTCGAACTCGCCGACCTTCCCAAGGACTTGCAGAACGAATGGCGTCGGCTGACGTGCGAAGAGCATCACCTCGACCCCGGCGAGTACGACGACGCGGCGCATGTCGCGCTTGAGCGTGCCCCGGTTTCGGTGCGCGAACGGGCGCATGACAATGCCCTGAAGCTGATGTTCGTGGCGAAGATGGAGGCCGCGGGCGCGACCTGGCCGGAGATCGCGAAGGAAGGGAAGGCCAAGTTTGGCCGCTTTCCATCATCGCGGAACACCGTCAAGGGCTGGAAGGACAAGACGGACGGCGTGGCACCTGCGAACTGGGCGCCCGCGCTGGCCCCGGCCTGGAAGGGCGGGGAGCGCGACGAGCCGACACCGGAAGCCTGGGCCTCCCTGATCAACCGCATGAACCTGTCGGGCAAGAACGGGACAGGCTTCCCGCTGAAGCACGCCCATAAGCAGGTCGCGAAGGAAGCCGCGGCCAAGGGTTGGGATTGGCCGAAGTATCACACGATCCTGCGTCGCTGGAACGATATGGACCCCATTGCGCGCCTCGTGGCCGAGGTGGGGGAAGAGCGGGCGACCGCGCTCCTGACCCTTCGCTTGCCGCAGACGGCCGAGGGCATGGCCGCAATGGACATGGTGGACGGCGACGGGCGCGAATTCAAGGTGCGGGTGCGCTGGCCGGATGGCACGGTCGGCTGCCCGTGGGTTGTCGCCTTCGCGGATCGCCGCACGCGCAAGACCGTGGGCTGGGCCGTGGGCAAGTCGGAAAACTCCGATGTGACCGAGGCGGCTATCGTGCATATGTGCGAGACGCACGGCCGCCCGCAGAGGGTCGGTTTCGACAACGGCAGCGCGTTCAACAGCCGCCGGATCGCGGGCGGGCTTACACCGGCTTACCGCACGAAACAGACCCGCAATCCCGACTGGGCCGTGCCCGGCGTGCTGAAGATTATCGGGGCCGAGCTGCACAACAAGGGCGTCGGCGCGAAGACCAGCAACCTTCAGGAAAACGTCTGGTCGCATCTGCGCCACGTGGACAACGACCCGCGCTTTCACGGGGCGCAGCGGCCGGGGCCGAACGATCCGACCCCGCCCAAGGGCGAGCCGGTCCCGCTCGAAGTCTTCGAAGCCGTCCTGGCCGAAGCCATCCATGACCTGAACACCGCGACCGACAACCGGGTGAAGGGGCTGAAGAAGGGCGAGAGCCGGGCGCAAGCGTTTGAACGGCTGTTGCAAGGCAATTCGAAGCGGGTTCTGACCCCCTTCATGCGCCGCCGCCTGGCCATGACCTGGAAGATCAAGACGGTGCGCGCGGATGGCCGGATCGCCTTCGACGGCGGCCTGTTCGGCGACCACACGACCCAGCGCGAGCTGCTGCGGCACGTGGGCAAGGAAGTCCTGATCGGCTTCAACCCCAGGGACTTCGACGCCCCCGCGATGGTGTGCCATTGGGAGGACGAGACCCGGCGCGGGAGCCTCTTCCTCGAAGAGCTGCCGCCCGTCACGCCCACCCGGCACGGCAGCACCGAAGGCCGCCGCGCCGCCGCCACCGAAAAGCAGCGGGTGCGCCAGCTTGTCCGCAAGTTCCGTGCGGCGCACCCCGAGGCGGACGTGGCCAAGCTGCGCGAAGCTGCGATGGACGCCATCGGCTCGGCCGATGCGATCCGGCGGCCGGAAGCCGGGGTTGTCGAGCTTCACACCGATAGCGGCTTCAAGGCCGCTGAGCCCGGCGAGGGCGCCGCCGAGGTGTCTTACCTGACCGAGGAACGATTGAGGAACTTCATCGAGGCCACGGAACGCCAGTTGGCTTCGAGATGAAGCGGCCGGGCGGTGTAGCCGCACCGTCCCGACCGAACGCAGCGGGCGAAAGCCCACAACCAGGAGAAACCCATGACAGCAAATGTCCACATGATCAAGCCCGAGGCACCGCCGGTGCAATGGGGCTTTATCGAGACCAGGAGCGCGCAGGCGATGGCCCTGGCGCTGCGCCGCGCCCGGGCGAAGGGGAAGATCGTCGCGATTTCCGCGGCCTCCGGTGTCGGCAAGACCGCGACCGTCTTCCACCTCAAGCAGGACGCGCCGGGAACGCTTGTGTTCACGGCGAAGTCGGGCGAAGGCGGGGTTTGGAACCTCGCCTGCGGCCTCTGCAATCTGTTGGGCCTTGAGCCCCCGAATGGCCGCGACCTGGCGGCCGCGCGGGCCGAGATCGCCGACAAGATCGGGCCTGATGGCTTCCTGGTGATCGACGAGGCCCAGTACCTGATCAAGCGGAACCCGCGCGGCCCCGATGATCGGGACGCCCTGGAATGGGCGCGCCAACTGGCCGAAGAGGGCTTCTTCGCCCTGGCGCTGGTGGGCGATCTGCGTCTCGACAAGGCGATCAACGACCTGCCCCAGCTCAAGCGGCGCACCCATCCGCGGGTGACCATCAGCCACGCCACCGAAGCGGACGTGGATCTGTATTGCCGGGCACGCGGGCTGCATGACGATGCCACCATCCGCAAGCTGGCCGACATCGCGCGGCGGAATGGCGGGTTGGGCGACGTGGAGGACATCTTCGCGACCGCACGCGACCTGGGCAAGACCGGGGTTCCTACCGTCGAAGACATCCTCGCCGCGCTCGAATACCTCGAATTCACCACCAGGAGGGCGAAGTGATGACCGACAAGACCGAAGACCGCGACGTGTTGCTCTGGGTGAGCGGGCTGAGCGGAAAGGGCTGAGCCGTGAGCTTCGTCGTCCAGGGTTATCTGAATGTCAATCCAGACGGCGCCGTCACGGGCGTGCGGATCCTCAAGGAGGACCTTGAGAAGCTGCGCCTCGCTGGCGTCAATGTCAGCAAGAGCCTGAGCGCGAGCAAGGAACTGCTCGGCGGCATCGGCCAGCGGTCGCATGTCGCGGCGGGCAGCGTCGCGAACCTCGGCGCGCAGTTCAACGACATCGGCATGATGATGGCGGCGGGGCAGTCGCCGTTGATGCTGGCCATCCAGCAGGGCACCCAGATCAGCCAGGTGCTGGGCCCGATGGGCGCGCAGGGCGCAGTGGCGGCGCTGGGGGGCGCATTCCGGTCGATGATCAGCCCGGTCAGCCTGGCGACCATCGCCATTGTCGCGGGCGTGGCGGCCGTGGGGCAATGGGCCATCGCAGCGGCCAGGGGCGGCGAGGAGGCACGCGACTTCGCGGATAGCCTGGACGACCTCGTCGCCTCCATGGACGAGTTGAACGCGATCACGAGCGTCTATTCGGCCAGCGGCCTGGTGGAGCTGAAGCAGAAATACGGCGAGGTGACCGACCAGGTGCTCGCCCTGGTCGAGGCGCAGCGCCAGCAGGCCCTGGCAGAGGCCGACAGCGCGGCCCGCGGGGCCATCGAGGCGCTGGCCGACGAGTTCCGCATCGTTGCGCTTGCGGCGGGCGAGACCGGCCGCACGGCCGAGCAGTCCTTCACGATCATGGCGAACCGGCTGGGCATCTCGAAGGACAGCGCGCGCGAGCTTGCCGCGGCGTTCCACGATCTGCGCGCGGCTGGCGACTTTTCCGACCGCTCCGCGGCGATGGCCCGCATTCGGGACGTTCTCAAGGGCAGCGCCGTTGCGGGCTCCGAGCTCTACGCCGCCCTTCTGGACGCCGAGAGCACGATGCGCCAGCTCGCCGCGGCCGCCCCGAAGGCCGGGTGGCTGGCGGGCATGATTTCCGAGGCCCGCACGCTTGCCAGCGAACTGTGGGACGCGGCCAGGGCGCGGGCGGCGGCGATGGCCGAGGCCACCACAGACGCGGCGGGCAACCCGACCGAATTCGGGCCGGGATCGCGCGCGCGCAGCCGCCCGGAGCGAATGGGGTTCGAAGCATCGGAAGAGGCGATCTATGGCCCGGCCGTCCGGACGCGGCAAGGCGGGGCCGCCGCTGCGCGCGAGGAACGTGACGCCGTTGCCGACCTGATCCTGTCGCTGCAAGGCGAGGTGGACATTCTCCGCGAGGCGGACCCGGTGCAGCAGGAGCTTATCCGGCTGCGCGAACACATGGTGGACGCAACCGACGCCGAGCGGGCGAAGATCGAAGATCTCATTCGCGCCAAGGAGCGCGAGATCAACCTTGGCCAGACCCAGAAGCAGACCTGGCAATCGCTCGGGCAGATCGCGCTGACCGCGCTGAACGACATGGACTCGGCCCTGGACATGCTCTTGCGGTCGCTTCAGGAAGGGGCCTTCCTGGGCAGCGGGCCGCTGGGCGGTCTCTTCGGCGGTCAGAACGCAAGTGGCCTCGGCGGGCTCTTCGGCATGATCGTCGGCGGGTTCGGCGGCTTCCGCGCCTCGGGCGGATCGGTGCAGCCGGGCATGTATTACGAGGTGGGCGAGCGCGGGCGCGAACGGTTCTACCCCGGCGTGGCGGGCACCATCGTTCCGACCCCGGCGATGACGCGCGCGAACACCGGGGGCGCGGCGCAGTTCTCCATCACGGTGAACGTCAACGGCGCGACGGGCGACCGCGACCTGGAAGCGCGCGCCTATGCGGGCACGTCGCGCGCCATCGAGGCGGCCTTCGCGCAGTACGATGCCGAGCGCCTGCCGCTGCGCATCCGCGAGATCAACGACCAACCCGAGAGGATCGGATGAAGCGCTGAAGGATTGAATTGCGCGGGGGTCTCCATCCCTCGCGCATGGCCGCCGGGCACCAGGGCTGGCGGCAACGGGCCGGTTGCCTTTCCCCAGGGGGCGACCGGCCTACCCCGCCGCGCCAACGGCGGGCATGGGCGGGCCGGTCGCGCTCTCTCGGCCGGTCCGCCCTCCATCCACCCCGCCGCGTGACGGAGTGAGCGACGTGACCGACAGCTATCCGAAACCCCCGGCCCACGCCGCACCCTATGTCGATATCCTCGGCTCCGCTCTGGCCGTGCGGTTCCTGATGGCCTTCGGCGGGGCTGAACTCTACTGGGCCGAGAACCCGGGCGAGCGCTCGCGCGTGGTGCAGATCGTTGGCGTTGACCTTGCCAGTGCGCTGGCAAGGGCGGACCTTCCCCCCCGCGTGCCGCTCGCCAAGCCCTGGCTGGCCGCCTGCCTGGCGCATGAGGGGCTGAGCGTGGCCGAGATCGCCCGCACGCTGCACGCCAGCGACGTGGCGGTGCGCGGCTGGCTGCGCAAGAACCCTTACCGGCCGTCTCCTGCCATGTGGGGGGACGCATGAGCCGCGCCCAGTCGCATATCCTGGCGGCGCGGGCCGCCCTGGCCGAGGCCCGCAAGCTGCTCGACAACGTCTCGGCCGAGCTCGACCGCCTCCAGGTCGCCGTCCGGGCCGAGCTTGCAGAGGGTGTTCCAACGCCCCTTCAAACGCCCCTCGAAGACCTGCCAGAACCGAGCGAGCACCGCCGCGCCCATCGCACCGGCTTCCCCTCGAAGATCGACACCGACCCCGAGTTGCGCGCCTTCATCCTGGCCAGAATCGACCGGATGGGCTTCGTCCCCCTGGCGGCCGAAGTCGCCCAAGCCTTCCCGCCCAAGCGCCGCGTCGGCAAGAGTGGGATCTACGACTGGTGGCGGAAAAACCATCCGAGGTAGTCCGGACTCTTGGGTCCACTTCCGGTATCAAAACCCCTGTAATCCCCCTGTCAGAACCACCTGTAACTACACACCGGCCGCGTGGGGGCGCTGCCCCCGTCGCCCGTTCCGGGCGACTCCCCCCGGAGTATTTTCGCCAAGAAGAAGGGTCAGGGCGTTCGGGTCAGGCGGCGTTTCGTCAGGATCGAGAGGGCGAGGGAGGCAAGGATGCAAACGGTGAAGAGGTAGAGGCCCCAGGCGGTCTCGATCCGGGCGAGACCAACGCCTTTGGCGATGACGATGTAGAGGGCGACAAGGAAGATGTCGGCCATCGCGAGCTTGCCCATCAGCTGGATCGCGGGCAGCAGGCGCGGGGAGGCGAGGTTGAAGTGGATGAGCGCAAGGCCGACGGTTTTCAGGTAGGGGGCAACGAGGGCGAAGAAGGTGACGAGGAACGCCAGCGGGATGTCGGTTTCCCAAAGCGCGACAAGACCGGACAGGACGGAGATTTCGTTGAGGCCGAAGAGAGGCAGGAGGCCCGCGCGCATCAGCGGCGCGGCCCAGGCGACGGGGAAAAGGATCAGGAGGGTGAGGTTGGCGAGTTTCAGGGCGCTCATCTTCGTACCTTTCAGAGCCTCGGTCCGCGCGCCGATATACGTTATGCCGACAGGGCCCCGCTGTCTCGGTGCCGCGGCCTTCTTCTTGGCACAAATACTCCGGGGGTCCGGGGGCAGAGCCCCCGGCGGGTCGGCTTGGCAAACGCCCAGCCGAAACCAGGGCACCGAAAGACCCGTGGCCTTGTGTCCGGTGCCCGCCGCACGCCCTTGCTGCCTTACCGTACCGCCTCGATCGGCCCCTCGGCGCGGCCGTGGATGAACTGTTGCAGGTAGGGATCTGGTGCCGCGTCCATGTTGGCGACCGGTCCCGTCCACTGGATCACCCCGTCATGCAGCATCGCCACGTCGTCGGCTATGGCGCGGACGGACGTCATGTCGTGGGTGATGGTCATCGCCGTCGCGCCCATTTCCACCACGATCTCGCGGATCAGCTCGTTGATGACGCCGGCCATGATCGGGTCGAGGCCGGTGGTGGGTTCGTCGAAGAAGATGATCTCGGGCTCGGCGGCGATGGCGCGGGCCAGCCCGACACGCTTCTGCATGCCGCCCGACAGCTCGGCGGGGTAGAGGTCGGCCACCTCGGGTTTCAGGCCGACGCGGCGCAGTTTCTCGATCGCGATCTCGCGGGCCTCCGCCTTCGGGCGCTTCTGCGCGCCGCGCAGCAGGCGGAAGGCGACGTTCTGCCAGACGGTGAGTGAATCGAACAGCGCGCCGCCCTGGAACAGCATGCCGAAGCGGGCGAGGAAGGCGTCGCGGTCAAGCCCGGTTGCGTCCTCGCCCTGGATCAGGATCCGGCCCGCATCGGGTTTCACCAGCCCGAGGATGCATTTCAGCAGCACCGACTTGCCGGTGCCGGACCCGCCGATGATGACCATGCTTTCGCCCCGGGGCACGCTAAGGTCCACCCCGCGCAGGACGCGGTTCGGGCCGAACGCCTTGTGGATGCCCCGAAGCTCGATCATGCGGAGAAGAACAGTTCGGTCAGCAGGTAGTTGGCGGCCAGGATCAGGATCGAGGCGGTCACCACGGCCGATTTGGTGGCGCGGCCCACCCCTTGCGCGCCGCGTTCAGAATTCATCCCGAAATAGCAGCCGACCAGCGCCACGATGAATCCGAAGACCGCGCCCTTGATCAGGCCCGAGGTGATGTCCCAGAGTTCAAGGTAATCGGCGGTGTTCTTCAGGTAGGCCGCCGCGTTCAGGTCCAGCCGGCCGGTGCCGATCACGTAACCGCCGAAGATGCCGATGGAATCGCCCACCGCCACCAGCACCGGCACGGCGAAGGTCGCGGCCAGCACGCGGGGCACGGTGAGATAGCGCATCGGATCTGTCGACAGCGTCACCAGCGCGTCAAGCTGCTCGGTCACTTTCATGGTGCCGATCTCGGCGGCGATCGAACTGGCCACGCGGGCAGCGACCATCAGCCCGCCGAGGACGGGGCCCAGTTCGCGCACCATGCCGATGGCGACGATCGAGGGCACCACCTGTTCGGCGTTGAAGCGCGAGCCGCCTTCGTAGATTTGCAGGGCCAGCGCGCCACCGGTGAAGAACGCCGTCAGCCCGACAACCGGCAGCGAGTTGTAGCCGATGACCCAGAGGGCGTGGACGAATTCGCGGAAATAGAAGGGGGGACGCAGCGCGGCTGAAAGCGTGGCCACAAGGAACAGGCCGATCCGGCCGAGCGCGGCCAGCCCGCCAAGCGTCGAGCGGCCGATGGCGGCGACCGGTGCGAGGATCATGGGCCGGTTCCGCCGGTGTAGTGGCGCGCGTAGCGGGCCCCGAGGCTGGTCAGCACCTCGTAGCCGATGGTCTGGGCGATGTCGGCGACGTCGTCCACGCTCTGGTCCGGGCCGATCAGGTCCAGCGCGTCGGGCATCCGGGGCAGGCCGGTGATGTCGGCGGTGATCAGGTCCATCGAGACGCGGCCGAGGATCGGGCAGGGGTGCCCGTCGGCCCAGAGTGTGCCGCGGTTGGTCAGGTAGCGAAGGATGCCGTCGGCATAGCCGCCCGCGACGGTGGCGACCCGGCGGCGGTCCCCGGCGACCCAGGTGCAGCCATAGCCGACGGCCTCGCCCGGTTCGACCTCGCGGGCCTGGATCACCGGCAGCGACAGCGTCACCACCGGGGCGGCATCGGCAAAGGGCCGCGCGCCGTACAGGCCGATGCCGGGCCGGGTCACGTCGAAATGATACTCGGGGCCCAGCAGGATGCCGCCCGTGGCCGACAGCGAGCGCGGCACGCCGCAGCCCTCGGTCATCTCGCGGAATGTGGCGAGCTGTTTGCCGTTGAAGCCTGTCGTGTCCTCGTCGGCGCAGGCGAGGTGGCTCATCAGCAGGCGGGGCCCCGCGGCCAGCGCGATGTCGCGGACGGCGGCCCATTCGGCGGGCTCCATCCCCAGCCGGTTCATGCCGGTGTCAAGCTGGATGCCGAACGGGTGGCCCGGCAGCGCCTCGAAGTGGCGGGTGAGTTGTTCGACCGAGTTCAGCATCGGGATCAGGTCCAGATCGCCGATCATGTCGGTGTCGCCTGCCATGTGCCCGCCGAAGACGCAGATCTCGGGGCCGCGGCCCAGCGCCTCGCGGATCGCCGCGCCCTCTTCGGCGACGGCGACGAAGAATCGGCGGGCGCCGGCACGGGCCAGCGTGCGGGCGACGTGCGCCGCGCCCAGGCCATAGCCGTCGGCCTTGACCACGGCGCCGGTTTCAACGCCCGGGCCGCTGGCGCGGTCAAGGGCGGTCCAGTTGCGCGCGAGCGCGTCGAGATCGATGGTGAGGGAACCTGTGGCCATGGCCGCTGTTTTCGGCAGGCGTAGGGCTGACGTCAAGGCCGGATTCCGGTCCGGGCGGTCAGCGGCGTTCGTAGCCCGCGCCGGTCCAGGCCCAGGTCTCGCCGGTTTCGAGGACGAGCGCGGGCCAACCGTCCCGGGCCGCCGCCTCGTCAAGGGACAATCCCGTCGAGGAAAACAGATCGCCATCGCCAAAGACCGGCCGGGCGCTCTCGCCCGCGATGGTGAAGATCACCCCGCTGCACCCGGTGGGGCCGAAATAGGCGCCGCCGCAGAGCCGGGTGAGCAGCAGCGCCTGTTCGGGGGCAAGTTCGACCAGCCGGGCGCGCAGCGTGGGCGCCTTGCCCTCGATGGACCGGACCGCCTCGATGATCGGCCCGACGATCTGTTGGGCCAGTGCCATGGCGGCCTTGTCCTCGGTGCCGGGGGTCACGGGAACCAGGGGGCGGGGTGGTTCGGGGGCGGGCGTGTCCGCCGCAGGCGCGGCTTCGGGGTCGGGCAGGGGTAGGGGCGGTTCGGGGGCCGCCTCCGGGACGTCTGGCACGTCCGGGAGGACCGCCTGCTCGGTCGCTGCGGGGGGGCTTGGGTCCAGCGGCGGCCTGTCGGGCAACTCGCCGACCGGCTGGTGGTCGGCCAGGACCGGGTCGGCCAGTGGAACGTCCGGGTCCTGCCGGGCGAGTGTCGCGCAGCGTCCGTCAAGCATCCGGTTGATCGCCCGCCCCGATCCGCCGAGCGAAAACCCCGCGCCGGTCGTCCGTCCGTCCCCGGGCCGGATCCAGACCGTCAGCCGCACACCCCGGCGCAGCCGTTCGATAAGCCCCCGGTGCTGGGCCGGGTGATAGGGCAGGGCAAGCCCGCTGCGATTTCCGGGCTCCACCACGGCAAAGGTGTAGGCCAGCGGCGCGGTCGCGTCGACCAGCAGCGTCACCCCGGTGGACCGGTCGGCAAGCGGCCAATCGGGGGTTGACACCAGCGCGAATTCCAGCGGACTGTCCGCCCGGCACCGGATCTGAAAGCACAGCGATCCGCCCGCGCCGGTTGCGCAGGTTTCCGCGCCCTCGATGCCGGCGGTCCCGGGGATTTCGCGCCACGCCTGTGCGCCCGCGCTACCGGCCAGCGCTGCCGCGGCCAGCATCGCACCCGCGCCCACAAGCGCCGACAGACGGCCCGTGATCCCTGGCATGCGTCCGGCCCCTCGCGATTCCACCTCGTTCGAGCCTAGAGCCTGGTCCCGCTGCACCGCAACCGGCGCTTCGCTGTCGCGCCGGATCACAGCCGGTCTCAGCCGAAGCCTTCGGTCTCGTCCCGTTGCCACGGTTTCACCAGATTGCCGAACCGGGTAAAGCGGCCCTCGAAGCTGAGTTCGACGGTGCCGATCGGGCCGTGGCGCTGCTTGCCGATCACGACCTCGGCCTTGCCGTGGCAGCGCTCCATCACCTCCTGCCACTTGGCCATGGCCTCAAGATTGTCCTCGCCGGGTTTCTCGCGTTCCTTGTAGTACTCGTCGCGGTAGACGAACATCACGACGTCGGCGTCCTGCTCGATCGAGCCGGATTCCCGAAGGTCGGACAGTTGCGGGCGCTTGTCCTCGCGGCTTTCCACCTGGCGTGACAACTGCGACAGGGCGATCACCGGGATATCCAGTTCCTTGGCGATGGCCTTCAGGCCTTGCGTGATCTCGCTGACCTCGTTCACCCGGCTGTCCTTGGCGGTCGCCGGGCGGACAAGCTGCAGGTAGTCGACGAACAGCGCGTCCAGCCCGTGCGTGCGCTTCAGCCGCCGCGCCCGGGCGGCAAGCTGGCTGATCGGCAGGGCGGGCGTGTCGTCGATGAACAGCGGGCAGGCTTCCAGCGCCTTGGCGGCCTCGACGAAGCGGCGGAACTCGGCTTCGGTCATGTCGCCGCGGCGGATCTGTTCGCTGGGCACCTCCGAGGCCTCGGACAGGATGCGCGCGGCCAGCTGCTCGGCGCTCATCTCGAGGCTGAAGAAGCCGACGACACCGCCTTCGACCGCCCCTTCCGAGCCGTCCGGCAACCTGCCGCGGCGATAGGATTTCGCGACGTTGAAGGCAATGTTGGTGGCCAGCGACGTCTTGCCCATCGACGGCCGCCCGGCAAGGATCAGCAGGTCGGACCGGTGCAGCCCTCCCAGCTTGCGGTCGAGGTCGATCAGCCCGGTCGAGACACCCGAAAGCTGCCCGTCGCGCTGATAGGCGGCATTGGCGACGTTCACCGCGTCGGTCACGGCCTTGAGGAAGGACTGGAACCCGCTTTCCGACTGGCCCTGTTCGCCCAGCTTGTAGAGCGCCTGTTCGGCCTCGACGATCTGGGCACGCGGTTCGGACGCGATGTCGACCTTGGCCGCCTTGTCCGAGATGTCCCGGCCCAGCCGGATCAGTTCGCGGCGGATCGCGAAATCGTAGATCATCTGCGCATAGTCGCGCGCCGCGAAAGTCGAGATCGCCGCGCCCGCAAGGCGCGCCAGATAGGCCGGGCCGCCCAGTTCCTTGAGCCCCTCGTCATCCTCGAGAAACGCCTTGAGCGTGACCGGCGAGGCCAGCGCGTTCTTCTGGATGCGCGCCGCAGCGATCTCGTAGATGCGCTGGTGGACGGGTTCGTAGAAATGATGCGACTGGATGATCGACGCGATCCGGTCGAAGACATCGTTGTTGGTCAGGATCGCGCCCAGCAATTGCTGCTCGGCCTCGATGTTGTGGGGCAGGGTGCCGGCCTCGTCCTCGGCCGCCTTGCCGCCCGGTTGGATCGTTCTGATCTCGTTCATCGCCCGCCCCTGGATTTCGGTCCGGCCTGCCTAGCGCAAGCGGCCGCCGCGCGACATGGCAAGAACATGGTGGAGAACGCGGCGCGACACCTGTGCGTGGCCTGTGGACAACTCGCGTCAATCCCACCTGTTGTGTCTCAAGGTAGTGTAGCCGCAAAATCTGGACCGTGCGAGCGATTCTCTCGGCGAGTTGTCCCCAACATGTCCACAGCGCCGTCCCCGGCTATTTTTGCCGCGCCGCCTGCCACTCCCGCGGCGCAGTCAGGAAGGCCTCGACCTCGGCCAGCGTGGCCGCATCGAACGCGCCCTGGGCGCGGGCCTCGGCCAGCACATCCCACCAGGTGCACAGGTGATGCAGCCTGACCCCATGGGCGGCCAGCGTCGTCTCGGTCTCGGGGAAGATGCCGTAGTAGAAGATCACCGCGGTGTGGCCGCAGACCGCCCCGGTCTCGCGGATCGCGTCGACGAAGCTGAGCTTCGAGCCGCCATCGGTGGTCAGATCCTCGACCAGCAGCACCCGGTCGCCCGCGCCCATCACGCCCTCGATGCGGGCGTTGCGGCCATAGCCCTTGGGCTTTTTCCGGACATAGGTCATCGGCAGCGCCAGCCGTTCGGCCACCAGCGCTGCAAAGGGGATGCCCGCGGTCTCGCCGCCCGCGACATTGTCGAACGCCTCGAACCCCGCGTCCCGCAGGACCGTGACGGTCAGGAAATCCATCAGCGTCGACCGGATGCGCGGGAACGAGATCAGCTTGCGGCAATCGATATAGGTGGGCGAGGGCAGGCCCGAGGCCAGGGTAAAGGGGGTCTCGGCGTTGAAATGGACCGCGCCCACCTCCAGCAGCATGCGGGCCGTGAGCCGGGCGATCTCGGCCTGGTCGGGGAAAGAGGTGGGGATCATGGCGCGGACCTCTCGATCGGGCGGCGGGAGGTTTCGAACCGTCCCGGCAAATTGGCTTCAGGATACTCGCGGTTTACCGCTCCACCCGCCAGTGCAGGGGGAAACCGGGGTCGAAGACCGTGACCGGACCGGCGCCCGTCGCGATCTTGGCGGGGTAGGCGACGGCGGCGCCCTTCACCAGCGTGATGGTCCCGGCGTTCGGGGGCAGGCGGTAGAAGGCCGGGCCGTTGAGCGAGGCAAAGGCCTCCAGCCGGTCCAGCGCGCCTTCGCGGTCGAACACCTCGGCGAGGCAGGACAGCGTGTTGGTGGCCGAGAAGATGCCCGCGCAACCGCAGGCGCACTCCTTGGTCGGGTCCGTGTGCGGTGCGCTGTCGGTCCCGAGGAAGAACCGCGCGTCCCCCGACGTGGCGGCAGCCACCAGGGCGTCGCGGTGGCGCGCGCGCTTGGCCACCGGCAGGCAGTAGTAATGCGGCTTGATGCCCCCCACCAGGATGTGGTTGCGGGTGATGATCAGGTGATGCGTCGTGATCGTCGCGCCAAGGTCGTTCTCATGCGCCTTGACATAGTCCACCCCGTTGGCCGTGGTCAGGTGTTCCATCACCACGCGCAGGCCCGGCGTGGTCCGGCGGATCGGGTCCAGCACGCGGTCGATGAACGCCGCCTCTCGGTCGAAGATGTCCACCTCCGGGTCCACCACCTCGCCATGCACGCAAAGCGGGCAGCCGATCTCGGCCATCCTTTCCAGCACACCGCGCACCTTGTCGAAATCCGTGACCCCCGAGGCCGAGTTCGTCGTCGCGCCCGCGGGGTAGAGCTTGACCGCGGTGACAAGGCCGCTGGCATGGGCGGCGGCCACGTCCTCGGGGTCGGTCTCCTCGGTCAGGTAAAGCGTCATCAGCGGGGTGAAATCCGCCCCTTCGGGCAGGGCGGCCAGGATGCGGTCGCGATAGGCGGCGGCGTCAAGCGCGGTCACCACGGGCGGGACCAGGTTGGGCATGATGATCGCGCGGGCGAAATCGCGCGCGGTCTCGGGCAGGACACCTGCCATCATGGCGCCGTCGCGCAGGTGCAGGTGCCAGTCATCGGGGCGGCGGATCGTGAGGCGGTTTGTCATGGGGTGCGCGATACACAATCGGCGGCGGGCTTTCCAGTGGAGATCGAGAAGCCCGGCCGGGGACGCATGCGGCCTTGCGCGGCAGGTGTGGCTGCGGCACCAGACGGAAAGTCTGAAAATCCCGTAAAGAAACCCGGGTTTCGCTACGCGCTGGGCGCAAGGCGGGCCTTCCGATCGGGCATTGGAAATGGCAGCGCGCCTGACTTATCTTGCAGCCCATGGGAGGAAACAACTGTGAACCGGCAGGAGTTTCCAAAAGATGGCAGTTGCACATACCGATGTCTCGGGCCGCAAGGGGTCGATCCTTCTTGCCGTGCTCGACATGCTGATCCGGGTGATGGAAAACCATCCCCACACCCGCCAGATCGAACGGTTGAACGCCCTCAGCGACGAGGATCTGGCCGCCAGGGGCCTGACCCGGCAGGACGTGATCCGCCATATCTTCCGCGATCGCTACTACCTCTGACGTACCGCGCGGGCCACGACATCCGGGCGCCTTTCCCCGGGAAAGGCGCCTTCGTCCCGAATGGCCGAGCGCGATGTCTCAGGGGGCGATGACGCCCATCGGCGGCCTGTCGCTGCGTTCGTCGAGTTCGGCCAGACGGCGGAGGAAATGCGGCCGGTTGCGGCTTTGCAGCACATGCCGGCAGAGCAGGGCGCCAAGCCGCGGCCGGTTCCCTGCCGCAACCCGGTCGAGCAGCGCGTCGAGATAGGGGGCATGATCCCGCCGCGCCCGGAACAGCCGGTGAAAGACCCGCGCCGAAAGCTGGCCCTCGCCCGCCGCGTCGATCAGTTCGGGAAGGATCCCCATCGCCATCAGCCGGTCCTCGAGCCCGCCGCCGCACAGCGGCGTGCGCAGGTGAACCACGTTCGTGCCGCGGAACATCGCGGCATGCATCGCGTCCAGCGGCCGCGTCGGATCGTAGAGGATCATCGCCAGTTCCGCCGCCTCGACCATGTCGGGGGCGAAACCGAAGCGCGAGGTGAAGTCCAGCCGGCGCGCCGCGGGATAGCGGCGGTCCCATCCGGCCAGCGCCGGATCCAGCGTCGCCTGCGGTTCCAGCGCGATCACCGTGGCGCCCGGCGCGGCGACCGAAAAGGCCGCGGCGGCATGGCCGCACGGCCCGGCGCCATAGAACACCACGCGGTCGAAGCGGTCGAAATAGCCCTCGTCGATCAGCCGGTCGAAATACGCATGGACCGCGGGGTCGCGGAACCAGGTGTCGCCGCGCGCGGCCAGCGTCAGCCGCGACCAGCCCGCGGGTTCTGCCAGGTCCGCGGCCAGCGGCCGGCCCGCGCGTCCGCGGGCGAAGAGATCCCCGGCCTGTTCGAAGGTGACCAGCAGGACCGCGTCATCCTCGGCACGGATCGCCGCATGGTCCGGCCCCAGCGGCTGGACCACCGCACGATCCCCGGCGCCGAGCAGCCTGTCCTGCCAGATGAAGGTCTGATCCACGTTGCCGATTCTGTCCTTCATGGCGCCCCCTCATAGAGGGGCATGATAGCAACATATGGGCGATCGAGAAAGGTCCGACACCATATTTGCCATAGGCCGGGGGCAGGTGGTCAGCCGCGCGCAGCACTTGCGGTCAACGCGCCCATGCCGATCAGCGCGCCGCCACCTGCCCGGGTCATCCAGCGCAGGACCGCGGGGCGCCGGATTCGGGCGCGCAGCCGGTCGGCGAGCAACGCATAGGCCAGCGCGTTCAGCGCCGCGAGCCCCACGAAGGTCGCGATCAGCACCGCGAATTGCGGGGCCAGCGCCGCGTCGGGCCGCAGGAACTGGGGCACGAACGCGATGAAGAAGGCGATGGACTTGGGGTTCAGCGCGGTGACAGTCGCGGCATGGGCAAAGATCGCGCGCGCCGGGCGCGGCTCGGGCGCGATCTCGGCCGCCAGCACAGGCCGTGACCGGATCAGCCTGACCCCCAGCCAGATCAGGTAGGCCGCGCCGATCCATTTCAGCAGGGTGAACAGCGTGGCCGAGGCCAGCACCAGTGCGCCCAGCCCCGCCAGCGACGCGCTCATCGCGACCAGATCCCCCAGCGCCACCCCCAGCGCCATCGCGACCGCAACCCGCCGCCCCTGGCTGAGGGCATAGGACAGCACCAGCAGGATCGTCGGGCCGGGGATGACCAGCAGCACCGCCGAGGCCGCGGCGAAGGCCAGCCAGAGATCGAGGGGCATGGTCGGGACTCCCTTTCCCGCCAGTTCAGCCACGCCCGGTCCGACGAGGCAACTGCAAATGCACGGCCACCCGCGGGCGCGGATGTCGCACGGCCCCGCGCGGCCGCCCGCTGGCCTCTCAGAAGAACGCCTGAAGCCCCGTCTGGGCCCGCCCCAGGATCAGCGCGTGGATGTCATGCGTGCCCTCGTAGGTGTTCACGGTCTCCAGGTTGATCATATGCCGCATCACCGGGAAGGCGTCGGAAATCCCGTTGCCGCCATGCATGTCACGGGCGGCGCGCGCGATCTCCAGCGCCTTGCCGCAATTGTTGCGCTTGATCAGGCTGATCATCTCGGGCGCGGCGCGCCCCTCGTCCATCAGCCGTCCGACCTGCAGGCAGGCGTGCAGCCCCAGCGAAATCTCGGTCTGCATGTCCGCCAGCTTCTTCTGGTAAAGCTGCGTGCCCGCCAGCGGCTTGCCGAACTGCGTGCGGTCAAGCCCGTAGGCGCGCGCCGCATGCCAGCAGGCCTCGGCCGCCCCCATCACCCCCCAGGCGATGCCATAGCGCGCCCGGTTCAGGCAGCCGAACGGCCCCTTCAGCCCCTCGACGCCCGGCAGCAGGGCGTCCTCGCCGACCTCGACCCCGTCCATCACGATCTCGCCCGTGGGCGAGGCGCGCAAGGACAGCTTGCCCTCGATCTTCGGCGCCGACAGTCCCTTCAGGCCCTTGTCCAGGACGAAGCCCCTGATCTTGCCGCCATGGGCCTCGGACCTGGCCCAGACCACGAAGACATCGGCGAAGGGGCTGTTGGAAATCCAGGTCTTGGTCCCGGTCAGCCGGTAGCCGCCCGCGATCCTTTCGGCCCGCGTCTTCATCCCCGCGGGATCCGAGCCCGCATCGGGTTCGGTCAGCCCGAAACAGCCGATCAGTTCGCCCTTCGCCAGCCCCGGCAGGTATTTCCGCCGCTGCGCGTCCGTCCCGTAGGCCTGGATCGGGTACATCACGAGGCTGGACTGCACGCTCATCATCGACCGGTACCCCGAATCCACCCGCTCGATCTCGCGCGCGATCAGGCCATAGGTCACATAGGACGCGCCCAGCCCGCCATGGTCCTCGGGCACCGTCACCCCCAGAAGCCCCGCCGCCCCCATCTCGGCGAACAGCCCGGGCTCCACCCGGTCCTCGCGATAGGCCGCCGTCACCCGCGGCGCCAGCCGCTCCTGCGCGAAGGTGCGCGCCGCATCCCGCAGCATCCGCTCGTCCTCATCCAGCCGGTCCTCCAGCCGCAGCGCATCCTCCCAGTCGAACCGCGCGAGATCGGGGGCGTCCTTGGGCTTGGGCGGCACGGCGCTGTCCATCTGATGTCCTCCTTTTGGCCTATGGACGAGCCATAGCGCGACCGGGCAGGGTGGGGCAATCGCCGCCGCCGGCCCGCCCCGCTTGACCGGGCGCGCCCGCCGGGGCAGCAAGGGAACGGGAACGGGAGGAACGCGCATGGGCGGGACGGTCGGCTCGATCGACGAGGTGCAGCAACTGCTGTCGGGGCAGAATTACGTCTGCGGGCGGGCGCTGGCGACGGTGACCTTCCTGTCGCTCCGCCTCGGCAAGCCGCTTTTCCTGGAAGGCGAGCCCGGCACCGGCAAGACCGAGATCGCCAAGGCCATCGCCGCGGCGCTGGGCCGCCGGCTGATCCGGCTGCAATGCTACGAGGGGCTGGACGCGGCCAGCGCGGTCTACGAATGGAACTTCGCCGAGCAGATGATCGCGATCCGCACCGCCGAGGCCGTGGGCTTCGAAGGCGCGGGCGCGGACCGCACCGCGCTCAAGGACGAACTCTTCTCGCCCGAATACCTCATCGAACGCCCGCTGCTGCAGGCCATGCGCCCCCAGGTCGAGGGCCCGCCGGTGCTGCTGATCGACGAGCTTGACCGCACCGACGAACCCTTCGAGGCCTTCCTGCTCGAGGCGCTCAGCGACTTCCAGGTGACGATCCCCGAACTCGGCACGATCCGCGCCGAGGCGCCCCCCATCGTCGTCATCACCTCGAACCGCACGCGCGAGGTGCACGACGCGCTCAAGCGCCGCTGCCTCTACCACTGGGTGGATTACCCCAGCTTCGACCGGGAACTCGACATCCTGCATGCCCGCGCCCCCGAGGCCGCCGAGACGCTGAGCCGCGAGATCGTCGCCTTCGTCCAGAAGCTCCGCGCGCAGGACCTGTTCAAGAAACCGGGCGTCGCCGAGACCATCGACTGGGCCAAATGCCTGCTCGCCCTCGACGTGATCGACCTCAGCCCGCAGGTGATCGCCGACACGATCGGCGCGCTTCTGAAATACCAGGACGACATCCAGAGGATCGAGGGCTCCGAGGCCAAGCGCCTGCTCGACGAGGTCCGCGCGGAACTCGCGCCGGCCTGAATCTTCTTCTGGCCGGAAATATCCTCGGGGGGTCCGGGGGGCAGACAGCCCCCCGGCCTCTCCACCAAAGCCCGAGGCCCAAGATGGCATCCCTCCCCCCGCTCGACATCCCCGACGACGGCAAGCTTTCCCACAACATCCTCCATTTCGCCCGCGCGCTCCGCAAGGCCGGGCTGCCCGTAGGCCCCGGCCGGGTGATCGACGCGATCCGCGCGGTCGAGGCGGCGGGGTTCTCGGAACGGGGCGATTTCTACCACACGCTGGCGGCATGCTTTCTCTCGCGCCCCGAGCACCGGCAGGTCTACGATCAGGTGTTCCGGCTCTACTGGCGCGATCCGCGGTTCCTCGAACACATGATGAGCCTGATGCTGCCCTCGGTGCGCGGTGTCGCCGAGGAACGCGCCGCCAGGGCCGCCGAGAAACGCGCCGCCGAGGCGCTGCTCGAAGGGGTCGAGCGGGACGTGCCCGACCTGCCCCGCGAGGAGGGCGGCGAAGAGATCGAGATCGACGCCGCCCAGACCCATTCCGGCCGCGAACGGCTCAAGACGCTCGACTTCGAGCAGATGAGCACCGCCGAGGTGGCCGAGGCGAAACGGATGCTTGCGCGGCTCAGCCTGCCGGTCAAGCCGCTGGCCTCGCGCCGCACCCGCGCCGACCGGTACGGGCGAAGCCCCGACTGGCGCGGCACGATGCGCGCGGCGCTGCGCCAGGGCGGCGAGATCCGCGACTTTGCCCGCAAGCGGCGGCGCACCCGCTGGCCCAATCTCGTCGTGCTCTGCGACATCTCGGGCTCGATGTCGCAATATTCGCGCATGGTGCTGCATTTCCTGCATGCGGTCGCCAACGAGAAGGGGGCGGGCTGGGCGCGCGTGCATGCCTTCACCTTCGGTACGCGGCTGACCAACATCACCCGGCAACTCGCCAACCGCGATGTCGACGCGGCGCTGGCCGCCGCGGGCGCCGAGGCGCAGGACTGGGAGGGTGGCACCCGAATCGCCTCTGCGTTGCATGCCTTCAACCGCGACTGGTCCCGCCGGGTGCTGGGCAGCGGTGCCGTCGTGCTGCTGATCACCGACGGGCTGGACCGCGACGAGGCGGACACCTTGTCGCAGGAGATGGAGCGGCTGCACCTGTCGGCCCGCCGCCTCATCTGGATCAATCCGCTGCTGCGCTGGGACGGCTTCGCGCCCAGGGCCCGCGGAATAAGGGCGATGCTGCCCCATGTGGACTGTTTCCGCGCGGGCCATTCGATCGCCTCGCTCGAGGCGCTGGCCGAGGCGATCTCGCGTGCCGACGATACCGGCGAGCGTGACCGGATGCTGCGGCGGATGCGACATTCCTGACAGGCTTGATCTGGATCAAGGTCGCCGCCCGGCAAAACATACATTCAGCATGCGTCGTTTGTGACGATGCGCGCAAGTTCCCGGCATGCATCGGAAAAAATCGCAGATGATGCCCGTGTTCTTTCCCGACGCGGGGTCCCGGGCGCCCGAGGGCCCTCCCTCCCTCGACGCCACTTTCAGAAACGCCGTGGGCCCTCCCTCCCACGGCGTTTTTCTTTGGCGCGGCATGATTGATCTGGATCGGCACCGTCCGCCGTGCCAGAGTTTCATTCGAAATAACGAATGTTACGAGGGGGACAACCCATGGTTCTGAACTGGAAGATCGGCGGGCCATTGCTCGGTCTCGTCTTTTTCCTCGCCGTGCTGCTGGTCAAGCCGATCGGCGTGTCCACGCAGTTCGTCGTGGCCGACGGCATCCTCTGGGACCGCCAGGTGCCGGACATCATCACCCAGGCGGCGGATGGCGGCTGGACCTCGTCCAACGCCTATCTGGCGAAATACGCCGACGAGATCGCCAATCCGGTGAACTACAACTTCATCTTCGTCGCCGCGATGATGGGTGGCGCGTTGCTGTCCTCGCTGGTCTTCGGCCGCATTTCCCTGCGCGAGCGGATGCTGCCGGATCTGTGGCGTGCGAATTTCAGTGCCGGCTGGATCGGCCGCTGGGTCATCGCCTTTTTCGGCGGCATGCTGGTGCTGTACGGCGCGCGGATGGCGGGGGGCTGCACCTCGGGGCACATGATGTCGGGGATGATGCAGACCGCGGTGTCGGGCTACATCTTCGCCTTCGGGGCGTTCCTGACGGCGTTTCCGACCGCCCGTGTCCTGCTGAAGAAGGAGGGCTGAGATGGAGATCGTTCTTGCCATCGTGATCGGCGGCCTGTTCGGCGCCGTTCTGGAACGCATCGGCGCGACCGATCCGAACTGGATTGGCCGGATGCTGAACCTGACCAACATCCACCTGATGAAGACGATCCTGGTGGCCATCGGCACCGCCTCGATCCTGATGTTCGGCGGCCAGATGCTGGGCTTGGTCGAGGTCGGGAACATGTCGGTCAAGGCGATTCATGTGGGCGTGCTGCTGGGCGGCGCGATCCTGGGGATCGGCTGGGCGGTGTCGGGGTTCTGCCCCGGCACCGGGGTCTGTGCGGCGGCCACGGGGCGGCTGGACGCGTGGTTCTTCGTGGCCGGCGGCCTGGTCGGGGCGGGGGCCTATGCGCTGACCTACCCGTTCTGGGAACAGATCGGCTTTCTCAAGGGCGACAAGTGGACCATCGGGGCGATCCCCGGGGCCGACTACCCGGCGGCGCTGCCGAACCTGCCCTTCACCGGCGACATGCTGGGGATCGGGATCGGCGCGGCCTTCATCCTGATCGCGATCATCCTGCCTCGCCGGCTTGTGGGACACAAGGCGCCCGCGGGCGAGCGTGGGGCCGAACCGGCCGAGTAAGCCGTTCCCGTCCGGCAGTCCGGGGCGCCGCGGGGTCTTCCGCGGCGCCCTTTTCGTTGGTGATTCCCTCTGGCGAAGCCGCCCCGCGGCCCCCATTATCGCCCGAGGGAGGACGGTATTCATGCAGATCGGCGATCACGACGCGATTGTGGAAACCGCGCTGGACTGGCACCGGCAAGGCACGGGCGCCGTGCTGGCCACCGTGGTCGAGACCTGGGGCAGCGCGCCGCGGCCGGTGGGCAGCCAGTTGGCGATCTCGGGCGAGGGCGGCATGGCAGGCTCGGTCTCGGGCGGCTGCGTCGAGGGCGCGGTGATCGCCGAGGCGCTGGACGCGCTGGCCGACGGCCGCCCGCGGATGCTGGAGTTCGGCGTCAGCGACGAGGATGCCTTTGCCGTCGGGCTGGCCTGCGGCGGGCGCATCCGGGTGCTGGTCGAACCGGTGGGCGCAGCCCTGCCCGCGCCGCTGCTGGCCGATCTGGTGGCGGCACGCGCCGCCCGCCGCGCGGTGGCCTATGTGGTCGATACCGCGATCTGGGACCGGCGGCTGGCGGGGCCCGGCGATGCGGCGCTGGGCGCGGCGATCGGCGAACGGATGCGCGCGGACAGGTCGGGCTTTGAGGGCGCGGCCTTCATCGGCATCCACAACCCGCCCCTGCGCCTGGCGATCGTGGGGGCCGTGCATATCGCGCAGCCGCTGGTGCAGATGGCGCGCCTTGCCGGGTTTGCGCCCACGCTGATCGACCCGCGCCCGGCCTTCGGCGCGCTGGAGCGGTTCCCCGGCGAGGTGATCCTGGACGACTGGCCCGATGCCGCGCTGGCCCATCACGGGCTGGATGCGCGCACGGCGGTCGTCACGCTGACCCATGACCCCAAGCTGGACGATCCCGCGATCCTGGCGGCGCTGAACTCGGACGCCTTCTATCTGGGGTGCCTCGGCTCGACCCGGACGCATGCGAAACGGGTCGAGCGGCTGGCGGCGCAGGGGGTCACCGCCGAGCGGATCTCCCGCATCCACGCCCCCGTGGGCCTGGATATCGGCGCGAAAAGTCCGGCCGAGATCGCGGTCTCGATCCTTGCCCAGATCGTCGAGACACTGAGGAAGGGCTGATGCGCTTCGGATCCGTACCACCCGACCGGGCCGAGGGCGCCGTGCTGGCCCATTCGCTGCATGTCGAGGGGCGAACCTTCCGGAAGGGTCTGGTGCTGGGCCCGCCCGAGGTCGCGGCCCTGATGGCGGGAGGCGTGACCGAGATCACCGTCGCCCGGCCCGAGCCCGGCGACGTGGCCGAGGATGCGGCAGCCGGGCGCCTTGCCCGCGCGCTGGTGCCCGATCCGGGCGCGGCGGGGCTGCGGATCGGCAAGGCGGCGCGCGGACGGGTGAACCTGCATGCAGGCCATCCGGGGGTCGTGGGGCTCGATGCCGGGGCGATCCACGCGCTGAACCGGATCGACCCGGGCGTGACGCTGGCCACGCTGGCGCCGTTCACCCGGGTGACGCCCGGGCTGCTGGTCGGCACGGTCAAGATCATCCCCTATGCCGTGCCGGGCGCAGCGCTCGCGGCCGCCTGCGCCGCCGCGCCGGGGGCGATCCGGGTGCATCCGGTGACGCGACGGACGGCCGGCCTGATCCTGACCGAGGTGCCGGGGCAGAAGCCGGGACTGGGCGACAAGGGCCGCAGTGCCGTCGAGACCCGTCTCAAGGCGCTGGGCATGACCCTTGCGGCGGTCCGGACCGTGCCCCACGCGGTCGGGCCGATGGCCGCGGCGCTGAGGGAACTGGCGGGCGAGATCGCGCTGATCCTGACCGGCTCGGCCACCTCGGACATCTGTGACACGGGGCCCGAGGCGGTACGCGCCGCGGGCGGGCGGGTGGACCGCTTCGGCATGCCGGTCGATCCCGGCAACCTGCTGTTCATCGGCGAGGCGGCCGGCCGGCCGGTGATCGGCCTGCCGGGCTGTGCCCGGAGCCCGGCGCTGAACGGGGCGGACTGGGTGCTGGAGCGGGTGGCCTGCGGGCTGGACGTGGGGCCGGACGAGATTGCCGCGATGGGGGTGGGGGGGCTGCTGAAGGAGATCCCTTCGCGGCCGCAACCCCGCGAGGGCTGAGGCCCGGACCCGCCCGATTCCGGCCCCCGGAATCGGCGGCCGAACCTAGACCAAAGCATGTGTAAATCAACGGTTCTCAAACCTTGTTCCCCATGCTTTACTCGCGCCGAGGATAGGGAGGAAAATCGATGACGAAGGTCACGATGACCGTGAACGGCAAGGCCGTTTCCGGAGAGGTTGAGGGACGCACCCTGCTGTCCCAGTTTCTGCGCGACGGGCTTGGACTGACCGGTACCCATGTCGGCTGCGACACCAGCCAGTGCGGTGCCTGCGTCGTTCATGTGAACGGGCAGGACGTGAAATCCTGCACCACGCTTGCACTGGAATGCGAGGGGGCCGAGGTGCGCACGATCGAGGGCATGGCGAACCCCGACGGGTCGCTGTCGGTGATCCAGCAGGCGTTCCAGGACCATCACGGTCTGCAATGCGGATTCTGCACGCCGGGGATGGTGATGACGGCCTCGGCGCTGCTGGCGCAGAATCCGACCCCCAGCGAGGCCGAGATCCGGCACTACCTGGAGGGAAACATCTGCCGCTGCACGGGCTACCACAACATCGTCAAGGCGATCATGGCGGCCTCGGGACAGGATGTCAGCCATCTCGGCAGCGACGCGATCGCCGCCGAATAGGGCGAGACCGCGAATTTTCGCAGAAAATTCGTTATCCAGGGAGGATATCATGCCGAAAGATCACGGCATTGGCGCCAGCAGCAAGCGGCGCGAGGACGTGCGGTTCCTGACGGGACGGGGCCGCTATACCGACGACATCAACCTGCCGGGTCAGGCCCATGCCTGCTTTGTGCGCAGCCAGGTCGCGCATGGCCGCCTGAACGGGGTGAATACCGCCGATGCCGCGGCCATGCCTGGCGTCATCCGCATCTTCACCGCGGCCGATTTCGAGGGCGTGGGCGGGCTGCCCTGCGGCTGGCAGGTGACAGACCGGCACGGGGCCCCGATGCAGGAGCCCGGCCATCCGGTTCTGGCCACCGGCAAGGTGCGCCATGTGGGCGACCCGATCGCGCTGGTGGTGGCCGAGACCTACGACCAGGCCCGCGACGCGGCCGAGGCGGTGGTCGTCGACATCGAGGAACTGGAACCGGTGCTCGACATGAAGGCGGCGCTGGCGGATGGCGCCCCCAAGGTGCATGACGACCTGACCTCGAACCTCTGCTACGACTGGGGCTTCGTCGAAGAGAACCGCGAGGCGGTGAACAAGGCATTCGAGGCCGCCCACCACGTCACCACACTGGACCTGGTGAACCAGCGGCTGATCCCGAATGCGATGGAGCCGCGGGTCGCGATCGGCGACTACAACTTCGCCACCGACGATTCGACGCTGTACACCACCAGCCAGAACCCGCACGTGATCCGCCTGCTGATGGGGGCGTTCGTGCTGGGGATCCCCGAGCACAAGCTGCGTGTGGTCGCGCCCGACGTGGGCGGTGGCTTCGGGTCCAAGATCTTCCACTATGCCGAAGAGGCGGCCGTCACCTTCGCCGCGCGGCAACTGCGCCGTCCGGTCAAATGGACCTGCACCCGGTCGGAAAGCTTCATCACCGACGCCCAGGGCCGCGACCATGTCACGAAAATCGAACTGGCGCTGGACGCCGAGGGCCATTTCCAGGCGCTGCGCACCGAGACCTACGCCAACATGGGCGCGTATCTGTCGACCTTCGCGCCCTCGATCCCGACCTGGCTGCACGGCACGCTGATGGCGGGCAACTACAAGACCCCCCTGATCTATGTGAACGTCAAGGCGGTGTTCACCAACACGGTGCCGGTGGATGCCTATCGCGGGGCCGGGCGCCCCGAGGCGACCTTCCAGCTTGAACGCGTGATCGACAAGGCGGCGCGCGAGATCGGGATGGACCCGGTCGAGTTGCGCCGCAAGAACTTCATCACCCAGTTCCCCTATGCCACGCCTGTCGCGGTGGAATACGACACCGGCGACTACAACGCGACGATGGACAAGCTGCTTGAAATCGCCGACGTCGCGGGCTTCGAGGCGCGGCTGGCCGAAAGCAAGGCCCGCGGCAAGCTGCGCGGCCTCGGGGTGAACTGCTATATCGAGGCCTGCGGGATCGCCCCCAGCCATCTGGTGGGTCAGTTGGGCGCGCGCGCGGGGCTTTACGAAAGCGCCACGGTGCGGGTGAACGCCACGGGCGGGCTGGTGGTGATGACCGGCAGCCATTCCCACGGCCAGGGGCACGAGACGACCTTTGCCCAGGTCGTGGCCGACATGATCGGCCTTCCCGAGAACATGGTCGAGATCGTGCATGGCGACACCGCCAACACGCCGATGGGGATGGGCACCTACGGCTCGCGCAGCCTTGCGGTGGGGGGATCGGCGATGGTCAAGGCGACCAACAAGATCATCGCCAAGGCCAGGAAGATCGCGGCGCACCTGATGGAGGCCAGTCCCGACGACATCGAGCTGAAGGACGGCCGCTTCACCGTGGCGGGCACCGACAAGTCGGTCGCCTGGGGCGATGTCACGCTGGCGGCTTACGTGCCGCACAACTATCCGCTGGAGGATCTGGAGCCGGGGCTGGAGGAAACCGCCTTCTACGACCCGAACAACTTTACCTACCCGGCAGGCGCCTATGCCTGCGAGGTCGAGGTCGATCCCGAGACCGGCCGCGTTACCGTCGAGCGGTTCGCCGCGGCTGACGATTTCGGCAATGTCGTCAATCCGATGATCGTCGACGGGCAGGTGCATGGCGGGATCGCGCAGGGGATCGGCCAGGCCCTGCTGGAGTCGGCGGCCTATGACGAATACGGCCAGCTGCTGACGGGATCCTACATGGATTACGCGATGCCGCGCGCCGACGATGTGCCGTTCTACACTGTCGACCATTCCTGCCAGACGCCCTGCACGCACAACCCGCTGGGGGTGAAGGGCTGCGGCGAGGCGGGGGCGATCGGCAGCCCGCCCGCGGTGGTCAACGCGGTGGTCGATGCGCTGCAACGCGCGGGCCACACGGGCGTCACCCATATCGACATGCCCCTGACGCCCTCGCGCGTCTGGGCCGCCATGCAGGGCTGAGGAGGATCACCCATGTACGCATTCGATTTCGTGCGACCCGCGACACTGGACGAGGCCGTTGCCGCGCTTGGCGGCGAAGAGGCGCAGGCGCTGGGCGGCGGGCAGACGCTGATCCCCGCGCTCAAGCAGCGGCTGGCCGCACCCGCGACGCTGGTCAGCCTGACCGGCCTGCCGGAACTCAGGGGGGTGTGTGCCGCCGATGACGGCACGCTTTGCGTGGGCGGGGCGACGACGCATGCCGTGGTCGCGGCCGAGGCGGCAGCGCATTACCCGGCGCTTGCCGCGCTTGCGGGCAATATCGGCGATCCGGCGGTCCGCAACCGCGGCACGATCGGCGGCAGCGTCGCCAACAACGACCCCTCGGCCTGCTATCCGGCCGCGGCGCTGGGGTCGGGGGCGACGATCCGCACCAATACCCGGGACATCGCTGCCGACGACTACTTCCAGGGCATGTTCACCACCGCGCTGGAACCGGGCGAGATCATCACCGAGATCCGCTTCCCCGTGCCTGAAAAGGCCGCCTATGTGAAGTTCGAGCAGCCGGCCTCGCGCTTTGCGCTGGTGGGGGTGTTCGTCGCGAAATACGCCGACGGCGTGCGCGTCGCGGTGACCGGCGCCTCGGAAGAGGGCGTGTTCCGCTGGACCGAGGCCGAGGCGGCCCTGTCCTCGGATTTCGGTGCGGGTGCGGTCTCGGGGCTGTCGGTCGAGGCCGACATGATGATCGGCGACCTGCATGGCTCGCCCGAGTACCGCGCCCATCTCGTCAAGGTGCTGACCGGACGGGCGGTGATCGCCGCAGGCTGACCGAGGCCGGGACGAGAACCGGACGCCCCCGCCGTGGAACGGCGGGGGCGTTTCCGTGTCATGGCCCCTCCCGCCGTGCGGCGGGGGGCAGGCCGGGCTCTGATGCGGGGCCCCGGGCCGTCAGGCGGCCCGAATCGCGCCGAGAAAGCCGCGGACCCGGTCCGAGAGCGTCACCGTCTCGTCCGAGACCGTGGCCACGGCCTGTTTCAGCGTGGACGAGGTCGTGCCCGTCCGTTCCACGCGGTTCGACACGTCATGGATCATGTCGGCCATCTCGTTGCTGCTGGCCGCGGTCGATTCCGCGTGCTGTGCGATGTGCTGGGCGGCCTGTTTCTGTTCGTCGACGGCGAGACGGATGCTTTCGGTGACGCTGCGCATGCGTTGCACGCTGTCGCCGATCCCGGTCATCCGATGCGCCATCGAGCCGCTTTCGGACTGGATGCGCTGGATGCGGCCGCTGATCGACTCGGTCGCCTCGGTGATCCGCTGGGCCAGCGCCTTGACCTCGAAGGCGACGACCGCGAATCCCTTGCCCGAATCGCCCGCGCGCGCGGCCTCTACGGTCGCGTTGACCGCCAGCAGGTTGGTCTGGCGCGCGATCGACGAGATCAGGCTGACCACTTCGCCGATCTCTTCGGCCGCACCGTGCAGGGCGGCCACCTGGGCCGAAGAGGCCTCGGCCTCGGTGGCGGCGATGGCCGAGGCCGAGGCCGCCTCGCCGACATCCTGGGTGATCGAGGCGATCGAGGCCGACAACTGGTCGATGGCGGCGGCGACAGACTGGGCGCTGGTGGCGATCTGGGTGGCGTTCGCCGAGACGGATCCCGCGCCCTGCCGCGCCCCGATGATTTCGGCGTCGAGCCCGTTGGCCGTGCTGTAAAGCCGCCCCATAGAGTCATTCAGCACGTCCACCACCCGGGTGACCTCGGACTCGAAGCTTTCGCCGAGGCGGGCCATGCGGCCTGCGAAATCCTCGGTCTGGGCCTCGTGGAAGGCCGAGATGGCAAGTTCCATGTCCAGCATCAGGGCGCGGGTCAGCACGTCGGCATGGCTGATGGACGGCGGCCGCGACAGAAACCACAGGCGCCGGGGCTGCTCGGCCGCGATGATCCGCTGCAACATGGCCGCGACACGGGCATAGGCGCCGACATAGTCGCGCAGGGGCAGGCCGATCCGGTAGTGCACGCGCCCGATGACGTTGGCCTGGGCGAAATAGTCCTGCGTGTAGTCGCAGGTGAACATCCGCGCCCAGTGCGCCTTCTGCTTGGACCTGGCATGGGCCAGCAGGCGTTTGTCGGCGAAGAACTTCGACCATTCGGGGGTCGCGTCGACATCCGTGTAGAAATCCCTCAGAACCTCGTCGAGATGGGGAACGACGATTTCCCCGACCTCGCGCAGTACGCCGCGTGTTTCCTTGTCGAGCCCGTAGGCCCAGAGGCGGGCGGGGGGACGTTGTTCCATGGATATGTTCCGGTCTGATGGCGAGAGGGCGTTTGTTGTCAGGGGTAAGACCCAAAGATTTCCGACCGGTTACCCGCCCCCGGATCCGGCCTTCGATATCCATAAACTGCAACGAAAAAGGCCGCCCCGAGGGACGGCCCTGCACGCGATCGGGGCTGGCGCCCTATTTGATCGGGCCGATCATCATCACCATCTGGCGGCCTTCGAGCCTGGGCATGTTCTCGATCTTGCCGATCTCCTTGACGTCCTCGGCCACCCGCTCCAGCAGGTCGCGCCCGAGATTCTGGTGCGCCATCTCGCGGCCGCGGAACCTCAGCGTGATCTTCACCTTGTCGCCGCTTTCGAGGAAGCGCATCACGTTGCGCATCTTGACCTCGTAGTCGTGGGTGTCGGTGTTCGGCCGGAACTTGACCTCCTTGATCTCGATGATCTTCTGATTCTTGCGCGCCTCGGCCTCGCGTTTCTGGGTTTCGTACTTGAACTTGCCGAAATCCATGATCTTGCAGACCGGCGGCGTGGCGTTGGGAGAGATCTCGACCAGATCGAGCCCGGCGGCCTCGGCCAGTTC
Organism: Rhodovulum euryhalinum; assembly: GCF_004342445.1. Taxonomy (GTDB): domain Bacteria; phylum Pseudomonadota; class Alphaproteobacteria; order Rhodobacterales; family Rhodobacteraceae; genus Rhodovulum; species Rhodovulum euryhalinum. The sequence continues at coordinate 322,769 of NZ_SLWW01000003.1, forward strand.
GATCCCTCGTTCCGGGGAAACCACCCCGATATTCTCGCCATCGGCACCGATGAGGCGTATTTCAGAAGCACGGATGCGGTCGTTCACGCGCGGGCCGGTATCACGTGACGGCGGCGCGTTATGAGGTCTGCGGGCTATGGTGGCGTTCCTTATTCTGCCTAGGTTGACCGGCAACAAATTAACCGCCGGGCCGCCTTGCTTCAAGGCGCTTTTCCGGGGTGTTCTTGGCAGATAAGTGCCAGTGCGGCGAAGCGCGGGTTTGCCTCGGACGTGGTTCGTGCGACAACTGGCACGGGTGGGACCGTGCGATCCCGGGACATGAGGACAAGAGCAATGAAAAAAGCGCTGATGACAATCATCATTCTCGCTGCCATCGGTGTTGGCGGCTATATCTGGTATCTCGGCAACATGACCGGTGAAGGGACTGCGCCCGAGGCCGCCGAGACGCCGGCCGAGGCTGTCGAAGAGGCCGTCGAGGCGACCGAAGGGGCGGCCGAAGAGGCGGTTGACGCCGCCGGTGAGGCCGTTGAAGCCGCCGGAGATGCGGCCGGCGAAGCGGTCGAGGCAACCGAAGAGGCAGCAGGCGAGGCGGCCGAGGCCGCCGAAGAGACGACCGAGGACGCCGCCGCGGCCGGGGAAGAGGCCACCGAGGCTGCGGGCGAAGCCGCGGAAGAGGCCGAGGCCGTTGCCGAAGAGGCGGTCGAGGAGACCGAAGCCGCCGCCGAAGAGGCCGCCGATGCGGTCGAGGACGCCACGGAGCCTGCAGCCGAGGCCGTCGAGGAGGCCGTGACGGGTGCGCCCACCGACGTGCTGAGCCCCGAGGGCTTCGACGCCGATGCGGTGATCGCGATGATCGACGACTCGTCGCTGGGCGAGGGCGAGAAGGAAGTCCTCAAATCTGCCGTCGAGACGGCCCGCAACGTCCCCGACATGGTCGGGCCGGTGCTTGAACAGGTCCGCAGCGCGCTGGGCATGTAGGCGTATACACGGCCCGGGACGCAGACCGGCGTCCCGCGGCCTGTCCCGAAAAGAAGAACGCCCCGCAAGAACGTGTCCTGCGGGGCGTTTTTCATTTCGGGGTCGGGGCTTGGCCTAGCCGACGAAGGCCTTTTCGACCACGTATTCCGCGGGTTCGGAATTGGCGCCCTCGCGCAGGTTCCAGCCGTCGAGGATCGCCATGATGTCCTTGTTGAAATCGAGCGAACCGCACACCATCGCCCGGTCGATGGCCGGGTCCATCCGGTCGGTGCCGAGGCCGAGATCGGCGAAGACCTTGCCCGAGGCAAGGTTGTCGGTCACGCGGCCCATGGTGTGGAAATCCTCGCGGGTCGTCGTGGGATAGTATTTCAGCTTGTCGCCCACGAACTCGCCGATCAGCGGGTCTTCGGGCAGGCTTTCGACCAGTTGGCGCCCGAATTCCAGTTCCGCCACCTCGCGGCAGGTATGCATCATGATGACCTCGTCATACCGTTCATAGGTGTCGGGGTCGCGCATCAGGCTGGCGAAGGGGGCGATGCCGGTGCCGGTGGCCAGGAACCACAGCCGCTTGCCGGGCAAGAGCGCATCAAGGACCAAGGTGCCCACGGGCTTGGGCCGCAGGATGATCTCGTCGCCGGGCTGGATGTGTTGCAGCCGGCTGGTCAGCGGGCCGTCCTGCACCTTGATCGAATAGAAATCGAGGCCTTCGTCCCACGACGGCGAGGCGATCGAGTAGGCGCGCATGATCGGCTTGCCGTCGTCGCCGGGCAGCCCGATCATCACGAACTCGCCCGAGCGAAAGCGCAGCGACTGGGGCCGGGTGGTCCGGAAATAGAACAGATCGTCGGTATAGTGACGCACCTCGGTCACGGTCTGCGCATCGGGCAGGGTCTTCTTGGCGGCGGTTGCGTCGGTCACGGAGGTCTGCTGATTCATGTCAATACGATCAACGGGGCCGTTGGCCCCGCCCTTTCCTTCTAGGTGTCCTCGCCTTTCGGGGAAACCCCCAACCTTCCGGTCCTGGCGCGAAGGCTTGGTCCGGAACCTCCGGCCGGGTATTCCCGACCAGTCCGGCGGGGACCATGACTCAGATCAAGCCGGAAGGCCACACGCCATGCCCCGATTCCTGCCCAACCTTGCCGCTGCGCCCCCGCCTGCGGGGCGGCAGAGGCTGAAAATGGCCGGCGGGCGGATATTTGCCCGCGCTGGCAAGGCCGACCAAAGAAGGGCTTTCCGGCCGCCCGGCGTTGATGTAGCGTAATTTTTGTCCGCAGGGTCAAATCACAATGCACCCCGGCGGGCAAACAGGGAAATCAAATAGAGTTATTATACATTTACATGGAACTGAATCACGCCAGACGCAGAATCCGGGAGGTCGGTTGGCTCCGACAGTTGCCGGGACCGTTCTGCACAGCCTTTCTTGCAGGATCGCATCTGCGCCGCTGCGCGGCCGGTCAGCCCCTGTTTCACCGCAATGATCCGGCGCCGGATTTCCTGGGGCTCGTCGACGGCCTTCTCTACATCTATTCCGAGGCAGGGGACGAAGGCTCGCGGCTGATCTTCGTGGCCCATCCGGGCTGGTGGGCGGGCAGCATCGCCATTGTCGGCGGCACGGAACGGCGGTGCACGGTGGTTGCGCAGGCGCCCTCGATCCTGCTGTCGGTGCCGCGCATGCATGTCGAGGCGCTGGCCCGGCGCGACACCTCGGCCTGGCGCCATGTCGCTGCGAACGTCGCGCAGCAATATGACAGTCTTTCGCTTCTGCTGCTGGCGCACAGCCATCCCGACCCCCGGGTGCGGCTGCTGATCTCGCTGGTGCGGCTGCACCGTTTCAACGATGGCGCAACCGTCTTTCAGGTGACCCAGTCCGAGCTGGCCGAGATGGCGGGCCTGTCGCGGAACTCGGCGAACCGGGCGATGCGGCAGTTCGCCGCTGACGGGCTGATCGAGACCGGCTATGGCTGGCTCAGGATCGTCGACCCCGTCGCCATGACCGCCGCGCTGGGTCAGTTGCGCGCCCTTGAGTCCGGGAGCGAGCGCCGCCGGGTCGGCTGAGGCGCCTGTGCGGTCCGGCGCTTGCGGCAAACGCCTGCCGGCTGCACCGGGTGCAGCCCACTCGCGCCATGGATGCCCGCCCATGCCGGGAGGGGGCGGTTTTTCTTGAGACACGGGCGATCATCGGTGATAGTCGGGCGCCGCCCCCCCCGGGGGGCGTTCCTGACAAGCAACCAGTCGATCTGGGAGGATACCGCATGAAGACCCTGACTGCCGCCGCTGCCGCCGTGGCGCTGACCGTATCGGCCGGCGCTGCGCTGGCGCAGTGCGACGATGGCGAGATGGTCATCAAGTTCAGCCACGTGACCAACGCCGACAAGCATCCCAAGGGCATCGCCGCGGCGCTGTTCGCCGAGCGGGTGAACACCGAGATGAACGGCGTGGCCTGCATGGAGGTCTATCCGAACACCACGCTCTATAACGATGACCAGGTGCTTGAGGCGATGCTGAACGGCGACGTCCAGTTCGCCGCGCCCTCGCTGTCGAAATTCGAGAAATACACCAAGGTCTTCCGCATCTTCGACCTGCCCTTCCTGTTCGAGGACATCGCGGCCGTCGACGCCTTCCAGGTTTCCGAAGCCGGCGAGGCGATGAAGCAGTCGATGGCACGCCGCGGCCTTCTGGGGCTGGAGTTCTGGCACAACGGGATGAAGCAGCTGTCGGCGAACAAGCCGCTGCTGGTGCCCGAGGATGCCCAGGGGCTGAAGTTCCGGGTGCAGACCTCGGACGTGCTGGTGGCGCAGATGGAGGCGCTGGGGGCAAGCCCCCAGCCGATGGCCTTCTCCGAGGTCTACGGCGCGCTGCAGACCGGCGTGGTCGACGGGCAGGAGAACACCTGGTCGAACATCTACGGCCAGAAGTTCTTCGAGGTGCAGGACGGCACCACCGAAACCAACCACGGCGCGCTGGACTATCTGGTGGTGACCTCGGTCGAATGGTGGGAAGGCCTCGACGCGGGCGTCCGCGACCAGATCGCGACGATCCTTCGCGAGGTGACCGTCGATCGCAACGCCGCGGTCGATCAGGTCGATACCGAGGCGCGGCAGGCGATCCTGGATGCGGGCGGCGTGATCCGCGAACTGACGCCCGAACAGCGCCAGGCCTGGGTCGACGCGATGAAGCCCGTCTGGGCCAAGTTCGAGGCCGATATCGGCGCCGAGAACATCGAGGCCGCGCAGAGCTTCAACAAGAGCGGCAGCTGACGCGCCGTCTTCCGTGACACCCGCGGTGGCCCCTTCACGGGGCCGCCGTCCGGTGCCGGACCGTTCACGACAATCGGGGAGCCGCAGGGGATGAGTGCATCTTACCGGCCGAAATCCGCGCTGGGGCGCGCGGTGCATGCCTTCGAGGAAACGGCAATCGCCGCGCTTCTCGGCCTGATGACGCTGGTGACCTTCGTCAACGTGGTGCTGCGCTATGTCTTCAATACCGGGCTGATCTGGGGGCTGGAAGTCACACTGGTCCTGTTCGCCTGGCTGGTGCTGTTCGGCATCGCCTACGGGTTCAAGATCACCATGCATCTGGGCGTGGACGCGCTGCTGAACATGGCCACGCGCGGAACGCGGCGGGTGCTGTCGCTGGTGGCGCTGGGCATCTGCCTTGCCTATGCGGCCTTGCTGATGAAGGGAGCGTGGGACTACTGGGCGCCCTTCGCCAACCTTGCGCCGACCACCGGGCGCTGGTTCCCGACGGGCTTCGAGGACATGAAGCCCTGGGATTACCGCGGCTACGTCCCGACCGAGCGCATCCCGATCCCGGAAGTCCTGCGCGGCCCGCTGGAATACCTGTTCCTGCCCGAGGGCGAGGATCCCTATGAGAAACTGCCCGTCGCCGTGCCCTATGCCATGGTGCCGCTGGCCGCGGCGCTGATCCTGTTCCGCCTGGTCCAGGCGGGTTGGCGGATCGTGACGGGTCGCCAGGAATGGTTGATCGTCAGCCACGAGGCCGAGGATGCGGTCGCCGAGGCCGCAGCCGCACGCAAGGAGTCCTGAGCCATGGAAGTCGCGCTTCTCTTCGCGATGGTGATCGGCTTCCTGCTGATCGGCGTGCCGATCGCGGTCTCGCTGGGCATGGCGTCGATCCTGTTCCTGCTGGCCTTTTCCGAGACCTCGCTGGCCTCGATCGCGCAGTCGATGTACCAGGCGATGGCCGGGCACTACACGCTGCTGGCGATCCCGTTCTTCATCCTCGCCTCCAGCTTCATGTCGACGGGCGGCGTGGCGCGGCGGATCATCCGGTTCTCCATCGCCTGCGTCGGGCACCTGCGGGGCGGGCTGGCCATTGCCGGCGTCTTTGCCTGCATGCTGTTCGCGGCGCTGTCGGGATCGTCGCCCGCCACCGTGGTCGCCATCGGTTCGATCGTCATCGCGGCGATGCGCAAGGTGGGCTATACCCGCGATTTCGCCGCCGGGGTGATCTGCAACGCGGGCACGCTGGGGATCCTGATCCCGCCCTCGATCGTGATGGTGGTCTATGCCTCGGCCACCGACGTCTCGGTCGGACGGATGTTCCTTGCGGGCGTGATCCCCGGCCTGCTGGCGGGCACGATGCTGATGCTGGCGATCTATGTCATGGCGGTGATCCGCAACATGCCCAAGGGAGACTGGCAGGGCTGGGGCGAGATCTTCGCCAGCTTCCGCGACGCGTTCTGGGGGCTGATGCTGATCGGCATCATCATGGGCGGGATCTACGGTATTCCGGGCGTGACGGGGGCGATCTTTACCCCCACCGAGGCGGCGGCCGTCGCCGCGGTCTATGCCTTCCTGATCGCGGTCTTTGTCTATCGCGACATGGGGCCGCTGAAGCCGCGCGAAGAGGGCGGGCGGCCTGTGCCGCTCTGGCAGCGGCCGCAGGCGCTGGTCACGGGGTTCGTCCACCGCGATACGCGGAACACGCTGCTTGATGCCGCCAAGCTGACCATCATGCTGATGTTCATCATCGCCAACGCGCTGATCCTGAAACACGTGCTGACCGACGAGCAGATCCCGCAGAAGATCGCGGGCGCGATGCTGGATGCAGGCTTCGGGCCGGTGATGTTCCTGGTACTGGTCAACGTGATCCTGCTGATCGGCGGTCAGTTCATGGAGCCCTCGGGGTTGATCGTGATCGTGGCGCCGCTGGTGTTCCCGATCGCGATAGAACTGGGGATCGACCCGATTCACCTGGGCATCATCATGGTGGTGAACATGGAGATCGGGATGATCACGCCGCCGGTGGGTCTGAACCTGTTCGTGACCTCGGGCGTTGCGGGGATGCCGATGATGCGGGTGGTCTGGGCGGCGCTGCCCTTCCTTGCGGTGCTGTTCGTGTTCCTGATCATCGTGACCTACATCCCCTGGCTGTCGACCTGGCTGCCGACCTCAGTGATGGGCCCCGAGATCATCATCAAGTGAGCCGAGCGCCGGTCCTTCGGGACCGGCGCAAGCGATGCGTTCGCGGCCGCGCCGGGGCGGCGCCTTACCCGTGTCCTCAACCCGTTGCAGCGATCCGCAGCAAACCCGCACGCAGCCCCGCCTGATCGGGCAGGTCGGCATCCAGCGCGTCATGCGCCGCGCGCCAGGCCGGCAGCGCCCGCGCAAGGAGATCCGCGCCCGTTTCCGTCAGCCGCAGCCGCCGCCCGCGCCGATCCTGCGCATCGGCGGCCGCCGCGACCAGTCCGCGCCGTTCGAGCGGTTTCAACGCCGCGGTCAGCGTCGTGCGGTCCATGCCGAGGAACGGCGCCAGGTCGCCGATCAGCGGCGGGACAGGCCGGTTCAGCGCCATCATCAGCGAGAACTGCCCGCTGGTCAGCCCGAACGGCCTGAGCGCGCGGTCGAAGCGCCGCGCCAGCACCCGGGCCGCGCGCTGGACGTGAAGGCACAGACAGCGCTCGCCGACCGCATGGGCGACGGATTGGGGCAGATGGTCTCGCATCGCGGGGTCGATCATGTTATGTTGATATCAACATAAAGCCGTGCGAGTCGGGATGCCACCGAAATCGACGGGACAGGAAGGGAGGAAATCATGGCCTATGTCGACGGATTCGTGCTTGCGGTGCCCGAGGCGAACAAGTCCGCCTATCGTGCCCACGCCGAGAAAGCCTGGCCGTTGTTCCAGGAGTTCGGCGCGCTTTCGATGTGGGAATGTTGGGGCGACGATGTGCCCGACGGCAAGCTCACCTCGTTTGCGATGGCGGTCAAGGCCGAGCCGGGCGAGGCGGTGGTGTTCTCGTGGATGCTCTGGCCGGACAAGGCGGCGCGCGATGCGGGCTGGAAGCGGATGATGGAAGACCCGCGCATGGCCGAGATGCAGGAGATGCCCTTCGACGGCAAGCGGATGATCTACGGGGGCTTCGCGCCCCTCGTGCAGGCGGGCGCCATGGCCTGAGGCCGCGCGCCCGCTCGCCTTTGCGCGGTTCAGGCCGCTGGGGCCGCCTCGAGCGCGGCGATGATCGCCGAGAAATCGGCCGCCGTCAGCGAGGCCCCGCCCACCAGTGCGCCGTCGACATTCGAGGTGGCGAAGATCTCGGCGGCGTTCGACGGCTTGACCGAGCCGCCATAAAGCAGCCGGATGCCATGGGCTGCGTCGCCGAACCGGGCGACCAGTTCGGCGCGCATGAAATCGTGGACCTCGGCGATCTGATCCAGCGTCGGCACGCGCCCCGTGCCGATCGCCCACACGGGTTCGTAGGCGACCACGACGCTTTGGCCGGTCACGCCCGCATCGGGCAGCGAGCCCTTGATCTGCGCGCCGACCACGGCCAGCGTCTGGCCCGCGTCGCGCTGGGCGTCGGTCTCGCCGACGCAGACCACGGCGACCAGCCCCTCGGCCAGAACCGCCTCTGCCTTGGCGCGCACTGCGGCGTCGGTCTCGGCATGGTCGGTGCGCCGTTCGGAATGGCCGAGGATCACGTAGGAGGCGCCCGCATCCGCAAGCATTGCGGCCGAGATGTCGCCGGTATGTGCCCCCGATGCCGCCGCGTGGCAATCCTGGCCGCCGACCGCCAGCCTGGAGCCATGCACCGCGTCGGCCATGCGGTCGATCAGCGTGGCGGGCGGGCAAAGCAGGATGTCGACCTGCGGATCTGGATGGGCCGCTGCCAGTGCCATCGCCTCGCTCAGCGACGCCCCCGTCCCGTTCATCTTCCAGTTCCCGGCCGCCAGTTTCCGCCGCATGCGCTCACTCCCTCGTTACGGATTCCGAGGGTCTTCCTAGGGCATTTGCGGGGCGAGCGGAACGCCCCTTTTGCGCGCAGCGGGGCAGGGGGGATCACGGCCGGGTCAGTTCCCCGCGGTCTCGTCGACCTCGCGGAACTTGATCGATTCGCCGCAGCCGCAGGACTCGGTGACGTTGGGGTTGCGGAACTTGAACCCCGAGTCCAGCAGGCCCACCTCGTAGTCGATCTCGGTACCGAACAGGAACATCTGCGCCATCGGTGCAATGGCGACGCGCGCGCCGTCCTGTTCTACCACCTCGTCCATCGGGTCGAGCGTGGCGACGTAATCCATCGTGTATTCCATCCCCGCGCAGCCGCCCTTCTTCACCCCGATCCGAAGGCCGGCGGCGTTCTGTCTTGCCATCAGCCGGACCACCTGCGCCGCCGCGGCGGGCGTCAGGACGACAGCCTGCTTGCCGGGAATTCCGAACATCCCAAAATCTCCCTCTTGCCGGGCGTCACATGAAGCCCAGTTCCAGCCGCGCCTCGTCGGACATCATGTCCATGCCCCAGGGCGGATCCCAAGTGATCTCGACATCGACCTGCTTGACGCCGGGCAACGGTTCCACCGCCTCGGCCAGCCAGCCCGGCATCTCGCCCGCCACGGGGCAGCCCGGCGCGGTCAGCGTCATGGTGATCGCCACCGCGTTCTCGGCGTCGATCTCGATCGTGTAGATCAGGCCAAGGTCGTAGATGTTCACCGGGATCTCCGGATCGAAAACCGACCGGCAGGCCTCGACGACCTGCGGGTAAAGGGGATGGTCGGTGGAAGACGGCCGGATAAGCGGCGTCCCCTCTAGCTTTTCCTGCTGCATCGCTGTCGCGGTCCCTGAAAATCCTACTAAACATATAAGGAATTGGCGGCGCGGCGTCCAGAGCCCGATTGCCCCGCCGCGCGCCCTTGCCCGGTGGATGCGGGCGGGCTAGGCAGAAGCGGCAAACAAGAAACCATGGGGGCATGGGGATGCGCAGGGATCTGACGGACGACGAGGCACGGGCGCTGCTGGAGCGCGACGAGCGCGAGATGAGCGTGGTGATCTCGGATCCGTCGCTGCCGGATAACCCGATGATCTATGTCAGCGAGGAATTCGAGCGGCAGACCGGCTATTCCGCCGAAGAGGCGGTGGGGCGCAACTGCCGCTTTCTGCAGGGGCCGGACACCGATCCCCACGCGGTCGAGGCGATCCGCCATGCGCTGCGCGCGCAGACGCCCTTTACCATCGACCTGCTGAACTACCGCAAGGACGGCACGCCTTTCGTCAACCGGTTGCGCATCCGGCCGATCTTTGACGAGGATGGACGGCTGATGTATTTCGCGGGCGCCCAGAACCCGGTCTGACCCGGCCACTACACGCCCGCCAGGCTGTCGGCCATCGCGTGGTTGCGGTCGCGGTGCCCGGCCTCGTCGGCGCGGACGGCAACGATCACCTCGCGCAGCCGCGCCTCTGGGGCGAGGCCCCAGTAGTCGATGGCAAGTTGCGGCGCGGGGACATTCTCGGCCTCGCCCGCGTCGACCTGCGCCAGGTACTGGGTATAGCTGATCACCGCCTCTTCCTCGAGATAGCCGACCACCCGGTGGGCGATCCGCGGCGCGAAGAGGTAGAGAAAGAAGTAGGCGTTGAAGAACAGCGCCTGCCCGACAAGGATGATCCCGCGTTCCAGCGCCGTGGGCCGGGCGATCTTGATGAAGGTCATCAGGTGCATCCGCTCGTTGTCGGCCTCGTCCAGCAACTCGCGGATCCAGCCCTGATCGTCGCGGATATGGCGGATCGCCTTGAGGTGCTGAAGCATGCCGCCCACCATTCCGGGGACGGCTGCGACGGTCTCCAGCACCACGGCGCGGTGGCCATAGCGTTTTGCAAAGAACGCGTCGGCGAAGACGCGCATCAGCTTGACGATCCGCAACGCCACGCGGTCGCGGATATCCGCGGGGGGCTTGTGGGCGGTCAGGTCGGGGGCCGTGCGGTCGGAGGAATCGAACATGGGTGTCTCCAGGTTTTCCGGAACAGCTTGGCCGCGCCGGGCAGGGGTCAACGCCGGTGTGGCATTGCGCACCGGTGCCGCACGCAACTGTGACCGCACCGTCAGCACAGTGTGACCCGTCTTGCCCGGCCCCCCGCCGCGGGCCGAACCGGCCTCTGCGCCCAGGAGCGGTGCGGCACCTTTGCTGCGCCATTTTGTGGCGCCGCCAAGGTCATTCGGTCGCGGTTGGCGGAGAACTATCAGGGGTTGTCAGAGTAATGGAAAAACAACTATGAAATGCCCCGAGCAAAGCCCGCTCTGCCTGTGGCTTGGGACGAATCACTGGTCGTGAATGTCGTCCCCCGTAAGTCGCAGGGCTGTGGATAACCATGTGAACAGCCGCCCCGGCATAGTGTCCCGGGAAGGCGTCTTTTGGCGTTTCGGCGCGTGGCGTTGTGCGGCGTGGCATGGTCCCAAACCCTTGTGAAAAAGGGCTTTCAGGTGGCCCCCTGGCCATCTGTGGTGCTGCGGCACGCGGCTGGAATCGTCATCTCCCCCCACAGATCGCCTGTGCACAAAACGGCGCCCGTGTCGCTGCGTCATGCTTGATCGCGATCATGGACGATTCTATCTGAACCGATTAGTTCAGTTTCTGCGGGGGATCGAGCCCGCACAGCCGATGGAGGTGCAGATGATCACCATCAAGTCTTTCGGGAAGGCGGTCCTGGGGCTGTCGCTCATGGTCGCGCTGGCGGCCTGTGTGGCCCAGCCGGTGCAGGAATGTGAGCCCGGCGTTGGCGAGATCAGCGAGATGGGGACCGTGATGACCTATCCGGGCTGCTAGGCCCGGGCGCGGTCTGATGCCGATGCGAAACGGAACGGGCCGGCGCCATCGCGCGCCGGCCCTGTCCTTTCCTGCGCCCTGCGGGGCGTCAGCCCCTGTTCATCCTGTTTTCGATGAGTGTCTCGACGACGGATGGGTCGGCGAGGGTTGAGGTGTCGCCGAGGGCTCCGAAGTCGTTTTCTGCG